>JADJLJ010000001.1:0-1200000 GCA_016710165.1 Chitinophagaceae bacterium | reverse complement strand
ATTTAAGCCAGCCTGATGCGATCGTGTTCACAAAGCATTTTATCAAGATATTAAGTGCAGAAAAGGGGTGGAAGTTTTCCAAACCGGTTCAACTGTAATCCAATTCTCAACCATTAACAAACTGCCTCATGGTTTTCAACTCATATACCTTTATTGCCTTTTTCATTGTTATGCTCATTTTGCATAACCTTCCCTTTTCGTGGAAAGTGAAAAAGATAAACCTGTTGCTGGCCAGTTATGTTTTTTATGCGGCATGGAACCCGCCATTCATACTGTTGCTCTGGCTTTCTACCGTGGTTGATTATTTTGTGGGGCGTGCATTGTACACACAGGAGAATAAACACAAACGGAAAATACTGCTTGTGCTCAGCCTGATCGGTAACCTGGGCATGCTTTGCTTCTTCAAGTACGGAACATTTTTATTAGACAATTTTACACACCTGGTTAACCTGTTCGGGATGGATTATCACCCGGCCAAGCCCAATATCATTCTGCCCGCAGGTATCTCCTTCTATACGTTCACCACGCTGTGTTATACCATTGACATGTATAAAAGGAAAAGCGAACCGGTTAAATCCCTGCTTGACTTTTCATTGTTCGTTACCTTCTTTCCGCACCTGGTTGCCGGGCCCATTGTTCGTCCGCCGCAACTGGTGCCGCAATTTGAAACAGAACGTAAAGCAACAAGGCATCAATTGATGCAGGGTTTATTATTGATCAGTCTTGGTTTGTTCATGAAAGTGGTTTTGGCCGACAGCATGCTGGCACCTACTGCCAATGATATCTTTGGCCCCGGGGCTCCATTAAAAACACTGGATGCCTGGACAGGCGTGCTTGCTTTTTCGGGGCAGATATTCTGCGACTTTGCCGGGTACTCCACCTGTGCCATCGGCGTGGCGTTATGCCTGGGTTTCGTTTTGCCCCATAATTTCTTATACCCGTATGCGGCCATCGGCTTTTCAGATTTCTGGAGAAGATGGCATATCACCTTATCGGCATGGCTACGGGATTATTTATACATACCGCTTGGCGGAAACCGTAATGGAAAATTCAGGACCTACATAAACTTAATGATCACCATGCTGCTGGGAGGGTTATGGCATGGCGCCAACTGGACCTTTGTGGTATGGGGGGCATTGCATGGGGCGTATTTGTGGGGCGAAAAGATCATACAGGACTTCCGGAAAAAGCCGGTAATGGTTCCCATTCATGGTGTACCATCTGCAGAAGTAGGTGTACTGGGTACGATCCCGAAAGAATTCAAGGCTAAGACATTCCGCAATTTCATATATGCGATGATCACGTTCTTTTTCATCAATGTGACCTGGGTCTTTTTCCGGGCGCCTGATTTTACTTCGGCCTGGCAGTTGCTGATGTCCATGTTCTCTAGTGTACCCAAGGCAGAGGCTTACCTGACCACGCTCAGCATAATAAAAGTGCTTGGAATAGTAGCCTGCATCGTTGCCTTTCACTGGATGATGCGTAATACCCGGGTGCTGACCGTGGCTGAAAAAATGCCCTGGTGGTTGCTGGGCATTATCTGGTCGGTTCTGCTGATATTATTAATATGGAGCCAGGAGAGCAGCAGCTCGTTCATTTATTTCCAGTTTTAACGGGGAGTTTGTATTCAGGATACTGCTTTTTTTGTTTTGGATTTCTTTTCAGTGACCTTGCCTGCCGATGATTCGCGGGTAAAGATCTCTGTCTGTAAAACCACTTTTTCAAATTCGGTCACGGGCCGTTTGCTTTCAATGAGTTTGATGAGCAATTCGGTGGCCACCTGTCCCATTTCAAAGGCCGGTTGCTTTACTACAGATAGGGCGGGGTTCAGCAGTTCTGCCAACGGGGAGTTTGAAAACCCCACCAGTGCAATATCATCCGGGATCTTTAACCCGATCGATCTTAATGCATTCAGGCAGCTGATGGTAAGCCGGTCGCCGGCGCTGAAGATGGCATCGGGCCTGTCTTTTAACTGAACCAGGCTCTTCACCGCATCTTCCAGTTCGGCATAGATCATGCCGCCGTGATTGCAATACCGGATATACGATTCATTCAGGGAAATGCCGTTATCAGCCAACGCTGCTTTATAACCATCCAGTCTTTCCTTGGAAATGGATAAATGCTGGGAACTTGTTACATGAGCGATCTTCGTGTAGCCTGAATCAACCAGGTGCTGTGTGGCATCATAAGCGCCTTTATAATTATCCACCACCACTTTAAAGGTCTCGATCTCTTCGGTGATGCGGTCAAAGAACACGATGGGGAACCCTTTTTCATGCAGGTTCTTAAAATGTTCGATATGCTCTGTTTCGGAAGAAAGGGAGACCAGCAGACCATCCACGGAACGGGATGCCAGGTGCTCCACGTTCACCACTTCCCGGTCGTATGATTCATGGCTCTGTGATATGATAACATGGTATCCACGGTTATACGCAATGGATTCAATGCCATTGATGGCCTGTGAGAAAAAGTTGTTGGCGATCTCGCAAACCACCACGCCGATGGGACGGCTTCTTCTTTCTTTTAAACTGAGGGCAATGGGATTGGGCCGGTAGTTGTATTGTTCGGCATATTCGATCACCAGCTTCTTTGTCTCAGGACTTATTTCGTAGCTGCCACGCAAGGCACGGGATACAGTGGACGTAGATAACCCAAGTGCTTTGGCAATGTCTTTAATGGTGATGGGTTCGTACATTTTTCTGTTATTGTTTCTCCGGCTTTGCCCGGTAAAATTATGCAGCCGGTCCAACCCGAAAAAGCCCCAGGCAGATTTTTTTAAATGACCGGCATCCTGCTGCAATCGTTACCGGCAACGATTGCGTAAAAAAATCAATTCCCAATCAGGAAATTATTAAATAATCTGTGTAGAATTGACATCAGTACTCCCTGAAAATACGAATAAGTTCCCTACCGGAAACAAAAAAGATTGCTGGATTTTCACTTTTAAGAAATTATAAATACTGCTATATGAATAAACTACTCGTTTTATTAATTGTATCATTTTTTATCCCGTTTACCTTACTGGCGCAGAACCGTACCATCCGGGGCAAAGTGGTGGATGAATCGGGGAACCCGGTGACCGGCGTGAACGTAACGGGTAAAGGGGCCAGTAAAGGTGTTCAGACCGATAAGGATGGCAATTTCTCCATCGTGATGGGTGGTACCGGCACTGCCAGCCTGGTCCTTTCTTCTGTTGGTTTCGAGACCAGGATCGTTACGGTCAGCGGCGAGGATGCCGGTACGGTACAATTAACGAAAGCAGTGATCACCCAGGAAGATGTGGTGGTGATCGGTTATTCATCCATTAAAAGAAAAGACCTCACGGGTTCCGTTTCCTCGGTAGGATCAAAGGAGTTAAAGGATTTCCCGCTTTCATCGGCTGCCGAGGCTTTACAGGGGAAACTGGCTGGTGTTCAACTGGTTTCATCAGAGGGTGCACCGGGTGCAGACATCATTGTACGGGTAAGGGGCGGTGGATCTATTACACAGGATAACGCTCCTTTATATATTGTGGATGGGGTACAGGTTGAGAATGCGCTTTCTGTGCTTTCTCCCCAGGATATTCAAAGCGTGGACGTATTGAAAGATGCATCTACCACGGCCATTTATGGTGCCCGGGGCGCCAATGGTGTTGTGATCATAACCACCAAGGGTGGCCGGAGCGGTAAGACACAGGTAACCTATAACGGCTCATACGGGTTCAGGCAGTTATCCGATTTCCAGGATGTGTTGCAGCCTTATGATTTTGTTCTTTGGCAATATGAAAGAAGCAGGGGCAATGCCACCGACAGTGCAAGTTTTGCACAGACCTACGGAACCACCTGGGATACACTGCAGAATTATAAGAATGTAAATTTTGTGAACTGGCAGGATAAGGTATTTGGCCGTAAAGCAAAATTTTCACAACATAATATTGGTGTAAGCGGTGGAAACCAGTCAACCACCTTTAACCTGAGCCTTACTTCCAACCAGGAAGAAGGGGTACAGATCGAATCCGGTTTCAAACGGAAACTGGTGAACTTTAAGATCGATCACCGGGCCACCGACAGGCTCCGGATAGGGTTTACGGCCCGTTACCTCGACCAGGAGATCCAGGGTATAGGAACAACCAATAGTGGAACAAGGGCAACCAACCGTCTCCGGCATACGATCAATTACCGGCCATTTGAACTGGAAAAACCCGGTTTTGGAATAGATGATTTTGATGAAGCCTATTACCTGGCATCTTCCGGTGCCACCAACCCCGTGATCCTTACCTATGCAGAATACAGGAGGCAATACAGCAAGGCATTATACCTGACCGGTTATGCCAGCTATAACATCCTGAAAAATCTTACTTTCCGCACAACCATCGGGTACGACAATGCCAACATACGGTCCAACCTTTTTTACAGCAAAATTACCGGCACGGCAAGGAATTTTGCGTCCCTGCCGGTAGCTTCCATTGGCCAGCAGGAAAATTATACCATCAGTAATTCCAACACGCTGCAGTATACCCTTACCAATTTTAAAAAGCACCATGATATCACGGTGCTGGTTGGCCAGGAAGTGGTGGATGCACGTTCCAAACAGAATTCAATGGAGACCCGTTATTTCCCGGCAGACATCAGCCCGGAGAAAGCATTGGCAAACATGGGACTTGGTTCGGCACCAACCGGATCGGCCCAGCCGCTTCCCACTTCATTTGAACAACCACCTGCACGGATCGCTTCCTTCTTTGGAAGGATCAGTTATGCATATGATGATAAATACCTTGCCAACTTCAATTTAAGGTCTGACCGTTCTTCCAAATTCAGTTCCGAGAATGGTACACTGGTATTTCCTTCTGGTTCGGTGGCCTGGAGGTTCAGCAGGGAAAAGTTCATGGAAAATGTGAAATGGTTAATTGATGGTAAATTAAGAATTGGCTTTGGATCGGTAGGTAATAACCGTATCGACAACCTGCTCTACCAGCAGTTGTATGGTGTGACCGGCCAGTATGCATTCAATCACTCGATCTTACCCGGCTTTTCACCCATTGCCTTATCTAACCCCGAATTAAGATGGGAGAAGAATACCACACAGAACTATGGTATTGACCTGACCCTGCTTAATAACAGGGTACAACTGACCGTAGATTATTATAAGAATTCAGCGAAGGACCTGCTGCTTGCAGTTGCCATCCCGCCTACAACCGGTTATACTTCCCAGCTTAAGAATATCGGCGCCACTTCAAACAGGGGTGTTGAGATCCAGTTGAACACAACACCGGTACAAAAGAGAGACCTCACCTGGAACTCGAACTTCAACATTGCCTTTAACAGGAACCGGGTGGAAAGCCTGGGCGGCTTGCAGGAGCAGACAAGAAATTCAGGATGGCAGGGCTCGGATGGTGTGGATGATTATTTAGTGAAAGTGGGCGAGCCGGTTGGCCTGATGTATGGATTTGTGACAGAAGGTTTTTATGGCGTGGAGGATTTTAACTACAATGCAACAACAAAGACCTATACCATTAAACCGGGAATTGCTTTCAATGGTGTTTATGGTACCCCGCAACCGGGTATGCTTAAATGGAAAGACCTGGATGGAGACGGGAATATTACGGCAGATAAGGACAGGCAGGTCATCGGGAATGCCAACCCCAAATTTACCGGTGGCTGGACAAACCAGGTAAGCTATAAGAATTTCGACCTCTCTGTTTTTGTAAACTTTGTGGTAGGCAATGACATTTACAATGCCAACAAAATTGAATGGACCGACGGCGCTTTTGCCAACCTGAACATGCTGAATACAATGAAGGACCGGTGGACAAATATCAATGCAGCAGGACAGGTGGTGACAGATCCGGCAGAACTGGCAGCCCTGAATGCCAATGCGAAAATATGGAGCCCGGTAAGGGTACAGCGCTGGTGGCTGCATTCATGGGCTGTGGAAGATGGATCTTACCTGCGGTTCAACAACATCACCCTTGGTTATTCCATACCTAAGAACCTGCTGGCAAAGATCAAGATCTCCAATATCAGGGTTTATGGAACGGTAAATAACCTGGCTACCATTACCAATTATTCCGGGTATGATCCGGATGTGACCGCCAGGAGAAGCGATCCGCTGACCCCGGGTGTTGACTTTGCGGCGTATCCCCGGGCTAAAACATGGCTGATTGGTGTAAACGTTACTTTCTAAAAAACAAAAACGATTCAATATGAAAAATAAAATTTATCAATCCCTGACCGTTGCAATAATGTTCATAGCATTATTGTTTACTGCCGGTTGTAAAAAATACACCGAGGTGGAGCCTGTATCTCAATACAGTATTCCGCAGGCTTTTTCGGATGTGTCCAATGCATTTACTGCTGTGGTAGGGGTGTATGATGAACTGCAGGGCGACAACGGGTATGGTATCCGTATCAGTATGTATTACCCATACGATTCCGATGAAGGTATAGTGAGCGGTAATATTGATAACGGAAGAAGAGGGGTGGGCCGCTACCAGTTATTACTTACAAATGCTGAGCTGGCAAATCCTTTCCGCCAGATGTACCGGGGGCTCGAAAAAGCGAACCTGTGCATTGAACAGATCCCGTTGATGAAGCAGTATACAAGCGGAACAACCACGGAACAGGCTACACTAAAGAGACTTTACGGTGAGGCATTGACCCTGCGTGCACAGTTCTTATTTCAACTGATGCTGAACTGGGGCGACGTACCTGCCCCGATGATCCCGTCCTACAAACAGGAAAATTTATTCATCCCTAAATCAGACAGGGATACTGTTTATGATAAACTGATCGCAGACCTCGCTGTTGCGAAAGACCTGGTGCCCTGGAGAACAGACGCCGGCCCGCGGAATGAACGTATCACAAAAGGGGTGATCATGGCATTGAGGGCACGGATGTCCTTATTCCGTGGCGGTTATTCATTAAGGCAGAGCGGGGTAATGGAAAGAAGGTCTGACTATCTTAACTATTACCAGATCGCCAAGCAGGAATGCGAAGAAATGATGGCAAGAAGAGACCAGCATACCCTCAATCCGAATTATGAGGATATCTGGAGAAAAGTTACCTCGTTTACCTACGATCCGTTCGGAGAGATCATATTTGAAGTGGGTGCCGGCGGCGGTAACGGCAACAGCGACAGCCGCATGGGCAATTACGACGGCCCCAACCTCAGCAATGCTTCACGTTATGGAGCCGGTGGTGGAGGTATTGTCATATTGCCCAATTATTTCTATTCATTTGATTCGGTGGATACAAGGCGTGATGTGACCGTTACGCATTACCAGGTACCCAATTCAACCAACATAAAAACACAGCGCCGTTTGGGCGAATTGAATACCGGCAAATACCGCCGCGACTGGCGTGTACCCCTGCTGCCGGGCACGGTACTGAATGTGGGATACAACTGGGCCATGATCCGTTTCTCGGATGTGTTGCTGATGTATGCAGAAGCAGTGAATGAGATCAGCGGCGGTCCTACAGCCCAGGCCATTGCCGCATTTGAAGAAGTGAGAAGAAGGGCCTATCGCAATAATACAGGCCTGATCGGTGTAACACCAACCACCAAGGCCGGATTCTTTGACGCCATTGTAAATGAACGATACCTTGAATTCGGACACGAAGGCATCCGCCGTTATGACCTGCTGCGCTGGAACCTGCTGGCAACAAAAATTGCAGAAGCCAGGACAAAGATCCAGCAGATACGCGACCGGGTTGCTCCTTATAATAATGTACCGCAATACATATACTGGCGCAATGCAGGCGAAGAGATCCAGTTTTTTGCAGGAACAAATACGGCGCTTACAGCGCAACCTTTCTGGAGGCCCACACAAGTGCCTTCACCAACCACCGGCTGGACAAGGGTTGACTGGGCACAACATCTGACAGCAAACGCCATTGACGGCAAACCATTGTGGCAGGGCTTTGCATCTTTCTTTGTTCCGGGTAAAAGTGAATTGTATCCGTTTGACGCGGCAACCATTTCTTCTTACCAGGGACAACTGAAGCAGAATCCGAATTATTGATTTTCTCATGTTAGTTTTTGTTTTTAAAATATGGCTGCTTCATTGCAGCCTTATTTTATTTCAGCCATGATTTAAGAATACGAATGAAATATCCGCTGTTGATATGGAAATGCTGTGCTGCCATTTTGCTGGCCTCCTGTGGCGGGCAGAACCGGTCAACCGCATCCCGGGTCTCAGCTGAAAGGCCCATTGCTTTCCCCGGGGCAGAAGGGTTTGGCAAATACACTACCGGCGGCAGGGGCGGCAAGGTTTTTATCGTTACCAATCTAAACGATAAGGGCCCGGGCAGTTTCCGGGAAGCCGCAGAAGCGAAGGAAAAACGGATCATTGTTTTTTCCGTATCGGGTACCATTCGCCTGGAGACAAAACTTGCGATCAAAGGGGATGCGACCATTGCCGGGCAGACTGCTCCGGGTGATGGAATTTGTATAGCAGATAACTCGGTGAATTTAGGCGGTGATAATATTATAGTGAGATACCTCCGCTTCCGGTTGGGTGATAAATATCAACAGGGAGGGATGGTGGATGGCAACGGCGGGGATGATGCATTTGGTGGCGTAAGAAGAAAAAATATCATCATCGATCATTGCTCTTTAAGCTGGAGTACCGATGAGGTCTTTTCAATTTATGCCGGTGACAGCACTACCCTGCAATGGAACCTGATCTCCGAACCACTTAATTACTCCTATCATTTTGAGACCGGCGATACCGATTATGAGCGTCATGGTTTTGGCGGCATATGGGGAGGAAAACATTTATCGGCACATCACAACCTGTTTGCCCATTGCAATAACCGTACGCCACGATTCGACGGTATCCGTAACACAACGGAAGAGAATTGCGATTACCGCAATAATGTGATCTACAACTGGGGCGGAAATAATGTGTATGCAGGCGAAGGCGGCAATTATAACATTGTAAACAATTATTATAAACCAGGGCCATCCACCAGCCGGAATGCAAAAACAAGGATTGTGAACCCGTATCATAAACTTCCTTCTATTCCCTTTGGGAAATTTTATGTTGATGGTAATTACCTGGCAGGGTCACCCGAAGTAACGGCGAACAACTGGCTTGGGGTAGCTATGAACAACGGCAATGAAACGGATGCAGCAACAGCAAGATCGAATAAAGCTTTCCCGGCTGTTGAAATAAAAAATGAATCAGCAGCAGAAGCGTATCAACTTGTTTTGAAAAATGCGGGGGCTGTATTACCTGGCAGAGATACGCTGGATGAAAGGATCATCAATGATGTGAAGAACGGGACCGGTGGCTTTATTGATGTGCAGGGCGGCTTTTCCCATGGAACCGCCTATGAACTTACTGTGAATGCCTGGCCTGCATTGAGATCATTGCCTGCGCCTGCTGATACCGATAAAGATGGCATGCCGGATGACTGGGAAAAAAAGAATGGGTTAAACCCCGATGATGCCGGCGATGCAACTGCCTTTAAACTGGATGGGAATTATTCAAACATTGAAGTGTATATAAACAGCATTAAAAAATGATCTTTTGAAAATGCGGCTGAAGTTACCTGGCATGACATTATTATTCCTGGCAGCTTTTACCTTTCCCGGTAAGAAGAAGATAAAGGTTTACCTCATCGGTGACTCAACCATGTGTACGTATGAAACGAACAGGGCGCCGCTGACCGGCTGGGGAATGCCATTCCGGTATTTTTTTGATTCTTCGGTAGAGGTTGACAACCGGGCCAGGGGAGGAAGAAGCACCCGGACATTCATCGGAGAGAACCACTGGAAGCCCATTGCCGACAGCTTGCGGGAAGGCGATTATGTGCTGATCCAGTTTGGCCACAATGATGAAGCAAAAGAGGAAAAGTATAAAGACCGCTATACGCCGGTACCGGATTACAGGAATAACCTCATCCGGTTCATAACAGAAACAAGGGCAAAAAAGGCAATACCGGTTTTAATAACCCCGGTTACGAGAATGCGGTTTGATAAAGAAGGGAAGATACAGGAAACACATAAAGAATACTCGGCTGCAGTCTGGGAAGTTGGGAATGCGTATAATGCACGGGTGATTGACCTGGATGCAAGAAGCCGTGACCTGTTGCAGCATTTTGGACCGGAGTTTTCAAAAATGTTCTTCATGCAACTGGATTCCCTGCAGCATCCCAACTACCCGGCCGGGCAAAAGGACAACACCCATTTCAATGAATACGGCGCCCGGCGGATGGCAGAACTGGTATTGGCAGAGATACGGAAATTAAAACTCGAACTGGCGGAAAGGATCATTGTTCCTCCTGTAAAAAATAAATGAAACAGCTTGTCATCATAGCAGTGGTTTGTTTTGCATTTACCAATGCAGCTGCCCAGTCATGGCCCGGCCTCACCGGCAAGCCGGATACTTCTTATAATACAAATGCTGCGTATCGTTCGGTTATTAAAACCCGGCCGGATGCTAAATTAGTTGAGGAATCTTATTCTCCTTCGGTCAAAGAAAAAAGAGATATTACCTACTGCGAAACAGGTAGAAGAAAATTAGTGCTGGATGCATTTTACCCGGAGAGAAATGCAGGAGCGAAACGAACGACCATCATCATTATTCATGGTGGCGGATGGAGAAGCGGTAGCCGCACGCAGCATTACCCATTAGCCCGGTACCTGGCCAATCTCGGTTATGTTTGCTTTACCCCCGAATACCGGCTGTCTACCGAAGCCTTGTACCCGGCGGCTGTTCATGATATTAAAGCAGCAATAAGGTGGGTGAAAGAAAATGCGAAGAAATATGATATTGATACAAATAAAATAGCCGTGCTTGGTTTTTCTGCGGGCGGCGAACTGGCTGCTTTCACGGGAACAACAAATGGGAATGCAGATTTTGAAGGACCAGGCTGCAACGCAGGTTCCGGCAGCAATGTGCAGGCCGTTGTGGATATTGACGGCACACTGTCTTTCGTTCACCCCGAAAGCGGCGAAGGGGATGACAGCAAACGAATATCCGCTGCCACCAATTGGTTTGGCGCTTCCCGGAAAGATAACCCTGAACTATGGAGACAGGCTTCGCCATTGACCCATGCAGGTAAAACAACTCCGCCAACATTATTCATTAACAGTTCCGTGGAACGGATGCATGCGGGCCGGGAAGATTATATAAAAGTTCTGAACGGGTATAACACGTATACCGAAGTGAGAAGTTTTGAGAATTCCCCCCATCACTTTTGTTTGTTCGAACCCTGGTTCGGGCCCACGTTAAAATACATCGATGATTTTTTGAAGAAAGTTTTCAATAAATAAATGCATGATGCGGTTAATAAAATTTCTTTTTCCTGTCCTGTTCCTGTCTGTTGCAGTATGGGATTCCTTTGCCCAAACAGCAAACCCGCAGCAGTATAAATATTTTTTTACCGTGGCAAAGGATGGCAGCGGCGATTACAGGACCGTGCAGGCTGCATTCGATGCCATTCCCGCCAATAACAGGAAACCAATAACGATCTTTGTCAAAGCAGGTGTTTATAAAGAGAAACTTTTACTGGATTCAACAAAGAATTTTGTTATGCTGACCGGGGAGAATAAATTCAATACCATTCTTACCTATGATGATCATACGGGCAAACTTTCTCCCAAAGGCGATACCATCAATACAAGAACATCGTGGAGTTTTAAGATACTGGCGGATAATTTTACTGCCAGCAACATCAGCTTTCAGAACGACGCCGGGTTTTCTGCCGGGCAGGCTGTTGCGGTTGAATGCAACGGGGATAAGGCCATGTTCAATAACTGCCGTTTCATCGGCAACCAGGATGTGCTGTTCACGAATAGCTCAACAAGCAGGCAGTATTACCAGCATTGTTACATAGAGGGTACCACGGATTTTATTTTTGGTTCGGCCACCGTATGGTTCGAGCAATGCCATATACACAGCAAAAAGAATTCGCATGTTACCGCTGCCTCCACACCGCCGGAAAAAAAAATGGGCTATGTATTCAATGATTGTGTGCTCACCGGTGATACTTCCCTGCACAATGTCTCCCTGGGCCGCCCCTGGAGGCCGTATGCGGCAGTGGTTTACATCCGCTGTTATATCGGACCCCATATAAAACCCGAAGGCTGGAGCAACTGGAATAATACAGACAATTACAAAACGACCCGGTATGCTGAGTACAAGAACTACGGCCCTTCGGCTGATGCTGCAAAAAGGGTAAGCTGGGCAAGGCAGTTGACGGATGAGGAAATGAAGGAATATGATGTGCTGAAATTTTTAAGCAACTTTACCTTACCTAAACAGAACGATGATGAGTAAGATAAAAACAGGGATATGTTCCTACGGTATGTCGGGTAAATTATTTCATGCTCCCTTCATTCACCAGCACCCGGGATATGAATTGGTTGCCGCCTGTGAACGGAGCAATAAGGAAATAGCTGAAAGGTATCCGGGAGTGACCAGCTATTCAACCATTGATGAACTGATGGCGGATGGTAACATCGAACTGATGATCATTAATACACCCAACTATACCCATTTTGATTATGCCAAAAGAGCGCTGCTTGCCGGCAAGCACATCGTGGTGGAGAAACCCTTTTGCAATACGGTGACTGAATGTGATGAACTGATGGCATTGGCAAAAGAAAGAAATAAGATGATCTCGGTTTATCAGAACCGCCGCTGGGACAGCGATTTTAAAACGGTACGGAAAGTAGTGGAAGAAAAGCTGCTGGGAGATATTGTGGAAGCAGAAATTCATTTTGACCGATACGATGAGAACCTCAGCTACAAGCTTCATAAGGAAACACCCGGTCCCGGTGCAGGGATATTTTATGACCTCGGTCCGCATTTGATCGACCAGGCCCTGCAATTGTTCGGAATGCCAACGGCTGTATTTGCTGATATAGCGATCATGCGGCCCATCAGCAAAGTGGATGATTATATGGAGATCCTGTTAATGTACAACCGGCTTCGGGTACGGCTGAAGTCGGGTTACCTGGTCAAAGAACCCATACCTTCCTATGTGGTACACGGTACCAAAGGTTCTTTTCTCAAATCACGGGCCGATGTACAGGAGAACCTGTTGAAGCAGTATACATCACCTGCCATACCCGGTTGGGGTTTGGAGCCGGAGACAGAGCAGGGTTTGCTGCATACAATCATCAATGGTGAAACGATCCGGAAAAGGATACCAACGGAGCGGGGCAATTATGGCGAATATTACAAACTGCTTTATGAAGCATTGCGGAACGGGGCGCCGCTTCCCGTAACCGCAGAAGACGGCCGCAACGTGATCGGTATCATTGAAAAATGTTTTGAAAGCGCTCAGCAGAAAAAAATAATTGACCTGTGATGATTTACAAGAAAAAAATAACGATCCTTCTTATGTGCTGTATTACCGCCGCTGTAAGTGCACAACAGAATAATGTTTCCAGGGTTTGGGTTGCAGATAACGGGAACGGTACATACAGGAACCCGGTCATTCATGCAGACTACAGCGATCCTGATGCAATACGGGTGGGGGATGATTATTACATGATCTCATCCAGTTTCAATCATGTGCCAGGGTTACCGGTATTTCATTCCAGAGACCTCGTGAACTGGTCCCTTATCGGGCATGTATTAAAACGTCAACTCCCTTTTGAACATTTCAGCAACGTACAGCATGGCAATGGGGTTTGGGCGCCTTCCATCCGTTATCACAAAGATGAGTTCTATATCTATTATCCCGATCCCGATTTCGGTATCTGGCTCACCCGGTCAAAGAATATCCTTGGCCCCTGGACCGACCCGGTCCTGGTGGAAGGAGGAAAGGGATTGATCGATCCCTGCCCGTTATGGGATGATGATGGTAACGTTTACCTCGTTCATGCGTATGCCGGAAGCCGTGCAGGGATCAAAAGCATCATCGTGGTAAAGCAACTGAATGCCGAAGCAACAAGAACGATCGATAACGGCGTGATCGTTTATGACGGGCATGATAAAGATCCCACCATTGAAGGCCCTAAATTTTATAAGCGGAATGGATACTATTACATATTCGCCCCTGCGGGAGGGGTAAGTACAGGCTGGCAGACCATACTCCGCTCAAAAAATATTTATGGCCCCTACGAAAGAAGGGTTGTGATGGACCAGGGTACCACTACGGTGAACGGCCCACACCAGGGCGCATGGGTTGCCACACAAACCGGGGAGGATTGGTTCCTGCATTTCCAGGATAAGGAAGCCTATGGACGGGTTGTTCACCTGCAACCCATGAAGTGGATCAACGACTGGCCGGTGATCGGTATGGATAAGGACGGTGATGGTACCGGTGAGCCGGTGTTGGTTCATAAGAAACCCAATGTGGGGGAAACCTATCCGGTGCAAACTCCTGCAGATTCGGATGAGTTCAGCGAAAAAAAGATCGGCCTTCAATGGCAGTGGCAGGCCAATCCAAAACCAACCTGGGCTTTTCCGGCTAACGGAGTGCTCCGCTTGTTCTCCGTACAGGTTGCCGACAGCAGTAAAAATTACTGGAATGTTCCCAACCTGCTGATGCAGAAATTCCCGGCAGAAGAATTCAAAGCCACCGCAAAGCTTTCTTTTAAACCCAGACTGGAAGGAGAGAAGGCCGGCATGATCATCTTTGGTGTTGATTATGCTTACCTGTCGGCAGTAAAAAAAGCAGATGGGAATTATATCTCGTTCAGCATGTGCAATGATGCGGATAAAGGGAAACCTGAAATTCTTATTGATGGAGAAAAGATGAAAGGGGATGAGATCTATATACGGGTGGAAGTAAGAAAAGGGGGGGAGTATGAATTCAGTTTCAGCGAGGACGGGAAAACATATACGTCATTTATTGAGAAACTGGTAGCTAAGCCCGGCAGGTGGGTGGGCGCTAAACTGGGCTTGTTCTGTACCCGTACAGCCAAAACAAATGATTCAGGATACGTGGATGTGGATTGGTTCAGGGTTGAATCGCTTTAGTCGTTTAAGACCTTGCATTCGTTGCATCGTCAAACACTGTTTAACCATGTAACGACCCAAACGATTGCAACGTCTTAAACGATTGCAACGTTTTAAACGAATGAAACGTCTTAAACGAATGTAACGTCTTAAACGATTGTAACGTCTTAGCGGATCAGACTTTTTAAACAGTATAAACCTAAACTCGTTATTATGGAACGCAGAAAATTTCTTGGTTATACAGCCGCCACGGGAGCAGCACTGATGCTTCATCCTTTTGAAAGTTTTGCATTGCCGGCTGCTGGTAAGATAAAACTGGCGCAGGTTGGTACAGGTCACAGGGGTTCGGGTTTTTGGGGAAGGGAATTGCTGAAGAATTTTGGATCGGTGGTTGAGTTCACCGGCTTATGCGATATCAACCCCGGAAGAGTGGCTTATGCAAAAGAGGTCTATAAAATAAACTGTCCCACGTTCACCAGTTTTGACGAAATGCTGGAAAAGGTGAAAGCGGATTATATCATTGTAACCACGGTGGACGCCACCCACGATGAATTTATTGTAAAAGCGCTTGACAAAGGCTTTCATGTGATCACTGAAAAACCAATGACGACCGACGAGTTGAAGTGTAAACGGATACTGGATGCAGAAAAAAGATCAGGGAAGCGGGTAACGGTTGCATTCAACTACCGCCACAGCGTGCACAACATGCAATTGAAGGAATTGCTGGCAAAGGAACGGGTTGGCAGGATCACATCGGTTGATTTTAACTGGTACCTGAATGTATACCATGGGTCGGATTATTTCCGCAGGTGGCATGGCCGCATGGCAAAAAGCGGTTCCTTGTGGGTGCATAAAGCCACCCACCATTTCGACCTGCTGAACTGGTGGCTGAATTCGGAACCGGTGGAAGTATCGGCATACGGAAGCCTGGAGCATTATGGAAAGAATAATTCATTCAGGGGAACGAAATGCCGGGGATGCGAGCACAAGGGCAATTGTAAATTTTATTGGGACATCAGCAAAGACCAGCGGCTCGTGGATCTTTATGTAAAGAACGAACAGCACGATGGCTATATAAGAGACGGTTGTGTATGGAGCAATGAAATAGATATCTACGATAAGATGTCGGCGCAGATCATTTATGCAAACGGCGTTACCGCTAATTATTCACTCACTACCTATTCGCCGTATGAAGGCTGGCAGATCGCATTCAATGGCATGAAAGGCAGGATCGAAACATGGGAGGATATTCCTTACCTGCAAAAATTGCCCGATGACCAGGCCAGCCGCCATGCCATGGAGATGAGTAATGCCGATGATGCCATTGCCGGTGAGTTCAGGGAGATCATGGTGATGGACAATTTTGAAAAGAACTATGAAATATTCACCACGCCAAAGATCAAGGGCGGGCATGGTGGTGGAGACCAGCGGATGCAGCGGAGGATATTTGTTGACCCAACCGATGATCCGCATCATGTAATGGCCGGGACCAGGGATGGGGCGATGTCGGTATTGATCGGTATTGCTGCCCGGGAAAGCATCCGGCAGAAACGACCGGTAAAGATTTCTGAATTAACCGACCTGGTGCCGATGGCAAACAGGTACTAAAATCATATCAATGAAAAAGATCATCACGATCCTCTTTATATCAGTTACCATCTTAAGCACTGCAAAAGCACAAAGCAAACAGGAAATTGCGGTTGCAGATGCTGTTGAACAGATGCGCAAGGCAAGGGTGGATGCAGATTCAGCCATGCGGGATAAACTCAGTTCGGAAAAACTGAGTTACGGTCATTCCAGCGGGCATATAGATGACAAGGGAGTATTCATCCGGAAGATCATTTCCGGCAAGAGTGATTTTGTAACACTGGAACTCCCGGAACAGACCATTTCGGTGAGTAAGAATACGGCCATTGTACGGCATAGATTCAATGCGGTTACCAATGACAACGGGAAGCCCGGTGAAGTACATTTGTCCGTATTGCAGGTATGGCAAAAGCAGCATGGACATTGGATCCTGCTGGCCCGCCAGGCAGTGAAGATCCAATAGGAAAGGGGGGTAAAAAACCCCTCCGGAAAACCGGTATCGTTATCGGGAACGATTGCGTAAATAAACCTGTTTTATTGCTCTTTAACCTGAGATTATTTTGGTAAAATTGATATGCTATAACGATTGGTTGTAATGAAAATATTTGACCTTTTTACCCTTACTGACAAGACCGCTTTAGTTACCGGCTGTAACAAAGGCATCGGCAAAGCCATGGCCATTGGCCTCGCAGAGGCAGGGGCTGATGTTATTGGCGTTTCTGCAAATATGCCCCTCTCCGGCAGTGACATTGAAAAAGACATTACTTCACTCGGAAGATCATTCAGGCCTTATCAATGTGATTTCAGCGACCGGGCATCGCTCAGGGATTTTATTCAGAAAGTTACTGCAGAAAATGAGCGCATTGACATCCTGGTGAATAACGCGGGGATGATCCTCCGTGGCCCGGCAGCAGAACACAGTGATGAGTTCTGGGATAAAGTGATTGCCGTGAACCTCGATGCTCAATTCATACTTACAAGGGAGGTCGGTAAAAAAATGATACAACAGGGAAGCGGCAAGATCATTTTTACTGCTTCATTGTTGAGTTTCCAGGGCGGTATAAATGTGCCCGGGTATGCAGCAAGCAAAGGTGCCATCGCCAGCCTGATAAAGGCCTTTGCCAATGAATGGGCTTCCAAAGGGATCAATGTGAATGGGATCGCACCGGGTTATATAGCCACGGATAATACCGAAGCATTGCGGAATGACCCGGACAGAAGCCAATCTATTTTAAGCAGGATACCTGCCAGCCGTTGGGGCCAGCCGGATGACTTTAAAGGCGTGACCGTTTTTTTGGCCAGCGCCGCCAGCGATTATATGAACGGGACCATTATTACGGTGGATGGCGGATGGATGGGGAGGTAGAATTCAAATACCTCACCCCAACCCCTCTCCTGGGGGAGAGGGAACCCGAAGATAAAGGCGGAGATTAATGCGAAGGGTAATGGCAAAATGGAATTGTTGATAGGGTTAATGATGAATAAGGCAATGATGATGAAAAGTAAAAAACAAATGTTTAACTAATAAAATGAAGCCCGGCCTCCCTCTCCTCTGGAGAGGGAATGAGGGTGAGGTAAAAAATGCAAATAAGATTTCACAACAGCGCTAAGGAAGTAAGTACGATGACGACTGAAGAATTACGGAGTAATTTCCTGATCACATCATTGATGCAGGAAGATGTATTGACACTGGTCTATTCTCACTACGACCGGATGATCATCGGGGGTGTGATGCCGGTCAGCAGAACTGTTGCATTGCCGACCTACGAGGCGCTGAAAGCAAAATATTTTCTGGAAAGAAGGGAACTCGGCATCATCAATGTGGGTGGCGACGGAGAAATAAAAGTGAACGGGAAAGTCTACGACATAAACAAACTCGATTGCCTGTATGTTGGAAGGGGCAGTGAAAAAATTTCTTTCAAAAGCAAAAAGAAGGACAGTCCCGCAAAATTCTATTTATTATCTGCTCCTGCCCATCACGTTTATGCAACAAGGCTGATGAAAAAGGAAAAAGCAATGCCCGTGGAAATGGGAGCCATAGCAACCGCCAACCAGCGCACCATTTATAAATACATCCATGCTGCAGGAATTAAAAGCTGCCAATTGGTGATGGGCCTGACCATTTTAAAGGAAGGGAGCGTGTGGAATACGATGCCCACGCATGTACATGACCGCCGGATGGAAGCCTATTTCTATTTCGACATACCGAAAGACCAGAAAGTGATCCACCTGATGGGAGAGCCAACCCGGACAAAACACCTGGTGGTAAGCAATGACGAGGCCATCATATCGCCGCCCTGGAGCATCCACAGCGGATGCGGTACCAGCAATTACGGATTTATCTGGGGCATGGCCGGTGAGAACCAGGATTATGCGGATATGGACATGGTTGATATAAATAAATTAAAATAAAAGCCCCTATCCCCTGAAGGGGAAATGGAGGAGATCAGTACGAAGAATAAATCGCTGAAAAAGAATGGTTGTTAGAATTAGTGATGAAGAAGTTAACAATGATGAAAAGTAAAAACAAATGTTTAATTAATAAAATAAAGCCTGGCCTCCCTCTCCAAAGGGAGAGGGAATGAGGGTGAGGTCAAATGAAAAAATACATAATCATAGTATCTCTTGTCATCAGCGGCTTTTCTTTTTTCTTACCCGAAAGAAAAGTAACGGTTTTTTTAATTGGCGACAGCACCATGGCCAATAAACCGCTGGATGATAACCCGGAAAGGGGCTGGGGGCAGTTCTTTCCAAAATACATGACCGATGAGATCGAGGTACAGAACCACGCGGTGAACGGAAGGAGCACCAAAAGTTTCATCAATGAACACCGCTGGGATACGGTGATGAGCCGGTTGAAGGCGGGTGATTATGTGATGATCCAGTTCGGGCACAACGATCAGAAAGCGGAAGACAGTAACCGTTCTGCACCGGCACACACGTTGTATAAACAAAACCTGATCCGTTTTGTGAATGATGTAAGGAGTAAAGGAGCAAATCCGGTACTGATCACCCCGGTGATGCGGAGAAAGTTTGATGCAACGGGTAAATTCATTGACCAGCATGGCGAATATCCCGTGGTGGTGAAGGAAGTAGCTGCCCGGATGAATGTGCCTTTGATCGACCTGCATAAAAGCAGCGAAGCACTGATCGTGAAGGAAGGCGTGGAGGGATCAAGACGTTTCTTTCTTACCATTCCTCCCGGGCACTTTAAGAATTACAGGGGCAAAGCAGAAGATAATACCCATTTCAGTGAATACGGCGCTGCTTCGGTGGCTTCATTGGTTTGCCAGGGCATCAAAGAACAAAACCTGCCGCTGGCAGAATATTTAAAGCCATCCGACTTTAAAGAAAAGTTTGCCTTCGAACTGCCTAAGATCTATACACCGCACTTTAAGAAAGACACATTCAATATCCTCCGTTATGGCGCCATTGCAGATGGAATGACACTGAATTCTGCCGCCATCAACAAAACAATTGAAGAATGCGCCAAACAGGGCGGAGGCACCGTTCTGATCCCAAGAGGTTCCTTTGTTACCGGTCCGGTCATTATGAAAAGCAATATCAACCTGCACCTCGCCAAGGGTGCCCTGGTGATATTCAGTCCCGACTTTAACCAATATCCATTAGTTGTTTCTTCTTTTGAAGGAGTAGATGCGGCCAGGTGCCAGTCGCCGCTTGTTGCCGAAAATTTAGAGAACATTGCCATCACCGGAAAGGGCATTATGAATGGTAATGGGTATTACTGGCGGCCTGTTAAAAAAGATAAATTAACAGAAAGTGAATGGAAGAAACACCTGAAAGAGTTCGGCGGGGTGCTCACCGCCGATAAAAAAATGTGGTATTCTTCCGAAAAAGCATTGAAAGGTTCTTTGACAAACAACATCGGTAAACTTACCGATGGAAAAACGTTGAAAGATTTTGAAGAAGTGAAAGATTACCTGCGGCCGAACATGATCCGTATCTATCAATGCAGGAACATACTGATCGAAGGGGTGACTTTTGAGAACTCTCCCGCCTGGACCACCCACCTGATGATGAGTGAGCACATCACAATAAAGAACCTGAAAGTCAAGAATCCCTGGTATGGCACCAATACCGATGCCCTTGACCTGGAGAGTTGTAAGAATGCCCTGGTGGAAGACTGCAGCTTCGATACCGGCGATGATGGCATCTGTATCAAAAGCGGCCGTGATGCCGAAGGAAGAAAAAGAGGAATGCCCACCCAGGATATCATCGTTAATAACTGCACGGTATATCATTCACATGGCGGCTTTGTGGTGGGCAGTGAAATGAGTGGGGGGGCAAAGAACCTTTTTGTGAGCAACTGCACATTTATTGGAAGCGACATCGGCTTGCGGTTTAAAACCACCCGGGGAAGAGGCGGTGTGGTGGAAAATGTTTATGTGAACAATGTGAACATGAAGGATATTCCTGCCGAAGCCATCCTGTTTGATATGTACTATATGGCAAAGGACCCGGTGGTACTTGCCGGCGAGAAAAGAGAACCCCCGAAGGTTGAATTCAAGCCGGTGGATGAAACGACACCGCAGTTCCGTAATTTCTTTTTCCGCCACATCACCTGCAATGGAGCTGCCAAAGGGATCTTTGTGCGTGGTATCCCGGAGATGCACATTAAAAATATCTGGATCGAGAATGCCGTATTGCAGGCCAATGAAGGGATAGATATACAGGAGGCCAACAACATCAACCTGAAGAACATAACCATGATCAGCAGGAATACGAACCCGGTGGCGTATGTATTGAACAGCGACAGCATTACCATGGATGGGTTGAAATTCAAAGACAGCGCTGATGTACTGGCCATGGTGCAGGGCGACCGGACAAAGAACATCAGTATCATCAATACCGATGCAGCAAAGGCAAAGCAGAAATTGATAGCCGGTTTTGGTTCTGCAGATGCGGTAGTAAACTGGATGCAACAACCGGTTGTTGAAGAAAAGAAGAAAAAAACAAAAGCAAAGAAAAATTAACCTCACCCCAGCCCCTCTCCAAAGGAGAGGGAGAAGGAGGGTGAAGTAAAAAAGATGAATAAAGAACAAATGTACAAGAGTGCGACGCCTGTGAAACTGAGTAAAGATAAAATGCCGGTAAAAAAGAAAATGAAAAAACTGTATTTCATAAGTGTGTTACTGATCGTTGCTGCAGCAACCAATGCGCAGCAAATACCATACTCACAGCAAATGGCACAGACCGCCATGCGTACCTGGCCCGATTCGTTTGCCGTGAAACCGGGCAATCCTGCCCGGTGGAGCTACGACCAGGGTGTGATCCTGAAAGGGATCGGGGGTATCTGGAAATTGTATGGGGATGCGGCATACTTCAGGTACATCCAGCACAGCATGGATTATTATGTACGGGAGGACGGAACTATAAAAGATTATAGGCGGGATGAGTTCAATATCGATCATACCAACAATGGCAAACTGGTGATGATGTTATACAATATCACCGGTAAGGAGAAATATAAAAAAGCGATCGATCATATCCGCAGCCAGTTCAATGATCATCCGCGGACAAAGGAAGGCGGGTTCTGGCATAAGAAAATATACCCCTGGCAGGTATGGCTGGATGGGTTGTACATGGGCCAGCCTTTTTATGCTGAGTACGCCAAATGGGCAAAGCAGGATACGGTGTTTGATGATATTGCCCGGCAGTTCATCAATATTGAGCGGCATACCCGTGATGCAAAGACAGGTTTGCTGTATCATGGATGGGATGAAAGCAAAGAACAGCAATGGGCCAATAAGGAAACAGGCTGCTCTCCGCATTTCTGGGGCAGGGCCATGGGCTGGTATGGCATGGCCATGGTGGATGTGCTGGATCATTTTCCGGCCAATCACCCGGGCAGGGATTCGATCATTAAAATACTGAACCGTTTTGTGACCGCCGTAGCCAACGTACAGGATGCAGGATCGGGTTTATGGTACGACATCCTTGATCTGCCCAACCGGGAAAAGAATTATAAAGAAGCATCTGCCTCCTGTATGCTGGTGTATACCATTGCTAAAGCAGTGCGCAAAGGATATATCCCGGCATCCTATTCTAAGAATGCGAAAAGAGGATATGCCGGCATCCTGAAAGAATTCATTGAAGTGGACGCCAATGGGCAAACCAATTTAAAAGGGACTGTGAGTGTTTCCGGCCTGGGTGGCAAACCGTATCGTGACGGCAGTTTTGAATATTACATGCGTGAACCGGTTGTAGTGAATGATCCAAAAGGAATGGGCGCTTTTATTTTATGCAGTGTGGAGATGGAAATGGCTGCAATGCCAAAACCCGGCATGGGGAAAAAAGTGGTGATGGATAATTATTTCAACAATGAATGGAGGAAGAACGGGTATGGTGTAAATGTCCGAAGACATTATACCTGGGATGATACGGAGAATGGAGGCTTCAGCCTGTTTGGAAATATCTGGCAAACCTATGGAGCAACATTAGGCGAATTGGATGTTGCACCAACCGTTGCTGATTTAAAAGGAGCTTCTGTTTACATCCTGGTTGACCCCGATGGAATAAAGGATACGAAGACCCCGAACTATATGAATGAAAGATCGGCTACGGAAATAGCCAATTGGGTAAAACAAGGGGGCGTTTTACTGATCATGGCCAATGATACTTCCAACTGCGACCTGGAACATTTTAATATGCTGCCGGAAAAATTCGGCATCCGCTTTACCAATAAGAGCCGTAATATGGTTCAGGGCAGCGAGTTTGAAACGGGGGCCGTTTATAACAGAACAGCAAATCCTGTTTTCAGCAAGACAAAAAAAATGTACCTGAAAGAATTAAGCACCCTGGCGGTTAAAAGACCGGCACAGGCATTAATAAGCCAGGAGGGAGATGTGATCATGGCTACGGCCCGGTTCGGTAAGGGAACCGTGTTTGCGGTGGGTGATCCATGGCTGTACAACGAATACCTGGATGGAAGGAAGATACCTGCTGAATACCAGAATTTTCCGGCAGCCAATGAACTGGTGAAATGGTTATTAACCCAGGCAAAAAAATAATGAAGATCAACGGAAAAATATTATTTGTAGCCGCCGCAATTCTTTTTGCCGGTACAACCGTATTTGCTCAAAAACAAATTACCGTTGCACCGGATGGATCAGGGGATTTCAGGTCTATACAGGAAGCCATCAACAGTTTGCCGGCAGCTGCAAAAGAGCAGCGTGTTATTCTGATAAAGAACGGAATCTACAAGGAAAAAATATTCATTGATAAGGACTTCATCACGTTGAAAGGGGAGGATCCTGAAAAAACGATCGTAACCATTGCCCAGGCCAGGGATGAATGGCGTTGCGATAATAAAGACGATTATGGAACAGCCACCCTCAATCTGAAAGGGAGTGACATTTCCCTGGAGAATTTATCTTTCATCAACAGTTATGGAAAAGATAATACGAAAGAAAGGTCAATTGCCTGTGCCAGCGACAGCGGGAAAACAAAGACCATAAGGCCATACGGGCACCAGATGGCTTTACGTTCGTTCAATACGACCAGGCTGATCGTTAAGAACTGCATCTTCCGTGCCTATGGCGGCGATACCGTAAGTCCCTGGAACACCGATAACGGCATGTTCTATTTCAAAGACTGTATCATGGAGGGTGGGGTTGACTTTTATTGTCCACGGGGTTGGGCGCTGGCCGAAAATTGCACATTCATCTGCCGGGATAAGAACGCTGCCATCTGGCACGACGGAAGCAGGTATGAAAGATCAAAAACTGTCCTGGTCAATTGTAAATTCATGGGTGATGATGATTTTAAACTGGGACGTTACCACCGGGATGCACAGTTTTACCTGCTCAACTGCAGTTTTGCAAAAAATATGGCAGACGCCGATATTTACCTGGTGCCAACCAATAATACCATTCTTTGGGGCAGGAGAGTGTATTATTATAATTGTAAGAAAGAAGGAGGCGATTATGCCTGGCACAAAAATAACCTGCCTGCCGGTTTTGGCATCAATGATTTTAATGTGCCCTGGGTATATGATCATAAATGGGATCCAACCGGGGAAGAAATTAAAATGGATCCACGGATTACGGATGAAGCTGTTGGGGAAAGGATCATCCGGGATTCGGTTGCGGAGAATATGCTGCTTTACCAGCGCAGCAACGGCGGCTGGCCAAAACAATTCAAAGCGGCCGCGGTTAATTACAAAAGAACGTTGGCAACGGATGAACTGAAGGAGTTGAAGGCAGGATATAGTGAAGGCATTGACGCCAGCATTGACAACGGCGCCACCACAAAAGAGATCAGGTACCTGGCCAAAGCGTTTAAAAATACAGGCGATAAACGGTTCCTGGAAGCTGCACAACGGGGCGTTGATTATTTATTAAAGGCACAATATGCCAATGGTGGCTGGCCGCAGTTCTACCCGGATCTCAGCGGTTATAGAAGCCAGGTCACGTATAACGATAATGCGATGATGAATGTACTGAATGTATTATACGATATTGTTTATAAGGTAAACGACATGGACGTTGTTGATGCAGCGTATGCTGATAAATGCGTTGATGCCATTGTAAAAGGCGTTCAGTGTATCTTAAAAACACAATGGAAGCAAAACGGGAAACTGACTGCCTGGTGTGCCCAGTATAATGCCAAAACATTGGAACCGGAAATGGCAAGGAAATTTGAACTGGTTTCGCTTAGTGGCATGGAATCCGTTGGCATTGTCCGTTTCCTGATGCGTATCGAAAAACCATCACCGGCCATTGTTGAGGCGGTAAATGCTGCGGTGGAATGGTTCAATAAAGTGAAGATCACCGGTTATAAGTATGTGGATGTAGAAGCACCCAATGAAAAAAGCGGCCGCGACAGGGTTTTGCAACCGGATAGCGCCGGCCTGTTGTGGGCCAGGTTTTACGACATGAATACGAATGAACCTTTTTTCACGGGGCGTGACAGTGAACGGAAAAGATCCATTACCGAGGTAGAGAATGAGCGGCGCACAGGTTATGCCTGGTATGGAGCATGGGCGGCAAAGTTGCTGGCAACGGAATACCCCGCCTGGCTGCGGAAACTGAATAAGAACTAAAAGGAGATCGATATTAATTATGTTACTCTCAAAATATAACCTGAAGAATATAAGTGCAACGGATGCTCCGGTTCCCGATGCAGCGCTGTTTGACCTGCCGGAGAAGGTACTGCAGTTCGGAACAGGGGTGTTGCTTCGCGGATTGCCCGATTATTTTATCGACAAGGCTAACAAGCAGGGGATATTCAATGGCAGGATCGTGGTGGTCAAATCAACCGATGGCGGGGATGCAAGTGCGTTTGAAAAACAGGATGGCTTGTATACGGTATGTATGCGTGGAGTGGAAAACGGAAAAAAATATGAGGAGGATATCATTAATGCTTCCATCAGCCGGGTACTTTCTGCAAGATCAGAATGGAACAAAGTATTGGAATGTGCCCATAACCCGCAATTGAAGATCATCATTTCCAATACGACCGAGGTAGGCATACAACTGGTACAGGATGATATTCGCCGGCACCCGCCGGTCTCTTATCCCGGCAAGTTGCTGGCTTTTTTATACGAACGCTACAAAGCCTTCCAGGGAAGCAGGCAGTCGGGCATGTTGATCGTGCCAACCGAACTGATCATTGACAATGGTAAGAAACTGGAATCGATCGTAATAGAACTTGCACATCTCAATGGCCTTGACGGAAGTTTTATTGACTGGCTGGAGAAGGCGAACCGGTTTTGTAATTCACTCGTTGACCGGATCGTTCCCGGGAAACCGGAAGCAGATCTTAAGAAAGCAATTGAGAATAAGCTCGGCTATTCAGATGAACTGCTTATCATGAGTGAAGTATACCGGCTCTGGGCCATTGAAGGCGACGAGGAAGTAGCCGATGTTCTTTCCTTTGCCCAGGCGGATAAGGGCGTGGTGATCGCCAAAGACATCAACCTGTTCCGGGAACTGAAATTACGCCTGCTGAATGGTACACACACGCTAAGCAGCGGCGTGGCATTCCTTTCCGGTATTGATACGGTCAAAAATGCCATGGATGACCTGCAGGTGCAGCATTTCATCAGCACATTGATGCAGGCTGAGATTGCTCCGGCCATACCGTATCCGGCCACTTCCGGGCAGACAAATGAATTTTCTGTCAATTGCCTCGACCGGTTCCGTAACCCGTATATCAACCACCCGTGGCTGAACATAACCATGCAGTATTCATCCAAGATGCGGATGAGGGTTGTTCCGGTATTGCTGAATTATTATTCATTGTTCAATGCGGTGCCCTGGAATATGGCAACGGGATTTGCGGCTTATATTTACTTTATGAAAGCGGTAAAGGAAGAGGGTGGAAATTATTACGGCAGGCTCCGGGGTAATTTCTATCCCATACAGGACGATAAGGCATTTTACTTTTTCAAAAAATGGCAAAGCGCCAAACCCAGATCGATGGCTGTTTCCGTTTTACGGGATACTGCTCTCTGGGGACAGGACCTGTCTTCCCTGCCCGGGTTCGCAGAAGCCGTGCAGGAAAAATTAAATGCGATTGAAGAACTGGGTATGGCAGCGGTAATGGATACGCTGCAATCAAAAAAAAATATAGCATAACCGATGAAGCAGAGATTAATAAAGGTTCACCCCGGGGATAATGTACTGGTGGCTTTGACAAACCTGTCGAAGGGGGAGAACCTGAATTTTAATGCAGAAGAATTCATCCTGCAGAACGACATTCCTGCCAAACATAAATTTGTTACCACGGATCTTGCCAAAGGCGATTCTGTGATCATGTATGGCGTACTGGTGGGTAAAGCACAAATGGATATTCCCAAAGGCGGCATCATTTCCACCAGTAACCTGAAACATGCAGCAGAACCTTTTGCTTACCGGAAAGTGAATTATGAGTGGACGGCCCCGGATGTTTCAAAATTTGCCGGCCGGACCTTTAATGGTTATCACCGGAATAACGGCGAAGTGGGCACGGCTAATTACTGGCTCTTCATCCCCACCGTGTTCTGTGAGAACCGCAACCTGGATGTGATAAGGGAAGCCTTGCAGAATGAATTGGGATATGCCGTTACAGATAAATACAAGCAATACACAAAAAAATTACTGGAGGCTTATAATAATGGACAGGATATTTCATCTGTGAACCTGGCTCCTCCCTCTCCTTTGGAGAGGGCCGGGGTGAGGTATTTTAAAAATGTGGATGGCATCAAATTTTTAAATCACCAGGGAGGGTGTGGCGGTATACGGCAGGATGCTGCTGTGCTGGGAAAACTGCTGGCTGCATATGCCAATCATCCCAATGTGGGGGGCGTTACCGTATTGAGCCTGGGATGCCAGAACCTGCAGGTACAGGATCTTGTAAATGACCTGAAGCAATTAAATCCAAACTTCGAAAAGCCATTATATATTTTTGAACAGCAGCAATCCCAAAGCGAAGAACAACTGATCGCCGAAGCCATTCAGAAAACCTTCAGCGGCCTGATCGAAATAAATAAACAGGAAAGAAGACCGGCGCCACTCAGCAAATTATGCATCGGGGTAAAATGCGGCGGCAGCGATGGGTTCAGCGGTATCTCGGCAAACCCGGCCGTTGGTTATTGCAGCGACCTGGTGGTTGCCCTGGGTGGGAGGATATTGCTGGCAGAATTTCCTGAACTGTGTGGCGTGGAGCAGAACTTGATTGACCGTACAAAAGAGGAAGCAGCTGCCAGGAAATTCATCAGCCTGATGACCAGTTATAATGAATCTGCGTTGAAAGTGGGATCGGGTTTTCACATGAACCCTTCCCCGGGCAATATTAAAGATGGGTTGATAACCGATGCGATAAAAAGTGCAGGTGCAGCAAAAAAAGGGGGTACATCGCCGGTAGTGGATGTGCTGGATTATACAGAGCCTGCTACTAAACCTGGCTTGAACCTGGTTTGTACACCGGGTAATGATGTGGAAGCAACAACCGGCAAAGCAGCCAGTGGCGCCACGTTGATCTTATTCACCACCGGGCTGGGCACACCAACCGGCAACCCGGTTTGCCCAACGATCAAGGTTTCCACAAACAGTAACCTTACCAAACGAATGAATGACATCATCGATATTGATTGCGGGCCCGTGATAGAAGGAGACAAAACGATCGAGCAGATGGGAGAAGATATCCTGGAATATTGCATCAAAGCCGCCAGCGGGGAAGTGATACCCAAAGCGGTGTTATTAAATCAAGACGATTTTATTCCATGGAAGAGAGGGGTTTCTTTGTAATTATTGACCAAACAGAACTAAAGATTAACCGCTAAGACACGGAGACGCAAAGTAAATACAGGTGCTTTACAAAACTTAGCGTCTTGGCGGTAAAAAAACAGAAGATGAAAAAATTCTTAGACGAAAATTTCCTGCTTCAGAATAAAACGGCTCAGCAATTATATAATGATTTTGCCAGGCTGCAGCCCATCATTGATTATCACAATCATTTGCCTCCTGACCAGATCGCCAATGACGTCAGTTTTGAGAACCTGACAAAAATATGGCTGTACGGGGATCATTATAAGTGGCGGGCCATGCGTACCAACGGGATCAATGAAAAGTATTGTACAGGTAATGCAACGGATTACGAGAAGTTTGAAAAATGGGCGGCTACCGTTCCCTATACGATGCGCAACCCCCTTTATCACTGGACACACCTGGAGCTGCAGCGCTATTTTGGAATAGATACGATATTGAATGCCGGCAGTGCCAAAGCCATTTACGATGAAGCATCGGCTAAATTACAAACAGCCGGATATTCGGTCCGTAACCTGCTGCGTAAAATGAATGTGAAAGTGCTCTGTACAACCGACGACCCGACCGATTCATTGGAGCATCATCAAAAGATAAAGGCTGATGCATTTGAGATAAAGATATTGCCGGCCTATCGCCCCGATAAAGCCATGAACGTGGATGATGTTGCAGTGTTCAATGCATATGTAGATAAAGTACAGCAGGTATCCGGTGTTTCTGTTTCTTCTTATGCTGATTACCTGGATGCTTTAAAGAAACGTCATGACTTTTTTGCTGCCAATGGCTGTTCTGTTTCCGATCACGGGCTGGAACAGGTATATGCAGAGGATTATACCGATGCAGAAATAAAGAACATCTTTGATAAACTAAGGGGCGGTAAAGAAATAACGTATTCTGAGAACCTCAGATTCAGATCAGCGATGCTGGTTGAATTTGCTAAATGGGACCATGAGAAGGGATGGGTGCAACAATATCATTTGGGTGCATTGCGAAACAACAATGCCCGTATGCTGAAACAACTGGGCGCTGATACGGGATGGGATTCCATCGGGGATTTCAGCCAGGCAAAGGCGCTGTCAAAATTTTTAAACAAACTGGATGAGACCGACCAGCTGGCCAAGACGATCCTGTATAACCTGAACCCGGCCGATAATGAATTAATGGCTACCATGATCGGTAACTTTAATGATGGTTCGGTGGCCGGCAAGATACAGTTTGGTTCTGCCTGGTGGTTCCTCGACCAGAAGGACGGGATGATCAAACAGATCAATGCCTTATCCAACATGGGGCTGCTGAGTAAATTTGTTGGCATGCTTACCGACAGCCGGAGTTTTATGAGTTATCCACGCCACGAATATTTCAGGCGCATACTTTGCAACCTGTTTGGAGAAGAAATGGAGAGTGGTGAATTGCCGGATGATATTGCACAGGTGGGAAAAATAATTGAAGACATCTGTTATCACAATGCGAATAACTACTTTAAATTTTAAACAATAAAAATCAAGTAATAAATGAGCAAGAAAGTTGTAACCCTCGGGGAGATCATGTTGCGTTTGTCAACGCCCGATTTTAAACGTTTTGTACAGGCCGATACATTTGATATAACCTACGGTGGCGGAGAGGCCAATGTAGCCGCTGCTTTATGTAACTATGGGCTCCATGGAACTTTTGTAACAAAGGTCCCGAATAATCCCATTGGGCAGTCAGCCATCAATCATTTGAGGCGGTACGGCGTGGATACCCAATTCATTGCCCGGGGCGGTGACAGGCTCGGCATCTATTTCTTAGAAACAGGTGCATCCATGCGTGCCTCGCAGGTGGTGTATGACCGGGCGGGCGCTTCCATTGCAGATGTGGATATTGCTGAATTTGATTTTGACAAAATTCTGGAAGGCGCTGCCTGGTTTCATACCACGGGTATTACACCTGCATTGAGTGATAAAGCCGCTGCATTGACCGAAGCGGCGCTGAAAGCGGCTAAAGCAAAAGGCATCACTACCAGCATTGATCTCAACTACCGGAAAAAACTCTGGAGTAAGGAAAAGGCAAGAGAAGTGATGAGCAGGCTCTGCCAGTATGTGGATGTTTGTATCGGCAACGAAGAAGATGCGGATACAACCCTTGGCTTTAAAGCAAAAGATACGGATGTAACCAAGGGGGAATTGAACCTGGATGGTTTCAAAGACGTTTTTAAACAAATGAAAGACAAATTCGGATTTAAATACATCGCTTCTTCGCTGCGTGAAAGCCACAGCGCAAGTGACAATGGCTGGAGTGCACTGGTATATGACGGGAAGGAATTCTATCATACCAAAAAATATGAAGTGAGGATCGTTGACCGGGTGGGAAGCGGTGATTCCTTTGCAAGCGGCTTTATTTACGGCCTTGTAACCGGCATGCCCATGCCCGAGGCTGCTGAATTTGGCGTGGCGGCAAGTGCTTTAAAACATACCATTCCCGGTGATTTAAATCACGCTACATTAAGTGATGTAAAAGACCTGGTGAAAGGGGATGGCAGTGGAAGGGTTCAACGTTAAAATAAAAGACCATGATCATAGACACTATACAGAACGCATCTAAATATTACAGCACCCATCCATTATTCGCTAAGGCATTTGAATATATCCGGTCTGCTGACCTGGATAGTATTGAGATGGGTAAATACGAAATTGATGGCGATGACCTGAAAGCAATTTTCTCTGCTAAGGTGGGAATGACAGCTGAAGCGTCTGTGGCAAAATTCGAATGTCATAATAATCACATCGACATACAGCTTTGCATCCATGGCGTTGAACAGATCGGCTGGAAGCCCCGCGAAAAATGCAGCAGGGAGAATGGAGGATATAACCCCGAAAAGGATGTACAGTTATATACCGAAAGTCCCGACATGTATTTTCAATTAACAGATGGACAATTCGCCATTTTCTTTCCCGAAGATGTGCATGCACCGATGATCGGTGATGCAGAAATAAAAAAACTGGTGATCAAAGTAAAGATTTAATGACTTGCCCCTGCATCCATGCCGGGGTTTAAATAAATGACATGAGCAAAACACAGCAAATAACAGATGCGATCATAAAGCAGGGAATTCTTCCTTTATATTTCAATGCCGACGAAACGGTGAGTATTGAAACACTCAGGGCCCTGCACAGCGCAGGCATCCTGGCAGTGGAGTATACCAACCGCGGCGATGCAGCGCTGAACAATTTCAAAAAAATGGTTACGGTACGGAATGCTGAAATGCCGGGCATGTTACTCGGTGTTGGCACCATCAAGAATATGGAGCATGCAACCGGTTATGTAAATGCGGGTGCAGACTTCCTGGTTAGTCCGGGGTTTGTAAAGGAAGTGGCAGACTATGCTGTAGCGAATGATATTTTCTATGCACCCGGCTGTATGACCCCCTCAGAAATTATAGCTGCTGAAAATGCCGGGTTGAAGTTCATTAAACTCTTCCCGGGCAATATGCTGGGCCCGTCTTTTTTAAGCGGGATAAAAGATATCTTTCCAAAACTGCTGTTTATGCCCACAGGCGGCGTGGATACCACCAGGGAAAATATAGCCGGTTGGTTCAAGGCGGGTGTTTGTGCGGTAGGGATGGGCAGCAAATTAGTAAGTAAGGAAGTAATGGCCAATAAACAATATGATCTTCTCATAGAAGAAACAAAGAAGGTGATGGCCATCATCAGCGATTGCAGGAAATAAATCTTAAACAGGCTATATGAATATGGAAAAAACCGGGAAATACCGCTGGACGATCTGCGCCCTTTTATTTTTTGCAACCACGGTCAACTACCTCGACCGGCAGGTATTGAGTTTACTGGCGCCCGATCTTTCAAAAGAATTTGACTGGAGTAATACCGACTATGCCAATATCACATCCGTATTCCAGTTTGCCTATGCCATATCCATGTTGTTTGCCGGGCGGTTCATTGATAAGCTTGGAACAAAAAAAGGCTTTACCTGGGCCATCATCATCTGGTCGCTGGCGGCGGTGATGCATGCGTATGCCATTGAGATCGGCAGCGTTTTCTCTGGCCTGTTTGCATCCATCGGCCTGGTGATACCAGTATCCATTTTAGGTTTCATGATCTCCCGGGCAGTACTGGCATTTGGCGAAGCGGGCAACTTTCCGGCTGCCATCAAAGCAACAGCCGAGTATTTTCCAAAAAAGGAAAGGTCATTTGCCACGGGGATCTTTAACTCCGGCGCCAATGTTGGTGCCATACTTGCGCCGCTTACTGTTCCCTGGATAGCAGTGAACTGGGGATGGCAGACAGCCTTCATATTGATCGGCGCGATCGGTTTTATATGGGTGATCTTCTGGTGGATATTTTATGATAAGCCTGAAAAACAAAAGCGGTTATCCAAAGCGGAATTCGACTACATTCATTCAGATGCAGATGAGGCCGTTGCCGTTACCGAACAAAAGGAAAAAGTGAACTGGTTCAAACTGCTGGGGTATAAACAAACCTGGGCCTTTGTGTTTGGTAAGTTCATGACGGATGGCGTTTGGTGGTTCTTTTTATTCTGGTTGCCTAAATACCTGGAAGCACAATATGGAATGGTGAAAACAGAGATCATGCTGCCCCTGGCTGTACTGTATAGTATGACCATGTTCGGCAGTATTGGCGGGGGATGGTTCCCTACTTATTTTATACGCAAAGGATATACGGCTTATGATGGCCGCATGAAAGCCATGCTGCTCATTGCACTATTCCCATTGGTCGTATTGGCCGCACAACCCCTTGGATACATCAGTTTCTGGATCCCTGTAATACTCATCGGTATCGGGGCATCGGCACACCAGGCATGGAGTGCGAATATCTTTACCACTGTATCCGATATGTTTCCCAAAAAAGCCGTGGGTTCTGTGGTGGGCATTGGTGGCATGGCAGGCGGACTGGGCGGCGTACTCATCTCAAAATCCGGCGGAGCCTTGTTCGATCATTACAAAGCACTGGGACATATCCAGACAGGGTACACTATTATGTTTGCGGTTTGCGCCGTGGCTTATTTGATTGCCTGGGTGGTGATGAAAAGCCTGGTGCCTAAATACAAACCCATTACGGACCTGTAATTTTATCAGATCATTTTTTTGGACGCCCCGGCGTGGTCTTTGACCAGCCGGAACCGGTAAGACATTCTAATTACCTGAATAACGGGTCAACATCCCAAAACTATCTTTTTTTACCGCTAAGCCTTAACTGGAACCTGGGCAAGAGACGTAAGCGACCGTACTTTCTTTGGTGGCTGGTAATAGACCACGCCACGGCGAACCCTTTACAGACCTGTAATTTTCTCAGATCATTTTTTTGATGAGCTTTCCCAGCATCATCAGCCCATAATCCATATCATCGTTCCAGGGTTTTCCAAAACAGATGCGGATGCAGTGGCCATAGTTGTTGCCCGAAGAGAATATCTTACCCGGTACAATGGAGATATGATGCTTCATGGCTTCGGTCCGCAACTTAAATGCATTCACTTTCTTATTCAGCTCCAGCCATAGGATGAATCCCCCATGCGGCCTCGAAACCTTTGTAGCGGGTGGAAAATATTTGATGATGGCCTGTACATACCGCAGGCTTTGTATGTGCAGGGCCCGGCGGAGGTTCTTTAAATGAAATTCGTAACGGCCGTTCTTTAAATAATGTGCAATGGCAGCCTGGGTAAGGGTAGGGCCGCTGATGTTCTGTATCCGCTTCAGTTGTTTTACCTGTTCAAAGAATTTACCGGGTATCACCCAGCCAATGCGGTAGCCCGGGCTGAGTGATTTGGAAAGGGAGGAACAATACATCACCAAACCTTTTGTATCGTAATACTTGCAGTTCTTCGGCCTTGTCTTTCCGAAATACAGTTCCCCATAAATATCATCTTCGATCAGCGGGATATTGTGTTTGGTGATGAGTTCCACCAGTTTCTTCTTGTTCTCATCCGGCATGCAACTGCCCAGCGGGTTATTGAAGTTGGGAATGAATACGCAGGCTTTGATCGGGAATTTCTTAATTGCTTTCTGAAGATGATCCAGGTCAACCCCGTTGATGGGATCGGTTGATATCTCCACCACTTTTAATCCCAGGCTTTCAATGGCCTGGTAAATACCAAAGTACGTTGGACTTTCGATGGCAACAGTATCACCGGGGGATGTTACTGCTTTTAAACATAAACTGATCGCTTCTAAACAACCTGAAGTGACAATTACCTCGTCGGGTTTTACATTGCCTCCCCAGTTAAAGGCAAGTTTGGTGATCTGTTTGCGCAGCTCCACATTGCCCTGGGTATGTTCATAATCCATGCAGTGGTCCTTTGTGTTGCGCAAGGCATACATCACCGACTTATTCAGTTTGGCGCCGGGCAACAAAGAAGCATCGGGAACCGCCAGTGCAAAATTGGTGATGCCGGTAGCTGCAATATCGGTATAGATAGAGGCGATCATTTCCTTCACACTCACATCATGCGATACGGCATCGGGTGTTACCAGGTTGGGCAGATCCGGGAACCGGTTATGGTTGAACCGTACATAGTAACCCGACTTGGGTCTCGACTCGATCAATCCCCTTCCTTCCAGGTGGTAATAGGCCTGGAATGCCGTGCCCATGCTGATCCCGTACTTATCGCTCAGCAGCCGCACCGAAGGGAGTTTGTCGCCGATCTTTAGTACTTCTTCGGAGATCATTTTTTCCAGGCCATCGGCCACCTGTATGTACAAATGGTCATCTGAATTGAAGGTTGTTTTCATTGCTTTAAAATCTGATATAGTCAAAAATACAAAATCTGAATCTGTTTTAAATAAAAAAAATGAGCAAATTTTGTTGGGTCAATTTAAAAACCCGCGATTGGTTAATTGGTTAAATAGTTAATTGGTTAATTGGTTAATTGGTTTATAGGGTTTGCGACCTTATGTTTTTTGTACAGGTATTAGTTTTAACACGTGAAAGATGAATGGTATAAAAATAATTGACTACCGGCCGGAGCATCAGCCCTGTTTTGAAAGGTTAAACCGGCACTGGATAGAAAAATACTTTGTGATGGAACCGGTGGATGCGTTTGTGCTGACAAACCCCGGTGAGGCACTGCTTGAACCCGGCGGTGCTGTTTTAATGGCAAGCTGGGATGGCGAGATCGCCGGAACGGTTGCACTACGTAAAGTGGATGACCGTACGTTTGAATTCACCAAGATGGCGGTGGATGAAAGATTCCGGCGCAGGGGAATTGCCGAAGCATTGAGCCTTGCCAGTTTTAGAAAAGCAAAGGAGCTGGGAGCAGAAACGGTGATCCTTTATTCAAACAGCATTCTTACCGGGGCGATCAGGCTATATGAAAAGATCGGGTTCAGGCATGTTCCGGTTGGGGATACTGAATACAAACGATCCGATGTAAAAATGAAGATCGAAATTTCCGGAACAGCAGGATCGACCCTTCAACCCATCAACCCTTCAACCATTTCAACCATTTCAACCATTTAAACCTTTCTATATGGAAACAACAGCAGACATTATGATTCGTAAAACAACCAACTCCCGCCTTAAGGAAGTGGATTTTGACAACCTGGAATTTGGTAAATACATATCCGACCACATGCTGGTTTGTGATTATGCCCACGGCGAATGGAAAGATCCGCAGATCGTTCCCTATGCCAACCTCTCCATGAGCCCTTCGGCATTGGCCCTGCATTATGGGCAAACCGTTTTTGAAGGCATGAAGGCCTTCCGCATGCACGATGGAAGCATCAATATATTCCGGATGGACAAGCATTACGACCGCTTTGTAAGATCGTTGCAACGGATGTGCATGGCAGTGGTACCTAAAGATATTTTTGTGGAAGGGTTGAGACGGCTGGTTGAATTGGACAAGGACTGGGTTCCGTCAAAACCCGGCCATGCCCTTTACCTGCGCCCATTTGTGTTTGCCAGCGAGGCAAGGTTTGGCGTAAAAGTATCTGATGAATACCGCTTCGTGATATTCACCGGCCCGGTACCTTCTTTATATGCCGATCCGATAAAGGTGAAAGTGGAAACACAATACATCCGGGCTGCAAAGGGCGGAACAGGTTTTGCAAAATGCGGTGGTAATTACGGTGCTGCTTTCCTGCCCACCCAACAGGCAAGGCTTGAAGGATATGACCAGGTGTTATGGACGGATGGTATTGAACATAAATACATCGAGGAATCAGGCATGATGAACGTGATGTTTGTCATTGATGGTAAACTGGTAACAGCACCCTTATCCGATTCTATATTGGATGGTGTAACAAGAGATTCTTTGCTTACGCTTGCACAGGATCTGGGCTTTAAAACGGAAGAGCGGCCTGTAGCCGTTGCCGAACTGGAAGATGCGTTTAAAAAAGGAACCATTACCGAGGCTTTTGGTGCAGGTACCGCAGCAGTTGTGGCACCCATCAAAACCATTCACATCAATGGGATCGATTACAGCCTTCCGCAATACGATGCAAACAAACTGCAGTTTAAATTAAAAGCAGGTTTGGAAAATATCCGTCTCGGTGTAAGTACGGATGTGCATGGATGGAATTATATGTTATAAAGTTGGTTCTTAAATAGCAGGTACTCCGTGTGAGAACAAGGTATCTGTGTTTCCAGGTGGTTCAGACCATTTTGCCACATGGGAACACAGATCTTTATTTAGGTACATAGTCGAACACCAGCACCGCATTCTCTTCCAGGCTGGCGCTGGAGAATAATTCATATCGTTTGTCGCCGGCAAGCACAACGATCAGCGCCGTGTTGGGGGGTATGCCGCCCAGGTTCTCAGCAAAGAGGATGATCTCATGCCTTGTCTGCCGTTCGTCCAGTTCCAGGTTTATCACAATGGGTTTTTCTGAAAGACGCTGGTGGCTTAGCAGCAGTTTTCCGTTGTAAAAGATACTTACCGTATCGCCATCCACAATGGCATTGTCGTATACATTCAGGGTGATGCTCTTCACATTCACTTCAATATGGCTCTGCTCGGTATTTTTTCTTTTGCTGAAGGGGTTGGGTGTTTTTGTTACCGTGTCTTTGGGAATAACAACGGGGGGAGGGATCACTGCAATCGTATCTTTCTTCCCCGTAGCCGTCGTGTCCGGCTGTTTGCTGTTATTGAATGTCTGGTACTTTTTCAGGTAGCAGTCATTCATACCCGGCAGCACCTGGGCCGGCCGGGCAGCAACTTTTCTCAGGTAAACGGTATCGTCATCATTTTTTTGAAAAAAGGGAGTATTCTCATCCCGGAAGAAAAATGAAAATACGGAGGGCGGGTTAATACACAGCCCTTCCAGTACAGCACCCCGCTTAAAGAAACGGCTGGTTAAACTAAGCTTCATCAATGTATGGGTCCCGCTGTTCTCTATGAATGAGCTCCCTTCAATAAGCCACTTATCCTGCCTTTTATCATAACGTCCTTCAAAATAGGCTTTGCAATAACTTCGCTGATCTGCCTTTACAAAGTCCCAGGTATAACCGCAGATCTTGTCACCATTCTGGATAATATTGAGTTGCAGGAACTGGTCATTTCCTAGTTTCCCTTCCCATGTACCCGTAATATCCTGGGATTGCGCATGCAATGCCTGCAGGGATAGGAACAGGATAATAAGATATCGTTTAGTACCTGGCATAGCGATATTAAATTTACCTAATTAATATCAGATGCAACCGTCATTTGCAAGGCGTTATTGTGGAATTAACAATTTCTTCCCCAACGGTCTCCGGGTCTGTTAAACTGATTTTTCAAAACACAAACTGTTGTACTTGCCGGCATATTGCCCGTAGTTTGGTATGACAGAATACCCGCTCTTATTGTATAATGCAATGGCTTCCGGCTGGCGCAATCCGGTTTCCAACACACATTTACTGCAGCCCAGTTCCTTTGCCCATCTTTCCAGTTCCCCCAGCACTTTGCCGGCCATTCCTTTTCCCCGGCTTCCGGGCAGGGTGTACATGCGCTTTACTTCCATGGTGCCGGGGCCGAATTCTTTGATGGCGCCGCAGCCGGCAGGCTTACCATCCTCATAAGCAACCACTGCATGCTTTATCTTGGCTATTTTGTTAAACCGGGCATAGAATGCGTGTTCATCACCATCCCGTTCGGCAAGATCGGTATCAAGCTGTTTTACCAGTTCAATAAAGTCCGGGTTATCGGAATCAGTTCTTATTAATTCGGTCATCGTATTATTATGTGTAACAAAGTTGCGTGTTTTGTTTGTTATTGGCAAGCACCCATTTAACTGAATATTTCCTCGACATTTTCAAAACTCCTGGTCACGCCCTGGAAAAATTAAAACCAAACCAGTTGTGGGCGTATTCTTACTATAGGATGGGTGCATAAAAAAAACTATTTTTAAACCTGTAATAAAGCGGTTTCCCGTATGATCCCGATGAGAAAGATCGCTGTAACGATATTGATCCTTACCTGTCTCAAAGCAGTGCGCAGGATTTTATTTTCAAATTAATGGAGCGGAACGACCTGAAGGTGGAAGAAGCCGCCGAAATTGCCCGGCGTTATTTTGATACGGCCGGAACAGACCGAAGCACCGGGTACAATCATTTCCAGCGCTGGTTATACGAACGGCGTTTTCACATGGATGCAAACGGGTATTATGTTGACCCCGGAACCGAATGGGAAACATGGAAGCAAACCACTCCTGAAAATGCAATAACCGAAGTGATATGGACAGAACTGGGTCCCTGGGGCTGGACCTATACATCCGGCTGGAACCCCGGCACCGGCCGGCTTACCGATGTGGCGATCGATCCTTCCGATACCACCATTATTTATGTCACTTCGCCCGGCGGCGGAATATGGAAAAGTACGAACAGCGGTAACAGCTGGGTTCCCCTGCAGGATTTTAATGCAACCTGGATGAACATGTATTCCGTTACCATTGATCCTTCCAACATCAATACGGTTTATGCCGGCAATGCTTCGGGTAACCTGATGAAGAGTACCAATGCAGGATTTTCATGGACAAACCTGGGTTCCGGGCCCAGCGGCACCGTGAGAAAGATACTGGTCCATCCCGCTGATCCGAATATTGTATTTGTTTGTTCATCCTCGGGCATTCACCGTTCCATCAACGGCGGCACAAACTGGACACAGGTTTATGCAACACAGACAGAAGATATAGAATTCAAACCCGATGATGTTAATATCATGTATGCTTCCGGAAGCAGTTCGGTTATCCGGTCAACCAATAACGGCGTTAACTGGACCGTGGTTGGTGTGGCGCAGGGCATTACCAATACCGGCCGCAGCCTGGTGACGGTTACTACTGCTGATCCCAATTATGTTTATATCGTACAGGCAAACGGCAGTGAGTTTGGCAGGCTGTACCGGTCAACCGATGCCGGATTAAGTTTTATTACAACCGTAGTAGGCAGTCCGGCTTCGGGCACCACCTATTTTGGTTATTCCCCGGCCGGTACAGATGCAGGCGGACAGGCAAGTTATGATATGGCCCTTTGTGCATCACCAACCGATGCCAGCGAAGTATATATTGCCGGCATCATTGTATGGCGGTCAACGAACGGGGTAGTAGTTTTGTTGCACAAACCGTATGGAGTTATCCCAATGGTACAGGGTATAACCATGCCGACGTGCATGGATTACGCTGGATAAACAAAGCCCTTTACAGCAACAGCGACGGCGGCATCTTTAAGAGTACTGACCGTGCCGATAACTGGACGAATATCTCAACCGGCCTGGGCATCCGGCAGTTTTACCGCATTGCCTGTTCACCGGTTGATGCCAATATAATTACCGGGGTGCGCAGGATAATGGCAGTGTGGCACGCAAACCCGCAGGCAACTGGGTTGATTGGTTGGGCGCCGATGGTATGGAGGGACTGGCAAGTCCAACCAATGCAAATAATCTTTGGGGCACTTCGCAAAACGGATCCCTGTACCGGTCAACCAACGGCGGTAACAGTTATTCCGGTTTATCCAAACCCTCTGCCGGTAACTGGATAACACCATTGGCGGGTCACCCCACAACAGAAACAACCATTTACGGGGGCTGGACAGGATTTTACCGTTCCACCAACAGCGGAACTGCCTGGACGCTGCTTTCAGGCGCCACCATTACCGCCGCATTGAATGATATTGCCGTAGCCCCTTCCAATCCCAATTATTTGTATGCAGCAAGGGGCTCCACGTTGTATGTATCCACCGATGGGGGAGCCAGTTGGGCTACCCGTACAGCACCGGGTACCATCAGCGATATCTGTGTACACCGCAGCATTCCCGATAAGATATATATCAGCACCACCAGTTCATCCGCTAATGTACAGGTATCCACCAATGCCGGGGCAAGTTTCACTTCCATCTCAACCGGTTTGCCTGCCGTAGCTGCACGGTCGGTGGTGATCGAGAACAATGCCGTACAGGGGATCTATGTAGGAATGAACACAGGCGTGTATTACAGGAACGATACCATGAGCGCCTGGCAAAACTATACAGGCAACCTGCCAGTGGTGGCAGTGAATGAACTGGAGATACAATACAGCGCCAGTAAATTAAGGGTTGCCACCTATGGCCGGGGCGTATGGGAAACCCCGTTATTTGTGGGGGGCGTGGTGGCAGTTAAATGGCTTTCCTTTCATGCAGCAAAACAAAGCAATGCGGTAATGCTTACCTGGAAAGTAGCCGGGGAAAAAATCAATACACAATATGTAGTGGAACGAAGTTCAGACGGTATCCATTTCAGCGCTATTGGCACCGTGAACGGAACAGGTCTCCATACATCCACCTACACATACAACGACCCGGGCCTGCAACGGGGCAACCGGTATTACCGGGTAAAAGAAATGAATGCCGGCCGATCTTATTACAGCCATATCATTGCCGTGCTGATGGGCAGCAGTACCGGTCAACTGCAGATTGCGCCCAACCCTGTGCGTGACGGCAACCTGCGTTTTAGTTTTGCCGGGGACGATACACAGCCTTTTGAGATCAACATATATACAACCGACGGAAGACTGATGCTGGTGCATAAACAGGTGGATGGCGTTGGCCTGCTCAGCATCGGCCATTTGCCAAACGGTATGTATAATTTCCTCATCCGGCAGGGTAAGATACAATACCGGGCATCGTTTGTGAAAAAGGATTAGGAATGAAAACAAATGCGTGTCATTCTTTCACCACATCATCTATAATTTGTACTTTCCGTTCCCAAACGGAACTGTATGAAAAATATTTTTATCGTTGCATTGCTTTGTCTTTGCCTGACCAACAGCAAAGCCCAGCTAAAATTCAAAAAAGACTTTGCCTACCATGCTCCCCGCAGTTTTGCCTGTAATTTTTTCACCACTACGGGCGATTATGTTCCGCCTTCGGCCAGCAATGTGAGTAAAGAGACCGAGATGAAATGGATGAATGACATGGTAAAGAAGATACTGGGCATTGTTGGCCTGCAGAACAAGATCAAACTCTATTCCTTTCCCGGCTCCAATAACTGCAGCGCTGTTTGCCTCGACAATGAAGTGGGCAGTGACCGCTATATTGTGTTTGACCGGTTCTTCCTGCAGGAATATGAAAAAACCACCAACAAATGGTTTGTGGTGGGAGTGGTGGCGCATGAACTGGGCCATCATCTTAACGGGCATACGTTGAGCGGCTATGGCAGCCGGCCCGATAAAGAGCTGGAAGCCGATGCTTTCGCCGGGTTCATTTTACAAAAGCTGGGCGCCACCCGGGAAGAAGCAAAAGCCATGTTCAGTTTTCTGGATGAGAACCAGGGACCGCCCACGCATCCAAAAAGGCCACAGCGTTACCTGGCCATAGAACGTGGCTGGAATGAAGCATCAAACAAAAGCGGCTATGCCAACCTGGTCTTCAATGAGGCCGACGACGGGCAAATGGCTGAACGTGTTTTTTATGAAGCACAGGTACAAACCAATCATGAAAAGAAACTGGAACTGCTCAAAAAAGCACAGCAGCTTTACCCGAAGCATGCAGGCATCAATAGTGAACTGGGTGTGCTTTACCTCACACTCAACAATACCGGCATGGCAAACCTGTATACAAAAATTGCTGTAGACCAGGCGCCTTACGTGGGATGGATATGGCTGAACAGGGCTAAGTATTACCAGTCGGCAAAGGACCTGCAGGGGCAGTATGACTGTCTCGACAGCGCCATTAAATACAAACCCATCCTGCCCGAAGCTTACCTGATGCGGGCAGCAATTTTTGAAGCAGAGAAGCTGTATACTATGTCGATGGAAAATATTACCATTGGCCTTGCCATGGGGCCCGAACCGGAACTGGCAGCAAGGCTTTACCTGCAGAAGGCCTCTGTACAGAAAGCCATGGGTTTTACAAAAGATGCAAAAAGCAGTTATGAAACAGCAAAAATGCTTGACCCGTTCAACCCGGTGATCAAACTCATGGCGTCGATGTATGAGTAAGGTTGGTTGATCGTTCCGGCCGGTGTCTCACCGGCCAGGGGATGAAGATCATTTCTTCAAAGCTTCTCTCACTTTGGGAGCGATCCGGGTTCCGAATATCTCTATTGATCTCATCAGCGACCCATGCGAAGGCCCGCCTACATCCATGTGTGCAGAGAAACGGTTCAGCCCAAACAGTTCCTGTAATTGTAATATCCGGTCGATCGCTTCATTGGCATCTCCAATGATCAAAGCGCCCTGTGGAGTCCTGCCAAGGTCAAATTGCTGACGCTGGTAAGGCGGCCAGCCACGTGACCGGCCCACCCGGTTCATCTGTGCAGCATACAGCGGGTAATATGCATCAGCAGTTTGCTGACTCTTATCCCCAAAAAAAGCATGCATGTGCACGCCTACCTGTAAGGCATTCATATCGTGATCAAAGCTCCGGTACACTTCCCTGTAATAATCGAACAGTGGTTTGAATTGTACGGGGTTACCGCCGATAATGGCGAATATTACCGGCAGCCCTGCCTTGCCTGCTCTCTGAACTGATTCCGGGGTGCCGCCTACAGCGATCCAGATATTGAGATGATCGTTTACTGCACGGGGCAGTATTTCCTGGTTGGCCAATGCCGGCCTGAACCTGCCTTTCCAGGTGATCCTTTGTTCATTATTGATCTTCAGCAGCAGGTTTAATTTCTCTTCAAACAGGTCATCATAATCAGCCAGGTTGTAACCAAACAAAGGAAACGATTCTGTAAAACTGCCGCGGCCTGCCATTAACTCTGCCCTGCCATTGGAGATCAAATCAATGGTGGCAAAGCTTTGGTACAGTTTAACCGGGTCTGCCGAACTTAATACTGAGACGGCGCTGCCAAGCCTGATATTTTTTGTAACGGTTGCCGCTGCTGCCAGGATGATCTCGGGTGTTGATACGGCATAATCCGGCCGGTGATGTTCGCCGATGCCGAAAAAATCAAGTCCCAGTTCATCCATCAGTTTTATTTCTTCAATAAGTTCCTGCAGCCTTTGTTGTGCCGGTTGTGCCTCCCCCTTTTCATTGATGTGCATATCGCCAAACATGCTTATGCCTAACTCCATAAAATATTTTTTCTGCAAAGATACGGGTACGCTTTCAGCGATCTTCGCTGCTGCCACAGGAGGTAGTGCCCTGTTTTGAATATTTTGTGACCTGTCATGCTGAGGAACGAAGCATCTCAGGTAACCTTCCCGATGAATCGGGACAGGCTGTTCCTCAGCATGACAATCATTCAAAACAGGGCACTGCCTAAAAGCTCCATTTTATCCGCAGGTAACAATTATTGCTTACTGCCCCGAAATGATCATTCAGTTCAGCAAAGAAGGATTGCCATACCAGGTTCAGGTCGAGATTGGTGGCCATATTATATTGAAGTGAGGGAAACAGGATGAGCAGCCTGGTGCCTGGCGCATATAACACACTTATGTTGGCTGATAGTAACGGGGTGATCTCTTTGGCGGTAGTTACCAGCAAATTCCATTTGGTAGGCATCAGGTTTTCCGGTGAAAGTTTCAGGTTGATGGTATCCCAGTTCTGTACAGGCTTGTATAAACCGTAACTGTTGAATAATACCCCGGCATTCACATACCAGCCTTGCTTAAACATGTAATCCGTTTCGAGCGTTATGTTCAGGTGACCGGCCGAGTCGTTGTTACGGAAGAAGTACTGGACCTCTCCCTTAAAGCCGGCGTCTTTGATCGATCCCGCCCAACCGGTTCCCAATGTGAGATGATCATGATACCAGCCGGTTATGAATTGCAGGTCATAATTCCATTTGTTGAATGCATACTTTGCTGCAGCAACATTCCCTTTCTTTTTACCGGTATTGATATATGCCAGTTCTGCAGTAGCAGCATTTTTAAAGATATACCGGGCTTCAGCGCCATCCACGCCGGGCCTTTCTTCATAGTCAAAGTCGAGGAAGTTATAGGTATTGAAAATGTCGTTGGGGTTCCAGGTAGTGGCAATTCCCCAGTTGATACGCTGGCGGCCGACACGAACATTGAATGCATCATCCCGGTAATCAACATATAACCGTTCCGTATTGGTATGAAATACCAGGGACCTGTTTTTTATCCATGCTTTCTGCATGTCCAGTAATTCATTGTTATTTCTCAGCAGGGATGCAAAGCCGGGCGTGCGTTTAACCTGTTCGCCCCAGTACAGGCGGTTACGGAATTCTGCCACGGCAGTGAACACCGGCGAAGGCTTCCATTTCAGGTTGATGCGGTTGTGAACAAGGTTGACGGAAACGAGTTCTTTAAAATTCTTATCAAACGAAAGCGTCTGCAGGTCCTTGATATATCCGCTGATGGTCAGCTTTTTTGGTAAAGCGGTGCTGTCCTGCGCCCGGGCAGCAAATGCAACCGGTGAAATAAAAAATATCAGCAGCAGCTTTTTCATTTTACTGTACCGGTATCTTCGTGTTTGGTGGAAACGGATGCCGTATCATTCACAATTCTTCCATCCACCAGGGTGATCACCCTTCTTGCCCGGTCGATGACGCGTTGGTCGTGGGTGGAAAAAAGGAACGTGATGTTCTCTTCCCGGTTGAGCTTGTCCATGATGTCGAGCAGGTTGGATGCCGACCTGGAATCAAGGTTGGCAGTAGGCTCATCCGCCAGCACGAATTGCGGCTTGGATGCCAGCGCCCTGGCCACGGCAATCCGTTGTTGCTGGCCGCCGGAAAGTTTTGAAGGCCGTTCATTGAATTTATCTTCCAGGCCGATCTGCGTGAACAGCGCTTTCACCCTTTTATCCCGTTCAGTTTTAGCGGTCTTCTGTAACTGCATGATGAACTCCACATTTTCTTTTGCCGTTAAGACCGGGATCAGGTTGAAAGATTGAAATACAAAGCCGATGTTCTTCAGCCGGAAATCGATCAGCTCATTGGCAGAAAGTTTCGTGATGTCAAGTCCATTGATGAAGATGTTCCCTTCATCCGGTTTGTCCAGCCCGCCGATCATGTTCAGCAGGGTGGTCTTGCCGGAGCCGGATGGACCTACCAGTGCAGTGAATTCACCTTTCTCCAGGTGCAGGTGTACGTTGTTGACCGCATACACCGGGATCGTTTTTGGATTGTAAACCCTGCTTACATTATGTGCGTCAATGACTGTGTGCATAGATCAGGTTTTATCTTTTTAAAGCTTCCACCGGCTGCAGTTTCAGTGCTTTTATGGCCGGGAAAATACAGGAAACAAGCGCTGTGCCTGCTACGATCAGCATCACGCCGACCAGTTTATCTGCCGGGAACTCCGGGTAGATCACGGTGCCAAAACCAAAGCTGCTCATCATTTCACGTCCCATGCCCGACAGGTCGAGTCCATGCGTATTGAAATAACCGCATGCCAGCCATCCGGCTAAGATCCCCAGCGGGGTTCCTGCCAGCGTCAGAAAAAATGTTTCCAGCAGCACCAGGGAGAATATCCTGGTTTTATTGGTACCCAGTGCCACCATCATCCCGATCTCTCTTGTTCTCTCCAGGATGGCCATCAGCATGGTGTTGATGATACCAAAGGCCAGGGCAAACATGATGATGATCATGATGATGTAGGAGTATATGTCCACGGTATCTACCATCAGCCCGGTCTCGGGGGATATCTCCATCCAGGATTCAACCTGTAAACCGGGAAATTTCTGCTGCAGCTTTTTCTGCATTGCTTTTACATCTTCATCTTTTTTGAGCAATATGCTGATCTCCTGGAATGAATCACCCGAGATGAGTAATTCATTCATGTCATTCATGACAACGTACACATTCCTTTCGTCCAGCGGGGTATTGTCGCTCTGGTAAACAGCAGCAACACGAAAAGCGCCCGATACGATATTTCCGGAGGTATCGGTAAATGTAAGCACCAGTTTCGAGCCGGGTCTTACTTTCATTTTTGTGGCCAGTTTTTTACCTACCATGATCTCATTTTTCCGGGCTGGATCAAAGAGCTTTCCTTCGATGATCTTTTTTTTCAGTTGGGAGGCTTCGTATTCCAGTTCGGGTATCACCCCGTTGATCTGTACGCCGGCACTGCCGGTTGTGGTAGCCAGCATGCCGGTGGTCACACTCCGGGGAGAAGCCTGTTTCACTTCCTCCATTGAATTGATTGCGCTTAATACCCCTTCGCCGTTTGACAGGATGAACCGGGGTTCATGATCTTTTTTGAAACTGCTGTCATGCAATTGAAGGTGCCCCACTTCCGCGTCAATTACGGTGCGCACACGGGTTTTCATCATGCCTTTGTACAGGGCCAGCACGGCAATGCCGGCAAAAAGACCCAATGCCAGCGACAGCATGATCACAATGCTCCGCATTTTATTGCGCCAGATATTCCGCCATGCCATTATATAGATCATCACCGTTGTTTTATCTTTTCATTGCTGTTACCGGGTTCAGCCGGATCACTTTATACATAGGGTACAGGGACAGTATTAAGCCGATCACCAGCACCACCAGTCCCTGGTAAATAAAATTTGATGCCTCGGTGGATGTGGGAAAGATGGCTTCAAACCCAAAACGCTCATAGGCTTTGGCTGCTTCTCCGCCTATTTTCAACGGGTGCCTGTTCAAAAGAAATACCAGGGGAATGCTTGCTGCAATGCCCAGTATGCAGCCGGTAAGTACCGTGAGCACCGATTCGATCAGCAGCAAAACGATCAGTTTACTTTTTTTCATGCCGATGGCCACCAGCATACCCATTTCCGTTTTCCGTTCCACCATCATCATCAGCAAAGTGCCGAAGATGCCAAAGCAGATAAGGATGTATAAGATACCCTGTACGTATTTCATGTTGTTGCTGTCTGTCTGTATGTGTTGTTTTATTTCCGGCATGATTTCATCCCAGGTCATCACTTCATATTCCTTTCCCAGGGACGACTGCAAAGCGGATGCTGTGGGTTGCAGTGTTTTGGTGTTGCGTAAAGAAAGGATGTACGAAGTGACCATGCCATAGGCGCTGTAAAGGTCCTGCGCCACCGGTAATGGCATGAATACCACTTTATCATTCAGTTCGGGCGAACCGAATTTTACGATCCCGCTGATGCGGTATTTTCCTGCGGCGGTGGCGCCGTGGTAACCCTGCCCGATGAGTACAAGGGTATCGCCGGCCTTTAATTTCAGCCTTTCGGAAATCCCCTGCGCCAGCAACACGGCCGTATCGGCATCCTTTAAATAACTGCCCTGTACCAGTTTACTTTTTAGTGAAGTGATCCGGTCTTCTTTCCGGGGTCGATCCCGACCACCAATGCCCCCCTGGTAATTTCTTCCGAAGAAACAAGGGCAAATGATTCCAGCCTGGGCGTGACAGCCGTTATATTCTTATCCTGCAGGATATTTTGTTCTGTTGCGGCAGAAGATCCAAAACTGTTATCCAGGATCTGCTCGTCCCAATAACCCTGTTTATGCACCTGCACATAGCCGCTGTAAAAACTCACTACGTTCTTTACCAGGTTGTCGAAAATACCGTCTTTGAGGCTGCTGGCTATCACCGATAAGATAACGGCAAAGAAAATGGCCGCCATCGTAATGCCGGTACGGGTGCGGTTGCGCCACATATTCTTCCATGCCATTTTTATCAGCCACATATCAATTGAGTGTTTTCATTTTCTCCACGGAGAAAAAATGATCGTCGATCGGTTTGTTGTACTGGATATTCTTATAGATCATCTCTGTCCGCTGTCCTTTTTTATCAGCCGGTATCATCTCAAAGCGGGTGGGGATGATGCGGTCATGCATCTGTTTAATATCGGTACCGTTCATGGTGTTGATGAGCTGTCCATCCTCATCATAAAACCGGCTGTGCAGTTCCAGGAAATCTTTTTTATCAATGCATACGATCACTTTGCTCCACACCACGGCCGCCTGTGGTTTGGGTATCATCTGTATGATGTAACAGTTCCTGTCCCCGATGATGGTGTCGCCAATAAGCGTATGCGTATAGTCTTCCACCGCGGATGATTCCTTGACCAGGTCATCATTGGTGAAGTCGGTCCCCATCCAGCTCTGTGTCATCATGGATGGAGGGAGTTTGATCGTTCTTTCCAGGGAAGGCATCCAGTTCCACACTTCCTTTTTTCTTTTTAAAAAAGCAATGCCTTTGTCTTTTGCGGGCGCCTGCACCAGGATCATGGCCAGGTCATTTCCCTTCATCCATGTCCGGCACTGCATCTCCCGGCTCCAGGTTGGGCGGATGGTCCTGATCAGCATCTCAGCCTGCATGGTGGATCCCCTCATTTTCTCATCGGCTTTCTGTACGATCTCTTTTGCAGTTTGTGCCTGCAGGGTGCTGAAAAAGGGAAGGCATATATAAAGGAGAATATACTTCATCCTGCTGCTGTTTTAATGGACATTAAATATAAAGGGATAACTGCCCATATTTCATGACCGTAATCAGGCACCACAGTGATTTACATGAAGATAACTAAAAAAAGCGGGCCCGTATCCCGGCCCTGTTTTACTGTAGTGGTACAGCCTGACATTCGGCTTGAATTAATTTCAAACGGTAGGTTGGTATTAAAGTGTGCTGCGTAGGCCGGCTGCTTCAGCAGGCTGTTTACCTCATCCAGGAAATCATTGTTCATCGACTCTTTCTCATTGAGATCCACTACCAGCACTTTAACTTTTTTAAAATCGATGGCAGAACGGAACAGGATATCTGTAAAATACCGGGCTGCCTGTTTTACATGATAAGCCGCCGAATCAGCCCAGGTTATTTTTTGCGGGAAAAGGAAAGGGTTCATTTTTTTTTCAGCATAGAATTTGGCAATGGTAACAAAACGTTTGCAGGGAAACCCCTGCTTGCTCCAGTAATGATCATCCAGCAGGGAGTCGTATACTTTTTCAGAAGAGATGGGTAAGGAATAGTTGTTTTGTGCATACTCCCTGTTCTCCCGGTAATCGTTGCGGCAGTACTGCAGGATGATGGTTTGCAGGCCGGATGTATCTAAGCGGTACAGGTTCATTAGTTCACGGGCCGTACCGTATGAAGAAACGGCGGCATTCAGTACTTTTTTATGGGTCATGCTGCCCACCTGTTCGGCAAGGCTTTCATTCTGCTCAATGCCCCATCCCATGGCATACGAATCACCCAGGCAAATGATCCCTGGTCTTAATAAAGAAAGTTCATCATCACGCAGTCCCATTTTATTGGTATAAAAACTGTCGGCAAATTCGGGATTGGTAAAAAGGAAACGGGATGAAGGCTTCAGGGTATAGAACAAACGGTCGTCATACGCACTGCTTTGCGGGTTGAACTGGATGATATTGGTCTCTGCCTGTGTGGCATAGGTCATGAAAAGGGGGCGGAGGGAAGCAGGCAACCTCGACGGATCATGTATCCAGTATGTGAAAAGCAGTTCGGGCAGGGCCATGATGCCGATGAACAACAGGCTTTTTGTGAGCAAAGACCGGGAAGGGAATAAGAGGATGATTATCGTCCACATCAGTACAGCCAGTTGCAGCCCGGTAAGTAAATAGTGGTGAAACAGGATGCTGCCGGGAAGCGCACGGTCTGAATATTTTTTCAGCAGCTGTACCAGTATCACCAGTACGATGCACCAAAGGGTCTTTCGTAAATAGCCGGGTTTTTTCTGCATGTTCTTTTAATGGGTTGCCTTGTGCTTAAGTTTAAGTACCTGCGTATGGATGAACGATAATTCGGTTATCATCGAAAGTACGCTGCTGTTTGTGAAATGATGGATTTCCCAGGGAACGGCGGCAGAACCTCTGGGCACATCTGCCACATTGATAAAATCACCCGGTTTTATATTGGGTTTGCCGGGGAATTTTTCCTGTATGAATGAATTGTAGCCGGCTAAATTGTTTTTTAATGCAAGCAGCCTGGATCTATCGGGGTAAGAGAATGATGCGGTCCCTTTTTGATTTGTCAGCAGTACCAGTTCATGCTTTATGCTGTCGATGCAGCGGGTGATGGCACTGGCTTTGATGGCCAGCTCTACTTCGGGCAGGCGAACCTCATTTCTTTTAAAGGCGCCGGCCCCGTTACTGTCCTTTTGCAACACATCATTTGAATGATTTAAAGACTGGCCGGTCTTTTTATATTCATCGAACAGCTCATGTTGTTTTTGCCGGGAGACCTTGATGGTCCAGATGGCATATACGGCGATGCAGGCGCATATGAGCGTGAACAATGTTATCAACGACATTCTGATCATGGTAAACGGGCTGCTGAATAAAGGAACGAATTTTTTTAACACGGGGCATATGAATAATCGGTAGTGTCCTATTTTGAATATTTTGTGACCTGTCATGCTGAGCCTGCCTACCGGCAGGCAGGCTCAGGATGACAATCATTCAAACCAGGGCACTACCGAATAACCGGTAAAACCCGGCGCTTCATGGAATTGATCTGAAGCGTTGATGTTTTTTCCGCCCGGCCGGTTGAAATGGCAACTGCGAGCATGTTGTGACCATTTTATTAATTTGAACATTGTTTATCATGTTATTGAAACCCCGATCAGTTTACCGATGCCGAATGTTACGGCAGCTGCAGCCAAACCAAAGAGTACCTGCCGGAGTCCGGAGAACCAGACATTCCTGCCGGTAAACAAAGTAATAGCAGCGCCGATCAGGAATAAACCAACAGCGCTTGCGGACACACTGATCAGGATGGCTTGTGTACCGCCGGTGAACATGAATGGTATAACGGGGATCACCGCACCGATGGCAAACAGGATAAAAGAATACAGCGCTGCTTCCACTGCCGAACCTTTCAGTTCTTCTGCATTGATGCCCAATTCCTCTTTAACCAGTATTTCATGCGCCAGGCCTTTATCTTTCATGATGCCGGCAGCCATTTGATGGGCCTGTTCTTCGGGAATTCCTTTTGCCATGTAAATCAGGGCCAGCTCTTTCATTTCCCCTTCCGGATTTGTTTCCAGTTCCTCCATTTCCAGCTGCATCTGGTTCTCGTATAGTTCCTGCGAACTCTTTACAGAGATCCATTCGCCCAATGACATGGATAATGCGCCCGCCAGTAAGCCTGCAAGCCCGGCCAGTAAAACCCCTTCCTGGCCGGCAGAGGCACCGGCGATGCCCATGATGAGGCTGAAATTGGAAACCAGGCCATCATTGCCTCCCAGCACAGCGGCCCGGATGGCATTGCCACCCACCGAACGGTGCCGGCTTTCAAATTTTGACAGCTGTGCGCCGCTTACTTTTTTTTCTTTTTCAAGTATGGAACGAAGTATCGTTACATGGGTGGTTTCGGCGCCGGTTATTTCCTGTTTGTTCTTTTTTTTGGTGGAGATAACGGCATTGGAAATACTTTTTTCTGTATCCATCAGGGCGCCCAGCACATAATCGTACCCGAATATTTTACCAACCATGTTCAGGGTCTTTGCCCTCCAGGAAGGCTGCAGCAGGTTCTCCAGCGGGATATTCTCTTTTTTGGCAAATGCTTCTGCATGGCCTTTTTCGATCTCACTCATTTGCCTGAACACATTGGCAAGTAATGCATCCGGTTCATGGGCGGCCAGTTTCTGGTACAGGAAACAGGCATCGATCTCTGTCTGTATATTTTTATTTTTCATCGGGGAAATTTAAAATGATAACCTTGTCGCCCGCTTACTAGCAGTGATCGTATCCATGCGGTATGCGCCGGTTGATACTGATCACCCGCCAGGGGCTGGCAGGTTAAAGGAACAGAATTTTATTTAAAACATAAACTGTAATCTGCCGGCGCAGGTGCGTAAGGGCAGGCAAGACAGGGGGTGGGGCATAGGGAAACTAAAAAGCCCCGGTGATCCGGGGCTTTTATTTTTGCATGGCTATTCATTAAGCGGTAAAACAATACGCACAATTATTTTCCTGTGCACGGCCCAATGCCCACACACCGGAAGGTACAACCGTAATACCGGGTAATAGTCCTGCCATCCAGTCCTTTTTCACAGTTTCGGATCCAGTTTATATTTATCTGCATAGGCAGCGCTGTAAACCGTAATGGCGGCACTGCACACCACAAACTGTACACCGCTTTCCTGCAATTCATTGATGCCTATCGCTACTTCACCAAAACCGGGAAGTTTATATGTTCCTTTTGCCGGTTTCCAGAATGGATTGCGGGTAAGGGATTTTTGATCGGTCTCCACCTTGAAGAATTCAGCCAGGTTGTATTTTGCCCAAAGCCTGTCTTCCAGTGCATAGGGAATGCCGGTATGCCTTAGAACAACCACTACGTTGTTGTCTTTTTCCGGGGTGCCTGTTGCCATATTGGTGAGCAGGAAGACCCGTGACCAGACAAAAGGAAAGATACCAACGGCTTCCGGCACATCATACACGATGCGGTGCTTGCCTTTTAGATTTCTGAATACCTGTTCAGCATCACTGAGGCTGGCGCCGGAAAAAACAGGGTTTGCCTGCAGTTTCTGCATCGGGCCGGTTACTGTAGCAAGGCCTATTGCAGCTGCCCCGGATGCAAAATTGCCTAAGAAACCACGGCGGGTGGTTTGATTTTTTTCATGAGTTGTCATAATGTTTGGTTTTTATTCAGCCGGCAAGATAGAGCGTGCATAAAACGGCGGCAGAGGTGTTTTACCAAACGGCGTGAGATTTTTCCTGCGGGGCTTATCCGGTCCTTATTGGCAAAGGGAAATGCTTTTTCAGCAGTACTATTACCGGAACCTGTGCCGCAGAATATCAGGTAGTGTCCTGTTTTGAATGATTGTCATCCTGAGCCTGCCTGCCGGTAGGCAGGGAACGAAGGATCTCCTGATCAGGATCGTTTGCTTAACCTGAGATGCTTCGTTCCTCAGCATGACAGGTCACAAAATATTCAAAACAGGACACTACCGAATATTAGCATGCCCGGATTAAATGAACTATTTTTGGTAAGGCATCTTATTTTAAATATCCACCTTTGAAAAAAATGAAGAAAATTCTTTTTACCATAATTTTTTCAGGCATTGGGTATGCTTCTTTCTCCCAACAACTGACCGCAACGTTCGGCGGTTCACCGGTCAAACACGATTGGCAACGGGGCGGTTATCCCGGGGATACGGTTCCCGGTTTCCCGGTGGTGGATATAACAACATTCGGAGGGAATAATACAGGCACGGTTGCAAACGACCTGGCGCTGGCCAACGCGGTGAGCAGCCTGGGCGGCGCTGATGCTGTCATTTATTTTCCGCCAGGGAATTACCTGTTCACCGGTACCATAAACCTGCGAAGCGGTCTGATCCTGCGGGGTGCCGGCTCGGGTAACACAACCCTTACCTTTAACCTGGGTGCCGGTTCGGGCCACCTGATCAGCGTACAGGGATCGGCCGGCGCCAGTACGCCGGTCACCGCAGCCGTTCAGCAATACAGCAACCAGGTTACCGTAACCAACCCGGGCATTGCTTCCATAGGTAACTTCATCAAAGTATACCAGGATAATGAAACAGGACTTATCAATGATTCCTGGGCGAATAATACCGTGGGGCAGATATCTTATTTAAAAAGCAAGTCGGGAAATACCTTTACATTCTATACCCGCCACCGCAGGGCAATACCATTAAGCGGCGCTCCCACAGCGCAACTGCTTAACATGGTAAAAAGGGCAGGCATTGAATGCCTCAAAATAAAAAGGATGGACCCTGATCCTACCGCAAACCAGACATCAAACATCATTTTTAATTACGCAGCTTTTTGCTGGGTAAAAGGGATCGAAAGCGACAGCGCCAATTTTGCCCATATCTCCATATTGAACAGCAGCAATATCGAGGTCACCGGTTCTTATTTTCACGGCGCTTTTTCGTATGGCGGCGGCGGCGAAGGCTATGGGGTGGTTTGTCATTTATCAACCGGCGATTGCCTCATCGAGAATAATATCTTCAAACGCTTACGCCATGCCATGTTATTACAGGCAGGCGCCAATGGAAATATCTATTCGTATAATTATTCCCTGGAACAGCTACGGACGGAACTGCCTTCCGATGCAGCAGCAGATATCGTTCTTCACGGCAATTATCCTTACGCCAATTTGTTTGAAGGCAACATTGCACAAAATACAGGAGGTGATGCCAGTCATGGTATCAATGGCCCCGCCAATGTCTTTTTCAGGAACCGGGCCCTGCATTACGGCATTGCATTCAGTTCCGGATCGGGTGATAGTTCGTTGGTCATCTACAATGAAGTAACAGGTACCGGTAATTCCGGCATCTTTCCATTTCTGCCATTGGGCGGTCTTGGCACCAATGGACCCAACAGCATTGCATCTAAAAATTACCGGGTATTGTCCGGCGGTTTTGTCGGCAATATGGAATCATCCTTTGCACCCAACCAGGCGGCTACCTATGCGTATTTCCTGGAACCGGTAAGGCCTTATTTCTTCAGCGCCGACCTGCAGCCCATGGGTTTTCCCGCAGTTTATAACAGTCCGTTTACCAGTATCCCGGCCCGTGACCGGTTCATTGCTGCGGGTACATTCACGTATTGCAGTAATGTTTCCCGGAAAGACAGTATGATGCCGGTGATCTGTGATCCGCTGGCCATTGCATCCAATGGGGGATATGATGTACACGATATTGCAGAAACAAATGAATACCGCGACAACAGCAATTGCGGCCTCATTGCAACGCTGTTGCCATCCGGCGCTGCCCCGGTGAGTGGCATCATTAAAACAAAGACCAGCATCGATGCAACGGTTCAGTCGTATAATGGAAAGGCATATGTTCAACGGCACTACGATATTGAACCATTGGTAAATGCACCCGCAGCCACCGCTGTCATTACATTATATTTTACACAGCAGGAGTTTGACAATTATAATGCGGCCAATGGCGCCGAGCCCGACCTGCCAACAGGCCCCGGGGATGCCACGGGCAAATCAAATTTACGGGTCACCCAATATCATGGGACCGGAACAGCGCCCGGTAACTATTCCGGAAGTACGGAACTGATAGACCCTGTCGATGCCAGTATTGTATGGAACGGAACTACGGGTTTGTGGGAGATCAGTTTTGCCGTGACCGGTTTCAGCGGCTTTTATGTAAGCGGCAGCTATATCGTGTTGCCGGTAAGGCTGATCTCGTTCAATTATTCCTTACCCGGTACTCACATCGTTTTATTGAAATGGAAAGTAGCCGGGCAGCAGGGTATCCGGAGCTATGTCATGGAAAGAAGTACGGACGGCATTGCCTGGTCATCCATTGGCAGCATAGCGGCAAACAGCGAAACCGGTTTTACTTACCAATATACCGACTACAACCCGGTTGCCGGATTGAATTATTACCGCCTGCGGGTGGAAGAAGATAATGGCAGAAGCTACAGCAATGTACTGGCCGCAGATCTTTCTGAACAGGAGGAAGAGATGGTCATTTACCCGGTTCCTGCAAAGGATGAATTAAGGATCCGGTTAATAAACAGCGCCTTGCTCAATACAGAGATCCGGTTATTAAGCGCTGAAGGGCGGCTGCTACAGAAAATTAAACTTCAAACCATTGGACAAAACATACCTGTTGGCCATTTACCAGCAGGAATATATTACCTGGAAACAGGGAACGGTAAGACATACAAGGTCATTAAGCAATAAGACCTGCCGGCCAGGCCAACGGCAGCGAAGAAGGGATATGCTACACTTCTTTCGATTCTATTATTTCAAGTATTCTTGTTTTTGGATCCACCATAACAGATCCCTGTACCTTGTTCCATAAAAGCTGCAGTGCCTGGAGGGTGGACTGGAGTTCATCCATATTGTCAAAGTCAAGTTCAACGATGACGAGGTTCATGTCATTTACAGGCCTGTAGATCCGGTATCTTTTAACGCCGGAACTTTTCCTGTTTATGGGATCACTTTCAAAAGCCTTTTTCCATCCTTCGTAATTGGGAACAACGTGTTCTATCTGAAGTGTGGGCATATGATAGGTTTTAGGTAAAATAAAGGTATACAAAAACGGGAGATTTAATTATTCCGGGAGTGGAGCTATAACAGGCTCTTTGCACCCTTTGCGGTTACCCTTCAACTTCGCTCAGGTTTGCGTCGGGGAGAAGGCCGGTCAGGCAGCGCCCATTGTCTTCAGTGCTTCATAGACCAGGAAGGCCGGCCAGACCAGGGCCTTTAATATGCCCAGTGCACCCATCCAGAAACCGGTGGCATGCGAAATATAAAAGATGGCTGCCCCGATGAACCCCAGGCCATACACTGCATTGGTTGGCCCGTGCCTTTGGATTTCATTTTTCATGATGCTGTTTTGGGTAAAGCTATCTTTCTTTCCGTTACCGGCGGATGACCTTCATCAGGAACCGGTGCTGACAGATGTCATTGGGGCCACCGTCCGGTCTTTGACCAACGGCGTTATTTGTTGAACCGCGTTCATATGATCTTTATTTGGGAGTATGCTGCCCGTTGGTCGGGGAATGGGCATTGCGTTCTTTGCGTGCATTTCCTTTGCGTGCTTTGCGGTTAGGTTCTTCCCGGGCGGATGCGAAGGGTAACCGCAAAGCACGCAGAGATTATCGCAAAGGGCGCAAAGCGGGGCATTTTTTTTCTGGTCTTTGACCAACAGCGTTATTTGTTGAACCGCATTCATATAATTTTTATTTGGGAGTATGCTGCCCGTTGGCCGGGGAATGGGCATTGCGTTCTTTGCGTGCATTTCCTTTGCGTGCTTTGCGGTTAGGTTCTTCCCGGGCGCAAGCCAAAGGGTAACCGCAAAGAACGCAGATATTGAAATGAAAACGAAAAAGCCGCCAGCCTTCCGGCCAACGGCTTTATGTGAAGTGTACCGTTACCCGTTCATTGCTTTTGCCCGTTCAGCCGGCCATTCCCCATGTCATACATTCACCGTTACCCGTAAGTAAGTTGCCGGTATGGAAGTGGTATTACTGCCGGTACTTTTGTTTTGACTTTTAAACAAAGTTTCCAGTTCTTCCTCGAGTTGCAAAGCCTTGCCGTTTTTTTCTGCCGCTTCAAATGCATTCATGGTGGGGCCATAGTAGGTCTTGAATACATTAACAAAAGCAGATGGGGAATACGGAGCATTAAATGTAAAGCTGTCTTTTGCGAAAGAGATGTTTTCTTTTGCCACACCTGCGTTTACAAAGCGCTCTGTAACCTCTTCTTCTTTACCCCATAACATCGGGCTGATGAAACCCTCGGGTGGCGCCGGTGTATAGGCAGAACTGATCTTAAGTATCTGTGCCACCAGGGTGGGATCTCCCGGGATCCAGTTGCCCATCACTATTCTTCCGCCGGGTTTGGTAACACGTACCATTTCCTTTGCTACCTCGTAGGGCTTTGGGGCAAACATGGCGCCAAAAATGCTAACCACCAGGTCAAAACCATCATCATCAAGGTCGGCCAGGTCCGTTGCATCACCCTCCTGGAAACGGATATTGTTCAGCCCTTCTTCCTCCACCCTTTTGTTTCCTGCCTTAACCAGGTTGCTGGCTATGTCTACTCCCAGCACCGTGGCACCCGATCTTGCCTGGGGTATGGCGGTGGTTCCGTCTCCGCAACCCAGGTCAAGAATTTTAAGGTCTTTTGTTATGCCCAATGAGGCTACCAATGCTTCCCCGCTTTCACGCATTGTTTTTGCGAGCTGGGTAAAGTCTCCTTTTTCCCAAAGTGCTTTGTTCGGATTCATGTTTATTTTGTTTTTTGATTACTGATTTTTATCGCCGCAGCAAACCAGTACCGGTAAGCACTGCGAATGTCTGTGTTTATAAGCAGGAACCGGTTTTTATTATCGGGTTGTGTTGCGTATACCTGCACCCGTATGATCCGTTTAAAGCGGATCGTCGCTTCAACACAACAAAAGTAAACTGCGGTGAAGTTCTTTTATCCGGAACTTTCCGAACGGTGATCATCATCCAACCTCCGGTGCCGGTCCGCCCATTGCCGGGTAGGGGGAAGGGCAAAAGCGGCTGAGCGGCTTTGCGTTCTTTGCGTGTATTTCCTTTGCGTTCTTTGCGGTTAGGTTTTATCTCGGGGGAGGCCGAAGGGTAACCGCAAAGAACACAGAGATTATCGCAAAGGGCGCAAAGAGGGGTTGGGGCCGCCGTCTGGTCTTTGACCAACGGCGTTATTTGTTGAACCGAATTATATAATTTTTATTTGGGAGTATGCTGCGAGCATATGTATTTCAAATCCCGGACACAGTCCGGTAGATCTAAAAGACACAAGTGATCCCATGAACTTTACGTTTGTAATTTGATTATTTGGGTGGGGAACACTTGCGCCAGTGTGGGATCCCATGAACTTTACGTTTGTAATTTGAGTATTTGGGTGGGGAACACTTGCGCCAGTGGGGGCGTTTAATGATTGCCTACAATTCAGCCATGAATTCTGAGTAACTAACTTGAATGAAGGGCTTTTCAATTACATTGACATTAAAATCTGTTACTAACGATGATAGAGGTTTGATAATGTCTATGACAACCATTTTTTTACCGTCTGCTAGGAAGTTGCTAACTAAAATATTATTTATACCCTCGTCTTTGAAGCCATAGCCAATGACAAAAAGTATATTAGACTCTTTTAAGTTGCTTTTAAATTGCTCAATTAAATTTTGGTAATACGGAATGTTATATTGAACAATTTTGGAAGTAGTGCCAGATAGAAAATCTGGGTAAACGTGTTGGAAAGCACTTTTATAGGAATAATCATTTGTATTTGGATCTTTATGTTCTTGATAGATTTGCGACACGCCATAGTCTTTTTTTATTCTTGTTTGGTCTGCAGAGCTTATATCCGCAACATAACAATCAATACTACCATGGAGTTTATAATAAGCTAATTGATTTTTGAAATTGTTAGTAAACTGTTTTAATCTTACCCTATATGATTTATTGATACCTTGGCGAGTATATACTTCTCCATAATATGGGGAACCCAATTCTTCGTAACCGTCAGTAAAATATTGCCATAAATTTGAAGCTTTAGATGCTATGTGTTCAAATAAAAGGTCATGATTTAACGAATGGACCCTTACATTACTAGATTTTATTACTTGCTGAAGAAAGCTTATAAAGTTATCATAGGGCGGATAATTGCCTAGACTGATATCTTCATAATGCCTTGCAGTTTGAAAATAACTTGAGACAATTGTAGAAAAATAGGTTTTAAAATGAAAAATAAGGTTATCATCACTATCAATGAAGTCTAAATGAGAAGTATATTTATTGCGGAACTCTTCACAAAAATTATGAACTTCATCGAAATGTTTATCAAATCTTGAATATGCAGTTAGATAGTCGAAAAGTATTTCATAGTTAAAATCACTTGGATTCTTTAGAATAGTTGTTGAATAGAATTTGAGAAACTCAACAAAAAATAATTCATCTTTTTTATTAATCCTGAAATTAATGGTTGAATCTTTTTGCACAAGGGAGGCTGTCATGTCAGAATGAATGTAAATATCGTTCTCAGTTATCTCCCCTATTTTTTTGTTTACTTCTGAAATTAACGGAATTCCGTCTGCAACTGAAAAACCGCTTCCAAGTAAAAGTGATATTGTATTGCCCATTATTTTAAACTCAAATTATACTAATGCTTCCTGAAAATGGCAGCTAACGGGCAGGTATTGCCGATCGTGGGGAATTTTATATTCGTCCGCCCGGAACCGCTGCCTGACTTTTTGATAAAGTTAATATTAATAACTAAAGCTGGGCTTTATTCGTCGAGCCCCGAACCAGATTACAACAGAATTACCGCTGCTGATTGCTCGAATGCCCAGTCCATTATTGGCAATACCAATGTTGTATCCAGCAAAATATTCCATTGGTATTTATGTTGTCTCAAATTTGCAATACATTTTAGAAAGTCCAATCTTCACCTGCAATAGCATCAGGAAAATCGTCTCCTAATTGTGATAGAAATGATGATGCAATTGCTTTTGTATTTGGACTCATCGTCCAAGGAACTTTTTGTCCCAATCCATAAGCCAATGTTTTTGGAATACGGCTGGCACTTGAAATGACTAATTCCTGTCGTGGTCTTGTTATTCCAACAAAAAACAATCTTCGTTGCTCCTCAATAAATCGGGTTGCTTCTTCTCCTTGCAATTCATTATCTACTCTTGGAATCAATCCTTCAATAACACCGCAAATAATACTAATGTCAGAGGTCAAACCTTTTGATTTGTGAATGCTCATGATGCGAACATACTCAACATCCAAAGGCATTTCGGGATTGATTACATTAGAACGAATTTCATTTTGAATATCAGTAACAGAATGTTCTTCATCATCTAATTCATCAACAAGTTCTACAAACGGAAAAGCCCATGTTTCAGTTTTTGGAAATAATTCTGAAATGATTTCTGAGACTTTCTTTCCATTGTATTTTTTGAATTCTTCCTGAAGTAATTTGAACCGTTCAATAGTGTGATATGAATAGCTTAGTGAAATTTTCTTTTGATAAAGTAAGTCAGCTGCTTCATAAGGTGAAATAGTATTATCCTCCCAGTATTTCATAAGGTTCGCGTAACCGGTGACATTTGCTGTTGAATTTCCAAACCCAAGCCAACATCTTAAAGCAACTCTATCGTTCTTGTTTACCAACAAATTTAAAAGCGTCATTGCAACTTGAGCTTTTACATTTTCAAAAATCTCTTCGCTGAAAAAACTATGGGCTTCAACTCCTTGTTCAATCAATCTTTCTTTGATTGCATAACCAATATCTCTCCTTGGGCACATTACTAAAATTTGTCCAGGGTTTGTTCCTTCCTTAATCCTATACTTAATAAAATCCACAATACCATCTTTTTCATCTGAAAAACTTGGCCATTGAATTGAATGAATTTTTCCAATTGGATTATCTGGTTTTGGAGTTAGGTTTCTTGGTTCACGATTCAAATTATTTTGAATAAACTTATCTGCAGCTTTTACAATATCAGTCGGACATCTTCTGCAAACAGCTAATGGATAATCTACTGTTCCATTATGCTGTACATTAAAGGTTCTTATTCCTTCTGGATGTGCATTTCTAAATCTTTCATAAATAGATTGGTCTTCGTCACCGATTATCATGAAATTACAATTTGCTGCAAGTGTGTTAACGAGTTCTTGTTCGGCTTTGTTTAAGTCCTGGTACTCGTCAACAAACACATGCTGAAACATTGTACGTTCTTCTGCCTGTGGATTGTTTCGCAAATACTTTAAGGCTTCTGGGATTACTTCACCTATTAGCATTGACTTATGAAACTTCAAATAAGAAATGAGAGTGTTTTGAAACGACTTATCGTCTGTATCTTGTGGCCAACCTGGAGTGTCTGACTGCAATCTTGCCCAAGCGGCTTCAAATGCTTTTATCTTTTTTTAAAGTTGTCTTTTCCCTAATCCGGTTTTCTTTTGTAAGTCACGCAGCACAAATTCTGTTTCGTAGTTAAAAAGTGGTCGTGGATGTCTACCTGTAATTTGCAGCACCGCATCTTTCATAAGTATACCGAAACAAAAGGAATGAAGTGTTCCTGCCCTTACTTGGTCTGCACCTGCTACACCTAACTTCATCAATTCTTTTTTTCAGGTCATGTGCCGCAGTTCTTGTAAAAGTTGAAAGCAAAATTGAATGAGGGTCAACTCCGCTTTCAAGAAGTCGTGCAATTCTTCTCATAAGAGAAAAAGTTTTTCCTGACCCAGGTCCAGCTACAACTCGTATTCTATTTTCATTTGAAGATGCAATTGCTAAAGCCTGTCCTTCTAAGTTATCATTCCATGCCATGTCAGTTCAATTAATGTAAAAGTTTGGTTTAATAGCGTCGCCAATTGGTTGCATACAACGTCTGTATTGATGTTAATAAGTACATCAATGCATCTCATTCGAAGATTATTGACGTATAAAACTCATTTTATTTCATACTATTCTATGGGGTACTGGTTCTACCAGGGTTTTCTTGCAGATAGAAGGTAGGTGTTTTGCCGGGCTCTAAGATAGTAAAATATAAATGCCGTACTACCGTAGAACTACGTATGGTACCCGGGTTGGTACTTAAAAAGGGGCCAGCGGATAACCTTCAGCCCCTTGTCAGTTTTTTTATTCAGCCATCGTGCCGCCACATGGTTGTGTCAGTTCTTTTATCCGATAATTTGCGTCGACACAGGGTTGTGTCAGTTTATTTATCCTAAAATTTGTGTTTGCACAGTTTGGGTTTTAAAACCTGGCATGTCCACGCCGGGTCATGTCTTCATGAAACAAGATGAAGAAACGAATTTCTATTTAAAACAGAAAGCGTATTTCTACGGTACCTAGGTTCTATTACATAAACCGGGATCAGCCTCATTTTTAATTCTTCATTTTTAATTTTTAATTCCCCACCCTCAATTCCCCTTCCTCTCATACCCCGGCTGCTTCGGCGCCGTGTATGCTTTATTCTTCAGCAGGGTCTTTATTTCGGTAATGGCACGTTCCAGTTGCGGGTCAATGCCCTTGCTCATCAGGCCAAGGTCTTCGTCAACGGCTATGTCGGGGTCTACCCCATGACCTTCTTTAAACCAGGTGCCATCGGGGTTGTACATTCGGAAAGAGGGTGCTGTAATGTTTCCGCCGTCGATCAATAAGGGCATGCCGCTGATGCCGATCAGCCCGCCCCATGTTCTTGCACCAATGAGCGGGCCAAGGCCTTTCTTTTTAAAATAGTCGGGGAAGGCATCGCCGCCACTGCCGCTCCATCCGTTGATCAGCATTACCTTGGGACCAAAATGCGCAAAGGGTGGCCAGGGCCAGGCAGCGCCGTCGCGGGTGGCCCAGTAGGCAAGGGGCGTACGGTTCAGCATTTCAATAAAACGGTCGGGTATCTGTCCGCCGCTGTTAAAACGTTCGTCTATCAGCAATGCTTTTTTATCCCACTGTGCATTGAACTGGCGGGTGAGTTCTTCCTGCCCGTCGCGGCCTGTGCTGGGCACATATATATAACCAACTTCGCCATTGCTGGCTTCATCCACTCTTTTGCGGTTGGCTTCCATCCAGGCAATAAAACGCAGGCGGTATTCATTACCCATCATTTGCACAATGGCTGTTTTGGCGCCGGAAAAAGAAGGGCTGCTGTTATAAGTAAGCTCTGCTGTTTTATTATCCAGCCCCTGGAAAAATGCATGGGGTTCATACTCCGTGGTAATGGGCATGCCGTTCACCGCCAGTATGTAACTGCCTTCCGGGATATCAATGCCCGGCTGGTCGATGGATGAACGGGTCTGTGCATCCCAGGAGGGTCCACGCAGGATGCGCTTTATCTTGTAGAAATTTCCTTCGGCCTGCCAGTCCACACCCAGGTAGCCTACCGCCTTGGTATTGGGCCTTTCCATATCGCCGCCGCCATGGTAGGTGTGCGAGGCATTCAGTTCGCCGATCATTTCGCCGATAATGAAGTCCACTTCTTCTCTTGTAAGTGCGCCTTCCAGCATTTTTGCATAGCGTTCTTTCACGGTGTTCCAGTTCACGCCGTGCATGTTGGGGTCGTAGAAATAATCCCTTTCCAGCCGCCAGGCATCGGTAAACAGTTCTTTCCATTCGGCCCGGGGGTCCACCATCATCTCCATTTCATTCAGGCGGACCGTCTTTTCAAATTTCTGGTTCTCCTCGGGCTTTATCACCACGTAGGCGCCGGTACGCTGAACTAAAATTTTGCTTCCATTCGCCGACATCCAGAAATTATTCAGGTTCTCTAAAATGGTTTTTTCTTCCCGCTTGTCGAGGTCAAAATATTTAAGCACCGGCCTTGCATCAGCGGGGCTGCCGGTATTGGGTAATTTCTGGTAAATGAGTTTTCCTTTGGCCGCAGCCAGGTAACCATAGTTGCCGGTGGCAGGCGGCAGTATCTGCATGCGTGCCTGCATGCCCTCGAAATCAATTTCGGAAGAGGGCGTTGCTTTTTTTACGCTATCCTTTTTCTTACCGGCATCATCCGTCTTTACCAGCACCGTGTCATTCTTTGGATACAGGATGGATGGAATGTCCTTCCGTAAAGAGATGGCGGCAAGCTGGGTACTGTTGCCATAAATGAAGGAGTTATCAATATCGCTGTAGTACGGGATGAAATTCTGGTTGGTGGCCAGGAATAGATATTTTCCTTCGGCATCAAATACCGGGTTATCGCAGTTGTAATAGCCATCGGTTACCTGCTGGTTCTTTTTATTTTTAGCGTCGTAAATAAAAACAGCGTTGAGGTAATTATCCAGGTCGCGGCTGTAGGTGAACCAGCGGCTGTCGGGCGACCAGCTTACGCGGAATCCTTCGCAGCCGCCGTGCATGAAGCGCAGGGCCTGGTCAACATCGGTGGTACTGCCGTTGGTTGCGTCCACCATTTTTATTTTCATGGCCTGGTCAATAAAAACAAGTTTCTTACTGTCGGGCGACCAGAAGATATGGTACCGGAAGCCTTTGTTGTAGTTGGTTATTTTTTTTGCCGGGGCATCGCTGCCGGGTTGCGACAGCCACAATTCATATTCGCCGTCCTGGTCGCTCCAGTAGGCCACGGTATTTCCATCGGGCGACCAGGAAGGGTAGCGCTCGTTGGATTCCGTGCTGCGGGTGAGGTTCTTTACAAAACCATTTTCGGCAGGTAACGAAAATACATCGCCCCTTGCCTCCACCAGCACCCGGTTGCCATCGGGACTGATGTTCACGTGCTGCACATAGCGGTCGGCAGTAACTGACCGGGGTTTCAATGCCGCTTTATCGGTGACCAGGTTCACGTTCACGGTTCTTATCTTTTGCGAGGCAAAGCTGAAGAGGCATAATTTTCCTGCCTGTTCAAAAACAATATCATCGGGCCCGGCAGAGGGGAAATGGATATCGTAGTCTTTATAGCTGGTAAGCTGTTCGTATTTTTTGGTGCTTACCGAATAGCGCCAGAGGTTCATGCGTTGTTCAGGGCCCCGGTCGCTGAGGAAATAAATATGATCGTCCTTCCACATCGGGAATTCGTTGCCGGCTGTTTCACTGGCTGAAATATTTTCAGACGTATTGTTGCTGAAATTGAAGAGATGGATATTGGCCCTCCATCCGCCCCGGTATCTTTTCCAGCTGCGGAATGCCTGCGATACAAAAATTACGGCCATCTTTTTCCCATCGGGAGAATAAGAGCCGAACTCGGCATAGGCAAAGGGAAGTTTTTCAGCAGGGCCGCCATTGGCAGCAACGGTAAAGAACTGGTTGAAACGGTCCCTTCCGCTTTCCCGGCCGGATGCAAACAGCACCCGCTTGCCATCCGGTGTCCAGTCAACCACCCTGTCGGGGAAACCATGCTGGGTAAGGCGAAGGGGTACCCCTCCATTCACCGGAATGGTATAGGCATCGCTGTTGCCATCGTAGTTGCCGCTGAAGGCAATGGTCTTTCCATCGGGCGAGAATTTTGGAAAGCTTTCCACACCCGCCGGGGAGCTTAGCTTTTCGGCTGTACCGCCCTCTTTGGGCATTACCCAGATATCATTGCCGTAGGTAAAAACGATCTGTGTTTTGGATACATCGGGGAAACGAAAAAGCCCGGCGTCGGTCTGTGCAGTAGTTATCAGGCTGTACAGCATAACGATACAGCAGGAAGCAATCATTTTCTTCATAACATGAGTTTAATTTTTTGAAATGCAGTCGGGGATATTGAAAGGGAAGGGAAGATAAAGTAAAACGGCTGATTTTTCAAGAACGGAGGGGAAAATGTGAGGCCGGAGGGGGTTTGAGGTTTGAAGTTTGAGGTTTGTAGTTTGTAGTTTGTGGTTTGTGAACTCTTATAACCACAAACCACAAACTACAAATAACCACAAACCTGTAACATCCTACCTGAACAACTTCATCCAGTTAGCATCCCCCTTTGCCTTCAGCGACGCTTCATTCTTGTTCCAGTCCTTTAACGTGTTGTTGAAAAAACGGTTGTAAAAAAGATAGAGCTTCCCGTTCACGATCTTGAAAGTTTCGGGGTCAATGGAAACCTTTTCTCCCTTCTCGCCCATGGCATAGGCACACCAGCCGCCGTATTCCGGTTCGTACCTGGATGGGCTGGCTTTGAATGCTTCTTTATTGGCCGGGGAGGAGAAATAATAGGTCACGCCCTGGTGGTACAAGGCCAATTCCTTATTTCCCTTAACGGCTTTTTTCTGGGTGAAGTAAGCAACGGGATCGTACCCGCTGATGGCCACAGCCGCTTCCAGGTTAAAATGTTTTTTACGCAGGGTGGCCGCATCCTGGGCCCGGGCTGAAAAACTTAAGATACTTAGTGCAGTGATGAAGAACAGGGATCTCATGGTATTTTTTTTATGATGCAAAGAACGCAAGGGCCGGGCAGGTCTTTTGTCGGTTACCTGACAGAAGACAGGGTTATCGAACTTTTAACAGGGATGCCTGTTATGAAATCATTATTTTTTGAGGTTGGAGCCCCGCTATTTATGCAGATCCGGGAAAGGAGTTTTCCCGTAAATTTTTGGTAGTGTCCTGTTTTGAATATTTTGTGACCTGTCATGCTGAGGAACGAAGCATCTCAGGTTAAGCAAACGGTCCTGGTCAGGAGATCCTTCGTTCCCTGCCTACCGGCAGGCAGGCTCAGGATGACAATCATTCAAAATAGCACACTACCAAATTTTTCAACCCCGAAAAGTTTCAATAATTTTAACAGGTTCCTTTTCTTTGTTGTCATGCGGCTGACAAGGTACCTGGAATGTACGTATTAATATTGCAGCATTATGACAAGAAATATATTTACCTGGTTGTTCCGGATCATTGCCGCGGTGATCATGCTGCAGACCCTGTACTTTAAGTTCACGGCGCAGCCGGAGTCGGTTCAGTTGTTCACGGCATTGGGGATGGAACCCTGGGGACGGATCGGCACCGGGGTGGGGGAACTGATCGCTTCCATTCTTATATTGATACCCCGTACCACCTTGATCGGGGCCATCATGGGACTGGGACTGATGTCGGGAGCCATTTTCTTTCACCTTACCAAACTGGGCATTTATTTTGGTGGTGATGCGGTGCTGTTCAGTTATGCCCTGATCTGTTTTGTGTGTTGTGCAGGATTGGTTATCATTTACCGGAAAAATATACCTCAACTTTTAAAACGTAGATTTTGAAAAGTATTTTCAACAAAGCCAAGGAAGCCTTGAACGAGATCGTTGCCGTGCTGGACCAGTTGCCCGGCCAGGAGCAATATTCAGCGCCCTGTGCATCCCTGAGCAATGCAACCATCGGGCAGCATACACGCCATGTGATCGAGCTTTACCAGTGCCTGCTTGCCGGCTATGCCGGTGGCGTGGTCAATTACGACGACCGCAAACGCAACAGGTTGTATGAGAATGACAGGAACGAAGCCATTGCTGCCATCCGGGAGATACAGGATAAACTGGAGCAGGCCGATAAGCCGCTGCAGGTGGTTTGCGAGGCAGCCGGGGATAATACGGTCATCGCATCCAATTATAACCGGGAAGTGTTGTACAATCTTGAGCACTGCATTCACCACCAGGCACTCATCCGGGTGGCGCTGATAGCAACCGGCAGCGTTTTGGTACCGGATCAATTCGGGGTTGCCCCTTCCACCATACAATACCGCCGGCAATGTGCACAGTAAGTTTTGTTTCGGCGGGCAATAAAAAAATAATCACTTCAAACCGGGATGAGCATATCCACCGGGAAACAGCCGCTGCACCCAGGACGGAGATCATCAATGGGCGCAGGCTGATCTTTCCAAAAGATGCCCGGGCAGGCGGTACCTGGTTTGCCGCTTCCGAAAGCGGCGTGGTATCTGTGTTGCTGAACGGCGCTTTTGAAAAGCATACACCCAAACCCCCTTACCGCAAAAGCCGTGGACTTATATTACTCGATATCATTGCCGCCGGGGATCCGCTTCATTCCTTTACGGAAATTGACCTGCAGGATATAGAACCCTTCACGGTGGTACATTACCTGCCCGGCCGCCTGTTTGAGTTGCGCTGGGACGGCGACCGCCGGCATGAAAAGGAACTGGATGTTTCCGGCAACCATATCTGGTCCTCTGCTACTTTATACAACCGGGAAGTGGTGGCATACCGTAAACAGTTGTTTGAACGCTTTCTTGAAAACACCGCATCCCCTTTGCCCGGGGATGTACACGGCTTTCATGCCAATAACAACAATGATGAAGAGAATGGTTTTGTCATCAGCCGCAAAACAGGATTGAAAACCTTCAGCATCACCCAGGCTGTATGGCAACAGGACAAGATCGATTTTATGCACACCGACCTGCTGCATGATAAACGATTTGAGGAATCCATGCAGATCCGTCATGCCCTGGTAAACCTATCGTGAAAAAGATCAGCCTATACCTGCACAAACTAACGCACTGGGAATACTGGCCCTTTGACGTGGTTTATATCCCGATGTATTTTGTCTGGTTCTGGTATGCAGCCAGGGCAAGGTCCTTTTTCTTTTTCAATGCTTCCAACCCACGGATCAAGAATGCCGGCTTCCTGATGGAACCTAAAAAAGAGATCTATGCGATCATCCCGCAGCAATACATACCCAAAACAATTTCTTTTGCAAAAGGCACGCCGGCAGCCGAAGTGTTAAGAACGCTTGCCGCTTCCGGCATCACCTATCCCTGCATTGCCAAGCCCGATATCGGCTGTAAGGGTAAGGGCGTGCAGAAAGTGCATACCGATGAAGAAGTGGCGGCATATTCAGCCCGTATCAATATGGATTTCCTCATCCAGGAATTCATTTCTTTCCCGGAAGAGGCGGGCGTCTTTTATTGCCGCATGCCCGGTGAAGCGAATGGTTTTATAACGGGCATTGTTGCAAAGGAATTCCTGGTACTGAAAGGAGACGGCGCTTCAACGATCACCCAGTTGCTGATGAAGGACCCCCGCCATCATTTTCAGCTGGCTGCCCTGCAAAAGATCTATGGGGATGAACTTGATACGGTGCTGCAAAAGGGCGAGGCCAGGAACATGGTCCCGTATGGCAACCATGCACGGGGTGCAAAATTCATCGACGTATCGCATTGGGCCGATGCAGCATTCACCCAAACCATTGACCAGGTCTGCAAACAGGTTCCAGAATTTTATTTTGGCAGGCTGGACATCATGTACAACAATTTTGAATCGTTCCGGGAAGGAAAGGATTTCTGCATCATAGAACTCAATGGCGCCGGCAGCGAACCCACGCACATCTATGATCCGAAGCATTCTGTGTTTTTTGCGTGGAAGGAGATCGCACGGCATTTTAAATTACTTTACCGTGTCAGCATCCTCAACCATAAGCGGGGGCATCGTTACCTTACCGTACAGGAAGGGCTGCAGATGTTCCGGGATAATAAGGCGGTAATGAAGAACCTTAAAAATTATTAGGAGATCGTTGCAATCGTTTGAATCGTTCGAATCGTTTAAAGTCGTTTAAAATCGTTTAAAATCGTTGCAGGGTTAAAGGCAACCCTGAAACGTCTTAAACGTTTTCGAACGATTGAAACGAATGAAACGATTGAAACGATTCAAACGTCTGAAACGATCCAAACGAATGAAACAATCCAACCCCCTTAAACATTATTCACACTATGGCCTGGAAAACTAAAAGGAATTTCAAATGGGGACTGCTGGTCTTTTTCACCGCATGGGTCATCTTTGCACAATCCTGTATGAAATTCCGCATGAGTGACAGTGCGGCGAAGGCCGGGTTTGAACAAAGGGGCCTGCCCGCTCAGTTCATTACTGTTAAGGAAGACGGGGTGCCGCTGCATTATGTAAAATGCGGCAGCGATGACCGGCCCACCCTGTTCTTTGTTCATGGATCACCGGGCAGCTGGGATGCATTCAGGATCTATATGATGGACACGGCTTTGCTGAAACATTTCCGCCTCATATCTGTTGACCGCCCCGGCTTTGGTTACAGCGATTTTGGTACAGCCTATCATTTATCCAGCCAGGCATTGCTCATCAATAAGATCATGGAGAAAGAAAATAATAATGAACCCGTTCATCTTATCGGCCACAGCATTGGCGGACCGGTCATTATCCGGATGGCGCAGGATAAGCCGCAGTATTTTTCTTCGCTGACCATATTGTCGGGTTCTGTTTCCCCCTACGACGAACCGAAGGAATACTGGCGCTATGCGTTCGCCTATTCGCCGTTAAAATTCCTGATGCCGGGCGCTTTCCGGCCATCCAACGATGAGATCGTCTATTTCAAAAAAGAGCTTTATAAACTTGATGAAGGGTACGGCCTCTTGCGCATGCCTGTTACATTCATTCATGGGGATAAGGATAAGTTTGTGACCGTAAAGAATGTTGATTACGGAAAAAAGAAACTGGAACACAATCCCGGTGTAAAGATCATCCTCATTCCCGGTGCCGGCCATTTCATTCCCTGGGAACGTTTTGACATCATCCGCGACCACCTGCTCACGTTAAAAAGCAATTAGTTTTTCACCCGGTCTCCATCATTCATTTTTTTGCAGGCTCACTTCTTTTTATTTTAAAGCGATGATGAGACGGGACCCGAACGGGTTATTACCAGGCCGGTCAACGTAGATACACAAAGTATATTTACGAATAGGGTATACTGCCGGGATACCCGGATAATATTATGAAGCGGCCAATCACTATTATGTAGAAAAGTTTCTATCTTCATAGGACTTATTTACCCAAAGGACACATTTGCACTCTAAACCCTGCACGGAGAATGAAAAAATTCCTTCTTGTTGATGATCATGTTATAGTGCGTTCCGGTATCAAAACCCTCCTGCAGGAAATGTACAGCCCGGCAGAGATTCATGAGGCGGTGGACGGGGAAACTGCCATGCAGAAGATGAAGGAGGGGAGTTATGACCTGGTAATGCTCGACATACAGATGCCCCGGACAGATACGCTGGGCCTGATGGAATATATTCACATCAAATACCCGGATGCAAAAGTGCTGATGTTCTCCATGAGTGCCGAGAATATTTATGCCAGGCGGTTCATGAAAGCCGGCGCATATGGTTTTATTTCAAAGGAGGCGCCGATGGAGGAGATCACAAAGGCCATCAGTACCATCCTGGGGAACAGGAAATACATCAGCGATGCACTGGCTGAAAAACTGGCGGAAGATTCTTTTTCCGGTAAAACAGGCAACCCGTTCAATGACCTGTCGCCCCGCGAATTTGAAATTGTTTCTTTATTGCTGGAAGGCAAGACCGTAACAGAGATCTCACACGCACTGAACATACAAACCTCCACCGTGGGTACACACAAGGCCCGCCTGTTTGAAAAACTGGGAGTTACCAATTTGCTGGAGCTGAAAGAACTTGCCACTACCTACAACCTCTAGTGATCATTTCCTTTTAATAGAATGCCGGGCACCTTACTTTTTCAGCAGAACTGTTCATGTTGTTCCGGAAAGCCTTATACGTAAGTGTTATTTCATAAGCACCCCGGTACTGGGATGCGGTCTTTAATTTGCTCACATTCACATCGTAGGTGATGCCGATACCAAAATGGTTGTAATCTAATTTCACCACCGGTACCAATGCATCGTTCCAGCGGTAGAACACGCCACCCGATATGGTTGTCTTAAGGTTTTCGTCGTTTGCCACCAGGTCATGACTCAATAGCAGGCCTCCCTGTATCTGCCGGGCACCCCCCTGCATGAAGTAATCGGCATAAACGATCAGTTTGTTGGCATCACTTACCGGTGCAGAAAGCCCGGCATTGACCACCCATTTCGGATTCAGTATAATGTCGTATTGCTTTTGAAATGCCACTTTTGGTTTTGTAAAATGAAACAATCCCAGGCCAACATAATACCGGGTGTTCGCACCGGCAATACTGCTGAAGTTTAAACCCACTGCAGCATCCCAGTACGTGAAACTGGTGTTGGTGAAAACCTGTTTTGTAGGATTGGCAGGACTGTAAGAACCGTTCACAAACTGGTCATCAAAGCTCAGCCTGGAAGGATCGAATCGCTGGATGACCGGACCGCCCATGATGCCTGCGGATAAATAAGTATCTTTTTCACCGGACAACGATTTGTGGTAATTAAGGACAGGGAATACCTGGGTGCGGCTTAATTTTGAATCGCCGGCAATATCGTGTGTAAGTTGCATGCCAATCGTTACAAAATCATTGGAACTTCTTCCAACGGGTTTCTTGTATTCCATACCAAGGCCAAGCGTGCGGTAGGGTACGGTAACACTTTGCCATTGACTGCGGAATGCAGAGGTCACCCGCACATCGCCGTTGAATATCCCGGCAAGTCCCGGGTTCCTGAGCAGGGGTAATTCATAGAACTGCGAAAAGTTTATATCCTGGCTGTTTGCAAAACCGGCAAGCAGCAGCAGGGGTATGATCAGTTGGCGGCGTAAAAGGTTTTTCATATTGGTAAACTATTTTAGCAGGGTGGTATTCCCCTTATACGTGTAAATAACTCCATTGTCACAGATCACTTCGGCGGTATACACAAACACATCCGGTGTGGCCGGTACACCCCTCACTTTTCCATCCCATCCATATTTGGGATCGTTCGGATTGAAATTGGTCTTTTCAAAAACCAGTTCTCCCCAACGGTTGAATATGCGGAATGTCTTTACAATGATCCCCTTGCCCCGTACCATCAATATATCATTCAGGCCATCTCCGTCCGGTGTAAAGGCATTCGGTATAAAGACCTGGGCGCTCTTACAGAACACGAAGATGAAAATGGTATCGTTGGTTATACAGCCATAGTTGTTTTTAATATTAAGAATATAGTAACTGTTGTCTTTTACTGTAACCGAGGGGTTAGGGCAGCTGCTGCAACTTAACCCGGTCGTTGGGGTCCATGTCCAGCTTACGATCGGTCCGTTTTGTGTAACGGGATTGAACGTAAGCGTTGTTCCGGTAGTTGTGGTTATATCTGCGCCGAGGTTAAGTGTTGGCCTTGGCCCAACCGTGATCTTTACAAAGTTGGTATCGGTGAAGCAGCCGAACCCGTCATAGCCTACCACACGATACAGCGTGGTGGTGGCTGGTGTTGCAACGGGGTCCGCAATATCAACGCGGTTAAGTCCCTGTGGCGGCGACCATAAGTAACTGTTGGCGCCACTGGCCCGCAATCCCGTTGATTCGCCGATGCACAACGTATCGTTGGGGGTTACCAGCATCTGGAACGGACGTATCACCGTGAGTGAAACAGAATCGAACGCAAAGCATCCGAATGCACTTTGTCCTCTCACAATATATTTTACCGAACTGGTTGGTGTGGCAACCGGGTTCGAACAAGTTGTACAGCTTAATCCTGTGGATGGTGTCCAGGTATATTGGGAAGCACCGCTGGCAGATAACTGTGCCGTGCTGCCCAGGCAAACATTCATATCATTGCTCACCACTACTGCCGGGGTTGGGTGCACGGTTATGGTAAATGACCTGGCTGAACCGGGGCAAAGACTTGTTGATGGGGTCACGGTAATAGTGGCTGTTATTGCTGTATTGCCCGTATTCACTGCTGCGAATGCAGGAATATTCCCGGTACCACTGGCCGGCAATCCGATAGAAGGATCACTGTTTGTCCAGGTATAGGTGGATACATTACTCAGCGTACCGGTAAAGGCAACTGCATTGGTGGTTGCTCCATTACACAATGACTGGTTGGTTGGCTGGGCAATGGATGGGACCGGGTTAACGGTAATAGAAAATATTTTTGACGGGCCATTGCAACCGGCAGCACTGGGTGTTACGGTAATGCCGGCAACCGCCGTGTATGCACCATTGCTGGATGCAGTGAATGATGGAATATTCCCGGAGCCGCTGGCTGGCAGACCGATGATGGTACCCGTGTTCGTCCAGCTATAGGTAGTGCCGGTTACTGCACCGGAGAAAATGATGGCGTTGGTTGGAGCACCACTGCACAATTCCTGGTTAGGCGGCTGAACCACATCCGGTGTTGGTTTTACATTGATATAAAAATATTCAGGCGTACCTGCACATCCCGATGCATCCGGTGTAACCGCGATCGTAGCCAGGTTAACAGTATTGAGGTAGTTGATGGCAGTGAACGGCGCAATATTACCCATGCCGCTTGCAGCCAGTCCGATAGTAGTATTGTTGTTGGTCCAGTTGAAAATGGTTCCCGCCACACTGCCGCTGAAGTTTACAGCATTTGTAGTGGAAGCATTACACAGGGATTGATCAGGAGGGCGGTTCACATCCGGCGTTGGATTTACGGTTATGGTAAATGTTTCGGGTGTACCTGCACATCCAACTGCAGAAGGCGTAACTGTAATGGTGGCGGTAACAGCCGTATTGGTTGCATTGGTAGCCACGAATGCAGGAATGTTTCCGGTACCCACCGCAGGCAAGCCAATGGAACTGTTGTTGTTTGTCCAGCTGAATTGGGTTCCGGTCACGGCCCCGGTAAAGTTCACCGGGTTGGTTGTTGCCCCGTTGCATATTGTTTGACTGGCAGGCTGGGCCACATTTGGTGTTGGGTTCACGGTTATGGTAAAGGTCAACGGCAAACCAGGACATCCGGAAGCCGACGGGGTAACCGTTATGGTTGCAGTTACTGCTGTATTGCCTGTATTGGTAGCTGTGAATGCGGCAATATTTCCATTACCACTGGCAGGCAAACCGATCGAAGTGTTGTTATTTGTCCAGCTGAAACTGCTTCCTGTCACGGATCCGGTAAAATTCACGGGGTTGGTTGTAGCCCCGTTGCATAGGGTCTGACTGGCAGGCTGCGCCACATTTGGTGTTGGGTTCACGGTTATTGTAAAGGTCTCCGGAGTACCAGGACATCCGGAAGCCGAAGGGGTAACGGTTATCGTTGCAGTTACCGGTGCATTACCTGTATTGGTAGCTGTGAATGCGGCAATGTTTCCATTACCACCGGCCGCCAGGCCGATCGAAGTATTATTGTTCGTCCAGCTGAACGTAGTAGCTGCTATTGCGCCTGAAAAATTTATCGCATTGGTCAGTATACCATTACATACGGTCTGGTTGGCAGGCCGGATAACATTGGGTGTTGGGTGAACGGTTATTGTAAAGGTCTGTGCTGTACCGGAGCAGGTTAAATGCACCGGTGTGACTGTAATGGTTGCCGTAACGGTTGTGTTACCGGTATTGATGGCTGTAAATGCAGCTATGTTCCCGGTACCGCTTGCAGGCAGGCCGATGGAAGTATTATCATTTGTCCAGTTGAAAACAGTATTTGCCAGCGAGCCGCTGAAATTTACTGCAGTAGTGCTGGCGCCATTACACAATGTTTGGTTTGGCGGCTGCACCACATTGGGCGTTGGATAAATGGATACCTGGTGAATGGCAGACCCGCTGCAACCACCCGGAACGGTCACATTCAATGTTACATTATAGGTGCCCGGTATTGTATAGGTATGCGTTACGGTATCCCCCGTGCCTGTAGTGCCGTCCCCAAAATCCCAAAGGGTTGTGGTGGATGGGATATTCCTGTTGTAAAACGTAAATGTTTGCGGCGCACAGCCGGTTGGAGCCGATATATCGAACTGGGCATCAAAATCACCGGTTATTTTAACCAGGATGGTATCCTTGCAACCAAAGTTGTTGAAAGGAATCATTTCAAGCCAGATGATGGAATTAACAGCCGGGCCGGGATTCATGACCAGTTGCTGGCCGGTACCCAATAAGGTTGAATACGTTTGGTCCCACCAGTTATAGAATTGAAATCCCGGAGGGGCGGTAAGGGTAGTGGCATTGGGTGCAGTACAATCATAATGCACTTCCACCGGGCTGCCGCAAATGCTCTCAACATCCACATAGGCATAACCCCAGTGTCCCCTTCTCACACAATCGGCCGTGGTGAATTCCATGTACAGTGTTTTTCCGCCGTATCCCCTCAGGCTGTAAAAGACCGAAGCCCAGGGTTTGTAGATAACGCCCGGGTTAACGGGTGAAACAGCAAAGCCGGGAAGGTTGGAAGTGGAAATGTATTCAAAAGAGGCACAATCAATATACGTATTGGTGGCAGAGTCTAAAAGTTTTGCATTGAACCTGGGCTGTGTCCATATGGTATGGCCCGGGTCCTGGAAAACAACTGCATAATTATACCGGATAGAAAAGTTGGAATCATTCAGGGGCACATGGATGGTATAGACGATCCCTTCTGCCTGTGCACCTACTACGGTGTTGCCGAGCTTGACGGCAAAATTGCTTCCATCCGGTGGATTGGTCGGGAATAATCCAAACGGGTCAATGGCCGAAGGAAGTGCCCGGGGATAGATCGTATGCCTGTTCGCTGTTGGAGGCGATGGCGTAAGCGTGATCACATTTGTATTGCCAACAGAATCCACCTGGCCTGTGTAACATTGCCAGTTGGTGAAGTCCCCGTTTTCAAAACCTATATTATCCGGGCACGGAACCACAATATTGCTTGTATTGGTATTGGGATGATAAGGTACCGGGTTAACAGCAACGGGTTTGGCCTGTGTGAAAACGATCCTGCCATCCGGGTATAAAAGGCCTTCCTGGTCATCCCTGGTGATCCTGGCTACGCCATTCTTAAAGCCGTAGCAAACAGAAATATCCAATGACCTGGTTATTTCCCCTTTATTATTTGCCAGCCACCATGTACGGTCGTTGTATACGGCTGTAACGGGGCCATCAAAGTCAAATACTATTTCGTAATTGAAAGGGAGTACTGTTTTGCCGGTTGCGTTGATGAATCCCCATTTGCCGTTCTTCTTTGCGGCAGCAAGGTTGCGGGAGAAGTTCCGGGCATCTTCAAATTCAGCAGGGGCAATGGGTTTTCCCGTTGCATTTACAAAAGTAAAACTGTTGTTGAGGAGCACCCTGGCAAAACCATTTGCAAACGGGTCGGTTTCGTCCCATAACTGCTGGCTTACCGGCAGTTGGGTTTGCCTGTTCACAAATTGGAATTTTGAACCGGCAGCTTTTACTACAATACGGTTCTCAGCCGGATATTGGGCAGAAGCGATTGAAGTGAACAGTAAAAAAAGAATAGATAAAGGTCTTCTCATCGGATATTGGTTTGTTCATAGGATTCGGTTAAGACTGGCTTGATCGAACTTTATCAGGATAGTATAATAACGGTTTTAAATACCTGCATATTATGGGTCTGTATCCTTATTTTGTTTGTGCGGGATTTTGAATTTATGGAACGGGCGGGCAGGCGGATGGAAGGCTGGAAAATCACTGCTGGTAAAGGTTGTGTGGTTTCCTGTTATCCGGGGATCTGTTTCCGATCGTATGCACAAGTACGTAATGCTGCGTAAAAATACGGAGGCCTTTTTTTGAAAAAACCACAGATTTAAAAAGTTGCGGTCTGCCCGGGTAAAACTTTGACAAAACAGCCGTGGTTGTACCGGGTTTCGTGCAGGTTGGTCAGTCCTCCTGTCCGGCCACCCTTTTTAATGCGTGGATATCATTTACCCGGATCGATTCTTTTGAGATACTGATCAGGTCCTGTTTTTCCAATTGATTAAGGGTGGTAGTAACCGTTTGCCGGGAGGATCCTATCAGCCGGGCAATATCGTCGTGGGTGAGAAATTTTTCTATGGCGGCCTTGTTATCGTGTATTGAACCGCTGTCGGCAGCCAGTTGAAGAAGTAATTGTATGAGGCGGCTCTTTACATCTTTATTGAGGATGTTCAGCAGCCGGTTCTCGACCTTGCGGAGTTTATTGCCCAGTTGAAAACTGAAGGCGATGGCCATTTCGGGCTTTCGCTGCAGGAGTTTTAAAAAATCCCCGATGGTAAATGCACAAAGGCTTACGGTGCTTTTGTAGGCACGGGCAAATTCATCCTGGTCATTATTTTTTTCAAGCGTCAGCTGGCCGAAGATCTCTCCTTTCTGAATGATCTCTTTAATGACCTCATTTCCCTTTTCATCAATATATCCCAGCTTGATAAATCCTTCTTTTGAAAAATAGAGTTTATTGTTGTTCTGGAACGGGAAATAGATGTATTCTCCGTCTGCTGCTTCTAAAAAGTTATGAATAAGGCCCAGTTCTTCATATTCTTCGTCGGTGATGTGTTCAAATAAGTTGAAGCCCCGTAATAGCAGCAGTTTTGAGTCGCAGGAGTTGGTTTCTGACACGTATATTTATTTTTTTTCAAAAAGAAGCGAAGCGGAGTTCATGCAATACCGCAACCCGGTTGGTTTGGGCCCGTCGTCGAACACATGGCCTAAGTGTGCGCCGCAGCGGCTGCAGTTCACCTCGGTCCGGACCATGCCATAGCTGTTGTCGGGAAGTTCTTCCACCTTATCTTTTTTGAGGGGCTGCCAGAAACTGGGCCAGCCGGTACCGCTCCCGAACTTGGTGGCGGAACTGAACAGTTCCTGCCCGCAGCAGATGCATTTGTAAATTCCTTTTTCATGGTGGTCCCAGTAGATACCGGTGAAAGCCCTTTCGGTCCCTTTTTTACGGGTCACCTGGAATTGTTCGGCCGTAAGTTGTTTACGCCATTCGGCCTCGGATTTTGTTATGGCATATTTCTTTGTCTGCGTCATGGCCGGCCAGGCGGAAAGAATAAAAAGGGTGAAGATGAATATCCGGTGCATACTGATCTGTTTCATGAAGCTACGAAATAGGATGGTTTACGGTTTTTTGTACAGAACCTTTAACAAGCTTTTTGGAATATGAATTTAAGCATTAATTTTAGCCTTACGATAAACACATGGGAATACTGAACCAGATAGCCGAATACCTTTACCTGAAGAAGAAGGACCCCAATGCGCCCAATACCAAATGGGTGAAATACATGCATGGGATCAACCGGATATCCATTTTGCTTTTCCTGCTGGCCATGATCATACTGGCCATAAAACTACTCCGGTAACCGGGTCATGAAGCTGTAAATGGATGCCGCTGCGTTGGCCGATGCATTTCCGCCCTGGCTCAGCAGTTTTTTAAGTGCGGCATAATCCTCCTTTACCTGTTCCTGTTTTGCCGGGTCTGTCAGCAACAGGGTCAGTTCCTTTTTCAGGTTCTCAACCGTCAGGTCATGCTGGATCAGTTCCTTCACTACTTCCTTGTCCATGATCAGGTTTACGAGGCCGATGAATTTTATCTTCACCAGCCGTTTGGCTATCTGGTACGAAAAAGCGTTGCCTTTGTAACAGATCACTTCCGGTACCCCGAATAAAGCGGTTTCAAGGGTAGCCGTTCCGCTGGTCACCAGGGCCGCTTTCGACTGCATGAGTAAAGGGTATGTTCTGTCCACAACAGCAGATACATTACGGTAGGGGGCCAGCAGTTCATTATAAAAACTTTCTTCCAGTCCCGGCGCCTTGGCTACCACAAACTGGTGACCGGGAAAATGCTTAGCCACTTCCAGCATGATGGGAAGTTTTTTCAGTATCTCCTGTTGCCTGCTGCCGGGAAGCAACGCAATGATGTTCCCAGATCCATGATCCCAGATCCCGGATCCCGGATCCTGCATCTTGGATCCTGTATCTTGTATCCTGTATCCTGTATCCTGCATCCCTGTTCTCTTGTACTCTTCCACCACTTCCACCAGCGGGTGCCCCACATACTCCACTTCATAATCCCATTTTTTGTAGAATTCTTTTTCAAATGGCAGAATGACCAGCATTTTATCCACGCATTGTTTTATGAGTTTCACCCGGTTCTCTTTCCAGGCCCATACCTGTGGCGAAATGTAATAAATGATCTTATAACCTTGTTGCTTTGCCCATTTGGCGATGCGCAGATTAAAGCCCGGGTAGTCTATAAGAATGAGTGCATCGGGCCGGTATTGTGTGATGTCTTCTTTGCAGAATCTGATGTTTCGTAAAATGGTACCCAGGTTGTTCAGCACTTCAATGAAACCCATGAAGGCAAGTTCTTTGTAATGTTTCACCAGGGTTGCGCCTGCGGCCTGCATCTTATCGCCGCCCCAGCAGCGGATATCTGCGGAACCATCTTTCTTCTTTAATTCTTTGATCAGGTTACTGCCGTGCAGGTCGCCACTTGCTTCGCCGGATATGATGTAATATTTCATGACCTGGTGGAGGGCTGATTACCCAAATGTTTTAATGCTCAGTGCCGTGAGGGCATAAATAAGAGTTGCCCAGAAAATACCTTTGGCCGTATGATCAATATGGGCATTGATATAAATGGTGAACAATACGGCGTTGGCCATCAGGGAAAGGCTGATGGCTACTGTTAACATACGGTGCCCGGGCTGTACAAACAGGTATTGCAGCGCTTCGGTGTAGCTGAGTGGCCCCAACCGGGTATATTTAAAAACAGCAAAGCCAACAAAGGGGGCCAGCAGGCCCATGATGAATCCAAAAATGAAATTGTCTTTTTTCAGCATTATTTGAACAGGTTCTTTTTCTCTAATTGTTTTTTCAATTCATAATTTGTCAGGTCGAACTGAACCGGCACCACGCTGATATAATTATTCTTAAGCGCCCACACATCTGTCTCCCTGCTTTTGTCAAAGTTTACGAACTCTCCGGTAAGCCAGTAATATTTTTTGCCCTGGGGGTCTTTTCGTTCATCAAAATCCTCTTCGTATTTGGCATAGGCCTGCTTGCATATTTTAATGCCCTTTATCAGTTCCTGTCTTACGGCAGGTATATTCACATTCAGCAAAAGGTGTTTATCCATTTTTTGCTTCAGCAAAGCACTTACGATCTTCCGTATATAAAACCGGGCTGCAGAAAAATCTGCTTCCACGCTGTAATCAAGCAATGAAAAACCAATGCTGGGAATGCTTTCAATGGCTGCTTCCATGGCAGCACTCATGGTGCCGCTGTAGATCACGTTGATGGAATGGTTGGCGCCGTGGTTAATGCCGCTCAGGCAGAGATCAGGTTTTCGGTGAAGCACTTTATCCACGGCCAGCTTCACGCAGTCGACCGGGGTACCCGTTGTTTGCCAGGCTTCCGTATCACCAAAAATATCCACCTTGTGCATGCGCAACGGCTGGCCAATGGTAATGGCATGCCCCATTCCGCTTTGAGGTTTATCCGGTGCCACCACCACCACTTTCCCAAGGTCTTTTACTGCATCCACCAGGTTGCGGATGCCGGGTGCTGTGATGCCATCATCATTTGTAATGAGGATGATGGGTTTGTCTTTTTTACTTTTTACCATCTTAATTTGAAAATTGAGGGAACCATTCCCTGGCAATGCCGGGTTGACGGAAAGGCCAGGGTATCATTGCCAGGATAATGACCAGGGCAATGCCGAAATAGATCAGGGTACGTTTATGTTTTTGTGCATCGGTATCCGCCCGTTTTACCATGGTCCTGCCCACGTGCACCAGCAACCAGGCAATGAGCATCATCAGGGCATGTTCCACGGCAAAAAAACGTTCGGTGGGATCTTTCATTACAGCGCCCATCCCGCTTTTTACTTTTTCAAACCACATACCTGTAAAATATAAGATCAGCCCCAGCAGCAGTTGTATGTCGCAGCTGATCATGAAGAACAGGTTGACCTTATTGTCGCTGCTGCGGTATTCTCTTTTTGAAACAACGGCAGACAGGGCCGACAATACAGCCCAGAGGCCCAGTATCAGGACCGCCCAGCGGAGTATGCTGTGTATCACGAGTTGATAATTCATAAAATTAATTTGGTACAAAAATAAGGTAAGTGTATTAAGGCAACATGGATTTTTTGAACGGTTGCCGGGTTCTCATTTTATCGGCCTATATTAGTATACCAAAACGCATCGTATGCAATTCATCAGATCCTTTTTTTGGTTACTGCTGATCTTCATTTCATTTTCCGGGTCAGCGCAGAAAAAAGCCGAAGCAGATACTAAGGCAAAGGAGCCGGATTCGGTAAAAAATATCTCACTTGCCGGGCTCAGCTTCCGGAGCATTGGCCCGGCAATAACCGGTGGAAGGGTGGTGGACCTCGCCGTGAACCCAACGAATACAAGCGAATACTATGTTGCTTCGGGCCATGGGTCTTTATGGAAGACCGTAAATAACGGCGTTACGTTTACTGCCGCTTTTGAGAACCAGTCCTCCTTTGCCATGGGTGCTGTAAAGATCGACCCCCTGAATACAAACATCGTCTGGGCCGGTACCGGTGAAAATAACAACCAGGGCAATGTCATTTACGGCGACGGTATATACCGTTCTGAAAATGGCGGCAAGAGCTGGAAGAATATGGGACTTAAGAATTCAGAACATATCGGGGGTATTGTGATTGACCCCGGTAATTCAAATGTAGTGTATGTTGCTGCCTATGGATCCATGCGTAACCCGGGTGGCGACCGGGGTATTTATAAAACCACGGATGGAGGCAAGACCTGGCGCCGGGTTTTGTTTGTGAGTGATAACACGGGTTGTTTTGAAGTGCACATGGATCCACGGTATTCAACCAACCTCTATGCGGTGGCCCATCAACGGATGCGTAAAGGGTATACCGGAATTGGCGGGGGAAATGAAAGCGCTATTTACCGGAGCTTGGACAGCGGTGCAACCTGGCAAAAGATCATGACGGGCCTGCCATCAGAAAATGTTGGGCGGATAGGGATGGCGGTGTCTCCGGTGAACCCGGATATCCTGTATGCCCTTGTACAGGCTAAAGAAGGAAGTGGTTTTTATAAAAGCACCGACCGGGGTATTTCATGGACAAAACAAAGCAGCTATAATTCAGCTTACCCGTTTTATATGCAGAAGATCGTTGCAGACCCCAAAGAGGAGAACAGGATATATAGTATGGATCTTCTGATACAGGTAAGCGATGACGGGGGAAAAACATTTAAAGCATTGGGTGAGAAATTCAAGCATGTTGATAACCATGCCATGTGGATCGATCCATCCAATACCCGGCACCTGATCTCGGGCAACGACGGAGGTGTTTATGAAACATGGGACAGGGGGCAGACCTGGGATTTTAAATCGAACATACCGATCACAGAGATCTATAAGGTCAGCACAGACAATGCCCTGCCGTTTTACAATGTTTATATTGGTACACAGGATAACAACAGCCTGGCAGGACCTTCCCGTACGAAGAACTCAAGCGGCATCACCAATAGTGACTGGACCTTTACACTCGGCGGGGATGGTTTTGAAACACAGGCAGACTGGAAGGATGATAATATATTGTATGTGCAATCGCAGAACGGGGGATTGGTCCGCTATGATAAAAAAAGCGGGGAGACCTTGTTCATCCAGCCGGTCAATATGGTTGATTCCGGTTTTCGTTTCGATTGGGATTCGCCCTTGCTGATCTCAACGCATGATAATAAGCGGGTTTATTTTGCAGCCAATAAATTATTCCGCACAAATGACCAGGGCAATTCCTGGGATGTCATCAGTCCCGATCTTACACGGGGCGTACCACAAAAAATGCAACGGCTGATGGACCGGAGCTGGAGCATTGATGAGCTGGCCAGTAAAGGGTCCCTTGCCAATATCACTTCCATTGCAGAATCGCCGCTGGACGGGAATATTCTGTATGCAGGCACCGGCGACGGGGTGATCCGGTTCACCACAGATGCAGGCAAGACGTGGACCCGGGCTTCTTCGCTTCCGGGCATCACGGAATTTACGAGGATACACCACATCATTGCATCAAAATATGATAAGCGGACGGCCTATGCCGCCTGCCAGGCTTTCAACTACGGCGACTATAAACCTTATCTCTTGAAAACAACCGATGGCGGTAAGACATGGGTTTCCATAACAGCAAACCTGCCGGTAAAAGGAAGCACGTTCAGCATTGCAGAAGATCATGTGAATGCGGGATTGTTATTTGCCGGTACCCAGTTCGGTTTATTTTTTACCGTGGATGGCGGCAATGAGTGGATAAAGTTCACCGGGGGTTTACCTGCTGCCACTTATATGGATATTGAGATACAGAAAAGGGAAAATGACCTGGTGGTCTCAACATTTGGAAGGGGTGTTTATATTTTAGATGATTATTCGCCGCTCAGGAGTCTTACCAAAGAAACCATCCGGAAACCGGCGGTTATTTTCCCGGTGAAGGATGCGTTGATGTTTGTAGAAGCCAATCCATTTGGTTTCCGGGGAAAGGGGTTCATGGGCGCCGGTTTTTATACGGCTCCCAACCCGGAGCTGGCTGCCGTCTTTACGTATTATATCAGGGAGGAAGCAAAGACATTGAAACAAAAAAGAAGGGATGCGGAAAAGGAAAAACAAAAGAAGGGGGAAGATGTTGATTATCCCGCCTACGATGTTTTAAAGAAGGAAGCGGAACAGGAAGACCCATACCTGCTTTTTATCATTACGGATGAACAGGGCAATACCATCCGTAAAATAAAGACAGCAGTGACAAAGGGCATTAACAGGATAAGCTGGGATATGCGCTACCTGCCTTTTAACCCGGTGACCTTTACGCCTTTCGATGACAGTTATGCGTGGAATGAACCGGATAAAGGATATATGGTTGTTCCCGGCACGTATAAGGTTTCCTTACAGAAATACGAAGACGGGAATTTTACAGAGATGGCGGCACCCGTTTCATTTAATTGCGTGCCTTTGAACAACAGTTCATTGCCTGCAGCAGATAAAACTGCTTTGAATGCATTCAACAGAAAACTGGCCGAGCTGACCCGGGCAATGAGCGGGGCTGATGAATACCGCAATGAACTGACAAAAAAGATACCCTACCTGAAACGGGCGGTACTGGATGCACCCGGTGTGCCTGCCGGGGTATATGCACAGGTATCGGCCATCCAGAAAAAACTGAATGAAATAAACAGGCAGCTGAACGGCGACGGGTTGCGGGCAAGGTATGAAGGTGCCGCACCCATTTCCCTGAAGGGCAGGACCGACATGATCACCGGTGCATTGTGGAGCACCACTTCAGCGCCGACAGAAACATTCAGGTCATCCTACAATATTGTGGCCGATGGATTTGAAGCCGTACTGAATTCCCTGCGATCTGTTACGGAGGATATCAAACAGGTGGAAGGATTGCTGGAAAGATACAAAGCTCCCTACACCCCCGGGCGGCTGCCCGAATGGAAGAAGAACTAGGCGGGTAAAAATAAATTTGGTAGCACTAAAATTATTAGTATATTTGTGCTAATCAAATTAGTTGCACTATGTCAATCGCCGGACAAAACCTGAAATACCTGCGCAAACTACGTGGATGGACACAGGAAGAGTTTGCCAATAAACTCCGTATCAAACGTTCATTGGTGGGTGCCTATGAAGAAGAACGGGCCGACCCCAGGCTTGATGTACTGGAGATAGTGGCCGATATGTTCAAGCTTACCCTGGATGAACTTCTGCTGAAGGACCTCAGTAATAATTCCGGGAATTACATGGCAAAGCGCCGGCAGATGAAAATGATGTCGGCCGACCGGAATGTCATTCATTTCGTTCCGGTAAAAGCAGCTGCCGGTTACCTGGCAAATTATGCCGACAGTGAGTTCATCGATGAACTGAATACATTCACCTTACCCATGTTATCAGGTGGCAATTACCGGGCTTTTGAGATAATCGGCGACAGTATGTTGCCCACCCCCAGCGGCAGCATCATTGTTTGTGAGAAAGTGGAAGACATCAACGACATAAAGAACAGCCAGGCATATATTGTTGTGAGCCGCAGCGAAGGGATCGTGTACAAGCGCATTGAAAAAAATAACCGTACAAAGAACAAACTCACCCTCGTAAGCGATAATCCGCAATTCCAGCCTTACCAGGTCAATGCCGAAGATGTGGCAGAACTCTGGCAGGCACAGATGGTGATCAGTAAGGTAAGCACACAGCAACGGTGGGATATGAACTCACTGGCCAGCATGGTAAATAACCTGCAGAGCCAGGTAAGCTCTTTAAAAAAGAAAATGAACTAAAGCTGCCATGCCGGTCTTGAGCGGCCGGTAAAGGCAATGAAACAACAGAAAGGAAATGAACGCAAAGGAATTATTGATACTGAATTTTGAGGAGGTCCGGCGAAGAAGTATTAAGGTTTGGAAAAGTATTTCGGAGGAAGACCTGTACTGGAAGCCTGACCCGGATGCCATGAGTTGTTTTGAAATGATACGCCATGTGCTGGAGTCGGAGAATATTTATCATCATATCATTCTGCACCGCGGCGTGCTGGGCGATTATGAAAGCCCGCTGGCCAGCAACCCGTATACTACGGTAGAAGATGAAATTAAGAATGCCCAGCCTTACCGGGAGAAGTTTTTAAAAATGGTGCATTCCTTTTCGCTGAAGGAACTGGAAGAGGTTTATATCACCCGGAAAGAAAAAAATCAAAAGCGCAGGCTGGGTGATTACCTGTTGCGGATGGCTTACCACGAAAGTGTACATACAGGTCAGTTACTTGACTATTTACGCACACTCAGGGCACCCAGGCCAACCGTATGGGATTAGCGCTTACCTTTATAAAAACATAACTTTTTTCTATAACCAGATACATCGCTTAATTTTTAAAAACACAGTTATGATTAAACTTCAGGTAATCGGCAATCTTGGTAAAGATTGCATCGTAAAAGAGATCAACGGTAAAAATGTCATCAACTTCAGCGTGGCCCATACGGAGCGTTTCAAAGATGCACAGGGCAACCAGAAAGAAAGGACCACCTGGGTGGAATGTGCCTATTGGACGGACCGGACAGGCATTGCACCTTATTTGGTAAAAGGTACTTCCGTTTATGCAGAGGGCTCCCCCGAGGCAGATGCATACACCAATAAAGAAGGACAGGCGGCTGCAACCCTGCGGATGAGGGTTCAAAGCATCCAGTTACTGGGTGGCGGCAACCGGGAAAACCAGGGTGCTGTACAGGGTGCAAGCCAGGGTAATGTCAGCAATGCAGGCTTCAGTGCCCGCCCGGTAGTTAAAACAGAAGCCGCAGCAACGGCGGCCCCGGAAGATGATCTGCCATTCTGATCCGTTTATCCAGGTAAAAGATAATAAAGCCCCTTCCCGGGGCTTTTTTGTTGCGCAGGTTTTTTTCAATAAGTTTTATCTTGTGCAAAACGATTGACGTGAAAAATAAAATAAAATTTGCTTGCACTGTTCTTCTCCTTTCCTCTTTTAATCTCTTAGCCCAAAAAAATTATACTCAGTATGTTGATCCCCTGATCGGTACGGGTGGGCATGGACATACCTATCCGGGCGCCGTTCTGCCACACGGAATGGTGCAACTGAGTCCCGATACCCGCTTAGAAGGCTGGGATGGCTGCAGCGGATACCATTATTCCGACAGCTACATTTATGGATTTACCCATACGCACCTGAGTGGAACAGGCTGCAGTGATTATGGAGATATATTATTGATGCCGATGAATGGTAACCCATCTCCGGATAACCGGATCTATGGCTCAAAATTCTCTCACAGCAATGAGAAGGCAGCGGCAGGTTTCTATTCGGTTAAACTCTATGATGATAATATCCTCGCAGAGCTGACCAGCACCACAAGGGTAGGGTTTCATAGATACAGTTTTTCAGCAGCCAACGATGCCACGGTTATCCTGGACCTGAAACACCGGGACGAGGTACTGGAATCTTCCATAAGGATAGTAAGTGACCGTTCCATTTCGGGGCTGCGCCGCAGCAAGGCATGGGCCGACAACCAGTATGTATATTTTGTTATTGAATTCTCCGTTCCGTTCACGAAGTATGGCATCTGGGAGAATGATGTTCTTTCCAAAGAAACAAAAGATGCATCCGGTAAGAACCTGAAAGCCTTTTGTCAGTTTGCTTCCGGGTCGGTAATGGTTAAAGCAGCGATATCGGGGGTGAGTACAGACGGCGCACAAAAAAACCTGGAGGCTGAATTGCCCGGTTGGGATTTTGAAAAGGTAAAAGCCGATGCGGCAAAACAATGGAACAGGGAATTAAGCAAGATCGATGTTGCATCTTCCGATAAAAAACAACTCCGCACTTTTTATACCGCCTTATACCATACCATGGTGGTGCCCAATGTAAATATGGATGTGGATGGCCGGTACCGCGGAAGAGATAATAAAATTCATACGGCACAGGGCTTTACCAACTATTCTGTTTTTTCTCTGTGGGATACCTACCGGGGGGCCCACCCGCTCTACACCATCATTGATCAGAAAAGGACCATTGATTATATCCGGTCATTTTTGGCACAGTATAAAGAGGGCGGACGTTTACCTGTCTGGGAACTGAGCGGATGCGAAACAGATTGCATGATCGGTTATCACAGCGTACCGGTGATCGTGGATGCTTATATGAAGGGGCTGAACCAGTTTGATGCAAAACTGGCATTGGAAGCCATGAAGAAGAGTGCAACCTGGAACCACCTGGGTTTACCGGCACTGATGGAACGGGGTGTGCTGGAAATGGATGATGAACATGAAAGTGTGAGCAAAACACTGGAATATGCCTATGATGACTGGTGCATAGCACAGTTTGCAAAACGGCTGGGTTCCAGGCAGGACTATATCAATTACATACGCAGGGCACAGGCTTATAAGAACCTGTTCAACCTGCAGACCGGTTTCATGCGGCCGCGTAAGAACGGCAACTGGCTCTCGCCTTTTGACCCGAGGGAAGTGAATAATAATTTTACGGAAGCGAACAGCTGGCAGTATTCTTTTTACATGCCGCAGGATGTGAACGGTTACCTGGAACTGATCGGTGGCAGAAAACGGATGGAAGAGAAACTGGATGGTCTTTTTTCTGAGAATTCACAAACCACCGGCAGGGAGCAAAGCGATATCACGGGGCTCATCGGCCAGTATGCACATGGCAACGAGCCCAGTCATCACATTGCATACCTGTACAACTTTACCGGCGCTGCCTATAAGACCCAGGCAATGGTTCACCGCATCATGAATGAAATGTACCACGATGCACCGGATGGACTTGCGGGTAATGAAGATTGTGGGCAAATGAGCGCCTGGTATGTGTTGAGTGCATTGGGTTTTTACCCGGTTACCCCCGGCACCACGGATTTTATCATCGGCACTCCGCTGTTCCCCGCTGCAACGGTTCACCTGGAGAACGGCAGGTCATTTGCCGTATCGGCAACAGGCATCAGTGCAGCTGATTTTTATGTACAGTCTGTTTCACTGAACAACGCAGCGCATAACAGGTCTTATCTTTCTTACTTTGATATTGTAAAAGGCGGCCGGATGAATTTCAGGATGGGTTCGAAGCCATCTTCCTTTGGAAAGACCGCTATGCCGGTTACTGCAATTGATGAGAACCTGATCGTACTCAACCCGGTCATAGACGGCGGGCCCATGTCATTTACCGGGATAAAGAAAGTTCATATCTATACGAACCAGGCCGAAGTTGCATATTATTATACCACCGATGGGTCACTGCCCAATGTTTCCTCAAAGAAATACAGCAGCGAACTGTTTTTTGATACATCCGTTACCATCAAGGCAGTTGCCATCAATAAGAACGGGGAAGCGAGCTATATAAGCACCGCACGGTTCATGAAAAGGCCAAACAACTGGACCATAAAGCTGAATACACAATTCGAGCAGCAATACGATGGCGGGGGGGCACCCGGCTTGATTGATGGCATAACCGGAAGCGCCAACTGGCGCAAGGGCAACTGGCAGGGTTATCAAAAGACACCAATGGACGCAGAGATCGATATGCAGGAAGCAGGAACGATCTCAAAACTTACCGTGGGCTTCCTGCAGGATGTAGGCGCCTGGATCGTAGCACCCAAACAACTGGTTGTTGAAATTTCAACAGATGGTAAACAATTCACCCAGGTTTACAGCGGGGAGAATTTTTTGGCAATTGAAGATAAGAAAGTGCAGGTGAAGCATGTAGAAGCTTCCTTTACCCCGGTGCAGGCAAGATATGTACGGGTAAAAGCTATTCAATATGGTAAGCTTCCTGCCTGGCATGAAGGGGCAGGAGGAGATACGCATATATTTGTTGATGAGATCAGCATAAAATGATGGGAATAAAAAATCCCGGCCGACAACTGTCGGCCGGGATTTTTTATATACTCCTGAATTTATTTATGAGCCCGGGTTCCGGAGCTTGCTGTGATTCTTACTGTAGACGAAGTAAACAATCAATCCCACAATCATCCAGCCGAATGCCACTTTTAATGTCTGTGCGTCCAGGCCAACGATCATGGCAGTGCATATGAGTACGCCCAATGCAGATACAACCGGGTAGATGGGTGTTTTGAAAGGACGGTGGATATTGGGCTCTTTGACCCGTAATATCCAGACGCCCGCACTTACCAGCACAAAGGCAAACAAGGTTCCGAATGATGTCAGGTCACCAGCCACATTGCCCGGAACAAAAGCGGCAAACAATCCTACAAATACAAACAGTATCCAATTTGCTTTATATGGTGTCTTGTATTTGGGGTGAAGCTCTCCAAAAGCCTTTGGGATCAACCCGTCATTGCTCATGGTATAGAATATGCGGCTTTGACCCATCAGCATAACCAGGATCACCGAGGAGAACCCGGCAAGGATCGCCACGGTTACTGCCGTGGCCAGCCAGCCATAACCTGTCATATACGTAGAGATGGCATAGGCTACAGATGCTTCACGGCCTTTTTCCGGGTCAACAAATTCTTTCCAGTTTGCCACACCGGTTAATACATGACCAAAGAGAATATAAAGGACCGTACATATGACCAGAGAGCCCAGGATACCGATGGGCATGTCCCTTTTGGGATTCTTTGCTTCCTGTGCAGCCGTACTCACTGCATCAAAACCAATGAATGCAAAGAATACGATGGCAGCGCCTCCCAGTACACCGCCCCAGCCGTGTTTATTCCAGCCGCTGTAATCGGCGATCACTTTGCCGGCGCTGTCAGTAACCGCCGGGGTGCCTTCAGGAATTAAATACGGAGTCTGGTTCCCGGTCTTGATGAATTGCCAGCCAATGATAATGAACAGCAAAACAATGGCCACTTTGATGAACACGATGATCATGTTTACGAGTGCCGATTCCTGTGTGCCCTTGATAAGCAGAAGGGTCAGCAGCAATAAAATGATCAATGCCGGTGCATTCATGATGCCGGAATGATGAACACCGGCCGAGTCTGTAAAACTTTCAAACGGGGAATGGCACCATTCATAGGGTATCTGCCCGTCGAAGAGCTTATTGAGGTATTCACTCCAGGCAATGGAAACGGTGGCAGCGCCCAGGGCATATTCCATGATCAGCGCCCATCCGATTATCCATGCCACCAGTTCTCCCATGGTTGTATAGCTGTAAGCATATGCACTGCCGGCGATGGGGATCATCGCTGCAAATTCGGCATAACATAATCCTGCAAAAGCACAGCCAATGGCTGCCACAATAAATGATAATGTAACTCCAGGGCCTGCAGCCTGGCCGGCCGCAGCGGCAGTTCTTACAAAAAGACCTGCACCAATGATGGCTCCGATGCCGAGAGCGGTCAGGTTGGCCGCACCCAGGGTACGTTTAAGGCCACCTTCGCCGCCTTCAGCCTGGGACAGCATCTGGCTCAATGGTTTTTTTACAAACAAACTCATACAAGTAGTTGGTTTTATGAAAAATAGATTGGAAAAATAAGCAATTAATCATTAAAAAAACCACCGGTCATACTTTTTTATACCCCCCATGTTTAACAGCTTTTAATATTATATTGCGTCACTAAACAGGTCGCAATGGAAATAACTCACCAGCCAACAAAAAGGAGCAGGCTTACGCTTTACATACTTATTGCGATGGTACTGGGTATTGTGGTGGGTTATTATGTGAATGAGAATTATGAAGCCGGTACGGTAAAGAAGTTTTCAGACAACATAAAACTGCTCACCACCATCTTCCTGCGCATGGTGCAGATGATCATTGCGCCCATTGTTTTTGCTACGTTGGTGGTTGGCATAGCCAAACTGGGCGATATGAAAACGGTAGGCCGGGTAGGAGGTAAAGCCATGCTCTGGTTTATTACAGCATCCCTGGTCTCCTTATCATTGGGCCTGATCCTGGTGAATATTTTCAAGCCGGGTGTTGGCGTGGATATCACCAATACTGACATGGCTGCGGTAAGCGACCTGCTGGAAAAATCCAAAGGCTTTTCGTTATCCAAATTTGTGGAACACGTGGTGCCACGCAGTGTGATTGAAGCGATGGCCACCAACGAGATACTTCAACTGGTGGTGTTCTCCGTTTTCTTCGGTATTGCATTAACGGCGATCGGGAAAAAAGGCGAACCCGTTATCAATGCGTTGGACGCGGTAGCGCATGTTGTGTTGAAAATGGTGACCTATGTTATGTACCTGGCTCCTTTAGGTGTTTTTGGTGCCATGGCTGCCGCCATTGCAAAGAACGGGCTCGGTATTTTAATAACATTCGGGAAATACATCGGTGAATTCTATCTGGGCCTGCTGATCCTCTGGTTGCTGTTACTTTTTGTAGGCTATCTTTTCTTAAAAAGGCGGTTACCTGTTTTATTAAGAAGAATTGCCACACCGATGTCCATTGCTTTCAGTACGGCAAGCAGCGAAGCGGTTTATCCGAAACTGGTGGAAGAGATGGAGCGGTTCGGATGCAATAATAAAATTGTGAGCTTTGTTCTGCCGCTGGGTTATTCTTTCAACCTAGACGGGAGCATGATGTATATGACATTTGCCAGCATGTTCATTGCGCAGGCATTCAACATTACCTCCATTACCGGTGATGTGTGGCAGCAGGTCATCATGCTGCTGGTATTTTTAGTGACCAGTAAAGGCATTGCGGGGGTTCCGAGGGCTTCCCTGGTGGTGGTACTGGCCACCGGGGCCATGTTTGGTTTGCCGGCCGAAGGGGTGGGTTTGATCCTGGCCATTGATGTATTCTGTGATATGGGCAGAACCATGACCAACGTGTTGGGAAATGCGCTGGCGACCGCAGCCGTAAGCAAATGGGAAGGACAACTGGAACATTCGTAACCTGACTATAAAAAAAGATAAATGCCTGATTTCTTTTTCCTTGATTTTCACTGGACACAGCTGTTGCAGCCGCAATGGTATATTGAGAACGGAGGACTGTTGCTGCTCCTCTTTGTTGTGTTTGCAGAAACCGGGTTGTTTGTTGGGTTTTTTCTGCCCGGTGATTCCTTGTTGTTTGTCGCAGGCATATTCGCCCATGAAATAAAAACCGATACCGGGGCGATCGAACCAGGGATCGGGTACCAGGTACTTAAATTTCTGGGCTTCGAACCTTTTCAATACAGTTACTGGCTTGACCTGTTCGTACTGGCAGCCTTGATCTCCCTGGCGGGGATCCTGGGCAATGCCGTGGGATACTGGACCGGGAAACGGTTTGGACATGCCATGTATAACTGGAAGGACAGGTGGTTCTTCAAGAAAAGATACCTGCATGAAGCGCATGATTTTTATGAAAAACATGGCGGCGGTGCGATCGTGGCAGCCCGTTTTATTCCGATCGTACGGACCTTTGCTCCCATTGTTGCCGGCATTGTGGATATGGACAGGAAGAAATTCCATTTTTTCAACATCATCGGATGCATCGCCTGGGTGGTAAGCATGATACTGGGAGGATTTTTCCTGCAGAAATGGATATTATCCCAATTTGGTTTTGATCTGAAAGAACACCTTGAGATCATTGTTCTGGCAATTGTACTGGTAACAACCGCTCCTATTTTTGTAAAACTGATCTTTGGTAAGAAGAAAAAGCCACGTGATGCACATGCAGAAAAATAGTCATTCGGTTTTCAATATTGCCGTTGTAGTGGCTGCTCTTGGCTACTTTGTGGATATATACGATTTGCTTTTATTCAGTATTACCCGGGTGCCCAGCCTTAAGTCGATCGGGTTATCCGATGCACAAATCCTTACGGAAGGTGAGGGCATCATCATGTGGCAGATGGGTGGACTGCTTATTGGCGGCATCATCTGGGGGATCATGGGGGATAAAAAAGGCCGGTTGAGTGTTCTGTTCGGTTCCATCATTTTATATTCCATTGCAAATATTGCCAACGGATTTATTCAGACAGCCGACCAGTTCAAGATCGTCCGGTTCATTGCCGGCATCGGGCTTGCGGGAGAATTAGGAGCCGGTATTACATTGGTCTCGGAACTCACTCCCAAACACAAAAGAGGTATTGCCACATCATTGGTAGCCGGCATTGGCCTTACCGGTGCCGTGCTGGCATTTATCATGAAGGAAAATTTTGACTGGCGTACCTGTTACTTCATTGGGGGCGGATTGGGACTGGCTCTACTTCTGCTGCGTATCTCCGTTTTTGAATCCGGTATGTTTCATGAAGTGAAGAAGATGGAAGTGGAGCGGGGAAATTTCTTCATGCTGCTGAATACGAAGGAACGGCTCAGAAAATACGTGTGCAGCATTCTCCTCGGGCTGCCTACCTGGTTTGTGATTGGAGTACTTGTTACTTTTTCGAGTGAGTTCGGAAAACAGATGGGCATCAAAGAAAAGATCGATCCGGGTAAGGCGATCATGTATGCGTATGCTGCCATTTCGATCGGTGATATCCTGATCGGTTTTATCAGCCAGTGGTTTAAAAGCAGGAAAAAGGCCTTGTACCTTTTTTATTTTATCACGGCTGTATTCATGCTGCTGTTCTTTACAATGCAGTGGAATGGCACCGCTGCCGGGATGTACTGGATATGTGCGGGGCTTGGTTTTGGTACCGGGTTCTGGGCCATATTTGTGACCATGGGTGCGGAACAATTTGGTACCAACATACGGGCCACCGCAGCAACCACCATTCCAAACATGGTAAGGGGTATGCTTACGGTGATGATATTGCCTTTGTTTAAACTGTTCAGGGGGATGACGGACTATGTTACCGGGGGCTGGATAACGGCCATCGTGATCATGGCAATAACGGTCATCGCTGCCGTACTAACGGAGGAAACATTTCATAAAGACTTAAATTATATAGAAGAATAACTTCTTTGTTCCTGTGGCAATAACCCATGGCAAAATTTCTCATCATACGTTTTTCTTCCATCGGTGATATCGTATTGACCACCCCCGTTGTCCGTTGCCTGCGTAAACAACTGCCCGGTGCAGAGATCCATTTCCTGACCAGGCAGGCATTCCGGGGCATGGTAGCCACGAATCCGTATATTGATAAGGTACATGTGCTGGGAGATAGTTTTGAACTGATGCTTCATGAACTGCAGACAGAGGAATACGATTATATCATCGACCTGCATCACAACCTGCGCACGCTGCGCATCAAACGTTCCCTGAAAAAAGTAAAAGCGTTTTCTTTCCACAAACTCAACATAGAGAAATTCTTACTTACCAATCTCAAGATCAATATGCTGCCGGATAAGCATATTGTTGACCGGAACCTGGAAACGGTACGTTCATTCGGGATACAGGATGATGGACAGGGGCTTGACTATTTTATTCCGGAAGCAGATGTGGTTGACAACAACGATCTTCCTACCTCGCATCTGCATGGATTCATCGCTGTAGTGATCGGGGCCGCATTGGCCACAAAGAAATTGCCCGTTCATAAACTGAAGGAACTTTGTGCAGCGTTGGATCACCCGCTGATATTACTGGGCGGGAAGGAAGACCAGGAAGACGGGAAGGCTATTGCTTCCGTGGATGAGGTCAAGATATACAATGCCTGCGGAAAGTTCAGCCTGAACGAATCTGCCGACCTGGTGCGGCGTTCAAAACTTGTGATTACCCACGACACCGGCCTGATGCATATCGCAGCAGCTCTTCAAAAACCCATTATCTCTGCCTGGGGAAATACGGTACCTGCCTTTGGTATGTATCCGTACTATGGGAAATATTCAAAGCAGCATTATGATGTGGTAGAGATAAACAAACTCTGGTGCCGGCCATGCAGCAAGATCGGTTACAGGAAATGCCCACGGGGCCATTTTAAATGCATGGAAAATATAGCTGTTAACGATATTGTAAATCTTGTCCGTCACAGGCTCAGGCAATAATAATTTTTGTTGATTTGGTGTTAGGTTTATAATCCGACATGAAAAAATTCTCCTTCCTCATTGCAGCATTGCTGGTCTGTACTATTTCATTTGCACAGTTTACCACAACCATTCAGTGGTATGACGGAGGCGGGGTACATCGGGGAGATACTATTTACTACAATCCGGAACAGAAACTCAGGTGGGATGATTTTAAGGGCAGGCCCGGTCAGAACAGCATGGCGGCTGCCATCACAGAGTCAGGGTTTGGTTACCGGATGTCCATGCAATCAACGAACGGCAGGGCCCATGTTGTAATAATCGTTTATTGTTATTTCAATAAAAGGAATTCCTGGTTCAGGAAGAACATGAATACCGATTATGCCCTTACGCATGAACAGCACCATTTCGATATCACCTGGATCAATACCTGCTTGTTTGTTAAAAAATTAAAGGCAGCAAAACTTACCGCCGGTAATTATTCTGCGGTGGTTGATTCCATTTATGATGAATGTTACGATTCATTGGACACCATGCAGGATGAATACGACGGGCAGACCTCAAACGGCCGCATCCGGAAAGTACAGGGAGCGTGGAACAGGAAAATTGATAAGATGCTTGCTGAGCTTGTTATAAATTAACAATGAGCACCGGTATCTTTAATTCATGCCGCACGGCATTCACCGTTTCACCATAAACGAAATCCCTGAAACCGGAATGGCCATGTGCACCCATCACCAGCATGTCGGCATGCACACCCTTGGTAATGCGTACAATTTCTTTGACCCTGTTCTTATATCCCAGGAAGCCTTCGGCGGTGAATCCACGGGCCTGCAGTTCCATGACATAGGAGTCCAGCCTTTCCTTGTCCTTTCTTGATTCGTAATCATCGCTGTCTTTTCCGAATAATTTTGCGGAAGGGCTTTCAACGATGTGAACAAGGAGGTAGTGGGTATCATCTTTGCCCTGGCCAATGGCATACGCCAGCAGTTTATCATCATTTTCACTGAAGTCAAGTGCGATGGCGATTTTTTTGAAACTGGGAATGACCAGTTCACGGAAAGTGCCTTCGCCCGGGTGTATTTTGCCGGGTGAAGTTCTTTTGGTTCTTGAAAAGAGCGGGCTTAAGATGATGTAGACCAGTAATGCCAGGCATATCAATCCTCCCAATGTAAGTAATATCTTCTGCCATAAAGCCCCATCCGAATAAACGGCTCCCATTTCATTCACCAGCATCTTCAGGTTCAGGAACACGAGTACGGAGGCAATGATCCATGCAGCGATCTTTGTGATGGTCTTGATGGCAAATTTTCCCATTGTTTTTTTGTCGCTTACAAAATGGATCAGCGGAATAATGGCGAAACCAAGTTGAAGGCTCAGGATCACCTGGCTCAGGATCAGAAGGGCATCTACATTATTCTCTCCGTATAGGATGATCACGATCAGTGCAGGGATAATGGCAACCAGCCTGGTGATCAGCCTCCTCAGCATCGGGTTGATTCGGAGGCTTAAATAACCTTCCATGATTATCTGCCCTGCCAACGTACCGGTAATGGTGCTGCTTTGCCCGGAAGCGATCAATGCCACTGCAAAAAGTACCGGGGCAAGGTTTCCGAGGAACTGGGGTAATAGCTGGTGGGCAACCTTGATCTCTGCCACATCTGAATTACCGGTTTTGAAAAAAACAGTTGCCGCAACAATTAAAATGGCTGCATTTACAAAAAAGGCAAGGTTCAATGCGATGGTTGTATCGATCCGGTTGAATTTGATCGCCTGCCTGATCCCTGCATCGGAGCGGTCTATCTTACGGGTTTGTACCAGGGCGGAGTGGAGGTACAGATTGTGCGGCATTACCGTGGCGCCAATGATACCAATGGCTATATATAAGGCTTCATCACTCATTTTGCCCGGTATGAACCCCGTTACCAGTTCACCCATGGGAGGTTCGGCCAAAATGATCTGTATCAAAAAGGAAATCCCGATAACGCCTACAAGGCTGATGATAAAGGCTTCCATTTTACGTATGCCCAGGCGCTGAAGGAATAGCAGCAGGAAGGTATCCAGGACAGTGATGGAAACTCCCCATACAAGCGGCAGCCCGGTCAGTAACTGGATACCGATCGCCATGCCCAGCACTTCAGCCAGGTCGGTGGCAGCAATGGCGATCTCTGCAAGGATGTACAAAAAAAAGTTTACGACTTTGGGATACGTTTCCCTGTTGGCCTGCGCCAGGTCTCTACCCCTTACGATGCCCAGTCTTGCAGAAAGTCCCTGCAGCAGCAATGCCATCAGGTTGCTCATCAGCAAGACCCAGATAAGGGTATAGCCAAATTTACTTCCGCCTGCCAGGTCTGTTGCCCAGTTGCCGGGGTCCATGTAACCCACACTCACAAGATATGCGGGCCCTAAAAAGGAGAATATCCTGCGCCAACCGGTCTTCTTCACCGTGGTATCAACGGATTCATGTACTTCACTTAAAGAAGCATCGTTGTTTTTTTTACCTGTCATAATGTACAAAAACATTTTTAGCCACCTGTTCACTGATGATGCAGGAGGACTGTTTCAAAACCTTTATTTCCAGTGAACCATCAAACGTAAATTTCTGGATCACCTGCAGTTGTGTACCAAGCGCAATTTTGTAATGCCTGAGCATTTCAAGCATCTGGGCCGTTTGATTACCCACCGAACTTACGGTAACCTGTTTTTTGACCGGAACACCCGAAAGGCTGAGCTGGTTCATTACAGGTATTTTGCCATTCCGGTCGGGGATGGGGTCTCCATGCGGATCAAAGGAGGGATTGCCTAAAAATTTATCCAGTCGCTGTATCAGTTCATCGCTGTTTATGTGTTCCAGTTGTTCGGCAATGGGGTGTACTTTATCCCAGTCAAATTTCAATACCTCGGCTAAAAAATATTCCCAGAGCCGGTGTTTGCGTATTACATCCAGGGCTGCTTTTTTACCTGCTTCATTTAGTTTAAAACCCCGGTAGCGTTCATACTGAAGCAGTTTTTTTGATTTCAGTTTTTTCAGCATATCGGTTACGGAAGCTGCCCGCGTGTGCATTTCAGCTGCCAGCGAATTGGTGTTGACCAGCCCGCTTTCCTGCTGAAGGTGGTAAATCCGCTTGATGTAATTCTGTTCACTGGTGGTAAAATCCATGGTATCGAAAATAAAATTTAGACAAATCTAAAAATAGTTTTACTATTCGCCAAATAATTTATTTATGCCGGTGTCCGGGTTGTTTGTAATTTGTGCCGGTAAATGATCGTGTATGCGAAGTACATTCAGTTCCGGGTCACCCTGGGAGGACATTGTGGGATACTCCCGGGCAGTACGGGTAGGTAATATCATTGAAGTGGCTGGAACGACAGCGATGGATGGAGATGTACTGGTCGGGAAGGGCGATCTGTATGCGCAAACCGTTTATATTTTTAAAAAAATTGAAAAAGTGCTGCTGGAGGCAGGTGCCTCGCTGTCAGATGTTGTCCGTACAAGAATGTTTGTTACCAGCATCAGCCAATGGGAAGAGGCCGGCCGGGCTCACGGTGAATTTTTCAGGGATATTAAGCCCGTTGCAACGATGGTAGAAGTATCAAATCTTATTGATAAAGAACTGCTGATAGAAATAGAGGTCACCGCCGTGGTAGACAAACCATAATGTGTACCATTTACATATATCTCTAAATTTCCGTATTATTGCCACCTGAACCAATTAATCCATTATGAATTTTTCTTCTTTTAACGTACCCTATGAAGTAGACGGGCAGTATAATAAGCGTGTTGCTTACTTCTCCATGGAGTTTGCCGTACACCAGCCTTTAAAGATCTACAGCGGTGGCCTTGGATTCTTAAGTGGCTCCCACATGCGCAGTGCTTATGAATTACGCCAGAATCTTATTGGCATCGGCATTCTCTGGAAATACGGTTACTACGACCAGGCCCGTAACCAGGACCAGACCCTGCAGGTGCAGTGGAATGAAAAGATCTACAATTTCCTGGAAGATACCGGTATCAAGTTCCAGATTGATATACATGAACACCCGGTTTGGGTGAAAGCCTGGTACCTCAATCCCGAAACATTTAAATCGGCCCCGCTTTTTTTACTGAGTACCGACCTGCCGGAAAATGATTATGTTTCTCAAACCATTTCGCACCGGTTGTACGATGCCAATGTAGCTACCAAAGTGGCCCAGTTCATTTTGCTGGGTGTAGGTGGGGCAAAATTGATCGATGAATTGAATTTTAATCCCGAACTCTATCATTTGAATGAAGCCCATGCCGTAAGTGCTGCTTTTTACCTGTATAAGAAATTCGGCAGTATAGAAGAAGTCCGGAACCGCCTGGTATTCACCACGCATACCCCGGAAGAGGCCGGAAATGAAAAGCACGATATCCACCTTTGCGAAAAGATGAGCTATTTCTGCGGATTAAAACTTGATGAGGTCCGGAAACTCACGGGCATGGAAGGGGACCTCTTCAATCATTCATTGGCGGCATTGCGTTTTGCAAAATTTGCAAACGGGGTCAGCCAGTTGCATGGGGAGGTAAGCCGTAAACTCTGGAGCAAATACGAGGATATCTGCGAAATAACCGCCATCACCAATGCCCAGAACTGGCATTACTGGGCCGATAAACAACTGTACCGGTTCATGGAAGAGCATAACGACGGCAGCTTTGATGACCGGAAAAAATATTTAAAGAAACGGGCTTTTGATATTGTAGCCGACCAGACAGGTAAGCTGTTAAATCCAGATGTATTTACGATCGTATGGGCCAGAAGGTTTGCCGGCTACAAAAGGGCTGAATTGCTGACCCGGGATGAAGAAAGATTTGAGGCATTGTTAAATAACCCGAAGTACCCGGTGCAGATCATCTGGGCAGGCAAGCCATACCCGGTTGATTATCCTGCCATCAGCGATTTCAATGCATTGGTTCATTTAAGCAAGAAGTATGATAATGTAGCTGTTTGCGTAGGTTATGAGCTGGCGTTGAGCAAGCGGTTAAAACAGGCATCGGATCTTTGGCTGAATAATCCCCGTGTTCCCCGCGAGGCAAGCGGAACCAGCGGTATGACAGCTGCCATGAACGGTTCTGTAAACTGCAGTACACACGACGGGTGGATATGTGAGTTCATTAATCACGGGAATAACGGCTTTGTTGTTCCGCCCATTGACTATGAGAATATCAGTGTGCACGAACAGGATGAATATGATCTGAACAAACTGTACGAGATACTGGAAAACCAGGTATTGCCGCTTTATTACGAGAACCATGATGTTTGGCGGCAGATAATCAAGAACGGTATGCGGGACGTACGCTGGCAGTTCGACAGCAACCGGATGGCCAGGGAATATTATTCCATCCTCTACAAATAAAAGATACTTAACTTTAAAACATCCCGGGAAACGGGATGTTTTTTATTAGGACGCTTATGAAGGAATATTCAAAAAAAGCAGAGATACGCTGGGCAGATATCGACCCCAACTATCACGTGCTTCATTCAAAGTATTACGACTATGGTGCTTTTTGCAGGCTTTCATACATGACAGAGAACGGGATCACCCCACTGTTCCTTTTAGAGAATAATATCGGGCTTATTTTATTCCGGGAAGAATGCGTTTTCAAAAAGGAGATCAAATTCGGTGATTCACTGGTCATCAACCTGAAACTGGAGAAATGCAATGCGGATGCTTCCCGGTGGAGCCTGGTAAATGAATTGTGGATAAATGGGGATACGCTTGCAGCGGTAATTACAGCAGATGGAGCCTGGATGGATACGAAAGTGCGTAAACTGGCCATTCCACCGGCAATTTGTAAAATTGCTTTTGACAATATGCCCAGGTCTGAAAATTACAAACAATAAGTGCCTGCTTTATCCCGGATGTCGTAAAGCCGACTTAAGGGCTGGTTTCATCTCTTTACTTTTGAAAAAAAATCATGATAAAGAGATCGCTTATCCCCATTACCCTATTGGTTTTCTTTTCCTCATTTCTATTTGCACAAACAGAAACCGTTTATCCCGGTGGTTTAAAAGCGGGAGATATGGCACCTGATTTTACCGCTAAGGACCAGGATGGGAAGACGCTGAGTCTGAAGGAACGTTTGAAGGAGGGCCCTGTGGTAATTCTTTTTTACCGGGGACAATGGTGTCCGCATTGCAATAAGCAACTGAGCCATTTTGCCGATTCATTACAATTGCTGCGGGATAAAAAGGTCACCGTACTGGCTGTTACACCAGAAACAGCTGATGGTATCCGGAAGACCATTGAAAAGACCAGGGCTGCCTTCCCGGTGCTGGAAGATGCAGGCCTGGAGATCATGAAGTTGTATAAGGTGAATTTTGCTGTGGATGCGAAAACAATATCCAGGTACAAGGGTTACGGGATAGATTTTGACAAAGCGAACGGGGCAAACGGGGCCAACCTGCCGGTACCGGCAACGTATATCATCGGGACAGATGGAAAAGTGAAGTATGTTTTTTTTAATACCGATTACCGGAAACGGGTTTCTGTAAAGGACATACTTGATAACCTTTGATATAATTTTTTGAGCCAGGTGTTGCAAATAAATAACTTTGCAGCACTTTTTATGATCAGTGCTACTGTTAATCTTTACAAGAATGCCTATACCGGGTTAAGCAGGCGGATGTGGCTGCTGGCCCTGGTCATGCTGATAAACCGGAGCGGTACCATGGTACTGCCATTTATGACATTGTACTGTAAACACATCGGCTACACCACCCGCCAGGCTGGGTACGTAGTTGCTGTGTATGGACTGGGGTCGATGGTGGGGGCTTTCCTGGGCGGCAGGATCAGCGACCGTTTTGGTTTCTATTACACACAATTCGTTTCATTGTTCCTGGGGGGTATTTTGTTCATCACACTTGGAAAAATGAACAGTTTTACATCCATATGCATCTGTACATTTTTCCTGAGCATGGTAAATGAATCATTCCGTCCTGCGAATGCAACCGCTGTTGCTCACTACAGCAATCCCCAAAACCGGACACAGTCTTTTTCTCTCGTAAGGCTTGCCATTAACGTGGGATGGGGTGTAGGAGGGGCGCTGGGTGGTTTTCTTGCTTCCATCAATTATCATTTATTGTTTTGGGTGGACGGCTTTACCAATATAACGGCAGCATTCCTGCTGTTATGGCTGGTTCCCAAGGTATCGCTGGCCCAGCAGCAGAATCTGTCCAAGTCAAAACCAGCGCCGGTGAAGGAAAAAGCGGCCCACGCCGATAAAACATTTATGTATTTTATTGGCCTGCAGGTATTGTTTGCCCTTTGTTTTTTCCAGTTGTTCACCACCATTCCCATGTATTTCAAAGAAGGATTGCATATCAACGAATTCTGGATAGGGGTTGTGATGGCGATGAACGGGATCCTTATTGCTGTGATGGAAATGGTGATCGTATTTAAACTGGAGGGGAGGATACCTTACCTGCGCCTGATGACAACCGGCACGGTTTTAATGGCCGCCTCATTCTTTATATTGAATATCCCTGGTGCGAATGGATTTCTTATTGCTGTGCTGTCTACGCTTACCGTAACCTTTGCAGAAATGATCGCAATGCCGTTCATGAATTCCTACTACATATCCCGGAGTTCGGAAGGCAACAGGGGAGAATATGCTGCCTTGTATACCATGGCCTGGAGTGCAGCCCAGGTGATAGGCAGTGCTGCCGGTACACAAGTAGCTTTTGCAACAGGATTTAATAACCTGTGGTGGATAATAGGCGGTATTTGCCTGCTTACGGCGGCAGGTTATTACCGTCTGCAATTGAGCCGGTAAATCATTTACTTATAGGTACCGGTGGAAGTTACTTTTGCTGTTACCGGCATGTCCTGCCCCATGAGCTGAATAGTACCGGTTATATCTGCTTTTGTATTTTTATTCTTTATCTGCCCGGTACTGATATCAGACGTGATCTCTCCCGTTGATTTTGTTGTGCTTTTAAATTCAAATTCCATTCCCTGGAAATCCAGTTTATTGCTGGCGGTGGTAACGGCATCCAGTTGGATCAGTGCATCATTCCCGGAAACTGATCTCAGCGTGTAATTACGGATGGTGGTCATCTCTTTCGACCTGGTGGTATCGGACCAGCTGTCCCCAATACTTTTACCGGCAGGGATCAGTTCGAAAGCACCGGAAACCACTGCATCGTCTGAACTTTCGGCAAAGGCATTCATCAATCCACCCATCGGGTTCTCCTCTTCACCATCACTTTTCTTTTGCTTTTCTTTGAGGGTTGCCGTACCGGTTGTGTTGTCCAGGATCACATCCACCGGCTTGTTCAGTCTTTCGGCAAATGTCTTTTCGATATCCGATGAAGGGGTGCTGTTCTTTTCTGAATCATAATTGGTTGACTGCCCTGCCATGTTAAAATCCACTTTTAGTTTAGTAAGTGTACTGGTAATGGTGTAGTCTTTTGCAGTACTGCTTTTAACTTCCAGGATGTTTTCAGAAGCGGTGTTGCTGTTGAGTTGCATACCCATGCCCATGTCTGCTTCAATGGCGATGGAGCTGGCAGCAATGATCTTTTGTCCGTCGCTTAATTGAATTTTACCTGGATTAATGGGTTTAACGGCAGCCGTTTGCGAAAATGCGATCACGGATACCAGGATACCTGAAAGCAGGAGAGCGGTCTTTTTCATTTTGATGATGATTATGGGATGTAAATTTATCAACAAACAGCAAATTCCGGTGATTTGTTCGGCTTTTTTGCAAAAGATTACCAGGGCAGGCAAAAAATAAGGGCCATCCATATTAACGGACGGCCCTGAAGCTTGTGAGGTTAAGTATTAGCCTACTACTTTAACATTAACGGCATTCATTCCTTTTTTCCCTTCTTTCAGGTCAAATTCCACGCTGTCGCCTTCTTTGATATCGCTGATTAATCCACTAACGTGAACAAAAGTTTCTTTGTTTGAATCGTCGTGTTTGATAAAACCGAATCCTTTTTCAGAATTGAAAAACTTAACGGTGCCTTTTTGTGTACTTTCCATTTTAAAATTGTATTGTAATTAATAAAGCGCAAATATAGTGTTTTATTCTTAACTGACCAGATTTATTCCGTATTTGCTAATGCGGCCTTCTTATTTCAAGTACTTCTACATCAAAGATCAGCACACTGTTTGGGGGTATCACTCCCAAATTCCGGATAGAATAAGCCAGCGGGGATGGGATGATCAGCCTTATTTTGCCCCCCTGCCTGCAAAAAGGAAGGCCTGCCTGCCAGCCCTTGATGAGGCGCTTTAAGGGAAAAACAGCCGGTTTGTCTTTTGTTTGATCAAATACGGAACCATTCAATAATTGTCCCTTGTAATACACAACCAGGGTATCATTCAGAGAAACAAAGTCGCCATTGCCTTCCTGCAATATCTTATAATAAATGCCGGCAGAACTTCCGGTCGTATCAAATTTCCCTTCCTGTATCGCTGCAAATATTTGTTTATTCTCTTTGCTGATCTCCGCCAGGCTGTCGGCATTTTTATATAGATCAATAACCGGTTTTTCCCCGGTTGCTGTTCTGTTAAAGGGTTCGCCGAACCGTGCATCTGCAGGTTTGAAGCCTCCGTTCCATAAATAGAACCTGTTGTTTTCAGCCCCGCCGCCATGATCGACCCGGTCGCCCGCCTTGCCGGTGGCGTCATAACTGAATGTGCTTTTGGTCATTTCTTTCCACTCGCCGTTCTCTTTTCGTATCCATTGATTGCCGAAATAGGCTTTGCGGGACAACTGGCCGTTCGTTCCCTGGAAATTTTCAACAAAAGAATATAGTTTCCGTAAGGGCTTGCCATCTTTGGGGGCTTTAAATGCTGCGATGAGTTTCCATTTCTGCTGTTCCGGTAAGAAGAAATAACCGGCGTAAGTAGTGCTGTTCGCAGCAGTATCTGTTGTGGCTGTTACCAGAAGCTTATAGGTTTCGCCTGCCTTCCAGTTGTACACCCAATGACTGTGGCCACCGGTGCCTTCATTTCCAAAGCCATCTGCAAAAACATCTTCCCCTTTGGCGATCAGCTGTACTTTGTTTTCAGCGGCCACCTTGTTCCTGTCAACCGCTTCATTACCTGCGTCCCAGACAGAAAAGATCACTCTCCGTTCGGTGGCACTGTTGACCTGTATCCCAAAATAGCCCCGGGCAAAACCGCATGCCATGTAATAGCTATGTAAATGATCGGCACCTTCGGGGATGCTGATCTCGTTGTAGAACGAGATCACGTTCACCGTATCGGGAAGCGGGTATAAAAGATGTACCGACGCGGAATTTCTCCTTGCATTTGAATTAAAATGAATGTTCCGGACAGCATCGCCGCTCAGCTCCAGTGATTTTATATCGGCGATCGTGCCGGATTTTTTTACAGGCGATGCGATCGTTAGCACATAAAATCCTGTATCCGTGACCGGCACTGAACCTATTTTCACCGTCTTAAATTCTTTGGACCGGGGAACGGTAAGACTGAAGTTCTTCCCGGCTACTGTAATGGATAACAAATTTCCGGGGCTATCATTTTTTAGTAAAAGCGAAAGCTGCAGGCTGCCTTTGTTCCTGATCCTGAAAAAGAACTGTATTTGGTATTTGTTGTCCGTCCAGTTTTGTAAACCATTTTTTACGGAGAACATTTTACTTTCATCATCCTCCGTACCTTCTTCTTCCGGCACGGCATAGGCAGTATAAGCCGGGATAGAAACTGCTGGTTGGGACCGGGCCGGAACCTGGTACAAAAGGAAAAATAGTATAAAAACAGAAGGCAGACTTCGTCTCATAAAATCATATTAGTAACCAAACTTACTGTTATTAATTAAGACTGACCCGTAAAATACGTTGGGAAAAAAGTAGTTTTCGAATGATTATTTGGTAACTTTATAATCAGCGATAGCCTGCCATTTATTACGTTTTAATTCTTTTTTATGAACCAGTCAGTTCGAACTGTGATTACAGGCACAGGCAGCTACATACCGGCTTATGTAAAGACCAACCAGGATTTTGCCAGCCATAATTTTTATGCAGAGGATAATTCAGCACTGGATATAGAACCCCATATCATTGTAGAAAAGTTCAAACAGATAACCGGTATCCAGGAGCGCCGTTATGCCCCTGCCGGTATTGAGTCTTCTGATATGGCCGCCGAAGCTGCCAGGATAGCCATTGAGGATTCCGGCTGTGATCCGGAGACCATCGACCAGATCATCGTGGCGCATAATTTCGGGAATGTGATCAAGCACACCATTCAAACCGATGTGTTGCCTGCCCTTGCATCACGTGTTAAACATTCCCTGAAAATTAAAAATCCTTCCTGCGTTCCGTACGATATACTGTTTGGTTGCCCGGGATGGGTACAGGGAGTGATCCAGGCCGATGCTTATTTCAAAGCAGGCATTGCCAGGAAATGCCTGGTGATCGGTACCGAAACATTATCCCGGGTGCTTGATGTGTATGACCGGGACAGCATGATCTTTTCGGATGGTGCAGGCGCCAGTGTGCTGGAGGCCAAAAATGCAGCAGAAACAGGGAGCGGTGTACTGGGGAGCAGTGTTCAGTCGCATTGCGGGGCCGAGGTTGATTACCTGCACCTGGGTAAATCCTATTACCCGGATTCTGATCCCCGCATACGGTATATAAAAATGAAGGGAAGAAAAGTGTATGAATATGCCATCAAGTATGTACCATTGGCCATGAAGACATGCCTGGATAACAGCGGGGTGAACATCGGTGACGTGAAAAAGATATTTATTCACCAGGCCAATGAAAAAATGGATGAAGGGATCATTAAGGAGATGTATAAACTGTATGGTATTTCCGTTGTTCCCGGTAATATAATGCCCATGAGCATACATAACCTTGGCAACAGTTCGGTAGCCACCATACCTACTTTATATGATATGGTAAGAAAAGGAAGGATGCCGGAACACAATTTAAAACAGGGGGATGTGATCCTTTTTGCCTCCGTAGGTGCGGGTATGAATATCAATGCGGTCTGCTACCGGGTATAATTAAATTAGATTAAGAGCCTTATTTAGCGTACATTTGCCGGAAATTGAAAATATGGTAAACGATGTGATCACAAAATTTCTTGAGCCCTCTCACCTGGCTAAGACAAGTGTTAAGATTGAATTCAAAAAACGGAATTCCATAGTTGGGATCTTTGTCACTTCGCCCGATTACGAAGACCTTAAATCAAAAAACTTCTGGCGCATTGTTTCTGAGGTGCATATCCCGGAGTGGAAAAAGACCAGTGATAATAAACTGGCCAAGATCTACAGCGGTTCGGAATTTACCAGGCTGACCGTAGCAAAAGAAAAATAACCTGTTCCGGCATATAATTAATTAAGGAAGGCGCATTTTAAATGCGCCTTCCTTATTCCGGTTAAAAATTTCTACCTGCATTGCCCCTGGGCTTTGGCAATTCTTTCCGGGGAATTTTTTCTTCCCGCTGTGCCGTGTTATAAACAAATGCAGCAATGATGGTTGCAGCCTGTTTCAGGTCATCCGGCACCAGGTGATCATACGTATCCATGTTGGTATGGTGTGTACGGGTATCGTATTCAATGGCATCCTGGATGAACTGGAAGCCGGGAATGCCAACCCCGTCAAATGCCAGGTGATCAGTACCCCCCGTATTATTGATGGTTACTGTTTTAGCACCCAGGTCATTAAATGGTTCCAGCCATTTGGCAAAGATGGCGCCGGCAGTTGCATTGCCCTGCAAATAAATGCCACGAACCTTCCCGGTTCCGTTATCTAAATTATAATACGCAGATACTTTTTCATGCTCCGGCTTCAGCACCATGTCGGCCGGGTCGGCAAAATGATTTTTCACATAGCCCCTTGATCCCAATAGTCCCTGCTCTTCCCCGCTCCACAATGCAATGCGGATGGTGCGTTTGGGCTGCAACCCGGATGCTTTGATGATCCGTATGGCCTCCATCATCACTGCACAACCGGCTGCATTATCGGTGGCGCCGGTGGCACCATGCCAGCTATCCAGGTGACCACCAAGCATAACGATCTCATTTTTCAGTACCGGGTCAGTACCGGGAATTTCAGCAATAACATTGTATCCCTTGATGTCGGAGTTGTAAAATTTTGTCTTCACATCTGCTTCCAGTTCCACTTTCTGCCCTGCTTCAACCAGTCGCTGTATCCTTAGATAGTCATCGCTCGATAACATCACCCAGGCGAAATACCTGGTGGAATCCTTTGAATACGAACTGCCGTTTTGTACAAACAGGGTTCCGTCATTTCCGCGGCCATTGATGCTTAATACCAGGGCCGGTTTTTCGGTTTTATAAAAATTTTCCATTTGCCGTTGCAATGATTGCTGCTGGCGCCTTGCAGCCATTTGTTCGGGAGTGGCATTGGCCTGCTGACGGCGGCTGCTATCCCGTTTTGCATTGACCATTTTATCAAGCGCTTCATCTGTAAAACGCTCCCCGTCTGAAGTGAATGACGGTTTCAATGTGTCCCTTGAATAAACCATCACGATTTTATCCTTCAGCTTGCCGGAATATTTTTGAAACAGTTCTGCTGAATCTTTCGCCCTGATGAGCACCACTTCGCTGCTGATCGTCTTTTTACCGGGAGTGCTTCCTGTCCATGCCCTCGGTATGGCGATGATCGGGGCATAATAAGGAGCCGTCATGGCAACATAACAGCGGCTCTGTTCCCAGCCCTGGCCAAAATCTCCCCAGGGTTCCAGGGTAGCATTTACCAGGCCCATTTTGGTCAATTCATCTTTGGCCCAGTTTGCTGCTCTTAAAAATCCGGGAGAATTCGTTAACCGGGGACCACTTCCATCTGTGAGGTGAAAAGCGATCTCCATTACTTTGGAGTTCAGCAGACCTTCCTTCCTGATCTTGTCAACATCGCTTTGTGCAAAGAGCCCGTTGCCGGAAATGAAAAGGATAACTGCAAACAGAATTTGTTTTCTCATATTGATTCGTTTTAGATTGGAAAGGTAATTTACTGTTTTAAAAATTAGCAGGCAATCAAATTGTGATAAAGACTTAAATAATATTTGTGCCCGGTACTTCCATGATCAGATATTCACCATAACATCCCGCCGGCGTTTGGTAACCGGTTTTAAAATTTCCTTCCAGTATTTTACTGGTGATGAGTAAACTGCTGTGGGCAGTTAATGTATATCCATCCAGGCAACTGATACAGGCATTTAATTTTTCGCCTGGTCCATTGCTTACTTCGCCCCAAACCATGCTGCTGCTTTTCTGTCTTTGTTCATCCGATGGCCCCGCAGGCCTGGCTTTTATTTTCTTCCTGATAATGTTGCGTACAAAATTGGTCCTTAATAACCAGTTAAATGCCCATTGAAATTTTAATGCCCTGTAAACTTTGGGAGGAATGCCCGTAAAGGTTTCTATATTGGGTATTCCGGTTGTTGTGTATGCAGTTGAGATATCTCCCCAGGGGATGGTCATCACAAATAAATTTTTCTCACTTCCACCGGATCCTGCGGAAAAATTTACCCATATCCCTTTTTGTCCCAATGGCTTTCTTACAATCTTTCCATTTTCTCTAACAGCACCACCCTCTCCGATCTTACCGGCCATGGTTGTTGCTGTGCCGTGTGATAAGCCACCTCCGACAGAAACGAATGCCAGTTTTAAATGTGTAGCATCCGGCATTTTATTTTTCAGCTGAAGTGCAATACAATCTGTTGGCACCACATCAAACCCAACGCCCGGCATGACCATGATGTTTTTTGCTTTTGCCGCCGCATCATATTTTTTCAGCATTTCAAAAACCGATATGTCGCCATTGATATCAATATAATGAACACCGGTTTGTAAACAGGCTTCAATCATTTGTTTGGCTGTATACACATAGGGGCCTGCGGCATGCAATACTAATTTAACCTCTGCTAAAGCATTTTCTAATTGTTCTTTATTATCCAGATCAATAATGCGGTAGGGGAGTTGTAATTCATCAGCCAGTGGTTTTACGTTTGCTTCTGTTCTTCCGGCAAGTATGGGTTGTAAATGATAATTTGCAGCCAGTTTTGCAATGAGTTTACCGGTATACCCATTTGCCCCATATAACAAAAATTGATTTTGCATAATGGAATGTACAATTTTTTGATGGTACGGTAGCATAAAAAAGCCCATCCGTTAACTGGTGGATGGGCTTTTAGTTGAATTTAAACTGTTAGTTCTAAACTTTTTCTTCCATATAACTTTCCATCGGTTCGCAGGTACAGATCAGGTTCCTGTCGCCAAAGGTGTTGTTGATACGGGCTATGGAAGGCCAGAATTTGTTCTTCATCACATAGGCCAGCGGGAATGCTGCCTCCTGCCTGCTGTAGGCATGGTCCCATTCATCGGCACAAACCACCTGCTGGGTATGGGGTGCATGCTTTAATGCATTATCCGTTTTGTCTGCGTTGCCATCTTCAATGGATTTTATCTCGTGGTAAATGCTGATGAGTGCTTCACAGAAACGGTCCAGTTCTCCTTTGTCCTCGCTTTCCGTAGGTTCGATCATGATCGTTCCGGGTACCGGGAAACTCATGGTTGGCGCATGGAACCCGTAATCCATTAAACGCTTGGCCACATCTTCGGCTTCAATGCCCGCCGTTATTTTGAACGGGCGCAGGTCAACGATGAATTCATGGGCACAATAGCCATGGGTGCCTGTATAAAGTATCTTGTAGTACTTCTCCAGTTTGGCCTTCATGTAATTCGCATTCAGGATGGCATATTCGGTCGCACTTCGCACACCCGCTTCGCCAAGCATTTTAATATATGCATAGCTGATGAGTAAAATACTTGCACTGCCATACGGGGCTGCACTCACCGCATGAATATTCGTTTCCGTTGATCTCAACGTGTCCTTTACGTTATGTCCCGGTAAATAGGGTTTCAGTTTATTGTTTACGCAAATTGGCCCAACACCCGGACCGCCGCCGCCATGGGGTATCGCAAATGTTTTGTGCAGGTTCAGGTGACAAACATCCGCACCGATCATGCCCGGACTGGTGAGGCCCACCTGTGCATTCATATTCGCACCGTCCATATAAACAAGGCCGCCATTGTCATGAATGGTCTTGCATATCTTTTTGATGCCTTCTTCAAATACGCCATACGTGCTTGGATAGGTTACCATCAGCGCAGCAAGATTGTCTTTATTTTCTTCTGCCTTTTCTTTCAGGTCTTTTATATCGATCAATCCTTCTTCGGTGCTTTTCACAACCACCACTTTCATGCCCGCCATAATAGCGCTGGCAGGGTTGGTGCCGTGCGCAGAAATGGGGATCAAAACAATATTGCGGTGACTTTCATTCCTTGCCGCATGATAGGCCCGGATGGTAAGCAGCCCGGTATATTCACCCTGGGCGCCGCTGTTCGGTTGCAGGGAGCAGGCGGTGAACCCGGTGATCTTACTTAGGTATTCTTCCAGTTTTGCGATGATGTACTGGTACCCTTTGGTTTGTGAAGGGGGTGCGAAAGGGTGAATGCTGTTGAACTCCGGCCAGCTTACCGGGATCAATTCAGTAGCGGCATTCAGTTTCATGGTGCAGCTGCCCAGGCTGATCATGGATGTATTTAAACTCAGGTCCTTATTTTCCAGCGATTTGATGTAACGCATCATTTCACTTTCGCTGCGGTGTGTATTAAAAACAGGGTGCGTTAAATACGAAGATGTCCTTTGCAATCCATTCAGTTTACCGGCTTCCTCAAAAGACAGGGAAATACCGTTTGATGTGGCTTCTTTAAAAATGGCATTCAGGTTCTTTTCAGTCTCACCAATATAATTGGATGCTACTTCATCAATGGATAAACTGATGCTGCCGTTTGCCTGGTAATGAAAATTGGCCTTGTTCTTTTCTGCTGCATTTTTAAAGGCGCCGGTATCCGGAACTTCAAAGGTCAATGTATCGAAGAAATGCCTGTTGATGATTTTTACCCCGTTGCTTTCCAATGACCTGGCAACGGCAGCCGTTAAAACATGAATGCGCTGTGCAATTTTCTTCAATCCATCCGGTCCGTGATACACCGCGTACATGGCAGCCATGTTGGCCAGCAATGCCTGTGCCGTACAGATATTGGATGTTGCTTTTTCTCTTTTGATGTGTTGTTCCCTGGTCTGCAGCGCCATGCGCAGGGCCCGGTTGTTCTGTGCATCAATGCTTACCCCGATGATGCGGCCCGGCATACCTCTTTTAAATTCGTCCCTGGTTGCAAAGAAAGCAGCGTGCGGCCCGCCATACCCCAGGGGAACACCAAAACGCTGTGCAGAACCTACTGCCACATCCGCTCCCAGTTCGCCGGGGGGAGTTAATAAAGTGAGCGCCAGCAGATCGGTTGCCATTACCACAAAACCATTCACTGCATGAACCTTGTTTATGAAATCGCGGTGATCTTCAACAGAACCAATGCTGTTTGGATACTGCACGATGGCGCCGAAATAACTTTCGTCCAGCGATGCGGTTTCATAATTGCCATGTACCAGCTCAACCCCGATGGGAGTGGCCCTGGTCAGCAGTACTTCCTTGGTCTGTTCAAACAGGTTTGTATCAACAAAGAATTTAGGAGATGTGATCACCTCGCTTTTATTTTTATGGTGGAACAACATGGCCATGGCCTCCGCAGCAGCGGTTGCTTCATCCAGTAAACTGGCGTTGGCCAATTCCAAACCGGTCAGGTCACAAACCATGGTCTGGAAGTTGAGTAAACTTTCCAAACGCCCCTGCGATATCTCCGCCTGGTAGGGTGTGTATTGTGTATACCATCCCGGGTTCTCAAAAACATTGCGGAGGATCACACCGGGGGTGATGGTATTGTAATATCCCTGCCCGATATAGGTTTTGTACACCTTGTTTTTCGCGGCAATTTTCTTCAGCTCATCTAAGTATTCAAACTCGGTTTGTGCCACGGGGAGCTTTAACGGCTTTTTCAGCCGGATGGAAGCCGGAACAGTTTTGCTGATCAGTTCATCCATGGATCCTGTACCAATGGTTTTGAGCATGGACCGGGTGTCTTCCTGGTTGGGGCCAATATGCCTGCCTGCAAATTCGTATTGTTGTTGTTCGAAGAGATTCATATAACTGTTTGAGAAGGTTATGTTTTATTTTTCAGATCTGCCAAAGTATGAACCGTTTGCTGCTCAATAAACTCTTTGTCCTTTCACAATGAGGAACGAAGCATCTCATTCTTATATACCGGATGGATGTTTTGCCGGGATGCTTCGTACCGCAGCATGACAGAACCTGTTTCCGGAAAGTGAGTTTCGTTCAAAAATGAGAACAGCAATCTTTGTATGAACTTTGGTGGCGCAAATTTACGATAAGCGGGCAAGATTTGGAGGGAATAAGTTTGCTACTTTTGACCTGTGGAAAATTGGGGGATATATAGAGTCAATAATTCATATAAATGGCAGAAGAAGTTTTACATAACTGGGAAAAACGGTCGGCCGGCCATCAGAAGCAGTACAAGCAGTTCCTGAACCGGGCCGATAAGAACAAAGTGCTTAAAGCCCTGCCCACCCTGCATGAGGAGGCGTTTGAAAAAATTGACTGCCTGCAATGCGGCAACTGCTGCAAGAGCTATTCGCCCCGGTTCAAAACACCCGATATCAAGCGGATAGCCAGGTACCTGAAGATGAAAGAAGGCGATTTCATCAATACCTACCTGTACGTGGATAAAGAAGGAGATTATGTACTGAGGTCGACACCATGTCCATTCCTGGGTACAGATAATTACTGCAGCATCTATGAGGCCAGGCCATCTGACTGCAGCCGGTTCCCATATACCGATGAAGATGTGTTGCTGAAAAGGCAGGCGCTTACCTTAAAGAATTCCAGCTTTTGCCCCATTGTTTATTATGTGCTGGAAAAGTTGATCGGGGTTAAATGAATCACCTGCGCTCCACTTCATCTAAAAACATTTTTATAGCATTCAAATTCTGGCTTCTGTTATCATGCATCGTTCCATGACCGGCACCTTCGATCATGACATAGCGGGCATTGGGTACCAAACGCTGAAAATATCTTACCGTTGCCGGACGGGCTTCATCAAATTCGCCGGTTATGAAAAGGGTTGGAACAGTAATTGTCTTTAAACTTTGTACCCGGTCGTAATGAATAAGGGTGCCGGTTGCCGTAAATTCAGTGGGCCCCCACATGTAATTATAAATGAACGTATTGCTTTTTGCAGTTGCTGTATCCAGTTCACTTGTTAACCTCGTTTTACGCACACCAAAGTTTTTGCTGAATACTTCATTGGCATTTTTATATTCGGGTGATTCAAAGGCATGATTTTTTTCTCCTGTTTTAATTGCCCGTTGAATGGAATCCGGTAATGTGCTGATAAGTGTATCGGCATCCGCTTCCCATAACGCCGTACTGAAATAGGGGCTGTTGAATATGATAGCCTTGATGCCTTTTGGATGTTTCAGGTAATATTCCAGGGCCAAAGCAGTACCCCATGAATGGCCGTGCAGGTAAAACTCTTTTAATCCAAGGGAGGTTTTTAGTGCTTCTACCTGTTCAACAAAATCTTCAATTTTAAGTAAGGTAGTGTCTGTATGATGATCAGACCGTCCGCTACCAAGCTGGTCAAACAGAATGACCGGCCTGGTTTCGCTTAAAGAAGCAAATTGATAAAAAGACCTGCTGGTGCCGCCTGGCCCGCCATGCAGCATGAGGATAGGTGTTTGTTTGCCTTCTCCTAAGATCCGGTACCATATCTTTCCTCCTTTCACCTTCACATAACCTTCCCCGGCTTTGAGGTGGGGGGCCGGTCTGCAGCCCGTGCATACGGTTATAATGATAAATGTAAATAAGCTGAAAAACAGTTTGGCGTTGCTGACATGTTTCATGTATTTACCTTTGTTGCATAAATATACGCATCCCGGTTTTTAAAAATGAAATGAGGATCGTTTTGTTTCAACGTGGATTCAGTTATAACAGCATTATTGTTTCCCGTTGGTATAGCAACGAAAGGTTTGGGTGCAATGGAGATGCCATGGAAACATATTGGGGCAACAAAATAATTGTTCCGTAGTTGTAGATGGATCCGGCATTCCTCCACGCTGTGACGTTCGCTCTAATATTCCAGTTTCCTCAACTTTGGGAACCTGATCCAGGTAGCAGCCACTACCAGCATCGACATGGCCCCGCCAAAAATAATGGCCGGCAATGTGCCAAACCAGCGGGAAGTGACGCCGCTTTCAAACTGGCCCAGTTCGTTCGAAGAATTGATAAAGATAAGATTGATGGATGCCACCCGGCCCCGCAGTTCATCGGGGGTGAATAATTGCATGATGGTTCCCCTCACCACCACACTCACTGCATCGAACAGGCCGGCAACCAGCAGCGCCGCAAAACTGAGCCAGTACCATTTTGATAAACCAAAGATGATGATGCAGATGCCGAAGCCGGCAACGGCCAGCAGCATTTTCATTCCCTGCCTATGCCGCATGGGGTATTTGACCAGTATGGCCATGCTGATAAGACTTCCCAGGTCCATGGCAGCGTTTAAAAAGCCATAACCGATGGGCCCGGTGTGCAATACCTTGGATGCCACTTCGGGAATAAAAGCGACCGCACCGCCAAACAACACGGCAAAAAGGTCAAGCGAGAGCACGCCCAGGAGATTTTTGTTGTTGAACACGTAGGCAAAACCATTTTTAATTCCGGCGAACAGGGATTCTTCCTGTGTTTGTCTCACCGGGGGCTTTGGTTTCAACTGCAGGGCAAATATGCCGGCAGTTAAAATTAAGGCGGCTGTCACAAAATAAGCGTTGGAGATGCCCACCGCGGCGATCAGCAAACCGCCAATGGCATGCCCGCCGATGGAAGAGATCAGCCAGGTGGATGAATTGTACGAAATGGCTTTCTGCAAATGTTCCCGGGAAACGATGGCAGCGATCATGCTGTTGGCGGCAGGCCCGGCAAAAGAACGGATGATACCCGTGCAGAAAACGGCTGAAAGAATGACGGTGAGTTTTGTTGTATTGGACAGACCAAAATAGGGGAGGCTTACCAGTGCAAGTGCAAGGCCGCAACCCATGTAAAAAACATAGGCCCATACCAGGATGTTCTTTTTGTTGTGCGTATCAATATAATGGCCGGCAAAAATGGCGGCAATAACAGCGGGAACAAATTCGGCCAGGCCGGCAAAACCCACCATATAGGTATTGGCGAGGTGAAACACCTGGTAAATAACGATGGTGGTTATCATGCGTAACCCCAATACAAAGAAAAGGCGGGCAAAGATGAAGTTCCTGAATTCGCCGGGGAGTTTGTCGCTGTTCATTTTATTTATCAGGGCAAAGTTATATAATGTTGCCCTTCGTCGTATTCTTTATCCAGGGCATCAATAATAACTTTAAGATGTTCATCATTTCCCAGGAAATCGGCGTTGCCGGCATCCACAAAAAGGGTCTTGATGTTATGCTGCTTGATGTACTGGGTGTACGTCTCCTGTAGCGTGAACAGGTAGTCATTCGGGATGGATTGTTCGTATTCCCGGTTACGTTTTTTTATATTCTCCTGCAGTTTCTTTACCGGTGTGTGCAGGTAAATAAGTATATCCGGCTGAACGATCTGCGGGTTGATGATCTCAAAAAGCTTCTGGTAAAGCCGGAATTCCTCTTCGGGAAGATTGACCTTGGCGAATAACAGGCATTTGGTGAAGAGATAATCAGAGATGGTAATGTTCTGGAACATGTCTTTTGTCTGCAGCAGATCTTTAAGCTGTTTGTACCGTTCGGCCATAAAGAAAAGCTCCAGCGGAAAAGCATACTGGCCCGGGTTTTCGTAAAACTTTGGCAGGAAGGGGTTATCGGCAAATTCTTCCAGTATCAGCCTTGCATTGAAATGTTTGCTTAATAAATGCGCCAGTGTGGTCTTACCGGCGCCGATATTTCCTTCTATGGTAACAAAGTTATACTTCATGCAGCGTTTTAAAGCGAACTGCAAAATAAGGGGAAAGGGCTTTTACGCCATTAAAACTTTTTCACATTCAGTTTATCCGGGCAGTGTATAAAAAGGTGGTGAACAGACCTTTTCAGTACCGGGTGTATGAGGTTTGGCGAAAGTTCATTAAGCGGCGTAAGCACAAAGCGCCGGTTCTGTATCTGCGGATGCGGCACCTGCAAGGCAGCCTCGCTGATTATTTGTTTGTTGAAGAAGAGGATGTCTATGTCAATGATGCGGGGCGCATTCTTCACCGTTCGTATCCTGCCCATCTTTTTTTCAATAGCCAGGATGGCCTGCATGGTTTGCACTGCTGTGCGTTTTGTTTCCACAACGATCACCTGGTTCAGGAAATCGGGCTGGTTGGTATTGCCCCAGGCGGCCGTAGTATACAGGCTTGATTGACGGATTATCTTTCCAACCTGTTTTTCGATCAGTGCTGCCGCCTTCAGCAATTTTTTTTTGCTGTGGCCCATGTTACTGCCGAGGAGTAGGTACGTTTTATTCATCAGATGGTAAAAAGCCTTTCATCGGGCCAGAACGATTTTGTTTTACTGATCCTGATCTTTTAAAATCGGGGTGCAGCGGGTTTGCCAGGTAGTTATGCTCTTCGTTGATCACGGCCGATGGTACCCGCAGGATAAGGGATTCTTTCTGTTTAATGAATTCATCTCCAATGTACCTGGTATATTCAGGATCTTCTTTCCAGTTTTGCTTCAGGTTCTTTAATTCAATGAAGGCAGTGGGCAACTGGTCGGGAAAATTTATATACATCAGTTCCAGTGCAATGTCGTAATCCTTAAAATTTGTGTTGACCAGCATTTCCAGAACAGCCAGGGAGATATGCTGGGATGTGTACAATAAGGGTACTCCTTTTGAATTCCAGCGGGCCCCCATCCGTTTAGCGCCTGTGCCACTGATGTCGTTGCTGAATTCAGCACTGCTGATCCTGTATACAATCATGCGAAAAGGCCGTGTTGAATTCTGCCAAGTTGTGTTAATACCCGCTGGATCCCTTCATAGCTGGTGAGTGAATCAAAAGAAAGGTTTCCTTCCAGCATGTATGGTCCCCGTTTTATCCAGCTGTAAAAATTTTCAACTTTACCAAAAGTAAGTTCGCCTTCTTTTAAAACCCTGGCAATTTGCAAAGCCCGCTCTGCATTAATAGGAGCAAACGTGCTGTTGTCTTTTGCATAACGCTGCAGGGTGCGTTCACTTACGTGAAGGATGGCAGCCCACTCCGCCTGGGTAAAAGGGGCTTTGTCTGCAATCTTTTTAAATTCGTTGTAGGTAAAATCCTTTACCGCAGGCAATGCCTTCACACTGCGGTAAACAGGCAAGGGCTCACCAACCTTACTTGATTTATCTTTCTGGATATAGGCCTTTGATTTTTTTGGAGGCGTGCTCTTTTTCATCTTCCCGACTTTTGTCGTACAAACATACGACACATGTCGGGGTTGCCCAAGTTTTTTTTAGTCATTTTTTACAGATAGCTTTACGCCCTAAATTTCACTGCTTTATGCAAAAATACAGCCAGGTAAGGGCTATGTTGGCCATCACCAAGGCCAGCCTGCGGGCTATATTCCGCAGCCCTTCGGCGGTTATTTTCAGTTTTGTTTTTCCCTTTGTATTCATCCTGGTATTTGGTTTTATCGGGAACAGCGGAACGGCACCTGTTTATAGGGTCGTTCTTGCAAAGGACTGCGATACCAGCAATGCATTTTATGATTCGGTAAAACAAAGCAGCCGTATAAAGCTCGTTTCATTCGCCAGTGAAAAGGAATTGCAGGCAAATATCATCAAGGGCAGGATAGCGGGTGTTTTAAAGATCGTAAAGACGGGGCAGGAAGATCCTGTCTACACCTACAGCATTCAAAGTTCAAATGCCAGTAATGATAAATGGCCTCAGCTGATGCCCATACTGGAAACCCTTGCCAATAAAGTAAGTAATACCAAATATGCAAACCGGCCCGATTTTGCGGTGCTGGATTTTAATTATGAAAGAGATATAGAAACAGTGCGGGAATATAAAACAATTGATTTCATCCTGCCGGGCCAACTGGGTTTTTCTTTGCTGAGTTCGGGTGTTTTTGGCGTGGCATTCATGTTTTTTAACCTGCGGAATACCCTGGTGCTGAAACGTTTTTTTGCTACCCCCATCAGCCGTACCCATATTGTGCTGGGGGAAGCATTAAGCCGGGTGATCTTCCAGATGATCACCGCTGTGGTGATCATTATGGCCGGGAACCTGCTCTTTGGATTTACCCTCATACATGGTTTTCAGACCTTATTGGAAATGCTGGTGCTGAGTTTTGCCGGGTTGCTTGTTTTTATGGGCTTTGGATTTATTGTCAGTGGCCTGGCAAAAAGCGACAGTACCATCCCCCCCTTCGCCAACCTGATAACCTTGCCGCAATTCTTACTGGGGGGAACATTTTTTTCGGTGGAGGTCTTTCCAAAATGGCTGCAGCCCATTTCAAATGCCCTGCCGTTGACCCATTTGAATACCGCCATGCGGCGGGTTGCTTTTGAGGGGCAGAATTTATGGGAAGTGCGGGCCGAACTGGGCATTCTCCTGCTGTGGGGCATTGCTGTTTACATGGTTTCAGTTAAAGTTTTTAAATGGGAATGATATGAACATGCGTTTATTCAAAGGATTTGTGATCGTCCTGGCCGGACTTTTTGTTTTTATAACCATCCTTTCCCTTTTCATTCCTTCACGGGTAATGATAACAAGGGGCGTTGTGATCCATGCCGATGCGGCCAGAGTTTTTGCACAGGTAAGCGATCTGCAAAACTGGAAGAACTGGCAACCGGTCTTTAAAGCCGATTCATCCGCAATCCGGTTTCGTGGAGCCGATACCTGCGAATGGGTGTCAAAGAACAGAACCAATAAGATGGTAATCACCGGCAGGTCGGGAAACAGCTTGACCGCTTCCTTAATACGGGAAGGGGAGAATACGGTATTAAATACGATACAGGTTTTACCTCTTGCCGACAGCAACCAGGTGCAGGCAGAATGGAATGTACTCATAAAGTTAAAATGGTATCCCTGGGAAAAATTCTATGGTATTTTCATTGAAAAGATAACCGGGCAGGGTTATGAAGATGCTTTGAACAGCCTGAAGGACCACTGCGAGAAGCATTAAGCAGGAAAACTGATCTTGCCCATGGAAACAGCCGGCATGGCTGAAGTGCCTTTCCCATAATCGGCTACATCCCCGCATACACATTCATTCGCCAGCAATGCGAACAAAACAGCTTCTTTCGCATCGGGATCAACCTGGAGGCTGGCGGTAGTATAAAAACTGCAATGAGGCAGTTGTGTTTTCAAGTGCTGCATCAGGACCGGGTTATGTATTCCCCCGCCACTTGCATACAGCAGCATATGATCCGTTCTTTCAGTGGTATTCTTTATGGCATCTGAAATGGTATCTGCACTGAACTGGTTCAAGGTAGCCATTACATCTTCCGGGCTGATGGCAGGTGTACCTGAAACTTCCTGTGCCGTTGCCAGGAGATCCAGGTTGAATAGCTCCGGGCCGGTTGTTTTTGGAAAGGGCTGGCTGAAGAAAGGATCTGCCTTAAGGGCCTCCAGCAGTTTGTTATTTATTTTTCCTGCCGAAGCAAGGGTTCCGTTCTCATCAAAGAATGTATCCTTAAAATGCTGTTGCATATAAGCATCCATCAGGGTATTACCCGGGCCGGTATCGGTACTGAATATTTTTGCAGGATCCATATCGGAGGGCAGGTAAGTAAAGTTTGCAATGCCCCCGATGTTGAGTAGCACCCGGTGTTCACCTTTTTTTCCAAAGAGCAGGTAATCGGCATAAACGGCCAGGGGGGCACCCTCGCCACCGGCTGCGATGTGTTTTTGCCTGAAGTCGCTGATCGTGATGATACCGGTTGTTACTGCCAGGTGATCGCCATCGCCGATCTGGAGTGTTGCGTTACCAAAGTTTGCCTGTTTATGTAAACTTTCCGGTGCATGGTAAATGGTTTGTCCGTGACTTGCGATGAGGTCAATATCATCCGCTTTGATATTCCATTTTCCCAGGCAGTCATTTACGATCTTCCCATGCTGAATGGCAATCCATTCATTCAGCAGGGTAAGCTTTTCAAGGTCAATATATTGCTTGCTAAATACAGACCTCACTTCTGCTTTCATGCCTGCATCAAAAGGAACTGTTTCAAACTGCAGTACCCTAAGCTTTGTACCCGGCCCGTGGCCTTCCATACGGCATAATGCCACGTCAAGACCGTCAACAGAAGTGCCACTCATCAGGCCAATGATGGTACGGGCGGGTTTGGCTGCGATCCGGTAAAGTTTCTCAATGTTCTTATTCATGGTTCTACGCCTGGTGCCATGCGGCTTCCTGCAATTTAATGTAAAAAAAGCTGCAATATTTTGCAGGGCCTTAATATTGTTTATATCTTAGGGTTAACGGAAATACTCCTGACTGCTATGCTCAAGAAAGAACGCCAGGCTTTTATTCTTCACAGTGTAAACCTGCATAACCGGGTGTTGGTTGCAGACCTGAGCGGGGGAATAAATGTATCGGAAGATACCATACGCAGGGACCTGCAGGAATTGGCGGATCATGGCAAACTCATTAAAGTACATGGCGGTGCCCTTTCCAAGTCTTTCCATAATTCTTTCAATTCATCAAAAGTATATGCGCTGGAAAGCAAAAAGCAGATCGCACAAAAAGCAGCCAGCCTGATCCAGGACGGGATGTTTGTGCTTACTACCGGCGGCACCACCATTATCGAACTGGCAAAGGCATTGCCCGAGAATTTACATGCCACCTTTATTACCGGGAGCCTGCCGGCTGCACTTGAATACCTGCATCATCCGAATATCGAGATCATCCTGATCGGTGATAAGTTGTCGAAGAGTTCGCAGATAAGTGTGGGCGGAGAAGCCATTTCAAAGATCCGGCAGATAAAGGCCGATATCTGTTTCCTGGGCACCAATGCACTGGATGCCAGGCAGGGGCTCACGGACAATGACTGGGAAGTGGTGCAGGTAAAAAGAGCAATGATCGAATCTTCCTCCAAAGTAGTATCGCTGTCCATTGCTGAAAAATTGAACACGGTGCAGCGCATCCGGGTTTGCGAAACCCGTGATATCGATGTATTGGTTACCGAATTAGACCCAGGATCTCCCGAACTTGTTCCGTATACAAACAATGGATTGAAACTGCTTTTATGAACCGGCTGCGTCAGTGGCTAATGAATTTCAGGTTCCTTTTTATTCCCTGGTATTTGCTTCGCCGGAGTGGCGAATTCCGGAAAATGGTCTTAAAGCTTTCTTCCGTAAGCTCTTCCCAGTCGTTCTTTGTGAAGTGTAATACCTGGGGCAGGGGGGTGAAGTTCAGTTCATGGGTTGGTTTGGAGAAGCGGTTCCAGGGGCAAACATCCTGGCATACATCGCAACCAAACATCCAGTTGTCGAATTTGCCTTTCATCGATCCCGGTATCAGCGCTTCTTTCAGTTCGATGGTAAAATAAGAAATGCATTTGCTGCCGTCGACCACTTTGTCCGGCAGGATCGCTTCGGTAGGACAGGCGTCGATACATTTTGTGCATGTGCCGCAATGATCCTTGATAAAGGGAGCATCATATTCCAGTTCCAGGTCTGTAATGAGGGTGGCTATAAAGAAAAATGAACCTCCCTGTTTGCTGATCAGGTTGCCGTTTTTTCCCACCCATCCTATACCGGCATTTTGTGCCCAGCTTCTTTCCAGTACGGGAGCGCTGTCAACAAAGCCTCTTCCACTGATCTCCCCAACCTGCTCCCTGATCTTCTGTAAAAACAGTTTCAGTTTGGTTCGTATCACTTCGTGGTAGTCGTTGCCTAAGGCATATTTAGAAATTTTGGGTGCCCCGGGAGGTTGTTGCTGTGCAGGAAAATAATTGAACAATAAAGTGATAACCGACCTGGCCCCGGGAACCAGTTTTGAAGGATCGATGCGGAGGTCAAAATGATCTTCCATGTATTGCATGGTGCCATGCATGCCTTTGTTCAGCCAATTCTCCAGCCGCCTTGCATCTTCTTCCAGCCGGTGAGCTTTTGCAATGCCGCAGTGATCAAACCCCATATCGGCAGCAATGGTCTTAATGATCCGGGTATGTCTGGCAGTATTACTCATCAATCGGCAGAAGTATCTTCTAAATGCAGCTTGTGAAAGAAACGGTGTGCAATGGGGGCGATCAGGATACCGATGGTGCTGATGAAAGCCACACCGCTGAACAATGCATACAGCGAAGCAAATACTTTGGCTGTTTTTGTAAGGCAAATGTCCGGGTCGATCATCGGGCCCATGCCACTTAGGATCATGGAAGCATTTAAAAGACTGTCGTACCAGCCCAATTCAGGAATGGTGAATTTATACCCGGCCACCCCGATGGCAAGCGCTGATAGCATGATCAGGGAACCGAAGACCGCATTATTCCACAGCCTGCGGTAAAAGACCTTTTTGGGGGCCAGTTTTTGTTTGTTTAGCTCAGGCATGTCAGGCTTTTTCATAAAAATACAAAAGCCCTCCAACATTATTCCTGCCCCGGGCATTTAATACCCCGGTACCGTCATTTATGCAACAATAGCATACCATCCTCTCCCGGGCTGCTTTTGCGGCAGTATGGATCAGTATTGTATGCCATAATTGCCTGTATTTGAGGTTGGATTATATTTTGTGAGTTAAATGCAAAACCGATAATATGAGTTTACAGAACCTGACCATAAAATCACAGGAAATATTACAGCAGGCCCAGCAACTTGCTTTTAATGATGCCAATACGAATATTGATACGGAGCATATCCTGAAGGCCTTGCTGAATGATAAGGATTCGCCTGTTGAATTTTTGCTGAAGAAGAACAACGTCAACATTAGCTATGTGGAGGATAAGCTGGGCGAAGCTATGAATAAATTGCCGAAAGTTTCCGGTGGCGAGCCGGCACAATCCCTTAGCCGTGAGGCAAATAATGTGCTGCTGCGTTCAACCGCTACGTTAAAGACATTCAACGATGAGTTCATAAGTGTTGAGCACCTCTTGCTTGCCCTGCTGCAGGGCAGTGATAATACTTCCAAGATACTGAAAGATGCAGGCCTTACAGAGAAGGGATTGATCGCTGCGATCAAAGACCTGAAAAAAGGCTCCACCATATCATCTCAAACATCCGAAACCCAGTTCAATGCACTCAGTAAATATGCAAAGAACCTGAATGAGATGGCCCGGTCAGGAAAATTAGACCCGGTGATCGGGCGGGATGAGGAGATACGCAGGACCCTTCATATCCTGTCAAGAAGAAGTAAGAACAATCCCATCCTGGTTGGTGAACCCGGCGTTGGTAAAACAGCCATTGCCGAGGGCCTGGCCATGCGTATTGTGAACGGCGATGTTCCGGAGAACCTGAGATCGAAGGTCATTTATGCACTGGATATGGGGCAGTTGATCGCCGGAGCAAAATATAAGGGTGAATTTGAGGAACGATTAAAATCAGTTGTAAAGGAAGTAAGTACCAGTGACGGGCAGATCATTTTGTTCATAGATGAGATCCATACACTGGTTGGTGCAGGCGGCGGCGACGGGGCGATGGATGCCGCCAATATCCTGAAACCGGCCCTGGCAAGGGGAGAACTGCGGGCCATCGGTGCCACCACGTTAAATGAATACCAGAAATTCTTTGAAAAGGATAAAGCGCTTGAGCGCCGTTTTCAGAAAGTGATGATCGATGAGCCAACTGTGGAAGATGCGGTTTCCATCCTTCGTGGGTTGAAGGACCGCTACGAAACCTACCACCATGTGCGGATAAAGGATGAGGCCATTATTGCAGCGGTGGAATTATCGAACCGGTATATTACGGATCGTTTCTTGCCCGATAAGGCCATCGACCTGGTCGATGAAAGTGCTGCCAAACTGAGGCTGGAAATGAACAGCATGCCTGAGGAACTGGACGAACTGGAAAGAAAGATCCGGCAGCTTGAGATTGAACGGGAGGCTATCAAAAGGGAAAATGATGAGCAGAAACTTAAACAGTTGAACACGGATATATCCAATCTTTCTGTTGAACGGGATACGTTCAAAGCCAAATGGCAGCAGGAGAAAGAGATCGTGGAAAAGATACAGAATGCCAAAGCGGAGATAGAGAACCTTAAGTTGGCTGCCGATAAGGCCGAACGGGAAGGTGAGTATGGAAAAGTAGCAGAGATACGCTATGGCAAGGTTCAGGAACAGGAAAGGATCATTACTGAATTTACCACCCAGCTATCCGCCATCAGCGAAAAAAGACTCCTGAAAGAAGAAGTGGACGCAGAGGACATAGCAGAAAATGTGGCCAAGGCCACCGGCATACCGGTTATGAAAATGATGCAGAGTGAGCGGGAGAAATTGCTGCACCTTGAGGAAGAACTGCATAAAAGGGTAGTAGGCCAGGAAGAGGCCATTGAAGCAGTCTCGGATGCCATACGCCGAAGCCGTGCCGGGCTGCAGGACCCTAAAAAGCCCATCGGCTCCTTCATTTTCCTGGGTACAACCGGGGTAGGAAAGACCGAACTGGCCAAGGCACTTGCGGCTTATCTTTTTGATGACGACGGCATGATGACCCGTATCGACATGAGCGAGTACCAGGAAAAACACACTGTGAGCAGGCTTATTGGGGCACCTCCGGGCTATGTGGGCTACGACGAAGGGGGCCAGCTGACCGAGGCGGTAAGGCGCAAACCTTATAGCGTGATCCTGCTGGATGAAATTGAAAAGGCGCATCCTGACGTTTTTAACGTATTATTGCAGGTATTGGACGATGGCCGGCTAACTGATAACAAGGGCCGTATGGTGAATTTTAAGAATACGATCATCATCATGACCAGCAATATGGGCAGCCATATCATCCAGGAGAACTTTGAAAATGTAACCGAGACCAACAAAGAACAGGTGGTGGAAAAGACAAAGGCCGAAGTGATGATCCTGTTGCGACAGACCATTCGTCCTGAATTTTTGAACCGCATCGATGAAGTGATCATGTTTGAGCCCCTGATGAAAAAAGAGATAAAGGGCATTATCGGGCTTCAATTGGATGGGTTGAAACAATTGGTGGCACAGTCAGGTATCAATTTGCAATTCAGCGATTATGTGCTGGACTTTTTGGCAGAGAATGGGTACGATCCCCAGTTTGGTGCAAGACCGCTCAAACGCCTGATCCAGAAAGAAATTGTAAACCAGTTAAGCAAACGGATACTGGCCGGTGATGTGGACAAGACAAAACCCGTACTGGTGGATGTGTTTGACGGAACGGTGGTATTCAGGAATGAAGCAATGCGTGAAAAATTGCAAAAAGAAAAAAGGAACTGAACAGAATATTAATACATTAATGAAAAGTTGTTTGATACAACAAAAAAGGCAAGTACTATGGCAATGAAAGCAAAAGAAGTGGTGGAGATCATTGAACCCAGGGATGTATATGTGGGTAATAAACATGCACCGGTTACGCTGGTTGAGTTTGGCGAATATGAAAATGATGATTGTGCGAGGGCAAATGAAGTGGTAAAGAAATTACTGGAAGAATTTGACGGCAAGATAAGGTTCCAGTTCCGTCATTTCCCGTTGACCCGGATACATCAGCGTTCCATGAAGGCTGGCGAAGCGGCTGTTGCAGCTTCACAGGCGGGAAAATTCTGGGAGATGCACAATATACTGTTCGATAACCGCCGCAGGCTGGGAACCACCAGTCTTAAATTGTATTCCAAGGAGGCAGGCGTTATTAACAAACATTTCCTGGATGACCTCATCAACTCCACTTATGGCTGGCAGGTTATGAACGATCTGAACGAGGGTATTGAAAGGGGGATAAAAGACGTACCGGCATTTTTTGTGAATGGCGAAATGGTCACAAGCAAACCCACGTACGAAAACCTGAGCAAGAATATTCAATCTGCTTTGCGTAAAGCAAAAAAGAAAGTCCCTGCTAAACAAAGAGCATAAAAATTAAAAGGCCTCATTTTTCAATGAGGCCTTTTAATTTAATCTACTTCCACCGAATAGGTCATCAGTTCACGTCCGTTCACCAGTACGGTAACCGGGAAACTTCCTTCTTCAAATTTGTAACTGAAACTGAGGGATCCTCCGGCGTAAGCAAAGTCAACCTCTTTCAGTTTATATTTTTTACGCTCACCAATGGCCAGTGAAACTTTGCTTATTTCATCCCGGCCACCAATCACATAAGTGAAATAAACGGGTTTGTCCACTTTGGCCTTCAGTTTGCCATCGTTGGGGGTGAACCTTTTCATGTCAAACTCCAGCGCTGCCACTTTTACCAGTGGCAGGCCATAAAAATCTTTTTTGCTTCTCGGGCCGGGTCCCAGTTTCCAGGCTTCATTGTCGGGGTAATGCTGCAGGTTAAAAGCAGCTTTATCAGCAAAAAAATATGCACCGGTGAACGACCGGGTGAATGTTTTCATTTCGGCATCTGCATACCCACTGCCCCATGCCGGGTCAACGTAATACCAGGTATCGGGGCTTTGGCCCAGTTGAACCACAGCCCAGGTATGGTTGATATCGGTCCCTTTTTCTCCGATTTGTTCGATGCTTGTTTTTACGAACCCGTCCACGGTGAGGCAACGGATCCCGGCAATGCTGCACATATCCTGGAACAGGGCCGCAAAGCCTGCGCCAACTGCCCTCCTGTATAAGAGCACATCGGCCGGGGTATTCTTCATGGTACTGTTGGTACGTGCTGCCTTTACATCGTACATTATGTTCATTGCGATCCAGGTATAGATAGCACGGGCTTTGTCGATCTTGTCTTCAAAATGATTTATCACCACGTTGTTGATGGTGGCGGTACTCATGCCTTCCATAGCGCCCAGGCCTTTTATATACTCATCAATGGCTTTAAAATCCCGGCTGCCGGTTTGTGCTGCTGCACGGATAGAGGTTATTGCAAGAATAACAAGGAGGATCTTTTTCATGGGTTAAAAATAAGTTTCTAATGATTAAGAAATGTTCAAATTGGGATAAGCGGACGGATTTTTTTAGTTAAAGTCAAACAGGGTGGCAGTGAAAACGCCTCTTTCCCGTTTTTTAAAGATGGCTTTCCAGTTGCCGTTATAACGTATGAGTGAAGGCACCAGGTATTCGCCATACCGGGTCATCACCACTTCCATAGTCACTTTAAGATCGTAAACCGCTGCATCATAGCTCAGGGAATAATTCCTTGCCAGTACTTCAAAGGTACGGTCATCAAACCAGGTGGTCATTTCATCAACCACCACCGAACCCTTATTCTCCGGTTTCACCTTTTGGATGAATATATAGCAATTGGTATTGTTGTAGATGCCCATGTCGATGCTCATATCATAAAGACCGGCCATCTCGTCATCGTAAATGGCAGTTTTATTGCTGATAAAGGGAAGGCCGTTGATCCGTTTGCCGGGATTGAAGAAAAGCATTTTCAGTTGTTCCTTGTGTTTTTCCATGCCGCTTTTACCCGACGTGCTGAATTCCCGGCCGGCAACAATATTGTCTTCGCCGCAAACGGAATCTTTGGTGAAAAAAAGAGAAGCATACATCTGGGCCGTGTAGTAATTGAAGTCATGGTTCTCATCATAGATATCACCGGTCACCTGTTCTTCCAGTATTTCCATGGTACGGCAGTCATTCCTTCTTATTTGTTTTGTTTTACTATGCAATCCCGCTTTTATTTTACCATCACTGTTGTTCATGCGGATGTCGTTGATGGCAGTAAAGCCGAGCACACGCAGGTTTCGGAATGCTTTGTAAAAGGAAGTGTCGTTCTTTATCCGTTCAATGAATACCGGGATGTTGAGTTTATTGTTTACCACCACTTCGCTGAGGGTGATGCTCTTCTTGCCGATAGTAACCACACTATCGTTACTTGCCTGGCCAAAGGATGTAGTGCAGAGATAGAGGCAAAAAAAAGCAGGTATGATCTTTTTAATCATACCTGCAAGGTAAATATATCTTTAATTAAGCGGTTATTGCTGGCCCTTTGGCTTCTCGGTTTGTACCGGTTGAGCTTTCAGATCTTCGGCTCTGCCGATCCTGGCCGGTGATTCAGCCGGAACAGCCTGCTGGGTATCTGCTGCTATGTTTACAACAGGCGGGGTAACCAGTGTTGCCGGTGCAGTAGGTGCCGCATTGGTTTGAACAGGTTTTACTGCAGGCGAAGCTACAACAGCAACTGTTTTTTGTGTCTCAACTTTTGGAGCAGCTGCAGGTGCCGGGCTCGACCATTTTTTATCCGGGTCTAACCGGAATTGCTCCGGAACCTGTGGTTGTTGTGCCACATTATTCTTAGCTGCCTGTTCTTTTGCCTGTACCTCCGCTTTATATTGGCTGTACGGCTTGCCGTTTATGGTTGGTTCTGCTTTGGCTCCAGCCGGGGACGACTTTGATGAATTTGTTGCAGGTGCAGATGCAAATTGTGCACTGGCAAAAAAACAGGTGATTATTGATATTGCTAATAGCGAAATCTTTTTCATATATAAAATTTAGTTGTGAAGGTATTGTATTGACAAACTGTTTGATGCTGAAAAGCCCTGTGTTGTTTGACTGGCTCCGGAAAACTGAACCAATTGCACATTAACTCTTTGTCCGGCAGTAAATCTCCTTGAATAAGAAAGGTTTTGGAAAGTATAACCACCCCCTGTACCAGATTGATCAAGGGTTTCATATTCAAAGCCTCCATTTACAAGTAGCTGGATCCTCATATCATTTGATACAATTCCAGGACTCCAGGCAACAGAACAATTTATCTGGTAAACCCCGGTTACAGGAATTGTATATTCACCAGTGCCGGCATTATAATTGGCCCCGCCATCTTCGTTATCAACCACTGCCCATTGTGTAATTGGTGTAGAAACAGCATTCGGGATAACTACCGGAACTGTAAAGCCACGCATGGAGATACCAGCAGACCTTGCTACTGATGCCTGCCATGTTGCATTACCAACCGCATCTGTTGTTAATACCCTTCCTGCAGCTTCACCGATACCGGTAAGTTGTACGCCCCCTAAAGTCCTTAAGGCGGTAGTACCACCGGTAAAATAACCACCGGCACCTGTACCAGCCGCTGCATTACCTACAACACCAAAGTTGTTGGGAGCTAAGCCACTTCCATAAACGCCTGCATTGCCGGTAGATGCATAGCTTTCGCCTACAACACCAATGCTGGTATTGGAAGCACCATGCACACCAACATTCGCATTACTTACACCAAGGATACCTCTTTGTGAAAAAGATTCACCAATCGCTGCAGTAGGGAAGATAGGTCCGTACCCGGAACCTCCGGTAGAAAGGGCCCACATACCAACTGATCCGATATTCGCACCATTGTTAAAAGCCCTTAGTGCTGCAACAGTATTACCCGCATTGTTATTATTGAAATCACCCGCACTGGTCAGGTTTGCATTGGCAACCTGCAGGTTTGCAGTAGGGGTGGTGGTTCCGATACCAACATTCGTTCCGTCATCAAATATCAGGGAATTTCCTATGGTAGCTCCATCCGGGGTCCATTTTGGAACATAATTCAACGTACCTGTACCAGATACGCCACCAACGCTTGCTAAAGTAGCCCAGGTGGCATTACCAACCGCATCGCTTCTTAAAATGCTGTTTAATGCAGCGCCTTGTCCCTGGATCTGAACAAGGCCATTTGTTACCAGGGCGTATGATGTTGGGCTGCTTGCGCCCACTGCAAATACTGCCACACCACCTGTACCAAATGTTTGTCCCAGTACACCAACACCTGTTTGAACAGTACCACCAAAAGTTGCAATATTCGTAAGAGTTAATCCAGCTAAACCTACACCATTTGCATTGCTTGAACTACCATAAACACCTGCCGGATTGGTCAGGTAAGTTCCAAGTCCGGGACCTTTACGTCCAAATATGCTGTTACCGCCGCCGTTCACAGAACTCGTGGCCCCGGCAGTAGCATTGGCATTCAGGGCACGGATGACGTTGGCAATGTTCGCCGCATTTCCGATACTGAAATCACCGGCTATGCCCCCTGTTCCTATGGAAGTACCTGCTAAAGCGGTTCCTGTGTTTACAGAGGTAGCCTGAACACCTACACCATTATAAGAAAGACCTGCCACGCCAAAGACCGATTCACTGGTACCTTGCAGACCTATACCGGTACTTGATATTCCGGTTGCAGCGGAAGGAACATTCACATACAGGAATGTATTGCCAGAAATTGCACCCCTTCTTGCAAGCAGTGAGCTATTGCCGAATCCTACGGAACTAAGGTTGGCATTATCAACCAACACAGCATTCGTGGTATTTGCTGCGTTGTTTTGATTGATCAATACGCTGTTATTTGTTCCTGCATTCAGTACTTCCAGTTTTCCCGTTGGAGCCACCTGGCCAATTCCAACATTACCGCTGTTTAATATGCTAACAATGGGGTTTGTGGCACTGTTCAGGAAATTATAACTGATATCGGTTGCTGCCAAACCGGTTGAGAAATTACCAAATTGCAATGCCCGGTCAGTAGCGCCTGATTTAAGTGCGATGCTGGCTGCATTTGTCTGGGCAGGAGCTGTGGTGGTATTGGCAAAACTTAAAACAGCGTTGGCAAAGTTTGTACCGGTATTGTTGATGGCGATGCCGTCATTATCCCCGGCTGCTACCGTAAGTTTATTTGTCGGGGTCAGCGTGCCAACACCCACATTGGTTCCATTATCAAAGATCTGTGAGTTCCCGATCGTTGTTCCGTCGGGTGTCCATTTGGCAACCATGTTCAGTGTGCCTGTACCACTCACCACGCCGGCCTGTGCTGCGGTTGCAGGTATCCATGAGGTAGACACTGCATCCCACATCAATAGATTTTTGTTGGCCGGGGCAGCTGCAGAAACGGACCTTCCCTGTATTCTTGCCACGGTTGGATTTGGATAGGTGCCGGACAGGTCTCCGCCGGCTGGTCCTACCGGGGCAGCAGCAGCTGCGTTCAAGGCATACGGTACACTTACCAGTTGGGTGGAGCCAACATTAAAATAATTGGTACCCCCCTGGGCATCTATTTCAACCTTTAGAAATTTGGTGCCGCTTCCTGCGCCAAATGCTGTCCAGTTGATACCGGCAACGGTGCCTGTGGAAGTAATGGCTCCCGGGCTTCCCACCTGTACATTAAATAAGCCAAACATATTGGTTGTCACATTCCTTGTTTCACTGTAAACGGCAGGGCCTGTAGGGCCTCCGTTCAAAATACTTAATCGCAAACCAACAGGCTGGTTGGGTAGTACATTACCTACCCCATTGCGAGCCACACCCTGGTAGTTCAATAAATTGGGTGATTGTGCAAAGGAGAGTAATGTCAGAACAAAACCTGTTATCGTTAATAATAACTTTTTCATGAGTTGCATGGTTTTATTTTTGATGGATAAAATTTAAATGCTGTTACCTGATCTTTTGTACTTTGAAAGTGCCTTTTTTACTGACCGAGTTACCGGTAGGCGCCAGCTGGATATTCAGGAAGTACATTCCTGAAGGATAACGGCCCAGGCTCCATTTTTCGATCCGGCCTGTGCCATAATAATCAAACTGCCTGTTGCCAAGGAACCTTCCTGTTTCATCATAAAGGCTCATGGTGACTTTACCTGATTGTTTACTGAAGAAATCGATCTCCAGAACATCGGGGGTGGGGTTTGGCAGTACTTTGATCTCATCTCTGTCCCAGGTGCCATTGTTATTAATGGTGGCAGGGTTATGGGTGCCTGGCTGCAAAATACCGCTGGTAACAACAATATTTGATGCTGCTGATTCAGACAGGGTTTCAATGGCCATGGATTCTCCGAAGCTCCACTCAACGTAGTAGTAGGTAAATGGATAATTACCACCTGTTGCGTTCAGGGTAGCTGGAGTAACACTTTGGGCAAATGAACCAAGAGAGAAAAAAATACCAACTGTAAAAAGCAAGAGTCGTACTTTTCTCATAAGCAATGTTTAAGGGTGAAAGATATATTACCATACTAAAGTATAATCATTTATCGGATTATGCAATACCCAGATATGGGTATATCTTAAAAATGTTTACTTGTGGATAATTATTTAGGAATCACCGCTTTAAACCGGGGCGGAATTACGGGAAGGTATACCTGAAATGGACGGTTATTTGGGGAATACCATCCGGTAATCAACGTGGATCTTTCCTTTTGAAATATCATCCAGTTTCCGCTTCAATAATTTTCTTTTAAGGGGCTTTATATGGTCTATGAAGAGTTTTCCTTCAATATGATCGTATTCGTGCAGTATGATACGGGCTGTCAGGCCGTTGAATGTTTGGGTGTGTGGCTGGAAGTTTTCATCCACAAACTCAATTTCAACTTCTTCGTTGCGGTAAACATCTTCCCGTATTTTGGGAATGCTCAGGCACCCTTCGTTGTAAGACCATTCTTTGCCATTCAACCTGGTGATATGTGCATTTATGAAAACACCCTTATAACCTGGTGCATCCGGGTATTCGTCTTTTTCATCTTCTTCCTGGTTCAGGAAAACCTGCTCGCTGTCCATTACAAACAGGCGGATGGGAACATTTACCTGCGGTGCCGCCAGCCCAACACCATTGCTGTTGTACATGGTTTCCCACATGTCGGCAACCAGTTTGTCCAGGTTGGAGTAGTCCGCTGTTATGTCATCGCAAACCTTGCGTAAGACCGGTGAACCATATGCTACTATCGGAAGGGTCATTTGTTAATTTGTTAATTGGTTAATTGGTTCTTTTGCAAAATTAACTCTTATCAACAATTCAGCAATTCAACACTTAAACATTTGATTGAAGGTATTCCTGCAACATGATGGTAGCCGCTATGATGTCTACATTCTTCTTATCCCGGCGGTCTTTCTTTTTCATGCCCATTTCCAGCATGGCGTCTTTGGCCATTTTGGAAGTATAGCGTTCATCAACGGTCTTCAGGGGAATGGCTGGAAATTCTTTTTGTATTTTTTTTATCGCTGTCTCCACCAGGGGAGTGCCGTGGGTATCGGATTCGTCCCAGTTCTTCGGCAGTCCGATGATGATGAGTTCTACTTCTTCTTTTGAGAAATAATTCTTTAACCAGGAGATGAGCTCTTTTGAATCAATGGTCTCCAGGCCGGTGGCAATGATCTTCAAGGGGTCGGTCACGGCCAGCCCGGTTCTTTTACCGCCATAGTCTATTGCGAGGATGCGTGCCATGGGGCGAAGATACAAGATTCAGGATACAGGATACAGGATACAGGATACAGGATGCCGGATACAGGATAGTTGACGTTTCATATCCTGTATCCGGTATCCGGCATCAATTCAAAAATAGATCCAGTATTACAAACACGGCGAAAGCAACCGATGCAATGCCATTGGTTGTGAAGAATGCCATATTTACCTTGCTCAGGTCGTTGGGCTTCACCAGTAAATGCTGGTAGATCAGTAAGCCCGTGAAGAATGCAACGCCGGTCCAGTACCAGGTACCGAAATGGCCGTGGATCCCTGCATACACCAGGCAGGCTGCAGAAAGAACATGCAGCAGTTCCGAGATCCTTAATGCTTTTGCTTTGCCTACCGCAGCAGGTATGGAATGAAGCTGGTTGCTTTTATCAAATTCCTCATCCTGCAGGGCATAAATAATATCGAAACCACTTACCCAGAACAGAACGGTGAAAGAAAAAAGAATGGGCAGCAGGGCAAATTCCCCGGTAACCGCCAGGTAAGCGCCAATGGGAGCCAGGCTTAAACCAACGCCCAGCACCAAATGGCATAAAGCGGTAAAACGTTTGGTATAACTGTAGAACAGGATCACGAACAGGGCTACCGGCGAAAGATAGAAACATATCCGGTTGATGAAAAAACAGCAGGCAATGAACAACAGGCAATTGGCGATCACAAACAACAAGGCATTGTTAGCCTTAATTACGCCGGCCGGAATTTCCCGGATGGCCGTGCGTGGATTTTTTGCATCGAAGTTCTTATCCAGCCAGCGGTTGAAGGCCATGGCGGCAGAACGGGCGAAGACCATGCAGAGGATGACTAAAATAAATAACCACCATTGGTGATAAAGTAAGAGTTTTGTTTTATCGAACACTGATAATTCCCAGAATTTATAAACTTTAAGCCAGGGAATTCTTTCTAAATCTTTAACTCCTAAAAAAACCGATCAATGCAAAGGGCATTGCAAAAATGGTATGGGCAAACTTAACGAGGGAGAGGTATTTTTTTATTGATGTCATTTATAAAGTAGGTGCAAAAATAGGTAATTCCCCTTTAGGGGTCAGGGGTACAGGGCATTGCAAGAATGGTATGGGCGAACTTTACGAGGGAGAGGTATTTTTTTATTGATGTCATTTATAAAGTAGGTGCAAAAATAGGTAATTCCCCTTTAGAGGTAAGGGGTACAGGGCATTGCAAAAAAGGTGTGGGCGAATTTTACGAGGGAGAGATATTTTTTTATTGTCCTCATTCAAATGTTCAATAAACAATGTTCAATGATCAATGTTCAACGGAGGCCTGTGAGATCCTGCCCCTGATTATCTCCCACAGCACCACGCCGGCTGCGGTGGCGATGTTCAGCGAATGTTTCATCCCCAGTTGAGGGATCTCAATGCATCCGTCGCATTGCAGGATGGTATCCTGCTCCACACCCGTCACTTCATTGCCAAATATAACGGCTATTTTTTCATCGCTTTTAAAATCCACCTGCTGAAGCATGTGGCTGTTTTTTGCCTGTTCTACGGCATACACTTTATATCCTTCTTCCCGTAAATCTTTTATTGCTTCCGTTGCGTTGGCAAAATGTTTCCAGTCAACCGTTTCTTCTGCACCCAGGGCTGTTTTCTTTATTTCTTTATGGGGAGGAACACAGGTATAGCCGGTGATGTAAATGGCATCCAGTAAAAATGCATCGGCCGTACGGAACACACTGCCTACATTATAGGCGCTTCGGATATTTTCCAATACAGCGATCACAGGAATTTTCCGGGAACGTTTGAACTCTTCCACCGACTTACGGTTGAGTTCAGCCATGCTTAGTTTTTGCATACAAATAACAGCAATAATTTACTTCAACCACCGATGACTGACCACCGACAACCGAAGTACATTACTGTGGTCAGTGGTCAGTCGTCCGTGGTCATCATATCATTTCACTCTGCAGCAATGGGTTTTTCACCGACTCTTTGGTTTCGGCAAAGGCCTTGGCAGCTTTTATGAAATGGACAAAAACGGGTTGGGGATTCTCCACCGTGCTTTTCAGTTCGGGATGAAATTGTACGCCGATAAAGAACGGATGATCCTTTAATTCCACGATCTCCACCAGGCCCGTACCGGGATTCTTTCCGCTGGGTACCAGCCCGGCCTTTTCAAAATCGGCCAGGTATTTATTGTTGAACTCCCAGCGGTGGCGGTGCCTTTCGCTGATATGGGTGGTCCCGTAAATGGAATAGGCCAGGCTGTCTTTATTGATATCACAGGGGTATGCACCCAACCTCATGGTGCCGCCCATATTCCTCACTTTCTTCTGGTCTTCCATCAGGTCGATCACAGGGTGAGGGGTTTTGGTATCCATCTCGGTAGAATGCGCATCTTTCCATCCCAATACATTTCTGGCGTATTCGATCACGGCCATCTGCATGCCCAGGCAAATACCAAAGAAGGGCAGCTTGTTCTCGCGGGCAAATTTCACGGCAATGATCTTTCCTTCCACACCCCGGTTGCCAAAGCCTGGTGCAACCAGCAGGCCATCCAGGTCCTTCAGTTTTTCTTTTACGTTCTCATCGGTAATGAATTCGCTGTGCACATTTACGATCTGCACTTTGCATTCATTGATGGCACCGGCATGTATGAAAGATTCCAGGATGGATTTGTACGCATCCTGCAGTTCAATATATTTTCCGATCAGCCCGATGGTTACTTTGCTGTGCGGGTATTTTAATTTATCCAGGAAGCCACGCCATTTGGTGAGTTCCGGGGCAGCATAGCCGTTTATCTGTAATTTTTTCAGTACGATCACGTCCAGGCCTTCCTGCAGCATTTTCAGCGGCACTTCATAAATGGTACCCGCATCCATGGCCTCGATCACCGCATTGGGTTTTACATTGCAGAACAGGGCGATCTTTTTCTTCAGGTCATCGCTCAGCGGGTGTTCGGTACGGCAAACGATCACATTGGGATGCACCCCTTCCTGGCTCAGCATACGAACGCTGTGCTGGGTGGGTTTTGTTTTCAGTTCCTTGGCGGCTTTCAGGTAGGGGATCAGGGTAAGGTGAACCACCACGCAATCCTCCTCCGGCAGTTCCCACTGGATCTGCCTTACGGCTTCCACAAAGGGTAAGCTTTCGATGTCACCCACGGTGCCGCCGATCTCTGTTATAACAATATCGTATTTGCCTTCGGAACCCAGCAGGAGCATCCGGCGTTTTATTTCATCCGTAATGTGCGGAATGACCTGTACGGTCTTTCCCAAATAAGCGCCTTCCCGTTCTTTATTGATCACCGTTTGATAAATGCGGCCGGTGGTAACATTATTGGCCTGTGATGTAGGGGTATTTAAAAAACGTTCGTAATGGCCAAGGTCAAGGTCTGTTTCGGCCCCGTCGTCCGTAACATAGCATTCGCCGTGTTCATAAGGATTCAGCGTGCCGGGGTCGACGTTGATGTAGGGATCAAATTTCTGTATGGTGACCTTGAGGCCGCGGCTTTGTAAGAGTTTTGCCAGGGAGGCAGCAATGATTCCCTTTCCTAATGAAGAAGTAACACCACCTGTTACAAAAATGTACTTAGCCATAAAAAATAATTTTACAACCACTCCCTTATTTTTCGGGATGAAGGCTGCGGTTAATAAATATGACCAGGAAAATTCGGGATAAAATCTTGAAGGTCATGCAAAGATAAGTGGAATATTCGGGGGGAGGAAATTTGGGGAGGGATTTTGTTGGAAAAAACTTAGTTTCATAACGAAAAGGATTAATAGTTTAGAGAAAATTTTACCCTGGTATGCGAACAGTATCATTCCTAACTCTTGTTCTGCTCACGATTCTTCCGGCTTTTGCCCAGTTTGAAGCAAAAATGATTGATTTTAATAATAAGCTGGAGATCAATCTTGCTAAAGAGAGTCTTCCCAATTCATTAGGTGATAAGATCCGTTCCGTTAATGTCATTGATGCCCGGGACGATTCAGGTGCGGTAGGGTATTATTATATCAAAAGGAGCGAGGCATTTAAGCATGGAATAAAACCAGGGGAGGCTGGTAAAAAAGGCTATGATAGCTGGTCAAAGATCTATTATTGTTCACCTACCTTAAAAGACGGTTTTGCCGAATGGATAAGTGCATACCTGCAATGCCGGAAAAATGATTCGGTAAAGAATAATCTGTTGATCGTAGTAAAAAAACTCTGGCTGTCTCCCGAGGCAGATAAGACCGGGTTTGACGATGATAAGACCACTCCGCTCACGAATGAATGGGATGCCGGCGTACTTTGTAAACTTGAATTTTACCTGGAAAGAGACAGTATTTTTTACCCGCTATACAGGATCGACTCAATCTTTACGTATAAAGACAGATTGAATGATTACGAAGGGCTTCGGTTTGTTGACAACGCCGGTTCATTTATTACTTCAACCTTAAAGAAATCGTTGGTTAAGCTGGCTGACATTAATCCTGGGGAGATCATTGCAAAAAGAAGAAAATTATCATTTAATGAGATATACCGGGAGTATTCAAAGAAGACTGAAGTACCGATATTGAAGTCTGTTGTGTTAAATAAAGGAGTTTATAAAGATTTTGAAGAGTTTAAAGCAAATTCCCCATCCATAAGGGAATATGAACTCCGGGAGAGTAAAATGGGTGATATCCTGTATGTAAAAGACGGGAATTCGGAATATCCCAGCAGGACTGTTTGGGGATTTTGTGATGGCACAGATATTTTCATCAATTCGGGGGATAAATATTCAAAACTGGTACGCAGGGAGAATACATTTTATTTCTTTGGCATCAAAGGATTGACCAGGAAGAGCAAACATGTTTTTTTAAAATCGTCTGCATTGAATTATGCCGCCAATACCGGCGAAAAAAAATCAGTGTATAAAATGGAACTTAAGTATTACCAGGTAGACATGGAAACGGGAGAAGCATATTAACCCGGCTCTAATAAAACTCATTCTTCGCCAGGTAGTTCCTTACATAATCATCCACCCCTTTCTCCAGCGAATAAAATCCGTTCGTATAACCGGCAGTTTTTAATTTATCCATCGTTGCTTCGGTGAAGTACTGGTATTTATCCCGTATGTCTTCGGGCATGTCGATGTATTCGATCTGTGGTTGCATATCCAGCCCTGCAAAAGTGGCTTTAACCAGGTCGTTGAAAGTCCTGGCTTTGCCTGTGCCTAAATTGTAGATAGCAGAAGTGAGTCGTGAGTGGTGAGTCGTGAGTGAGGAACTCACGGCTGACGCCTGACGATTCATGCTTTCTTCCATAAGCCAGTAACAAACAGCGATCACATCCTTCACATAAATAAAGTCACGCAGTTGTTCGCCGTCCTCGTAGCCTTCTTTATGTGAACGGAAGAGTTTTACCTTGCTGTTCTGTTTTATCTGGTTAAAGGAGTGGAAGATCACGCTGGCCATTCTTGCCTTGTGGTATTCATTGGGGCCGTATACATTAAAGAATTTCAACCCGGCCCAGAAGGGGGGATGGCATTCCTGGTGCAGCACCCATTTGTCGAATTCGTTCTTGGAAATGCCATACGGATTCAGCGGGCGAAGCTGCTCAATGATCTCATGGTTGTCATCATAACCCAGTTCGCCTTCGCCATATGTAGCAGCAGAGGAAGCATATACCAGCGGAATATTATTCGTCGTGCACCAGTTCCAGATTTTCTGGGAATACTCCACGTTCAGGTGCTGGTGTATGGAATAATCAAATTCGGTGGTATCGGTGCGGGCGCCCAGGTGAAAGACAAATGCAACGGCCGGCTTTTCCTTCTGCACCCATTCAAAAAAATCTTCCCGCTCCACCCTCACCAGGTATTTTTTGTGCAGCAGGTTCAGTTCTTTTGCTTCATCATCAAATTCATCTACCAGGATCAGGTTCTCATATCCCTGCTGGTTCAGGTAACTGACCATGCAGCTCCCGATGAAGCCGGCGGCGCCGGTGACTACTATAGTCTCCCCAAACCCCTTCGAAGGAGGGGCTTTTAACGACCCTGATTTATTCTGATTCTTTTCTAAACTCATTGATAGATTTTATAACGCCGTTAATGCATGTTCGCTCTCATGTCCCGCCAGTAAATTGGCAATGGCATTCTCATACTTGTTCTTCCATTCATTCACCGTTCCCCAATCCTCGCCGTTGATACTGATTTGGCCCGATGTTACTTTCCCAAGATAGGTAACCGTCATTTCCATTTTCTCCAGCAGCATGTTAAAATCATTCCTGTTCTCTTTCGAAACAGAAACCACCACCCGGCTCTGGCTTTCGCCAAACCAGAAAGCATCTGGCCTCACCCCCAGTCCCTCTCCAATGGAGAGGGGTGTGGAGAACCCCAAATTCCGGTTGAAACAACTTTCGATCAGGGAAATAAATAAACCGCCTTCACTGATATCGTGTGCCGAACTGATGAGTTTTTTATGGATCATTTTTTTAACCTCGTTCTGCACGTCAAATTCTTCTGCCAGGTTAAAATAAGGAGCCGGGGAATATTCCACGCCATGTATCTTGTGTAAATATTCCGATGAGTTGATGTCGTTGCGTTGGGTACCTACTAAATAGATCTCGTCATCTTCCTGCTTGAAATCCATGGTCATCTTATCATCCGGGCTTTCTAATAATCCCACCATGCCAATGGTAGGGGTAGGGTATACCGCCCCATCCGGTCCCTGGTTGTAAAAACTTACATTGCCCCCTGTTACCGGGGTATCAAATTTCACGCAGGCCTCACCCATGCCTTTGATGGCATGAACGAACTGGTAATACACTTCGGGGTCGAAAGGATTTCCAAAGTTGAGGCAGTTGGTCACGCCCAATGGTTGTCCGCCGCTGCAAACGATATTCCTGGCGGCTTCTGCCACCGCGATCATGGCGCCTTTATACGGATCGGCAAAAACATAGCGGCTGTTGCAATCTGTAGTTAGTGCCAGCGCTTTTTTGGTTGGTTTTGCAATAACAATGGCGGCGTCGCTTGGTGCATTGGTACTGGCATTGCCGGTACCCACCATGCTGTCGTACTGAACATATACCCAGCGTTTGCTGGCAATGTTGGGAATCTGAATCAGCTGCTCTGCAACGGCTTTCAGGTCTGTTGGTATGGCAATGCTATTTGCATTGAATGCTTTTATCTTTTCAAAATACTTCGGCTCGGTATAATCTCTTGAATTTTGCGGGGCGCCGCCGCCAAGCACCAGTTCGTAAGCCGGTAATTCCGCTTCCAGATTTCCATGCATGTAAAACTGAAGCATGCCATCGGTTGTTACTTCACCGATCTCACTGCAGGGGAGGTCCCACTTTTTAAAAACATCCAGTACCAGTTTTTCTTTTCCTTTTTCTGCAACGAGTAACATACGCTCCTGGCTTTCGCTTAAAAGCAGTTCCCATGCCTTCATATCTTTTTGTCTTGTCGGAACCTTATCGAGATCAATCCGCATTCCGGCTTCTCCCTTTGCACTCATTTCAGAAGTGGAGCAGATGATCCCGGCAGCGCCCATATCCTGCATGCCTACCACGGCACCTGTTTGTATCACTTCCAGGCAGGCCTCTAATAGTTTTTTTTCCTGGAAGGGGTCTCCAACCTGAACGGCAGGCAGGTCTTCTGCACTGTCTGCCGTAATATCAGCCGAGGCAAAGCTTGCCCCGCCAATGCCATCTTTACCCGTGGCGCTTCCAACAAAAAAAACCGGGTTGCCTTTTACATTACCGGAAGTGGCAGAAACGGTTCCGCCATTCTTTAAGATACCAACACTCATGGCATTCACCAATGGATTGGTATGATAACATTCTTCAAAATAAACCTCACCGCCAACAGTTGGTACGCCAAAGCAATTTCCATAATGGCCAATGCCATGCACCACGCCCGCCAGCAAATGCTGTGTCTTTGCTTCGGTCAGTTTTCCAAAGCGCAAAGAATTCAACGAAGCGATGGGCCGGGCCCCCATGGTGAAAATATCTCTATTGATGCCGCCCACGCCCGTTGCAGCGCCCTGGAAGGGTTCAATAGCAGATGGGTGATTGTGTGATTCAATTTTAAAAACTACGCCATAGCCGTCGCCGATATCCATCAACCCGGCATTTTCTTCGCCGGCCTTTACCAGCATTTTTTTCCCTTCCCGGGGCAGTGTCTTTAACCACTTGATGGAATTCTTATAACTGCAGTGTTCGCTCCACATGGCACTGAAGCAACAGAGTTCATTAAAGTTGGGCGTGCGTCCGAGCTTTTGTTTTATGAGTTCAAATTCTTCTGCTGTCAGTCTTAGTTGTTCGGCTGTTTTTACTGTTATTTCCATAAATCTGATGAGGAACTGGGTGAAAACGCAAAGGTAACAACTGCCTGCCTTTTATCCTGACCCGCAAAGCAAATATTTTAACTATCTTCCCACACCAAAATGCACCGCATTGAATTACCTGTTATTTGCTGTTTACCTGGTTGCGTTAAGCTGGTTGCTGCTGCGGATCCCGGCCATAAAGAAGTCGGGCATCGACCGTAAGGTAATACTCGGACTTTTTCTTTTTAAGATCGTTGCCGGAATTGCCATTGGCTGGCTTTCACTCCATTTTTACGGCAGCGGCAATGATTACTGGGACATTAACCGGGAGGCATGGAATGAGTACCGGCTTTTACTCACGGATCCGGCAAAGTACTTCAGCAATATTTTTACTTCGGATTACCCCGGCGGCTACGGAGGCATGTTCAGTTCTTTTAATTCCTTCTGGAACGACCTGCGGGGTAATATCCTCATCAAACTGGTCTCTGTATTCAATATCTTCAGCCGGGGCGATTATTATATCAACAGCCTGTTCTTTAATTTCCTCGTGTTCTTCGGCCATGTGGCGCTGTATAAACTGTTCATGAAAATTTATCCGGGCCGGCAATGGCTGGTCATCACCGGTTGCTTTCTTTTGCCTTCTGCCATGTATTTTTCATCGGGGATCCATAAAGATGGCCTGGTATTCCTGCTGCTTGCTGTTTTGATCTATACGATCCACCGATCGCTTGGGGAGAATAAGGCTGGTGTAAAACGGATCCTTTTAATAAGTATCACCCTGGTCCTGCTTTTTCTGATCAGGCATTTTATCTTCATCGCCCTGGTCCCGGCATTGATCGCCTGGGTTCTTTGTTCAAAATATAAATGGAATACTGCCATTACCTTTGCTGCCGTTTACCTGGTAACCGGGTTGCTGCTCTTTAATATCAGTTCCGTTTTCCCCCGAATAAAACCGCTTGAACTGATCACCCAGCGGCAGGCGGAGTATTTAGATCTCGGCCCATCGGATACCCAGATTGAGCTTACCAAACTTGATCCTCATTTCAAAAGCTTTGCCGCCAATGCGCCCCAGGCTCTCAATCATGTTTTGCTGAGGCCTTATTTATGGGAGCTTCCGGTAAAGTCGCTGCTAGCTTTGAATATCGAACTTTTTATTTACCAGGCAACCTTCCTGTTATTCCTTTTTTTCCGAAGAAGGGACCTCAATGATATCAATACTCCTTTTCTGCTTTTTGCCCTTAGTTTCTGCTTCTCCCTCTTTCTGCTCATCGGCTATATCGTACCCAACCTGGGCTCCATTGTGCGCTACCGGAGCCTCTATCTTCCCTTTATGATCACCCCATTACTCTGTTCAATTGCCTGGGATAGGGTAAAGTTTAAAAATTAAAATAATATTAATTTTTTTAACCAGGTTACCCCTATTTTTTACAATTTATTTTAAAAAATATTGTTTTATAGAAAGATTTAATGTTTTTTTGTGACTTAAAATCAAAAAATGTATGGAATCTTTACGTTTTAAAGCGTTAGACAATCTTGGTAAAGGCCTCCCCAAAGTAGTTGTGGAGAGCCCGGGCAAGATCACTGAGATCTTCAATGAGAATGTGTTCACCCTGCTGGTGGCCCGTAAGTACCTGAGTGATGAAGCCTACAAAAGCCTGGTTGCATCAACCCGGGGCGGTAAAAAAATTGACCGCAACATGGGTTCACAGATCGCCAATGGCATCCGGGCATGGGCAGAAAGCAAAGGGGTTACTCACTTTACCCACTGGTTTCAACCGCTGACAGGTTTATCTGCTGAAAAGCACGATTCTTTCTTTACGTTAAAATCCGATGGTACGCCTATCGAAGAATTTGAAGGCGCTGCATTGATACAACAGGAACCGGATGCATCTTCTTTCCCAAGTGGTGGCCTGCGGGCAACGTTTGAAGCAAGAGGTTATACTGCATGGGATCCGTCTTCCCCGGCCTTTATCATGGAGATCGGACAGGGCAAGACCTTGTGCATACCAACCATCTTTGTTTCCTATACCGGTGAATCATTAGACACCAAAACACCTTTATTAAAAGCATTGGTGGCATTGGATAAAGCCGCTGTGGATGTTTGCCAGTATTTTGATAAGAACATCACAAGGGTTACTGCAACCCTGGGATGGGAACAGGAATATTTTGTGATCGATGCCGGTTTGGCAAATACCCGTCCCGACCTGCTCCTGGCAGGCCGTACCGTTTTTGGCCATGCACCTGCAAAAGGCCAGCAGTTAGATGATCATTATTTTGGAGCGATACCGGAAAGGGTTTATGCATTCATGCGGGATTTTGAACAGGAGAGTTATAAACTGGGCATTCCAATCCGCACCCGTCATAATGAAGTGGCACCTGCGCAGTTTGAGTGTGCGCCGATCTTCGAAGAGATCAACCTGGCCGTTGACCACAATACCCTGCTGATGGATATTATGGAAAGGGTTGCCAAACGTCATGGACTGAAATGTTTATTGCACGAAAAACCATTTGCCGGCATCAACGGAAGCGGTAAGCACAATAACTGGAGCATGGCTACGGATACCGGGGTTAATTTACTGGCACCCGGAAAAACGCCGAAAACAAATTTGATGTTCCTTGCCTTCTTTGTTAACTCCATCAAAGCAGTACATGATTATGCCGACCTGCTGCGGGCATCTATTGCCAGTGCAGGGAATGATCACCGCCTGGGAGCCAATGAAGCGCCGCCTGCCATCATCTCCATCTTTATTGGTAAATATTTAACGCAGGTATTGAACCAGGTGGAGACCCGGGTATCGGGCAAATTTGATGAGCAGGATGAAGCCATGCTGAAACTGGATATACATAAGAGTATACCGGAACTCATGCTGGATAATACCGACCGTAACCGTACTTCTCCTTTTGCATTCACCGGGAACAAATTCGAATTCCGTGCAGTGGGTTCTTCTGCCAACTGCGCCATCTCCATGACCACATTGAATGCGATCATGGCGGAAACCTTACGGAAATTCAAAGTGGATGTGGACGGGCTGATCGAGAAAGGCGAGAAAAAAGAAGTGGCCATCATGCAGGTGATACAGAAATATATTGTGGAGAGCAAGACCATCCTGTTTGAAGGAGATGGCTACAGTGAGGAGTGGGAAAAGGAAGCAGCCAAACGCGGGCTGGCCAATGTGAAAACAACGCCGCTTGCACTGGATGCATATGTTACGGATAAATCCAAGCATCTTTTTGAGAGCAATGAAGTGTACAGCCACGTGGAACTGGAAGCCCGTCATGAGATCATGCTGGAAGCCTACATCAAAAAAGTTCAGATCGAAGCAAGGGTAATGGGAGACCTGGCTACTACATTCATTCTTCCTTCTGCCATTAAATACCAGAATGTACTTATCGGCAATATCAAAGGGCTGAAAGAAGTGGGTCTTTCTGAAACGGCCTATGCCAACCAGAAGCAGGTACTGGAGGCCATCAGCACCCACATCAACGAGATAAGCGACAACGTGGAGAAGATGATCGAAGAAAGGAAGAAGGCAAATGAAATTGAAGATACCCGTACAAAAGCCATCACGTACTGCGACCATGTGAAGGGTAAATACTTTGATGTTATCCGCTACCACGTAGATAAACTGGAATTGCTGGTGGACGATGCATACTGGACATTGCCGAAATACAGGGAGCTGCTTTTCTTAAGGTAATCAGATCACCCTATTTGAAAAATAATACCGGTCACCAGGTGGCCGGTTTTTTTATGAAGAAAATGGCTGTTGATTAAACTTCTGCATCCGCAAACCATCTATCTTTTTCAAAAATAATAAAAATGAAGACCCCCGGATTGATCTTAATTCTCCTTCTCCCTTCCCTTATCTCCTATTCGCAGATTGAACGCAAACCTGTCCCCGCAATAAAGGCCGACACCGTTGCCGGTAACCAGCCAGCCGGTAAAATGGACAAGGCTGGTCGTAAAGACCTGCTCAAGGAACTGGACCTTACCCGGGAGCAGAATTTAAAACTGAAAGAGATACGCCAGGCAAATAAAACAAAGAAAGAAGCTATTGAAAGCAACGGTCAGTTATCTGAAGATGAAAAGAAAAAACAATTTAGGGAACTGCAGAAGGAGCAGGCAAAAGCTATCCAGGCTATTTTAACCGATGAACAGAAAGAGAAGTTCAAAGCCAAAAGAAGGGAAGCAATGAAAGAAAATGATTAGATCAATTGCCGGTAAGGCGGAAAGACGGGAAGCATTGATTGTGGATCAAAATCATATGTCGCCTTATCGACTTCCCGGCGAAAGCAATATCCGGTTGCGATAGTTATCCGCATTTATTATACAGCAGTAAGGTTGAGCAAAAAAGAGAGGGCCGTTCACTAGTGGGCGGCTTCTCTGTTTTTTCATCCCCCATCCATGGGTATTTTCTCCATTTTAAGGGGGTAATTCCCCTTTTAATCATTTTAAGACCGGTGTAGCATTGTATCGAAACCGGCAATAATCTTTTACACTTAAAAGAACGATCCATGAGCAGGTACTTTAGCATGATCTTCCTATTCTGTTTTATCAGTCCGCTTACTGCTGAGTGCCAGAACCGCTTTTCACAGTTCTATGCTTCCCCTTTATTGGTTAATCCTGCCAATACAGGACGGTTCAATAAAAGCTACCGGATCGGCGGGTCATTCAGAAGACAAATAAATACACAGGAACAGCTATTCACGCAGGCTGCTTTTTTCTCGGACTTCAAGATCATGGAGAAACTGACCCCCCAACAGGATTGTTTTGCACTTGGGATTTCAGGCCTTTCAGAGAAAAGTGCAACGGATGGGATCAGGAATACGTATTTATCACTGTCTGCTGCTTATCAAAAAGGCCTGGATGAGGAAGGAAGGCAACAACTGGGCCTGGGATTTCAAACCACGCTCGGCCAAAGGCAATTGCTGAAGCCGGATTATGTGTTGGAAGACCAGCTTATTTCCTGGATAAATTCCGGCTATTCCAATATTGACATATCCCAGATCGGGGATGTGAAAGTTGCCTACATCGATTTGAATGCAGGCCTGGTTTACCAGGGAATGATCAATAACGCCAACCTGTTTACAGTTGGAGTCTCCATGCATCATATAACGGAACCCAGGCGTGTTTTCCAGGGCGGGGAACTGAATGTGCCGCGGCAAACCTCGGGGCATTTGGCCTGGGAAAAAAAGCTGGAGAATAACGGGAAAATATATGCGGCCCTGCTCATGAGCTATTCCGAAAGATCGGTCAATAACCTGTTTACGGGACTCACCTGTGAACTCAGCATAAACAGGAATAACCAATTCAGCTTTGGGGCATGGTTCAGGAGCAATCTTGTTGGCGGTAAAGCCATTGTACCCGTTGCCGGGTTGAATTTTATTGGATTTGCCATAAACACTTCTTATGACATTACTATTTATTCAAAGAACCGGGGACAAAAAAGCGCAATGGAGATCACAATGATCTATACCGGAGCAAAAAGCAGGGAGCGGTTTTTAGAAGACAGGTTCATAAAGTTTTAGAAAGGCTGTAACCCTATCTGTACATTTTTTTACATTAATCTTCACCCTATAATTTGTAACTATGAAACTTTTGATCACCTGTATGCTGAGCATACTTTCGCTGATGGCGAGTGCCGACAACCTGATCACCGGGAAAATGTCGGTGGCGCCCGGTGCCACAGAGACCTATACGATGAACTGGCCCGAGTGGACCAATATACATGAGTTTTATGCGAATGTCACCTGGAATGTAAGTTATGGGACCGTTTTATCCTCCGATAAGCATACCATAACCATTCAATGGGATAATATTCCTGCATGGCTGAATGGGCAGGGAGTAATAGAAGTGTATGAAGACCTGACCACCCAAACGGGCTATGGTTATATTGACATCGTGAATTATATCGTGGGCACCATCGAGACATGCAGCGGTGTATTGGGTACTCCTGCCATTTTTGAGGATTTTGGCACCGGGCTTAATCCTGGTCCACCCTTACCGGCAGGCGCAACAACCTATCAATACCAGGCAAATTGTTATATCCAGCCCGGCCTCTACGCAGTATCAAACAATGTCATTTTTTGTAATCCAAACTGGTTGGCATTGCCCCAGGATCATACGCCATCGGATGTTAACGGTTATATGTTATTGGTAGATGGCGATGATAATGTTGGGGAAGTATACCGAACAACGGTAACCGGGCTTACCCAGGCCTTCGGCTATGAATTTTCTGTTTACATAGCAAATTTAGCTGATCCAAGTGGCGGTTTTTTTGAACGTCCTCAACTCCATTTCGAGTTACGTGATCTGTCAAATAATTTAATTGAGAATAGTGGTACTTATACCGTGGAATATGACCCGGTAAATCCCTGGCAGAAATTATCATTTATGTTCGATCTTCCTCCCGGGGTCACTTCTTTGCAGGTCATTCTTGTAAATGAGCATAATAGCCGTAATGGCAATGATTTTGCTGTAGATGATATATCCTTTGCCCCCTGTTTTCCCCCGATCCTTGCCTCCTTTTCAAACAGCTCCATTGTTCAGAAATCATATACCTGCAACAACGGCACGGTCAATCTTTATTCCTGGTGGCCTACTCCCGGGATCCCTTTTCCAAATCCCTCCTTCCGGTGGCAAAGGAGTACCAACAATGGGTTAAGTTGGGTGGATATTGTCGGGGCCGCTTCCATGAGTTATGTTCATACAGAAAATACAGCCGGCATATATCAATACCGGATGTATGCCTATGAATCTTCCGATCCATCGCAATTCGTAGTATCAAATGCGTTAACATACTTCGTTCAGAAAATGGTTGTGGATGCGAAAACATATAATGCTTTCAGCTGCAACCCGGCTCCCATGCAATTGATGCCGGATTATTACCTGCAATATTCAGATCCCAATGGTCCCGCTCTTTCCTATACATTTACCTGGTCTCCGGCTACGCATCTCAGCAACCCGAATATTGAAAAACCGGTCATTAGCCTGTCTCCTTTAACACCGCCCAATATAAATGCACCAACAGCGCCACCCCCGGTGGTCTATACCTATAACCTGGTGGTAGCGAATACAAATTTTACCGGATGTATTGCCTCCGGTACGCAAACCGTTAAACATTATAATCCCAGGAAAGTCGCTGTTCCTACTGCATTTACACCCGGTGCAGCTACGAATTATTTATTCAGGCCGATCAACCTGCAGGATTATCCCGGGGGTGAGTTCTGGGTATGGAACAGGTGGGGCAACCTGGTATTTCATTCAACCGGTCCAACCCTGCTGGATTATTCCTGGAACGGGAACTACAGCAACGGACAACCGGCCGATCCGGGTAATTATGCGTGGCGGGTGACCATTCCCGGGTGCCCGAATAATATTCTTAACGGCGCCGGGAATTCAAACCCATATGGAAATGTTCTGTTAATACGCTGATGAAACGCTTTTATTATGAAAACTGAATTATTATATTTGTTCATAGCTGCTCCTCTGTTTAAAAAGGAGCGGCTATGTTTTTTATGAAGAAACATATTTTAACCGGCACCCTGATCCTGCTTGCCTTTGCGGCAAAAGCCCAGGATGAAAAAATGGTCACCGACCGGCCAGGATTTACCAATCACCCAGCCACTACCCGCAGCAAATGGATGCAGGCAGAAACAGGATTTTCAAGAGTGTCGGAGAAATATTTCCCACCTTACAAAGACCAGATCTTCCAGCACCCGTTCTTTCTGGCGAAATACGGGATCGGAAACCGGTTTGAAGTGAGATTGATAACCGTATTCGCTACAACAAGGGAAGAAGCCACGAATACAACCACAACCATTACCGGCATCAATACGGTTCAACTGGGCGGGAAATTGAATTTCTTAAAAGAGAAGGGGCTACGGCCCGGTATTTCCCTGGTGGCACATTACCGGTTCAACAGGTTAAAATTCTTACGGCCCCGGTACGACAGTATTGATGGGGCCAACTTCCGGTTTGCGGTAGAACATGCTTTTTCAAAAGCATTTTTTTTAGGGTATAATTTTGGTATGGAATGGAAGACCTTCCGTTCCGAGCCGGCATATGTATACACGATATCTCCCCGGGTTTTCATTGCTGAAAACTGGCTGCTTTTTGCAGAAGTGTATGGCTATGCCTGGCCAAAAAGAACACCGCAGAACAGCATCGATTTCGGGCTGGCCTATTATATCAATGACAATCTCAAGATAGATGCTTCGGCCGGATTTGGACTGAGGAAACCAGCACCCGATAATTTTTTTGCTTTTGGTGCATCGTTCAGGTTCAGGACCTCAAAACGGGCGGATTAGTAATTTTTAAAATAGCAGTTTAATTATGAGTCTCAAAAGCAACAGCCAGTTTCCTGATGATGTAAAGAAAAACAACTTAGGGAACGGCAGAAGGAGCAGGCAAAGAGTATCGAGGCTATTTTAACCGATGGGCAGAATGAGAAATTTAAATCAAAGCACCGGGAGATGATGAAAGAAAACAATTAGTTATCTGCTTTTATATATATCTGTAAGGTTGAGCAAAGAAAGGCCGTTCATTTTTGAACGGCTTTTCTGTCTTCTAAATCTTTTAGAATTCTTGTTTATATGTACTTAGTAAAATATTTTACCTGATAATCAGTACGTTTCCGTTAAGTGATATTTCTCTTTTTAAATCATATCCTTTTATCAAATAAGTGTATGTACCATTAGGTTGTTTTGCACCTTTATAGGTTCCATCCCATCCTTTGTTAATGTCTGTGGTTTTGAAAACCTCATTTCCGTACCTGTCAAATATTAAAAAGTATTGGAGAGTAAAAGTAATTGATGGAGGTATTCGGAAAATATCATTAATACCATCACCATTTGGCGTAAAGGAGTTAGGGATATATATGTGCTTAATGACAGTCACCGTAATGTTTTTTTCAGCATAGCAGTTGTCAACCGAGTTTACTGACAATTTATAAACTGTAGTATTTGTTGGTTTTGCAACTGGATTAGATATAGCAGGATTATTTAAAGTGGTGGACGGCGACCAAAGATATGTAGCTATATTCCCGGTTATCTGTGCATTTAACTGGATTGAATTGCCGGAAAATATCGTTGGATTGGTTGGGTTCAATGTAATAACAGGAATTGGTTTAACAGTCATGTTGATCGTGTCAGAATAAACAAAAGGTGAAATTGAACATATCGAAACAGTGTTCATGATACAGTATATTTTATCCCCGTCAGCTAAAGAATTACTTAAATAGGTTAAACTGTTTGTTCCTACATTAACTCCATTTACCTGCCATTGGTAAGCGGGGCTTGTTCCTGCATTTAAAGGATTAGCTGTAAAACTTACAGATGTTCCTGCACAAATATTACCGGCTGGGTTTGCTGAAACACTTATTGCAGGTGGAGAAACAATATTCATACTGATGATGTTGGAAGAAGCAGTTGTTGAAACCAGGCAGTTACCACCGGTTACAGCTATATCACAGGTAACTGTATTACCATTGGTTAATGTGGCACTGGTATAGGTATTGGAAGTCCCATTCTGAACACTGGTTCCATTAACCTTAAAATTATAATTTATGGTACCACCTCCGTTGTTGGATGAAGCAGCTGTAAACAATACTGAACTGCCAACACACACGGGACCTGCAGGGTTAGCTGTAAGGTTAACGGCAGGAGTTATGTTTTGGTTCACGATCATTATAATGTTGTTGGAACCGGCAGTGGTCGGTGATACACAGTTTGCATTGGAGGTCATGATCACAGTAACAATATCGCCATTGGCTAATGAAGCTGAAGTATATGCCGAAGCATTTGTTCCTACATTAATTCCATTCACCTGCCACTGATAAGCAGGTGTGACTCCTCCATTGGTAGGATTGGCCGTTAAAGTAACGGGTGTGCCGGCACATATGGTGGTTGCTGACGCAGTTATGGCAACAGAAGGAATCACTGTTGGAGTGACATTCATGGTTATTAAATTAGAAGTAGCCGTGGTGGAAGCCATGCAGTTCCCACCAGTCACAGTTATATCGCAAGTAATGGTATTTCCGTTTGCAAGTGTTGAACTGGTGAATGTATTTAAAGCTCCGTTCTGAACACTGGCCCCATTTACTTTAAAATCGTAATTAATGGTACCACCTCCGGTATTATTTGCGGCAGCAGTAAAAGTTACTGGAGTACCCGAACAAATATTCCCAGGAGGATTGGCGGTAATGTTTACTGATGGTGTCAGATTCGGATTCACTGCCATTGTAATGGTATTCGAAGTGGCTGAAGTTGAAGTGAGGCAGTTACCACCGGTAATCGTTATATCACAGGTAACGGTATTTCCATTAGCCAGTGTAGAACTGGTATGTGTATTGGATGCACTGTTCTGCACAGAGGTTCCATTAACTTTAAAATCATAATTGATCGTACCACCTGCGGTATTAGAAGCGGTGGCAGTAAAGGTTACTGAAGTGCCTGCGCAAACCGGGCCGGGGGGGTTGGCAGCAATGGTTACACCCGGCGTTACATTCGGATTCACAACCATAGCGATTGTATTTGATGTAGCCGAAGCTGGTAATGCACAGGTCAAACTCGATGTCATATTAACATTAACAAGATCACCATTGGCCAAAGTGCTGCTATTATACACAGCTGAATTTGTTCCCACGTTTATTCCATTAACCTTCCATTGATAGGCCGGGGAACTTCCTCCATTCGTTGGCGTAGCCGTAAAAGTTACTGAAGTGCCTGCACAGATACTGGTAGCTGATGCGGTAATTCCAACAGCGGGTGCCAGGGCTGCGGTTACGGTCATGGTAATAGTATTGGAACTTGCAGTAGTTGGAAAAGCACAAGTGGCATTTGAAGTAAGAATAACTTCTACTACATCAGCATTGCTCAAAGTGGATGAAGTAAATGTCGGTGCATTTGTTCCCACATTTATTGCGTTAACCTTCCATTGATAAGCGGGTGTACCTCCCCCATTGGTTGGCGTTGCTGTAAAAGTTACTGAAGTGCCGGCACAGACAGCGCCCGGCGGGTTAGCCGTAATATTCACTGCAGGGGTGAGGACGGGGTTCACCAGCATAGTAATACTGTTGGAAGTTACAGTAGCCGGCGAAACACAGTTTGCATTGGAGATCATAATAACATTTATAATATCACCATTGACCAAAGCGCTGCTGGTATACACCGGTGAATTTATTCCCACATTTATTCCATTAACCTTCCATTGATAGGCCGGTGTGCTGCCTCCATTCGTTGGTGTTGCAGTAAAAGTTACTGAAGTGCCGGCACAGATTGCGCCTGGAGGGTTAGCTGTAATATTCACCGCAGGAGTGAGGTTTGGATTCACGAACATTGTAATACTGTTAGAAGTTGCAGTAGCCGGCGAAACACAGTTTGCATTGGAGGTCAGGATAACATTTACAATATCTCCATTGACCAGGGAAGCAGAGTTGTATGTTGCCGCATTTGTTCCCACATTTATTCCGTTTACCTTCCATTGATAGGCGGGCGTGCTGCCACCATTAGTTGGCGTTGCAGTAAAGGTCACCGAAGTCCCTGCACAGATAGCACCTGGAGGGTTAGCGGTAATATTCACAGCAGGAGTGAGGATCGGATTCACCAACATAATAATACTGTTGGAAGTTGCAGTAACTGGCAAAACACAGTTTGCATTGGAGGTCATGATAACATTTACAATATCTCCATTGACTAAAGTACTGCTGGTATACACCGGTGAATTTGTTCCCACATTTATTCCGTTAACCTTCCATTGATAGGCCGGTGTACTGCCTCCATTGGTTGGTGTTGCAGTGAAGGTTACTGAAATACCGGCACAGATTGCGCCACCGGGGTTGGCCGAAATATTTACAACAGGGGTTAAGATCGGATTCACCAGCATGTTTATGGTATTGGAAGAAGCTGTGGGGGAAGCCAGGCAGGCCCCTCCACTAACCGTTATGTCACAGGTCACGGTATTTCCATTCGCCAATGTTGTAGTAGTAAAAGTATTGGAAGTGCCGTTCTGAACACTTGCCCCGTTCACCTTAAAGTTATAATTAATGGCTCCTCCGCCTGCATTTGAAACAGTGGCTGTGAAAGTTACCGGTGTGCCTGCACAGATAGCACCTGAAGGATTTGCAGTGATGTTTACTGCAGGAGTGATCGGTGTGGTACAGCTTTGCGTATATTTTGCTACGAAGGCATCACGGCTGGAAGATGTGGTCATATTAAATATTCCGGCCCCGGCATCAAAATCCCTGGTGCCGTTAAAGTAACCTGTTATAAAAAAATCCCCTGAGGAATGAATATCAAAACCATATCCTTCAAAATCTCCAACATAATTTGAAAGATCAAGATCTATCGCCCAGGAAAAATTTCCACCTGCAGTAAGTTTAGAAACGAACAAGTGATTGTTATTATTAGGACATGACAGATTATAAATACCGGGACCCGGATCAAAATCAACCGTGGCATTAAAATAGCCAACGGTATAAACATTATTATTCGCATCGGTTTTAATAACATACCCCATATCATCATGTTGCCATAAACCGGTACCGCCAAATTGTGCTGCCCATACAAAATTTCCTCCGGCATCGAGTTTTGAAACAAAGGCATCCCTTGCATACAGCGCCGTTTTATTATATACACCCGGCCCGGGATCAAAATCACAGGTTCCGCTAAAAAAACCTGTTGTACAAACATTTCCTGCAGCATCAACAGCAATGGAGGTTCCCTCATCACCGAAGTAAGTATTAGCCCCACCCATTTGTTTTACCCACAAAAAATTACCTGTGGGGTCAAGTTTTGAGACAAAAATATCCTCGTCACCCAGTGCGGTTAAGTTATAGGTTCCAGTTCCGGGATCAAAATCGCCGGTGGCAAAAAAATTGCCTGTTGTATAAATGTTCCCGGCAGCATCTACCGTGATCGACCGGGCCCTAGTTTCAGTGCTTCCTGCACCTATTTGCTTTGCCATCACAAAGTTGCCTGCTGCATCAAGTTTGGAGATAAATGAATTGAACCCACCCGTGGCAGTTAAGTTATAAACTCCGGGTCCGGGATCAAAATCTACTGTGAGATAGAAAAGCCCCGTTGTATAAACATTTCCGTTTGCATCAACTGCTATAGAATAAGCCTTATCCGTAAATGCAAGAGCTGCATTTCCAAATTGTTTTACCCAAACTAAATTACCGGAGGCATCAAGTTTTAATACAAATACGTCAGGTACTCCAATTCCCAGGCTTGTAAGGTTTAAAACTCCTGGTCCAGGGTCAAAGTCAGTTGTGCCTATAAAATAGCCGGTCACATAAACATTTCCACTTGCATCAACAGTAATACCCCGTCCCATATCCGCGTCATTAGTATTTGTGGGTGGTAATATACCTGCCATTTGTTTTGCCCAAACAAAATTACCGGCTGCATCAAATTTTGTAACATAAATATCAACTAAAATAATATTCAGCCCGGTAACCGTAGTGAGATTGTATACAGCCGGCCCCGGATCAAAATCCACGGTTCCCCGAAAATATCCTGTTGAATAAATGTTCCCGCTGGCATCAACAAATACGGCATTCCCTGTTGCCATATCGGGGTTACTTAAACCACCTATTTGTTTTGCCCATACAAAACTTGGGGTTTGGGCACTTAAATTATTGGGTGAAATAAGAAACAAGCAAAGATAAACACTCGCCAAAAAAAAATAAATCTTGCAGGAATTACATTTTAATAATGCCCCGTAAAGATATTTTTTTATGGTACCTGAAAAACACACAGGTTGTCAGTAGTTTGGTTTTGTTTAGTAATCTTATAATGTAAAAATAACTGCTACGATCTTTTCCTGTGGGGGGCTAAAAAACTTTAGCAATATAATAAAAATATTATTTTTTTCATAAAAACGAACATGATTTTTGTATAAAAGGGTGTTTTAACCCTGATAGCAAAATTAATGTTCATTCAGTATACCGGATTTTGGCGTGTGATTTTAAGCAGAGTGTTACTTCGGGCGTATAAATTTGATTTACTTTTGATAGATGAGTACAACCTTCCCTTACAACCATCTATTCAACTTCTCAAAAAATATATTCGTAAAGATCGGCTGCAGCGATGCCGATGCAACAATAGCAACTCAATCTCTTTTATCTGCAGACCTGCGTGGAGTAGACAGCCATGGGGTGGCACGGCTCAGCGGTTATATCCGTTTGTGGGAAGTGCAGCGGGTTAATGCAAAACCGGGTATTAAGATCGTACATGAAACGCCTTCCACTGCTGTCATCGATGGAGACCGGGGATTGGGCTTGGTTGTTGCTCCATTCGCCATGCAGGTAGCCATCAATAAAGCAAAGCAGGTGGGCACGGGTTGGGTAAGTGTGCGCAACAGCAATCATTTTGGCATTGCCGGTCACCATGCCATGATGGCACTGGAAAATGATATGATCGGCATGGCCATGACCAATGCATCGGCATTGGTGGCGCCCACATTCTCTAAAGAAAGAATGCTGGGAACAAATCCCATCGCGGTTGCTATCCCTGCAGGTGAGCAACCGGCCTTTGTTGCCGACTTTGCAACAACCACTGCGGCAAATGGGAAACTGGAAATTCTGCAGCGGAAAAATCAATCCATGCCATTGGGCTGGGCGCTAGATAAAGAAGGGGAGCCGTCAACAGATCCCCATGCAATAAAAAATGGCGGGCTGCTCTTACCACTCGGCGGCGATAAGGAACACGGCAGTCATAAGGGGTATGCACTAGGCGCCATTGCCGATATTTTCTCCGGCATATTAAGCGGCGCCAACTATGGGCCCTGGGTTCCACCTTTTCCTGCGTACTTACCCATGCCAGAAAGTATGCCCGGTGAAGGCATTGGCCATTTCTTTGGCGCCATGCGCATAGATGCATTCCGGACAGCAGGTGAATTCAAACAGCACATGGATAAGTGGATAGCCCGTTTCCGTTCTGCCAAAACCATCCCCGGCCAGGAAAAAGTACTCATCCCCGGCGACCCGGAAAGGGAAATGGAAGCGGAAAGAATGGAAAAAGGTATTCCCCTGCTTCAGCCGGTTATTGATGACCTGAAAGCGATCGGGGATAAGTTCGAAGTAGTCCTTTAAGGGCTATATTTGCAACTCAAAATTTACCAAGAATGAAAGTAATGAAGTTTGGCGGAACCAGTGTGGGTAAGCCGCAGCGGATGCAGGAAGTGGCGATGCTGGTTACAAAGGATGACGAATCCAAAATAGTCGTTCTCTCGGCTTTAAGCGGAACCACCAATGCCCTGGTTGAGATCAGTGAATCCCTGGCGAGGGGCGACCGGAATGCAGCCAGGGAGCAGATAGAGGTACTGCATGAACATTATAAGAATTTCAACTCGGCATTGCTGAAGAATGAGGATTCATTGCAAAAGGCAAATGCCGTATTGAATGAGCACTTCGAATTCCTCACCATCATCCTCCGGATATCTTTCAGTGAAGCACTGAACAAGGATATCCTGGCACAGGGAGAACTGCTCAGTACAAAACTATTCAGCATCTACCTGGAAGAAATAAAAGTGGATCATGTTTTACTGCCCGCCCTCGATTTTATGACCATCGATATTTATGATGAACCCCAGGTGGGAACCATCAAAGTGAAACTTGCCCAGTTGCTTCAGAAGAATAAGGACAAGAAGATATTCATCACCCAGGGATACATCTGCCGCAATGCAAGGGGGGAAGTGGACAACTTAAAAGAGGGGGCAGCGACTATTCGGCTTCGCTCATAGCGGCAGCCATCAATGCCGGTGTTTGTGAGATCTGGACCGATATCGACGGCATGCACAACAACGATCCCCGTATCGTGAACAAAACCTATCCCATCGAGCAGTTAAGTTTTGAAGAAGCAGCCGAGCTGGCTTATTTCGGCGCAAAGATCCTGCACCCGGCCAGTATCTGGCCTGCGCATTTTTATAATGTACCGGTGAAACTGCTGAATACCATGGATCCAACAGCAAAGGGGACCCTGATCACCGAGAAGGCAGGAAGCATTGGCGCCAAGGCCGTTGCTGCAAAAGATGGCATCACGGCCATCCGTGTCAAGAGCAGCCGCATGTTGCTGGCTTATGGTTTCCTCCGTAAAGTATTTGAAGTTTTTGAAAAGTACCGTACTTCCATCGATATGATTACCACTTCGGAAGTGGCGGTGTCTGTTACCATTGATAATGATGTGAACCTGCCGGATATCATTAAAGAACTGGAACCCTTTGGTACCATTGAAACCGACAGCAACCAAACCATTGTTTCAGTTGTAGGAAATGAAATTGAGGAAACAAAGGACGTGATGAAGAAACTGTTTGATGCCATTGAGCCCATACCGGTTCGTATGGTAAGTTATGGCGGCAGCAAGCACAATGTTACGCTGCTGATCGACAGGCAGTATAAGGAACAGACGCTGCAGTTGCTGAATAAGGGGTTGTTTGGGTTGTAAAGCGATACCGGATTACGGATTCAAGATACCAGATACTGGATCCGTTTTCTTGTTTGTGGATCCTGCTTTTGATTGAACTTCCTTTAATGACTACTGACCAATGACCAATGTCATTTCCCTGGCATCCAGAACGGACTCTCATCCCTCCTCGGCTGTGTAGTTAGCCTGGTTTTGATCCGGGTCTCAAGATGGATCATCCATACATCGTAATTCTTTGAATCTCCTTTTGTATAGGCGATCCATTTTCCATCGGGCGACCAGGAGGGGGAGTAGTCTTCCATCGGATCTTCAGTCAGGTTGACTATGTTTTTCCCATCGGTATCCATCAAAAAAATCTCGTAATTACCATCAGCTGTTTTGCCATAAAATGCGATTTTACTTCCATCGGGCGACAGGGCTGGGCCCCCATCAAATCCCGGCCGGTTTGTTAACCTGGTTTCGTTTGTACCATCAGCATCCATAACAAATATTTCTCCATTGCCGGGTGCATTGGCACTGGTATCTTTTAAATCTCTCAATTCCCTTGAAAAATATATTTTTTTTCCATCGGGCGACCAACCTGCAGCATCTTCAAAATATCCGTTGCTGGTCAATCTTTTCAGGTTTTTGCCGTCTGCATCCATTACATAAATTTCTCCGTTCTTTTCATCACGGTTTGAAATGAACATAACCTGTTTCCCATCCGGTGAAAAGTATGGTACACGGTCGCCAGACGGATGGTTGCTGATATTGGTTTGTTTTTTACCATCTGCATCCATGATATATATTTCATTATTGCCATCCCTGTTTGAATAAAATGCCAGCCTTCCATCCGGGGCATAGGAAAAAGCATAGTCAATTGCCTTGTTGCAGGATAGATTTTTCAGGTTTTCGCCTTTTGTATCCATGCTATAAATTTCAAAATTGCCATCCCGGGTCGTCATGAAAGTTAAATTACCGGTGGGTTGCTCCAGCCTGGACCAGTTGGTTGTCTTTTTTGATTCCCACTTGCCGGCGTTTTGCACCATATTGGCCGACTGTATTTCATTGCCCGTTAGTTTTTGTATCTCTCTATATCTGCCCGGCTTTCCGTTCGGAGAGGTAATGGTAATGTTAAGTGTCATCCCGCTATCTGTGATGCGCTCCGATTCACCGGCCGCTAAGGCGCCTTCTATATTCACACTTTGATAAATGATTTTTGTTTCTGTTGGTTCCAGGTATAATACCCGTCCCATAAAACAACCCACTGCGACCTGCGGGGAAGATACCCGGCGATCTTCAGCAGCAGGGTATTTGCATTGATGCCCTTTGTGAATTCATAACCGAAATAGCTTGGGGAGAATTCTTTTGCCGGATCATGATCCAGGTTATTTGACCTCCATTTTCCCCCATCCTGTAAAAGGATATCGCATTGTTTCAGGTAACTTTTAAGTCCCGGGTTTGTATTGGTTTGTGCATTTACCTTATGGATGGTAACTAAAAGAATGAAGGCGGCGCAAAGGATGTTTTTATACATCAGGGTATCATTTTTTATGGGTTCTGTTGTAGGATAGTTGAATATACTCAATTAGTTTTTTATCAAACTGTTTGATATCCGTAATAACAGCCATGTGCGATATCCGGGGCATGGGGCCGGAGAGTTTTGTTTTTTGTATGGTTTCATGGAAGGCCGTATCGCCCAGGTCCATGCCCAGCCTGATCTCTTTGGGTTTGATATTGATGGCGGCAAATTCCCTGGTGGCAGTAAAGGATACATATGTTTTTTTCGGGATCAGCTGCGTATCGGGGAACTGCTTCAGGATCATTTCGGAGACTGCATTGAAGAGCGGACGCATTTCTTCGCATTTTGCAAACTGGTTGTCCAGCAAAGAAGCTTCGTTCTGATAAACGGGTTTGCCATTGTTCAGGTAAAGACCCGCAAGCAGTTGAGCCTGCAAATGATTCAGTTTGTGTTCGGCTTTGAGCCAGTTGGTGATCTCCATTTGTTTGGTAAGACCTGACTTTTTTACAACGGGCAGCCATTGTTCCAGGGTTCTGCCTGTTTTCTCTTTGGCAGTCTGAATGAACTCCTGCTCAAATTCTCCGGATGTTTTTGCCATGATGGTTGATTTTGTTCAGATGCAAAGAAAGGCTGCGACGATGATCTTGTATTGGAAAAATTTTACCTCAGCCCACCGCTATGTAATTTAGATATTCGGACTGTTTCTGAAGATATTCCTGTGGCGTAAAGCCGGAGAACAGTTTAAAGTCATTGATAAAATGCGCCTGGTCGTAATACCCGCTTTCCAAAGCGAGACCGGCCCAACTGATATTCTTTGATGCATCGATCTCCTGTATGGCTTTTTGAAAGCGAATGACCTTAAGGAACCCTTTCGGCGTTAATCCCACATTGTCTTTAAACAGTTTTATCAGGTGCTTTTGCGAATAACCCACTTTATGGGATATCTGTTCAATGGTTAATTGGCTGGGCGCCTCCACGATCCTGTTAACCGCAAATTCAATAAAAGGATTCACAACAAGTTTGGTATGAAATTTTTTCAGCAGGAAATTTTCTGCGGTAAGGAATTTCTGACTGATGGAAGGCATTTCCAGGATCATTTCCCGCAAATCCATGATCTCATTGGTAAGCACCAGTTCACCGTCCACCACGCTGTCGGTAAGTTCATAGAGCGGCATCTGCACAAAAGGATAGGATCTGCCTTTATGAAAATTAATGATGAACATTTCACTGTCCCTTCCCGAAGGGATGCTTATGTATTTATTCCGCATCCCCGAGAACCAGACATCCCGGCAGGCCTGTATCTCCTTCAGGGTCTCATTGTCGTAAATGTATTTGGGATAATCGGTGAGGTCAATTACAATATTCACATTACCATCGGGTAAGAACCGGTCAACCGAATGAACCGGGTTATAATCCCGGTAATAAATAAAACTTTCAACAAACTGGTTGAGCGGGTAAGCCGGCATATGGAGTTGAAAGACCATTTAGTAGAACAATAATAAAAATTTATATCATTTTAACATCAGACCCTGATTAACCAGCATCTTGTATCCTGTATCTTGTATCCCGTATCTTGTATCCCGTATCTTGTATCCTGTATCTTGTATCCTGTATCTTGTATCCCGTATCTTGTATCCTGTATCTTGTATCCCGTATCAGCATTTCGTTATATCCCTATCCCCAGTTTCTTATAAATAAGACTCATCAGCCAGGCCGGCCCGATCATCAGGAACTGGATGTCTTTGAAGAAAGATGGTTTTTTGCCTTCTATTTTATGACCATAGAACTGCCCGATCCAGGCTACCACAAAAATGATCACACAGAAAAGCCAGAGGGGCATGATGCCGGAACTTTCGATCAGGTTGCTGAGCCAGAGACAGAAAACTGCAAACAGCAGCATACCAATCCATAAAGTGCGGGAGAGGGAGATATAATAAAATACCGCAAGGATCATTACGACCATGGCAACATTAAGCGTAATGCCGGAAATGGCAAATGGTAGTTTGATGCTGTACAATAATCCCGTTATGGAAAAGAAAATAGAGGGGACACATATCCAGTGGATGGTCTTATTGGTATGATCCTTGTGACTCTCGCCGTATTCGCTGAGCCATTGCTGAATGGTCTTCATACTGAGTAGTTTTACTCAGCTAAAGTTAATTAAAACTGTTAACAATTCATTTGCAACAAATCAATCCGTTCCGGCGTCTTACTATTGGTTTTTCATAGGATATTGGATTAAACGGGGCCGGATCTTCATCTGGCCCCATTTTATTTCAAGGAATGAAATCTGCCGGTCTCATTTTACCGTAATTCTATAAGATTTTTCATAGGATATTGAATTGTACGGGCCGGATCTCTATCCGGCCTTCCTGGTATAAAAAAGCCCCTCGCAAAATGGAGGGGCTGGTATTGGTTGTAAGGTTTCTTTAGATGATCAGCATCGCATCTCCATAACTGAAGAAGCGGTATTTGTCCTTGATGGCTTTCTTGTATGCTTCCATCATCAGGTCGTAGCCGGCAAAAGCACATGCCATAATGAGCAGGCTTGTTTTCGGCAAATGGAAATTGGTGACCAGCGAATCGGCGATATTAAAATTGTACGGGGGATGGATGAAATGATTGGTCCAGCCTTCAGACGGTTTTAATAATTTTTGTGCAGTAAAGGAAGATTCCATAGCCCTCATCGTTGTGGTGCCGATGGAACAGATGCGGTGGCCGCCTTCCTTGGCTTTGTTCACGATCCGGCAGGCCGCATCTTCAATACGATAGTACTCGGCATCCATTTTATGTTTGCTCAGGTCTTCCACTTCAATGGGGCGGAATGTACCCAGGCCGGTATGTAAGGTGGCTTCTGCAAAGCGGATCCCTTTTATCTCAAGCCTTTTGATCAATTCTTCACTGAAATGCAGGCCGGCCGTGGGCGCTGCCACAGCGCCTTCGTGTTTTGCATAAACGGTCTGGTAGCGTTCCTTGTCTTCTGCTTCGGGTTTGCGCTTGATGTATTTTGGCAAAGGGGTCTCCCCGAGTATTTCCAGCATCTGCCTGAATTCCTCGTCGGTGCCATCCCACAGGAAACGGATGGTACGCCCGCGGCTGGTGGTGTTGTCGATCACTTCGGCTACCAGTTCATCGCTTTCGCCGAAATAGAGTTTATTGCCCACCCTTATTTTACGGGCCGGGTCAACGATCACATCCCAAAGCTTGTTGGCCTTGTTCAGTTCACGCAAAAGAAAAACTTCGATCTTGGCACCGGTCTTTTCCTTCCGGCCATACATACGGGCGGGGAAGACCTTGGTGTTGTTCACCACAAATACATCCTTGTCATTGAAATATTCCATGATGTCCTTAAAGTGCCTGTTCTCGATCTGGCCGGTCTTACGGTGGATCACCATCATGCGGCTGTCTTCACGTTTTTTTGCAGGTTGCTGGGCAATGAGGTTAAGCGGAAGGTCGAAACGGAATTGGGATAATTTCATGTAACGGTTTTTATATTATGGTTACATGCCGTGTACACTGGGTACTGAGTGATAGCCTTTTTAGAGGCGCTTATCATGTTACGGCATGATTTAAAGGGGGCAAAGGTAATAAAAATCAGTTAATTTATAAAGCAGGTAATGGCTTTTGTACGAAGATTTTTCATGGGGGAGATCAATTTGACCGCAAACTCAGGCCAGTACTGTTTTCAGCAGCAGTTTACCGGGGATCGAATCCACCAGCTTTTGGGTGTATTCGTTCTTTGGGTGATGGTAAACCTGGTCGGCCGTTCCTTCTTCCACTATTTTGCCCTGCTGCATCACCAGTATGCGGTTGCAGATATAATGCACTACCGACAGGTCGTGAGAGATAAAGATGGCGGTAAAACCGAATTCCTTTTTAAGATCGTTGATCAGGTTAAGTACCTGCGCCTGCACACTTACATCCAAAGCCGATACGCTTTCATCGAAGATGAGAAACCGGGGATCCAGTACCAGGGCACGGGCAATGCAGATGCGCTGGCGCTGACCGCCGCTGAACTGGTGTGGGTAACGGTTAAAATGACCGCTGCGCAGGCTTACTTTTTCAAGCAGCTCCATTACTTTTTCTTTCCGTTCATTCCGGTTGTTTAATATGCCATGTACGTTCAGCGGTTCCAGGATGGCTTCGCCGATGGTGATCCGTGGGTTTAATGAGCCATACGGGTCCTGGAAAACGATCTGGAGGTCTTTACGCAGACTGCGCAAAACGGAAGCTTTCATCCTGGTAATGTCTTCACCATTCAATATTATTTTCCCCGATGTTGGTTTTACCAATTGCAGGATGCTCCGGCCGAGGGTTGTTTTGCCGCAGCCGCTTTCACCCACCAGTCCCACAATTTCTCCCGGCTGAACATCAAAACTTACGTCATCAACTGCTTTAAAGAATTTAACCGGTTTGCCGAATATATTTTTCTTAACAGGGAAATGAACATTCAGGTTTTGGATTTCAAGAATGTTGGTTTGAGGTTGAGGTTTGTGGTTTGAGGTTTGAAGTTTGAGGCCTGCCTGTCCGGTAGGCAGGTTTGTGGTTTGAGGTTCGCCTAATGACGAATGACCAATGACCTGTGCTCCATTGGTATTTTTGACTTTTGACTTTTGACTTTTCAAAATTTCGGCCTTGGTTGGCTCTAAAAAATCACTCACCACCGGCAGGCGTTTATTTTTTGATTGTCCGGCGGGCCGGCAGGCCAGGAGGGCTTTTGTATAAGGATGTTTGGGAGCGGAGAGTATTTCTTTGGCATTGCCCTGCTCCACCACTTCTCCTTTGTGCATTACTACGATCTTGTCCGCAATGTCGGCTACAATGCCCAGGTCGTGGGTGATGAAGATGACACCCATATTGTTCTGCTCCTGCAGTTGCTTTATCAGCTCCAGGATGTTTCGCTGAACCGTTACATCCAACGCCGTGGTGGGTTCATCAGCGATCAGCAACGAGGGATTGCTGCTCATGGCCATGGCGATCATCACCCGCTGTTTCTGTCCCCCGCTTATTTCATGCGGGTAACGTCTCAGCATTCCGTCCGGGTCCGGCAGTTTTACTTTTTCAAAAAGCTCAATCGTTTTTTTGCGGGCGGTCTTCTTGTTCACTTTCTGATGAAGCATGATGGACTCCATTACCTGGAACCCGCAGGTGAACACCGGGTTTAATGAGGTCATCGGCTCCTGGAAGATCATGGCAATATTACCGCCACGTACTTCCTTTATCTCGGCTGCCGGTATTTGAATAAGGTCAAGCGGCTGTTCTTCCCAGCGGTAAAGAAAAGCATGGCCGAACACGGTACTCTGTTTGGGGAGTAACCTTAGCAGGGATAATGCAGTAACTGATTTGCCCGAGCCGCTTTCACCCACGATGGCCAGCAGTTCTCCTTTTTTTATTTCGAAGGAAATATTTTTTACAGCAGTAGTCCTTTCGTGACCCTTGCCGAAATGAATACCCAGGTTCCTTATGGAAAGTAATGAAGGCAATTATTGTTTTAAATGAATTGGATTATTAATAATTCTATACAGATATCCGTGTACTGTCAACGCTTCGATAAACTCAGCATGACAGTTGGTTAATTCGTGTAATCAGTGTGATCCAGGTAGTGTCCTATTTTGAATATTTTGTGACCTGTCATGCTGAGGAACGAAGCATCTCAGGTTTAGCAAACGATCCTGATCAGGAGATCCTTCGTACCCTGCCTACCGGCAGGCAGGCTCAGGATGACAATCATTCAAAATAGGACACTACCGTGATCCATACAATCCGTGATCAAAACTTAAGATGTCGTACGGTCAGCCCGTTATTCATCAGTTGCTTCAGCGAGTCGATGCCTATTTTGATGTGGATGTTCACATATTTGGCAGTCACCCGTTTGTCACTGGCAGCCGTTTTCACTCCCTCGGGGATCATGGGTTGGTCACTTACCAGCAACAAGGCGCCCGTGGGGATCTTATTGTAGAAACCAACGGTAAAAATGGTGGCTGTCTCCATATCTATGGCATAGGCCCTGATATCCAGGAGGTAGGTCTTGAATTTTTCATCATGCTCCCAGACACGGCGGTTGGTGGTGTACACCGTTCCGGTCCAGTAGTCAACCGCATAGTCACGGATGGTGGTGGATACCGCTTTCTGCAGGGCAAATGCCGGCAGGGCAGGTACCTCGGGCGGGAAGTAATCATTGGATGTACCTTCCCCCCTTATTGCAGCAATGGGTAGGATGAGGTCGCCGAGTTTATTACGCTTTTTCAATCCGCCACATTTGCCCAGGAACAAAACAGCCTTGGGGTGTATGGCGCTCAGCAGGTCCATGATCGTGGCAGCACCGGGACTGCCCATTCCGAAATTAATGATGGTGATATTGCCTGCTGTGGCACATTGCATGGCCTTGCCCACGCCCACCACCCGCACTTTATTCCATTTGGCAAAAAGTTCTACGTAATTGGAAAAATTGGTAAGCAGAATATATTCGCCGAATTTTTCGATCTTTTCTCCGGTGTACCTGGGTAACCAGTTCTGTACAATTTCTTCTTTTGTCTTCATAACCCCATCCCCTAAAGGGGGATGATTTCTCTTTAAAATGTTTATAATAATTGCTGCACCTGTTTTAAGGCATGCGGTAGAAAAACTTAGATTAATCTATACCTTTGGAACCTGGCATTTCAACCAATGCAGTCTTTAAAAATACAAAAATTTACCTTACTAAGATCAATACATTCCCCTTTTGGGGATAGGAACCAATGATCCGGATAGACTACCCCCCATATCAACCCAAAATAAAAGCAGCAGCTGATAAGGAACTCATCTTTGATGAGGCCCGGAAACGCTGGGTGACGCTAACCTCCGAAGAATGGGTACGCCAGAACTTTCTGCAATACCTGTTGCAGGTTAAAAAATACCCGGCTTCGATGATCGCCATTGAAAAGGAGATCAGGCTGGGTGAATTAAAGAAACGTTTTGACATGCTGGTGTACGGCCGGAATTCAAAACCCTGGATGATCGTTGAGTGCAAGGAGATGGGTGTGCCGTTGGATAAAAAAGTATTGGACCAGGTGTTGCGGTACAATATAACGATGCAGGTTCCTTATATGGTGATCACCAACGGAGGTCTTTGTATGGCCCTGGCTGTTTCAAACGGAGAATTAAAAGAGATAAATGACCTTCCGGATCTATAAAACATTTATTTCAAAAAGGACTGTCATGCTGAGGAACAGCCTTTCCCGATTCATCAGGAAAGCATCTCTGTCAATTCTCAAACCCCCTGATTTCTTCGTCTGATATTGCATCTTCCTTTCTCTTGTACGGCCACTGGTTTTGCAGCTTTGCATAAATGAAATACACGACCAGCCCGGAACCAAAAACAATTAAAAAAGAGTTGATCACTTTCAGCCCGGTTGAATAAAAAACAAAAAGCCACATCGCAATGACCAGGATAACCGGAAGGGGATACAGGGGCATTTTATAAGGCAATGCCTTTGTGCCGTTTCTTTTACGCAGGATGATGACTCCCACAGCCTGGCCAATGAACTGTACCATGATGCGCATGGCCAGGATGCCGCTGATCACATCACTCATTTTAAAGAGCAGGCTGAAAACAAAACCGAATGCCGCCATCACCAGTAAGGAAACGTATGGGAAATTCCGGGTGGGGTGTAGTTTGGCAAATACTTTAAAGAAAGAACCATCTGCCGCTGCAGCATACGGTACCCTGGAATAACCCAGCATTACGGCAAATAAGGAAGCAAGCGCCACCCACAGTATCATTACCGTAGCAGTATTGGCCGCGACCTTGCCATAGAGCCTTTCTATGAAAGTGCTCACCACAAAATTGTTTACACCGGCATCCTGCCACTGTTTGATCTCCTGCCAGGGGATGACACTGCTTACACTCATGTTCATGGCAATGTATAAAATGGCAATGCCGATCACCGAGATGAACATGCTGCGTGGAATATTCTTGCCGGGGTCTTTTATTTCGGCGCCCAGGTGGCAGACATTATAATACCCCAGGTAACTGTAAATGGATTTGATGCATGCCTGTCCGAATGCAAACGATGCCAGGTGACCCCAGCTGAAACCTTCATTGATGTCTTTGAGTGTTTGTAAAAAATTTCCATGGGCAATACCTCCCACAATGATCCAGCCGATGGTAAGGATCACACCGGTCCAGAGCAGTACGGCAATTTTCCCGATGCTGTCTATTTTCCGGTAGAGTAAAATGGTAACAACAACGATCACCGAAGCGGAGACCATTTTTTGCTGCCACTCATCCAGTTCAACCAGGTAACCCAGGTATTGTGCGAACCCGATGGCAGCGGAGGCGGCCACCAGCGGTGCCTGTATGATGGTTTGCCAGATGTACAGGAAACTCATCATCCGGCCCATGCCGTTCCTGCCATATGCTTCTTTTAAAAAGTTGTAACTGCCGCCGGCAAGGGGATATGCTGCACCCAGTTCGCTCCAGATCATTGCATCCACTAACGACAGAACGGCGCCGGCGATCCAGGCATATAAGAACATGCCGCCCATCAGTCCCATTACAATGGGCAATGTAACAAAGGGGCCGATGCCCACCATGTCGATCATATTGATCACAGTGGATTGAAATAAGCCTAAGCTTCGCTGTAGTTTTGGTGCTGCCATCCCAAATATTGAATGGGGAAATTACAATATAGAAGCAAACAGCAGAAAAATATATTTTTATGGGAAATGGAAATAATGTAGCAGGTCATTGGGTTATTAAGTCATTAAGTCATTAAGTTATTAAGTCATTAAGTCATTGAAAAGAGTTTAAGGGTAATAGGCTTATTAAATGACCCAATGACTTAATGACAAATATCTTTTACCAGGTTCCGGCAAATCCCTTCATATACTCCGGGAAATTCTTGTTCTTATAAGCGCCTTCTCCAAAATACTTTACCGGTGGTTCCAGTTCTGAAGGTTTAAGATATCCTGAAAGGGGAGCCGGTTGTGCATCCAATGCTGATAATAAGACCGTGGTGGGATAACCCATGCGGCCTCCCAGTAAATAAACGGCCAGGTCATTGGCATTATAGGCGGGGTTGAAACCATATTTCCTGTTCCCGAAAACGACCTGGCTTTTTGACTCCGCATTGAACTTTACGGCGTAAAAATTCCTGTTGAGGTAGTCGGCCACTTTATCGTTGCCGTACGTTTCCTTATCCATCACTTTACACCAGCCACACCAGTCGGTATATACATCAATGATGATGGGCCTGGGTTCTTTTGCATACGCTGCCTGCAACTCGGCTAAACTTAGCCAGTTTATCTTTTCTTTTTTGGGCGCATGGAATGATACCAGCAGCAGGGGAGCGGCCAGGATCACCAAAAAACCCAGAACTTTATTCATAGTTTATTTGTTTGTAGCTTAGGCAAAGTTAAACGGAAAAATGATGAAAAAAATTGTTGTGGCAGTAACCGGTGCAAGCGGTTCGGTATATGCCGGTTTACTACTGAAGAAGCTGCTTTTCTATAAGGACCAGTGGGAAGAATTGTCCGTAGTTATGACCGAAAATGCAAAGGAAGTGTGGCAAATAGAGCTTGGAAATGAGGATTTCAGGGATCTGCCCGTAAAATTCTCCCAGCAACAGGATTTTAATGCCCCCTTTGCTTCGGGCTCAGGGCAATACGATACCATGATCATCATTCCCTGCAGCATGGGCACACTGGGGCGGATCGCTTCGGTATCTCCAATGACCTGATCAGCCGGGCGGCCGATGTGGTTTTAAAAGAAAGAAGAAAACTCATCTGTGTAGTGCGGGATACGCCGTACAACCTCATTCATATCCGCAATATGGAAACGGTTACGTTGGCCGGCGGTATCATCTGCCCGGCTACACCCTCTTTTTACAGTAAACCAACCAGCGTTGAAGAAGTGGCTGCCACGGTTGTTGACCGGGTGCTTGACCTGGCAGGGGTTGATATTAAGACGTACAGGTGGGGTAAATAAAAAAGTTCAGCTTCAGGCTGAACGTTTTAAAATATCTTCCGGGCTTCCGTCTCTCTTTGCCTGAAATCACCGCAGGTCCACAATTTCCATCCCCGGGTAATTCTTCTGGTTAAATACAAAGGTATCATCCGCGATACTTCCTTTTGTATTCATTCCGCTTACGGTATAGGTATACCGGTTGCCGGCTTTTTCAAATATTTTGGTGGACGTGATGGTCTGCGTGGTCTTGTTGATATAAACGATCACTTTGTGAAAGAGCTTCGATTTGTCGATCGGCGTAAGTTCAATTTCCTGTATGCCTTTTGCATCACTGTTCAGTTTGTACAAAAAGTCTTTGTCGTAAAAATTTGTGAAAAGCTTTTGCGGGGTGATGGTATTGTTGGAGGGATCCAGTTTGCTGATGGTGACTTCTTTGGCTGCTTTATCCACGGTCCATACATTGCTGCCGTCGCAATAAATTTCCTGGCCGGTGACATTAATGCGGTACTTGGTACCTTTCATAAAGACCGTACCGGATTTATTGCCCATTAACTTGTTACTGCTGTTCTCGATCTTTAAACTGAATTTAGACTGAACCGACCTGAAGGTCTTGAATTTGGCGCTCACGGCATCCAGTATCTTTTTTGCATCCGGGTCGCTGTTGCCCATGCCTTTCGGGGGTTGAGCGGAAACCGTTAGAACCAGCACCATCATTGCCATGAACACAGGGAGAAATTTCTTCATTTTGCTTTTTTGTTGTAAAAAATCAGTCGCTTTTAAAGCGGCTGCAAAGATATGACAATGGACGGTTTCTGACAACCCATGTTTAACGGCTATTTCTAATAAACTGTTAATGTACCGGCGCAGGCAAAATAACCACTTCCCGGCTTCGTTAATCCACCAAAGAATAGCTATTTTGCAACCCTTCAACTTCAACTCCGCTATTGATCCCTTTATAGCAACCTTCTAATGTTATTTTAATATGGAAAAAAATATTGCTGTTTCCCAAAGGGAACATTATGAACCATCGCAGTTCACGGAGTTTTTGTGGTGGCTGGCTACCGCCGAAAAAGAGATACTGGTGGATTCGGTCGTTGACCGCAACCGGTACCGAATCATCGGCATGACGGTACTGGCAACCTGGGTCTTTGCCACGTTCACCTGGGCATATTTTTTCAGTACGGTTGTGGATTCATTTTTTATTTCCGCCGCACTCGGACTGTTCATGGGTTTTATCATCCTCACCATCGACAGGGCCCTGATAAAAGGGATCACCAAATTCAACAAACGGAAAGTGGCCCCGCTGTTATTCCGGGGGTTGCTGGCTTTGACCATTGGCACATTCATGGCCCAGCCTGCTGTGCTGTATATGTTTGATAAGGAAATAAGATTGCAGACATCCCTGGATAATGAAAAGAAGAAGATGCTTAAGCAGCAGGAACTTGAAACGCTGTTCAAAAGCCAGAAAGAGGATTTAATAAAGCAAAGGGATGCGATCAGGAGTGAACTGTCCTCAAAATATGATGCCGTTTCCAAAGCAAGGGAAAACTTTTTGGCAGAAACAGACGGCAGCGGCGGCACCGGGAAGATCGGCATTAAAGACATTGCCATTGCCAAACGGAATGAATACCAGAAACTGGATGCGGAATACCAGGCATTGTTAAAGGAAGATCAGCCCAGGCTGGACAGTGCCGATGCTGCATTGAAAATGATCGGTGATAAGATAAAAGCGGAAGAAGCCAATTTTACACTTTACCTGAACAATGGTTTTTTGACCCGGGTGGAAGCATTGAGCAATTTACTCAAGAACAACGATGCCCTCCTGTTCCGTTATTACCTGGTCGTTTTTATCCTGGTGCTGATCGAACTGATGCCGGTAATTGCCAAGACCATGTTGCCATCCGGCAGTTATGATGAAAAAGTGATGCTGCGGGAAGAGATGGAAATTGCCATAGCAAACAGCAACATCCGCAAGGAACAGCAACTGAAAGAACTGTACAACCAGCTCGCATTTGAAAGTGACTCCGAAGCCATTACGGCCTTCTTCTCCCTGAGTAAGGACGACCGCTATGAAAAAATGAAAGCCTTCAGCAAAAAATGGAAGGAAGAGAACCACCAGACCTTCGACGGGCTTTGGGAAAAGATGAAGAAGGAGATTCTGAGCAAGCAGGAAAACTGATTTGAAAATCTTGGAATATGCCAATTTGAAGATTGGGTGCTTAAATGCAGGGATTTTCCCCATTTTCAAATCTTCAAATCACCAAATTCCCAAATTTCTTTTCATTATTTTTGCCGCCCATGGCTAAAGCTACGGCAGAAACCCCCTTAATGCAACAACACAATGCCATCAAGGCTAAATACCCGGATGCCATTTTGCTTTTCAGGGTAGGGGATTTTTATGAAACTTTTGGCCAGGATGCAATCACAACCTCTTCTGTACTGGGGATCACTTTGACCAGGCGCAATAACGGCAATCCGGCTGCATCAGAACTGGCGGGATTTCCCCACCATGCTTTAGATACCTATCTGCATAAACTGGTAAAAGCAGGCTACCGTGTCGCCATCTGCGACCAGCTGGAAGACCCAAAACTGGCGAAAGGAATTGTAAAGCGTGGCGTGACCGAACTTGTTACTCCCGGAGTTGCCACCAGCGATAAATTGCTAGAACACAGCAGCAATAATTTTTTAGCGGCCCTGCATTTTGAAGAAGACAGGACCGGGATCGCATTTCTCGATATAAGTACCGGCGAATTCTTTGTTGCGGAGGGCGATAAGGAATATGCCGATAAATTACTGCAAAGTCTTAAGCCTGCAGAAGTGATCTTTCAGCGCAACCAGCAGCGGTATTTTAAGGAAAACTTCGGTACCAAATTCTTTACCTACACCCTGGAGGAATGGATATTTGCCGAAGCCTATGCCACCGAAAGTTTATTGAAGCATTTTGGCACGCACAGCCTGAAGGGGTTCGGCATTGAAGGAATGAGGACGGGCATCGTTGCAGCGGGCGCCATCCTGCATTATTTAAAGGATACAGAGCATCCCAACCTTGGCCATATCACTTCCATCCAGCGCATCGACCGGGAAGAGCATTTATGGATGGACCGTTTCACCATCCGAAACCTGGAATTATTCGGCGGCAGCGAAGGCAGCAATACCCTGCTGAAAGTGCTGGACAATACAGTATCTGCCATGGGGGCAAGGTTGCTGAAACGCTGGATGGTTCTGCCACTGAACAGCATCTCAAAAATAAATGAGCGGCTGAATGCAGTGGAGTTCCTGATAAAAGAAGTTGACCTGCGGAATAAGATCGCCCAGTACATCAAACAGGCAGGCGATGTGGAACGGCTGGTGAGCAAAGTGCCGCTTAAGAAAGTGAACCCAAGAGAAGTTCTCCAGATCGCCAAAGGACTGCAGCAAACAGAACTGATAAGGTCCCTTTGTGAGCATTCGTCAAACGATTATCTGAAAAGACTGGGAGATTCGCTGAACCCCTGTAAATATATCCTGGATAAGATCCTGAAAGAGCTGAATGAAAACCCTCCTGCGGCGGCATCCAGGGGCTCGGTGATCGCTGCCGGCGTGAATGAGGAACTGGATGCATTGCGTAAAATTGCCAGCGGGGGTAAGGATTACCTGATCGAACTGCAACAGAAGGAAGCACTGGCAACAGGCATTTCTTCCCTGAAGATCAGTTTCAACAATGTGTTTGGTTATTACCTGGAAGTAACGCATGCGCACAAAACAAAAGTGCCCGGTACCTGGATACGCAAACAGACGCTTGTCAATGCAGAGCGTTACATCACCCCGGAATTAAAGGAGTACGAGGAAAAGATCGTGGGTGCAGAAGACAAGATGCTGCAGATCGAGATGCAGCTCTTTGAAGAACTGCTGAATGAACTGCAGGATTACATTGCCCCCATGCAGGTGAATGGTCATGTGATGGCGGTGCTGGATTGCCTCTGTTGTTTTGCCAATAACGCAATTTACTTTGGTTATAAAAAGCCTATGCTGGAGGATAACTTCATCCTCGATATCAAAGACAGCCGTCACCCGGTGATCGAAAGGAACCTGCCGGTGGGCGAATCCTATATTGCCAACGATATTTACCTGGATCCCTCCACGCAGCAGATCATCATTTTAACCGGCCCCAACATGAGTGGTAAGAGTGCATTGCTGCGGCAGACCGCATTGATCACGTTGATGGCACATATGGGAAGTTTTGTCCCGGCAAGTGATGCAAGGATCCCCCTGACCGATAAAATATTCACCCGGGTAGGGGCCAGCGATAATTTAAGCGGTGGCGAAAGCACGTTCATGGTGGAAATGAATGAAACAGCAAGCATCATCAACAACCTTACCAAACGGAGCCTGATATTGCTGGATGAGATCGGCAGGGGAACATCCACCTATGATGGCATCAGTATTGCATGGAGTATCGCTGAATTCTTACACAATTCACCCCATCAGCCCAAAACATTATTTGCCACACACTACCACGAACTGAATGAACTGGAGAATAAATTCTCCGGCATCAAAAATTACCACGTAACCAATAAAGAGGTCGGCAATAAGATAATCTTCCTGCGTAAGCTTGCCCCGGGCGGAAGCACCCATAGCTTCGGTATTCATGTGGCCCGTATGGCAGGCATGCCGCCGGCATTGATCGATCGGGCCAATGAGATCTTAAAACAGTTGGAAGAAAGCAGGGAAGGAGGACAGGCGGCTTCCCTTGACAGTAACCTGAAAAAATTATCCACCCCAAAAATGCAGCTCAGTATTTTTGACGCCCACTCCATGACTTTTGATGAAATAAGAAAACTGCTGGAAGAAGTGGACATCAACCGCCTCACCCCGGTGGAAGCCCTGCTTAAGCTCCAGGAAATTAAAGGAAAAGTAAAATAGAAGCATGAACGGCCCTCGTTAATTATGTAATTCCCTGCTTCTCATCATCCAACCTGTTAAAATCGTATTAACACTTGCAGCGTAAAGACAATATAACGTGTCTTTACAATAATTTTACAGCACGTATGGCCAAAAAAATCTTTACTCTTTTAATCATTACTGTTTCTGTTGTTTTAAGTGCAAAAGCACAACCCTGTTCCCTGCCCGAATGACCCCGGATAAAGCCATTCCTGTTTGCGGAACATCCGTATTTCACCAGGACCAGGTGACCAATTGCGATGGACCTAATGTTGCCCAGACTGGTTGTTCCATAGGCATTACTTCGAGCAGTTCCTTCTGGTATAAGTTCACCTGTTATCAAACGGGCACTTTGGGATTTCTGATCAGCGGTATTTCAAGTACAGATGATTATGATTGGGTGCTGTTTGATATCACGGGGCGTAATCCAAATGATGTTTTTTCGAACCCGGCCCTGGCGATCTCTATCAATCTTTATGGGGCAGGCAGCGGACCTGCGCCATTTCCTGAATCACCTACCGGTTGCAGGGCAGGCGCTTCAGGAAATGTTCACTGCGAAGGATCGGCCAATGGAAATACGCCTTTCAATGCTATGCCAACGATCACAACCGGGCGTGATTATCTGCTCATGGTCACAAACTGGACAAGGAGTACAACTGGATACGATCTTACTTTTACAGGAGGCAGCGCAAGTATCACCGATCCGAAGGAACCCCACCTGTTAAGTGCAAAAGCCGCCTGCGATGGAACCACCACCACCATCAAGATGAACAAGCGGATGAAATGCAACAGCCTTACCGGTACCGGCTCCGAATTTACCATCACTCCTCCATTGGCGAATGTGACCGCTGCCACCGGATTTGGATGTACTACCGGCTTTGATATGGATTCACTGACACTAACACTGGATGCGCCGCTGCCTCCCGGAAATTATACCATCACCATACAAAACGGAACCGATGGCAATACCATCCGGGATAACTGCGACCGTAATATTCCCGCAGGGGAAAGTATTCCGTTGATCGTATACCCGTTGCTGCCAACACCAATGGACAGTCTTACCAAACCCGGATGCAGTCCTGATGAGATCCAGCTGGTTTTCCGGAAAAATATAAAATGCAGTACCATTGCGGCCAACGGAAGTGATTTTGTGGTGACCCTGCTTTCGGGTACAACACCGGTTACTGTTACCGGTGCATCGGGTAATTGTTCAGCAGACGGATTGACATCCCTCATTAAAGTACAATTGTCGGCACCCATACAAACAAAAGGTACCTACGAGATACGCCTGGTAACCGGCAGTGACGGGAATACCATCGGCGATGAATGCAACCAGTTCACCCCGGCAGGTTCTGTGCTGAATTTTAATACAAAGGATACAGTGAATGCGGATTTCACCTACAACATACAGATTGGTTGCCAGCGTGACACCATCAATTATTTCCACGATGGAAGAAATGAAGTGAATGTATGGAAATGGAATTTTGATAACCTGCGGCGGAGTACGTTGCAGAATCCCTCCATCATATATGCAACGTTCGGACAGAAACAAACCCAACTGATCGTTTCCAACGGCGTGTGCAGCGATACCAGCGCTGTGGTACCCATATTCCTGGATAATGAACTGAACGCTGCTTTTGAAACAAACGCGGTGCTGTGCCCCAATGAACAGGCGCAATTCAAAGACAACAGCATCGGCAATATCGTTTCCTGGAGCTGGGATTTCGGGAATGGCAATACCAGCAACCTGCAGTCACCGCCGGCGCAATCGTACCTGGCGGCTTCCGCAACGAGAACTGTTTTTCCAAGACTGATTGTTCAGAATAATTATGGCTGTTTTGATACGGCCACACAAAAATAATAATACCCAACAGCTGTTATATAGCTGTACCCAATGCATTCACGCCCAACGGCGACGGGCTGAATGATTTCCTGTACCCGCTTAATGCGTACAAGGCCACAGAACTGAAGTTCAGGGTTTACAACCGTTTTGGCCAGTTGCTGTTTGAAACAAGTGACTGGACAAAAAAATGGGACGGCAATTTCAAGGGGCAAGGCGTTGACCCGGCCACCTATGTGTGGATACTGCAGTATACCCATAGTGAAACGGGTAAACGGGTGGAGCAGAAGGGAACGACGATTTTAATACGATGATGCCGGATACCGGATACAAGATGCCGGATACAAGATGCCGGATACAAGATACCGGATACAAGATACAAGATACCAGATACAAGATACCAGATGTTCTCAGTTGTCTTTTGAAAAGTTTTACATAGTTGAAATCTATCTCGTATCCTGCATCCTGCATCCTGAATCCTGCATCCTGCATCCTGAATCCTGTATCCTGCATCCTGAATCCTGTATCCTGAATCCTGTATCCGGTATCTTGTATCCTGTATCCTGAATCCTGTATCCTGCATCCCGTTTCACTTTCCTGATCTCCTCCGCTCATCCCGTTCCTCCCGCAGCATTGCGCCAAAGTCCATTTTGCGTACCATGGTCTTTATCACCAACGCTATTCTTTTTATTTTGGTGGGTTCTGTTTTTGCCGATCCGATCCATTTGGTGAAATAATTGCGGTGGCTTTGCGGAAGGGAATTAAAATACTTGTATGCTTCGGGTTCATCCTTCAAACATTCGATCAGTTCGCCGGGTGGCAATATGGGCGAATGATCAATTTCGAGTTGTACTTTAACAGTGGCTCCTTTTCTTTTGCCCAGGCCTTTGCGTATGGCGGCATTGATGGGAATGATGAAATCACCTTCACCCATCGGGATCAGTGCTGTCTTTTCAATTTTATACGCATCTAATTTGCCCTTTACACGATATGACCTCTTTACACCGGGGTTTAATTTTTTGGCAACGGTTGCCGGGATAACAATGTATGTCCAGCCGGTCTTTTCTCCCTGCCTGTCGAATTTCAATATGGTGGTACTGAATGAGACCATGGGAACAAGGTAAGAAAATCGTTGAAGTCGTTTAAGTCGTTTAAATCGTTTAAATCGTTTAAGTCGTTGAAGTCGTTTAAATCGTTTAAATCGTTTAAGTCGTTTAAGTCGTTGGGAGGGTTCGGGTGTGGGAACCTCCTGCAGGTCCTTTTATTTTTGATCGTTGGCTATTGTTGCTATCGGCCGGTCATTTCTCGACCACTCACTCCAGGAACCCACGTATAGTTTCGGCATCGGGATGCCGGCATGGTCCAATGCCAGAAGTGTATGACAGGCCGTTACACCAGAACCGCAATGCACTATGATATTTTCCGGTTTCACTCCTGCAAATGCTTCCGCATATTTTCTACGCAGTTCTTCCGGCAGTAAGTAAGAACCATCCGGGTCCAGGTTGCTGCTGAAAGGAATATTGACCGCACCCGGGATATGTCCGGCAATAAGATCGATCGGCTCCTTTGCTCCAATGAACCGTTCATGATCCCGTACATCCACCACCAGGAAATCTTTATTCAGCCGGACTTTATCCACCTCATCGATATCCGCTAACGGAAGCAGCCATTTTTCAAAACGGTATGTACCGGTCTGTGCAGGCAGTTCTGTCTTTGAACTGAGCGGGAACCCGGCTTTCACGGCTGCTTCAAAACCGCCGTCAAGTACCTGTACCTTACTATGCCCGGCTGACCTGAGCATCCACCAAAACCGGGCCGCTGCATTTGATCCGTTTTTCTCATCATAAACCACTACGTGACTTGTTGGGGTTATGCCAAGACTGCTTAATGTTCCGGAAAATTGTTCCGGGGCTGGAAGGGGATGCCTGCCTCCATTTGCTGCATCCGGTTTTATTGCTGCCAGTTGCGTATCCAGGTCAACATACAATGCCCGGTCCAGGTGCTTTTCCTTATACCGTTCTTTTGAAGGGTTGCCCGGGCTTGCATCAATAAGGATGATCTCTTTTGTGCGGTACAATAAGAGCAATTCGCCTGGTTTAATAAGGGGTGGCATTTGCTGGCTCATGATGCGGAAAAATTATTTATTTACACAAAGGTCTGGTTTCATATCAATATGAATTCTATTATTTCTTATCTGCTGCCCCCGGGTACAAAAAGCCGCAGCGCATTGAATACAGCCTGGTGGGAAACCGTGGCATGGTCCTCCTGGGGCAGGTAATCAAAATGAACGGTAAGGTTTTTGGCTTCCGTTCTCAGTTTGTCTGCCAGTATGTTTGCATCCACTTCCATCACATGCGGGATGGTGCCCGGTCCCAATCCTTCTTTGCCCACGCCGATGTACACGCCGGTCCTGGCATCAACCGGTGCCGGTTTTAGTTTCAGCAGGGAACCATTGTCCCACCAGAGGCTCGGACTAATGATGATGTATTGATCGAACAGTGCCGGCTTCTTTAATAAGATCTCCGTTGCCAGCAGGCCGCCGAGTGATTGCCCGATGATGGTTCTGGACCGGGCTGTTCTGTACTTCTTTGCTATATAAGGTTGCAGTTCTTTTTCAAGGAAGGCGATGAACTTTTCCGAGCCACCGGCATTGGGATAATTCTTTTTATTTTCTGCAATGCTGGCGGGATAACTGAAATCCCTTTCCCGGTCAACGTTGGCGATGCCCACGATGATGGATTTTGGCACCCGGTTGATCCAGGAAAAATTGTTGAACTGGTAAAGCCCGGTTATATGGATAAAGTCCTCATCCGCCGAACCATCCAGTAAATAAACCACGGGGTACCTGGCTGTATCGTTCTGGGCATAGCCTTCGGGAAGATAAATATTCAGTACCCGCTTTTCTGCCAGTATGGTTGAGGGCAGTTCGTCCACCAGGCCGAGGATGAATGGTTTACCCTTTTCGTTGGAAGGCTGGGCGTATGAAAGGCCGGCGGATAAGATAAAGACCAAAAGAAAAGACGGTTTCATTGTGTATGAATTTTTTAGCGGAATGATTTTTACGCTCTTAAAGGTGCAGATATTTATTGTGATTACAAAAGTGAATGGTTCATGGGTAGTGTCCTGTTTTGAATGATTGTCATCCTGAGGAACGAAGGATCTCCTGATCAGGATCGTTTGTTTAACCTGAGATGATTCGTTCCTCAGCATGACAGGTCACAAAATATTCAAAATAGGACACTACCAATTCATGGGTTGTTCTTAAAATAAAAAACCATCCGCCAATCACGGATGGTCTTTGAAACAACACCAACTATACTTTAGCTTCCTGCACCCACTCTCTGTTGTTCTTCTTCGGTGGCAGATTTGCGGCGGCTCTGTCCCTGCTGCTTTCCAAAGCGGTAGGTAAAGTTTATGCCGTATTGCCGGTTGTCCCAGCGGTTGCGGATGGATATGTCCACATTGCCGTACCGGGTAAGCCCGCTGTAACGCTGCCAGCCAAAGGGGTCTCGTGCATTTATGCGGAGACTGGCTTTTCCTTTCAGTAAATTATTTTTTGCCAGGCCGATGTTCATCTGGCCCATCGGGTTGTTCAGCGATAGCTGCTGTACATTTTTATAATTGTACCAGCCGCTCAGTTCTGCGATCCATCCTTTGCCCAGGGTAAAGCTGTTGTTTACATTAAAGCTGAACGAGGTAAAGGAAATGTCGAGGTCAACCACATTCGACTGGTTGTTTTCAATGGAAATGTACGTGCCCTGGTAATGGTTGCGGTACACATTGCCATAGAGGTTCACGTTCCACCACTTTGCTACTTTCACCGGGGCACTGATGGCCAGGCCTATGTTGGTGAATCTGGCGATGTTGTCGATGGTAAGGAAACCGACGATCTCGTTATTGCTTCCCTTCCTCCGTTTTATGATCTGCGAGATCACATCATTGGTAGCTGTATAATTCAGGGTGCTGGTGATCTTACCATTGTATGTATGCTTCAGTTCATAGTTCCAGGAGAACTGCGGCGTGAGGTATGGGTTACCCTGGCGGAAACTCAGTGAATCGAGGAAGAAAGTGAACGGGTTCAGGTCCTGGTAATTGGGGCGCTGCAACCTCCTGCTGGCAGAAACGGTCAGCATGTTCTTTGCATTCACGGTATAGCTAACAAATGCAGAGGGGAATAAGCTTACATAGTTGCGCTTAACGGTTGAATTATCTGATACCTGTACACCCTTTGTATTGGTGTTCTCCAGGCGCAGACCGGTCTGCACATTCCATTTTTTATTGAACTCCCTGCTTGCATTGATATATGCTGCATTCACATTCTCGTCGTAAATGAAATGGTTGTTCCGTGAATCGGGTACCCAGTTGCTGCCCGACTTGCGGACATAATCAACCAGGTTATCCGATTTCACATAGCTTGATTTGATACCTGCTTCCAGCCTTAAACCGTTCCTAAATGGTTTTGTGAAATCAGATTTGATGGAATAGATGTTGATACCGGACGGCAGGTGACCACGCAGGTACATTGAATCGGATGTCTGGTTAAAATTTCCGTCGAAGAAGCCTGTGCTCAGCAACTGGTCAGACACATTCTTGTAGTGGGCATAATCCAGGTCAAGCGTGATCTCCGTTCCGGTAGTGTCGAATGTATGTTTGTAATTAAGGTTGGTGCTGAAATTCTTCCAGCTCAGTTCGTTGATCGTTTTTGAGTTCAACCGGGAGAATATGGTTCCGTCCAGCGTGGAGAACGTGGTATTGGTGGTTGGGGTAGGGCGGCCGGCAAATAAAAACCCGTTCAGCACGATGCCGAATGAATTCTTCTTGTTGGGGGTATAATCCATGCCCAGTTTCAGGGTGTAATTATTATTCCGGAAGCGGAACGAGGTATTCACCTTATTGATGCTGTCGAGTTGCTTCTCATTCTCGTAATAGCGGCTGGTGATGTCAAGCGCCCCTCTTCCTTCCCGGTAATTGTAAACAAGATTTGTAAAGAAGTTTACTTTATTCTTTTTGTAATTATAGTTCACCGAAACGGTGGGCTTCCACAGTATCTCTTCTTTTCCGTCCTTGCGGAACAGCCCGCTGGTGTTGCCCAGGGTAATGCTTCCGTTGGAGCCTTTGGTCTTGCTTTTCTTTGTTTTGATGTTGATGAGCCCTGAATTTCCCGATGCATCATATTTTGCAGATGGGTTGCTCATGATCTCGATCTGGTCCAATGCCGATGCCGGCATGTTGCGTAATACATTGGCAAGGTCGGCGCCGGAGAGATAGGTTTGTTTCCCATCCATCATGATGATGACACCCTGTTTTCCCTTCAGGCTGATGTTGCCGTCGTTGTCCACGCTAACGCCGGGAGATTTTTCCAGCACTTCCAGGGCAGTGGCGCCTGCATTGGTGGGAGATGCTTCAACGTTCACCACGGTGCGGTCGAGTTTCTGTTCAATAAAAGGTTTTTGTGCAACCACGGTCACGCCTTCCATTGCTTTTGCCTGGCTGCTCAGTTCGATGGATGCCAGTTCCACATCGGGTTTGGCCGCGGTGATCTCCACCACCTCACTCATCTTTTTTGAAAAGCCCGATGCCGATGTGCTGACGATGTACTTTCCTTCGGCGATCCTTTCAAAGGAAAAATTACCGGCCTTATCGGTGATGGCTGCCTTCACCAGTGCCTTGCTATCGGCCTTTAATAACTGGATGGTGGCAGACTCCACCGGTTTTTTATCCGGGTTGATGATGGTGCCCAGTATCTTGCCGGGCTTGTTCTGTGCGGTGAGCATTGCCGATAACAGCAATGCCGTTACCAGGAGAAAAATTGTTTTCATGACTAGTAGTTTTGCTATACTTTAATAAAATGGCTATGTGAAAATGTACTAATTGCTTCGTACAGAAAACTTAAAAGGGATAAAGGGTAATAATTATGTATAACAGGATTGATGTAAAATTTTGACAGAAGCCAGGCGGTTGCTGAGCCGGACAGGCGGTGGGATACGTAAAAAAAGAGTAGAGGATTGTATGTAATACCTGCTTATGCCTGCTCCAGGAAACTTGCCTTCATCTTTCCCATCAGGTCGATCTCCAGCATGCGGGATGCAATGCGTATCATATTCTTGAATGCCATGGCGTGGGAGATGCCGTGGCCGATGATGACGGGTTTGGCCACGCCCAGTACAGGAACGCCGCCGTATTGTTCAAAATTAAAACGGTCGAAATGTTCATCGTGGATGTTGCGGCGCTTTACAATATCGTAAATACTTTCGGCAAGTTTCAATACCACGTTGCCGGTGAAACCCTCACAAACAAGCACATCGGCCTTGTTCAATAAAATATCCCGGCCTTCTATGTTGCCAACAAAATTTATCTGTTTGTTCTCTTTCAATAAAGGATAGGTTGCCTGTGCCAGGATATTTCCTTTGCCCTCTTCTTCGCCCAGGTTCACCAATCCTACCCTGGGTTCGTCAAAATTGAGGATGTGTTTGGCAAATAAAGAACCGAGTATGGCAAACTGGTTCAGGTTCTCGGGTTTGCAGTCGGCGTTCAGGCCCACATCAACCAACAGGCCCAGGCTGCCGTTCTCGCGGGGCATGTAAGCACCAATGGTGGGCCGCAGTACCCCTTCAATGGCTTTGATGCTGAAGAGGGAGCCCACCATCATGGCCCCGGTATTGCCGGCACTGATGAACGCATCTGTTTTTCCGCCTGCCAGCAGGTGAAAACCGATGGCGATGGAAGATCGCTGTTTTTCCTTTAAAGCCCGGGTGGGATGTTCATTCATTCCGATCACCTGTGCGGCATGAACGATGCTGTATTTACCGGCGGGTATGGGATGATCTTTAAGATGTTCTTTTATCTTTTCCTCATCGCCGATCAGCGTAAGATGAATATTGTCAGCAGCAGACGCTAAGAACTCAGCGGCGCCTTTTACCGCTTCCAGCGGGGCAAAGTCGCCACCCATCATGTCCAGACCAATATTCATTTCAATCAGCTTTAAGTTAAGAATGCGGGATCACAATAACAGGTAGTTTCTTACTTCGAAAGAAAAAGTGCAGCCACTAAGGCACTAAGTCACGAAGGAATAAAAAACGAAGTTTTTTATTTTGTGCCTTCGGGGCTTTGTGGCTAAAACAATTTTTTTAAGCAAAGGTTGCCGTGATATCCTATAAATACAAAATTCTAATTCTGAAACCCGGTTTAACGAATTTCGGAATTAGAATTGATACTTTGAAAAAATATTATGCTTTAAGCGGAGCTTTTTCAGCCACTAATTTTCCTTTGTAGTATAATTTTCCTTCGCTTACATGGGCACGGTGGCGTACATGTGTTTCACCGGTTGTTTTGTCAACACTCAACGTTGGTTCGGTAGCCTTGTAATGCGTCCTTCTTTTTGCACTGCGTTGCTGTGAGTGGCGCCTTTTTGGATTTGGCATATCGCTTGATTTTTATTTTTTAAAATTGATTTTACTTTTTGGTCCTTTCCTTCTTTGCTTTTTTGAACTGCTCCAGTCCTTTCCAAAGCTGGTTGGCATTGTCCTCCTGCTGTTTTACTTCCATGGCTTTCAGTTTTTCCAGCACTTCCCTGTTGCATTGCGGCCCGCCCATCTCTTCTTCACTGCACATTTTCTGTAAAGGAAAACTCAGCAGCACGAATTCATATATCCAGTTACCCACGTCAATATGACTTTCGTTCCGGGAGATATAGAACACATCCGGGTCTTCTTCCTGTTCATTCATCTCGTCGGGGTTCTCCACCAGCTTCACCAGCATGTTGAACTCGTCCCAGATGTCCATCTTCAGGGGATTGCCGCAACGGTCGCAGGTAACATCCGCTTTGCCGCCGATCTCAAATTTAAGCAGCATGAAACTGCTTTTTTTGTCGAGCTGCAACTTGATATTTGCCTGGCAATGGTTGAAGTCCGGGTTTCCCCTTTCAGCAAAGAACTTGTCGTCCACCTCGTAACTGAACTCATGGATACCCGGTTTCAACCCTACAAATGCTATCTCAAATGCCCGTTTACCCGCCATTACGTATGGTTTAAAGGACGGCAAAGGTAGGGGAATTCTGTCAATTTTAAGGTTCAAAATTTGGATTTTATACCCCCGGGAGCCATTGGCTTAGCTTTTATTACTTTTAGGGAAGATATGAAGTTCAAAAAATCCCTGTTGCTTACCCTTTTGCTGCTTGCTTTGGCGGTCTCGATCCATCTTTTTTCCCTTGACCCTGCACGGGTGGAAAGCCGGTATTCAAACGGTATTTACCCGCAGATAAGCCGGGTTTTAAGGTACCTGCTGGGTTGGATCCCGTTCAGCTTCGGGGATATCCTGTATGGGGCAGCCATCTTATGGCTTATCATACGGTTGGGTAAGGGCATACGGGCTGTTCTTAAAAGAAGGGTCTCGGTTCAAAGCTTCCTGGCAGGAACGGGCTATGCGTTTAACGTGCTATTGGTCATCTACATCAGTTTTAACTTTCTTTGGGGCATCAATTATAACCGGGCAGGCATAGCAAGCCAGCTGGGGCTGAAGATGGAAAAATATTCTACAGATGACCTGAAGAAGATCAATGCCCTGCTGCTGGAAAAAGTGAACGGGTCGAAGCAAATGATGCTGGATGGCAGGATCAACTATCCCTCAAAAAAAGAATTATTCTCCCGGGTCACCCATGCGTATAAACAGGCACAAACAATTTACCCGTTCATGCAGTACGATCCTGTTTCGCTGAAACCTTCTTTGTGGAGCTGGCTGGGGAACTACATGGGTTTTACGGGTTACTATAATCCCTTTACCGGCGAAGCGCAGGTGAATACCCTGGTGCCGGAATTCCTGCAACCGTTCACCACCAGCCATGAAGTGGCGCACCAGCTGGGTTATGCCAAAGAGATGGAGGCAAATTTTGTGGGTTACCTGGCTGCGGCTTCTTCCAACGATAAACTGCTGCATTATTCTGTTTACCTCGACCTGTTCATGTACAGCAACCGGAATCTTTTTGAAACAGATTCCCTGGCTTCCAAACAATTCCGCAAACAACTGGCGCCCGAAGTGCAGGAAGACCTGAAAGCGTGGAAGAAATTCTATCTCCGCCACCGGAATCCCATTGAGCCGGTGTGGCGGTGGATCTATGGTGTTTATTTAAAACGTAACCAGCAACCGCAGGGCGTATTGAGTTATGATGAAGTGACAGGGTTTTTGATCGCGTATTACAAAAAGACCGGTAAGATCTGAACATTTCCTTATACAGAACGTTGAACAGGGATGAAGTTAATAATATCCATACTGGTTCCGCTTTTAGTAGGGGCTTCCGCCGGTTTCTTTACTTCTTCGGGAGTTAACGGCTGGTATGTAACAGCCAGCAAGCCCTGGTTCAATCCGCCGAACTGGATATTTGCCCCGGTATGGACGGTACTTTATATCCTGATGGGGATCGCTTTATTTTTAGTGTGGAAAGCGGAAACGGATAAAAACATCAAACAAACTGCGATCATTTTATTTGCCGTACAACTGACATTGAATTTTTTCTGGTCATTTATTTTCTTCAAACTGCAATTGCCCGGCTGGGCCTTTGCCGAGATCATCCTGATGTGGATCATGATCTTCATCACTATTCTTTGGTTTGGGAAGATCTCATCTGCAGCAGCCTGGTTGCTGGTGCCATATATAAGTTGGGTGAGTTTTGCTTCTATATTGAATTATGCGATCTGGAAGCTTAATTAGAATTTGACACGCTCCCTGAAAGCCGCATCAAACATCACCTGTGCTTCAAACGGATCCAGCCAGCCTTCCAGTTTCTGTTCTTCTTCGGGGTTAAGGTCATTGAAGAAAATGGCCAGTTCCATCCGGGTTCCGTTCTTCATGGTGAAATAAATTACGTGTGTAAGCACAAAGCCGGTGCTGCCGCCTTTCACGCCATAGTGTTTGAATACCGACTGAAAGGCTTTGTTCTCCATCGGAAACTCCAGTACTTCGGCGATGGTAAAAAAGGATCCTTCGTCCAGTACTTCCCGTTTATTCAGCGCCTGTGCCACCTGCACATACTCTTTTGCAGTGGAAGCCGGCAGGCGGTCGCTCCACATTTTCTGCAGCTTCATCGAAAATTCTCCGAGCCTGAACCTTGCTTTATAACTGCTGTCTTCTTTCATGTTCAGGTGATAATCGTACGCTTCCATGCTGTACTTCTTATCCGAGTACCCGCTGATCGTTTTGAGGAGTTTGTCTTCGGTTGTTTTTTTGGGAAGCTGGTAAAGGAATATCGATCCCACAAGGGGAAAAATGGCCGTGTGTTGTTTCAGGTTGAACAGGCTGATATTCTCTTTTACATTATCAAAACCCAGCAGGTCCATCAGGTATTCGGTATTGGCATTGCTGCTGAAGATGATCATGCCACGGGCTACGTCAACCAGTTTAACGCTGTCGCCTTTTAGCAGTTTATTTTTTTTGGCATAATCGAGCCAGGCCGGGTGGGCTCCTCCGTCGGTATTGGGGATATAGTATTTATCCAGTTCGCTCAAAGTCACATAATTGTTCTCATTGATCATATCATGTCCCGACTGCCGGGCAAATTCAATGGCCACCATGATCTTTACGGTGCTGGCCAGCGGCATCAGTTTGTTCTCATTCAGTGAGGCAATGGCTGTATCATTCCGGGTAATATACACGGAGGCCCTGTTCTTATTGGCATTGATAAAATTCAGGAAAGAATCTGCCAGGGCAGGTTTCAATTGAGCAAATGAAGTACTGCCTATAAGCAAACTGAGCAGGAATAGCATACTCCCTCTTGCGGACCGGAAAAATTGCAGGTGCATATTGAGTAGTTTAGATCAAAAGCTGTTCTTCCACATCATACTTTCCACCGGCTTGTTATGCTGGCCGCTGTACTTGGCATTTTTCTTCTGGTTGTATTTTACTTCGATCTCTCCTTCCACCGGGAAGTAGATCAACTGGCCGATGGGCATGCCGGCATACACTTTTACCGGTTGTTTAACGGAAATTTCCAGTGTCCAGTTGCCACAAAAGCCCACATCACCCTTTCCGGCTGTGGCATGGATGTCGATGCCCAGCCTGCCCGTACTGGATTTGCCCTCCAGGAAGGGAACATGGGCATGCGTTTCGGTGTATTCTTCTGTTACGCCCAGGTAAAATTCATGCGGGTATAAAACGATCCCTTCTTCGGGTATTTCAAAGTGCTCGATCGTATTGTGTTTTTTGGCATCCAGTTCCTTGTTTGTATAGCGGGCCAGGTGTTTGCCCAAATGTACGTCGTAACTGTTGCTGCCCAGGCATTCCCGGTCGTAGGGTTCGATCTTGATGGTTCCTTTTCCTATTTCTTCTAAAATGCGCTTGTCGCTTAAGATCATTGGTGGTTCGTTGATTGGTTGGTCTGTTAATCTGTTAATTGGTTGATCTGTTAATCCGTTAATTAGTTGATCCGTTAACCGGTTAATTTGTTAATTTGTAAAACTAAATTTTCAATTTTTAATTCTTAATTTTTAATTGCCTAAATGCCGCTGGTTTATCAACAAAATATTAACGAATCCACAAAAATGGCGGTATGGCATATTGCGGAAGCGGAAGATTTTTTTTTAGCACAGGTGCCCCTGCAGAAAAATATCAGTCACCGGCATAAGCGCCTGCAGCACCTGGCCGGCCGTTTGTTGCTGAAAGAGATGTTTCCCGCCTTCCCGGTAGCGCTGATCCAGGTTGCCGACACCAAAAAGCCCTACCTCGAAGATGAGCCGTTTCATTTTTCCATTTCGCATTGCGGGGATTATGCAGCGGCGATCGTAAGCACGGCGTACAGGGTGGGGGTGGACATTGAAATGGTGAATGATAAGATCGGGATCCTCCAGAAAAAATTTTTGAGTGAGGCTGAAATGAAAATGCTCAATACCCAATGCCTGATGACCAATACCCAATGCCTCACCCTTTGCTGGAGCGTAAAGGAATCTGTGTTTAAATGGTGGGGGAAGCGGTCGGTGGATTTTAAGAGGGGCATGGTATTGCAGTCGGTCCGGGGAGATCATACAGAAGGAAAACTGCATTGCCTTTTCAAGAATGAAACGGAACTGGTTGTTCACTACCTCTCGTTCAATAATAATTTCCTTACCTGGGTGCTAACGGCTCATTGATCATCCATTGCTTCCTCATCCGTTGATCCTTCCAGCAACGGGATATCACCTACCGAAGCGCCGGCGATCCCTTTTACCGAACCATACATGCCGCTGGTGCTGAGCAGCACTTTTTCCAGTTGCTTTTCCCGTTCCTTCCATATCTTTTCCATCTGTACCCGCTCCCGGGTAATGCTTTGCTTCATGGCCATGAAACCTTCCACGATGGCTTCCATCTGTCCGCGGAATTCGTTGCCGGTGAGAAAGTTGTAAAGCATCTGCATCTTGTCGCCCTTGCCTTCCTGTGCCTTCTGCGCATCATAGATCTTGATGATGCCGCTGCGCAGTGCATGCGCCAGGCTGCTCACTTCGGTAAAGCCACAGATCCAGATCCCGTCCTTTTCGCCAAAGCGGTCCATGTCTTTGGGAAAGGCCTGCGTTACCAGGATGGCCACATCGGCGCCGGTATTCCGTTTATCTGCTTTTAGTTTATCAACCCAGTTGTTGCTCCATGTTTTGGTACGCTTGCTTTCATAAATGATCTTGCCGCAGGCCAGGCCGCTGTTGTTGCGGATGGTCTGGATGCAGTCGGCGCCTTCCACGCCCTTGCCCACTTCTGCCACAAGATCAAAGGGGAAATTCTCTTTCAGGATATCTTCCAGCAGGGTCTCCTGGCTTTCGCCCTGCAACTGCATGCTGCCCTGTTCGCTTTTTCTTTTCAACTCCTCAATTAATTTCTGCTGCTGCGCCATCTGCAGTTTGTATTCACGGGTCTTCAGGTCAAACAGTTCCTGCTCCCGTTTGATGGTGCTGTCTTCGATCTCTTTCCGTTTTTCCAGGAAGCGTTTCTCCAGTTCCATCTCAAAGTTCTTCTGCTTCTCTTCCAGGGCCGATCGTTCCCGCAGCAGTTCCAGCTCCTTCTTCTGCATTTCCTGCAGCTGCTGTGTTTTTAGTTTGGCTTCCTCTTCCAGCACGTTCAGTTTGGCCGACAGTTCGTCGCCTGCTTTTTTCCGGGCAGCCGTTTCAATGGCCGTTCTCTGTTTTTCAAATTCCTCTTCTTTTTTCTTCTGCCAGTCCAGCATTTTGCTGCGCAGTTCTTTCTCCACTTCATTTTTCAGGCTTTCATTCAGCTCAAACTGGTGCCCGCAGTTCGGGCATTTGATCTCGGTTCCCATCATCTAATTTTTTACAAGATAATTAAAAAGTTCCCCTGAACCACATAGAAACATAGGCCACATAGGTTGTTCTTTGTGGCTTCTGCGTTCCCTATGTATCTACGTGGTTCAAATTAATATCCCTCACAGCTAAGCTTTTGTTTTTTTATGCCCCGCCAATCTTTTACATTTGCAAACTCAGGGCCCGGGTGGCGAAATTGGTAGACGCACCACCTTGAGGTGGTGGCGCTGGAAACGGCGTGCTGGTTCGAATCCAGTCTCGGGCACAAGCGAAGTTACAGACTTCGCTTTTTTATTATTAAAAACCAGGCTTCAAAATATGATTGGCGAAATTGGTAGATGCTTCACATTGGTGGTGGTCCCGCCTGTGGCGGGATGCTGGTTGGAATCCAGTCTCGGGCACTAAGCGAAGTTACAGACTTCGCTTTTTTATTAATAAAAACCAGGCTTCAAAATATGATTGGCGAAATTAGTAGACGCACCACATTGGTGATGGTCCCGCCTGTGGCGGGATGCTGGTTCGAATCCAGTCTCGGGCACAAGCGAAGTTACAGACTTCGCTTTTTTATTATTAAAAACCAGGCTTCAAAATATGATTGGCGAAGTTGGTAGACACCCCACATTGGTGGTGGTCCCGCCTGTGGCGGGATGCTGGTTGGAATCCAGTCTCGGGCACTAAGCGAAGTTACAGACTTCGCTTTTTTATTTGGCTTCTATGTTCCCTATGTCCTATGTGGTTCAGAAAACCTTGCAGCTATTTCTTCAACACGATCCGGAACGTGGTTCCCTTTCCCGGCTCGGAATGCTTTACAAACAGTTCGCCCTTATGGTATTGTTCAATGATGCGTTTGCAGAGGGTGAGGCCAAGTCCCCAGCCACGTTTTTTGGTGGTGAAACCCGGCTTGAAGACCCGGGCAATATTCTTTTTGCTGATCCCCTTACCCGAGTCGGTCACATCCACAATAACCTGCGTGGTCTCATTTTTTATGCCGATGGCCAGGCTGCCTTTTCCTTCCATGGCATCCAGCGCATTCTTTAATAAATTTTCGATCACCCAGTCAAATAAGGGGCCATTGATCAGGGCTTTTATCTCGTTTTCGCCATAACTGTCGATGCTGAAACTCACTTTATCCGGCGACCTCCTTTTAATATATGCCACCATATTCTCCACCTGGGTAACAATGTTGTTCTCTTCCAGCTGGGGGGTGCTGCCGATCTTTCCAAAGCGGTCGCTTACCAGTTTAAGACGGTCCACATCCTTGGTCATTTCCGGAACGATCTTTTCCATGCCCGGCATCTCTTTCAGCATCTCCACCCAGCCCTGCAGGGAAGTAAGCGGTGTGCCAAGCTGGTGGGCCGTTTCTTTGGCCATGCCCGCCCATACCTGGTTCTGGGTCGATTTGTTGCGGGTAGAAACAGCGATCAGCGTAATGATGATGAACAGCGCCACAATGATCAGCTGTATGATGGGGTAGTACCGCACTTCCTTCAGCAGTTCAGAATCGCCGTAGTAATATTTGTTTATGATGAGGGGATCCTTGTTTATTTCAACGGAGATGGCCTCATTTTCTTTTTTGAATTCGGCTACTTTCCTTCTCAGGTAATTGCTGTCTTTTTTGATCTGCACCGTATCCAGGTTCAGACCGGCGCCCGAGGGGTTATCGTATTCATCTGTTTCAATGATGGGGATATCCCTGTTCTCGGAGGTTATGATATTGGTAAGCGCTAAAGCGGAGCCATCCGTTGTGGCAGCCCTTGTTTTTAAGGACTGGACCCATACATTCACTTTTTTTCTTTCATCGATGGCGATCTTTTTTGCCAGGTATTGCGAATAAAAGATGGTGCCGCTGACAATGGCTATCGCAACCAGGGCCAGCGCTGTACGCCAGTTGAATAATTGGGTAAACATGCAGTAAAAATAAGCATTAAGTTAGGAGTTATAAGTTATAAGTTATAAGTATGTTTGTGCTGTCCGGGTTTCAGTACAATTTGAACCACATAGAAACATAGTACACATAGTTAATACTATATGGCTTCTATGTTTCCTATGTGCCTATCCCGCCGGTGGCGGGACAAGTTATGGTTCAAAAAAAGTACCGCCCTCGGCCACCTGAAGCAACCAATGACAAATCCATCAGTAGCCATCGTTATCCTGAACTGGAACGGGAAGAGATTCCTGGAGCAGTTCCTGCCTTCCGTGACCGCATCAACCTATCCCAATAAAAGAATTATCGTGGCCGACAATGCTTCTACGGACGACAGCCTTGCTTTTCTCCGGCAGCAGTACCCGCAGGTGCAGGTGATACAGAACCCCGCCAATGAAGGGTTTGCCAAAGGGTATAATACGGCCCTCAAACAGGTGCAGGCCGATTACTATGTTTTGCTGAACAGTGATGTGGAAGTTACCCCCGGCTGGATCGAGCCGGTGATCGGGTTGATGGAGCCTGATAAGACCATTGCTGCCTGCCAGCCAAAAATGCTGGCCTATGCCGATAAGACCAGCTTTGAATTTGCAGGCGCCTGCGGTGGCTGGCTCCATGCATTTGGTTACCCGTTTTCACGGGGCCGGGTATTTGATGATTGTGAAAAAGATAGCGGGCAATACGATACGGTGCAGCAGTGTTTCTGGGCAAGCGGTGCAGCTTTTTTTGTGAGGGCATCTGTTTACCACGAAGTAGGCGGACTGGATGAATACTTTTTTGCACACCAGGAAGAGATCGACCTGTGCTGGCGTATGCAGCTGGCCGGGTATAAGATATTTGTTCAGCCGGCATCGGTGGTATACCATGTGGGGGGCGGTACCTTGCCCCGGGGCAACAGCCGCAAGACCTTCCTGAATTTCCGCAATAATCTCATCATGCAGGCAAAAAATTTTTCATTTGGCGAGGCCCTCTGGAAGATCCCCTTCCGGATACTGCTGGATGTCGTGGCGGCATGGCGTGCTTTACTGGGTGGCGATGGCGGGTATTTCATGGCCATACTCCGGGCGCACCTGCATTTTGCAGACTGGCTTTTCCGGAAACAAAAATATTCGGTGTTCCCTGCCCGGAGGGATGGAAAGCCGGGCGGATGGTACCATGGCTCGGCGGTTTGGGCGCATTTTATACAGAAGAAAAAGACCTTTTCAGAAATTGTTGGCGGCAAATAATTTTTTTTGATCCCCAGCCCTTATTTTTGCACAGCAAATTATAATAAAATGAGTCAGGAAATCATCGACACCAGGCATAAGGATCTTACTCATAACTGGGTATCCACTTCCCGTTTTATCTGGTTCTGCCAGGTATTCCTGGTGGTTGCTTTTATCTTAGGCGGCTGCTATAACCTGTACACACACCGGTATAAGGGCCAGCCAAAAGTTAACGTACCAGCGAATACCCTGTATAACCCCACTTACAAATAAAATTTTTATTGTAACAGCGCAAGGCTTATTTTTGCACTCCGAAAAATAAGTAAGTTCTTTATATATCGTTTAAATCGTTCCATACGTTAAAATCGTTGCAAACGTTTCAAACGTTGCAGGGTTCTAACCTTTAAACGACTTTAACGTCTTAAACGATTTTAACGACTTTAACGACTTTAACGTTTTTAACGTTCCAAACTGCGGAAATAGCTCATTTGGTAGAGCGCGACCTTGCCAAGGTCGAGGTGGCCGGTTCGAGCCCGGTTTTCCGCTCAAAAATTAATCCCGGACCTCCGGGATTTTTTTTCTCTTTTCGGTTTCACGGGGGTTCCCGATAGTCATCGGGACGATAGCCACAAGGAGTGTAAAGATGAAAAAGGAATAATTAAGTTTCACTCGGGTGGTGATCCCGATAGCCATCGGGAGGTAGACGCAGGGCTTAAGATACTGTTGGTGATAGTAAAAATAAGAGCATATTAAAAGAAAGCTTCACTCGGGTGGTGGAACTGGTAGACACGCAGGACTTAAAATCCTGTTTGCAGCAATGCAAGTGTGGGTTCAACTCCCATCCCGAGTACAAGGCCGCTTTTATTGAGCGGCTTTTTTGTGTCTCAGCGGGGTTTTCACCGCATTCACCTGAATAAGAAAACACTTGCGTGAAACCCCGATGGAGTATACCCCTGCTTTTACATTTCTTTTCTTATATATCCCTGTTGTACGCAACCCAAAAATGAAATTCCGTTCTCCTTCAAGCAACAAGACATTCAAGGCGGAGTCTCTAATAGTCCACCGCACATTGCAGCACATTTGCAAGGCACAAAAAACCCTCATCACAAAGCCAACCTTGCAAAAGAGCTGCAATACCCAACACATGACAATCAGTCCTTAAATTTGAAGGAACAAAACCCAACCCCAGAAAAGAGGAAAAAAGAAAAACCGCTTAAAGGCGGTTTCGTTTTTGCCGAATGACAGAAACTCTTCATGCTACAATATGTTGTTTTTCGTAGGGGAAATTACTTCACCTTGACAACCACTTTCCCTTTTGCACGACCAGCTTCAACATAAGCCATTGCTTCATTGGTTTGCTCAAATGGAAACACTTTATCCATCACAGGTTTTATAACACCTGCCTCTATGAGTTTTGTAATTTGGGTTAGTTGTTCGCCTTCTGATCTCATAAATAAAAAAGAAAAGTTTACGCCAAGTCGTTTGGCTTTTTTCTTAATTCCTGCACTCAAAAATTTCATTACCATTTTCAAAAACCAATTCACATTAATTTGTTTTGCAAAGTCCACATCAGGCGGACCGGAAATGGAAATAACTTTTCCGGCTGGCTTTAATATTCGCAACGACTTTTCAAGCGACTTTTTATCTTGACTGTTCAACACTACATCATAATCTTTCAGCTCGGTTTCAAAATCATCTTTCTTGTAATCAATCACAACATCAGCACCCAAACTTTTTACCAAAGCTATATTTGCAGCACTTGTAGTTGTTGCCACAGTTGCACCTAAATGTTTAGCAAACTGAATTGCAAATGTTCCGACACCACCTGAACCTGCTTGTATGAAAACCTTCTGTCCTTTTTTCAGGTTTGCTTTTTCAAAAAGTGCCTGCCAAACTGTTAAGCCAACCAATGGAATAGATGCAGCTTCCTCCATTGAAATATTTTTTGGTTTCATTGCAACATCTTTTTCATTGACAGAAATAAATTCTGCAAAAGTTCCTATTCTGAAATCAGCAGGTCTTGAATAAACTTCATCACCAACTTTGAACTTGCTTACTCTTGAACCAATTTTCGTTACGACACCTGCAACATCATGACCCAAAACAAAAGGAGTTTTGTATGGTAAAAATATTTTGAATTCACCGTCTCTTATTTTTGAATCTAAAAGGTTGACACCTGCTGAATGTATTTGCACCAATACATCATTTTCCTTTACAACAGGTTCTGCCATTGTTGTTAGATGCAGTTTTTCTTTTTTGCCGTAGCGCTTTACTTGATATGCTTTCATTATTTCTATTTTTATTTGATTTCTTATTTAGTTAAAAATGGCAATGCTTTTTTAAGAAATTCTTCATGATATTGAAATATTCCGCCATGTCCGGAATTTGGGTAAATTACTACTGGTTCTGCATTTGGAAAACGCTTTGCTAAGTCGTAAGAATTGGGTGTCGGCACCATTCTGTCGTTGTCGCCATTAGCAACTAACACTGAATGTTTAAATACACTCAAATCGGCTGGAGTATCATGTCCCCATGCTTCGATAGCTTTCAGTTGCTTTTTCAAAACACTTAGTTTTACTTTCTTATCACGGTTTGCTGTTCTTTCTTTTAATCTTTTCAGAAAATCTTTTGCAGCTACTTTACCCACTTTGTTTTGTGTAAAGAATAAATAAAACTTGGGGTCTCTGAATGTGAATAGCCCTTTAAAAATATCCTTATAGGTTAACCCAACCACGGCACTAACACCTTCTCCGCCTCTTGGACCTGTGCCGGCAAGTATTATTTTACGAGCCAACTGCGGTTCTGCTAAAAGTAATTCCTGAGTAATAAAACCGCCCATTGAAAAAGCTACTATATCTACTTGTTTGTATCCCAGGGCATGAATCAAAGCAATAGCATCTTTTGCCATATCAGCAATACTCGTTCCCTGCTCACCAGTGGTTGCACCAACACCACGATAGTCAAAAGAAATTATATGCCGATGTGCCGCAATGGCATCCATAATTTTTGGGTCGCAATTATCAAGGTTTGCCGTTAAGTGATTAAAATAAATAACAGGAATTTCACCTTGCTTACCATAAGAACGGTAGGCGAATTTTATTCCGTTAGCTTCCACGAACTGAGTGGGAACTGTAGCGTAAGTGTAATTACTACTTTGTGCATTTGGTGTTGTCATTTTAAGTAATATTAAAATTGTTAGAAGAATTGTATGTTTCATTATTAAGCTTTGTTTAATTGCTTAAGAATTGTTTTTTCTAACATCCCATAAGCAAAGTGTTGTAACGTAATTAACACAGATAAACCTTTTCCAACCAAATTTCTAAATTGAGGCTTATCTGTTTCAACCACTTTAAGCACTTTTGCTGCAACCATTGCCGGGTCTTCAGCTTGTTCTACTATGTAATTTGTGTATTTTTCATTTTTGTTCCTTAATGGGTTGTAGTCTTCAATTTTATTTAAGGTTGTTGACGAATTATTCAAAATATTTGTTTTGAAAGAACCCGGTTCAATCATGGCTACACGAATACTAAACTCTGATAATTCATAGCGTAATGCTTTGAAATATCCTTCCAAAGCATGTTTGGAAGCTGCATAGTAAGAAGTGTTTGGAAATGCAACAAGCCCTGTAATTGAGCCAACAGTAATTATTTTACCAAATTTTTGTTTCCTGAAATAGGGCAATACTGCATTTGTTACTTTGATAGTTCCCCAAAAGTTTGTTTCAAACTGCTTTCTACCTAACTCGATAGGTATTTCTTCAGCAATACCAGTAACTAAAAAGCCGGCATTGTTGATAAGAACATCTAATTGCCCTATTTCTTTGAAAATTCTTTCAGGCAAAGTGTTTATTGACTGTTCTGAATCAAGGTCTAATTCAATCATTTTGAAGGGTAGAACCGACCGCATTTTTTCGGGATTTCGACTTGTACCAATTATATTGTAACCCTTTCTGTGTAGCTCATTTGCGATAAGTAAACCAAAGCCAGAAGAAGCCCCTGTTATTAAAATATTCTTATTCATTTTTATTAGCTTTAAAATTTAAATTGTAATTTCGCTTGCATATTGCAAGTGCAAACATACAATATCACTTGCAATATGCAAGTAAATTAAATAAATATTTTTTATGCCTAAGAATAATAGAAGGTCAGATTGCCCCGTAAGTTGCTCCCTTGATGTGTGGGGAGACAAGTGGTCGCTGCTGATTATCAGAGATTTGATGTATGCAAAACAATGCACCTATGGCGACTTTTTAAAGTCAGCCGAAGGAATTGCAACCAACATTTTGGCTTCCCGATTGCTGACATTAGAAGAAAATGGAGTGATTGAAAAACTTAGTCACCCAGACAGCAAGGCAAAAGTTTTGTATAAACTCACATTAAAAGGAATTGACTTGCTGCCATTAATGATTGAAATTGGAATATGGTCTGAAAAATATTACGACATTAATAAGGATAGAAAAGCGGAACTGAAAGAAGTGAAGAAGAACAAGGAGGAATACATTAAAGCAAAAACCAAAGAATTAAGAAGTTGATAAAATTTATCCCGGTCCAGACAGACAAACCCAGCGACACGACCACTCTAACAAGCTAACGCTGCAAGTCAGGCACATGGTCAGGCACACAAACCCACAGCACAGAAGCCAACCTGCCCAAGAGCCTGTCTTGTTGTCTCAGCGGGGTTTTCACCGCAGTCACCTGGATAAGAAGACTCTTGCGTGAAACCCCGATGGAATATATCCTGTCTTTGTATATGGTTTCTTATATATCCCGTTGTCTCAGCGGGGTTTTCACCGCATTCACCTGGATAAGAAGACTCCTGCGTGAAACCCCGATGGAATATACCCCTGCTTTTACATCCCTTTTCTTATATATCCCTGTAATGCAAAGGCAGAAAATGAATACATCTTCCTTCTTTTTGTCTCAGCGGGGTTTTCACCGCATTCACCTGAATAAGAAAACACTTGCGTGAAACCCCGATGGAGTATACCCCTGCTTTTACATCCCTTTTCTTATATATCCCTGTAATGCAAAGGCATAAAATGAATGCATCTTCCTTCTTCATAAAAGGAGGCACTGCTGTGTTCATAGGATATAAAATCTTTCGCCAGTTTCCACTTTCCTGAAACCGGGTTGTGATGAATATAATTGAGTTTCTGTAAAAGAAATCTATCCGTAAAGACCGCTTTGGCATCAAAAGAATCTTTGAATACTTTGTGAACCTGGCCTTTTTTTCTTTCTCTTTCAGTAACCGCTTTTTTTAGTATATCCAGTACCCCGGACTCTTTGGTTTCTTCCAGCCTTTTCACTATTTCATAAGCCATGAACCTTTTGGCATTGCCGATGATCTTATTCAGGTTAAAACCGGTTTCGCGGAAATAGAGTATGCAGTGGAGATGGTTAGGCATAATGACATAGGCAATGGTTTCTATCTTGTTCTTACGTAAAAGAGTGAACCAGTTATATACCAGGTCATAGCTGTTGGTTGTACGTATCAGCGGCAGCCAGTTGTAGCAGGTGAACGTGCAGAAATACATGGAGTAGGTATCGGAGTGATTATACTTTACAGACATGGTGGAAAGGTAAGAACCGGAGAATACGGGGGCAAGGGATTTTCAAACTATCCCGGCTGTAACCCATTATCTTACAAGCCTGAGATACATTTCCTAATTGTTCGGCTAGTTGTATTAAACCTAGCTTGGTTTTAATTAACTTAGTTTCTTGATTCATAATCTGACTTTTTGGGGTTGATTAATTAAGTGTCGTTACTTAAAATTAATCCCAATTGTCAGATTAAGTCTTGACTAGTTCAATTAATGTGACTATTTTTCGTAATTCTTCCATTTTCAGAGTAGTTAAAGTTATTTAACGTAACTTTTCTGACTGAGTTTTAAGCCAATCCCATGCTTCCTGAGGTAGCCAGCCATTTCGATTTTTTATGTTTACCTCGACCAATAAAAATCGTTTACCTGGCATTACATCTTTTATTTCCTGCTTTAAAACTGTTGCATTATTTGTGTTTGCGATTAAGATGTAAGACGACTTAATATAATGCCACCAAGTAATTACACTAGGCAAGTTTACAATACTTTCATGTAATGTCCTATAATCTCTGACGTCGTCTCTGTCAAATGTCAATATGTATGCTCTTCTGTACATTAACTTTCCGATTCGTTTTTACCTTCTTCTAATTGTGTTGGATATGGATTGGCAATGTCAACTATGTTTTGCCCGTCAATTGGCAGTAATTTTTCCTTGTCTCCCAGTATTTCCAAAGATTGCTTTCGTAAATGATATTCTTCAGACCTTAAATAATCTGGATTCTTCATTGCGAAGAAAAAATAACTGAATGTCGCTATTAAAATAATAGTCCGGCAAAACAAAATAGGACAATTGTTACCCAGCTGAGATTTGAAAATGGCAGATATAACAGTAAGTGCAAGTACCCAAAGTCCATAGAAAAGTGGCATGTCTACCACATTCTTTACTTTGATTTTATTTACTTGCTCTGTTAATCTTGTTAAATCCATCTTTCAGAGTGTTGATATTAATTACCGCCAACGTTCAGGGCTTGGCGTAGTTTGGGAATTAGCCTTCCGTCCGCCCGCCTGTGATTCTATAAAGAAACGAAATTGTTAAGTTATTGTAAAGCAGCCAGCTGCACTGGAAGCGTAGCAAAGAACCGCTGGTGGATTAGTTAACGATCCAGCCGATAGCAGATGCTTGGCTATGTACTGAAGTTGAGATTTTTTCCGTCAAGCCCCAATTACGCCAAACCAATGTTGTGCGCAGTTATGAACGTCCTTCAGTTAGATTGAGTCTGTTTTTTAGGGCATTGTTGACATGGAAAATTTTGTCAAAATCAATTTGAATATATGGATTAGTGCAATAGTATTCCCAATTGACATTTATTTTTTGTCCAATTATACTATTTTGGAACAAAAATAAAAGCGATTCATCGATGGTTGCTTTTGAGACATCGCCGATTTGTTTTAAATACTTTTCTGAATATTCGCTGTATGTGAAGGTTTGAACTCCGATACTTTGCAGAATACCTAAATATTTTTCAATTAAAGGCTTTTGATTTATCCATTCATCCAGAAGTTCGCCATATATGTTTATTGAATAATCTCTCTCGGCAGAATAGATGTCATTTGAAGTGTAAAGCCCCGATTTAGAATTAGAATAATTTGACCGAATTTTATTCATGAAAACAATAATGTCACGTGGCCGATAAAATGATCTCCTTAGAATATGCTTAAACGGTGATGCGCCATGTCGTACTGTTCTTACCTCGAATATCGAGTTGGATTTTTGAGCTAAATCTAGTGAAATTACGACTGGCTTATATTTTTTGATACGTTCAAAAAACATATCATCTAATGATTCGGCATCCCACTTTACTTCAATAGCACTGTCTTGGTATATTTTGGTTTTGTCATTAAATCTTAATGTGTCATAAATATCAGTTCTCAACATTACAACAACTTTGATATTCTTATTAAACTCCTTATTAATGTGCTGACATGCATGAATTAGATTTATCAATACTTTAGAATGCTCATCTAATTCTTCAGTAAGCCAATTTTCATCAAGTTGATCTATTATTACAAGAAATTTTTCACTCGTTATTTCTTGTTTCAGAACTTTATATAAATAGTTGTAGAGGCTAAAGGCGTTGTATCGTAACTTCTCTTTTAATTCAGTACTTCTGGAAAGATCTTCGAAAGATATTTCTCCAGTGTTTAAAGAGATGTCTGCAGGGCCGTCAACCGATGGAAAACTAATTTTTTCAATTCGTTGTAGTTTACCCTTGATTACTTCGATTAAAGTTGGGTTTGGTGAGCCATATATGCTCTCAAAATATTTTTTTAAAGCAGATAAATCTTTAGAAAGTTTTATTTCGTTTTTTTCTTTTAAAGCTATGATTTGAGAAATAACTTTTACAGTAATTAAATAAAGCCAACTCTTTTGGTATGCAGTTAATTCACCTTCCATAGATTCTTTGTACATTTTATGAAAGGGCCAAGGGTAATCTTTAAAATTTAATGGAATGACATTATATTGATTTATATCATTGAAAGCTGTCTTTTTAAAATACTCATATATTGCGGTCTTTCCTGTTCCCTTTCTTCCAAGCACAAGCCATTTAGATGACTTTAGAACTTCATCAATATATTTTGTTTTAAAAAAGTATTGAATAAGTTCGTCATCACTTTCTGACGAAACTTTGAATTCAGGTAACCAATCTTTGACTGTCATTGTATTTTTTTATTTCTATATTAATAAAAATATGAAATTTTAGAATATGAAAGGCTTAAATAATTGGGTACAAATAAAAAATAGGCGAAAGTTTCAAGGGGTAATAAAAATTTGCTTTTGCCTCAACGGGATTTGCACAGCATACATTTGATTAATCAGACTATTGCGTGAAACCCCGATGGAGTTTACTCCTGGCTCTTTTCAACATCGGAATTTCGCAAAAACCTCCGTAAAACAAAGAAAATACAGTTTGTTTAAACCCCGCTACACAGATAAAATTCGGTCGCCGCCTGTTGAAAACCTGCCTGCCGGCAAGCAGGTTGATCATTGAGCGTTGGGTATTGAGCATTTTTTAAATATTCAATGATCAATGTTCAATGATCAATGTTCAATGTTCAAAAAGTATAGGGTACGGATCAAAAACCCCAAAATCCAAAACTGGGTTTTTTGGGGCCGCTAAGCAAGGGAAGTTCTACCTTATTATTTTGCGGTTACTACCTTTACAATTACCGTATTTATACCCTTATTATTATCTGGATGTTTTTTAACCTTGCTGCCTATTACCTTATTATTCAATAACCCACTAAAACTTTTCAAGTATGAGTAACCCAGAACCGGGATTCATCTCCCTGCAACAAGCCATTGACATGACCACCCGCTACCGCAACAACATGACCGCCGTTATTGACCCCCTCTATGCAGGGCGGGACATCCTTTGCATCAGCGACACGTTCAACAAAGCTGCCGTGGCCACCCTCGTAAACAAAGCAGAGTGTACGGCCATCCGTCTTTATTACGGCATGGACGAGGACCTGCAGGTTCGCCCCATCCTGGTGGCCGTGAACAGTAATAATGAGGATATCTTACCCGTAAGCAGTACCTTAGAAAATGATGTGGTAGGCGATGATATCGTGGACGACTCCGTAAGGTGTCCGCCTTATTGCCCGCCGCCATCTGCATTAAACCCTTAACCAATGAGATTATTCGAGGTTGCAGCAATATTGGGCTTTAACAGTGCGTTTGCTGCTGTTCCGGGGTTGATACGCTACCGTAAAGTGGAACCGGCGTATCAACCTTTTATTATCATCGTATGCCTTGGCTTCATTAACCATAGCCTCAGTCTCACCATGGTGTATTACACCGGGTCCAACGCCGTCAATGGAAATATCTTTGTGATCATCGAGTCGCTCTTATACATATGGCAGTTCAGCAACTGGGGACTTTTTACAAAAAGAAAGCGGACCGCCTGGTTGCCTGCATCACTGCTGAGGCCTGGCTGGCAGATAACCTTGGTGTTTCACCGCATCACAACTTAACTCCGGGTTCCGCATGTTCAGTTCTTTTATGATGGTGTTCCTGGCGATCGACCAGTTGACCTCGATGATAAACCGGGCCAAAACAGTCCTGCTGAAGAATGCCATCTTCATCATCTGCAGCGGCATGCTCATCTATTTTTCCTACAAAGCGTTTATTGAAGTATTTTTCCTCATGGAATGGAGCCGGGTCTGAAACTGGATCTATCGTATTTGATAATCTTTACCGGGATTAACTTTTTTGTAAACTTTTTATTTGCCTGGGCCGTATTATGGATACCAAAGAAGAAAGTGTCTATGCTCTCATCATAACTGCCGCAGTGTTGCTGGCCGTGATACTGGGTTATTTTATTTTCACCATCATCCGCCAGCAGAAAAAAACAAGGCAGCTTCACCTGGACAATATCCAGGCCGAGATCCGTGCGCTGGAAAGGGAACGGCAACGCATCGCCGCCGACCTGCACGACGATCTGGGGCCCCTGCTCTCGGCCGTCAAGTTCAAGATCAATGCCGTGGATATACCGGGTGAAGACGACAAGGAACTGATCGAAAAAGCCAGCCAGCATATCGACGATTCCATCACCCGCATCCGCGAGATATCCTTCGACCTGATGCCCAGCGCCCTCAACCGCAAAGGACTGATCGCCGCCATTGAAGAACTGATCCCCAAAACGGAAAAGATCTTCCCGATAAAGATCCATTTCAAACACAGCGGCGATGCCAAACTGAAACCCGAACTAATGATCAATATCTACCGGATGGTACTGGAAGTGATACAGAACACCATCAAACATTCCCACGCATCGGTGCTGTTCCTGCACCTGGCCATGGATGAAAAGAAGATCGACCTTAAATCGGAAGACAACGGCGTGGGCTTTGACCTGGAACAAGTGAAAGAGCATTCCAGCGGGCTGGGACTGAAGAACCTGTACAGCCGTGCCGAAGTGATGCAGGGCGAACTGAATATTGAAGCAAGGCCGGGCAAAGGCGTGAGCTATCATCTTATTGCACCTATAAAATAAACCCCCGAAAAATGAAGCATTATACGCCCATCAGCATCCTGATCGCCGATGACCACGAGATCTTCCGGGACGGGTTCCGCACCATGGTAAAAAAATTCCCGGAGCTGAAACTCATCGGCGAAGCAGAGAACGGCAGGGACCTGGTGACACTGGCACAGCAGCTCAACCCCGACGTGATACTCACCGATATTAAAATGCCGAAAATGGATGGGGTGGAAGCCACCCGGGAACTGGTGGGCAGCAAGCCGGGTATCAATATCATTGCCCTGTCGATGTTTGACGAAGACAACCTGATCATTGATATGCTGGAAGCCGGGGCAAAAGGCTACCTGCTCAAGAATGCAAACAAGGAAGAGATCATACAGGCCATCCGGGCAGTGAACAATGACAAGAACTATTATTGCAAGAACACGTCGGAGAAACTGTTGCAGCTGATAGCCAAGAGCAAGTTCAACCCCTATAAAAAACTCGTGAAGCCCCGGTTCTCTGAAAAGGAGATCACGGTCATCGGCCTGGTATGCGACCAGTATTCCAATAAAGAGATCGCCGAAAAGCTGAACCTAAGCATCCGTACCATTGAAGGATACCGGGAAAAGATCGAAGAGAAGATGGAAGGCTTGTTGATAAAGAACGGTATATAAGATTTGACCGCCGGTATCGGTGCGATAGTGCCGGATCAAGATCGGATATATGATGAATTTGAATGCAGGATGCAGGATGCCAGATACAAGATACAGGATGCAAGATGCAGGAAGCTGGTATCCGTTATCTGGATGCAGTGCAAGTCGGTATCTCGTATCCGGTATCCTGTATCCTGTATCCTGTATCCGGTATCTCGTATCTGCTCTCCGTTATCCGCTTACTTTTTGTATAAATACTCCACCGATCCCATGATCCTTCCTTCTTTGGAGTAGCAGCGTTCGGTGGTGCGGAGGCCGTCTTCGTAATTATAGCGCCAGGTAAAATAATAAGCGCCTTCTTTTTCGGAGGTCACCATTTTTACAAGCTGTCCTGTTTCGTTGTATTCAAACGAAGATTCGGTGAAGAGCTGTTTCTGGAAACTGTAGCGGTGCACAATATCGGTGAGCTGGTTGCGGGTATCGTAGTAATAATAATATACTTCGGAGGTCTTTGAATTCTTTTCAATGATCACGTTGCCGCTTTCATCTGCTTCAAAAGCATAAAAAGTGGTATCCCGGTTATTCCGTACCAGGATCATCTGCCGGGGTATGCCTGCCTCGTCGTAATTGTACAGGTGTTTTTCAACCACATCCATGGCATCATCATCGGCAAAGCGTTTTACGGAATGAACGGATACAAGCTTCCCGGAAGCGTCGTACACATAGCCGATGGTAGTGGCGCCTGCTTCGGATGAATCAACAGTGCGTTGCAGCACGCCCGTTTTGCTGAAATAAGAGATGAATGTGTTGGGATAAGATTGATCGGTAGCCGTATAGATCTCCACTTCGGTAAAATCCCTGGTTATCTTTTTCTGGCAGGTGAAGCCCGCTGTTTCGGTGCCGTCGGCTTCCATGGAAACCACTTTTACCCCCTTCACATTCCTGCTCTTCAGCACCGCCAGTTCCGCCATCACCTGTTTATTATTCAGGATATCGGTATAGTAATACTGGGCGGCAGATGAATGACCTGCAAACAGCAAAACACAAAGCCCGGGGAACATTTTTTTCATTACGGCCATTTTATTTTCAAAAGTAATGCAAGTTAGGCAACTGAAATTCGGCTTTTTAATTTTTTGTGACCTGTCACCCGGAGGACGGCCCCCCCAAACCATAAAAACCCTTAAACTTTATTATTTTTAACAAAATTAATACCATGAGCCGTCTCAAAGAAAGACAGCAGAAGAACTGCCTCAACTGCAATACCGACGTGCAGGGCAGGTATTGCCATGTGTGCGGACAGGAGAACATAGAACCCAAAGAATCGGTTTGGGAACTCATTTCCCATTTCTTCCGCGACATCACCCATTTTGACGGTAAGTTCTTCAGTACGGTAAAATGGCTGCTGGTACGGCCCGGGTTCCTGTCGAAGGAATACATGCAGGGCCGCCGGGCAAGTTATGTGAACCCGGTACGGATGTACATCTTCACATCGGCCTTTTTCTTTCTGATATTCTTTACCTTTTTCAAATCGGATAAGATCGATGTGCAGAATGGAACGACCGTAAATAAAAAGACGCTGTCTGATATTGCAAAAATGGATTCAGCTTTCTTTGCAGATTTTACCCGGAACATAAACCGGGAAGACGGCAAACCGGATAAACCAATGACGCGGGAGGAGTTCCGGGCTTATGTAGATACGATGCTTGTATCCTCCAATGCCAATCTCATAAATGTTAGCTACAAAACCCGCCGGCAGTACGACTCTGTGCTGAAAGCAGGCAAAGGCGATGGCTGGCTGGCACGTACCTTCACGTATAAGCTGATCGACCTGAATAACAAATACAACGGCAGGAAACTGGATGCCTTCCGGGACTTTAAGGAACTGCTGCTGCACAGCCTGCCGCAACTGCTCTTTCTCTCGCTGCCCTTGCTGGCCATGATACTGAAACTGGTCTATATACGCCGCAAGGAGTTCTATTATGTAAGCCACGGCATCTTCAGCCTGCACCTGTACATTTTCATTTTTATTGCCCTGCTGCTGATCTTCTGCCTCGACAGCCTGAACGGCATACTCGGCTGGCGGGCCATCAGCTGGCTTATCTTTTTCCTGTACCTGGGCATGTTCTTTTACGAGTATAAGGCCATGCGGAATTTTTACATGCAGCGAAGGGCCAAGACCATGATCAAATTCATACTGGTGAACATCCTGTTTTTGATCGTGTTGTGCTTTCTGTTTACCACATTTGTCCTCTTTTCCTTCTTTAAACTTTAAAAAAGATTATGTCCAATTCCAATGCTGATTCATTTCTCCGGCTGGTGAAGATCATGGATGAACTCCGGGAACAATGCCCCTGGGACAAGAAACAAACCATTCATACCCTGCGCCAGCTTACCATTGAAGAAACCTATGAGCTGGCCGACGCCATCACCGAAAGCGACTGGAGATCGATCAAAGAAGAGCTGGGCGACCTGATGCTTCACCTTGTGTTTTACGCCAGGATAGGGGCCGAGCAGCAGCAGTTCAGCCTGGATGAAGTGCTCAACGGCATCTGCGATAAGCTCATAGCCCGGCACCCGCACATTTATCCTTCGACAGGCCTGCCTACCGGCCAGGCAGGCTCAGGACTTACCCATGTAAATAACGAAGAAGATGTTAAAAGGAACTGGGAGAAACTGAAGCTGAAAGAAGGCAAGGTATCGGTACTGGCCGGGGTGCCCAAATCATTGCCATCCATGGTAAAAGCCATGCGGCTGCAGGAAAAGGCAAAGCAGGTGGGCTTTGAATGGGACAACCGGGACCAGGTTTGGGAGAAAGTGGAAGAGGAGCAGAAAGAACTTTTTGAAGCCATCCGGTCGGGGGATGTGAACAAAATGGAAGATGAATTGGGAGATGTTTTCTTCTCGCTGGTAAACTTTGCAAGGTTTTTGCAGGTAGATGCCGAGAATGCACTGGAGCGTACCAACAAAAAATTCATCCAGCGGTTTACCCAAATGGAATCAGCGGCCCTTAATACCGGCAAACCCCTGCAGGATATGACCCTGGAAGAAATGGACAGCATCTGGAACAGCATCAAGAAGCAGCAAACAAGTTAACTACCGATTGCAAAACAATAATCCTTTTAGACGTTTTATCATCCAAAACAGTTATCTGCTGATAATTGCTGCCTGGTTCATTACCATATCCTTTATCATCGACAATTACTGGTCGGGCAATTCTTCGGTAGGCGCCGTTAAAGAGAACCTGCAGGGCTATATCCACCGTCATGAAAAGGATTTTGAAAAACTGCTGGCCGATACCGCCGCCATGCAGATGATCCGGAACAACCGCTATGAAGAGGATTTCCTGCAGAAGCAGGTTGGTAAGAAATATTTTATCTACCGCTATTTTGTGAACGACATCGGCCTGCGCAAACTGGAATTCTGGAATACACAGACCGTGCTGCCCTCGGATGAGTTGCTGGCATCGGCCGACAGCACCGGGTTCATACAACTGGAGAACGGTTATTATGTGTGGCGCAAGGTAAATGATGCGTCGGGTATCCTGGTTGCACTGATTCCGGTGAAATGGAATTATTTTATCACCAATACATACCTGCGTAATACGTTTGCCACCGGGCGTGACATTGAAAGGAATTACGATATTTCCCTACAGCCCAATGCTTCCCCGGTAAGGTCGGTTCATGGCCGGCCATTATTTTACCTGACCGAAAAGCAGAACATCGTGATCCCGAAGAATAACCAGGTTGCGGTGTGGTTAAGGATATTGACCGCGATGATCGTATTGCTGTTCATTCACCTGCTGGCTAATTTTTTAGTGGCCAACAAGGGACTGGGAAAGGCTTTACTGTTTCTGCTTGCAAGTATTCTTTTACTCCGGGTCATGAGTTATTATTTGCCGGTACCGCTCAACTTCCGGCAGTTTGAATTGTTCGACCCTTCCATTTACGGTTCAAATATCGTGTTCCGGTCATTGGGCGACCTGCTGATAAATTCCATGCTGTTCACCTGGATCATTTTATTCACCCATTATCACCTGAAGGACGAGAAGATCCAGTTGGGTAATAAAAGACCTGAATTCAGATGGGTGGTGCTTGCTGCCGCCTGTGTGGGATTGCTGGTCGCAACCTTTGTTGCAGGCGATATCGTGCGCAGCCTGGTGGCTGATTCGCAGATATCCTTTGATGTGATCAATTTCTTCACGCTGAATATTTACAGTGTTACCGGTTTCGTGGTACTGTGCTGCGTGGCCATGGGGTATTTTTTACTGAGCCAGGTACTGCTCCACTTCATCCAGCCATTCTTCCCGAAAAGTTCCCCGGTATTTTACCTGGCCACGGCCATCGGCGGATTAATTTACCTCAGTTTTCAGTTGGGAAAAGAAAATGCCGGCTTTAAATTATTCATACTGGCCTGGCTCATCGTTTACCTGTTACTGTTGTACCGTGGAAACCTGGGCATATCCAGCCGCAAAGTGGCATCCCTGCGGCTTATTTTCTGGCTTTTCTTTTTTTCGGTCACCATCACTTCCGTGATCGTAGTGGAGAACAGCCGGAAGGAACTGCGTAACCGCAGGCATTATGCAGAAACACTTTCCACCAAGGCCGACCCGACCAGCGAAACCCTGCTGAATACCCTGCTCACCGATTTCCGGAGCGAATACCTGGCAGCGAATTTTCACCGGCTTACAACCGATTCATCCAGCCGGTTCTTTAAAGACAGCCTGGTGAACGGGAATTTTTCGGGCTATACCAATAAGTACGTGACCCGGATCTATACATTTGATGCCAATGAAGATCCTTTGTTCAACGATGATGGTACGGGTTTCAATGAACTGAATACCGTAATGAAGACCCAGGCAAAGCCCACCAATAACCCGGATCTTTTTTACTATGATGAATCGTACGACCGGTTCAGCTACATCAGCAAGAAGACGATCACCGATTTTGACGGGGATACCCTGGGCTATGCATTCATACTGGCCAATCCCCGTAAGTATAAAACAGATGCCCTTAACCTGGAACTTTTTTCCCGGGGCACCAGCAATGCCATTGAGAATTCGGCCGTGTATGCTTTTGCGGTGTACAATAACCTGCAACTGGTGAGCAGTCACAACGATTATGCTTTTCCAACAAAACTTACTCCCGCGCAGGTGCCTATAGAGGAATTCATGACCGTGAAGAAAGGCAGTTACGACGAACTCTGGTACCGTGCCGGGGCACAGAAGGTGGTGATCATCGCCAAAGAGAATAATTTCCTGATCGAATCCATCACCCTGTTCTCGTACCTGTTTTGCGCCTTTTTGCTGGTCACGGGCGTATTCTCGCTGCTGAATGTGCTCATCCGTACCCGGTTCAGCCGGTTCCGGTTCAGGAATTACTGGCAGCTCAGCATCCGCAACCAGATATACGGCACGGTTATCTTCATCAGCGCCATTTCGTTCATCATCATCGGGGTGGCAACCATCCTGTTCTTCATCAGCCGCTACCAGAATACAAACCGGGAAAAGCTGAGCCGGGTGATCCATGTAATGGAGAACGAAGTACGCATCTCCTTATCGGACCTGGCCATCTTCGACGATGTGGTGAAAGTTTATGATGAGGCCTACCGCGAAAAACTGGAGAAGATCATCGACAAGATATCCGAGATCCATGCCGTGGATGTTAACCTCTACGACCTGGACGGCAATTTAAAAGTGTCCTCGCTGCCCCTGCCTTACAACAAGGGCATCATCAGCACCCGGATGGACCCCATTGCCTACTACCATCTTCATAAAGGGAAGGAAGTGCAGTATTTCAAAGAAGAGAAGATCGGCAAACTGAATTTCATCAGCAACTATGTGCCGGTTATTGACGGCAGCGGCCGGGAATATGCGTACCTGAATATTCCCTACTTCACTTCGGAAAGCAAGTTGCAGGAAGAGATCGCCAATTTCCTCGTCACCATCATCAACCTCAATGCATTCATCTTTTTAATAGCCGGCATCGTGGCGCTGTTCATCACCAACCGCATCACCCGTTCCTTCTCGTTCATCAGCAAAAAAATGAAAGCGGTGAGCCTGGGGCAGCTGAACGAAGCCATCGACTGGAAGAGGGACGATGAGATCGGGGAACTGGTGAAGGAATACAACAAGATGGTGGCCAAACTGGATGACAGTGCCGTGGCCCTTGCCAAAAGCGAACGGGAGGGCGCCTGGCGTGAAATGGCCCGGCAGGTGGCGCATGAGATAAAGAACCCGCTGACACCGATGAAGCTGAGCCTCCAGTACCTGCAGAAATCCATCAGCAACGATGCAGGGAATGTAAAGGAACTTACTGCCAACGTTGCGCAGACATTGGTGGAACAGATCGATCACCTCAATCATATAGCCGGGGAGTTCAGCCAGTTTGCCAATATCGGTAACCCGCACAATGAAGTATTCAACCTGAATGATGTGATCACCCTTGCCTGCCAGCTGCATGCCGTGGACGAACGCATACGCATCAACTGGAAACCGCTGGAAGGGCCGGTGCGTATCCATGCCGACCGTACACATATCAACCGCCTCTTCACCAATCTTATATTAAATGCCATACAGGCCGTGCCGGAGGATAAGCAGGTTAACATTGATATGCTGGAATTACTGGCCGATGGAAAAGTACTGGTGAAAGTGAAGGACAATGGCAACGGTATACCGGAAGAGATGCAGGCAAAGATCTTCACACCCAATTTTACTACCAAAACCTCGGGCACCGGGTTGGGACTTGCCATGAGCAAGGGCATCGTTGAGCAGGCCAGGGGAAGGATATGGTTTGAAACGAAGGCAGGAGAGGGGACTACGTTCTTTGTGGAACTGCCGGTGGTGAATGAAAAATGATGGTATGGTCATTGGTCATTAAGTCATTAAGTCATTGGTCATTGGACACTGACTATTTTAAGGTCCCCTGCTACATGCGGCACCCAATGCCCAATGATAATTTCCTAATATCCTGTATCCGTTATCTGGTATCCGTTATCTGGTATCCGTTATCTGGTATCCGTTATCTGGTATCCGTTATCTGGTATCCAGTATCCTGTATCCTGTATCCCGTATCCTGTATCCCGTATCCCGCCTTTCCGCCAGGATCTTCTCACTCCCTGCTGGGATTATAGCCAAACCTTTTTTTGAATTCGGCGGAGAAACTGCTCACATTGTTGTACCCGATGAAATAAGCGGTCTCCGAAACATTCATTTCTTTTTCCTGGAGAAGTTGCTTTGCTTTCTGCATACGTAAGTGATGTATATGACCAAAAACCGTAGCCTGGAAGAAATGCTTATACCCTTTTTTTAGTTTGAATTCATTAAGCCCGAATGTACTGGCGATTTCTTTTAGTGTAAGGGGATCAAGGTAATGCTCATCTATGAATTCTTTTACGGAGATCAATTTATCCTTGTCAGCGGGTCGCCATTTTTCTCCAGGGTGCAGGGCCTGGTGTGTGTGCAGCTGCTCCATCTGCAGCACAAATAATTCCATCATCTTGCTTTCAATGTACAGGTAGCGGGTGAGTCCCTGGAACCGGCAATGACATATGGATCGTATGATGTCCTGCATTTCATTCCGGCAATAAACCGGGGCCGGTGATGCCAGGAACCGTTGTTTTTTTTCCAGGCTTTTCCGGAAAGCATGCCATGTACTGCCTTCGCATGCATTTACCAGCCCGTGCAGGAAGGATGGGGCATAGGTTATGGTGAGTGCATGCAATTCACCGGAATGCAGGGTATGTTCACCACTGAAATCTGTATTGTATTGCAGGTTGTGCTGCTGCCTGCTGAACCTCATGGTATCCTTTGCATTGTTAAACCTCGATTCAATATCTCCCTTTAAGATAAAGGCTGATTCCGTTGTTTCAGATGGCTGGGTATCTGCCAGTTTAACCGGATGGCCGGTTTGCAGGCAGAATTCGGTGAGTCGCATGGCTGCTGTTGCGATAGTGCGGATATTACCAGCACCCAATGCAGGTTCGCTGAAACTCATTTCCTCTTCGGAATACCGTTCATCGGCATACAGCAGCCGGTGCCCGTTATTGCCAAAATGATTATGTAAGACGGCAGTATTGATCGTATCCATTTTCCGTAAATAATGATCCGTTTATCTCAAAAGGGGAAGCGCCGGTGCGGTGCATCTTTGCATAAAATTATATAGTCATGCAAAACATTGTGAACCCAGCCGTATGTATTGATGAAAAGGCTGCATCAACTGTGAACAAACAAAGCCGGTTAACTGCTTTATGGTATCTTTTTTATCCGGTGGGGGTATTTAAAATATGGAAGGGCAAAAGAAGTGGCTGGATAAAGCTGGTATATTCTGTTCTTTACCTGCCTGTATTCCTGCTGCTGTCCGGTTACCTGGGGATCCTGTTATTTGCTGCCTTCCTTCCGCCACTGGACCGCAGTGTGGGCAACCGTACCGACAGAACTATTATTAACCGGGAAGGGAACTATGCAGCCCGGTTCTTAAAGACCGGCAAAGAAACCGGGGGTGCCTATGAACTGGTGGAAGTGGAACTGGAGCCCTACGGAGGCAACGACTGGCATTACCACAACCGGTTTACCGAACAGTTCACTGTATTGGAGGGGCGAGTGCGTATCGGGCAGAACGGGAAAGAACTGTTGTTGGATAAGGGGAAAACAATAACGGCCAGTAAAAGGGATATGCATTTCTTTAAAAATGCCCTGGACAGTAAATCGGTATTGCAGGTGAAAATTGCCCCTGCAGCCGGCTTGGAGAAAACGCTTCGGGTGGCATATGGACTGATCAATGACGGGCTCCTGAAAAATGAAATGACCAGGAACCCCTGGCACATGGCATTGCTGCTGGCGTACAGCGAATCTTACCTGCCTGGTATGCCATCCTGGTTCCAGGAACCCTTGATAAATTCGCTGGCAAAGATCGCACAATGGAAAGGAGAAGACCGGGTGCTGTACAGGTATTTTAAATAGGGAACTGGTAAACAGGTTGGGTTTTTTTTCAACGGAGTTTTGCAAAAATCTTTCTAAGAACAAAGGAAATTCCTTTGGAGAAAACCTCGCTGAGATAGAAACATCCCTTTGCTTTCTTTGCGTGCATTTCCTTTGCGTCCTTTGCGGTTCAGTCCTCTGCACAGTTGAAGGTAACCGCAAAGACCGCAAAGATCTTCGCAAAGGGGTCTTACTTTTTTGCTGAAACTTTGCAGCATACACCTGAATAATAAGACAGTTCCGTGAAACCCCGATGAAGTGTACTCTCAACATCGGGGTTTCGCATAAACTACGGTAAAAACAAAGGAAATTCCGTTGGCGAAAACCCCGCTGAAGCAAAAATTAAGAAACGGAATTTGTATTTTAAAACGAAAAAAATGCATAGTGCACGGTCAAGCCCATTGCCAATGATTGGTAGCGAAGCTGAGAAGTTGCTGGTCTTGCCCAAGTTGCATAAAACCCGATGTTGTGGGGGGAGGTCACAATTTATTACCTTTTATTGCGGTTATTTTATTTTTGACATATACATGTACCAATTCCATTCCCAACTAATTCCATCATCATCTGATAAAGCCTGACTCCAAACAGGATTTTCTTTATCTCTAGCATCCCAACGAAAAACTAATAAGACGTTTTTACCATTTAAAATATCTTTTGTAAAAAAATACCCAACATTATTTTCAAATGAACCAACAACTGGTGGATCTAATTTGCCTTGACTTGAATCAGCCCAATAGATACTCCATAATTTTGTTTTTGGATTAAAAAGTCGTACGGTCATTCCTTCAAATGGTTGCCCATCAAATGTTGCAAGGAAATTGTCAATATTTCCAATTCCATTTAATACTCTATACATTTCTTGCGTCGACTCAAATTCTATCCATTCATTGCAATTAGTTAATCTCGATTTGAGTTTTTTATTTTGAAGTTTCCATTTGCCTTCAAAAAAGTCAAAATCATGTTTTGATGAAGAGGGAGTAGGTTCAATTATTAATTCTCCTTTTGAATCGAGATTTATTTTTGGAATATTTAGAGTCTCATTTTTCGACATAAGTGTTTCGATAGTTAGTATAATAAACGTAAAGCCACACAACAAAGACAGCTACCGAGCAGGGCTTTGTGCAGGTGTGGCATTAGTATTCCGTCCGCCCACAGCCGCTGCTGATTGAAAAACTGAAGTTGAAGTTAAGAACTAAAGCCCAAAGTTGTTTGTCCAGCCCGAACCACAGCCTGGATTTGCAATTGGCTGAAGTTTGTTTGTCAGGCCACACTTGCACAAAACCCAAGTTGGCTGTAGTTATTCTTCACCGAAATGATAAAACTGATATTTTTTTTCCAAAATAAGTCGGTCTAAAATTCTATATAAACTGTCCGTTGCCGGTAAGTCTACATTGTCGATAGATATGTCCTTGTTTGGAAATTCAGAACCACGAAGTTTTATTGAAGAGACAAGCCCATCAAATGCCATTCCTTTAGGTTTGTAACTTGTCTTTAAAGTGTCCAGGTGCAAAGATTTTAATGCTTGAAATAAACTGTCACTTTGCACAGATGTAAGACTTCTTTTGTAGACATTTTTTCTTTTGCAATTCTCCAAGTCACAATGAGTGTCAACCATTATGGATTTATCGTCAACGATGTAATAAATCGTCAAACCCACTGCACCAGCAAAATGCCGAATTTCAATTGAATACTTGTGAGAAATTGTCCTGCAATTAAGTGTCACCAGACTTAAGGTTGCTAATATGAAGAGTTTTACGTGTAGCATTGTTAATTACAGCTAACTCAAAAATAGGCGAAAGTTTCAGCTTATTAATTTTTCGCAAATACAACTCGATCAATCCATATTAACCCTCATTTATTCAACAACAACTTCCTCAAACTTGCCAAATGACTCAGCAGCACCAGCGGCACCACACAGCAGGGCAGCCACACAAAGGGGAAATACAGGATGGCGATATTGGGCTGGTCGAGGCCAAACTGCTGAAAAGAGGATGGGGCAGAAAACACCGCAGTGATGACAATATTAAAAAGCAAGCCAAGGCATAGCAGGTTCCAGGCAACCAGGATCATTTTACGGGGCTGGTTATTTGCAAAACCTATGTAAAAGATGATGGGGGCCGTAATGCCGGCAATGATATCAAAGTTCCTCCCGGCAAAGGTCATTATATCAGGTACAGCTTTATTAAGGAATAACCAGTAGAGGGTCAACTCCACCGGTATGCGAACGATATGCAGTATGGTCATGGTCCTGGGGTCGAGGCCATCTAGGTATTTTCTTCCCGCAGGTACCAGGAACAGGATGATGATAAAAACAATGGCCGGTACTGCGATCAGTGCAAACCGGGGTGGAAAGGTATCCGTGACGGTATAAAATCCACTAAAAGCCAGGCCGGCCTGCACCAGCATCCATCCGGTAATTACAGTTAATGTTGTTATAGACCTGTTGGCAGCCCTGTAAAAAAGAAAAACCGTTAGCAAGGTGGTAATTATAAAAACAATATTAATGTAGAGGGGTAATTCGGGGATCATGATGATTGTTTTCCGAAAAATAGTTTAATAAAGTTGTATTTGCAATGCCAGGTGAACCACATTAAACCTGTTTGAACCACATAGGAACATAGGAAACATAGAAAATGCATCAAAACAACATTCAACCAAATTGGACCACATAGGAAACATAGAAAATACATAAAAACGACATTCAACAATATTCAACCACATTCAACCACATTCAACCAATTTCAACCACATTCAACCATATAGGGACCAACTATCTCTCCTATATGCCTAAATGCCTCAGCTAAATCACTTTCACCGCCTTCCGCTCCTGTATAAAGTTTTCAAACTGCGCCAGCCCCATGCTGCTCAGGTTCTGTTCTTTGGTCACCATGGCTTTTTGTGCCGCCAGTACGCCATAGCGGGTGTCGCTGAACCCTTCAATGCTGTGGGCATCGGGATCAATGGAGATCATCACGCCTTTTTCAAGCGCAAGGTAAATATGCCGCCAGTCAATATCCAGCCTGCTCGGGTGTGCATTCAGTTCTATCACCACCTTATTGGCTGCACAGGCATCCACTATTTTTTTATGATCAACGGGGTATCCTTTTCGGCTGAGCAATAACCTGCCGGTCATATGCCCCAGTATGGTTGTATAAGGATTTTCAATGGCAGCGATCAGCCGTTGCATCGCTTTTTCTTCGGTCATACTTAATATGCTGTGCACCGATGCGATGACGAGGTCGAAGGTTGACAGTATTGAATTGGAATAGTCGAGGCTTCCGTCGTAGAGGATATCGCTTTCAATGCTTTTGAATATTTTGAAGCCGGCCAGTTTGCTGTTCAGTTCATCCACTAACTGGTGCTGGGCTTTTATCCGTTCTTCGTTCAGTCCATTGGCATAAAATGCACTTTTGCTGTGGTCGCTGATCACCAGGTATTCCAGTCCCTGTGCTTTGGCGGCAAGGGCCATTTCTTCCAGGGTATTGCTGCCGTCACTCCAGTTGCTGTGACTGTGGATGATGCCCCTGATATCGAAGGGTTGGATAAGTTCAGGCAGGGGCGCTTTTTTAGCCCGGTCAATTATTGTGGGCATTTCCCGCAGGCAGGCTGGTATATGGGAGATGCCCGCCTGGGCAAAAAGGGGCTGGTCATCGGCCCCGGAAACCTTGCTGAAATCCAGGTTGGGGTAGCGGGAGAGGAAGTTTTCGCTGAATTCGGGGCTGGAACCGGTAACGAAGAGCCTTTTTTCCACATCGGTTTCCCCGGTATGAAGCCTCAGTTTGAGGCCGTTGAGCAGCTTATATAATAAGGTACCCGGTTTTTCCTCCAGCAGTTCGGGCGGGTTGGCCGACTGGAATTTTGGCTTGATGGCCTCATTGCTGCTTTTGATCACGTATTACAGTTCTTCAATGATCTCCAACTGCCGTTTGAAACTGCCTGTGATGAATACATTTTCCGGGCCGAATGACTTTTCAAGATAGGCGGTTATTTGCGGTACTACGGCCTCCACCTGGGGATGTAAATAACTGCCGTGACTGCTTAAATAAAATTCAATGCTCTCCATCACATTCTGCTGGGTCTTTTCGCCAAAGCCCTTATATAATTTAAGCCGGTTCTCTTTGCAGGCGTATAAAAGTTCACCGATGCTTTCGATCTGCATCTCTTTCCAGATGGTGGATATTTTTTTTGGACCGATGCCTTTTATGTTCAGCATTTCGATCACACCCGCGGGTGTTTTAGCGATCATTTCCTGCAATGCCTGGAGAGAACCGGTCTCTAACAGTTCGATTATTTTTTTCCCGGAGGATTCTCCGATGCCTTTAAACCCGAAGATCTTTTCATGCGGCGCATCCGTTAACTGCACCGGAAGTTTTTCAATATTGAATGCAGCCGCTGCATACGATTTTGCCTTAAAACTGTTTTCTCCGTGTATGTCCATCAATTTGGCCAGCAGGGAAAAATTTTCGGCTATTTGGTAGTTATCCATACCTAAAAGTAACAAATAAGGCAATTGGGCGGTTTTGGCCGGGGCGGCTGAAAACGGGAAAATCAACCATAAATGATGCAAAGGAGGAACAGCGCAATGGATAAAATGATGCGGAAAATGAAAATGCCGGACAGGAAAAAATGAAAACGGTTTTGTTTACCGGTACAGGAAAAAGTAAGATTTGAGCATAGCTGGGAACGGAAGATCTGAAAATAACTGCCGGAATGGTTCCCGTTGAAACCCTTTGTGGACGGGAGTTTCTGAAAAGAAAAAGTCCCGAAGAACTTCCGGGACTTTCAAGATATTTTGCTTTTCTAAAAAAGCGAAGATTATTTCTTCTTTGCAGCTTTCTTCTTAGGAGCAGCTTTCTTTTTAGGAGCAGCTTTCTTCTTAGGAGCAGCTTTTTTTGCAGCTTTTTTCTTTGTTGCCATTTTTTTAAAATTTAATTGGTTAGTAAATAATACTTAAAAGTATAAATATTTTTTAAACTACCAAAAAAATATTAAAAAATTTTAAGCCGTAGCTTCCACTGCGGCAACCGATACAAGGGTCTTATCTCCTTTGGTTTTTTTGAATTCAACCAGTCCGTCTGTCAATGCAAAGATGGTAAAGTCTTTTCCGATACCAACATTTTTGCCAGGATGGTAGGTGGTACCACGCTGGCGGAGAATGATATTCCCGGCGATCGCAGGCTGACCACCATAAATTTTTACACCCAATCTTTTGCTTTGTGAATCACGACCATTTTTTACCGAGCCTTCACCTTTTTTATGTGCCATGTTTTATGAGTTTGTAGTTTGTAGTTTGTAGTTTGTAGTTGATCACTTCTGAAGTGCAGCAACCGTTAACTATTAACTGTTAACTTTTTTATTAAGCAATTCCTGTTACTTTGATCTGTGTATACTGGGTACGGTGACCGTGTTTTTTACGGAAACCCTTCCTTCTTTTCATCTTAAAAGCGATCACTTTGTCGCCCTTAACCAGGTCGCTGATGATCTCGGCTTTAACCACCGCTTTCACGTCGCTGCCCAGAACAACTTTTCCGTTGTTGTCGGTCATCAATACATCGGCAAATTCTACTGAATCACCGGCTTTGCCCTCGATGTGAGGAACATATAAGCTATCGCCAGCCTTCACCTTGAACTGCTGACCTGCTATTTTAACTACTGCTAACATAAATATCCCAAATTTAGGACGGCAAAGGTAAGGGTTTACTGCTAAAATCTAGCAGCGTTTTCCAAAAAATATCAACAGGTTACGGGCAAAAATACCCAAATCCCGGTATTTGGCCCCAAAACCAGGGGTCGGCCACCCGGGGCCAGGGAGGAATCTGTTATATTCGCCCCTGATTATGCCATCCATAAGCCGGGCCTTGCGGGTCCTTTTTACCATTTATGCCTTTTTGCCCTTCACGGCCTTCCTGCTGCTGGTCTTTCCGCTGGTGGTGGCAGCATCGTTCTTTGGGAAGATAAAGGGGGGCAATTTTATCTACTGGCTTTGCCAATGCTGGTCTGATTTTGTGATCTTTATGCTGGGCATCTTTCACCGCAACATCTTTGAAACGCCCCATGACAGGAACCGGCAATATGTATTTGTATTCAACCACAGCTCTTTCCTGGACATCCCCATCCTGTTCAAGGCCATCCGGGGGCAACATTTCCGGGTATTGGGAAAAGCAGAGATGGCAAAGATCCCCCTCTTTGGCTTTATATATAAGAATGCCGTGGTGATGGTGGAGCGGGATAACCCCGAAAACAGGGCAAAAAGTGTAAAACAACTCATATCGGTGCTCAAAAAGGGCATCTCGGTCGTCATCAGCCCGGAAGGCACGTTCAATATGAGTACCGATCCTTTGAAGGAATTTTATGACGGGGCATTCAGGATCGCCATCGAAACACAGACACCCATCAAACCCATTTTGATCCTGGATGCGTATGACCGCATGCACCACAGCAGCATTTTCTCTCTTAACCCGGGCAGGTCAAGGGCTGTTTACCTGGAAGAGATCAGCGTGGAGGGACTGACCCTGGATGATGTTGCTACCTTAAAAGGAAAAGTGTACCAGGCGATGGAAGACGGATTAAAAAGGTACAAGGCAAGCTGGATAAATGCCAAGGCAGGAAATATTAACTGAGAAATTCAGGTTAACTTTAGATGAGCTAAGATGAACAAGGAAAATGAAATAGCATTTGCAGTTGAATCATCCGGTCTATGGGCAACGATCATTCTTCCACTGGCGGTTCCCACCACATACACGTATACTGTTCCGTCCCGTTTAAAAGAAAGGGCCCAACCCGGTTGCCGGGCCGAAGTGGTCTTTGGCAAACAGAAGAAATATGCCGGTATAATCGGGTCCGTATCGGATAAAAAACCCGATTACCCTACCAAGGAGATATTGAATGTACTGGACGATGCCCCCATCCTGTACCCGCAGCAATTACAACTCTGGCAATGGCTGAGCGAATATTACATGTGCACCGAAGGCGAAGTGATGGCGGCGGCATTGCCCACGCATTTTAAACTGAGCAGCGAAACCATTTTAATTTACAATGAAGAGGCCGGGGAGGATTTCTCTAACCTGAATGACGAAGAATTCCTGGTAGCGGAAGCATTGCTGCTGAAAAAGGAACTCCGGCTTACAGAGGTACAGCAGGTACTGGACATCACCCATGTGTATCCCATCATCAAAAAACTGATCGATAAAAAGGTATGCCATGTGTGGGAAGCGATGGATGAGCAATACAAAATAAAAAAGGAAAGCTATGTGCTGCTGAACCCGGAATACAGCAATGAAGATAAGTTAAGCGACCTGCTTAATAATTGGAGCCGGGCGCCTAAACAAATGGAACTATTGCTGGCTTATCTCCATCTTCAGAAAACAGGAGGCGATGTTACCCAGGCTGAGCTGTTAAAAAAATCAGGCGCATCAGTGGCCCAGTTGAAGGGCCTGGTGGATAAGGATGTGCTGGTCATAGAAAAACGTGCCGTTGACCGGGTAAGGTCCATGCCAAAGAACGTGGAAATAGATTTTGAGTTTAGTGCAGCCCAGCAGGAAAGTTCCGATGCGGTGGCAAAAGCATTTGAAACAAAGAATGTTTGCCTGCTGCATGGCGTTACCAGCAGCGGTAAGACCCAGGTGTACATTAAACTGATCGAAAAATATTTTTCGGAAGGCAAACAGGTCTTATACCTGTTGCCGGAGATCGCGTTGACCACCCAGATCATCCGCCGGCTGCAGAAACATTTTGGCGGCAACATCACCATCTATCACTCCCGTTTCAACAACAACGAACGCATTGAATTATGGAATAAGATACGTACCGGCGAAGTGCGGATCGTGCTGGGTGCACGGAGCGCCCTTTTCCTGCCCTTTAAAGACCTCGGGCTGATCATAGTGGACGAAGAGCATGATGCTTCCTTCAAGCAGCAGGATCCGGCTCCCCGGTACAATGCTAGGGATGCTGCCATTTACTATGCATCGCTGTTCAAAGCGAAAGTGCTGCTCGGCAGCGCCACGCCCTCGGTGGAAAGTTATTACAATGCCCTGCATGATAAATATGCATTGGTGGAACTGAATGAACGTTTCGGCGGCATCAAATTGCCGGAGATAGACATCATCAATACCCGGCAGGTAGCCCAGAAGGGCAAAGTGATGATCAGTCCCCAGTTGAAAGAAGCCATGCAGCAGGCGCTGGATGCCGACCGGCAGGTGATCCTGTTTCAAAACCGGAGAGGTTATAATCCTTACTGGTCTGTGGCGTGTGTGGTTTTATTCCGCAGTGCACCCATTGCGATGTTTCTCTTACGCTGCATAAGTTCAGCAATAAACTGCATTGCCATTATTGCGGCAGTACCTATCCCAAATTAATTACCTGCCCGGCATGCGGCAGCAATAACTGGCTGGAGAAAAATTTCGGGACCGAAAAGATCGAGGAACAGCTGGAAGCGGATTTCAGCAAATACAAAATAGCCCGGATGGATGTGGACAGTGTGCGGGGAAAAACGGCGCATGATAACCTGATACAATTATTCGAGCAGCACCGGCTGGATATCCTGGTGGGCACGCAAATGGTGGTGAAGGGGCTTGATTTTGACAAAGTAAGCCTGGTAGGCATACTGGATGCAGATGGTTTGCTGGCCTTTGCCGATTTCCGGGTGAATGAACGGGCTTTTCAGCTGATGGAGCAGGTGAGTGGTCGGGCCGGCAGAAAGAAGGAGCAGGGCAAGGTATTCATACAGACCAGCAACCCCAAGCACCCGTTGCTGCAGCTGGTTCAGCAACATGATTACAAACAGTTCTATGCGTACGAGATCGAAAAGCGGAAGGAATTCTTTTACCCGCCGTTCAGCCGCATCATTTTACTTACTTTGAAACACAGGGATAAAGATATTGTAGGGGCTGCTGCGGAAAAACTGGCAACTTTGCTGAAGCAGGACCTGAAGGATTTTGTAGCAGGACCAGCTGCACCCGTAGTGAACCGGATCCGCAACCAATACCTGATGGAGATACTGATCAAGCTGCCAAAAGAGCCGGGCATGAGTTTACGGTATAAAGCGGCCATCCGGAATTATATAAACCTGGTGAATGCAGAGAAGAATTTCAAGAGTGTGACGGTGGTGGCGGATGTGGATACGAATTGATTAAAAAGTAAAAATTAAGAATTAAGAATGAATGTGCAGGAGAATATATCACTCAGGTCGTTTAATACATTCGGGATCGATGTTTCAGCAAAACAATTTGCCCGTTTTAATTCTGTTGACGAATTACATGAACTGCTTGAATTCAACACACGAACAACGACCAACGGACAACGATCAACGCTGATCTTAGGCGGCGGCAGCAATATCCTCTTCACCAAAAATGTGGATGGCCTGGTCTTAAAAAATGAGATACTGGGGATAAAGGAGATCAAGGAAGACACCCACCATGTATATGTACAGGCGGGGGCAGGCGTTAACTGGCATCATTTTGTGCTGCATTGCATTCAAAACGGCTGGGCGGGGGTGGAGAACCTTTCATTGATCCCCGGCAATGTGGGCGCTTCACCCATGCAGAACATCGGGGCCTATGGGGCGGAGATAAAAGATGTGTTCTTTTCGCTGGAGGCCTTTCATATCCCGGATAAGAAGATCATACACTTTTCATTGAATGATTGTGAATTCGGTTACCGGGATAGTGTGTTCAAACGGAGATATAAAAATGAATTTGTCATCACCCATGTTACTTACCGGCTAAACCGTATCCCGCAGTTCAATACTTCCTACGGCGCCATCGAACAGGAACTGGAAAGGATGGGTGTGAAACAATTGAGCATACAGGCCATTTCGCAGGCGGTGATCAATATCCGTTCTTCGAAATTGCCCGATCCGGCGGATATTGGTAATGCGGGAAGTTTTTATAAGAACCCGGAGATCAGCAGTTCGCAGTTTGCAGTTCTCCGTTCGCAATTCCCCGGTATAGTTGGATATGATTTACCAAATGGAAATGTAAAGCTGGCTGCTGGATGGCTGATTGAGCAATGCGGGTGGAAGGGCTACCGCAAAGGCGATGCAGGTTGCCACGAAAAGCAGGCATTGGTGCTGGTGAATTACGGCAATGCGGGCGGCAATGAGATTTATAATTTGAGTGAAGAGATATTGCTGAGTGTGAAAGAGAAGTTTGGGGTGGTGCTGGAGAGGGAGGTGAATATTGTTTGAGTTGACTAAAAAAGATGTTAAATTTTAATCAATGTTACGCGTATGAATACATCAATAAATATTCAAAAGCTGATCCCGGTCTTTTTTGTTTGTCTTTTTATAGCCTTGATACCTTCATTTTTTTTCTGGTATATCCTGCTACTGGCTATATGTATTAAAGCATTTGTCATCCTTTGTATTATCGACTATATCAAAAGAACCACAATGAGAAAAAAAATTGGTTTGCTGCTGTCTGTAATGATCCTGGCAGCCATTGCTTCATTGGTTATTTTATATTTTTTGAATTCCCTGGATCCGAATTCTATTTAAGTTGGTTTATCGGTTAACCAGGGAAATGATTTGATTGCATTTATGTTATTTCTTTTTCAGCGCTTCTATTTCATTTTTTAATTCCCCGATCATTTTTTGTTGTTCCTTGATCGCATTGATCATCATGTACGTCATGGCCGATGTATTGATATCAAGGTATTCCTGCCCGTTCTTCTTGAATTGTCCCACCATGTATGGTGCAATTTTCTGCAGGTCCTGGGCCACTACGCCCACATAAGATGGCTTGGTGTCATAGCCGGATATTGTGTTGTAATTGTATTCAACAGGTTCCACCTGTAATAATTTGGAAAGCCCTTCGGTGTATGGACGGATATTCTGCTTCATTCTTATGTCGGAAACAACGGTCCAGGTTCCGGTGCCGGGCTTGGCTGCATCGTCTGTAGAAAGTTCTAACCGGTGGGCAGGGGTTCCGGTGCCGATTCCTACTCGTCCGTTGAGCCCATCCATGTACAGGAGGTTTGGGAAAGCCGGAGACTGGAAGTTCAATCCATTGGTACTGGCAGTTCCCCCGAGGTAAAAGCGGGTAAGGATATTCGGGAAAGAATTATCGCCAAAGGTCAGCTCGTTCACATTATTCATTCCGGCTATCTTGTAAAATATGGTATTACCGAAGTTTGAAGCGTAGTGGAAAAAATTATTGTCGAGATAGGTATTGTTCTGAAAGCGGCTATCGCCATTCACCTGGAAACGACGGGTTAGAAATACCGGGCTCTGGTTAATTCCCACCCTTCCGTTGAGCCCATCTATGTATTGGAGGTTTGGGAAAGCCGGGGACTGGAAGTTCAATCCATTTGTACTGGCAGTTCCCCCGAGGTAAAAGCGGGTAAGGATATTCGGGAAAGAATTATCGCCAAAGGTCAGCTCGTTCACATTATTCATTCCGGCTATCTTGTAAAATATGGTATTACCGAAGTTTGAAGCGTAGTGGAAAAAATTATTGTCGAGATAGGTATTGTTCTGAAAGCGGCTATCGCCATTCACCTGGAAACGACGGGTTAGAAATACCGGGCTCTGGTTAATTCCCACCCTTCCGTTGAGCCCATCTATGTATTGGAGGTTTGGGAAAGCCGGGGACTGGAAGTTCAATCCATTGGTACTGGCAGTTCCCCCGAGGTAAAAGCGGGTAAGGATATTCGGGAAAGAATTATCGCCAAAGGTCAACTCGTTCACATTATTCATTCCGGCTATCTTGTAAAATATGGTATTACCGAAGTTTGAAGCATAGTGGAAAAAATTATTGTCGAGATAGGTATTGTTCTGAAAGCGGCTGTCGCCATTCACCTGGAAACGACGGGTTAGAAATACCGGGCTCTGGTTAATTCCCACCCTTCCGTTGAGCCCATCTATGTATTGGAGGTTTGGGAAAGCCGGGGACTGGAAGTTCAATCCATTGGTACTGGCAGTTCCCCCGAGGTAAAAGCGGGTAAGGATATTCGGGAAAGAATTATCGCCAAAGGTCAACTCGTTCACATTATTCATTCCGGCTATCTTGTAAAATATTGTATTACCGAAGTTTGAAGCATAGTGGAAAAAATTATTGTCGAGATAGGTATTGTTCTGAAAGCGGCTGTCGCCATTCACCTGGAAAAGCCGGGTAGCGGTTGGGGTATTAATAGCAACACGTCCGGTGGCATTCAGTATCCGCATGTTTTCCGCCCCGTTTGTTTTAAAGACCAGGTCTGCGGGATCAGTTGTTCCTACGAAATTTGTACCCGCAATGGTTCCTCCGTTTCCGGTGGTACTCCACCCGGTAAGCGGCGTGCTGCCATCGGTCATCTTTACCCAGCTGCTGCCGGTATAAAAGTAAAAGCCCGTTCCGCTTCCGCCGGTGATGGCTGCATTCGTATTATATACCATCAGGCTCGTTGCCGGGGCCGGGATGGTTGTTACATCGGTAACATCGGTCAGACCGATCCTTGGGATCAGCATGCCTTTATTTAAACTGCTTACATCCAGCAGGGCAGAAGGATGCGCTGTTGCACCCGTAGTATTAATGGCAAGGCTTTGTGCAGCCATATCAAAATAAAGCGACATGGAAAATAAAATGCATCCTGTTATTTTTAAACTGAGCAGTTTAGGGAAGAATATCTTTTTCATTTCAGGTAAATTATGTTTATAAAGTACCTTAAAATACTGTTTTTTTAATATGATTTATATCAGTATTGTAGCCAGGCCCCGTTTTTCCTGTTACCGGCAAAGCGGGAAAGCTCCTATGGAACACGATGCTGCGCTGTATAATACATTGCCAAAGTTTTAAACTTTGGCAATGTTTATCATGTAGATGGAGGTCTTCTTTGTTGAAATAAGGATGCCGGTGTTATCTGATCCTGTCCCCCAGTTCTTTTATTCTTTTTTCCAGTTCATCGATCCGTTGTTTCTGGGTATCCAGGTTCTTTTTCTGCTCTTCAATGATGACCTGCTGTTCCTGCATGCCCTTTACAAGGGGTACAACAAACTCGGCATAACGCAGTCCATAAAAATCTTTTTCATTTTTTGGTTTGTCCACGCCGCTGAAAGCAAAGCCTGCTTTTCTTGCAGCAGCCTCTACTTCCTGTGCAATGAAACCAGTGGTCACTTCCGAATACTTATCACCGGTAAGAAAAACCGGCACTTCGCCTTTGCCTTCCATGTTCTCCGCAATTTGTTTTCTCCGTTCATTCACGCCATTCATGTCATTTATCTTATCACGGTTCAGCTGGTAGGTAACTGGTCTTAATTGAGTGATGAACCGCAGGCCGGGTACATTTTCCTGCACGTTTTCCTTGAACCTGCCATCCGAGATATTCGTCCAGTTTTGGTAACCGCCTATGGAACCCACAAAGACATTGCCGATGCGTACCATATCTGTTCCCGTGCAGCTGGCATCAATACCGATGGACGTAGTGTTGAATAAATTGGATGCATTTGGCCCTGTGTTATACCCCACGGCTGTATGATAAGCACCGGTCGTATTCAGCAGGAGTGAATTGGAACCGACCGAAACACTCTGAAAACCGGATGTATTGGCTAGTAGTGCATGATACCCTGCTGCCGTATTGTTGTTTCCGCTGGTATTATTGTACAGCGGTCCAAACCCCGTGGCAGTATTTGAAAACCCCGATGCATTGAAATATAATGCAGCAGCCCCGACGGCAACATTATTATCTCCCGTGTTGGCTCCCTGCATTGCATGTTCTCCGACGGCCGTATTAAAATTTCCTGAGGTACTAAGTGCCAGGGCTAAGTTGCCGGTGGCTGTATTCCCAAACCCGGTAGTATTACTTAAAAGCGCACCTGTACCTGTTGCGGTATTATTACTTCCGGTTATGTTGGCATAAAGTGCATTGAAACCATTGGCCACGTTATTATTTCCGGTTGTATTTGAGTACAGTGCATAATACCCGTTGGCAGTATTTCCACCACCGGATGAATTGGTATATAAAGACCAGTATCCATTTGCGGTGTTGTAGCTACCGGTTGTATTTGAGTAAAGTGCCTTGTAACCCATGCCGGCATTTCCCATTCCGGATGTGTTCAGGTAAAGGGCACTGTCACCAACGGCCGTATTCTGGTAGCCGGTCGTATTTGAAAAAAGAGCACTGCGGCCTGCGGCGGTATTGGAATAACCTGTTGTGTTGCTCCGGAGTGAAAAATTGCCGACTGCAGTATTGGAATTGCCGGTAGTGTTGAGGTAAAGTGATAATGTTCCCAATGCAGTATTGTCTGACCCCGTTGTATTGGTATAAAGGGCGTTTAATCCAAGGGCGGTATTGAAATTTCCTGTTGTGTTCTGATACAGGGCAGTGGCCCCCACAGCGGTATTGCTGTTGCCCGTAGTGTTGTTGCGCAGACTGGATGCGCCGAAAGCAGCATTGGTTCCGCCGGTGGTATTGGAATAAAGTGCAGAAGGGCCAACGGCTGTATTGGCACTGCCGGTGGTATTATCGTGCATGGCATTCCAGCCCATGGCCACGTTGAAACTTCCTGTTGAATTGATGAAGAGTGCCTGCACTCCATTGGCCGTATTGTATCCGCCTGTTGTGTTGCTGCCAAGTGCTGAGAGCCCCACAGCCGTGTTCTCATTACCGGTCGAGTTGCCGCTGAGTGCATTGGAACCAACGGCTGTGTTCCATTGGCCGGTTGTGTTGGCAGTGAGTGCAACGGAACCAACAGCTGTATTATCGCTTCCGGTTGTGTTCGTGGATAGCGTTGCATTGCCAAAGCCTGTATTACCGAAACCGGTAGTATTGGAAAACAATGAGAAAGAACCCGTAGCGGTGTTGCTGTTTCCGGTAGTATTTGCCGTGAGCGCTTTGATACCTATGGCCACGTTCTCACGCCCGGTGGTGTTTGCCATCAGCGTCTCGGAGCCAAGGGCTATGTTGTAATACCCGGTGCTGTTGTTATGCAATGAACGGTAGCCCATTGCGGCATTATCAAAACCGGTGGTATTGCTGAACAGGGAACGGTACCCGAATGCTGCGTTATTGGTTCCCGTGGTATTCACGATCAATGTTCTTTCTCCAAAACTGGTATTTAAATTCACTGCATCCATATAGCCCGACTGAAATCCGTTTACCTTGAACATGAATCCTACATTATCCGTTGTGCCGATGAAATGGGCGCCGGGTGTGGTGCCGCTGTTGCCTGCTGTGCCCCAGGTAACAAGCGGTGTGTTTGCATCCGTTACCTTCACCCATTTGGTGCCGTCGAAATAATAATAACCCAAACCGCTGCCACCGGTTATTGCGGCATTGCTGTTATACACCAGCAAACTGGTGGCCGGGCCGGAGATGGTTGCCACATCGTTGATGCTGCTTAAACTTACCCTGGGTATGAGCAGGCCTTTGTTGGTACTGCTTACATCCAGGATAGCTGAAGCATGAGCAGTGGCTCCTGTTGTATTTACAGACAGGCTTTGGGCGCCGGTATTCTGGTGTATCAGCGTAAAGCAAACCGGGAAAAAGACCGTAGTTATCTTTTTCAGGATAGAAATGTTCATATTGGGCAGTTTAATTGCGGGTGAATCTTGTGTAGTTTATTGTACTAAAGATATCGGAAATTTTTATTCCGCTACTACCGGAAAAAGGGGTGTCGGGTCATGGTGAAGAATAACTGGGTAAGAACTTTGCCAAAGTTCAAAACTTTGGCAAAGTCTATCGACTAATTAAAATCGTCCTCGTTGAGATCATCTTCGCTGAAATGCTGTGTACCGATGTTGAGCATACTTCCCATCAGGTCTTTGAACTCGATCTTCCCTTCCAGTACTTTTTTACTGATCAGTGAATGAGCGGCCAGGCCATGCAGCACAAACTCCATCAGCAGGGCATTCTCCTTGTCATTCGCCCCTTTGAAATATTTTTTCACCAGGGCATGCAGGCCATCTACTTTATACAATAACTGTACTTTGTCTTCATCGGTTGTTTCAAAGAAAGTATTCAATGTATTGCCGGCATCAAACCAGCGGGTGATGGACCGGTATGGATTATCATCCGGTACCGCTTCTTTGCCTCTTTTCTTTTTCAGCGTATCGGGGTTGGGAAAGTAAAGGCCGAATTGAGTGCGGATGGAGCGTTCCAGCAGGTTGAAGGCAACCTGGTAAGGGCCTTCCTGTTCGCCTTCATACACCAGTTCTATTTTTCCCGTGATGGAAGGGATGATACCGATGAGATCACTGATCCATACCTGCGTTTCTTTTTCATTGTTGATGAGGGCCCTTCTTTCTGCGGCACTGATGGCATTCTCATAAGCGCTGATGCTGAGCCGGGCACTCACCCCGCTTTTCTTATCCACCAGTTCACTGCCCCTTGCTTCAAAAGCAACCTGTTCGATCAGGCGTTTTACCAGGTCGCTCACATTTACTTTTTGTTTCTGGGCATCGTTGATGGCTGCTTCCTGTCCGGTGATCGCCAATGCGGTTTCCAGTGATCTTGGATAGTGGGTAAGTATCTGGCTTTCGATCCTGTCTTTCAGCGGCGTTACAATGCTTCCCCGGTTGGTATAATCCTCGGGGTTGGCCGTGAATACAAACAATACATCCAGCGGCAGTCTTAATTTGAATCCACGGATCTGCAGGTCGCCTTCTTCCAGGATATTGAACAGCGATACCTGTATCCTTGCCTGGAGGTCGGGCAGTTCGTTGATGACAAAGATGCACCGGTTGCTCCGGGGAATGATGCCGTAATGCAATACCCGTTCATCGGCAAAACTTAATTTGAGGTTGGCAGCTTTGATGGGATCAATATCGCCGATGAGATCCGCAACACTTACATCGGGTGTAGCTAATTTTTCTCCGTAGCGTTCGCTTCGGTGCAGCCACGTAATGGGAGTGGCATCTCCTTTCTCTTCAATAAGGTCAACCGCATACCTGGAAACCGGGTGCAGCGGATCGTCGTTGATCTCACTTCCTTCAACAACGGGAATGTATTCATCCAGCAGTTCGGTCATCTGCCGGGCCATCCTCGTCTTTGCCTGTCCACGCAAGCCGAGGAACAGGATATTATGCTGCGATAACAAAGCCCTTTCTGTATCCGGCACCACCGAATCTTCATAACCCAATATGCCGGGGAAAGGATCTTCCTTTGCCTGTATCTTTTTGATGAGGTTGTCCCGGATCTCCTGCTTGATGCTTTTGGAAATATAGCCGCTCTTTTTTAATTCGCCGAGTGTTTTGATTTTTTTATTCATAGCCGGTAAGTCGGTAAGACGTTTTGTTTTGTTAAGAATATTTTTTGCAGGTAAGCCGGTAAGACGTTTTGCTATTATTCAACACAATATCTTCTGATCCCGTTTTTTATTACAGGGACATTAAAATTTAAAATGAAACCTACATGTAATTTTGTTAAGGTCAGATGACTGATTATTTGCGCCTGCCAAAGAGGATTTATGATCTCAACGGCTTTAAATTCACAAATAATAAGATCATCAACCAGCACATCCATTTTTAATCCTTCATCAAATTCAAGCCCATCATATTTTATGGGCAATTTGACCTGGCGCTTATAAGGAATTTCTTTCTTCTTTAATTCATGACAAAAGCAGGCTTCATAAATTTTCTCCAGTAGTCCTGGCCCTAATTGGCTATGTACTTTATATGCACAATCAACTATCTCTTTGCAAAGAAATTCTTCCACATCAGTTAAAATATACACTGTTCAAATATTTTATTCCGTCTTGCCGTCTTCCCGGCAAAAATAATTCCTGTTTTGAGTCTCAACCTGTTTTGAGTTATACTGAGATGCTTCGTTCCCTGCCTACCGGCAGGCAGGCTCAGCATGACAGTCCTTTTAGAAATTTCGTTGCATTTAGTACACCGTCTTCCTTTTCCCGCTCTCAAAATCCTTAAAAATAAATGCTCCCAGTTTATCCAGCGATGCAAAGAACGCCTTGCCGTTGTTCGTTTCGGTGAACTCCTGCACAAAGCGCTGCAGCCAGGGGTCGGATGCGATCATGAACGTGGTGATGGGGATCTTTAGTTTTTTACATTGGGTGGCTAAACTCATGCATCGGTTCAGTATTTTCCGGTCAGCACCCCAACTGTTCTTATAATAACGCTTGCCTACCTTTAAGCATGTCGGCTTCCCATCGGTGATCATGAATACCTGTTTGTTGGGGTTACGCCGTCTTCTTAAAATATCCATCGCCAGTTCCAACCCGGCAACCGTATTGGTATGATAAGGCCCCACCTGCAGGTAGGGAAGGTCCTTTACTTCGATGGGCCAGGCATCATTACCAAACACCACGATATCCAGTGTGTCTTTCGGGTATTTGGTCTGGATGAGCTCACTCAATGCCATGGCCACTTTCTTTGCCGGTGTTATCCTGTCTTCACCATATAATATCATCGAGTGGGAAATGTCGATCATCAGCACGTTGGACGTCTGTGATTTGAAATCCGTTTCCCGGATCTCCAGGTCATCTTCCTGCATGCGGAAGCTGTCGATGCCGTGATTGATCTGTGCATTGCGGATGGAACTGGTGAAGTCGATCTGTTCCATCGTGTCGCCAAACCGGAAGGGTCTTGTCTCCGGGTTTATCTCATCGCCGCCGCCGGGTTTGAATGTATGGTGGTTGCCCGTTTTGGTTTTCTTCAGCTTGCCGAAGATCTCCTCCAGGCTTTTACGGCGGATGCCCCGTTCGGTCTTTGAAGTGATCCTGATCTCGCCCGTCTCTTTTTTTTCATCAATATATCCCTTGTCTTTCAGGTCTTCAATAAAATCGCCGATGCCGTAATCGTTATTGGTGAGTTTATATTCTTTGTCCAGTTCGTTCAGCCATTGCATGGCTTCATTGAAATCGCCGTTGGTATAGGTAAGGAGTTGCAGAAAAAGGTCCAGCAGTTTCTCAAAGGGAGACCTGCCATTTTCATTGGGGTCGTATTTACTGAAGTTATATCCTAACAATGTTCCTGTTTTATAACGTGGGTCACTAAATTACGAAACAAATCTTTGCAGCAGTTTGTTTGGTATGTTAAATAAAAATCCCCCGGATGACCAGGGGATTTTATCGATGCTTAGTTGTTTATCACTTTTTCGGTGAATCCGGTTTTGCCGGCACCACCGGTTGTGTGGTTATCTGCCCGGGTGCTTCCGCCGGCATGGCCGATCTCAGTTTATACTGGTCTTCAAACTGCATGATACGCACCAGTAGCTGTTCTGCAGAAACCTTATCGCCGCCTCTTCTGCCGGTCTGGTCACCGTATTCAAATACGCCCAGCTGGTCATCATTGAGAGATGCATAATATTTGATCTGCTGGTCCAGGTCTTTCTTCAAACTCCTGGTTATTTTACTTGCCAGTACGGTATCACCCGCCTCATAGGCAGCCTGCAGCAGGAGGTGCGAAACATAGTTGTGCTGCTGGTTACGGGAAGCCAGTCCATACGGGAAGTTCTCCTCCAGCATCATTTTATCCACTTTGTTCAGCATTTTCCTGGCTTCTTCTTTTTTATTTTTAATGGCCAGGTCAATGGCTGCCGATGCATAGGCCATGCGGATGGTGTTCAGGTGACGACGGTTCTCCTCATCAAAATATACACCGGGTTTGTCGGCATTGCCTGCCGCAAATTTTGTCATCATCTTATCATATACCCAGGAGTCATTCACCTCGCTGTTTGCCACAGGCACCAGGCGGTAACTTAATCCATCCTGGCGGATGTAATTCTGGAAGCCGAGCCCGCCACCATCCTGTGATGTGAAGTAGATGGGTCGTTTCCATTGATTGGCAGCAATGATATTGAGTATGGCTGCATCATTCTTGAATATCACATTCTTGGTTATCTGGAACTGAACCTGCGAAACCACGCTGTCGTCCGGATTAACGGTCCCGTTCTGGCGCACGAGGTTAACATCAACCGGGATGAATACATTCTTGGTCGGGAAGATATTCAGCATGCTGCCGTCCCTTCCCTGTTCCATTTTACTGGGGTTGTCGCTACCGGCAAAATCTTTCATTACCGAGTAGAGGTCCATGGGTGCAGAAGGATCGGTGGTGATGCCGGCACGTGCCCTGTATTTATTAATGAACGCCGTGTTGTTGCCATACAGTGATTCAACCGAATTCACGATAGCCCTGTTGGCTCCTTCTATCTGTGCGGCCGTCCAGATGGGATCTATGGGGTCGCTTTTATTTACTTTATAACGAAGCTGGTTGATGTACCAGTCGGTGCCCAACAAACTGGAGTTGATCACCCGCACATCCTGGCGGATACCCTGCACTTCCTGTGCATACCAGAGCGGGTAAGTATCGTTGTCGCCGAAAGAGATGAGGATGGCATTGGGCGCACAACTCTCCAGGTAATCGATGGCCAGGTCCCTTGCGAGCGTTTTTTTACTGCGGTCATGGTCGTCCCATTCCTGGCTGGCCATTAACACAGGCACTGCCAGCAAGCACAAACCACCGGCAACCACATTGGTCATCATACTATTCTTAATGAACTTTGAGAAAAGTTCTTTCACATATAAAACTCCCAGCCCGATCCATATGGCAAATGCATAGAAGGAACCTACGTAGGCATAGTCACGTTCACGTGGCTGGTTGCCGGCCTGGTTCAGGTAAAAAACAATAGCAAGACCGGTAAATAAGAACAGCAATCCTGTAACCAGCGAATCCCGTTTGTCCCTCATCACCTGGTAAATAAGTCCGAGGATGCCTAAAATAAGCGGCAGGAAATATAGTTTGTTATTTGCTTTGTTGTGCTTCAGCGTATCGGGCAACATATCCTGGTTGCCTAATCTCAGGTTATCCAGGAAACCGATGCCGCTTTTCCAGTTGCCGTCACGCACATTGGCCATGTTCACTCCCTGTATGTCATTCTGCTTGCCGGCAAAATTCCACATGAAGTAGCGCATGTACATCCATCCCACCTGGTAAGCCGTGGCAAATTTCAGGTTCTCACCCACGGTTGGGGCCCTTTCCCAGTTACCCTGCTGGTCTTTTCCGATGCCCATCCATCCGGCATAATAATCGGCATGGCCCTGGTCGTTGCTCTGGTCCCACATACGGGGGAACAGGTGCATATCTTCGGGTGCGTAAACGTATTCCACTTTTCTTCCGTTCTTTTCATACTTACCGTTGCTCTTCACATAGGTCTCGGTCACTTTATTATCGATGGGCTGGGCGGTAAAATCCTGTCCGTACAGGATAGGCCAGTCGCCATATTGTTCACGGCTTAGATAACCAACCAGGTTCACGGGATTGTCTACATTGAACATATCCACGGAAGGGTCGGCATTGGAACGTACCAGGGTGGTGAAATAAGTGGAGTACCCCAGCAGCATGAAAACAAAACTCCAGAGACCCAGCTTTAAAAAATTCCAGTTCTGCTTTGCGGCGATCTTCAGGCCTGCATAAACCAATGCGGCAATGAAAATAAAGAAGAAAGCAAAGCCGGAGAAGAAGGGCATGCCCAGGCTGTTCACAAAGAAGATGTCGAAGTTACCTGCGCCTTTGATGGTCCAAACAACAACTGCTTTTTGTACAAGGCCGGTGATGATGCAACCGATGACAAAGGCCCAGAAGGTCCTCCATTTGGTTATTTTTTCGTAGCGCTTATAAAAATAGATCACAACGATGGCAGGAATGGTAAGCAGGTTCAGCAGGTGAACGCCGATCGACAATCCCATCAGGTAGAAGATGAGTATGATCCAGCGGTCGGCCTTGGTGAAATGGCCTTTGATGCCTTCTTTCATTTCTTCATCTACATTCTGCTCCCATTTAACCATGGCCCAGAAAACGAGGGCGGTAAAAAAAGAGGACAGGGCATATACTTCACCTTCCACGGCGCTGTACCAGAATGAATCGGAAAAAGTATAGGCCAATGAGCCTACGATGCCGGCGGCCATGATCCCGTAGATCTTTTCTGTGGTTAATTCAGCACCGCCTTTTGTGACCAGTTTGCGGGCAAAATGGGTGATGGTCCAGAAAAGGAATAATATGGTGAATCCGCTTGCCAGGGCACTCATCAGGTTGATGCCGGTGGCGGCGGTATCGGGCCCGAACGGGGCCATGAACAAACGGCCGATCAGTACAAACAGGGGGGCGCCCGGCGGGTGGGGTATCTGCAGTTTATAAGCGCTGGAAGCAAACTCCCCGCAATCCCATAAACTGCCGGTAGCTTCCATGGTCATGATATAAACGGAACAGGCAATGATGCAAATGATCCACCCGGTAATGTTGTTGATGCGTTTAAAGCTCATAGTATATTTTGGTTATATCCGATACCTATCGGGAGGCAAATATAAAGTTAGTTTGCTGTATATGGTTTGCCGTTTATGGTTTTTTATCAGTTTTTTGCGACCTCACCACCCTTCCTCCTCTCCTACGGGAGAGGAGGCGGTACATAGAACTGGTCCAGCCATTAAAACTTCCACATCATCATTGGCTCTTTATTCAGCAATAATTTAACCAGTATTTTTTTTCAAAACATAATCTTCGCTTAGGTCTCCGAGTGCTCTTTCCTCCTGAGCGGAGTTGAAGGAGGGAGGGTTCCGATAGCGATCGGGGGGTAGGTTTCTTCGCAACGATCTTCTCCATTTCTCTCATCATTTGCAAAACATGGTCTTCGCTTAGGTCTTCCAGTGCCCTCTCCTCCTGAGCGGAGTCGAAGGAGGGAGGGTCCCGATAGCGATCGGGAGGGGTGAGGTCTCTTCGCATTTATCTATCGGGGAAAGGAACATTGGTTCTTATCTTTGTTGCTCCATGAAAAAAGCCCTGGTACAACTTCATATTGCTGTTTTCCTTGCCGGCTTCACCGCCATACTGGGCAAACTGATCACACTCAATGAAGGATTGCTGGTATGGTTCAGGCTGCTGATAACCGTGGTTACGCTGGGCGCCATCTTATTTTTCCGGAAACAACTGAAACAGGTGCCTTTCAACGATGTGTTGAAGATATCCGGTGTGGGGGCGATCGTTGCCATACACTGGGTCATGTTTTATGGCAGTGTGAAATATGGCAATGTTTCGGTGGCATTGGTCTGTTTCAGTGCCACGGGTTTCTTCACCGCTTTTTTTGAGCCGCTGATCCTGAAACGAAGGCTTTCGCTGGTGGAAGTGTTGCTGGGGCTGATGGCGATCGCCGGTATCTACATCATTTTCGATTTTCACCCGCAGTATAAGATGGGGGTCATCTTCGGGATACTGTCGGCCATGGGCAGTGCACTCTTTCCCATTTTCAATAAAAGACTGCTGATCGTATACGAACCAAAGATCCTTACCCTGTATGAACTGGGAGGAGGCTTGCTTGCGTTGACGTTATTGGTTCCGCTGTACCTGACACAGTTCCCGGCAAATTATTACCTGCCCACCAGTACCGACTGGCTGTGGTTACTGGTGCTGGCCTGGTTATGCACGGTGCTCAGTTTTGACCTGCAACTAAACGCATTGAAAAAAGTATCCGCCTTTACCGCCAACCTTACGTATAACCTGGAACCTGTTTACGGCATCATCCTGGCCTTTATCTTTTTAAGGAGAATGAGAACCTGCACCGGGAATTTTATGTTGGTGTGGGATTGATATTGCTGGCAGTTATTTTACAAATGCTCCGGATAAGGCGTGCATACCGTAAATATCCCCCCGGAAACGGATCTGTCGATCAGAGATAATCAATTTCGGTATCCATTTTTGCAAAGGTCTTGAACATGGCAAAAACCCCGCAGTATTTTTCGGTTGACAGGTTCACGGCCTTGATCATTTTGGGTTTGTCTTCTTCAGCCAGTTTTATTTTATAGGTGATCTTCACCAGGTTGTAGATCCTGGGGTGTTCGTTGGTGAGCGCTGCATGCACGTGGATGCTGAATTGGCTGAACTCCACTTTCATTTTATTCAGGATCGAAACAATGTCAATGCCGGTGCAGCCGGCCAGAGAGGCCAGCATCATGCGTTTGGGGCTGGGGCCACTGTTGTCGCTGATCTCATCAGAGGGGTCATCCATGGTTATTTTATGCCCGTCAATGTCGGCGGTGAAGGACATGTGCTGGTTGAATACGGTGGTTACGTTGTGTGTTGTCATAATCTGTTATTAAGCGGGATTAGTTTAAAGATAAGCGTTGCATAGCCGGAATTCTCCACCTGCTCGATCCGGATGGTATGTTTTCCGTTCAATTCAATGGTCGCATTGTGATGGGTGTCTTCATCGTATTTATATTTAGAGACATCCCAAAAGTCGATCATTAATTTACCATCAACAAAAACTTTTACCAGGTCGTCGGCGGTAACACTTAACTGGTACGATCCTTTTTCCACTTCCACGGTCCCGGTGGCCACGATGGCAAAAGAATCAGCCGGCAGGTTTTTACCGATAGAACCCCACCAGGTGTAGTCGACCTTTTTTGCCTGCTCCGTTTTTACCGGGGTATTATTATAAACTGTTTTGAACAGGTCGTAGTTCTTATTGGGGTTGTGTGCTGCATCCCAGCTATACCAGTTCACGGTCCAGTTGATATCCGGCTGGTAATCCCGGAATGAAAAATCAACAGCTTTATTTGCTGACTGTCTCCTGCCAAACTGATCCGTGAATGCTTCGCCGGTATATTCCATCTTCAGTTGCACATCTTCCCCGTTCTTTTGCGCTGTTAGCTCCGCAGGGAACGTTCCTTCGGTCTGGCTGATGTTTGTTACTCCTTTTGAATTCTTGATTTTGAATTTTCCCTTTGGTCCCAATACATCAAAATGATAAACCTGGTTGCTGTCGATCTTTTTTAAGAAGAGGATGGGGTAGCGGAAATCATAGGGGCCCCATTCGGTGATGCGCATCTGGCTGCGGCCTTTGGGAAAATTGGTGACAGGTATCTCTTTTGTTTTCCATTCAAGAACAGATTCATGCATCTCAAAAAGAGGAGCCGGGGCTACATTAGCTTGAGAATCCAAATCATGAACAGTACTGTCTTTCTTTATCTTTAAGGCCGTATTATTATAGGAATTCGCTCCCAAAGTAATGTCACTGGTCAAGTTAAAATCTAAAGCGATAGCTTCATTATTGAAACTATTGCTATAAAGAAAATACCGCATACTTCTTGTATCCCGCTTGTTTGCATAACCCCAGTCTGAAGGTTGTGTCCTTCTTGCCCACAATTTTATAGCTGCCTGTTTGTTGCTGGTAAACTGATTGCCGAAAATACTGTTATGCTGTCCGTGTTCAATCGCAATACCGATCCTGTTCTTTTCAAAAATGTTCCCATTGATAGATGTCTGCCAACTGTAACCGCCCCAAATACCATGGTCACATTCATTTATGATATTATCTTTAATCTGATTTTTGGAAAAAGTTATTTCCACCCCGTTTGTAGGCGCATAGCTGAAATCATTTTTATAAACATAATTATCATTACAGCCTCCTTCTCCCGTATCCATGGTGGTTTGTCCCGCCCATAAAAAGAAACCATCACCACTGTGTGTTACACTGTTGTACGCAAATACATTTTCATTGCATTGTTCAAAGATGAGTATGCCGGCACTGTCCTGGCCCCGGTGGTAAAATCCGTGGCTGTGGCCCCGTACATTAAAATCAAGTTTGTTGTGCAGGATATTGTTGCGGCTGCTGCGGTACATGCCGATGCCGATGGCAGAATTGAAAGAGAAATCATTGTCCGTGATCAGCCCGTCATTGCTCCGCATCATCATCAGGGCACATTGGCCGCCGGTGATGATGTTGTTCTGAATCACTGTTTTGCTGCAGTCCTTTAAATAAATGCCGGCGCCATACCGCAGCCATTCGTCGTTCTCATTGTGGTGGTAGCTCATCCAGTCGCTCACGTCTTCATGAAGCCAGGTGCTTTGTAACTGCTGGCGGTAGTTATAGCTGAAGTCAGAATGTTCGATCTTCAGATTCGTACAGCCTTTTGCCATCACCGCCACTTTATAGCCACTTACCCGGGCATTTTTGATGGTAATATCATTTCCTTCGATCAGCAGGGCCAGGCCATAAAATTCATTGGGCAGTTGTTTGTTATTGCTGCCCAGCAGCAGGGCATTATTAAAATCCACCGTAATATTGTTGCCTTTTATCCGGATCACGGGCCTGTCCAGGGATTCATATCCATTGAACCGGTAGCTGGCTTTTTTAACCTGCATGGAGGCGGTTATGACCATGCCGGGTTTCAGTTCAGCCGGTACGGGGCCGGAAGCCATGGTCAGCATGGAAGGAAGTAAAAGAGCGATCGCCAGGAAGCCGGTTTTAAGTATTTGCATGGGGGTAAAGGTAGATTTATTCACAATTTGAGTTGAATTGTGGGCAGATTTCTGCAAAAAAGGAAAAAATCTTCCATTTTGAACCAAGATTATTGATATTAAACCTTACCTTTGCCGTCCAAAATTTAGTACTATGGCTAGAGTATGTCAGGTGACCGGGAAGAAGCCGGTAACAGGAAATAAGGTTTCTCACTCAAATATCAAGACAAAACGCCGGTTTTTACCCAACCTGCAGACCAAGCGTTATTTCCTTGCAGAAGAAGACAAGTGGGTTACCCTGAAGGTTTCATCCGAAGCGATCCGGACCATCAATAAAAATGGCCTGTTTTCCGTAGTAAAAAAACTGCGTGCTGCAGGAGAAAAAATCTAAAACGTTAATCCGTTAATCGGTTAACACGTATCAACGGATTAACTGATTAACCAATAAACAATACAAAAAATGGCAAAGAAAGGAAACAGGGTACAGGTAATTCTGGAGTGTACCGAACACAAAACAAGTGGTCAGCCGGGTACAAGCCGTTACATCACCACGAAGAACAAGAAGAACACACCGGAGCGTATGGAGTTAAAGAAATTCAACCCCATCCTGAAGAAGGTGACTGTTCATAAAGAAATCAAGTAAACGTTAATCCGTTAATCGGTTAATACGTATAAACGGGTTAACTGATTAACTACTAAACATAAGATCATGGCAAAAGCAGCTAAAACAGCGATAAAAACCAAAGACCAGAAGGCAGCAGCCGACGCTAAGAACTGGACAAAAGTGATACGTACCTTGCGCAGTCCTAAAACGGGTGCATACACGTTCAAGGAAGCGATCGTACACAAAGACAAGATCAAGGAATTCCTGGCGAGCTGATTATTCCGTCATGAATAAAATTATACAACTAAGCTGTTCTGTTTTTCAGAATGGCTTTTTTTGATACTGGATACGAGATACCGGATACCGGATACGAGAGCAGGATAGTGGCAGTGTTCAAATAATGAAAACCTTTTTAATTTTCAGCGTGTATCATCCCGGATCTTGTATCCGGTATCCTGCATCCCGCATCCCGAATCAACTCAACAACCATGGGTATCTTCGATAAATTATTTGGAAAGAAACAGCAGCAGGAAAGCCTGCAGCAGGGTTTGCAAAAGACCCGGGAGGGATTCTTCAGCAAAATAACAAAAGCCATTGCCGGAAAGAGTACCGTGGATGAAGAAGTGCTGGACGACCTGGAGAATGCCCTGGTAAGCGCCGATGTGGGTGTGGAGACAACGGTCAAGATCATTGACCAGATAGAAAAAAGGGTAGCCAAAGACAAATACCTGAATACTTCCGAACTCAACAATATCCTGAAGGAGGAGATCCGGGATATTTTAGTGAGCGCCCCGCAGGACAGCAGCTATGAGAACTATGAACTGCCTGCCGGCCATAAACCCCATATCATCCTGGTGGTGGGCGTGAATGGTGTGGGAAAGACAACCACCATTGGCAAACTGGCGCACAACTTTTCAAAAGCAGGGAAATCGGTTTTGCTGGGTGCGGCGGATACCTTCCGTGCTGCTGCCGTTGACCAGCTTACCATCTGGAGCGAACGGGTGGGAGTACCCATCGTAAAAAAAGATATGGGGAGCGACCCGGCAGCCGTGGCCTTTGACACCGTGAACAGCGGTGTGGCTAAGAATGTGGATGTAATTTTGATCGATACAGCCGGGCGCCTTCACAATAAGGCTCACTTGATGGATGAACTTACGAAGATCAAGCGGGTAATACAGAAAGTGATACCAACAGCGCCGCATGAAGTGATGCTGGTGTTGGATGGCAGCACCGGGCAGAATGCGCTGGAGCAGGCCAAACATTTTACGGCCGCTACGGATGTAACGGCGTTAACCATCACCAAGTTAGACGGAACAGCCAAGGGCGGCGTGGTACTGGCCATCGCCAGCCAGTTTAAGATACCTGTAAAATTCATCGGCGTAGGGGAAAAAGCAGAAGACCTGCTGGTTTTTGATAAGGCAGATTTTGTGGACAGCCTGTTTAATATGCCTGCTTAATAAGTTCACTTTTCTAAAATAGTCACTTCCGGATTTTCAGGTACTGATCGTTTTTATACAGCTGCTGCTTTTTATATTTTTAAAATGCTGACCGGTTTGCAAATTCAGTTTCTGCACATACCACTTCTCTGCTAAAAAATAAATGCAACGTACAGAAAAGAAGAAGCCCCTGTAGAGACAGGGGCCGGTTACCAAAACTAACTGCTTATGAGAAAATCTTTATTGCTTGATTATTACAACACAAATATCCGATGCTTTTCTAAAAGTTGCTGTTAACACTTATACAAAAGGCAGTTAAAGGAGCGTTAAAACAGATCCGGGTTTTCAACAGGTTATTGACATTGCTGTGACAAAATAAAAACCGCCCCTTGCAGGGCGGCCTTATGTTTTCATGTGCCGGGAAAATTATTTACCGCTGCCACCGATGCCGCCTCCGCTGCTTTCGGTGCGCTTATTTTCTTCTTCAATGGATGTTTTGCGCTGGCGTGCCGCTTTAACCTGTGCATTACCAAAGCGGTAGCTGAAATTGACCTTGAACTGGCGGCTTTCCCACCGGCCGCTGGCTTCGTTGTACTGGCCCGTAAAGTTGTTGCTTCCGCTGAACTTCATGAGGCGGAACATATCACTTAATGCCACCCGCAGGTTGCCTTTTCCTTTGAACAGTGTTTTCTGCATCCCGCCATCGATGCCGTAAATGGCTTTGCTCTTGAAAGTGCCCTGCCAGATGGTGGGTGAATTATAAAATCCGCTTAGTTCCAGTTTAAAGCCCTTACCCAGGTTGAAACTGTTTTGCATAAAGAAACTCAGGGCAAAAACGTCCAGGTCTATCTTACGGTCCCCGCCGCCAAAATCGGCCTTATACATGGAGTAGTATGAATTAAGGTTTGCAAAGAAACTGTACCACATGTATTGGAGGGGATAACTGATGTTCAGGCTCACGATGTCCTGGGTGGCCAGGTTCTTCTTGGTAAGGAAGCTCTTGGATCCTTCAGTGGTATCCGGCAACTGCGTGAATATGTCCTTCACGTGGCTGTAATTCAGCTGGGTGTTCAGCTTGTATTTGTACGTATGTGAAAAACCTATGCTGTTGGTGTACTGGGGTTTCAGCTGGGTATTTCCTTTCATGAACGTATAATCATTCAGTTTGAACTCAAAGGGGTTCAGGTCCTGGTAGGCAGGACGGTCGATACGGCGGCTGTACGTGATCCCGAACTGGCTCATCGGGTTCTTATTGAACGTGATGGCAGCGCTGGGGAACAGGTTGGTATAGTTGCGGTGTATGGAGGAATCGTAATTTTCGTACAGGCCGGTATTGCTGTTGTATTTAAGCCCGGTCGACTTTCCGTCTGATACGGTGTTCTCCAGCCGCAGCCCGAACTGCACCATGAAACCTTTGAACGGCCGGTTATAATTGACATAAAGGGCATTTATGTTCTCGGTGTACCGGAAGCGGTTGCTTTTATCCTTGTCATACACTTCGGTGTTGCCGATCACATCATAGCGGGCGAAGTCGTTGTCGGTCTTTACAAAACCAACCTTGGCCCCGATGCCCAGCCTGCCCTTGTAAAAATTACGCTCGTAATCCGCCTTTACCGAATAGATGTCGATATCAGTAGGGGAGATCATGCGGTACACATTGCTGTACAGCTTATTGTTACCGGAGGCATCGAAATAATCATTGGGCTGGAACTGGTTGCCGCGGAGATTGAAGAAACCGTAGTCGGCATCAATATTCAGTTCGGTACCACCTGTTACGGCATACCGGTAGTTGATATTTGTATTCAGGTTGTTCCGTTTGGACTCGTTATAGCTGGATGCCCGCAATAACCTGGAAACCGTATTGGTCGGGCGGTAAATGATGTTCATCGGCCCTTCGGATTCGGTCACAGTTTTAGCGATATTCCCGTTGAGGATAAAGCCCACCGTACTTTTTTTATTGATAAAGAAATCGGCACCTGCTTTAAAATTATTGCCATACTTATTCCGGTTCAACATGCGGTTGCGCTGGTCAAAGATACTGTCGCCCTGCTCCCGGTACAGCTTGAAGATGTTCTCATTTATACCGGTGTTGAAGTTATAGTTGCCGAACAGGTTCATTTTTTTGTTACGGTGATTCAGCGACAGGCCGGCGTTGTATTTGGCATACACACCGATATTATACCCGCCGTTGAAACTGCCGTTGGTGCCGATGGTCTTGTCTTTTTTGAGTTTGATGTTGATGATGCCTGCATTGCCGGCGGCCTCGTATTTGGCCGAAGGGTTGGTGATGAGTTCAATGGCTTCTATCTGGGCTGACTGCAGCGATTTAAGATAGCTGGCCAGGTCGGCGCCGCTCAACGGGCTGGGCTTGCCATCTATATATACCTGTACACCGTTCTTGCCGGCCAGGCTCAGGTTATCGTCTTTATCTACGATCACTCCCGGGGATTTTCTTAATAATTCCAGGGCATCCTGGCCAACGGCATTGATGGTTCCTTCCACATTCAGGATGGTCTTATCGGCCCTTACTTCCACCATGGGCTTTTTACTGCTCACCGTCACGCCTTCCATGCTTTTGGCAGCCGGCTGGGTAATGATATCGGGGGCTGAAACGGTTTCATTCTCTTTTACTTCAAAGGCAGGAGAGCTGGTCTTTTGCATATTCAGCACGGTGCTGGTCACAAAATACCTGCCCGGATTTATGGCCAGCATTTCGTAATAACCCCTGCTGTCGGAAACGGCTGTTTTCTTCAGCGATGAGTCCTTTGCTGAATGCAGCATGATGGTGGCGTTTGAAAGTGCCTTGCCGGTGTTATCTTTTATTTGCCCCGAAACCTTTGCGGGTGCCTGGGCATAAATGGCTGTTGACGAAATAAAACACAGCGATGCAATAAATAGTAGTTTTTGTTTCATGGCTTTTACTTTTATAATTCCGCCGCAAACTTAGCTCGTGTATTTTGTAGTTACAATGTCACAATCTATGAACCGGGGTTTTTGATGGATGAATGGTAGGGATTTGCCGAATGGTTTGCAGTAGTGTGAACTTGTCCGATGACCTAAGCCGGCGCCCTGCGGTCGTCAACATATTCCAGGATATCGGCCGGTTGACAATTCAGTACCCTGCAGATGGCTTCCAGGGTACTGAACCGGATTGCTTTTGCCTTACCGGTTTTAAGGATCGAGAGGTTGGCCAGCGTCAGGTTCACTTTTTCGGAAAGCTCATTCAGAGACATCTTACGTTTGGCCATCATCACATCAAGGTTTACAATGATCGGCATGGCTTATACGGTTAATTCGTTCTCAGATTGGATTTCCACACCTTTTTTGAAGATCTGGGCGATAATAAAAACAAGACCTGCATAGAATATGAAGTCTACAGAAAGGCGGTTTTCCTGTAAACCGGCCACTTGCTTCGAAAGCCATTTCAGTTGTCCATTGTAAAGCATTGCGGCAACCCACGCCAAAATAAGTGTGTAGGCAATGTTCTCAAGCCTTTTGGCTACATCCGTAGTAAACGGGTTTGTCATTTTGATCGTGGAGAGCACCTTGATTACGAGGAATGCAGTATAGGCTTCTACCATCAGGATTGCTGCTTTTAACGAAATGATTCCCGTATAGTGCCAGAAATCATATTGCCTCAGGCTGAAAAAATCAAGTCCCTTGTAGAGATTCATAGCTCCTTTCGGGTTTGCTACACTTAACGCGTAAGTAGTTAGTACTGCGCCGGCTTCTATCATCAGCCCAACAAAAGTTATCCAGGCTATCACATTCATTACTACCAGGATCGTTTCTGTTTTTGTTTTCGTGCTCATTTTGAGTGCTTTTAGAAGTGAAAAGCAAATATAGATAAATATTTATTGAAAAACAATAAATATTTTTAGTAAAAAGATAAATACATTTCCTGGTCCTCCTAAGAAGCTGATTCTGAATTAGTAAAAATTCCGGGTCTTGTCCAAGATCATACAGGAATAGTTTGCCCGTAGCCCAGTTAATCGCTAAGTAAGATTTGTTTGATCAATTTACCGGTAACTACAATACCAATAAGAGGGGGTAGGTTAGTTTTTATTTCTGATGATTCAAGTATTGTGCGTATTGAATTGGAAAAGAAGCCACCAATTTACTGATATATGATGTGTTATTTTAAGGGGTCTCCAAACTGCGCATGTAATGGCATAACTTTGCGGCTCATGAAAACAAAAACACTTAAAAAAGACAAGGTAAACATCATCACCCTGGGCTGCAGCAAGAACATGGTTGACAGTGAAGTGCTTAGCGGCCAGCTCATTGCAAACGACATTGACGTGGTGCATGAAAATGCAAAAAAGGACCACAATATTGTGATTGTGAACACCTGCGGCTTTATTGAAAAGGCAAAGGAAGAAAGTGTACACACCATCCTGCAGCAGGTGGAATTAAAACGAAGGGGTAAACTCGATAAAGTGTATGTTACCGGTTGTTTAAGCGAACGGTATAAAAACAACCTGGAGGAGGAGATCCCTGAAGTAGATGCCTATTTTGGTACGATGGAACTGCCCAATATCTTAAAGACCTTTGAGGCAGATTATAAGAATGACCTGGTGGGCGAACGCCTGCTGTACACACCGCAGCATTATGCCTATATGAAGATAAGCGAGGGCTGTAACCGGACCTGTGCGTTCTGCGCCATTCCATTGATGCGGGGCGCCCACGTGAGCCGCCCGGTAGAATCATTGGTGGATGAGGCAAAGCGGCTGGTAGACAGGGGGGTGAAAGAAGTGATGCTGATCGCACAGGAGCTGACTTATTACGGACTGGATATTTATAAAAAGAGGGAGCTGCCCAGGCTGCTTCATGCACTGGCCGATGTAAAAGGACTGGAATGGATACGTCTGCATTATGCCTACCCTTCAAAATTCCCTATTGAGATCATTGATGCGATAAAAGAGCGGGAGAATATCTGCAACTACCTCGATATGCCGCTGCAGCATGCTGCCAACAATATGCTGAAGGCCATGAAGCGGCAGATCACCCGGGAAGAGATGGAAGATTTGGTGGGGGAGATACGCAACCGCATCCCGGGTATTTGTTTACGTACCACGTTGATCGCCGGTTTTCCCGGTGAAACGAGGGATGATGTGGAAGAACTGAAAACCTTCCTGCAGCAGATGCGCTTTGACCGGGTGGGTATTTTTACCTACAGCCACGAAGAAGGAACCAGCGCCTTTGATATGGAAGACAATATCCCGGCTGAAGAAAAAGAAGAACGGGCTCAGGAGATCATGGAAGTGCAGCAGGAGATCTCTTTGGAGAAGAACATGGAAAAAGTTGGAAAGACCTTCAAAGTGCTGATCGATAAAAAAGAAGCTGGCCGTTACCTGGGCCGGACGGAATTTGACAGCGTGGAAGTGGACAATGAAGTGATCATCCAGTCAAAGAAAAAACTGGCCATCGGTGAATTTGTGAACGTGAAGATCACCAGGGCTTATGATTACGATATTGAAGGGGAAGTGGTTTAATACAATAAGAAAATAACAAAACGCCTCCGTTAATGCGAAGGCGTTTTGTTTTACAGGATATCATTTTGCCGGAGGATATTTTTCAACTTTATTGTTAACCGGCGGCAGGGTTTGCAAAAAGCGGTAGATCGCTTTGATGTCGAAGTCGGTCATGTTGGCGTACATGGTCCAGGGCATGATGGAATTGTTCTTACCAGGGTTGGCGGAATAGGAGGCTTTATCCCGGTAGTTCCTGAACTTATCCAGAAACTGCTGTTCGGTCCACTTGCCGATGCCGGTGGCGGTATCGGGGGTCAGGTTGGCCGAAGTGACCACGAAACTTCCCAGGTCGAAAGTAAACCCTCCCGCCATCATCTTTGACATTACGAACTGCCCTTTTTCCATGGGGGTGTGGCAGTCCATGCAGGCGGCGCTGTTCCATACATAGGCGCCGTATTTCACCATATCTGAAACATCGGGCGCCCGGTTGCTGTCTGGTGAACTGCTTTTCAGCGGCGGGTAAGCCAGCGATACGGGCATCATCAGTTTCCTTTCCGGCACTTTGTTGGTACTGGGCTTCAGGGTGCGTATGTAGGCAATGATGCTATAGACATCATCCTTGCTCATGGTATTGTAGTAGGGGTAAGGCATCACCGGGAAAAGCGTATCGCCGTTCTTATTGATGCCCCGGGTGATGGCCCGGGCAATTTCTTCATCGGTCCATTTGCCGATGCCGTTCACTGTGTCGGGGGTAATGTTCCTGGCATAGACCACACCCGGTATGCCCACCCCCTTGTCGAAGACATCGCCGCCGATGCCTTCCGTGCCTTCTTTGGGCGGACCGGAGAACAGGTTGAAATCACGCTGGCTGTGACAGTCCATGCACAGGCTTACATGGTTGGCCAGGTACCTGCCCCGTTCGATCACCTTAGCCAGGGAATCGGAATTGCCTGCAGCGACGGGCTCTTTTTTTTCATCATTATTGTTGCAGGAAACCAGCACGCTGAGCAGGAGAAATAATACGGCCAGGCAAATTGCCGGGCCTGCAGATTTTCTTTTCATATGCAGTAGTTTGTGTTGTTTGATTTCTGTTCGGAGTACAAAAAATAAAAAAAACCTGAAAAATACAAGCAGACGGCAAACAATATGGACAAAATGTGAAAGAATGTTTATAAGCAAAACGCCTCCGGTTATCCGAAGGCGTTTTCATCTGTCATAAAACTATTTCTCAGGTGGGTATTTATCAACATGGTGGTTTACCGCCGGTACGGTACGCAGGTACCGGTAAATGGCTTTGATGTCAAAATCTTCCATTTTAGCAAACAGGGACCAGGGCATGATGGAATTTGTTTTGCCAGGGTCACTGGTATCAGCGACGGGTCACGGTAATGCTTGAACTTATCCAGGAACATTTCTTCCGTCCACTTGCCGATGCCGGTTGCGGTATCCGGGGTAATATTGGCGGAAGTTACTTTGAACGATCCCATGTTAAAGACAAATCCGCCGGAGAATAATTTATCCATCTGGTATTTGCCCTTATCCATTGGTGTATGACAATCCATGCAGGCGGCGCTGTTTGCCACGTAAGCGCCGTATTTTACCATATCTGAAACATCCGGTTTGATATTATATTCCAGCAAACTGCTTGGCAGCGGGGGATAAACGGTCGAAAGGGGAACAAAGAGTTTCCGCTCGGTCACTTTATTGTCATTGGGTTTGAGGGTGCGTAAGAAAGCAATGATGCTGTAAATATCATCCTTGCTCATCTGGTTATAATGGGGGTAGGGCATGATGGGGAAAAGCGTGTCCCCGTTACGGCTGATGCCGCGGGTAATTGCCCGGGCGATCTCCTCATCGGTCCATTTGCCGATACCGTTCACCGTGTCGGCTGTGATGTTCTTGGCAAATACCACTCCCGGTATGGCGTATATCTCATTGAATACCTCCCCGCCTTTGCCCTCGCTTCCCGGCACAATAAGTCCCGAGAATTTTTTATAATCCCGCTGGCTGTGGCAGTCGATGCAGCCAGACACATGATAGGCCAGGTACCTGCCCTTTTCAACCTTCATTTTAAGCGAGTCTTCCTTTGCAGCCTTGTCATCGCTGCTTTTATCGGCGCTGTTGCAGGAGGGAAGCGATGCGGTGCATGCAAACAATCCCAGGAAAAATATACCGAATTTCAGATAACTGTTTTTCATAAATAAATGTTTAACTTGATTGCAATATTCCGGTTGTAAAAGATGAAATAAAAAGAGGGAAAAACAAATATTATTGCATGATATTCGTCATCCATCGGTGAAAAATCCGGCAATTAAATTAACTGAACCGACACACATTAGTTTTCAGGATTCATGTAAGTTTGTTGCCTTAACTCCTGAGGGACAAAAGATAGTCAATGAATTTTACATCTACGCAAACACCTTACAGCAAAACGGGTTTTTTTTCGAAAATGGTACTGGATTACCTGGGCCAGGTAAAGCCTTTGCTGCCTTTCTATACCCACCCGGTCTCCGTGGAGGGTATAAAGGCGGCCATCGAAGACCGTAAGAAATACCCCACCGGCCGGGAATTACTGGTGGAAGAACTGAAGAAGCAGTACCAGCATGTTATTGCTTCAGAAAAAACAGCGCAGCATATCGGCCTGCTGCTTTCCGGGAACAGCTTTACCATCATCACAGCCCACCAGCCGAATATCTTTACCGGCCACCTGTATTTTATTTACAAGGTAATGCATGCCATTAAACTGGCCGAATTTCTTAAAGCAGAGATACCCGGCTGTGATTTTGTACCCGTGTTTTATATGGGCAGCGAAGACGCCGACCTGGAAGAACTGGGCCATGTGTACATCAACGGCGTTAAACATGAATGGAAGACGGACCAGACCGGCGCTGTGGGCAGGATGAAAGTGGACAAGGCGCTGACCAGCGTGCTGGATGTCATCGCCGGGGAACTCAGCGTGCAACCCTTTGGCAAGGATATCACCGGGCTGATGAAGGATTGTTATACCGAAGGCGAAACGATTGAACAGGCCACGTTCAAACTGGTGAATGAACTGTTTGGGGAATACGGGCTGGTCGTATTGCTGCCCGATAATGCGGCATTGAAGAAAGCGTTCATACCTGTTATTGAAAAAGAACTCACAGAAGCATTTTCGCATAAACTGGTTGAACAGTCGGTGGCTGCATTCCCTGCTGAATATAAGGTGCAGGCAGGTGGGCGGGCCATTAATTTATTCTATTTGAAGGACGACAGCCGGCAAAGAATAGAAAAGAGCGGTACCCAATGGTCAATAGTAAATGGTAAACAGCAGTTCAGTGAACCGGAGATACGAAAAGAGTTTAATGAACACCCGGATCGTTTCAGTCCGAATGTGATCCTTCGCCCGGTATTCCAGGAGATGATCCTGCCCAACATCGCCTTCATCGGCGGGGGAGGAGAGATCGCCTACTGGCTGGAACTGAAAAAAGTATTTGAAGTGGTAAAGGTTCCTTTTCCGCCATTGGTGCTGCGTAATTCGTTTATGCTGGCAGAGGAAAAGCAGGGTAAACTGGCGGGCAACCTGGGACTTTCCCTCATGGATCTTTTCAAAACAGAGAACGACCTGCTGAATGATATCGTAAAACGCAACAGTAGCGTGCAGCTGAGCCTGCAAAAGGAAAGGAAGGCCATGGATACGTTCTATACCAACCTGAAGAAAACTGCAGGGGCAGTGGATACCAGCTTGCAAAGACATACCGAAGCCCTCCACAAAAAGGCGCTGGACAAACTGGAAGCGCTTGAGAAAAAAATGCTGCGTGCTGAAAAGAAGAAATTTGAGGCCCAGCAGCGGCAGCTGCACAAACTGAAGGAGCAGCTCTTCCCGCACGGCAGCCTGCAGGAACGCATTGAGAATTTCATGCCCTTTTATGCAAAATGGGGCAGGGGGTTCATAGATGCCGTTTATAAGAATTCGCTGGCACTGGAACAGGAGTTTGTGGTGATGGAGGAGAAATGATTTCTTTTGGATTGGTGACACTCCTACCTGTTGAAGAAACCCGGATTAATTCAGCGAATTGATTTTTTAACCACAGATCAGCACAGATTATTTTCTCAGATAGCCACAGATCATCTTCGTCCCCGCGTACTTAGATTTTAAGAGTTGGCTTACGGGTAGCCCGGGAACACCAACCACGGCGAAGAGGAAATACAACACAGAGCAACGGAGATATCTCTTTTCGCCCCGGCCTGGTCTTTGACCAGCCGGAACGAATGCTGTTTTCACGGGAAAAAAGGTGGAAGCTAGAGCAATTGCTTCGGTGGCTTGCCCTGGTGGCTGGTCAAAGACCACGCCACGGCGTACAAAAAAATCCCACCATTTGGTGGGATACAATAAGTCAGGAGTTTTTTCATTTACACATCCGTAGCCTCACCATACGCCACGGCTGTTGCTTCTTTCAATCCTTCGCTCATGGTTGGGTGGGGGTGTACTGCATTCAGTATTTCGTGAGCCGTTGTTTCCAGTTTGCGGGCAACGACTGCCTCGGCGATCATTTCCGTTACGTTCATGCCGATCATATGGCATCCCAGGAATTCGCCATATTTGGCATCGTAAATTACTTTTACAAAACCTTCGGTGGCTCCGGCAGCGCTGGCCTTGCCGCTGGCCATAAAGGGGAACTTGCCCACTTTACTTCATAACCGGCATCTTTGGCCGCTTTTTCAGTATATCCCACGCTGGCAATTTCCGGTGTGCAATAGGTACAGCCGGGTATATTGTTGTAATCCATCGGCTGCGGATTGTGCCCGCATAAATGTTCGGCTGCATTGATGCCTTCCTTGCTGGCCACGTGTGCAAGGGCCTGCCCGGGTGTACAGTCACCAATGGCGTAAATGGTGGGTATATTGGTCTGGCCAAGCGCATTCACCAGAATCTTTCCTTTATCTGTTTTAATGCCCAGGGCTTCCAGCCCGATGTTCTCAATATTGGCAACCACGCCCACAGCGCTTAATAAAATATCTGCTTCCAGTATTTCTTCGCCGGCCTGGGTCTTTACTTTTGCCTTCACGCCATTACCGCTGGTATCCACGCTGGTAACTTCAGCGTTGGTCATGATGGTCATGCCCTGCTTTCTGAACTGCCTTTCCAGTTCCTTGCTGATCTCTTCATCTTCAACCGGTACTACCCGTGGCATAAACTCCACGATGGTGACCTTTGTTCCCAGGCTGTTATAGAAATAGGCAAACTCAGAACCGATGGCCCCGCTTCCGCAGATGATCATGCTCTTTGGCTGCTGGGGAAGAACCATCGCCTCCCGGTAACCGATTATCTTTTTGCCATCAATGGGCATGCTGGGCAGCTGGCGTGCCCTGCCCCCTGTGGCGATGATGATGTTCTTTGCTTCCAGCACCTGTTTGCTTCCATCGGCTGCAGTTACTTCTAATTTGTTTGCTGCAATGAGCTTTCCATTACCCATTACCACGTCGATCTTATTCTTCTTCATCAAAAACTGTACACCCTTGCTCATCTTATCGGCCACGCCGCGGCTGCGTTTTACAACGCCTTCGAAATCGGCGCCCACGTTGTCGGCTTTTACGCCATAGGTGGATGCATGTTTTGCATACTCATATACCTGGGCGCTTTTCAACAAAGCCTTGGTGGGGATGCAACCCCAGTTGAGGCAGATGCCTCCGAGGCTTTCTCTTTCCACGATCGCCACTTTTTTACCGAGCTGGCTGGCCCTGATCGCGGCAGGATAACCACCGGGGCCGCTTCCGAGAACAATTACGTCGTATGCCATATGAAATGATGAATTTTAAATGTTGAATGTTAAATGAGAGGCAAATTTAGCCTGAAACGGGGTATCGGCCAAACGCTAATTTAGGGGGAGAAAAAAACTTTGAACCACATAGGCACATAGGGCACAGAGAAGATACAAGACTATGTTTCCCATGTTCCTATGTGGTTCAGATGTATTTGCTTGGTTTAACTTTTTTTAGCCAGCCCCTTCCGCATTTTCCAGAAGATACAAGACTATGTTTCCTATGTTCCTATGTGGTTCAATTGATGTAACTTTTTTTAGCCCCACACTTCCACAATTCTCTGTATTTTTAAGTATGGTCAAACGAATGCTTTTTCTCCTTACACTTATTTTATTTGTTGGGTTTGCCCACAGCCAGTCCATACGCAAATGGAAGATAGAGGATGTGGTGAAATCATACACAAAGAACAACGATACGGTTTACGTGGTTAATTTCTGGGCCACTTTCTGCAAACCCTGTATTGCCGAGATCCCCGACTTTATACGGATCGTGAAGAAGTATGAAAAGCAGAAGGTGAAACTGCTGCTGGTGAGTCTTGACCTGGCATCCTATTACCCTTCCCGGATCGCCGCCTTTGCCAAAAAGAATAAGTACAATGTACCCATTGTATGGCTGGATGAGACCAATGCCGATCATTTCTGCCCGATGATCGATGTGAAGTGGAGTGGTTCCATTCCTTCCACCATTGTGGTTAACAACAAAACGGGTTACCGGAAATTTACAGAAGGGGAGATGGGTGCAGCGGATTTTGAGACCATGATCAAAGAAGCCATCATAAAACCAACCATTGCACAATAAAAAAAGCCCGGCTCTCCCGAAACAAGCCAATATTTATTTATAAAAGCGTTTTAATTCTCAGGGTCCCAACCACAAACTACAAACCACAAATTCCTAGCTCTTCCTCTTTATCGTACAGCCCACACTCCGGCTTTCTTTCACAGAAACCTCCTTGCCTGTTGTCAATTCATTAATGGCCTCCTGCAGGTGGATCCTTTTTACAGCGCTTACATCAGATGGACTGTCGTCAATGGCACCATGATATACCAGTTTCAGGTTCTTGTCGAATAAGAAACATTCCGGGGTGCGGTTGGCGCCGAAGGCATCGGCCACCACATGGTCTTTATCGATCACATAATTCCACTGGTATCCCTGCTCTTTGGCATATTCTTTCATGGCGTCAAAACTGTCTTCGTTGCCCCGGTATGCCTCATTGCTGTTGAGCAGGATGACGCCTATCTTCATTTTGATGGCATACTCACTGATGGCGAGGGTGCGTTGCTGGTTCTTGATCACATAGGGGCAGGTGTTGCAACTGAACATCACCAGTACGCCGTTTTCTTTGGCGGCATCTTTCATGGCGACCTCTTTACCGGAAATGTCTTTCATCTTCAGGTCGGCCCTGGGCATGGCACTGCCGATGGGCAACGGGTCACCAACGGTGAAGGCAAGTGTGGCCATGGCAGCAAATGCAAATAATGTCTTTTTCATGGTAACGTGTTTTTATTAAAGTTAAGAAAGAGAACCGGTCAAAAATGACCACTCATGTATTTTTTTCTTTGCCGGCCAGTTCCTTTTCGTGGGCATCCCTTCTTTCGGCAATGGCCCGCAGGGATTTGATGCTTACGTTGAGTTCGAAACCGATCAGCAGCACCAGCGAATTGATGAAAATGAGTGCCATCAGAACGATGATGGTTCCAATGGAGCCGTACAGGGCATTGTAACTGCCGAAATTGTTCACAAATTCTGAGAAACCCAGTGTGGCCAGGATGCACAGGAAGGTGGCCAGGATGCTGCCCGGGGAGACCAGTCTCCATTTTTTATGAACGGCCGGGGCATATTTATAGATAAAGGCGATGGAGTAGAAAACAAGGGCAATGATTACGATCCACCGGGCATACAGGATGAGGTAGCGCCAGAATTCACTTTTGAGACCAAACCATTTTAAAACGGCGCCCTGGGTGATGAGCAGGATCAGGCAGCCAAGCACCAGCCCGAAAATAAGTGTGGTAAGGCGGATGGCAACCCAGCGGTCGTGCAGCCCCTTTCTTTTTGCAAAACCGATGTAATTCTTATTGAACGAACGCATGATGCCCATCATGGCATTGGAGGCAAAGAAAAGTGCCAGCAGCAATCCAAAGGACAGTAATCCAAAGACAGGGGTCTTAAAAAAAGTGTCGTCAATAAAGTTGATGATGTTCTTATTATACCCTTCTGCCGGGATGATGTCTTTTATGATAAGCGTGAGTTGTTTGAGGATATCCTTCTTTTTTATGAAAGGCAGGTGCGGGATCAGCGTGAACAGGAATAAGAATGATGGCGGTATGGCCATGATGAAGTTGTAGGCAATGGCCGAAGCCCTTTCTGTCAGACCAACGGTTTTCACCTGTCCTAAAAAAAATCTTCCCACATCATACAGCGGTACGCCCTCAAAACCGGGCAGGTACCAGTGTTTGCTTTTACCTAGGATAAAAGCAACCGGGAAACTGGTGATGATGATGCGTTCAATTTTGGTCAAAGCGATCGTTCATTGATTAACCCAAAGCTACAACATACTGGCTAAGATTTACCGGATGTTGACGCTGTCCAGAAAGCGCTGGTAATTTTTTGCATGGAGCTGATGTTCGGCATAGGTTTCAGAAAAATTAGACAGTCCCGACCAATCGGGCCTTGCCACAAAGAATATATAATTGGTGGCGGGGGCATTCAATACCGCATCAATTGTTTTGGATGATGGCGTGCAGATGGGGCCCGGGGGCAGCCCGCTGTTCTGGTACGTATTGTACGGCGATGCATACGAGAGGTGTTTCTCCAAGATGCGTTTCAGTTCAAAATTCTTCATGGCAAATTTCACCGTGGGGTCGGCCTGCAGCTTCATCCCTTTTTGCATGCGGTTCAGGTACACACGGGCGATCTTTCCTTTGTCTTCTTCCTTGTTCGTTTCTTCTTCCACGATACTGGCCAGGGTATAAACCTGTTCGGGACCCAGTTGCAACGCTTTTGCCCCGGCAAGTCTTTTTTCATTCCAGAACTTTTCTTTCTCCTTCACCAGCTTGCTGAATATCTTTTCGGGTGTTGTATTCCATAAAAAAGAATAGGTATTTGGTATCACGGCCGTCATTATTGTATTGCTGTCGAGGTGCCAGGATCTCAGCAGTTCCGCATCCGTCATGACCCGGGCAAACGCAGCAGAATCCGCTTCAAAATTCACAGCCATTTTTGTGCAAGGTCTTCCCTGGTCCTTAGCTTGGTGATGACCAGGTTCACCGGGGCCTGCCTGCCCGATCGCAGCATACGGATGAGGCTGAACAGGCTTGTTCCATCCTTTACCTGGTAGCGCCCGGCCTTTACCGCCCTGTTATATTTGATCTGCCTGGCGATGCGGTCAAAGAAAAGACATTGCGGATGATCTTTTTATCAACCAGGTCAGTTTTCACATCGTCATAACCTGACCCGGTCTTAATGTAGAAATATTTTCCCTCCGGGGCCGATACGGTGGGACCGAAAACCTGCCAGGCTAAAAAGCCTGCTGCAGCCAGTAAAATGAAAAGGGTACTGAGAATTATTTTCTTACTCATCATGTTTTGGGTAGCGCATCAGCTGAAAAATTTGTACTACAAACCCTGTCAGGCTGTCCCGATAGCAATCGGGATTTTAAAGCAAATCAACCTGCTAAATCGCCTTCGACACCCTTCGACGGGCTCAGGCTGACAAAGGCTGACATCCATTTTTTAAAACTGCTGTACTACCATGTTTTGTGTTCAACAAAATAAAAGAAAAAACCCCGCCGGTTAACGACGGGGTTCAGAAATCTTTGTAAAATATTATTTAGCTGTGTTGGTATCCGGTGCTTTCTGAACAGGCGGTGTGGCCGTATTAGCCGGTGTGGTGGCCGGTGTTTTGGTTGAAACGCCTTCGATCAGGTCCTTGCTTTCGCTGTTGGCATTGCTGCCTTCTTTTGGTATAAAGGCCGGTGAAGTGATGCACAGGATGGCTACAATGGCTGCAAACAACCAGGTGCCTTTTTCCAGCACATCGGTGGTTTGTTTTACGCCCATGATCTGGTTGCCGAATCCGCCAAAGCTGGAAGACAGGCCGCCCCCCTTGGGGTTCTGGATCAATACGATGAGACCAAGTATCACCGAGGCAAGTATCACTAAAATTCCGAATAATATTAACATGTTATGCTCCTTTTAAATTTTCTATTTTGGCTGCAAAGTAAGCGCTTTTGGCAGGATTGAGCAAACTTAATTTTTGGTACACTTCCATGGCCCTGCCCGTCTTTCCCTGCCGGGCAAACACCTCGGCCATGGCTTCTGTGATCACTTCGTTTTCCGTATTGCTCATTTCGGCCAGTGCCTCCACGGTCAGATCTGTTTTAATGGTTTCTTCTGCCGTGGCAACCGTATGCACTTTCTTCATGGTCTTGAGCCATTCGGTGAAACTTTTCAGTTGTTTGCCCAGTTTGTCCCCTGCCTGCACTTCTTCACCCAGTTTTATACCCTGCGATGCAAAATAATCAACCATGTGCATGGGTTCAAAGAGCGGCAGGTCATCCGTTATATTCTTTTCTTCAGGAAGTTTTAATTCTATTTTCAGGGGTTCGGGCTCAAATTCGGGTTCGGGTTCTGTTTTTGTTATGTTCTCCATAACAGGCAACTCTGTCATTACCGGTTCGGGTTCAAATTCAGGTTCGGGTTCTGTTTTTGTGATATTCTCCATAACAGGCAACTCTGTCATTACCGGTTCGGGTTCAAATTCAGGTTCGGGTTCTGTTTTTGTTTCTGTTATGTTTTCAATAACAGGAAGATCAACTTTTACCGGTTCGGGTTCAACTATATTTTCAGCCTCCTGTATTTCAGGTGCGGATCCCGCTATCACGGTTGCTTCTTTTAGCGTCTCCGGCTCGGTCTGCTGCAGTTGAAAATTGAGCCAAAGGGGATTATTAAAGAAGATATTTGTTTTGCCGGCCTGTTCTTCAAATGCAGCGGTACCTTCATCCGTTCGTTGCAGCAGGTAAAACTGTGCCGGCGAAAAATAAGGGTGGGCGGCCGTTATCCCTTCCAGGAAATTTTTATTCCCCGGGTCGGAGAAATTTCTTTTGAACAACGATTCGAATAATGCCTGGTTATGCTGCATGGTTGCCGGTGGTTTACCAGTTGGAAAATATTTTGTTGAAAATGGCATCGGTAAGATTCTTCACGATCTCCTCGTTCTTCTGTGTTTCCACCTGTGAAAGGCTGAGGTTGGCATCAAAGTCGATGCTGTAGGTCACATCCCCTTCAAAATTCTTCTTTTCATCCAGGGTATTCTTAAAGATAACATGAAAATTGGCCGTAAGGCGGTTGAGACTTGTACTGCTGCCGGTAACCCCGGTGGAAGTGATCTGGTAGCCGGAAACATAACCGCTGATATCGTAATGGGCATCGTCGTCATTGGTCTGGCGGAGCCGGGTGGTGCTGATTATCTTTTGTTTCAGTTTTTCGGTAAGCTGCGGGCTTAGTTGCGGGTTCTTATATTCGGCCCTGTTCTCAAAATAATTCACGCGGAAGGTTTTCACTTCCTGCGGAATGGGGGCGGCATCCTTGAATCCGTATTTGCAGGTGGCGAAGTTGAAGATGCCCATAAATATCAGGCCAAGGAGTATACGACCACCGACGAGCGACGACCGACCACCGATGACAGACAGCAGGCTACTGCTGTTCGGGCAATGTCTTCTGTGGTCTGTTGTCTGTGGTCTGTTGTCGTTTTTATTCTTCAATATCATACTCTTTTAATTTACGGTACAAAGTACGTTCGCTGATGCCCAGGTCGAGTGATGCATCCTTGCGTTTTCCCTTGTGTTTCTTCAATGCTTTTATGATGAGTTCTTTTTCCTTGTCCATAATGCTCAGCGATTCTTCCACGTCTTCATGCTGGTCAATGGGCTGTCCGTTGTGCGGGAGAAAAACAGGTTTTGCCGCCGACAGGTTGGGCACATTGCTGTGCACTTCGGTAAAGGGTTGTTCATTAAAAACGGGTGCATGCTGTGCCAGGTTCGGGTTCTGCAACAGGTCGTAGAACATCTTCTTCAGCTCGTTCACATCTTTCTTCATGTCGAAGAAAAGCTTGTACAGGATCTCCCGTTCGTTTGCAAATTCCGACTGGCTTACCACGCCATGGCCACCGGCCAGCACCGGCAGGCGGGAATAATTGTGTTCGGGCAGAAAGGTGCGCATGGTGTTTGCATCGATCACTTTATCCCTGCTTAATACCGATATCTGTTCTGCAATATTCTTCAGTTCCCGCACATTGCCCGGCCAGGTATAGTTAATTAACACCTCTTTCGCTCCTTCATCCAGCTGCACGGGCACGGCTTTGTATTTATCTGAAAAATCGTTCACGAATTTGCGGAACAGCAGGATGATGTCTTCCTTTCTTTCCCGTAAGGCAGGTACTTTAATGGGCACGGTATTCAACCGGTAATAGAGGTCTTCCCGGAACTTATGTACCTGTGTTGACTCGATGAGTTCTTTGTTGGTGGCGGCGATCACCCGTACATCGGTCTTCTGCACCTTGCTGCTGCCCACCCGTATGTATTCGCCGGCTTCCAGTACACGTAATAACCTGGCCTGTGTACCCAGCGGCAACTCGCCGATCTCATCCAGGAATATGGTGCCCCCGTTCACGGTCTCAAAATATCCCTTGCGGCTGTCAACCGCACCGGTGAAGGAACCTTTTTCATGCCCGAACAATTCCGAATCGATCGTTCCTTCGGGAATGGCGCCGCAGTTCACGGCAATGAACGGGTTATGCTTCCTGGCGCTTAAGGAATGAATGATCTGGGAGAATACTTCCTTGCCCACACCACTTTCCCCGGTGATGAGTACGCTGAGGTCGGTGGCAGCCACCTGCACCGCCACATTTAATGCATGGTTAAGGCCAGGCGAATTGCCGATGATGCCAAAACGGTTTTTTATTGATTGTAAGTCCATGATTGCTCCGCAATTTTTTATACCACAAAGAACACAAAGGCACGAAGATGCACCAAGTGTCTTTGCGATTGATTTAGACTACTATTCCTGTATACAAGGACAGCTGACAGGAACAATTACATACTCATCCTTCGTTTTCCTCTTTATTCATTATTTTAAGATCCTGAATCTCTATCAAAGCATACCCGATGAATGCACCAGCTGCTGCAATTCCTGCAGCAATATTGCCTGCCTTAAATGAAGTGATTCCGGCTGAAAATGCAAAAATCAATATCAGGTATTTTACAGGTATCTTCATAAGTCAACTGGTTTGCCGATCAATGTACCTGCTGTACAGCTTTCCACTTTCACATACACATAATCACCCTTCTTTAAATTTCCTTTTGGAAATACCGCTACTTTATTCTGATCCGTTCTTCCATACAATTCGGCCTCATTCTTTTTGACGTCCCTTCGATCAGCACCCTGAATGTTTTGCCCACATCCCGCTGCATACTTTGCAGGGAATGGATGCGGTGCAGGTCGATCATTTCCTGCAGCCTTCTTTTCTTCACTTCTTCGGGTACATCGTCTTTAAACCTTCTTGCTGCCAATGTGCCCGGCCTTTCAGAATAAAAATACATATAGGCCAGGTCGTACCTGCAATATTCCATCAGGCTTAGTGATTGCCGGTGGTCTTCTTCCGTTTCGGTACAAAAGCCGGTGATCATATCGGTGGATATGCCGCAACCGGGGATCAGTTCCCGGATACGGTCAACTTTTGCAATGTACCACTCCCGGCTGTAGGTACGGTTCATCATCTGAAGTACCCGGCTGCTGCCACTCTGAACCGGAAGATGGATGTAGTTGCAGATATTTTCGTACTTCAGCATCGTGAACAATACATCGTCTGTAATGTCTTTGGGATGTGAAGTGGAAAAACGGACACGAAGCAGGGGAGAGATCTGTGCTACTTTTTCCAAAAGCAGGGCAAAAGTCACCGCCTCCCCAAACCCCTCCGAAGGAGGGGCCATAGACCCTGCTAAATCTGAAGTATTCTTTTCTTTAGCAGGGTCTTCCAAGATCCCCCCTTTGGGGGGTGGGGGGGCCTGGTAATAACTGTCCACATTTTGTCCGAGCAGGGTAACTTCACGATACCCCTGCTCAAAAAGATCCTTACATTCCTGAACGATACTTTCTGCATCCCGGCTTCGCTCTCTTCCCCTGGTAAAGGGCACCACGCAAAAAGAACACATGTTGTTGCAGCCACGCATGATGCTTACAAATGCCGTAACGCCGTTGCTGTTCAAACGCACGGGCGCAATATCTGCATAGGTCTCATCCCGGCTCAACAGAACATTCACTGCCTTTTGCCCCGTTTCCGCTTCTTCGATCAGGCCGGGCAGGGTGCGGTAGGCATCGGGCCCCACCACGATATCAACGAGTTTCTCTTCTTCAATGAATTTTATCTTAAGCCTTTCTGCCATACAGCCCAATACACCGACGATCAAACCGGGCTTTTGTTTTTTTATTCCCTTAAATTGGGTGAGGCGGTTGCGCACGGTCTGCTCTGCTTTTTCCCGGATGGAGCAGGTGTTGATAAGGATGAGGTCGGCATTTTCGGCAGTCCGGGTGGCGCCAAAGCCATTGTTCATAAGAATGGAAGCCACCACTTCGCTGTCGGCAAAGTTCATGGCACAACCATAGCTCTCAATATAAAAGTGTTTTTTATATGGGTTCACTTCCTGCACAAAGGGGGCAAAAGCCTCCCCTTGCCTTGTTTCGTCATGTGTTTTATCGGTTGCCAGATCCAGCATCTGCATTTCTTTTATCGAACAGCAAATATAACTCAAACCGGGCTAATGATGACAGGATGGCAGTAAATATTGTATGCTATAAATGAAATCCCTTCATTCCGGGACAAATAGGTTAAATTTGCTGCCTGACCTCTTTCATTTCCTTCATTCCCTGTGCGGGATTTCTTAGGTTCCCGGTTTAAGGCATTAAAAGATCTAAATTCAGAACATGTCTATGCATATCAATCTGTACATCGTACGCCACGGAAAAGTGAATACGGATGAAAAAGACAGGAGGAGTTACCTGCACCTTTCAGACGAGGGCATTGCATTTGCCGGCTTCCTGGATGATCATTTTAAGGACATCTACTTCGACCATATTTTTTACCAGTCCAATGATATCAAAACATCTGATCCTTACAACCGTTGCCGGAATACCATCCGGGGCATGAAAGGCATTAAGGCCGAATTTGATAAAACGCATGTAAGTATGGTCTTTGAAGGACTGAATAAGGCCAATGCCGATGTGCGGAATGTATTGCTTTGTTTCAAGACGGACAGCTTTCACGTCATCAGCAATATCATCATGCCACAGTCAGAAGAACAGTTCAGCAAGGATTATCACCGGGTCTTTCATTACCAGTTCAATTCCAACCGCTACAGTTTTGTAAGCAAATTCAGTGCAGAGGAAGTGCACTGAACCCGGCCTGGTTCTTAAGTGGTTGAAAAAGAGAAAGTCCATCTTTCACAGACAGCATGTATTCAGCTATTTCCCTTTGCACGGGAAGCGTTCTTCAAAAAATATAAAGCAAGCAGGGTCATCCAGGTCCAGCCGGTTATGATGGAAATGCGTTGAAGGAGCCCGGCATGATTTTCCAGTCCTGCATATTGTTTGAAGCCGATGCCCGAGAGAATGAAAGTTGCAAGCATGAGGATCCCTGTGAATACAGCGTACCCGGCCCACCTGTAATTTTTTTCGGCGGCAAATTGTTTGCGCATGATAAAACAAGCCAGGGGCAAACCGATGAATACCGGGATGGAAAAAATTTCGTGCAGGTATCCATGCATGCTTTGCTGTGAAAAAATAAGTGGCGCATCCGCCGGGTAACCATAAACCGGGTCGGTGCTGAAGATACCGGCCCCCGTTAACCCAAGGCCCACCAGCCCAATCAGCCATGGAACCTTTTTAGATGCATCTGTGAAAAAGGATGTGCGTGCAAGCCCTGCTGCAAATGCAATAATGAGCAGCCCGGTAATGATGAAACCGGCAACCTGTATCCATCCTCTTTCTCCGATGGAGAGGGAACTGACGGGATGCCGGAATGGATCGTAGCCATCCCGGACAGCGCCTTGAATTAAAAAGCTGATCACAAAGAGGGGACAAGCGATGGCTCCAAGGGCGAGGAGTATTTTGAATTTACTTACTGTACCAGGTTTTGAATTTAACATACGTCTTTGCAATGTTGTAAGATGCTATTGATTCACTTAACCTGGAAAACAGTAAGGATTACGGGCTCAAAGGAAAACAGGAAAAAGCAGCTTACTGTTGCCAAACGATGCGATCATTTTCGGCATACCAGGCCGGGTAGGTGGGTAAATGAATTTTTTCGATCTCATTTCGTTTTACTTTTAAAGTAGGAGTAAGCAAACCGTTTTCGATCGTCCAGTGTTCTTTCATGATCACGATCTTCTCCAGTTTTTCAAAGACCTCGAGGTCTTTGTTTATGGAAGCAAGAAAACCGGTGAATTCATATACCAGTTCCTGCCTGGACAGTTTCATGCCTGCCTCCGACAATGTTACCCACGCAATGGGCTGGGGTACGCCGGTGCCCACCACGCATGCCTGTTCTATTTTTGCATTAGCAAGCAACTGCATCTCAACCGGCGCCGGCGCAATGTATTTTCCTTTGTCGGTTTTAAAAAGGTCCTTCACCCGGCCGGTGATGGCCAGGAACCCGTCTGCATCATATTCGCCGATATCACCGGTTCGTAAATATCCTTCTTCATCAAATGCATCTGCCGTGAGACCGGGTTCTTTGTAATAACCCATCATGTTGCCGGCGCTTTTCTCCCGCAGTTCCCCATCCGCAGCGATCTTGACCTGTAACCCGGGCAATGCCCTGCCAACCTTCCCGACCCGGAAATCGGTGGGGCTGTCGAAATGAGAGTACACACAGTCTTCCGTCATGCCATAAGCCTGGCGCAGGTTTATCCCTATGCGGATGAACCATTTTTGTATGTCGGGTGAAAGGGGCGCTGCTGAACTGTAAATATGCGAAGCTTTTGACAGGCCCAGGTTTTTGCGGATCTTGTTTTTGAGCAGGCTGCTTACCAACGGAACAGATAAGAGAAGGTCCAGTTTCTTTTGCGGTATCTTTTTCAATATCCCTTCCCTGAGTTTGCCCCAGATACGGGGCACGGCAAAGAACATGTTCGGTTGTGTGTCTTTCAGGTTCTTCGGAAATGTATCGATGCTTTCGGCAAAAGAGATCATGGCGCCAAACCAGATGCCGTACAACTCGATGGCCATCCTTTCGGCAATATGGCTCATGGGTAAATAAGAGAACAGGCGGGGCCTCAGGGGCATTTTCAATGTATCAACCGCCAGGGGCAATACCGAACTGAATGCATGTACCCGGTGCATCACCCCCTTGCTTTTTCCGGTGGTGCCGGATGTATAAATGATGGTGAGGATATCATCGGGTTCCCAGTTGTAAACCGTTTTCACCGGTTCATTTCCGGCGATCAGCGCTTCCATGCTGAATGGTTCCTGCATGCCATACATATCAATACCGATGCGGATCATACCCGGGGGGATGCCATTCGTTTGTGTAGAGAAATCATCCAGCTTGCCGATGATGATGGCTTTGGAGTCGCTGTGTACCAAGATCGGTTCAATGGCATGTGCCGACAATGTGGGATAGATGGGTATCGACCTGCAACCGGCCATCATGATGGCGAGGTCGGCGATGATCCATTGTGCACAGTTCTTTGACAGGATGGCCACATGGTCGCCCTTCTGTAAACCCAGTGCATACAACCCGGCTGCCAGGCTCCTGGCTTCATTACCGGCCTCTGCCCAGGTCCAGGTCTTCCATACGCCGTTGAAAGGCTGGCGCAGAAAAACATCATGCGGGATCTCAGTTTCCCATTTCAAGAACCGGGCAAGCGGCGAGGGAGCAGGCATATCGTTGCGGTTTTAAATTCCAATCTAAGGATTATACTTCATTTGGCAAAGAGGGTTGGGGTTTGAGGTTTGAAGTTTGAGGTTTGAGGTTTTCGTCACATCGGGGTTTCGCAGAAGGGATATGTAAAAATAAAAATAGTACGTTGCGAAAACCACGCTGAGACAAGTTGGTGTTGGCGGCTGTTTTATATGACATATTTTTCTGTTGTCATATTTAGATAACGTTCTTTGATTATTTTGATGTGTCTTAATTCGTGTCCTGCAATGTGGTATGCTAATGCTCTGACGGTTCTGATATTAATAATGCTTCCATCATCATCAATCCCACCACCGCTTCTCATAAAAGCATCATCAGGCAGATTTTGAAATAATGTTAACGTTGCATTTCTTACGGATTCGTATTCTTCAAAAATACTGTCTAAACTTCTATCATTGGCGCAGGAATATCTGGCGTAATGGTTTTCTTCAAAGCCGTGTAATGGCGTATTGTCGTTCCTGCCATATCGCAATGCCCTGTATGCAAAGATTCTTTCATCGTCAATGTTATGAACTAATATTTCTTTGATTGTCCATTTATTTTCTGCATACCTGTATAGCAATTTATCGTCAGGCAATGCATATATCATCTCTTTTAGTTTAAAGAAGTTGTCGTGCATTTCCTGCAATATGTCCGTGTCTGTTCTTATTAAATCAAAATAATGCTGGGAATATGCAGGATATTCACTTTTATCTGGTCTGCTTATTTTTCTGTACGGTGTCATTTTTGTCCTGTCTCTTTATTATAAATGTTGTTTCAAATAGCAGCTAACCCCATGTAAGCCGTCGTTTTAGTCTGTCCATTGAGCAGAGCCTGCTCCGCCGATTTTGTATTCTTTTTTTGTTGATAAGTCAAAGATGTAAACGTCACTAAGCCATGTGTCATCTTTGCCTTGTCTTTCGTTTCGTTTAAAAAGAAAAAAGTTGCCATCCCTGTGTCTCATTTATTCTCAGCAACGTCTCTCCTGTGATTTGTGTGCTGGCTGAGGACGTTGCGTAAGCTAAAACAAATTTCGTTGACGCAACGTCCCTTGCAGGAGACGTTGCTGGGAAATAAATTTTCCATTCAGTGAAGTTCCGATCGGTGGGGACACTGACCAGGGAGAAGTCAAGAAATACTAGTTGCCTGTTGTGACTCAGGCGTCTCGGCAGATGAGGATCCTTTACCATTTGAGACTTTAAGTTTTCTTTTTGTTTTACGAAGTTTTACCTGCTTCACATCTATGAGTTGAATTTCTTCACAAATTATTCTACTAATTGAATTCTGGATTTCCTCGTCTGAGAATTTATTTCTATATTTTTTATTTAATGTACGTTTAATAAAGTTCATAACTGGTTTAGCATATAAGAGTCCTGATACATTTTTGGGATCTAGTGCTACTGTCTTTTGCCAAAGGCGATCAAGCCCTTTGTTTAATACAGAGTCTCTATGTAGGAACTGAAGAGTCTCAATACAATTTTTCAGTTTTGTTATATCGGATAAATCAAAAGAAAAAACTAAACGTCTATCAATAGGTTTTTCAAATATTATTTTATAAAAATCAATTTGCTTCCCGTTAGTCAGTAAAGCCCATTCGATACCTTCATTAGCACCATAGTTTATTGCTTGTCGTAAATGTTTATCGGACAAGCTTAAAGAGAGTGATTTTACTTCAATCAAGAAATGTCTAGTCCCTTTTGTTTGAATTACATAGTCTGCATAGGTGCCTCGGATCATATATTCGGTTTTCACCTCTTCTATCGGAGTGAAGCCTAAAACGTCGGTCAAAAACGAATTTATCATTAATCGAGTACCAGATTCATCTAGTTCAGCTGGCTTGCCTCTGAGAAATTTCTTATTATATGTTTTGAGTGAACTTAGAAGTTTAGCTCTTTTGCTCGCTGTAAGCATTGGTTAATGGTTTTAGGTTAATTTCTAAATTAAGTGATTTCTTTTTGACAATGTGGACAAAGTTTTTTGGGTTTCTTACTTTTTGAAAATTCTTCTGAAAAACCGGAAGCTAAGATTCCAGCTGGAAGTGCGAACATCCCAATTCCGAGGATTGATATAAATGCGGTCAGGGTTTTACCTAAGCCTGTTATGGGATAAATGTCCCCATAGCCAACTGTTGTAAGGGTAGCGACACTCCACCACATAGTTTCAGGAATACTTGAAAATTTATCCGGTTGAGCATCATGCTCTGTATAATACATGACACTTGAAGCAATGATTATCAAAAAGAATGTAATTAAAAAACTTAAAACAAGCTCTTCTTTTTTTGATTTGAATACAGCAGAAATTAGCTGTGTTGCATTCAAATATCTGCTTAGTTTAAAAAACCTAAAGAAACGTATAAGACGAAGTACCCTAACAAATCGAAGATCATATTTAAATACTAAAGGTAAATAGAAGGGAACGATTGCAAATAAATCTATGATTGCGCCGGTGCTCATAATGTACTTTACTCGACCCAAGAATGGGTGTCGATATTTTTCAATGCAGGTGCAACTCCAAACTCTTAATATATATTCAACCGAAAAAACAATTATTGAAAAGAGCTCAAGGGATTCAAATAAATTCTTATTTGGGATATAAATTTCGTTTACAGTTTCTAGTATTACAGCAAGTGTATTAGTAACAATGAGAGTAATGATGAAGGTATTAATTATCTTATCTAGCTTAGTTCCACCCTCAGAGGGGTCGAGAAATAAGTGGACTTGTTGTTTAATCTTTGAATACATACTTTGGTGAAGAAATCTATTTTTATACTCAAGAAATAGTATACAACTCTTAAATATACGTAAGTTCTTATTCAAAAAATGAATGATTATTCACTCAGTTTTGAACAAATGGGTTTGAAAAATAACACTAAAACCTCCCCACCACCTTAAAATTCACCAGCCGGGGCGTTAGCCGGTTGGGGATGCTGTACACATTGTTGGCAAAATCCTTCACCAACTGGAAGGAGATGGTATTGCGCCGGTCGATCAGGTTAAACACTTCAAAACTGGCCCAGATGTTCTGGAAATTACGGAAGGGACTGTGGCTGCGGCGCTTGCTTTTTTCACTCAGCAACTGGGCGCTGAAACCGGCATCCACCCGTATGTACGGCTCAATGATGAGGGCATTGCGGTACTTCACGCTGTTGGGGATGTTGTAACTCATGTTGCTGCCATAGAGCATGTTGAGGTGAAACTTGAAATTCTTGTTGGTAGGCAGATAATCTTCCAGGTACAAACCAACCGTTATCAGCCGGTCGGTAGGGCGGCGTACATAACCCACTTCATTGCGTATGCTGTCAACAGCCACCTGGTCGGTGCTGGAAGCCCGGATGATCTCACCTGCTGCATTCAGGTACTGGTAATAATGATCGCCGTCCAGGTCTTCTTTTGTCTGCATGATGCCGATGCTGAACCAGCTTTCTGCATCTTTCACCAGTTCGCCAAAAAGCCTGGCTTCAAAACCCATGGCATAGGCTTTGGCATTGTTGTTACCGGCATAGCGGATCTTCACATTATCTATATCATACACATCCACACTCGTCATGTTCTTGTAATAGGCTTCGGTGGTCAACCGGAAGGGGCGGCTGTCGAAGGCTTTAAAGTTATAATCGACCCCCGCAACAACCTGGTAACTCTTCTGCGCCTTTACCCCTGTGTTCAACGTGCCGTCGTATCTTCTCAACTCCCGGTAAAAAGGAGGCTGATGATAAGCGCCTGCCGCCAGTTTAAATACCATATCCCTTTTCCAGTTGGGTTTAAAACTGAACTGCAGGCGTGGACTTACTAAAAATTCTTTGTTGAGTGAATTGTAATTGTACCGGACGCCGGCCTGCAACGTAATTTCTCTTTTGGCGCTTCCCAGCCGGATATTATCCTGCAGGTAGCCGCTGTATTTCTGGATGGAAAGGTCGGCGGTGGAATTGAATGATCTGAAGAGATTGAGGTTTGCCGGGTTGTGCGGCAGGGAATATCCGGCGCTGTCCTGGTACTCCCATTCTTTTAACCGGTCATTGATATTTGCCTGCTCGATGCTGTTGCCGAATTGTATGAAATGTTTTCCGGCGGCATAGCTTCCTTTCAGCGACGCATTGTACACATTGATGTCCAGTTCATTTCTTCCGTAGTTCTGGTAATAACCGGCGCCGAGCGGGTTGATGATCTGTCCGTAGGTGCTGCTGGTATTATCAAAGTCGCGGTCGCCAAAAAGATAAGCGCCGGCAATGTCAAAATTTTCGGTTTCCTTATTCTGGAAACGGCTCAGCATCCATTTCAGTTTTAATTTTTTGTTGGGCGTATGCAGGATGCTGAGGCCAACCAGGTTTGTTTTGTAACTGTCCTTTTCCTGCCCTTCAAAAACAATGTCAAGTCCCAGGTTGGCCGTGAAGAGGGGAGAGAATACCGAAGTTGTTTTTTGCGCCGACTCAGGGAACAGGGTGAATTTGGTAACCGAGTAGGTACCCAGGAATTCGAACAGTATCTTTTCATTCAGTTTGTAGGAAAGGGAAGCCTGCACATCCGATGAAGAAGGAATGTAAGCGCCCAATGTTTCCTGGCTCTTCAGCAGGTTCTTATTGCTCCGGTTGCGTATGCCCACCAGGTAACTGATCCTTCCTTTTTTTGCAGCGCCTTCCAGGTGTAATCCCTGTTCCAGCAGACTTACATAGGCCGAGCCGCCGAAGCCGGTTGGCTTTTTATACTGGATGTCAAGCACGCTGCTCATCTTATCGCCGTACTTTGACTGGAAACCCCCGGAATAAAAATTCACGTTTTTCGCCAGCTCGGGGTTGATGAAGCTGAGTCCTTCCTGCTGGCCGCTGCGTACCAGGTAAGGGCGGAAGATCTCAAAGTCGTTGATGTAAATAAGGTTCTCGTCGTAGTTGCCGCCCCGTACACTGTATTGCGAAGTGAGTTCATTGTTGCTGCCCACCAGTATCTTGATCATACTTTCGATGCCGCCGGTGGTACTGGGCATGCGGATGGCGCTTTTTGGATTTATACGGGTGAGACCGGTCTCGGTACGTTCCCTGTTCTCACTTACCACCACCGTCTCCAGTGTTTTGCCGCCCTTCTCCATGAGGATGCTGATCTTTTCTTCCTCTCCGTCGCTCAGGTAAAAATTCTTCTGCACATCTGCGTAGCCGGTATGGGAAAAAACGAGTGCAAAGGATCTGTCTGCCGGAACTTTTATGCGGAAATAGCCTGTATCGTTGGTGGTGAGCCCGGTTGTTCTGCCAAGTATCACCACCGATGCGTTGGCAACCGGTCTTTCATTTTCGTCGATGGCCTTGCCACTGACCCATGCAGATTTTTTTTGCGCAACGGAAAACAGGGTAAAAAGCAGTGAAAGAATGGTAAGAAAAAATCTCATGGCATGAAGGTAAATATTTTATGTGTTTTGCAATAATCCTTATTTTACAGATCTAAACCCATGCGTGTGATCAAAAGAATATCGGCATTTATTGTTTTTGCTATGCTGGTATTTTCCTGCAATGAGAACAAGCCGGGTTCAAAAAAAAAGGAGCCGGACCTTGTTATAGAAACCCCCGATGGTAAAAAGCGCAGTGATAAGTTGCTGTACCTGGATACGGCTGAAAATATGTACAATGCCCTTTGCCAGGGCTGGGCCATGGAAGATGATGAGATCTCGCTGCAAAGCATGACAGAGGATTCGAAGTTTGAGATACCCTACCGCAGTTTTTATCTTGCAACCAACGGAACCTTTGTAAAGAACCCCCGCAATGCCATGGATCACGGCACCTGGGTATACGATGATGATAAAAAGACCATCACTCTCAATTATTCTGTAGAGAAAGGCAGCGACGTTTATAAGATCGCTGCGCTGGCGCCGGATGAACTGCAGCTGCTGAACATCGGCATCAATACCAGCACGATCTTAAAATTCATTTCCCCGGCCCGGCGTTTTAAGGACCCGGAAGAAGATCCTTTTTATATAAAGAATAACCTATGGCGCATTCCGCCGGCAAAAAAAGAAAGCGATGCGGCCATCCGCCAGCGGCTGAAAGAGAACCTGCGCTTCTTTATTTTATTTTATAAGGCATCCATTGAAAAGGATGACAGGTCGGTCTCGTTCTGGGGACTGCCATCCTGTTTTAAATGGTATGGCGGCGGCATTTACCTGAAGAAGGAAGAAGAACTGGCAAATAACTGGATCCGTTGTTTTTACAATAAAGAGCAGGCGAAGCAGGCATATAAGCTTGCCGGTAAACTGCTGGAGCAGAAATACGAGTGGCCAAAGAAAGAAAACAACTGGCTGAAACTGAACCTGGCGGTGCTGGAGCAGATGTATAAGAAGATAGATGAGATAAGATGAGTTTGAGGTTTGGGGTTTGAGGTTTGAGGTTTGTAGTTAGAATAATGCTTATTTTAACAGGGTGCTAATAGCTTCAAACCTCAAACTTCAAACCTCAAACAGATTGCAACGGAGTTGTGATAATTTCTGCAGCAGATCATGCCTGCTCATTTGTTTAAACTTTATCTTTGGCCTGTGAAACTACTTACGCTGATATTCGGTATATACATGCTTGTGTTGCCCTGCATGCCCTGTATGGACAGTGATGAATGCACCGAACCGGCAACGACCCCGGTTTCACAATCAGCTGGTCAGCATGATCACCAGGACGAAGAAGAGGCCTGTGCCCCTTTTTGTAATTGCACCTGCTGTGGGCATATTGTTACTTCAAATTCCCACATCCTGAAAATTGTTACAGTAAAACCAGTGGCCGGTAAAAGGCTGCCGTCTTATTACAACAGCATCTCACTTCCTTCTGATTCTTTCGGCAATATCTGGCAACCTCCCCGGGTTGGTTAATAACTGATAAATATTTTTAAGCCTGTAGAAATACGAAAGTATTGCAGGGTACTGTTATTTAACCAGCAAAAGATTTTTATGCCGAGGATAATTACCATATTGCTTTTGATCATGCTTGTGCATGGTGCTGATGCACAACATCGTTTGAAGATACTGGCCAGGAATGGTGAGACCCGTGATCCATTGTCCGGCGTGAATATTGTTTTACAAAATACCCAAAACGGCACTTCGTCTGACACCGGCGGACTGGCTGAGTTGAAGAATATTCCCGGCGGAAAGCAGGTGATCGTCTTCAGTCATACCGGCTATGAGACCAGGACAGAAACATTTATTTTTCCTTTGGCAAAGGATGAAGTGGTTGAAATACTGCTGGCAGAGATCTCGGAGGAAATGGAAGAAGTGGTGCTGCAAACAACCCGTACCAGCCGAACCATTGCCAATACGCCTACACGTGTAGAAACGATAGACGGGGAGGAACTGGATGAGAAGGGTAATATGCGACCGGCAAATGTATCCATGCTGCTGCACGAAAGTACGGGCATGCAGGTGCAGCAAACATCTGCCACCAGTGGCAATGCAAGCATACGGGTGCAGGGACTGGATGGACGGTACACCCAGCTTTTGAAAGACGGCTATCCCAGTTTTGGAAATTTTGCAAGCGGATTGAGCATATTGGAGATCCCGCCATTGGACCTTAAGCAGGTGGAGGTGATCAAAGGGCCCGCATCCACTTTATACGGGGGAGGTGCTATTGCCGGCGTGGTGAATTTTATTTCCAAAATGCCGGGCGAAAAGGCGGAGTATAATTTTATGTTCAACCAGTCGCACATTGGTCAGACGAATATTGGCGCCTATGCTTCTCAGAAAAGAGGCCGGTTCGGTTATGCATTTTTGGGCCTGTATAATTTTCAGAAGGCGTATGATGTGGATAAAGATGATTTTTCTGAATTGCCCAAAAGCAACAATTTCACCATTAACCCGAGATTGTTCTTTTATCCGGGTCCTTCACTCACCATCATGCTCGGCAACAGCTTTACAAAGGGATTGAATACCGGCGGCGATATGGAAATGATCAAGGGGAACCCGGCTCCCGGCCATTCTTATTTTGAGAAGAACAGAACGCTCAGGAATACAACTACACTGGAAGCGGATAAACGGTTTGCAAACCGCAATGTGCTTAAGCTGAAACAAAGTGTGAGCATTTTCGACCGGCATATCAATATCCCCAACTATGAATTCTCCGGGCAAAGCACAAACAGTTTTACGGACCTGTCGCTGCTGTTCTTTAAGCAGAAACATACCCTGATCGGCGGATTGAATTTTGTGTATGATAAGTTCACACAGGAGATCATCAATACACAGGATACAAGAACATTCACATCGGGGATTTACCTGCAGGATACCTGGGATATTTCAGACAGGCTGAAACTGGAAAGCGGGATACGTGTCGATCATTCAGCACTCCGAAATAATAATTATTCGGAGAACCAAACCTTTGTGTTGCCGAGAATTTCTGCGCTGTTCAAACTTACCGATAAGGTCAGCTCAAGGATCGGGGGAGGCCTCGGCTATAAAATGCCGACCATTTTCACGGAGCAGACAGAAAGCATGCAGTACCGGGATATTCTGCCTTTGAGCAACGTGGTTGCGGAACGAAGTGCGGGAGGGACTGCCGATATTAATTACAAAACAACGATCGGTGGCCACCTGTTGTTCAGTATCAACCAACTGTTCTTTTATACTTCCATTAAAAAGCCACTGGTGTTGCAGATGGATCCTTTTGGAAATTATTCTTTTGCCAATGCTTCCAAACCAATTGTCAGCAGCGGTTTTGAAACAAACCTGAAATTCATTTATAAAGAGGATCTGAAGTTTTTTGTGGGATATACGTTTACCAATGCCAATGCCACCTACTTATCAGCGAACCAGTTTCTGCCCTTATTGCCAAAGAGTAAACTGAACCTTACATTCATGTATGAAAAGGAAGATAATTTTAAACTGGGCCTGGAAGGGTATTTTACAGGCCGGCAGTATTTATACAATGGTTCCAGGACACCGTCTTTCTGGGAATTTGGTTTCATGGCGCAGAAGACCTTTGGAAAGGTATCGGTATTCATAAATTTTGAGAACTTTACCGATCAGCGGCAGAGCAAATACAAGGCGGTGGTTAACCCGCCGCACAGTGATCCAAACTTTGATGATATCTGGAATCATACAGAAGGGTTTGTAACAAACGGTGGAATAAAGATCAAATGGTAGTTATGAAAATGCATACAACAATGCCGGGAACATTGCGGCCATTTTACCGGGAGGAACTGGTATCGGCTGAAAATGCCTTTGCTGAAAAAAAATACCAGCAAAGCTGGCGGCATTTAGAGCGGGCTCACATTTTGGGGCAACCCTACCCGGTTGAACATACCGCTGTTCACTGGAAAATGCTTCTTTTTGGTATTAAAATAAAGAACACAAAAGAAATTATCGGGCAGATCCCCCGGTTGCTGGTTGGCGGTGTGAAATCATTTATTGGGAAGATACCGGTTGGTAATTCAGGCGGGGCAAATGTTCCTTCACTTCAGCCCATGGAAATACCTGAAGACCTGCTCGCAATAATACAAGGTCATGAAAACTTATAGGTTCTTCAGTGCAGCAATGGTTGCTTTGGGATCAGCTGACCGGAAGACCGTATTGCCGGCCACCAGCACATCGGCTCCTGCATCTAAAATGGTCCTGGCATTTTCCAGCGTAACGCCGCCATCGATCTCGATCTTTACATTGAGCGCCCGTTCGTCGATCATTTCACGCAGCTGTTTGATCTTATGGAGGGTGTGTGGTATGAATGATTGTCCGCCGAAACCGGGATTTACGCTCATCAGGCATACCAGGTCAATATCGGCAAGGACGTCTTTCAGGCTTTCAACCGGTGTATGCGGATTAACAGCCACGCCGGCCTGCATCCCTAAACTTTTTACCTGTTGGATATTCCGGTGCAGGTGCGGGCATGCTTCGATATGAACAGACAGGATATCGGCGCCGGCTTTTTTAAATGCTTCGGCATACCTGCCCGGTTCTTCGATCATTAAATGCACATCACAAACCTTGGTGGTTGCTTTCCTGAAAAACTCCACCAGCATGGGACCAAAACTGATGTTGGGTACAAAATGTCCGTCCATCACATCTAAATGGTACCAGTCGGCAGCACTTTCATTCAGCATGTTGCAATCGGCCTGTAGATCCAGGAAATTAGCGGATAAGAGGGAAGGGGCGATGATGGGCATTGTTAACGTTTGAGTCGTTTAAGTCGTTTAAGTCGTTTAAGTCGTTTAAGTCGTTTTAGTCGTTTTAGTCGTTTTAGTCGTTTTAGTCGTTTTAGTCGTTTTAGTCGTTTTAGTCGTTTTAGTCGTTTTAGTGACTTTTTTTATTCCGCAAAGTTAACTACTATGAAGTGACTATAAAAACTTTGCCCCGAACGCTGAAACGAATTAAACGGTTTCAAACCCTGTAACGATCACTTCCCTTCCAGCCTTGCCAGTGCATCTTTGGCTTCAGCATATCCGGGATTATACAGGAGGGCCGTCCGGTAATCTTCCATGGCATCGGCCAGTTTATTCAGTTTTTCAAAACAGCGGCCACGCCAGTAATACCCTTCATCAAAATTATTCTGTAAGGTCACGGCCCGGTCAAGTACCTTAATGGCTTCGGCATATTTTGCCTGGTCATACAGGGCAATGGCTTTTTCGAGGTAGCCGGGCATGAAGGTATATTCCATGGCCAGGCATTGATCAAAGAATGAAATGGCTTTTTCCTTATCACCGGTATAACTATAATACAGTCCCTTAATGAAAATACCTTCTTTTGCCGTTTTGCCATTATCAAGCTTTGCCAGCAGACCGGCAGCAGCCAGCGCCCGTGCATTCTTTGTCTGTGCGTACAACGTACCCAGCGACATCAGGTATTCCGGAGCCGGTAAAATGGCAGCCGCTTTTTCAAAAGCCCGGATGGCATCCAGGGTGTCAGCATTTTCAAAGTGCAGGGTCGCTTTCATGTCCCACAACCTTGCATTCAAACTGTCTTTCTTCAGCCATTCATCGGTCGCAGCAAGGGCTTTATCATAGAATGCATTCTCCCGGTAGTATTGAACAAGTTGTTCACGCAGCAACAACGAATCGGGGAACCGGGCAATGGCATCCCCCAGTTCTTTTTCTTTAGACGGGGCTGCGGTATTTACTGGTACGGTTTGTTCATTGTTATTGCACGACATGATGCCCGTCAGCAGGAAGAGCAAAAACAATGGATATCGTATGAGGTTGGTCATGACTGCAAATTTAAGCGGATGATCCTTATCAGCATGACAATTCTCTGACAATTAAAAAAAGGACAGAACTTATCTTTGGCACTTCAAATTTTTTACCATGAAAAGGATCCCTGTATTGGTTGTTCTGTTGGTTGTAATAACGGTTGCCATAAGCTCTTTTAAAGCAGGTACCGCTGCATCGGGCTCACCGGTCATCGCCCCGCTGAACGACACCATATTGTTTGAAGGCGAAAAACATTTTGCCAATGTGCAGCAGCTTACTTTTGGCGGCGACAATGCAGAAGCTTATTTCAGTTTTGACGGCAAGTGGATCATTTTCCAGCGTACCAATCCGAAGGAAGGTATACTGTGTGATGAGATGTTCATAGGTAAAGTGCCCAACCCCGGCGAAAAATTTGAATACAAAAGGGTCAGTACCGGTAAAGGAAGAACCACCTGCGGGGCTTTTACAAAAGACGGCAGGCACGTGATATATGCAAGTACGCATTTGGGAGCCGACACCTGTCCTCCTGTGCCTGATAGAAAAAAGTACGGCAATAAATACATCTGGCCCTTGTACGACAGCTACGATATCTTCATGGCCGACCTGGATGGAAAAATTGTTAAGCAACTGACCACCCGGAAGGGTTATGATGCGGAAGCCACCATTTCGCCTGATGGAAAGAAAATGATCTATACCAGCGATAAGGACGGGGATATTGACCTCTACATCATGGACCTGAAGACCGGTAAAGAGAAACGTATCACAAATACCCTGGGCTATGACGGCGGTGCATGGTTCAGCCCGGATGGAAAGAAGATCATCTGGAGGGCCAGCAGGCCCACAACGGAAGCAGCCATCAAAGAATATAAGGACCTGCTTGCCGAAAACCTGGTGGCACCTACCAATATGGAAGTGTTCATTGCCGATGCGAATGGCAACAACGTAAAACAGGTAACATCTTTCGGTAATGCCAATTGGGCGCCGGCTTATATGCCAGACAGCAAGCGCATCATTTTTGCCAGCAACCACCAGAGCAAAAGAGGTTTCCCTTTCAATCTTTTTACCATTAATGAGGACGGCAGCGGCCTGGAGAAGATCTCTGCTGAGAGATCATTTGATGCTTTTCCCATGTTCAGTCCCGATGGAAAGAAGATCATTTTCTGCAGCAACCGCAACAACGGGGGCACAAGGGATACCAATATCTTCATTGCCGACTGGGTGGAATAGGGTCGGGACGCTTACAGCGGCCTGAACCAATAACCAAACCAACCGGTGAGACAGCAGCCGGGGTTTAAGCCAGGGTAAAGATTATTTATTCTTCCTCGAAAATATCTTGCTTACGATCTTCCACTCCCCGTTCACTTTAAGCATGTTCATGTAATCGTACAGGATCACCTTGTCCGTTTCGATCTTTATCTTTCCGTTGGCGGCATTGCCTTCAATGTTAACCGAGACGATCCCGATCTTTCTTTCCTGTTTGTTTGTATTGGCTTTTGCCCTTGCAATAAAATCTGCAATGGGCACATCTTTGAATTCTCCCGTTTGTGCGTCAATGTACTTCATGGTGGCAGAAGGGTGAAAGGCTTTTTCCATGCGGTTGCCATCGCCGCTCATGTATTCTTCCAGGCAGGCCCTTACGGCTTTTTCCTCGTTATCTGCCTGGGCAAATGTACCCGGTGAAAGGACTGTTGTTAAAAACAGTACAAGTAATAAGGCTGTTCTTTTCATATTTTTTATTTTGAATAAACTTAGGGAAAATAACAAGCGGCAAGTAGTTAAACTTTATGAACGGGTCGGGACGCTTACAGCGGCCTGAACCAATAACCAACCAGCCGTTGAGACAGCAGCCAGGGCTTGAAAATCTATAAGGTCTGGGGAGGCATGGCAGACCTTATAGGTTTTTTAGTTCAATTACATCACAATCCTTAATATCTTTCCCGTCAATGGTAAAGCGGATGATGGTCCGTACCTTTTGCCATCCCTGCTTACCGGCAGCCCCGGGGTTCATGTGCAGGCACTGCAGTTTATCGTCGTGCATTATTTTAAGGATATGGGAGTGGCCGCTGATGAAAAGCTGCGGTTTATGCAGCAGTAATTCCCTTTTTGTTTCCGGATTGTATTTGGGAGGATAGCCGCCGATATGCCGCATCATCACTTTCACCCCTTCGCACATAAACACCAGTTGTTCCGGGAACCGGCTGCGTATATCCTGGCCATCAATATTACCATACACACCCTTAAACGGCTTAAACGAATTAAACCTTTCAACGATTCCTTCCCCGAAATCCCCGGCATGCCATACCTCATCGCAGTTTTTAAAGTGCTCCGGAATGGCATCATCCAGGTAACCATGGGTGTCCGAAACTAATCCGATCCTTGTCAAGCTTATTTGAATTATTACCTGTAAATTTACAATAACAAACAACGCGATGCCTTTTCACCGGAACTTTACCTATTATATTGACAAGCGCAGCTGGAAATACATTTTCCTCTTGGCTTCTCTTGAACTCTGTGTCCGCTAGACAGTCATTGGTCATTGATCATTAGTCAATAGTCATTGGCCATTTTTAATTCTTAATTTTTAATTCTTAATCAATATGCCGCACTATCATACATTGGGAAAAATTCCCCATAAACGACACGTTCAGTTCCGCAAATCCGATGGCGGACTGTACAGCGAACAGTTATTCTCTACCGAAGGCTTCAGTGATGATTACTCCCTGCTGTATCATTGTCATCCGCCTACACAAATAATAAAAACAGAACCGCAGGTGGATGTGAGTCCGCAGGTGGCAGAGGAAAAAATGCTTAAGCACCGTTGCTTTGAAGGATTTCATTTAAAGCCGGGCGGTGAATACCTGCAAAGCCGGGTTCCCGTGCTGGTAAACAGCGATTGCCATATTGTGCTGGCTGCCCCGCAAACCGGTACAGGTGAATACTTTTATAAGAACACCGACGCCGATGAAATGATCTTTGTGCATGAAGGAACCGGTACCGTGCATACGCAGTATGGAGAGCTGGACTTCAGTTATGGTGACTATATCGTGCTGCCGAGAGGCACCATTTACCAGATTGAGTTCAACGATGATAAGAACCGCTTATTCATTGTTGAATCATTTTCCCCCCTGCGCTTTCCTAAGAGATATATGAGTAAGTACGGGCAACTGATGGAACACTCCCCATTCTGTGAACGGGATATCCGCCCGCCCAAAAACCTCAGGACCTATGACCAGAAGGGCGACTACCTGATCAAGGCAAAAAAGAAAGGTATGCTGTATGGCCTGCATTACGGAACCCATCCCTTTGACGTGATCGGCTGGGACGGATGCTGCTATCCCTATATTTTTTCCATTCATGATTTTGAACCCATTACCGGAAGGGTACACCAGCCACCACCGGTTCACCAGACCTTTGAGACCAATACCTTTGTGGTATGTTCCTTTGTGCCCCGGCTTTACGACTATCATCCCGATGCCATACCGGCACCTTATAACCACAGCAATATCGACAGCGATGAAGTGCTGTATTATGTGGACGGTGATTTTATGAGTCGCAAAAACGTAACACGTGGCATGATCACCCTGCACCCGGCGGGCATACCTCACGGACCGCACCCCGGTGCCGTGGAAAAAAGTATTGGCGCCAAAGAAACCAGGGAACTCGCTGTTATGGTGGATACGTTCCGGCCGCTGATGCTGACCCGGCAGGCACTGGAGATCGAGAACGGAAACTATGTCATGAGCTGGGCCGAATGATGAGCTGGGCCGAATGATGAGCTGGGCCGAATGATGAGCTGGGCCGAATGATAAAGCCGTTATATTGTTGAATATTGAGCATTGATCTTTTTACCACCAATGCTCAATATTCAAAATTCAATGTTCAATTTTCAATGGCATTCCGTTCCAGTATCCTGTATCCTGTATCCTGCATCCCGCCTCCGCATCTCAATAAAAGAACTTCCTGATCCCTACTGAAAAAACCGGCCCATTGATTTTTTCCTTCTGGTCCGTGTCCTTGTTCTTCCAGGTTGCCCAGTCGTATTCGAACTGGGGGGTTACAGAAAGTCCTTTGCGAAAAAAGAAATTGTATCCCAGGCCAACGCAGAGATCACCGCCGGTCCATTTAGTGGTATTGGTATTGATGTTATTCTTCGTTTCCGTCATTTGCGTATTAAAACCATAGCCTCCCCGGATGAACAGGTTATTAAGTCCACGGTTGTTAACCGGCATGTTCAGTTCAAACTGCGGCATGATGCCAAAGCTCCGGTTGGTTTGTTTATAATCAAAGGCACTCTGTTTGTAAACGCTGCTCCGGTAGCCGGCATTCAGGCCCAGGGAAAAATTATCTGCCATGTAATACATGTATTCGGCTGAAAGATGGAGTTTCGAGAAGTTCTCTTTTGATCAGGGAATGAGGGGATTGTCATAGTCGGTTTTTATATTCCCAAACGACAGCCTGCCCTTTGTATTAAAGCCCAGGAAACTGTTACCGCGGTCGTAGATACCTTCCGAAAGCCGGTATCCCGAACGGGCATCGCATGACATCTGCGGACAGGAGAGGTAAGTTTCCAGTTTCAACCCGAACCCGAAGCGGTTGGTTGTTTCCTTACCGTCATCAAATTTTTCGGTACGGTACCCGTAATTGATCGTAGGGGTGAGATAGGCAACCCCTTTCGGTTCCAGTCTCAGCGGGAACCCCAGTTCACCTTTGAAACCAAACAAGTTTGATTTGTCCTTTGTCTCAGGTCCTACAGCCGGCTTGTATATATTTACCACGCCACCCAGTCCTGCACCCACCCGGCCATATATATTTACATTCTTCAGCACTTCCACGCCGTATGTAACATTCGCATAGCCCATCCAGCTGTTATTGGTCTGGGTGCTGCCGTTCTTCCACTTATTCAGTTCTGCATCCAGTTCCAGTCCAACCGCCAGGCCATCTATTACAAAGTAATTGGCCCCCAGGTTCAAACCGAAACTGCTTTGTGTGCCCTGGTCCACGCCATTGACCTTGATATTCTGGTGCGAATAGCCGATATTTTCCCGGGTAATTGCAAAGTTCCAGTTACGCCGGTCGAATGGTTTGCTTGACAACTGTTCGCTGGTAATGGCGGTTACGGGGGTAGGGCTGCTCTTATCCAGGGGTCGCTTTTGCGCAACCAGCGTCGGAACGAGCAGTAAAAAAATACCACTGTACAGAACGAATAACTTTTTCATAGTTTTTTGATTTATTGTGAAAAATCAGGTTATGAAACGGCAGGTAAAAGAGGCAGCCGGTGTATCGTTGTAAAATGAACGGGTTTTAAAGAACTGCTATCTATGAAAAATAAGAAAAGAATCTGAAAAAAGAAATACCCTGTGCGTAGATTGCGGAAAAGGGGTGGTTTATCACGAAATTACCGGGGTATGCAAAGCACAGCGGTCATCCTTCCCGGCAATATTTCCTTTCCACCCGGTATCCGGTCACGGGTATAAATATTTAACCACCGGGTTTCTCATTTCATAAAAATCATTATATTGGCATACCAAAAACAAATTACTATGATAAATTTTCATGAAATTAAAGTAGGCGATTACCTGATAGCAGATAATGACGGGGATAAGCGGCAGGGCGAAGTAACCAATCTTAACATTGGTGCCAAACAGGTGTGTATAGATAACGGGGTGCAGGAGTTCTGGTATGAAACAGAACAGTTAACTGCCATTGCGCTGGATGAGGAGCAGTTGATGAAACTGAAATTTCACAAAGAGGAGAACCCGGATGGTACGGTTAAGTACATGAAGGGAGCATTCCGGATGATGCTTCCTGCGAAGAACGGCTTCTCAAAATTCGAGATATGGTACAGGGATGAGCATCGCCACATCATGCACCCGATCAATGTACACCAGTTGCAGAATCATTTCTACGAGATGACGAAAGTACACCTGAATGATGAATCGTTTGATTGATGATACTATTTTACGAAGAAATTGGCCGGCATCAGTTGCCGGCCTTTTATTTTTGGCAAAATAGGGGGCCAAAACGCTAGCGGGATACCAGGCTGAGTTTATCGAAGCCGCTGTATATAAGTATCCTGCCCCTCCGATGAACTTAGGCAGACGGCCAATAGCTGCCCGCCGGGCGGCAGGTAGTTTTGGTGCCCAATCCGGGGTTGTAGAGCTAATTGAAGGGGCAAAACCGTCCATTTTTGTGGAAAAACCGGGTATTTGTTGGTAAATACAACCCTTTTTTGCTGATTATTAAATAAATCCACCTATCTTTGCGCTCCCAAAATTATGGCTAAACAGGCACTTATTAAACAAGACGGAACGATCGTGGAGGCGCTTAGTAATGCTATGTTCAAGGTGAAACTGGAGAATGACCACGAGATTTTGGCCACTATTTCCGGTAAAATGCGCATGCATTATATCCGTATTCTGCCGGGTGATAAAGTGGGTGTTGAAATGAGTCCATATGACCTGAGCAGGGGCCGGATAATTTTCAGGTATAAATAAAGTAATAAGTAATAAGTAATAAGTAAAACAAGCAAAATGAAGGTAAGAGCTTCTATCAAAAAACGCAGCGCTGATTGCAAGATCGTAAGAAGAAAGGGCAGGCTGTATGTGATCAACAAAAAGAACCCGCGCTTCAAACAAAAGCAGGGGTAATTCTCATTTTTTAATTCTTAATTTTTAATTCATATTATGGCTCGTATTGCCGGTATTGATTTACCAAAAAATAAAAGAGGCGAAGTTGGCCTTACTTACATTTACGGAATCGGACGTTCTACTGCCCGTTACATTTTAACCAAGTCGGGTATCGACTTCGGTAAAAAAGTAAACCAGTGGAATGATGATGAGCAAACTGCCATCCGTAATGTCATCAGCAATGAATTCAAGACCGAAGGCGCCCTGCGTAGCGAAACCCAGATGAATATCAAACGTTTACTGGATATTGCGTGCTACCGCGGATTACGTCACCGTAAAGGTTTACCGGTTCGTGGACAGCGTACACGTACCAACAGCCGCACCCGGAAAGGAAAGCGCAAGACAGTTGCGGGTAAAAAGAAAGTAGCGAAGAAATAATCAATACGGCTTATATTTTTTTGAACCAGCGCCAGATCGCTTCATAAGCCGGCAGGAGGGTTGGTTCAGTCTCGCCTTAGGCGGGATAACATTTTTAAAGATTACCTATCTAGATCAAACTATGGCAAAAGCACAAGGAGGCGCCAAAACGTCCTCGAAAAAAAGAGTAGTAAAAGTTGACAGCTACGGCGACGCACACATTACAGCAAGTTTCAACAACATCATCATCAGTTTAACCAACAAGCAGGGCCAGGTCATCAGCTGGAGCAGTGCCGGTAAAATGGGTTTCAGGGGTTCTAAGAAGAATACCCCGTATGCAGCCCAGATGGCCGCAGCCGATGCAGCAAAAACTGCCCTGGATGCCGGTTTAAAACGGGTGGATGTATATGTGAAAGGACCGGGTTCAGGACGTGAAGGGGCCATCCGTTCACTTTCTCAAAGCGGTATCGAGGTTGCGATGATCAAAGACGTTACACCGTTGCCACACAATGGTTGCCGTCCTCCTAAGAAAAGAAGGGTTTAATACAAGATCCAAGACACAGGATCCCGGATCCGGGATCTTGTATCCTGTATCATTTTCAATAACGGGTGCATTATTCATTTTAAAAGGTCTTTATAATGATGCACCGTCACTAAAAGACCTCCAATTCAAAATATGGCACGTTACACAGGCCCCAAAACAAAAATCTCCCGGATCTTCGGAGAGCCTATTACAGGCAATGGAAAATGGTTGACCAAGAACAGCAATCCTCCGGGAATGCATGGTGCAAACCGCAAGCGCAAAACATTGGGTGAATATGCCCTTCAGTTAAGGGAAAAGCAAAAAGCAAAATACACCTATGGTTTGCTGGAAAAACAATTCCGTAAAACATTTGATGAAGCAGCCCGCAGAAAAGGTGTTACCGGTGAGAACCTCATTAAATTACTGGAGGCACGCCTGGATAATACCGTTTTTCGTATGGGTATCGCTCCAAGCCGCCAGGCTGCACGCCAGCTGGTTTCGCATAAACACGTTACCGTAAATGGCGAAGTGGTCAACATCCCGTCGTACAGCTGTAAGCCGGGAGATGTGATCGGCTTAAAAAATACAAGTGCTGCCAGGGCTTCCATCGGTGGAAACCTGCGTGGCAAAAATGCCAAATTCAACTGGCTGGAATGGAATGAAGGTGAGGTAAAAGGCACGTTCATCACGTATCCTGAAAGGGAAAGCGTTCCTGAGAACATTAAAGAACAACTGATCGTTGAATTGTACTCTAAATAATGCCTTTCAACCAGGATTTGGTAACTAAATAACTAATAATTAAAAATTTAATATGGCCATTTTAAATTTTGTTAAGCCCGATAAGATCGTTCTTCAGAAAGCAACCGAGTTTGAAGCTCAATTCGAATTCCGTCCGCTTGAGCCAGGTTACGGTGTAACCATCGGTAACTCCCTGCGCAGGGTTTTACTGAACTCCCTGGAGGGATATGCCATCGTTGGTATCAACATTGCCGGTGCAGACCATGAGTTTGCAACCTTAAAAGGCATTACGGAGGACGTCACGGAGATCATACTGAACCTGAAGCAGGTTCGTCTTAAAAAGAAGGTGGAGCATGATGCCAACCTGGAAAAGGTAACGCTTTCCATTAAGAATAAAACAGAATTCACTGCCGGCATGATCGGCGATGCTTCTCCTTCATTTGAAGTGATGAATCCCGAAATGCTGATCTGTACCATGGACAGCAGCGCCAAGCTGGATATTGAGATCACGATCGGTAAGGGCCGTGGCTATGTTCCGGCTGAAGAAAATAAAGAGAAGAGTTCACACTTTGGTTATATCCCGGTAGATGCTATTTATACGCCCATAAAGAATGTGAAATACTCTATTGAGAACACCCGTGTGGAGCAGCGCACCGACTTTGAAAAACTGATCATGGAAGTGGTTACCGATGGTACCATCCACCCCGAAGATGCAGTGAAGCAGGCCAGCCGTATCCTGATACAGCACCTGATGATCATCACCGACGAGAACATTACGTTTGATACCAAAGAAGATAAGAAAGAGGACCTGGTTGATGAGCAGACCCTGCAATTGCGCAAAGTACTGAAGACGCCCCTGGAAGACCTGGATCTTTCTGTACGTGCCTTCAACTGCCTGAAAGCAGCCAAGATCAACTCGTTGAGCGAACTGGTGCAGTACGAGCAGGAAGACCTGATGAAATTCAGGAACTTTGGACAGAAATCACTGAGTGAGATCGAGCAGGTATTGCACGAAAGGGGATTGAGCTTTGGAATGGACCTGAGCAAGCTGAAATTAGATGATGAATAATCAATTTGGAAATTTGAAAATGAATCAATTTTAAAATAAGTTGGTTCAACCATTTTCAAATCCTCAAATTGTATAATTTTCAAATTAATTAATAACAAGTAGTCTGTAATTCCTGACACGGTACAGACGAATTTAAAACACACATGTCATGCGTCACGGAAACAAGAACAAAAACCTGAGCAGAACCGCTTCCCACCGGAAGGCCCTGCTGATGAACCTGGGTTGCCAGCTGATCACCAACAAAAGGATCACAACCACACTGGCCAAGGCAAAAGCGCTTCGTACTTACATTGAACCGCTGATCACCAAAACCAAGAACAACGACAGCAAGGAAGCCATCATGCACAATCACCGTATTGTGTTCAGCTACCTGAACGATAAAGAGGCTGTGAAAGAATTATTCACGGTGGTAGCGCCAAAAATTGCCGGCCGCCCCGGGGGGTACACCCGTATCATTAAGCTGGGAGCAAGAACCGGTGATAATGCAGAGATCGCAATGATCGAGCTGGTTGACTTTAACGAAATATACGGTAAAGGAACAGCCAAGGCTGCTGAACCGGCCAAGAAGACACGCCGGGCAGGAGGTGGAGCTAAGAAAAAGGCCACTGCCAAAACAGAAGAGGCGAAAGAAGAAACAACAGAAGATAAAACCGAAGCTTAGTTCGACTACGCTCACTATTCGGCTTCTATCACCAATAGTTCAAACCAACTGTTTATATTAGCCCTGATATTTTTATCGGGGCTTTTTTTGATATTTTGAAACACATAGGAACATAGGGCACATAGTTTTTTTTACTTGCAGGGTCAAAACCTGGGTAGATCTCTATGTATTTTTTTATGTTTTCTATGTCCGAAGTGGTTCAATTGTTTAAAATTTCATTTCCCGGTTCCCCATTATATTCTTTTCTTTGCAAAACCCTTATAAACATGCTCGGTACAAAATATCTGCCTGCCCTTTTGATCCTGGAAGACGGGACCATTTTCAAAGGAACTTCTTTTGGTAAAATTGGTACTGCAACCGGTGAGATCTGCTTTAATACCGGCATGACCGGTTACCAGGGAAGTTTTACTGACCCGAGTTATTTTGGCCAGGTGCTTATCATGAATAATGTGCACATTGGTAATTACGGGGTAAAAGCTGTTGACGTGGAGAGTGATGGGGTAAAGGTAAAAGCGATCATTGGGCGTAACCTGGAAGAGAAATACAGCCGATTCATGGCCGATGCTTCCCTGCAGGATTACCTGGAAGAACAGGGCATCGTAGCCATCAACGGTATTGATACCCGGTCACTGGTTGCCTACATCCGTACCCAGGGGGCCATGAACTGCATCATTTCTTCCGAAACCTCCGATGTGGAACTCCTGAAAAAGGAATTGAAAAAGGTACCCTCCATGGATGGGCTTGAACTGGCTTCCGTAGTGAGTACCAAGGAGCCTTATTTTTTGGGAGACGAAAACAGTAAGATACGGATCGCGGTACTTGATTTTGGTATCAAGAAGAATATCCTGAACTGCCTGGTGGAAAGAGGTACCTATGTGAAAGTGCATAATGCAAAAACAGGTTTCGATGAACTGGAGAAATTCAGGCCCAATGGTTATTTCATAAGCAACGGGCCCGGCGATCCTGCCCCCATGGGCTATGCCATTAAAACGGTGAAGCAGATCCTGGCTGCCAATAAACCCTTATTCGGTATTTGCCTGGGCCACCAGTTACTTGCCCTGGCCAATGACATACCTACTTTTAAAATGCATCACGGCCACCGCGGACTGAACCACCCGGTAAAAAATATCATCAGCGGAAAAAGTGAGATCACTACACAGAACCATGGCTTTGGTGTTGATCCAAAGGCGGTAAAAGCAAATGCAAACGTAGAGATAACCCACGTTAATCTGAACGACGATAGTATTGAAGGCATCCGCATGAAGAACAAACCGGCTTTCTCCGTACAGTATCATCCGGAAGCCACACCCGGCCCGCACGACAGCCGGTATTTGTTTGATGAGTTCATTTCCCTTATTAACACGAATTGATACGGGTTACACGAATTAGTCAGTAGCTAAATCTATTGAACTGAAAATAATTAGTGTGTTAAATTAGTGTGCTAAATTAGTGCCATGAAAATAGCCATCATCAACGGGCCCAATCTCAATCTTCTTGGTAAACGGGAAGTGGATATTTATGGCGGAGAATCTTTCGATGATTATCTGAAGAAACTGCAGGACAAATATGCCCATATCGGAATTTCCTGTTTTCAAAGCAATGTGGAAGGGGAACTGATCAATGAAATTCAGCGGGTAGGTTTCAGTTATGATGGTGTTATTTTAAATCCCGGTGGCTATACCCATACTTCAGTTGCCATTGGCGATGCTGCTGCAGCCATTACTACACCTGTTATTGAAGTACATATCTCCAATATTTTTGGTCGGGAAGATTTCAGAAAACTCTCTCATGTTTCCGGAAAAGCAAAAGGTGTTATTAGTGGTTTGGGATTGAAGGGTTATGAACTGGCGCTTGAATGGTTCATAAAATGACCCGCAACAGCAGGGCATAACCGGTATCCTGTTTCGGATTGTCGGCAATGCGTACGATATGCAGCCCGGATACAGACCAAACCTTGAACAGGTCCCCTTTCTTGCGTTTTGTCAATTCCTTGTCCAACTGGGGGAGCATCACGCCTTTTATGAACCACCCCAGGTCGCCTCCCTTTGAAGCAGAAGCCAGGTCGGCACTGTAAACAGCTGCCTGTGCGGCAAAGCTGCTGGCCCCGGACCTGATTTTCGCAATGATCGTATCGGCCAGTGCTTCAGCAAATGAGGGATCAAAAACGGAGCTGTCCAGTAAAATATGGTTCACATGATAAAAAGTATTGGGAGCTTTGGTCAGGATCTTAACGAGGATATTTTCTTTCCGGAAAGGCCCGTATGTCTTCCCGGTCTTACCATGGTAAGCAAGGCTGTCGGCCTTTCCCAGGAACTGGGCTGTACTTACCACCGTAATGGTATCTATGTAATATTTTTTCTTCAGTACATATTTTACAAAGCCGATGGGGTTGCTGGTGGTATCCAGGATCTTTTTTATCTGGGCAACAGACTGGCCGTTCGCAGAAGCAATGAAACCGGAAAAAAGGAAAAGTAAAATGATTTTTTTCACACAGAAAATTTGAAGGGCAAAGATAAGTTTTAATAAAGAAGACAGCCTTCAACGGGCTGCCTTCTCAAAATAGTAACGGATATGGTTCATTTCAGTGCATACAGTACTTTCACTTCCAGCCGGAGCTTTATTTTCCGGTAATCAACCCCTTCATCGGTTATGCCGTAATATGCATTTTTTGATTGGTCTAGCCTGACCTCATTTACGCCGAGGCTTTTGTAATTGTTCCTGTAGGCAGCTGAAACTACATCCGAGCTTATGTTTTCCTCCGGTTCATTTATCTCAATGGCCTGTCCCGGTTGTTCATTAATGGCTTCGGCCAGGTAAATGGCTTTTTCCCTGGCCGCTTTTACTGCCTGTATCTTAAGTTGTTTGCGGTATTCGGTTATTTTACTGTGCGATGCCCGGGTGATCCTGAAATTGTTGGTGGCCTGGTCATCAAGCCTGTCCACGAGGTCGTCGATGAGTTTGGTATTGCTGAACTTTACCTGGTAGGATATGGATGCCAGGAGTTCGGGGTCCCTTTTTTTACGACGCCAGATATTCGCCATGTTATACCCGTCGTAGGACGCCACGGAGATATCATTATCTGCAATGCCTGCTGCCCTGCAATATCCCAGGAAATCCGATTTGATCTTATCCAGTTCCACTTTATCTTCTCCTTTCTTTTTGTATTCCCTCAGGTCAACCTGCACATAGATCTCATCCGGGACCACTTCCATGGTAGCGCTGCCGGTTACCGAAATTGTCTTTGGAAAAGGATAGCATCCCGGCTGGGTGGCGGGTTGGGCATGGAGTGCAAAAACGATGGTTGTTGCTGCAAAAAGCAGTGTAATCTTTTTCATACGTTAATTTTTAAGAGGAGATGAAATTAACGGGGGGATTACACAAGCGGTATTACTTTAACTTTTTTAAGAGGGGTTTCACCTGTTTTTTCATTTCCTCAAGCTCTGACAGTTGCTGCTGGATAAAACTGTTGTCTTCCAGCCTTCCCATCACTTTTTCCATTTCCTTATTGGTATCATACACCATTTTACGGAAGGGGCTGTTATAATCTTTGGCACGGGAATCAAAAATGCCCTTGCATATCCATTCTTTTGTATCCAGGGCCTGCTGCAGCAATTGCCGGAAGAGGGCAGGGGTGAATTGTTTCGGGGTGATATGCAGTATTTCCAGTAAGGAAGTATAACCATGGTTCAACCGGTCGGCATCATAGGCGATGCCCTGCTGGCGGTAAAAACCATGCAGTTCATCCCAGCTTTTTATTTTACCTGACCTGATATTCCGTTTCATCTGCTCCGCTTCCGTTCTTTGTATCAGCTGGCCGCCAATGTTCAGCCAGGCACTGCGCTGCACGCTGGCAGACAACGTTTTTTTGAAGGCAGTAAAATCAGCAAAGTTGTTTTTCCGGAAGTGGCCCAGTAATTCCATCGTACCATAATACTGTACCAGTTCTTTGAATATTTTTATGGCCTGCGGTATCTTATGAAGTTCTGTTTTACGGCTGCTGTTCTCCCAACCTGTCACTTCAGCGCTGCCTTCCTTACCGGGTTTAAGTTTCTCTAAAAAAGATAAGGAATCAAAGAGCTCGTTGATGGTATCCGGCGCCAGAAAATCGTATTCTATGCGCTGTATCCGTTCTGTCCGTTTGTCCCGGTCAACATATTTCCAGGCGTTGCGTGCCAGGGCATACATATTGTACATGAACCAGTAACCGGGCATTACCACCAGCCTGTCATGCGCCACGTCATTACTGATGAGGCTGAAGGGCACAGGGATATTCAACTCAGCAGGAAAATCGCCTTTGGCAATGATGGTAAAAGAAGCAAATCTGGAATTGTGCTTCAAGCTCACACAAAGGCCTGGCCAGAACCCGCGCCCGGCCACTATTTCACCATCCGCAGCCCGGCTGTTGTGATTGCTTCCAATGGTGGCGCCGGCAGCTATATTGCTTTGCCCCATAACGACAGCTGCACACAGGAATGAATTATTGTGGTGTTGTTCATGCGCAGGAAAGATAAGTGAGTTCAACACTTCGCAGCAGGAAATGGTGGAGTTATTGCCTAAGTACGAGTTGATGAGCCGGGCGCCGTATTTCAATTGCGAGTGTGACGCCATGACGAAACGAACGGCTTTCACCCCGTAAAATATCCGGCAGCCATAGCCAATGATGCCGTTCACCAGTTCGCAGCCTTCGCCGATCTGCGACCTGCGGTTCTCATCACTCTTGACGGTAAGGTTCTTTAATTTGTTTGCGCCTTTGAAATAGGCATCAGAGCCAACCCATACGTCTTTGATGATCTTGCAGTTTTTTATAACGGTGCGGTCGCCGATCTTACCATAATACCCCCGTTGCTTGTCGAAACGTTTTTCGGTGAACTCCTTGAATTTTTGCAACAGGGCCTCATCATCCCGGTACTTGCTCCACAGCCAGGCATCCCCTGCGAGCATGCCGTTGAAGGGTATGATGCTTCTTCCGCCGGTTTCATTACAAAGTTCCATCCACACCCGGGTCTTTTCGTCTTCCCCGTCCTTTATTATGCCATTACCGAATTTTGAATGGTCGGTACAGGCCAGTTCATTCACATTCACGATCATCACATCGTTGCCAATGATGTAATGGCTTAAATAATTCACGTTGTCAATGCAGATATTATTGCCCAGGTCGCAACTGATGATGGTGCTGTTGTATAAGCCAACCGGCATCCGCAGGTTATGGAATTCCATATAAAAGGGCTCCAGTTTTCCAATGCGTACCAGTCCATGGAATTTGCAGTTGCGGACCAGTTCGGGATTGAAATTTTTGGAAACCAGGATCTTGTTCCAGTCATCCGATGTATTCCTGTTACGTATGAGTGACTCTATTTCCTGGGCGGTCAGTTTCCGGTACTTGATCCCGTTCTGGTTCTGGATATTGCGGAGGTGGTATTCGTCTTTCCCTTTCGGGAGGTATTTTTTTTCTACAAAATTGTATCCAAGATTATTGACCGGGTGTTTTTGAATGATGTTCATAACCGTTTTAGGTTTGTAGTTTTGGGTTTGTGGTTATTCATTCAGATCACAGGGTATCCACTACGTCAAATCTGTATGCTGTACAAGCGGGGAACGTATCACAAACTACAAATTTTTATTCTACCGTAACGGATTTGGCAAGATTTCTTGGTTTATCAACATCCACTCCTTTTGCAATGCCCACATAGTAACTTAAACGCTGCAGCGGGATGGTGCTCAGCATGGGTGCAATGATCTCATCGGCCGGGGGCACAAAAAATACTTCGTCTGCCATACCCGGAATGATCTCATCACCTTCCGTAATGATGGCAATGACCTTGCCTTTACGGGCTTTTATCTCCTGTATGTTGCTCACGATCTTCTCGTGGTACGAATCCATGGTGGCAATGAATATCACCGGCAGGTTCTCATCCACCAGTGCAATGGGCCCGTGTTTCATTTCGGCGGCGGGATAACCTTCGGCATGTATATAAGAGATCTCTTTCAGCTTCAGGGCGCCTTCCAGTGCAATGGGAAAGTTATAGCCACGTCCCAGGAAAAGGGCATCGCCTGCTCCCTTATATTTTTCAGCGATCTTTTTGATTGCTTCGGCACTTTTTAAAGTAGTAGCCACTTTTTCGGGAACGGATTCCAGTTCAAACAATAATTTGCGGTACCGGTCATTAGGGATGGTCCCTTTTTCTTTGGCGATCTTTAAAGCCATCATGGTCAATACGGCCAGTTGGCCGGTAAATGCCTTGGTGGAGGCAACGCCGATCTCGGGGCCGGCGTGGGTATAGGCACCACCGTCACTTATCCGTGCAATGGATGAGCCCACCACGTTCACGATGCCAAAGATGATGGCGCCGTTTTCTTTTGCCCGTTCAATGGCCACCAGTGTATCGGCCGTTTCACCGCTTTGCGAAATGGCGATGATGATATCGCCTTTATTGATGATGGGGTTGCGGTACCTGAACTCGGAAGCGTATTCCACTTCCACCGGGATACGGCAAAGCTCTTCAATGATATATTCAGCCAATAAAGCGGCATGCCAGCTGGTACCGCAGGCAACGATGATGATGCGGCTGGCCTTTTTAAAATGTTCAATGTTGTTCTGTATACCACTCATGGTGATGGTGCCGGCGGCAGCATCCAGTCTTCCTCTTAAACAATCATGGATGGTACTGGGTTGTTCAAATATCTCTTTCAGCATGAAGTGGTCGTAACCGCCTTTTTCGATAGCGGCTAATTCCATATCCAGCTTGGTCACAAAAGGAGTTATCTTTTCATTGCCCAGGTTTTTCAGGATCAGTTCATCGGGGGTTACAATGGCCAGTTCATAATCATTTACATAAACCACTTCCTTGGTGTATTCCAGCATGGGCGATGCATCGGAACCCAGGAAATGTTCCCCTTTACCTACGCCAATGACCAATGGGCTTCCTTTTCTTGCTGCAATGATGGTATCCGGGTGTTCCGTATCCAGCATCAGGATCACATAAGCGCCGGTAACCCTTTTCAGCGCAACCCGAACGGCTTCTTCCAGGTCGCATTGGTTATTTTCCCGGATGTCTTCAATGAAGTTGAGCAAAACCTCGGTGTCTGTGTCGCTGTTGAAAGAATACCCTTTATTGGTGAGTTCCTGTTTTAGCTGGGCATAATTCTCAATGATGCCGTTATGTATCATGGCCAGTTTCCCGCTGGCGGAAATATGGGGGTGTGCATTCCGGTCGCTCGGCTCGCCATGGGTGGCCCAGCGGGTATGCCCGATACCGGTATGTGCATGCAGGTTTTTGCCGAAAATGGTCTGCTCCAGTTCCGAGACCCGGCCTTTCTTTTTATATACTTTGAGACCCTGGTCCATCAGGGCCACGCCGGTACTGTCGTAGCCACGGTATTCCAGTCTTTTTAAACCGGTGATGACGATGGGGTAAGCTTCTTTTGGGCCAGTGTATCCTACTATTCCGCACATAAGTTTATGTTTTCAGTTTTTATCAGGGTTAAGAAATCTTTGTGAATTCCTGAGCTGGTTTTTGACAGGCCCCCTGGTATGCAGGGTTATAATCAACGCAATTTAGTAAAAATGTTCTCATTTGGCAGTATTGGCATATAAAGCTGCTTATTTTCAGCGTATTGGCTTAAATTGGGGGTATAAATCGTTTATATGAGATACTTTTTTGTCCTTCTTGTTTTTTGCCTGTCGGCAACCATGATTTTTGCCCAGCAGGAAAACGCCGTTACAAGGGTATTCATTGTACGTCATGCTGAAAAAGAAACGGGCAAGGACCCGGTTTTAACTGCCACGGGATACAAAAGGGCCGGTGACCTGGTGAGGGCCTTACAGAATGAAGGGATACAGAAGATCTATGTAAGCCAATACAGGCGCACACAAATGACCGCCGACAGCATGCGCATCCGATTGGGAATTGACACCGTTCATTATACGGCCGATACTATCTGCGACAACCTGGTGAATGCGATCATGGAGCACCGGGATTTTGGTAAAACGATCCTGGTCATTGCCCACAGCAATACCATACCACATATAATCCGTAAGCTGGGTGTTCTGGATTTTCCAGGGGGGGATCTGCCGGATGCGGAATTTGATAATCTTTTTTTGGTTACTTACAAAAATCAGAAAGCAAGGGTCAAGCAAACAAAGTATGGTGACAAACCGGGTTCTTCTGCCCCGATGAAAGCATTACAGTAAAATGCCGGAAAGGAAGAAATAGGCCACCGTGAAATAAATGACAATGCCTGTAACATCCACCAATGTGGCTACAAATGGTGCGGAGGATGTAGCAGGGTCAAATTTCAATCTCTTTAAGAACATGGGAAGCATGGAGCCGGCAAGCGTGCCCCATAGAACAACTCCCAGGACCGAAACACCTGTTACCATTGCCAGCAGGAATGTGTGGGCGCCGTAAAGATGCGGTTCTATATAACTCCACACAAAGGTTCTGATAAAACCCACCATGCCTAATATCCCACCCAGCACGAGGCCGCTTTTTAATTCCCGTTTGAATATTTTCAGCCAGTCATTGATTGTGATCTCTGCTTTGGCCATGGCCTGAATGATAAGGGTGGATGCCTGGCTCCCGGTATTACCGCCGCTGGAAATGATGAGGGGCACCAGCATGTTCAGCACCAGCACTTTTTTGATCTCGTCTTCAAAGAAACTCATGGCGCTGGCAGTGAATAATTCGCCCACGAATAAAATGATGAGCCAGGGCGCCCGTTTGCCGATCAGTTTCCAGAAAGGCATATCCAGGTAGGGTTCATCCAATGCTTCGGTACCACCTATCTTCTGGATGTCTTCGCTGAACTCTTCTTCTGCCACCCAAAGGATATCATCAATGGTAACAATGCCCAGCAGGATATTATTGTTGTCGGTAACGGGCAAAGCCACCCGGTTATTCATCTTAAAGACCTCGCTGGCCATTTCCTGGTCATCATTCACGTGCAACACAATGGAACGCCCGTCCATCAGTTCGGTCACTTTGGTTTGAGGGTCCGCCAGGATGAAGTCCCGGATGCGGATATCATCCAGCAGCTCGCCCTGTTCATTGATCACATAGATCACATCAATGGTCTCACTGCTTTTGGCATGCTTGCGGATCGTTTCAAAAACCTCTGCCACGGTATTGTGCTCGTATATGTATACATAGTCCGGCGTCATTATCCGGCCCATGCTGTTTTCGGGATAGCCCAGTACTTCAAGGGTTACTATACGTTCATCGGGTTCCAGGGTCTTGATGAGGTCCCTTACAATGCTGGTGGGCAATTCTTCCAGGAAGGCAACCCGGTCATCCGCCGGCAGTTCATTGAGCAGCTCGGTGGTTTTAAATGCCGGTAAATTCTTAATGATCCTTTTCTGAACCGGCAGTTCAAGGATCTTAAAAACGCTGGCAGCCCGGTGAATGGAAAGATGGGAAATGATCTGGCTTTCGTAATCCTCGTTGTCGTAAATGAGGTTGGCCACGTCGCTGATGTTCTGGTGATTCAGAAATTCCTGTATCTCCAGTTTGTTCTCCGAAGCGATCACTTCTTCAAACCGCTGCTGCAATGATATTTCTTCCAGTTCCAGCGACATCGTTCATTGTTATTAAATTGCATTGAAATGTGCCGCAATTTAGCCCATTTATCTTAACCCGATGTTATGCTGAAGCCTTATTTATTTGTTGATAGCACGAACGAAAAGGGCAGGGGGGTCTTTACCCGGGAACGGATCCCGGCCAATACCGTCATTGAAATATCCCCGGTCATTGCCATGGAGAAGGCAGACCGGGAGTATTTGGACAAGACCCTTTTGCACGATTATATTTTTGAGTGGGGAAAGCAGAAGGACCTGCCTGCCGGACAGGCAGGCAGATGCTGCATGGCGCTTGGGCTGATACCCATTTATAACCACAGCTATAAAAGCAATTGTGAGTATTTCATGGATTTTGAAGATGAGAACATGATGATCAAAACCGTGCGGGTGATTGAAAAAGGGGAGGAACTTACCATTAATTATAACGGAGACTGGAATGATGCTAACAAAGTATGGTTTGATGTAAAATGATCAAGCGGTATTAACGAAAAAACTGAATCCCACCGGGATTCAGTTTCAGTTCTCATGGGCAAAAATATATTATTGCTGTGCTGCGAGTTCTACCTCTTCAGCAACCGGTTGTTCTACCAATTGTATCTCTGCTACGATCCTCACTTCCTCACTTACCACTACGCCACCTGCTTCGGTAGCCGCATTCCAGGTAAGTCCAAAATCCTTCCGGTTGATCTTTCCATTGATGGTGAAACCGGCCTTGGTATTTCCGTACGGGTCTTTAACCACCCCGCCGAATTCTACGGCCAGCTTTACATTTTTTGTCACGTCGCGTATGGTCAGGTCGCCGTACAGGTCGAATGAACCATCGTTGTCAACGGGTGTTGCCTTGGTTGCTTCAAATTTGATCCGGGGGAATTTTTCTACATCGAAAAAGTCGCCACTCTTCAGGTGACCGTCTCTTTGCTCATTGCCGGTGGAGATGGAATTCACATCGGCCGTGAAGGTGATCTTTCCCCGGGTAAAGTCTTCTTCTTCGGTCTTTGCCGATACAGTAAAAATGTCAAAACTGCCTGTAACATTGGTGATCATCAGGTGTTTGATCTTGAAATGAACTTCGCTGTGTGTGGGGTCCAGGACCCAGTTTTTGGTTGCCATGATTTTTAAATTTGATGCAAGGTACAACTTCAATGTTTAAACATTAAATATTTATTTATAAGGATTTGTTAATAAAAAACCTGCCGGTCGGGGCAGGTCTTTATAACAGTTTACCGGGTGTTATTGTTTACGCTCAAACTCCCTCCGGATAATATTCAGTGCAGCACCGGCTTTGAACCACCCGATCTGTTGTTGATTGTACGTGTGGTTTACCTGTATGGTCTCTGCACTGCCATCGGCATGGTTCAACACCAGTTGCAATGGTTTGTTGGGCGCAAAAGCCAGTAACCCTTCAATATCAATGGTATCGTCCTCGAGGATCTTGTTGTAATCCTCTTTATTGGCAAAGGTCAGGGCCAGCATGCCTTGTTTTTCAGGTTGGTCTCATGTATCCGTGCAAATGATTTTACCAGTACGGCACGTACGCCTAAATGCCTTGGTTCCATGGCTGCATGTTCACGGCTTGACCCCTCGCCATAGTTTTCATCTCCCACTACAATGGTACCAATGCCCGCCGCTTTGTAAAACCGTTGTGTGGCCGGTACGGGCCCGTATTCGCCGTTCAGCTGGCTTTTTACATTATCGGTCTTATCATTAAAGAAATTGGTGGCGCCGATGAGCAGGTTATTACTGATATTATCCAGGTGACCACGGTATTTCAGCCATTTACCCGCCATACTGATATGGTCGGTGGTGCATTTGCCCTTTGCTTTGATGAGCAATTTCAATCCATTCAGGTCAGTGCCTTCCCATGCAGCAAATGGTTCTAATAATTGTAAGCGGTCGCTTGTGGGAGATACTTTTACCTGCACACTGCTTCCATCAGCGGCGGGTGCCTGGTAGCCGGCATCTTCCACAGCAAAACCGGCAGGCGGTAACTCATACCCGGTGGGCGGATCCAGTTTTACCTGCTCGCCTTTTTCGTTGGTCAATGTATCGGTCAGCGGGTTAAAGGTCAGGTCGCCGGCAATGGCCATGGCCGTTACCATTTCGGGACTGCCTACAAATGCATACGTATTCGGGTTGCCATCGGCACGCTTGGCAAAGTTGCGGTTGAATGAATGTACGATGGTGTTCTTCTCTGCTTTTTCTGCACCCACCCTTGCCCACATTCCGATGCAGGGGCCGCAGGCATTGGCAAAAACGGTAGCCCCGATCTTATCAAATACATTTAAAAATCCATCCCTTTCGATCGTATAGCGAACCTGCTCACTGCCGGGTGTTATGGTGAATTCTGATCTTAATTTCAACCCTTTTTCGCTCACCTGTTTTGCCAGGCTCACAGCACGGCTTATGTCTTCGTACGAAGAGTTGGTGCAACTGCCGATCAGGCCCACTTCAATTTTTGTAGGCCAGCCATTCTTAATGGCTTCTTCTTTCATTTTAGAAATAGGTGTAGCAAGATCGGGAGTGAATGGCCCGTTCAAATGCGGTTCCAGTTCCGAGAGATTGATCTCGATCACCTGGTCGAAATATTTTCCGGGATCGGCATATACTTCTGCATCGGCGGTCAGGTGTTCTTTAACGGCATCCGCACCAACGGCAATTTCTTCACGACCCGTGGCTTTTAAGTAACGGCTCATGCTTTCATCATACCCAAAGGTTGATGTGGTTGCACCGATCTCGGCGCCCATATTACAAATGGTCCCTTTACCGGTACAACTCATGGATACAGCGCCTTCGCCAAAATATTCCACTACGGTACCGGTACCCCCTTTTACAGTAAGTATGCCGGCCACTTTAAGAATTACATCTTTGGGTGCGGTCCATCCGTTCAATTTACCGGTCAGTTTTACACCAATCAGTTTGGGCATTTTCAGTTCCCAGGGCAAGCCGGCCATCACATCGCATGCATCGGCGCCACCAACGCCAATGGCGATCATACCCAAACCACCGGCATTAACGGTATGACTGTCTGTTCCGATCATCATACCACCGGGAAAGGCGTAATTTTCAAGCACCACCTGGTGAATGATGCCGGCGCCGGGTTTCCAGAAACCGATGCCGTATTTATTACTGACGGAAGCCAGGAAATCATATACTTCGCTGCTTTCATGCACAGCCCTGTCCAGGTCGGTCTTGCTGTTCACTTTGGCTTCGATCAGGTGGTCGCAGTGTACCGTGGAAGGAACTGCTACCTTGTCACGGCCGCTCTGCATGAACTGGAGCAGCGCCATTTGTGCGGTGGCATCCTGCATGGCCACCCGGTCGGGTGCAAAATCCACATAGCTTTTGCCACGCTCATAAGGCTGGGAGGCGTTTCCCTCCCAAAGGTGGGCATACAATATTTTTTCTGTAAGGGTCAGGGGTTTGCCCACTGCTTTACGGGCTGCTTCAATACGGTTGCCATAATCGGCATACAACTTTTTGATCATGTCGAGGTCGAAGGCCATAGTAATAATTTGGTGATTTGAGAATGAACTGGTTTGTGAACTGGATAAATTCCAGATTGGAGTGCAAATTTACTGAAACAAAGGCATTTTTTAAAGGCTTTGTTTTTGGGTTAAAATGTGTTTAATTTAGCAGGATGAACCGGTTCAAACATTTTATTGAGTGGCATGTATTTGGAGTATGTACCGCCATTGGCGAACGGATGGGCATTGCCACCTCCACCATACGAAAGTACTTTATCTATATGTCTTTTATGACCCTGGGTTCCCCGGTGATCATTTACTTCTTTGTTGCTTTCTGGATGAATGTGAAACGGTATATCCTGAATGCAAGAAGGAACCCGCTGCGGTATCTGTGACCCCTATCCCCTAAAGGGGGAAAATGGAGAAGATCAATGCGAAGATTGGTTTGTAACAAAAAATTTATTAGTAAAACATAATTGTTCCCTTTAGGGGATAGGGGCAATAGCTTTCCTTATCCTCACCAGTTTTTCCAGCAGGGGTTCCAGCAGGTTTAGCCGCAGCATATTGGCACCGTCGCTTTTTGCCACAGCAGGGTTGGGGTGTGTTTCAATGAATAAACCATCGGCCCCTGTGGCTATGGCAGCTTTGGCGATCGTTTCGATCAGCTCAGGGTTTCCTCCTGTTACGCCGGCAGTTTGATTCGGTTGCTGCAACGCATGGGTGCAATCCATTATGACAGGTACTTTTATCTCTCTCATCCAGGTGATGTTGCGGTAGTCAACCACAAGGTCCTGGTAGCCGAATGTATTGCCCCGTTCGATCAGTCCGACCTTGTTGTTACCGGCATTGTTTATCTTTTCAACAGCAAATTTCATGGAAGGGCCGCTTACAAACTGCCCCTTTTTTACGTTCACGATCTTCCCTGTTTTTGCGGCAGCGATCAGCAGGTCGGTCTGGCGGCATAGAAATGCAGGGATCTGCAACACGTCAACATACTTAGCTGCCATGGCTGCTTCTTCGGCGGTATGGATGTCGGTGGTGGTGGGGATGGAGAATTTTTCGCTTACTTTCTTTATCAGCTCCAGGGCTTTTTCATCGCCGATGCCGGTGAATGAACTGGCGGAAGTACGGTTTGCTTTTCGGTAAGATGCCTTGAATATATATGGTATCTGCAGTTTTTTGCAGGCAGCAGAAACTTTCTCTGCTATTTCCATCACTATTTCTTCCCCTTCCACCACGCAGGGGCCTGCAATCAGGAAGAAATTGTTCTTATCGTATTGCTGCTTGTTGAAAAGTTCGGTTAAATATTTTTCCATGCCGCAAAGTTACAATATTCAGTTTTTAATATTGTATTCCATATGCCGGCTATTTCCCTATTAATTTCTTCATTTCATCCAGTTCTTTTTTCAGCGATTCTATTTGTTTTTGTTGTTCCTGTACTGCTTTTACCAATGGGACCACAAATTGAGAATAACCTATGCCGTAGGTGTCCTTATCATTCTTTGGAATGACAATTCCGTCAAAATCATAACCTGCTTCCCTGGCTGCTTTTTCAACCTCCTGTGCAATAAAGCCACTATGACGTATGCGTTCTGATTCGGTATAATCAATAGAGCCGATGAGCTTCGGATCTGCAGTAGTACCTGATCTTATAAAAGCATCATACCGGGAAGTCTGGAAATTATAAATAACCGGGCGCAGCCTGGTAATAAAATCAAGCCCCGGAACAGATTCAGTGACCGCTGTTTTAAATCTTCCGTCAGATGGGAATGTGTATCCAACCTGTCCTTCGATCACTGTTACAGTTGAAGAACCGATCCGGACCTTATTACTTACGTTTATAAACGAGTTTGCTCCAAGAGCTGTAGAGTTGGTCAAATTATCAACTCCAACGATAACATTTGCTCCCAGGTAGGTATTGTTGGTTCCTGAAACATTTGCAACACCTGCTTGGTACCCGATCCCCGTATTATAGTCATTGTTTGTATTCCATAGGCTTCCTGCTCCTAGGGCTGTGTTATAATTACCGCTTTCTCTTTCTCCCATGGCAAAGTTTCCAATGGCCGTATTTTGCTGGCCGACAGTATGATCTTTCATTGCCCAGGTACCTACAATAACATTATTGGAGCCGCTTGCTAAATTCCGGGCTGCACTGTCACCAATGGCAACATTGTAATTACTGCCTGTCAGGTTACTTAATGCAAATGAACCCATTGCAGTATGGGCACTTCCATTTGTATTAAGGATCAAAGCATTGGATCCAAATGCCGTATTATTGCTGCCAAGTCCGTTTTGTCTTAAAGCCTGGAATCCTGTTGCTGTATTATTTACGCCGTTTGAATTAAGATATAAAGCTTTTGAGCCAACAGCCGTATTACTGGTACCACCGGAATTATTATAGAGGGCTGAATCACCCACCGCAACCAGATTACTGCCGGTTGTATTTGTCCGTAATGCTTCCGGGCCAAGGGCAATATTGCTGTAGCCGGATGTATTGGAATAAAGGCTCCTGTAGCCAACAGCAGTATTGTTGTTGCCTCCCTGGTTACTTATCAGCGATTCAAACCCAGTGGCCAGATTATTGATGCCTGATGTATTATTATACCCGGCCAGTCTGCCAAAAAAACTATTTCCTGAACCTGTAGTTGCCTGGCCGGCATAGCTTCCGAAAAAGGAATTATTTGAACTTGTGATAACTTCTCTTCCGGCATTATCGCCTACAAATGTGTTTCCAATGCCGGATGTGTTTTTCATCCCTGCAGCTGAACCAATGAAAACGCTTCCGTTGGCCGTGTTTTTTGTCCCGGCATCAATACCGATCAGGGTCGTCCAGGAACCCAGGTTATCCCTTCCTGCATTTTTTCCGAAAAAGACATTATAGCTGGCCGCGGTTAAAATATATCCTGCTGAATCACCCATTGCGGTATTGGCGGTACCGGAGCTGTTCTGCCGCAATGCATTTGAACCTACCGCTGTATTGTTTCTTGCAGCAACAGATGAAGTCTGATTAAGAGCTTCATATCCAACAGCTGTATTATCATTGGCATTATTGAAATAAAGTGCAGAGGTTCCTATGGCCGTATTCCGGATCCCCGCTGTATTGCTGAAAAAACTGAACGCCCCCACAGAGGTATTGTAATTGCCTGTTGTATTACCGGTCATTGACTGATAACCGATGGCTGTATTATGTGTGCCTGATGAATTGTTAAGGAAACCGGAGTATCCCAGGGCTAAATTGTAACTGGCATTATCGATCAATCCTGCCCGTATATTATTGACCCGGAAGTTCAGTGCCCGGTTGTCGGTGGTTCCGATGAAATGCATTGCGGTGCTGGTGCCTGCATTCCCGTTTCTTTTCCAGGCAAGGGTATCGGCATTTCCGTTAATGGATGCAACCCAACTCCATTTACTGCCGTCGTAATAATAGAAGCCAATACTGTCGGGCGCATTTTGAAATACCAGCAAACCGGTAGCGGGGGTGGTGATAGCGTTTCTTTCAGTCTTTGTCATCCGGGGTATCAAAAGCCCCTTCTGGCTGCTTTTCACATCCAGCATGGCGCTCGGGTCGGCAACACTTCCGTCAGTATTTACAGAAAAGGACTGTGCACCAGCAAAATGAATAACGGGCAGAAAGGTTATCAGCAAGAGGTACTTCTTTCTCATAATAGTATAGTTTTAAAGGTCACCAGGGTGAAAAATTTCTTGCTGATCGAGAAGGGTAATTGGCGTCGACCGAAGGATATTGGTCTATATTAAAGGGCAATTCAAATATAAATAAAAGAACTAAAAAAACATCACGAACTTCCGAACGGCGGGATTTGATGAACAAACGGCTTTGCCTGAGGAATGAATTGTATTAGCCCTTACATTTGTATTTCAAAGACTTGCTATGCTTAAAGAGAAAATATTAGTGATCGGCGCATCCGGACAGATAGGAGTGGAGTTAACACTGGCTCTTCGTAAAATATACGGCAATGCCAACGTAGTGGCTTCTGACCTGCGGGAAGAAAATGACCTGCTAAAGGGTACCGGCCCCTACGTGAGCCTGGATGTGATGAACAAGGAGATGCTGCACGTACAGGTGATCCGGCAGAATATTACCCAGGTATACCTGTTGGCTGCCATTCTTTCTGCCACCGGCGAAAAAAATCCCAACCTGGCCTGGAGTCTAAACATGCAGAGTTTACTGAACGTGCTGGACATAGCCCGGGAGGAAAACCTGCATAAAGTATATTGGCCGAGCAGTATTGCGGTTTTCGGGCCCACCTCGCCAAAACAGGATTGCCCGCAACAGACCATTATTGAGCCTACCACTGTTTACGGTATCAGTAAATATGCCGGTGAGTTCTGGTGCCATTATTTTAATCAGCGCTATGGGGTGGATGTACGGAGCCTGCGTTACCCCGGACTGATAAGCTATAAGAGTGAACCCGGCGGCGGAACAACGGATTATGCCGTGGATATTTTTTACAAGGCAAAGAAGGGAAAGAATTATGAATGCTTCTTACGGGAAGATACATACCTGCCCATGATGTATATGCCCGATGCCATCCGGGCTACGATCGAATTGATGGAAGCGCCGGCAGATAAGATCTCTGTACGTACGTCTTACAATTTATCGGCCATGAGTTTTTCACCAAAGGAGATCACTGCGGAGATAAAGAAGTATGTCCCGGATTTTTCAGTCAGCTTTAAACCCGATTATCGCCAGCCTATTGCAGACAGCTGGCCGCAGAGTATTGATGATGCCGTGGCAAGAAGGGACTGGGGATGGAAGGAAGAATTCAACCTGCAACAGATGACGAAGGATATGCTGGAGAACCTGAAGGTCTGAGAATACTGAACCAGGGAATGAATATCGAGCAAGGAACAAGGAATGATGAATTATGATCGGAATGTCATACTTCGTCATTCAAAATTCCTTGTTCATTATTCATATGAGCTTGTGCTCGTAGGCATATTTCACCAAGCCGATCACGCTGGCGGTATTCGTTTTCCGGAAAATATTCTTGCGGTGGGTCTCCACGGTCCGTTCGCTCAAAAAAAGTCTTTCAGCGATCTGTTTATTGCTTAATTCTTTTTCGATCAGCCGGATGATCTCAATTTCCCTGGCCGTAAGATTGACCTCTTCATTTTCTTTTTTCCGTTCGCTGGCCCTGGTCATTTCCTCCAAAACCTCATCGCTGAAATAAATGCCGCCGGCAGAGATCTTTTCCAGTGCCTTCACCAATTCCTGTTTGCCAATGTTCTTGAGCACATAACCGGAAATGTCTGCATCTTCGATCATCCGGTTTACCAGGTCGCCCTGCCCGCTCATGGAAAGCGCCAGTATCTTTATTTCAGGGTATTTCAGGTGAACTTCTTTTGCCAGTTCTGCCCCGTTCATGCCGGGCATCATTACGTCGGTGAGTAAAATATCAATGAAATTCCTGCCGATGAGTTCGATCATCCGGAGCGGCTGTGTACATTCAACCAGCACTTCAAACTGGTTGTGGCCCTGAAGTAAAGATTTTAGCCCGTCTATTACTATCTGGTGGTCGTCAACGATCCCTAACCTGGTCTTAGCGTTTTTCATTTTCTGCTCAAGCTTCTTTTCCGTTCGCTAAATGTAGCGAAAAGTTTTTAATGGGATGCCGGGATATGAATGGCAACCAATGTGCCTTTTCCCGGAGAACTGTCAAAATCAACCGTACCCTTAAGGAATTCAACCCTGGAGCGGATGTTCTTCAATCCGATCCCTTCCGTTTTTTGTTTATCGGTGGTATCAAAACCACACCCATTATCTTCCACAGTTACCGATATGCCATCTTCATCCTTTATCAGTGAAATATCGAGGTTGGAGGCTCCCGAATGTTTGATGACATTGTTCACACATTCCTGGATCACCCGGTAAAGCACCGTTTCGGTATTACTATCAAGCCGTTCACTCAGGCCTTCCGCATGCAGGTTTATTTTGAGAATGCGGTTGTCTATCTTATCAATGAATTCCTTAACGGCACTGGCAAGCCCGCTTTTGAGCAGTGCATTGGGCATCATCTGGTGACTTACACTCCGTATCTCTTTACAGCTCTCATCCACCAGGCTGATCAGCTTTTCAAAAGAGATCTTCTGGGACTGGTCTTTGAAAGTTATCTCATTCTCAAAGGCGGATAAGTTCATTTTTGCCGCACTCATCAACTGGCCCACGCCGTCGTGCAGGTCGGCAGCAATGCGTTTGCGTTCATTTTCCTCGGCATTGATGATGGCTTTGGTAGCAATGTCCTGCTGTTTCATCACTTCCTCCTGCAGCATCATTTTATGTTGTAACTGCCTTTTCCGGTAAAAAGTGAATCCGGATAATACCAGCAGGGCACTGGCAAGCGAGATGCCCATCAGCAAATAATTCTTCCGGCTTAGCTCGGTTTTCTGCAGTTTCAGCTGCTGCTCTTTTTTCTCTGCCTGGTATTTTGCATTCAGCTGTTCTATCTGTTTCATCTTTTCACCCGAATAGATCGAGTCTTTGAGTGCTGTTTGCTTTTTGTAATAAACCAGCGACAGGGCAAAATCCCCTTTCTTTTCTGCGATCACCGCCAGTTCCCGGTAATTACCCAGCAGCAGGTCGATGAATTTCATATCAACGGCAATGGCATTGCTCAGGTTGTATTGTTCAAGGGCTTTGTCGAGGCTGTTTTGTTCTTTATACATATAGCCCAGGTCGCTGTGGCTCAGGGCAATGGTAAAACTGTCTTTCAGTTTTTTTCTCAGTTCGAGTGACTGAAAAAGATAATCTTCAGCTTCTTTGAATTTCTTTTGCTGCGTGTAAGCGCCGCCAATAAAATTCAGGCTGTAAGCGATACCAATGGTGTCGCTCATTCTTTCCCGTATTTCCAGTGACCTTTTGTAACGGCTTATCGCTTCATCGTAATTTTCTTTGTATTCAAATACCACCCCCGATTCATTTAGTATGGTTCCCATCCCCTCCTCGTCATTCAACCGGTTGTAAATAGCAAAAGCCTCATCGTACATCTGTAATGCCCTGTCCAGGTCACGGGATTTGCGGTATAGTTTTCCAAGATCATTCAATGCGGCAGCCAGCTTCGGCTGGTCGCCGGTCTTTCGTAAGATGCCGATGCTTTTATAATAATACGTGGCTGCGCTGTCGTAGTTGCCTTTAAAATAGTAGGCCCTGCCAATGGCGCTTTGAAAGCCACCGAAGGAACTGCTGTCGTTTATTTTTTGTGCAAGGGAAGCGCCTCTTTGTGCAGCCGCCAGGCACTCATCAAAATCCTTTACAAGAAGTTTTTCCTGCAGCATGAAACAGGCTTTCATCTTCTCCCGGTCGCTGGCGCTGTTCTCAATTATAAAATTCAGGCTGTCAATGAGGTATTGCTGTGCCTTGACGGAAAAGCCGGTAATACATAATATGAAAGTAAAGAGGATTATTTTTGTCCGTTGCATCCGTTTCAGTTGGGTTAGCTGATGCCTAGTACCTGCTGCATGTTGAAAATGCCTTTCTTGTCTTTGATGAACTCCGCAGCCAGCACAGCACCCAGTGCAAACCCCTGCCGGCTGTGTGCCGTATGGATTAATTCAATATCGTCAACGGCGGAATGGTATCTTACCAAATGGGTACCTGGTGCCGGGTCTTCCCGCTTGCTGATAATGACAAGATCTTCCGGGTTGGCAGAAGCTTCATTCACCCATTTTACTTTACCTGGGATCTCATGCAGTACCTGTTCGGCAAGGGTGATGGCTGTTCCGCTTGGGGCATCTTTTTTCTGCGTGTGATGGATCTCCACCAGCGAAACATCATAGTCGTTGTGCGGTTTCATCAGCTGTGCCAGTTTTTTGTTCAGCTCAAAAAAAATGTTCACGCCTACACTGAAATTACTGGCGTATAAAAAACTTCCGTTCTTCTTTTTACAAAGATCATCCACTTCATCCCGGTACTCCAGCCACCCGGTACTGCCGCTAACAATGGGTATGCCGGCATCCAGGCATTTCAGTATATTCTCCTTTGCGCTGTGTGGCCCGGTAAATTCAATGGCCACATCGCAGCGTAGAAGATTTTCTTTCGTAAAAGAGCCGGTGGTATCAATGTCGATCTTCAGGTCAATGGTATGTCCCCGTTTCCCGGCCACTTCTTCAATGGTCTTACCCATCTTGCCATAACCGATCAGTGCGATCCTCATGCCCCCTGGCCCCCTGAAGGGGGTATTACCTGCGTTGTTCATGCGCTTTAAAAGTTAGTGAAAAACAAATATAATCATTTAAGCCCCTTTAGAGGTTTGGGGTGAATGTTCAGCACCAGGCTTATCCCATTTGTGCGGGCAAGGGGGCTGTAACCGGGCTTTATCTGCAGGCTGAGGTCGTTACTTACATCGAAGGTCTTTAAATGGGCATCCACGGTGGCATCCACCACGTTCAACCCCCAGAAGAGGATAAAGAACAGTACAGAGTAGTCCACATTCTGCCTTACCTCGTTGCGGAAATTCTTTATCCGTTCAGGCTGGTCTTTTACTGAAAAATAGGGTTGGGGGATCTGGAAATCGTTTGTAAAGTCACCATCTATTGCATTGAGATAGGCATCCCTGGCTTCCCTGTATTGTTTAACATTCCTGAAAAAGATATACGTGGTGGCTCCCAATGCAGCATACACAACCGGTATCTTCCAGTATTTTTTATTGGTGGCCTGGCCCCATCCCGGAAGGATGGCAGAGCGGATGGTGGCGATCCGTGGGCTGTATAATTTAGACGTGTCGGGTCTGGAGAATATGTTCGTGTTCTTCTTTTTTTTGGCGCCGCCCTCCTGGGCAGCAACCTGGGTACAAAAAAGAAGGGAGATGATCAGGATAAAACAGGAGGTCGCTTTATACATCAGCTTACGTTAATATTCAGTTTTTCCAGCAGGGCATTCAGTTCTTCGGTGGAATAATATTCAAACAGGATGCTTCCGCCTTTTTTGCTGTGTTTCAATTTAACCCGGGTGTTGAACTGCGATGCTAAATTATCTTCAATTCGTTTGAGATCGGGTGGCAGGGCCTGTTTTACCGCAACTTTAACAGCCGGTATATATTGTTTTCTTACCAGTTCTTCGGTTTGACGTACAGAAAGCCCGCGTTTCTTTATTTCGTTGAAGATGTACAGTTGCTTATCAATCATATCCACATTGATCAGCGCCCTTGCATGTCCCATGCTGATGTCGCCGTTGCGGACAGCCACCTGTATATCGGGGGGTAATTTCAGCAGGCGTATGTAGTTGGTGACCGTACTCCTTTCTTTACCCATCCGTTCTGCCACCTGCTCCTGTGTATATGCCAGTTCATCCATCAGGCGTTTATAACTGAGGGCAACCTCGATCGCATTCAGGTCTTTCCGCTGCAGGTTTTCCAGCAGCGAAAGCTCCAGTAACTGGGCATCATCTGCCTGCCTTATATAAACGGGTACATCTTTGAGCCCTGCAATCTTTGAAGCCCGGAAACGGCGTTCACCGGCAATAAGCCTGTACCTGCCATTGGCCAGCCTGGTCACGGTGAGGGGCTGGATGATGTCATGCATTTTTATGGAATCTGCCAGTTCGTTCAGGGCGGTTTCGTCAAAGTCATGACGGGGTTGTTTGGGATTCACTTCGATCTGTTCCAGCGGGATGCGCATGGATGTTGAAACCTGCTCCATCACCTCCGGCTTTAAACTTCCGGCAGTGCTTTTAAGGTCTGCATCAATATTCTGAAGCAGGCTGCGTATCCCTTTTCCCAATGCATCTTTTTTATTTGGAAGGCTCATGTTTATTTATTGTTTGTGGTTTGTGGTTTGTAGTTGTGGCAGATACTCTTTGATATAACAACGAACCACAAACTACAAACCACGAACTTATTACTCCAATATCCTGTCTTCTTCTTTTATTTTGGTAAGGTTATTCTTTTGCAATATCTCTTTGGCAAGGTTAAGATAATTAACGGCGCCCTTGCTGTCGGAATCATACAGGATAACGGGCTTGCCAAAACTGGGCGCTTCACTCAGGCGGGTGTTGCGGTGAATGATGCTGCTGAAAACAATGTCATCGAAATGGCGGCGCACTTCACTCACCACCTGGTTGCAAAGACGCAGGCGGCCATCATACATGGTCATCAGGATCCCCTCAATTTTCAGCGATGGGTTGAGCCTGTTCTGAACGATCTTGATGGTATTGAGCAGTTTTCCCAGCCCTTCCAGTGCAAAGAATTCGGTTTGCACGGGAACCACCACGCTGTCGGCGGCTGTTAAGGCATTAACGGTTATCAGTCCCAACGATGGCGAACAGTCGATCACAATAAAGTCATACTCATCCCTGATGGGTTCCAGTATCTTTTTAAGCACCGCTTCCCGGTTGGGGTAGTTTATCATTTCGATCTCGGCACCTACCAGGTCAATATGAGAGGGGAGCAGGTCCAGGAAAGGAATATCTGTTTTTAATATCACGTCTTTGGCCTGTGCCTCGTTCACCATACAGTCGTAAAGGCTCTGGGTGATGTTGTGCAGGTCGAAACCGGTTCCGGTGGTGCTGTTTGCCTGTGGATCGGCATCCACCAGCAGGGTCCTGAATTCCAGCACGGCGAGGCTCGCCGCCAGGTTAATGGCCGTGGTTGTCTTGCCAACTCCTCCTTTTTGATTTGCTACTCCGATTATTCTGCCCATAGTATCATTGTTCGTTATTCGTTGTTCGTTGACCGTCGTTCGTTATACAGCTGCTTACCGGCCAATGGACAACGCACAACGGTGCATTTCTGAGATGCCCAAAGGTATTGTAATGTACAGCAATTCCCTTTTTTGTTTTCACCATTTTTTCTACGCCCAAAGCTGCAGGCAAGCCATAAAGAGGCAAATGCCACATTATAAAATATTTTACATTCCCAATCGTCTGTTTTGAATAAACACCCTGAAATTTGCGGGTAAATGCTGCATAGGACTTCCGGGCCTGCAAATTTAACCATTCGGCATAAAACCGGGAACAAAGAGCTCTCTTAATTGTAATATTTGTGATAATGATGATAGCAACAAAAAAACATATGACCTTTAATAACCTGGGTCCCCAACCTCAAACCTCAAACTTCAAACCCTAAACTCTAAACCCCCATGCGTACACCAACCGGCGTTTTCATTACCATTGGCATTATGCTGCTGCTGGATACCTATATTTTCCAGGCCGTGAAGGCAGTAAGCCATTCTGTTTCTCCCAGGGCCCGGGCGATCATCTATTCGTTGTACTGGGGGCTTACCGTCATTGCCATCATCAGCTTTTTGCTGTTTGTTTATACCGACCAGCATTTCATGGGCAAGAAGGTAAGGACGTATCTGTTTGCAACCATCATCGGTTTGTCGCTGGCAAAAATGGTAGCGGTCATCTTTTTCCTGGTGGATGATGTGCGCAGGGGAATTCAATGGGTTGCCGGAAAATTATTCTTCAGCAATACCGATGTGGAAGGCATGAGCGGTGATGGCATCAGCCGATCGGTATTTTTAAGCTGGCTGGGCCTGGCTGCCGGAGGCACTTTATTTGGAAGCCTCCTGTACGGTTTTGGCAATAAGTACAATTACAGCCTGAAAAAGGTTCCGCTGGCATTTGATAATTTACCGGCGGCATTCAAGGGATTAAAGATCATCCACATCAGCGATATCCACAGCGGCAGTTTTACCGATAAGAAAGCAGTACATCATGGCATTGATAAGATACTGAAAGAAAATGCCGACCTCATCCTGTTTACCGGCGACCTGGTGAATGACCGGGCCACCGAGATGGAAGAATTCATGGAATTATTCAGCCGGCTGAAAGCCCCCATGGGGGTATACAGCATTTTTGGCAACCACGATTATGGCGATTACGTCCGTTGGCCGTATAATGGCATCAGCCGGGAACAGAACCTGGATAACCTGAAACAGGTGCATGCGGATATGGGATGGCGTTTGCTGATGAATGAACACGTGGTACTGGAAAAAGAAGGCGAACAGATCGCTTTACTGGGCATCGAGAACTGGAGCAGCAAGGCCAGGTTCCCCAAACACGGGCGCATGGACCTGGCACATCCCGGGGCTGAAAAATATCCATTTAAGATCTTAATGAGTCACGATCCCAGTCATTGGGATGCGGAAGTAAAAACAAAATACCCCGATGTTGACCTGATGCTGAGCGGCCATACCCACGGCATGCAGTTTGGCGTGGAGATACCCGGTTTTAAATGGAGCCCGGTGCAATACATGTATAAACAATGGGCAGGACTGTATGAAGAAGGCAACCAAAAACTGTATGTGAATCCCGGTTTTGGGTTTATCGGTTACCCGGGCAGGGTGGGCATCATGCCGGAGATAACGGTGATAGAGCTTGTTTAAATTGGATATTGAATGTTGTTCTGAACATTGTGTAGTGAATGTTTTATTTCCGGTAATCATATTTCCTCACGATCGTTTCCTCCCCGGCAAGGTTCTCCCTTGTCACTTTCCCTATCTGCGCCTGCACACATTTCCATTCCCCGTTTTCTTTTATATAGGTATCGGTATACATCCAGTAGCTGATATCTTCTTTCCCGTCTTTGATCGCAATGCACTTGTTCTGTGAATGTACAAGGGCCGTGTTGCCGAATAGTTTGATGTCTTCGCCCCGGTAGTCCCAATATACAATATCCCTGAAACCATGCGCCCAGTTCTCGAGGTACCTTGCCCGGTCGGTGTATTTTCCTTCTGTGTTGATGTGTATGAAATCCGGGTGAATGATCAGACTGTGAGCCGCCACGTCATTGGTCACAAAATTGTGAATGAATTTTGCATTCAGTTCTTTTAATATTGCCATATCCGGGCCCTGGGCGTCGGCTCGCAACAGCCCCAGTGCCATGATGCCTGTGTTGATGATCTTTTTCATTTTTATGCGTTTATTGATCTGATGTTTTATTCTGTTGTCAATAATTGTTCAAAGAAACCCCCGATATTATTTGCCCTGTCCACAAATTGAATTTCCAGTATCCAATGTCTTTTGTTCCCATGTTTATCCCGCAGGAAAATGCTGCTTTGATTATCCGGGTGAATATCCAATCCCAGGTCGGCAGGATCATCCGGCTGTTCATGCGGGAAAGGGCCTACTATATGACCGGCTATGTCTCCGCCAAATTCCCACCCATAACTTTTTGCCAGCTCAGTAACGTAATGAAAGCATTCCGCACCTGTCAGATCATTCTGTTTGGAATACCACCGGTTTGCTTCATGCCAGGCATCTTCTACGTCTTTTTTTAATTTCAGTTTCAATGGATCATTGCCAATAACATAGGTTCTCCCCAGGTCTGCTTCCCAACCCTTAAAAACAGGGCCCAGGTCTAAAAATACAATATCGTCATCCTGGATGACCCGGTCTGGTGGATTTCCATTGTATGGGTGAAGGGTGTTGGCGCCAGCCCGTACAATTTTTTTATGCCAGAAGTTCCCAATGCCAAAAAATTCTTTGGCCAGGTTAGCTATTTCCCCTGCCAATTCACTTTCAGACTTCCCGGGAATTATCAGCCCCCGTTGTTCTGCGGTATTGAATAATTCTTTTGCCTTTTGTTCGGCAAACACCAGGTTTTGTTTCACTTCGTCCATAGCGTTGATTTAGCGGAGCACAAAGCTAAAGGTCATGGAGCGGCATCACTTGTGAAATCCTGCTGTTTTTTTCCGGCTGGCCCTGAAGGCGGAAGGGGAGAGCCTGTATTGTTTTTTAAAAGCAGCTGAGAAATAGTCGATGCTGTTGAAGCCCGACTGGAAGGCGATATCCGCAACGGGCAAGGCAGTAGCCAGTAACATCCCGGCATGTTTCAGGCGCATCAATTGCAGGTATTGGTGAACAGGATAGCCCGTAAAAGCCTTGTATATCCTGCTGAAATGAAAGGGGCTTATGTGGCAGTGGCTTGCCAGTTCTTCGAGCGAGATATTCTTTGTAAGATTTTCGCTGAGGTATTGTTTCGCTTTCTCGATGGTTACGAGGTGGTGTTTTTTTAGCCGGGCCGGCAGTGCCTGCGGTACTTCGTAATTGGTGAAACGGGACAGCACTTCTTCCAGGATATCCATTACCAGGCTGTCCATTTCAAGTTTACCCGGTGATGCCTGCCTGGCTGCCTGGAGTAATGTATAGTGAAGCTGTTCTACCTGCGGGTTGGTTCTTAGCAGCAATGACTGGATGTCTTTATTGGAAAAGAACCAATGCGCTTTAAGCTGAAACTGTTCTTCCAGGTCTTCGTAAAATACTTTCTTAAAAATGATGATGGTACACGCATCGGGTATTTCACCGGGGTGGGTCACGGTGTAATCGTAACCGGGTTTACTCACGAGCACCGAGCCGGTATAGGTATCCAGCGAGTTGCGGAATGCATGGTAATAAAAATTTCCTGACCTGGTAATGCAGAGTGAAAGATGCTCATTGTATTCTGTCTTCGACTTGGTGCATTCATTACACAGGCATTTGAAATCGCAGATCTCATAATAGTCAGAAGAGAACAGTATGTGTACCTCAGCTTCCATTGAAATGCAGAATTAATATCGAATGTAAAGCATTCTTCTATATAGAAATGTTCAATACACAATGCTCAATGTTCAATGGATGAGCATTCCGTTTCTGAAACGGATCCCGTTTATCATTGAGAACCTTCCTGCCTGCCGGCAGGTTGAACATTGATTATTGAATATTCCGCGGTTCAGATCTTACCGGAAGCTTCCTCTTTCCTTCGAAGCATAAATTCTTTTTCTGTCCCTTCCTCCTTCATCCGTTGGCCTTCTGAAACCGCCGTCGGCCTCGTTCATGCGGATGGTGCGGTTGTTGTAGCGTTTGCCGTCGATGGCTTTTATCATTCTGCCGGCAGCATCTTTGTCGATCTCTACCCAGCTGTTCATTTCCCGCATATCGATCTTGCCAAGTACTTCTTTCTTCAGGTCGCTCTCGTCCAATATGAATTGTAAAAAACTGGCTTTGTAAAAACCGTCTTTTGTCCCCAGGTTAACGAATAACCGGGTGTAGCCACTATCCCGCCTGTTGAAGCTGGTGCGCTCTTTACGGCTGCCACCCATTTCTTCCCGCATGGGCTGCCTCCTGTCGCCCCGTATGTCGGCACGGTTAAGGTCCTCCGCATTTTCGTAATATTTCAGGAAATGGCTGAACTCCAGCGCAGCTACCCGCTGCAATACTTCTTCTTTGCTTACTTCGGCAAATTTCATCATCAGGTCGGGCATATAGGTTTCGTAATCCCCATGGCTCACATCGGCCAGCATCAGTTTATCCATGAAATGGAAGAACTGCTTGCGGCAAACGTCTTTACCGCTCGGCACATCCACTTTGTGGAATTTTGCATTGATCATCCGCTCAAGTGATTTGATCTTATAGCTTTCCCTGCTGTGGCAGATGGAAAGGCAAACACCCGTTTTACCGGCACGGCCTGTACGGCCGCTGCGGTGGGTATACACTTCCATGTCGTCGGGCAATTCAAAATTGATCACGTGGGTGATGCCATCCACGTCTATTCCTCTTGCTGCCACATCGGTGGCGATGAGCAATTGAAGGTTCTTACTGCGGAAACGCCCCATCACTTTGTCGCGCTGCTGCTGGGACAGGTCTCCATGCAGCGCTTCGATCTCGTAACCCGATTTTGCCAGGCGCTCAGAAATATCCTGTGCGTCGGCCTTGGTACGGGTGAAAATGATGGCATACATGCCGGGGTTGAAATCGATCAGGCGTTTCAATGCTTCGTAACGGTGTTGTGCAGGCACCACAAAGTATTGATGGTCGATGTTCACATTGCCGCTGTTCTTTTTACCGACCGTAACTTCTTTCGGGTTCTCCATATAATTTTTAGAGATGGCCCTTACTTCCGGTGGCATGGTGGCGCTGAATAACCAGGTGCTCTCCCGGTTGATGGTATTTTTCAGTACAAAATCGATATCATCCCGGAAGCCCATGTTCAGCATTTCATCGGCTTCATCCAGTACCACGTATTTTACTTTCTGCAGGTCGATGGCCTTTCTTTCTATCAGGTCGATCAAACGGCCTGGTGTTGCCACTACGATGTGTACGCCTTTTTTGAGGTTGCGTATCTGCATCATGATGGAGGCGCCGCCGTAAACGGCTTCTGTAAAAATATTCCGGCTGTGTTTTTTAAAGGTCTCAATGTCGCTGGTGATCTGCAGGCAGAGTTCCCTCGTCGGGCAAACGATCAGCGCCTGGGGATGCCGCTGTGCCGGTTCGATCAGCTGTAATAAGGGTAAACCAAATGCGGCGGTTTTGCCGGTTCCGGTTTGAGCAAGACCGATGAAATCGGTGGTGCCTGATAACAGGACAGGGATCGCTTTTTCCTGTATGGAGGTGGGGGTTTCAAATCCTAATTCGGTAACAGATTGTACCAATTGTTCGTTCAAGCCTAAGGCTTCAAATGCATTCATGAAATTTGTTTTGCGATAGCCACATGCTGTTTCCCGGATGTACTGAACGTGTCGAAGTACCGGGATGTCATGCTTTTGGCCGTTGTATAAATCCGATAGCTATCGGATGCAGGGGTGTCAAAATGCCCCGGGGATAGACCTATTTTCAACAGCAACTGAGCATGTCATGTAATTCTCAGTTTTTAAATAATGGGCGCAAAGATAGGCTATTTATGCCCAAGTCTGGCATGAAATAAAAATTTGCGCCATATTAAACTAATTTTGTTCTTTTAAATCTATACAGGCTGACTCAACCGCTTATGCAACGATCCTTATTATTAATGATCTCCGTCCTGGCTTTTTCGCTGGCCTGTGTCCAGACCGATTCGCTTACGAAGGAGGAAAAGCAGGCATTGGATTCCATGTTCAGGAACGATGCGTTCATTCAGCTGATGATGGGAGCCGGAAAGAAGAAAAGCTATTTTGATGTTAATGTAGGTATCGGCAATGGGATATTCAGCCTGAAGAATAATTCACTAAATGCAGGGCAGGCGATCACCAACAAACTGTTTTATACACCATCGGCCGGGTATTATCATAAAAGCGGGCTGGGGCTTACCCTGACCGGCTTTTTTGCCAGGGATGACGGGAAATTAAAAATGTACCAGTATGCCCTCCGCCCTGCCTATGTTTACCACAATAAAAATATAGATGCCGGCATATCCTACACCCGTTTTATGGAAGGCTCCACCACCAGTTTTGACGTAAGCCCTTTTAAAAATGATTTCTATGGAAGCTTTACGTACAAGAAGACATGGATACAGCCGGGAATCGCCGTTGGTTTTTCTTTCGGTAAACAGGAAGAATATTTTGATACGGCATTCTGGTTCTTCAACCGGGTGGTGCATATACGGGATACCATAACCACGCGGGTGTATGGATTGTCTGCCATCTTATCTGCCACGCATGAATGGGACTTTTATAAGGTCTTTGGTAAGAAGGATGCTGTTCAGCTGCAGCCAACCATCATGCTGAATGCAGGATCGCAAACCTGGAACATTTCCCATTCCAGCAGCCTGACCAACCGCAGACCCGTTGTTCAGAATTATCTTAAAACGAGATACGGCGATGGAAGCAGTTCCGGTTCGTTTAAAATACAGTCGCTGGGTTTCCTGGCAGAGATAACGTATTACTATGGTAAGTTTTATTTTCAACCCCAGGTATACCTTGACTATTACCTGCCATCCACTACTGAAAAAGACTCACTTCATTATTTTCGGTTGTTGCAGGATTCTCATTCTAACCTGCCGGTTCTCTTAACAAAAGTTTGTAAAAATATTTTTCTGCATGGCATGTATCTTGCGCCTTATGTGCGAACCAAACCATTTAACATGAAAACGAAGATCCTTTCACTGGCATTATTGACGGTCATCAGCACTTCTGCATTTTCCCAGCGGCTTCACATCGGTTTTAAAGGCGGCGCTTCCATTAACAAACTCACTGGTAAATCCTTTAAAGATGAATTCTCTTTCGGTTATCACCTGGGTGGTTTTTTTGAAATCGGATTGGGCAAAAAATTAGGTATCCAGCCCGAAATATTATTCAGCCAGACCAACGTGGATACATCCAGCACGTTCAGCAGTGTTTACCAGTTCAAGCAACTGAATAAAGTGCAATTGAAATACCTGAGCTTCCCCATCTTATTAAACATCAAACCCACCAAAATGCTCACCCTGCAGGTAGGTCCCCAGTTCGGGATCCTCACCAATAAGAGCAATACGCTTCTGCAAAACGGCCAGGAAGCATTCAAGAGCGGCGACTTCAGTATGCTGGGGGGTGTGCAGGTAAATATCCGTCACTTTAATATTTACGGCCGCTACGCAATCGGCTTAAGCAATATCAATGACATCGATAATAACGAGAAGTGGAAGAACCAGAGTATCCAGTTGGGGATCGGGCTTACATTATAATATAAACTTTGCCAACGTTCGAAATGTTGGCAAAGTTATTCAAGAACGTATGATGTGGAGAGAGCCATCGGCGTTCCACCTGACCACTGCAGAGGGTACGGCAGGGGTTGAATCATCCTGGCGGTGTTGCACGATATAGTCAACACCGTTTTTTATTGCCACATCAATATCTGTAAAAACTTCCGGAGCCGGGTAACCGGAAACATTTGCCGAAGTGGAAACAATGGGCTTGCGGAACCGTTTGATCAGGTCTTTGCAGAACCTGTCTTTTGTGATGCGGATAGCAATGCTGTTGTTTTGCGGGGTAAGGTTTTGCGCAAGTCCCACCGCGCCTTCGTAAATAATGGTGGTTGGTTTGTGGATGCCTTTGATATAATCAAACACTTTTGGGTCGGGCTGGGTAACGTATTGGATGATGTCCCGTTCATCGGCCAGCAGGATGATCATGCTTTTCTCATCGGACCTTTTTTTAAGCGCATAGACCTGTGCCACCGCCTCCTCATTGGTTGCATCGCAGCCAATACCCCAGACCGTATCGGTGGGATAGAGGATCAACCCGCCCTCTTTCAGCACACGCAGGCATTGTTCAATATCGTTCTCGTAGCTATACATTCATCATCGCTTTTTGAAAAGCTTCGAGGAGATGATTTGTCTGAATGGTTTTGGCGCATTTAAAATGTTGTTCAGGACAGGTTTTATGGCCATGGATTCCACAGGGGCGACAGTTTAACTTTTCCGGTGTTTCAACGATATATGATTTGTCGGACAGGGGCGTGAAGCCATAAGCAGGTGCGGTTGAGCAGTATACTGCTGTAACCGGCGCATTTACCGCCGAGGCAAAGTGAAGCGGCCCGGAATCATTTACATAATTCATAGCCGCTGTTTCCATTAAGGCCGCCGATTGCAAAAAAGAAAGTTTGCCTGCCAGGATATCTACATCCGGATTGTTGCTGATGCTTTTTATGTATTCGCATTCGGCAATGTTTTCTTTTCCTCCCACTAAATAAACAGCATACTCAGGGGGAAAATTCCTGATTAGGTCAGCCCATTTCTCAAACGGATATCTTTTGGTAAACCAGATACTTCCGGGCGATATAGTCACATATTTTTTTTGTGTCCAGGCTGATATTGCAGCATGATCTTTTTCTGATGGATATAACCTGGGACGGATAACTGATCCGTCGGTAAAAGATTCAATAAGGTCATTGTTTCGCTCCACTTCATGCTTTATCCCGTTCTCCTTACTGATGATGTGTTTTACTTTTTTGCTGAACAGGAAACTTAAGGGGTTCTTGTCAAAGCCAATGGTCTCGTTGGCCCCGGAAAATGCCGTGAGCAGGCCGGTGGAAAAAAAGCGCTGGATGGTGATCACCTTATCGTACCTGGTTTTTCTGATATGCAGAAGCAGGACTAACAGGTTCCTGAGTTTCCGCTTTTTTTTATCCCAGGTAAGCACTTCAGAAAGGTGCGGATTATTTTCCAGCAGGCTTTCATTTCCCTTTCGTACCAGGAAATCTATCCGGGCATGGGGATAATGTTTTGTCAGTTTTTCCACCAAAGCAGTGCCCAGCACCACGTCGCCGATAAAGGCTGTTTGTATGACGAGAAACTTTTGCATGTAAGCTGTAAAGTTATTGATTAATACGGATTGGTACCCGGTTTACAATTGAAACTTATGCGGTATAAAATGCTTTTTTCTTTGTTCGGTCAACAGTGTAAGTTTGCAGAAATTCAACGCAATGGAGTTAAAGCAAATGATACTGGATGCCTGGGCCAAACGGGATCTTTTAAAAGACCAGGCCTATGCCGATGCAGTGAGGACCGTATTGGAAGAAGTAGATAAAGGCCGCCTTCGTACTGCCGAACCTGTCAATGGGTCCTGGCAGGTGAATGAGTGGGTGAAACAGGCCATACTGATGTACTTCGCCATCCAGCAGATGGAGACCTATACGTTACCGCCTTTTGAATTTTATGATAAGATGAAACTGAAGTCGGATTATGCTTCCCTGGGTGTGCGGGCGGTACCCCATGCCGTGGCAAGATATGGTGCATACCTGGCCAGGAACGTGGTATTGATGCCGAGCTATGTGAACATCGGTGCTTATGTGGATGAAGGTACGATGGTTGATACCTGGGCTACCGTGGGTAGTTGTGCCCAGATAGGCAAGGGGGTTCACCTGAGCGGGGGGGTGGGCATTGGGGGTGTTTTGGAACCCTTGCAGGCGGCCCCGGTCATTATAGAGGACGGATGTTTTATCGGCAGCCGTTGCATAGTAGTGGAAGGAGTGCGGGTGGAAAAAGAAGCGGTACTGGGAGCCAATGTGGTATTGACACAGTCCACCAAGATCATTGATGTGAGCGGGACTGAACCGAAAGAAATGCGGGGTATTGTGCCGGCAAGGAGTGTAGTGATACCCGGCAGTTACAGCAAAAAATTCCCGGCAGGGGAGTACGGGGTAGGTTGTGCGCTGGTCATCGGTCAACGTAAACCATCCACGGATCTTAAGACAAGTTTAAATGATGCACTGAGAGATTTTAATGTTTCGGTGTAGTGCCTTATATTTGCAATCCGTTTGAAACGTTTAAGTCGTTTAAATGTTTAAAATCGTTTCAGGGTTTTGGCCTGCGCAACGGTTTTAACGAATGAAACGGTTTACAACGACTTCAACGTTGGTTCACCTGCCCAGGTGGCGAAATTGGTAGACGCACTGTGTTCAGGTCGCAGCGTTCGCAAGGATGTGCTGGTTCGAATCCAGTCCTGGGCACAAATGCCTTTCACAAAAGTGAAGGGCATTTGTATTTGGTGGCGATGAGAATTCATTCTCATAAGCAGGCAAATACAAATGACCGCCCCGATATACCGGGGCTATGGCTTTGTGTAAGACCAGTTCTAAGGATCAATTTTGGTACTCCAGTCCCGGGCACCAGCAGACTCACGCTATTCGTTTGGGTCTGTTTTATTTTGTTGAAGTCGAAACAGGTAGTCCGCCATCCGGCATACCAGGGCGCAGCGTTGGCAAGGATGTACACCGGTTTGTATCAGGATCCCATGCACAAAAAAATCCCGTCAATTAATTGACGGGATTTTTATCTTAAATGAGTTTTAGTCCAATACTTCATACAATACAGCAGGGGATATCCTGTTCTTCAAAACCGCTTCACCTACTTTCCGGCAGTGCCTGTTTGCTCAATTTTATCATTACTAATAAGCACGGATTGTCCGGGAATGACCTTTCCTGTCATAACATCAACAAAGTTCACATTGCTGATCAAAGTTTGTTGTGCATAGAGACATGCTGATGAAATGATCGATAACAGGAGCAGTTTATATTTTTTCATAACGGTTATTTGGGTTGAGTGTTTTCCAATTGCTCTATCGTTTTCTTCGCCGCTGCCAATCGTATCTTTTTATTCTTTTCCACCAGTTTAGCCGTTGCCCATTTCTCCACCCGGTGATGTAACGGTACCAATAATGCCGCAATGCAAACCAATGCCAGCAACATCAAAACAGGGGAGTGGTTGGTTATTCTTTCTAAAAAAGGATGTAGCAGTAAATTGAGAAATTCGAAAACGATCAGTAAAGCAACTATACCAAAAAATTCAATCAGTTTGGTATTGGTAATAAAACTGCGGCTGAGTAATAAATAAAGGGTAAGCAAAATAATTATTCCGATAGCGATTAAGGCGTATTGAATGTTTTGTTTACGTTCTTCCTTTGCTGCAGCCACTTTTGTTTCTTCATCAATCTTTCTTATTTGTTCATTAAAGGCCAATGCCTGTATCTTATTAAAATTATCCTGATTAAAAACAGAATCTTTAAGTGCCGACTGCATTTTTAAATAAAAATAAGCACTGTCCGGCTGGTTCAAATTATAGTATGCCGTGTTTAAAAAACCGGCAGCGGAAAGCTTTATGATATTGTTATCAATACTGTTTCCGGTTTTCAGCAGCCGCAAGGCATATACTTGTGCTTTTTTAAATTGATTGGTAGTTATCAGGTATGGTAAATAGCTGGTACTGAAATTAATCAGCAGCGAAGTAGTGCCAATGGAATCGGAGAGTTTATTGGCTTTTTTAAAATACAACTCTGCCATTTCATTGTCTTTAAGCAAGGTATAAGCTTCTCCTTTTTGTATCCATTCGATCAACAGATAATTGGCTTTCGGAAATCTCCGGTTCACCTGTTCCAATTGGTGTATCTGCACCAATGCCGTATCAGGTTGTTTTTTTCTTAGATAATACCTGCTGATGGTACGATAATATTGCCCCGCCATATAATCATACATGGGTGCGGATTTATCCGGCAAATTAGCTTCAGCTAATTTTGCATATTTAAAACTTTCCTCTTCGTTTTTAAGGGTTGAATAACTTTCTGCAATATCAAGATACAGGGAACTTATTCTCCGCTTATCTTTTGCCTTTTCGGCAAGCGGAATGGCTTTAAAAAAATATTCCAAAGCTGTTGGATTTTCTCCCTTGCTTCTGAAGAAATTGCCAACTACATTAAGACTAATGGCAAGCAGGGAGTCATTTTTTAATTGCTGCGCAATACGGAATAGTTGTACACCCAGGGAGGTGTCCTGGTAATTACCAAAGGTAGCATCATTGGCCTCACGGATTTTGTTGAGAAGGGTAAATTGTTCAATGGGTTTGCTGGTTTTTGAGAGAACCGCCCGTAAACTATCTGTTGTTTTCTTAACGTTAAACAGGGACAGGTCTTGTGCAAAAACAGTTTTCCCGGTCAAAACCGGGATTGCAGCAAACCAAATGTGGATTATTATTTTTTTCATCAGGGAATAAGTTATTTTACCCGGTTATATTTCTTCAGCACATCCCTCACCAGTTTATGGGGCAGCGCATACGCTTTATTTCCATTGATGCCTTCCATGGTTTCCGCCGCTACCATGGCATTGGTGATGGCTTCTTCGGTGGCCTGAACCGTTGCATTGAACAGGGGATTGATGAAATCATTCGGTAGTTCATTCAGCGTGGTAAATTTATCCCGTTGAAAAGCAGATGGATTGGCAGTGGAAAAGGCAATGAAGATATCGCCGGAGCCATTCTCGCCACGTCCGCCCATTTTACCCACACCGATGGGAACCCTGGCGGCGATCCTTTTTAACTGGTGTGGTAATAATGGGGCATCGGTGGCAACCACCACAATGATGGAACCATCACCGGGCTCGTAGGAGGGGGGCGCCTTGAATTCATAATTCATCGTGTCTCTCAGTTCCCTTCCAACCGGAACACCTGCAATGGAAAAATTATTCTTGCCTCCAAAATTTGATTGCACCAGCACACCCACTGTGTAGGTGGAGTCTTTGATCTTTACAACCCTGGATGCTGTTCCGGTTCCTCCTTTAAAGCCCAGGCACATCATACCCGTGCCGCCGCCTACATTGCCTTCTTTTATGAAACCACTCTTTGCACTGTCTAATGCCTCGTAAGCATTTTCTTCTTTTACATGAAAGCCATATATATCGTTTAAGAAACCGTCGTATGTTTCTGCCACCACCGGGTAGGTGTACCAGAAGTCTTCCTTGTACCAACCTGTTTTTACATACCATTTCAGCACGGCATCCCTTACCACGCCTACACTGTTGGTATTGGTGATCATAATGGGGCCTTCTAAAAAACCCGACTCGGTGATCCAGGTGGTGCCGGTCATTTCGCCATTGCCATTTAACGAATACCAGTTGGAAAAGACGGGATTATTGTTTCTTCCTCTCGGCAGGATGGCCGTAACGCCGGTGCGTACCGGGCCTTTACCTCTTATGTTTTTTCCTGTTCCGGAGATGATGGTACTGTAACCAACCTCCACGCCGGCCACATCGGTAATAGCATTGAACTTACCGGGTGTACCGTCAAAAGGAATTCCGATATCCCTGGCACGGGGTTTTTGCGCCTGGGCAGTATACTGGATCAGTAATAAAAGCAGCACATTGTATAAAAGGTTTTTTTTCATCATTTTAAGTTTTTTATCCCGGCTGAAATTACTTGTAAATTTTTACCTTCAATAGTTTTTAAATAGCAGCGGGGCAACCAGGCTGGTTCATAACGCTGCCAGCGTGCTGAACAGATAAAAGAGGCAGCATGAATGCTGCCTCTTAATTAATAAGTGATTACTTCGAATCCTGGTTGTAGATCTCCCGTATGCAGAGATATTTGCCATCCTTGTTTTGGAATATGGCAAAGTACTTACCCCCGCCTGTCTGTTTACCGGCAGCATCTTTATAGATGGTCTTTCCCACTTCGGTCACCACGTCGCCCTGGGCGTACACATCCAGGGTTTCAAAAGCAACGCTGGCATACTTGGATGGCTTGGCAAAATCGGCTTCCATCTTTTTCTGTATGGCCGCTTTCCCTGTGAGCATGGGTTCCCCGTCAGGCATGCTGATGGCATCATCGGCATACATGGCTGCCAGTGTCTTGATGTCTTTGGCATTTTGTGCAGCGGCCCAGGCTGTTTCAATGGCCTGGATATCGGCCTTGATCTTTGCCATATCAGGCTTTGCAGGTTCGGCGGCAACTGCGGGTGATACTGTTGCAGCTTCGGGAGCCTCCTTCTTTTCTGCGTCCTGGCAGGAAGCAAACATCAATGCGCATGCGGCGAATACCGGCAGAAGAATCGTTTTTTTCATTTTGTTTTGATTTATGATGAATAATAAAGAACCATTAAAGGGTTATAAATAACTCAACCACCATTTTTCCTTATGGCTGGTTTTGTATCTATCGTACCATTTGCATAAAGGATAAAGGGCCAGGATCACAGCAGCCCATATGGCGTATACGATGGCAAGGCCATATCCTTCACCCGGGAATACGAAGAGGAAGGGTAAATTCTGCATGGAGTTGATGGCTTCCTGAACCGTGTGGTTTCCTTTTACAAAGAAACTGACTGCGGCAAGCAGGTGTATCAGGTAAAGGTGGATGATGTAGTAAAAGAAAGCTGTTCTGCCAAAAACGAGCATGCTGTTGGTAAAACCGTTCTTTATCTTATCCAGAAATGACAGCAGCAGCAGGGTCGGCCCGATCATGATGCACAGGTATAACAGGGAGGGAGGGTATTTATTCACTTTCATGAAAGAGAGGAACGTATATAACCCGTCTTCCTGGGCAGTCCATTTAACCGGGTCGCCATACACATTGATGAACCGGGCTGTTACAAAGAAGGCGATAAGCCCCATGCCCAGCCATTGCAATATCTTCCGGCGCTGTGCTTCGGTATATTTTGCCGAGAAGAAAATACCCGTACAATAGCCCAGCATCATTACGCCCGTCCATGCCACAAAGGGATACACCATCATTACATAATGGTTTGGCGCATAGGAATAGAGTTTAAAAAATCCGGAGTGAAACAGGTCCCACCAGAAGCCGGCTTTAAAGCCCGGCGCCGATTCGGGTATGTCGAGCAGGTTGTGGCCGAATACAATGATGAGCCCCAGTGCCAGGATAAGTTTATACGGAAGGCCAACCAGGATCACCAGCCCGAGTATAACCATACTGATGCCGATGGCCCAGATCACCTGCATGGGATGAACATGGTACATGGGATCAAAGGTCCATGCCAGTGAAATGATGAAGAACTCGGCAAAGATCAGCCAGAGCCCCCGTTTAATTAAAAAGGCACTCAGCTCTTTTTTTGTTTTGCGTAAACTCTGCAGGTAAATGGACGTGCCCGATAAAAAAACAAAGACGGGTGCACAAAAATGGGTGATCCACCGGGTAAAGTATAACAGTGGGGTGGTGGTTGCCAGGTTCAGCGGGTCGTCAATATTGGCGCTGATGTGAAAGTAATCACGTACATGGTCCAGCGCCATGATGACCATGGCGAGCCCGCGGACAATGTCGATGGATTCGATCCTTTTTGATGTGTTGAGTGTTGATTGCATGGTAGTATTTTATTTCAGGTGATATTCTTTCCGGATCGTTTCAAGCAACCGTTTTGCAATTTCTTTAATCCGCTGCAAGTTGTAGAGATAATTGACGAGCCTGGCCCGTTTTGTGTATTGCCGGTTTACAAATTGAGCCATTAGTTTGGGATCATTATCAACAAGCACCGCATCCTCCCTTATTGCTTTTGGCGGAGCCAGGGGCATGTCGCCGGGAATAATAAATTTGGTATGAAAAATACGTACCGCCAGGTCTCCGATATCATCTCCTGATTCACGTAAACGTTCTTTGATGAATTCCATCGTTTCAAGCCGGTTCCAATAAGTAAGAATGGAATCAACTGCCTTTCTCTTTCGCAACAACCGCATACCCCCGGCATTTCTTAATTGTACGGTGGTGCGGTCTTCAAAGTTCAGTCCAATGGCCCTGCCCGAGGAATAAGTAAGCATGTATAACCTGGAGATATTTCCCCCGGTCAGGGGTTCATTGTAGACCAGGGCGATAAGCGTATCGATCAGCGCTTTTTGGTCTTGGCCAAATTCATAAGCTGAGTTAATGTTTGCAGTATCGCTACGCAGGTCTTCGGAGAGGCTGTACATATATTGTTCTTCCCTGTCGGCTTCAATCTTGTGCTCCAGTGCATATTCTGCTAAAAATCCGCAGAACACAGCAAGGAATAACATTAAGAATTCCCAGAAATAGGATTTCCAACTTTTCTTTTCGTGGCCCCGATGACTATCGGGATGGGTGTGGTGGTGTACTTCCATGGTATCGTTTGGATCGTTAGAATTGTTTAAGTCGTTTAAGGGTTTTTGGGCAGCAGTACTGTTCTCATCAGCAGGATTATCCATGAACGATGGTACATCATCCATGAACGGCTCTTTATCCTGTTCGGGTCCTGTATTCTTGTTTTCTTCCATTTTTAATTGCCGTGCTTTTCCATCGAAGGCCATTTATTGCCATCGCGGAGATAAAAATCAAAATGCTTTTTAGTTTGAGCTAAGCGTTCATTTCTCCATTCATTGATGCCGTGGTCGGCGCCTTCAAATAAAATGAACCGCAGCGGTTGTTTAGCCACATACAGTTTCTGTACCACTTCAAGCGATTCTTCGGGCAGTACCCGCCAGTCGGCACTTCCCTGCATCAGTAAGAGGGGAGTGGTCTTGCATAGCTGGTCTGCCCAAAACACCACAGACCTTTCTTTTAGCCCATTGTCGCGGTTACGGGCATAATCCGGAACCAATTCGCCGAAGACATTTTTATCCATTTCCGGCCTTGCGCTGGTATTTACAAAAGCGTTGGCCATGCCGGCTGTAATAACAGCTGCTTTAAACCTGCATGACCGTTTCAACGAAAGGTAGGTCATCATGCCGCCGCGGCTGGTGCCTTCCATCCCGATCCTTGCTGTATCTGCCTTCGGATCTTTTTCCAATACAGGAATAAGATTGAATACATCATTTAATTCAATGCCGCCGAATTCTTCTTTGCCTTCGCCGCCATCATTACCGCGGTATTGACTTGCTATCACTACATAATTCCAACTGGCCATTTGCCCGAGAAAAAAAACAATGCTCACGGGGTTCCATTTTCCAAATTCCCGGTTACCGCCCCGGTTGGAAATGATGCAGGGGTACTTTCCTGCTGCTTTGGGTTCGGCGATATAGCCGGTTACCTTTAGCCCGTCTGATAAATATGTAATGCGGAAAAAATCGATGCTGTCCCTGATCTTTTTGGCAAGCGGTGCATCCCGGGCGGTCAATTTTGCCCAAACCGTATCATGGATCGTGAATATTTCTTTGCCGGTAACAGTCCCATCCTGTGCACGTAATATTGCAGGAAAGGCAATGCAAATCAATACAAATAATTTTCTCATGCGGTGTTTTGTTGAAGTTGACATTTATTTTCTTCTATAGCTGTTCATTGCCCGGACTTGTTTTCCGGAACGGCTGCCATTTCTTATACGTAGCGCTTCGCCATACCCATTCCACCGGCCCGTAATTAAAGTATTTTAACCAGGTTTTACTTAAAATGATCTGTACAATAAACACAGCTATTCCAAAAAGTGAATAATATACCGGTCCCACCTGGCCCATATAATCGAGCCCGGCACCAAGGAATACAAAATTGCCAATGAGCGAATGCAGGATATAATTGCTGAACGCCATTTTGCCAACGGGTGCCAGTACCGATAATATTTTTTTGCCTGCAGTACGTTGAAAGCTCAGCATAAATAATCCCACATAGGCCAGTGAAAGTGGTACTACGCCCAACGCATAGGCAATGGTTTGATAAAGGCCCTTTGTTTTTAATTGCCAGTATTCGCCCATATGGTTGCTCATATAATCGGCAAGGAAATAATTGGCAGGCAGGCCAAGTGCCAGACCAATGCCGATGATCCAATAAACTGTTTTTTTGTGCTGACCTATATTTTTATAAAAATCAGATCGTCCCAGTACATAACCAATTAAGAACATACCCAGTACTTTGGGTACACGGCTTACAAAGACCAGGTACTGGTACCGGAAAAAAATGCCGCCGATATTGCCTTTTAACTGGTCCCACCAGCTGCCGTGATGCATCATGTTCATAAACTCTTCTTCGCTCTTTATATTTACCAGCACCCCTTCTGCATTTATTCCAGCCTGGATCAATAGCTCAGCCGGCCTGTTAATTACCGGCCAGGTCATTTTTAACCAATACAATAATATGGGCGACAGAATAAGAATGGTGCCGGTAATGAGTAATATTTTATTTGAAAATTTCCGAAGGGGTAAGAGTATGAAACTCAGCAGTGCATAAAAGAAAACAATATCCCCGTTCCAGATCAGCAGGTGCATAAAGCCCAGCAACAACATAAAAAGCAGCCTTCTTTTTACCGTCGGCATCGGGTCTATGCCATTGGCAATGCCTCTTTTAATCTGCAGCGCAATGCCCCAGCCAAACAGTAAACTGAAAATGGAATAGAATTTTCCTTCAATGAGCATGTGATGCAGAAAACTCATTTTGTGATCCCAACCGGGTAATAAATAAGGGCTGGTAATTTTACCTTCCGGGTTATACCAGCTAAGGCCGTTGAGGTTAGCAATAAAAATACCCAGGATGGCAAATCCCCTGAGTACATCCATAAAAATCTCTCTTTCATTGGTCTGAACGGGAGTCAATGCGGGCATAACAGTAGTTTGGTTAAGGTTGATTAACGGGATCAGCCTGTGATGTAAGAAGGAAGCAAGGCCGGCAGAATTGCATGGGGTGTGGGACCAGTTATCAACCGGGGTTGGAACTATCTTTAAAGAAACAAATTTTAAAGCAGACTGCAAAGTAAAACCTTAAATACCAGTCGAATAACAACAGTAAGGCAGATATTGGATGGTTTGCTTACCTTAGAAGTTGTTTAAAGTTAACCATGGGTTTCTTATGATTGCGAACGTGGCCGGTGAGGACACCGGCCACGGCGGTCTGCCGCGGTTGGTGGGGACACCAACCGCGAAATGGTAAACGAATTTTACATTGTTAGACAGCTTCTTTGTTAGTAAGAAAATATTCACGCTAAAAACTGTTATATGAAACGTATGATAAAATGGATGCTGGTTGTTTGCCTGTTGCAGTCCAATATTGGATTCTCTCAAAGCAAAGACTCCCTGATGGTGGCAACCATCATAAAAGAGGCCACGGAAAATTCTCAATTGGAGAACCTGGCCAATGAACTATTGAACGGCATCGGGCCAAGACTGGTGGGAACGCCCAAAATGCAGCAGGCACATGACTGGGCCCTGGCAAACTATACGGCCTGGGGTATCGGTGCCCGTAATGAAAAATGGGGAGAATGGCGGGGATGGGAACGGGGCATCACCCACATCGATATGGTACAGCCCTGGGTGAAAACGCTGGAAGGGACCCAACTTGCATGGTGCCCAGGTACCGGGGGAAAAACGATTACGGCAGCGCTCATTATTTTACCCGATCTGGCAGATTCAATGGCTTTTCAGCAATGGCTGCCCAGTGTAAAGGGCAAATTTGTAATGATATCCATGAAGCAGCCAACCGGCAGGCCCGATTATAACTGGGAAGAGTTTGGTACAAAGGAATCATTTGAAAAAATGAAGAAGGACCGGGCTGCCCAGCAGGAAGCATGGCGTAAGCGCATCAGCAAGACCGGGCTGAACAATACAAATCTTGCACTGGCATTGGAAAATGCGGGCGCTTCGGGTATTGTTGCGTCCAACTGGTCATCGGGGTTTGGTGTAAATAAGATATTTGATGCCAAAACAAAAAGATACCGACGGTGGATATTGCTTTGGAAGATTATGGTTTGTTATATCGTTTGGTGGAATCGGGTAAGAACCCGAAGATAAGCGTTCGTGCCGATTCGAAGGAACTGGGCATGATGCCTGCATACAATACCATTGCTGAAATGAAGGGAACAGAAAAGCCGGATGAATACGTGATGATGTCGGCACATTTTGATTCCTGGGATGGAGGTACTGGTGCCACCGATAATGGTACCGGAACCCTGGTGATGATGGAAGCCATGCGGATACTTAAAAAATTATATCCCAATCCAAAACGTACCATCCTGGTAGGCCATTGGGGAAGTGAAGAACAGGGGCTGAACGGATCCCGTGCATTTGTAGAAGACCATCCGGATGTTGTTAAGAACATGCAGGCATTGTTTAACCAGGATAACGGAACGGGCAGGGTGGTGACCATTGGCGGCGCCGGATTTTTACATTCGTATGAATACATTGGCCGCTGGCTGGCAAGGGTACCGGCCAATTATAAGCAGGCATTGGAAACCAGGTTCCCGGGATCACCGGCAGGGGGCGGTTCAGATAATGCTTCCTTTGTTGCCGCAGGCGTGCCCGCATTCAGCCTCAGTTCCAACAGCTGGTTGTATGGAAGCTATACCTGGCATACCAACCGTGATACCTATGATAAGATCGTTTTTGATGATGTGCGCAACAATGCCATCCTTGCTGCTATATTGGTTTACATGGCCTGCGAAGACCCGGCCAGAACATCCCGTGATAAAATTGTATTGCCTGCAAACCCACGCACCGGTGAACCCGGCAAATGGCCTGAACAACGGTCGCCAACCCGGAAAGGAGGAGTGAATTGACAGAAAAACAAACTGAATGAAAGATGCCGCAATTATTTTATTGCGGCATCTTTATATTGATCCCTGTTATCGTTCAGGTTCTGTTAACCGTTCTCCTTATGCCCGGTATACTTCTTCCATTTCCCGATCACTGCATTCATGTCATCCGGCAGATCCGATTCAAAATGCATCGGTTTTCTTGAAACGGGGTGTATAAAACCCAGTTCCTTTGCATGCAGGGCATGGCGGGGACAAAGGGCAAAACAATTATCAACGAATTGTTTGTATTTGGTGAACACCGTTCCTTTTACAATGCGGTCGCCACCGTAAAAATCATCATTGAAGAGGGGGTGGCCGATCAGTTGCATGTGAACCCGTATCTGGTGCGTACGGCCGGTCTCCAGCCTGCATTCAACCAGTGTTACATAATTATAACGCTCCAGTACCTTATAATGGGTGATGGCTTCCTTGCCATGTTCACCATCCGGGTAGGCTGTAAAGAGTTTCCGGAAGCGCTGGTGCCGTCCTACATGGGCAATGATGGTGCCCTCATCTTTTTCCATATCGCCCCATACCAGGGCAATGTACCTGCGGTGAACGGTATGGTTAAAGAACTGTTTTGCCAGGTCGGTCATTGACTTCTGGTCTTTGGCCATTACCAGCAACCCGCTGGTGTTCTTATCAATGCGGTGAACCAGCCCGAAACGGGACAATGAATTCTCATCCAGTCCGGGATCCTGGAGTTTTAAATGATAGGCAACCGCATTCACCAGGGTACCGTTTGGGTTTCCACTGCCGGGATGCACTACCATGCCAGCCGGTTTGTTGATGATGAGTATCGAATCATCTTCATACACAATGTTCAACGGGATATTTTCGGGAACAATGTCTGTGCCTTCGGGGGCTTGACTGGCGAAAACAGCGATCTTATCCCCCGGCTTTACCTTGTAATTATTTTTAACCGGCTTCTCATTCACCAGTACCATCTCATTGTCAATGGCCTGCTGGATCTTATTTCGGGTGGCGCCTTCGATCCGGCTCATCAGGAATTTATCAATACGGAGCGGTTCCTGGCCCTTGTCGATGGTCAATGCCAGTTTCTCGTACATTTCTTCCGAGTCGCTTATTTCTATTTCTTCTTCTTGCATAAAGTCATTGGTCATTGGTCATTAGTCATTGAGTCATTGAGTCATTGAGTCATCGAACAGTGTGATGCCCGGGATGACCAATGACTATTGACTTGTTTTATCATTTATCTTTGCAAATTAAAACATTGCAGTGGATAAGCAGACAGTGATATTTAAAGACCTGGGCATTATTGAATATAAAACAGCCTGGGATCTGCAGGAAGAATTGCTGCAGGAGAATGTAAGGATCAAGGCGGCGTTACGCAGCGGGCAGGTGTCAGCAGGCAATGGGCAATTGGCAGCGGGCAGTGAGCCTTTGACCATAAACCACAAACTCCAAACCACAAACTTCTTCCTTCTTTGTGAACATCCACCGGTATATACCCTTGGAAAAAGCGGTAAAAAGGAAAATGTACTCATGAGTGATGATGAACTTGCAGAAAATAACATTGCTTTCTTCAATACCAACCGGGGAGGGGATATTACTTTTCACGGCCTGCAACAGATCGTTGGCTATCCCATACTGGACCTGGAGAAATATACTACCGATATCGGCCGGTATTTACGGGACCTGGAAGAACTGGTCATTTTAACCATTGCTGAATATGGCATAAAGGGCGAACGGAGCAAGGGAGAAACGGGCGTCTGGATAGATGCAGGTATTGCCGGCAGGGAAAGAAAGATATGCGCCATCGGTGTGCGCTGCAGCCGGTGGATAACGATGCACGGCTTTGCGCTGAATGTGAATACGGATCTTGGGTATTTCAGCAATATCATACCCTGTGGCATTCAGAACAAACAGGTTACCTCCATAGAAAAAGAGTTAGGGCATGCGGTTGATTATGAGGAGGCGAAAGAAAAAGTAAAAAGGAATTTTGAGAGCGTGTTTCATTCTGTGCTGCACTAAACGTTGCCTGTTTACTGGCTTTTCCCATCCCGGGGTATGAAGAATTTATTCTTCTCGATCAGTTTCCCGTTCTCGAACAACTCAAAGTAGAACCATCCGGCATGCAGGAAGTTCACTTTTTCAATGATGAGGAAATTCTCTTTTATGCGGTTCAGTTCAAACATGAATTTGTCCTCTTCATCAAAGAACTTCACTGCGTACCTCCTTGAATCGGGATTGGGCAGGTTTATCACTATATTATTGTCCCTGCCTGTGTAAATGCGGCGGCTGGGATAGGTAACTGGCTCCTCTTTTACAGGCAGGGTTGCTGTTTCATCCTCCCGGTTGCTTTTGCTTACCTGCTTGTTCTTTCCTTTGGTTTTAGAGACCGGTTGCTTTACGGGCTTTTTATTTTTTGTGACCGCTGGTTTTTCATCCTTTTCAACCGGATCTGTTTTTACGGTTGCTTTACTCTCCGGTTCTTTACGGGTCTCTTTCAGCGGCTGCTTTACTGCATCCGGTTTTTTAAAAGGGTCAACAACCGTTTCCTGCGTAAAAAGGGGCAGGGGGGGCAGGGCTTCTTTTACGGGCCTTACCGGGTCGGTGAAGATATAGGCACCCCCGTCAAATGAAATAAACAGCCGGTAGTACATTTTATTATAAGGAGGATTCTCATCCACAAAACCGTTCTCGGCATTTTGGGGCGTAAGTACCGTACCGATCGTGGAAAAGTTCTTTAAACTGTCGAAAGAGCGCTGAATGTTGATGGTCCTTACTTCAAGCGGGTATTGATTACGCCAGCTTACAATGATCTTCCCGTTAAAATTTTTTACGGTAATGCCGGGAAGTATCTCCTGGGCAAAAAGATCGCCTGCAGACAGCATGATTCCGGACAGCAGTAAGTAAAAAATTTTACGCATAAACAATTAACGGAAAAAACAGGATCCTGTTTTGCCAGACAAATATAAGGACTGTAATAAAATCAGAAGATTAATGTATTGGCCGGTAAGGAGCGGTTTCCCTGCAGGCCGCCCGTATGCAGACATAGAATATTGCTCCCCGGGGCAAAATGGTCATTCTTAATTTGATCCAGTACGGCAAAAAACATTTTTGCTGTGTAAACAAAATCAAGGGGCAGCCGGTGCTGTTGCCAGCATTGGTTCATAAAACGGATAAGACCATCTGTTCTTTTTGCGTACCCGCCGAAATGATAATCACTCAGCCATTCAAGGTTACCCGGCATGGTTTTAAACCCGGTGAGGTGGCTTATCTTTTCTTCCATATCTGTCATACCCTTCAGTACCGGTATGCCGGTTATTTTCTGGGTTGGCCGGGCTGTCATCAATAAACCGGCCATTGTGGTGGCAGTGCCCATGGCCGTGCAGATATGTGTATAATTGTCATCAGGCACCAGGTCCATGATCAGCGATGCACCTTTTGCGCCCAGGGGATGAAATCCTCCTTCGGGTATGATGCTGCATTCGCCAAATTCGTTCTGCAGGGTATGTATATGACCTGCATTTTCTTTTTCGGCATATTGATGCCTCGAAATGAATTTCAACTGCATGCCATCCTTGATGCATTGCTGCAGGGTGGCGGAAAGCTGAGCAGGCTGCTCCCCCCTTACAATGCCTATGCTTTTTAACCCCAATGCGGAACAGGCAAAAGCCGTTGCCGAAAGATGGTTGGAATAAGCGCCGCCAAAGCTGAGTACGGTTTTGTGGGACGACCGCAATGCTTCCTGCAGGAAGAAATGAAGTTTGAACAGTTTATTGCCCGACACCACCGGGTGTATCTTATCCAGCCGCAGCACAGAAACAGTAACCTTTTTTCTTCGAAAAGGTTATCCTGTAACAGGTCAATACCTGCATGGGAAATATCAAAAAGCATTTTACGGATAACTTGACGGTTTATATTATTTTCGCACTGCAAAATTCAGGGATCAAGTTAAACTTTTAATTTTCTTTATACATGCAACCAACTCTTTTGATATTAGCCGCCGGGATGGCCAGCCGCTACGGAAGTATGAAACAGGTACAGGGCTTTGGGCCTTCGGGTGAAACAATAATGGATTATTCCATCTACGATGCCATCCGGGCCGGGTTTGGTAAAGTGGTGTTCATCATCCGCAAGGATTTTGCCGAAGATTTTAAGGCAAAGTTTGAACCCAAACTGGCGGGGAAGATAAAAACAGAATACGTTTACCAGGAGATGGATTCTTACCTCGGCGATCTGAAAGCGCCTGCTGAAAGGACCAAGCCCTGGGGAACCGGCCATGCAGTGCTGTGTGCCAAAGAGGTCATTAACGAACCATTTGCTGTAATTAACGCGGATGATTTTTACGGGCGGGATGCGTTTGCAAAGGCAGCCGCTTTTCTCAACAGCAAATGCAGCGAAAAACAATATGCCCTCATCGGCTATGAGCTTGCCAAAACATTAAGCGAACATGGAACGGTAAGCCGGGGTGTTTGCCAGACGGATGATAAGAACAACCTCGTGGGCATCAAAGAGCGCACCAGGATCTACCGGGAAGAAGGGGACATTGTTTATGAGGACGAGAACGGTAAGCATAAAGTGCCATCCAGTTCCAGTGTATCCATGAATTTCTGGTGTTTCCATCAGAGCCTGTTCCCGTTCACTGAGCAATTGTTCCTGGATTTTGTAAAAGAGAACAATGCCAACCCCAAGGCGGAATTCTTCATACCCATAATGGCAGAGCATTTTATTAAGAACAGGGATGGGCATATCAGCGTGATCCCCACTTCGTCGAAATGGTTCGGCGTTACCTATAAGGAAGATGCGCCGGTGGTTAAGGAAAGCGTGGATAAACTGGTGGCCGGAGGGGAATATCCACCCTCCTTATGGTCGTAATGGCTTAACATAAAAAAAGCTGTTGTGAGCAACAGCTTTTTTATAGTTCCCAGGGAGGGTTTATTAATTGCCTACCACCATAAATACGAACTCTTCCATCTTCTTCACCTGCTGCACCCTGTCCAGTCCTTTGAGCCCGGTACTGGTTGGCAGTTTAATATTTATTGAGTCTCCTTCTTTTTTAACCGCATTCAGCATTTTGTGAATGTTCTTTGATTTGGCAGCATACACCACGCCATCAGCTGTGGAGTTCTTGGAAGTGATGATACCAATGACCTCACCGTTCTTGTTCAGCACTGGTCCGCCGCTGTTACCCGGGTTCACTGAAACAGAAACCTGGTAAGCGGTGGAGTCGCCTTCATTACCCGATTTGGCGCTTACATACCCTTCGCCATAAACAATCTCATTGCGTGGGTAGCCCAGGGTAAAAATGGGTTCTCCCAGGTCGGAGTTGGTCTTATTTATGGAGTAGGGAAGGTTTGGTATTGCTTTAAATGCTGTGTCGTTTATTTTTAAAATGGCGAGATCGGTGAGTGCATCGGTGTAAATGGCAGCGGCTGAAAAATATTCACCCTTGTTATTTTCCACGTAGATCGTTCTCATCCGGTTCACCACGTGGGCATTGGTTACAATAAAGCCTTTGCCGTCGATCAAAAAGCCCGTGGCCCGGAAGCCGGTATTGGGGATGACCTGCCTGTTCTTTTTATTACCTGCATTCACAGAATCTTCCAGGATCTTGACCTTTTTCCTGGTTTCGTTTACTTCCCGTACCAGTTTTGTGATGTTGTTGTTATCAACCTTGTTATTGTATGTGATGATGAGGCCCGTTGTAACAAGGGATACCAGTACGGCAATGGAGGCAGCTACTGCAATATTACGCTTGTATTTTTTCCACAGGAAAACAACTTTTGCCTTACCCTTCAACTGCGATCTGCTGACCAGGCCTTCTTCCACCATCTTGCTTTCCACCTCGTATAAAGAATGCTTATACGCCTTGATGCCTGCCTGTTTTTCCAGTTCGTGCAGTAAAAAAGTATGTTCCACCACTACCTGGTCAACCGCGGGGTCATTTTTGCGTATCTCCTCAAAAAAGGTCTTTTCCTGGGCCGACATCTCTCCTTTCAGGTAGCGCTCAACTGCTTCTATAAGTAATAATTCATCCATTTCACTGTCCGTTTTTATATTGGGCAAAGAACAATTTCTTTAACCGCAAAAGGCATTTATATTTTTGTGTCTTGGCATTATCGGCATTGGTATAGCCAAATTCGCCGGCAATCTCCTGCATGTTCTTTTTCTGGATATAATACGCATCCAGCAGGCTTTTACAGGGTTCTCCTATTTTGCTCATGGCTGTTTCCATGAGGAGGAAATCGCTGTTATGCTTTTCATGCTTTTCAATGTCTTCATCCACCGGTACGGAATCTTCCACGTTTTCAACCAGGCTGCTGTACCGCTGCAACTGCTGCAGCCGTTTCAGCCAGAGCCGCCTGCAAACCGAATAGATGTAGGTCTTCAACTGGCAGTTCAGTTCAAATCCCTCCGATGTGGCCTTCTCGTAAAGAACGATCATGGTTTCCTGGAAAATATCCCTGGCCTCGTCACTAGTACCACTGTTATTAAGTATAAAGGCCTGAACCATAGGGTAGTTATCCCGGTAAATGGCTTCTATAACATCCCTGTCATTAGCTGCCAGACCCCTCAAAAGCTCATTTTCCTGTAAATAACTGCTCACCCGGTAATATTAATACGTTTATGGATTATTTGTAACCCAAAGCAACGAAAAAAAAGGTAAAAAAAGTTGGGTTACCTTTTTCCGGTATGGGTATTAATTGAAAATTATAATTTTTAAAAATTAAACAAAACAAAAAATGAAAAAAGTAATCTTAGCGTTAGCTATCGTTTCTGTGGCTTTCGTAGCCTGCAACAACAGCGGTGAAACCAAAGAAGCTGCAAAAGACACCACTCCGGCAGTTGAAACTCCAAAAGTTGACACTCCTGCTGCTCCGGTTGTAGCTGACACTACTGCAAAAGCTCCAGTTGCTGATACAACTAAGAAGTAATTGAGCCGGTTAACCGATGGCTTGTTGTTTTAACCGGAACTATATAAGATTTTCTTAAGGCAAGCAATCATTGATGCCCCTCTTATTTTTAAGAGGGGTATTTTTTTGTCCGGAATCCGCATTGTTCCTTATATTTGTTGGAGCAATGAACACAAACAAAGTAAATACCTGGTTTTATTATTACGGCTGTTGCAACAGGGGGCCGGTATTTTTTTGTTAAAAAGCATACACAAACACATTAACATAAAATCATCCCCCGGAAAATCGGGGGTTTTTTAATTTATATGACAGTAACCATCATAGGAACAGGGCTTATCGGGTGCTCGATGGCAAACCGGTTAAGGGAAACAGGCCTTGCCCGGCGGATCATCGGTGTTGATACGAATGAGAAGAACCTGATCACGGCCCTTCAGCTGGGATGGATCGATAACAGCATGGTTCTGGATGAAGCAGTGCGGCAAAGCGACCTGGTCATTATTGCCATACCGGTTGATGGTACAAAACAGGTTCTTACGGGGCTACTAAATAAACTGGACAAACAGGTATTGATGGATGTTGGCTCAACCAAAGGGGCTATCTGCAGGTCGGTGGCTGAGCATGAAAAAAGGGGCCGGTATGTGGCAACACATCCCATGTGGGGAACGGAGAAGGACGGCCCGGAATCCGTTGTGAAAGATGCATTCAAGGGAAGGGTGGCGGTGATCTGTGAAAAAGACAGAACAGATGCCGATGCCCTGCAACTGGTGGAGGAACTTTACACGGGGATAGGGATGCAGCTGGTTTATATGGATTCGGATGTGCATGATGTGCACGCAGCCTACGTTAGCCATATATCCCACATTGCTTCGTATGCGTTATCCCTCACCGTACTGGAAAAGGAAAAGGAAGAAGATGCTATTTTTGAACTGGCCAGCGGTGGTTTTGAAAGCACGGTCCGCCTTGCAAAGAGTAATCCCGCCATGTGGGTCCCCATTTTTCAGCAGAATAAAGAGAATGTGCTGGATGTTCTGAATGAACATATCGCACAACTGCGGAAGATAAAAAGCTGCCTCGAAAAAGAGAACTATGGATACCTGAAGGAGCTGATCGAAAATGCCAATAAGATAAAAAGGATATTAAAATGATCTTCCGGGAAGCACAGGTTAGCGATATACCGCAGATACAGTTTGTACGGAATGCGGTAAAGGAGAACCGGTTGTCCGATCCTTCGCTGGTGCCCGACCAGGATGTGGAGGAATACATCAGTAACCGGGGCCGGGGCTGGGTATGCGAAGCCGGAAACAGGATCGTGGGTTTTGCCATTGCCGATATCGTTGCCAATAATATCTGGGCGCTTTTTATCCATCCCGATCATGAAGCACGTGGCATCGGTAAGAAACTGCACCGGATGATGCTGGACTGGTATTTTCTGCAAACGAAGGAAACGGTATGGCTGGGTACCGAACCAAACAGCCGGGCAGAAAAATTCTACCGGATGCAGGGATGGAAAGAAGCGGGTGTGCACGGAAAGGGGGAGATCAAATTTGAAATGGATCACGAAACATGGTCTGACGTCTCCGTCTGACCATGAAACGGAATATTCATAGGGGTCATTTTTTCTTTTACTGGAAGGTAAAAATAACAGAACAAGTTCACAACAGAAGTTCAATAAAGTTGAAAAAGCTGGTAACATAAAACTAATTTTACAATGCAAAGAGAAGTTCAGACCATGAAAGAGATCATGCAGGAAAAATGGAACAAGCGCCCGCTCATCATCAGCGGCCCCTGCAGTGCAGAGACCGTGGAGCAGGTACTGGAAACAGCAGCAAGACTGGCAAAGACCGGTAAAGTAGACATGCTGCGGGCAGGCATCTGGAAACCCCGGACCAAACCGGGTATGTTTGAAGGCAATGGTGTTAGTGGGTTGCCATGGCTTTTGCAGGCAAAAAAGATCACAGGTTTGCCAACCACCGTGGAAGTAGCTACGGCCAAACACGTGGAAGATGCCCTGCGTTTTGAAGTGGATATGTTGTGGATCGGGGCCCGCACCACCGTTAACCCGTTCAGCGTGCAGGAAGTGGCAGATGCGCTCAGGGGTGTGGAGGTCCCTGTATTGATAAAGAATCCCATCAATCCCGACCTTGAGTTATGGAGCGGTGGTATTGAGCGGTTACAAAAAGCGGGAGTAAGGCAGGTGGGTATGATCCACCGGGGTTTTTCTTCTTATGGCAATACCGAGTTCCGCAATGCGCCCATGTGGCATTTGCCGATCGAAATGAAAAGAAGGTTCCCGGGCATGCCCCTGGTATGCGACCCGTCGCATATTTGTGGTAACCGCAGCATGTTGCAATCGGTTGCTCAAAAAAGCATCGACCTGGATTTTGACGGGCTGATGATCGAAGCACATATTGACCCCGACAATGCCTGGAGCGATGCCAAACAACAGGTTACACCGGAACGGTTACTTGAAATGCTCACCGCCCTTGTCTGGCGAAGCGAAAACACCACCGAACAGGAGTTCATCAATGCTTTGACGACCTTACGGGAACAGATCAACCAGGTGGATGATGAATTGCTGACCTTGCTGGGCCAGCGGATGAAGCTTTCAGACCGGATAGGCCAGTACAAAAAGGATAATAATATCACCATATTACAAACCAACCGCTGGAATGATATCCTGGAAAGGGCATTTCAAAAAGGAGAAGCACTGGGCCTGACCAAAGAATTCATCATCAAATATTTTGATGCGGTTCATATGGAAAGTATCCAACACCAGAATAAAGTAATGAATTCATAGGAGTACCGGTAAACCGATTATGCGCAGATCTGAATATATTATTTCAAATAAACCAGTGGCCTGTTATTTTGATGCAGCCTTTTCTTCTTTGTCAGAGGCGGCGGGAGATAAGAACATTATCATCCTCACGGATGAGAATGTGTACAGCCATCATGCTTCGAAGCTGGATGCATATCCTGTTATCCGCTTTCCGGCCGGCGAAAAACATAAGAACCAGGCAACGGCCGATCGCCTCATACAGGAACTGATAAAGCTTGGCGCCAATAAGGACAGTTTTCTGGTTGGAGTGGGTGGGGGTGTGGTAACGGATATCACCGGTTATGTAGCTGCGGTGTATATGCGGGGGTTGCCGTTTGGGTTCGTGCCTACTTCCATACTGGCCATGGTGGATGCAGCCCTTGGCGGCAAGAACGGCGTTGACGTGGGGGTTTACAAGAACATGGTGGGCACCATCCGGCAACCGGAATTTATTTTCTATGACTATTCTTTTTTGCAAACGCTGCCTGTTAAAGAATGGGTGAACGGGTTTGCAGAGATCATAAAGCATGCCTGTATAAAAGATACATTGTTGTTCTCGGTACTCGAAAGATATTCATTACACGATTACCAGGCCGATAAAACGTTGAGCGCTGAGCTGATCGAGAAGAACGTGGAGATAAAATTAAAGATCGTTGCAGCCGATGAGCTGGAAAAAGGGGAAAGAAAGCTGTTGAACTTCGGCCACACCATTGGCCATGCGATCGAGAATCTTCACCACATTCCCCATGGCCATGCGGTAAGCATCGGCATGGTGGCTGCCTGCAATCTTTCTGAAGAACTGAACGATCTTCATTTTGAAGAAGCTGCCCGGATCGTTAAACTGCTGGCCAGGTATCATCTGCCGGTGGATGTGGAAACGGTTCACGAAAAAGTATTCGACGTGCTAAAGATGGATAAAAAGCGGCATAGCGAAGGAGTGCAGTTCATTCTTTTAAAACGGATCGGTGAAGCGGAAATGATTTATGTATCCCTGGCCGACCTGGAAAAACACTTTAAAGAGATCCTATAGTGACAGTCACCGTGCAGCCTTCCCCGGTCAATGGAACAGTAAAAGCGCCTGCTTCAAAAAGCAGCATGCAGCGGGCTTTGGCAGCGGGTTTACTGTATAAAGGAAAGACGATTATTCGTAATCCTGGTAACAGTAATGATGATCTGGCTTCAATTGAAATCATTGAGTCATTAGGAGCAGTAGTGCAAACAGGAAATGATACCATGGAAATAGATAGTGATGGAGTTGAACCAATAGTCAGAGACATTAATTGTAGGGAAAGCGGGCTGGCTATTAGAATGTTTACGCCAATTATTGCGTTGTGTGAAAAAAAAATTACTATAAAGGGAGAAGGTAGCCTTAAAAAAAGGCCAATGAATTTTTTTGATGAAATTTTACCACAGCTGGTTGTAAATTTTAAAAGTACAAATGGCAAACTACCATTAATAATACAGGGACCAATCAGACCTGGCAATATCGAAATTGACGGTTCAATAAGTTCGCAGTTTCTCACAGGGTTATTGATGGCCTACTCAGCAGCTGATGCAAAAAATGTCGCTATAAAAGTGAATAATTTGAAAAGTAAGCCTTATATCGATCTCACATTAGCTATAATGAAACAGTTTGGAATGAAACTGCCTGAAAATCTTAACTATGAAGAGTTTTATTTCCCGCAAACTGGTATTGACTATCGTTGCGATAGCGATCGGGGAAAGGCTATCGACTATTCTGTAGAAGGCGACTGGAGCGGGGCAGCCTTTTTATTAGTGGCTGGTGCTGTTGCGGGAACAATTACTGTAGAAGGATTGGATATCAATTCTGCACAGGCAGATAAAGCGATATTGAACGCATTGAAGGATTGTGGTGCAAAAATTTCTGCAAAGGAAAATACGGTGACAGTAAGTGGGTTTTCAGACGGTCTGGGTACTGCATTTCAATTTAACGCAACCGATTGCCCGGACCTGTTTCCGCCGCTTGTTGCGCTGGCCGCTTATTGTAACGGCACATCGGTCATTGAGGGAGTAAGCCGTTTGAAGCATAAGGAAAGCAACCGGGCCATAACCCTGCAGGAAGAACTTGGCAAGATGGGAGTGGAAATAATACTGGAGGATGATAAAATGATGATAACCGGGGGAAACGAATTAAACGGAACTGTTGTTCATTCGCATCACGATCACCGCATTGCAATGGCATGTGCAGTGGCAGCATTAAAAGCAAAGGGTAACACAGTGATCGGGGAGGCAGAAGCAGTCAATAAATCATACCCGGGTTTTTATGCTGATTTGAAAATGCTGGGTGCTGATGTATCTTTACCAATAAACGAATAACGGATAAACCAATTAACTTTCCAACATTGAACAGTTTCGGCCGCATATTCCGGGTACATATTTTTGGCGAATCGCATGGCGAATGTGCAGGACTTACCATTGATGGATGCCCGGCGGGCTTGCCTTTGTCTGCGGAGGATTTTACGGCAGATATTGAAAGAAGGAAACCCGGGGCCATCGGTACCACTCCCCGCAAAGAAGACGATATTCCCCAGGTAAAGTCGGGTTTGTTCAACGGCAAAACAACCGGAGCCCCCATTACCATTCTGTTTGAGAATAAAAATACCCGCAGCAGCGATTATGAAAAACAGCGGGCTGTGCCCAGGCCGGGCCATGCCGATCTGGTTGCTTCCAAAAAGTTTGGCGGCTTTGAAGACTACCGGGGAAGCGGCCATTTCAGCGGACGGCTTACCGTTTGCCTGGTTGCAGCAGGAGTGATCGCAAAAAAAATATTGCCCCCTCCGCCCCCTGAAGGGGGAACCGGAGTTTCTATAACATCCAGAATCATTGAAATTGGCGGAGAGGCTGATCTTGATGAAGGTTTACAAAAGGCCCTTGATGCAAAGGATACCATTGGCGGCATCATTGAGTGTAAGGTTGCAGGCCTTCCCGTTGGTTTGGGGGAACCATTTTTTGATTCGGCAGAATCGCTGATAAGCCATGCCGTGTTTGCCATACCGGCGGTGAGAGGCATTGAATTCGGGACCGGTTTTGCCGCCGCAAAAATGTTTGGCAGCCGGCACAATGATCCCATTGCGGATCATTCAGGTAAAACATTCACCAACCATGCCGGCGGGATCGTTGGCGGACTTACCAATGGCAATGAGTTGGTTTTCCGTATCGCTGTCAAACCCACGTCATCCACTCCGAAAGAACAGCAAACATTGAATACAGCAACAGGCAATATTGAGGCATTCTCTGTAAAGGGCCGTCACGACCTGTGCATTGCTTTGCGTGTTCCGGTGGTGCTGGAATCCGTAACGGCCATTGTATTGGCCGACCTGATGTTGCTTGAACAGAAGATCCCAAGGATAATTTCTTAGTCAAGCAGGCGCCGGTGATAATTTATTTGCCCCAGGTGATAGGTTAAATGTGTGGCCAGGTGTACCAGGATGAACTCTGTACTGTCTTTCTTCCCAAACACTTCCAGCGGAAAATCCTTTTCCAGGTCCTCTTCGGGCAGATCCTTCAATGTGTTTTTTACGATCAGTATGCAGTTTCCGATATTTATGGCGAGGTCCTGCCGGGGAATATGTTTCAGGCTGAACTCATCATCCCGGTAACGTACATAGCCGGTATGACCAAGGGTAGTGCCTATGAAATGATAAAGGTTTCCCAGCAGGTGCAGGCACAAATTGCCGGCGCTGTTGCTGATGCCTTCTTTCACCACCCACAGCTTGTCTTCATCTTTATACAGGTTGATCTCCGTAAGCAACCTGTTAAGGTCTCTTTCAAAGATCCGTGACAGCGTTTCTTTTAACATAGTTTTTTTATTTTCTTTAATTGTTCAAACCCCGGATTTATCAGGAAGTAGACCGGGACTGAAGCCAAAACGGGTTAACATAAAAACAATTCCGAATATTAGGGCTGATTGAAAACGAATTATTATCTTGTTGGTGAAAACTGTCTCCCTAAAGATCCGTCTTGAAAATTTTGTATTCAAGTTACAGATATTTAACCCGAATTATGCAACATCCCAAACTTCATCCCCGGTACCTGGCAGTTGTGATCATGTCCCTGTTCCTGGTATCATGCGGGGGGAACGGTACAAATAAAGAAGATGTGGTTGCTGATCCGAAGGCGATGGATAAAAGTGTAGCAGAAAATATCGGCGCATTCCTGGAAGCGGCATCGGGTAATGATGGCAACCTGGACGACAGCATTCATCTTAAGATGCTGAATGTATTAAAAGAGGTATACCAGGACAGGGATGACCGGCCGTTATGGAGTTCAACAGAAAAATGGCAACCGTTTGCCGATTCATTGTACCATTTTATTGAGCAGGCCGAATTGCAGGGCCTTTTCCCGGAAGACTATCACTTCAGCAAATTGAGATTGCTGAAAACCAGGCTGGATGCAGATTCACTGAGCAGGATGGATGCCGTATTATGGACCCGGGCCGACCTGTTGCTAACCGATGGACTGGTACAGGTGATCAAAGACCTTAAAGTGGGCCGGCTGCGGAAAGACAGTGTTTCTTTGAATAAAGATTCGGTGCTTTATGAGGATTTTTATGTTGCCACGCTCAGAAGCATCCTGAAGAAGAAACAATTCAGCACAGTACTGGATGCCCTGCAGCCTGCGCACCAGGGATATTGGGAATTGAAAAAAGGCATTCGGTCATTTCTCGACAGCATGGACAGAAGAGTGTTTACCCATATCCGCTATCCATTCAAAAAAGGCGATGCAAAAGACTCGGCCTTCTTCATTAAACTGTTGCAGCAGCGGCTGGCAGAAAGCAAGTGTATTGACCTGACGGATAAACTGCCTGATTCGGTTCAGCTATCCCTTGCCATTAAAAGATACCAGGAGAAGAAAGGATTAAAAGCGGATGGCAAATATGGAAAGATCCTGGTAAGCACGCTGAACAACAATGATGTGGAGCGGTTCAAACGCATTGCCATTACACTCGACCGCTATAAGCAGTTACCGAAAAAAATGCCTGAGAAATACATCTGGGTCAACCTGCCGGGTTATTACCTGTGTGTAGTGGAAAGCGACACCGTTGTTTTTGAATCAAAGATCATCTGCGGCAAGCCGGAAACCCGTACGCCATTGCTTAATGCCCAGGTCTCGGATATGATCACGTATCCCACCTGGACGGTACCCACCAGCATCATTGTAAAACAATACCTTCCCAAACTGAAGAAGAACCCGAATTATCTTACAAAGATCGGGTTGCATTTACTGGATAAGAACGGGGAGGTGGTTGATCCGAATACCGTTCCATGGGAAAAATATTCCAAAGGCATACCGTACAAAGTGATGCAGGGCAGTGGAGATGATAATTCGCTGGGGGTGATAAAATTCAATTTCAACAACCGCTATGCCGTTTACCTGCATGATACCAACCAGCGTTATCTTTTTAAGAATTCTTCCCGGGCTTTCAGCCATGGATGTGTTCGGGTACAGGAATGGGAGAAACTTGCTTTTTACATTGCAAGAAACGACAGTGCCCTGCTCAGCATCAAAAACGGGTCATTGAAATATACAGCAGATTCCATCCGGAACTGGATCGCCAAAAAGGACCGCCGCCGCATTGACGTTAAAAACCAGGTCCCGCTTTTCATCCGCTATTTCTCCTGCGAAGGGAAAGACGGAAAAATAAGATTCTATGATGATATTTATGGAGAGGACAAACTGCTGATGGAAAAATATTTCGCAAAAAAATGAACCCTTCTTTTACAGTTTATTTAAATTATCTTTAAACCATGGGCAACAGATCATTATCCATTCCAGGAACCCTGTCATTGCAGGGCTGCTTTGTTTTTTTGATCGCTGCAATCTGCATTTTCCCGGCCGGAGCTGCCCATGCCCAAAAGGGCAACCTGGGTATGGAAGTAAAGCCTCAGAAACCAAAGCGGGTGTTTTACGGGCAGGCCAGTTTTTATGCCAATAAATTCAATGGCAGAAAAACGGCGAACGGAGAGATCTTTGATCAGAAAAAACTAACCTGTGCCTGCAATGTATTGCCGCTGGGTACCTGGGTAAAGGTTACCAACCTCCGGAATGGCAGGTCGGTCGTGGTGAAGATAAATGACCGTATTCATCCCCGGATGAAGCGGGTGGTTGACCTATCAAGGGCAGCAGCCCAGAAGCTGGGTTATATATCACGTGGACTTACCCGGGTTAAGGTGGAGGTGATTGATAAAAAGGATATCCCATAGCCCGGTACATGCAGTAAAACAGGCATTTACAGGCTAAGCCGCCGCTACTCCGGGTTACAAATATGTTGGTAAAATATTTTACGCTTTGAATTGAAGCGACTATTTTTGTTGCGATTAAGAAAACTAACATTTATGAAGAAAATCCTATTCGTATTTTTTGCCCTCAGCCTGTTTGCAACCTCATTCGGGCAGGGAGAATATAAAAAACGTCCTTCCTTTGGAGTCCACTTCTTTCTCAATGACTTCCGGACTGCAGCTAACCTGCGTACCGCCGGCCTTTCAAGCGTTTTGAATTCGAAAGAATGGCGCAAAGGAAAATACATGACTGCGGGTATGGCCGTCAGCTATATACAGGGCTTGAACAATAATCTTGATTTTGCAGGTACCTTATCGGGCTCGTTTGTTGATTACCCGGTTCCCGGGAAACCATCCCGCCAGAATTCCAGTCTTTTGCTTGAAGGCGCCGCAACGGTAAACCTGAAATTATTAACAGACAGGTATTTCTTCAATCCTTTCCTTACTGCTGGTGTGGGAGCTTCCAAATACAGGGGATATTACGGCGCTTTTATTCCCGTTGGTGTAGGAACCCAGATCAGGTTGATCGATGAGGTTTACCTGTTGTTAAACTCACAATACCGTGTGCCGGTCACTGAAAATGCAGCCTATCATTTTTATCATAGTGTGGGTGTTGCTGCTAACCTGAAAGCCAGGAAGGCTCCGGCCCCGGTTGAAATTCCGCTTCCGGTGGTAGAGCCTCCCAAAGACAGGGATGGGGATGGTGTACTCGATTCGTTGGACAGGTGCCCCGATGTAAAAGGACTTGCTTCTTTACAAGGCTGCCCCGACAGGGACGGTGACGGAATTGCAGATGATGCTGATAAATGCCCGGATGTTAAAGGACTGGCCCGTTACCAGGGATGTCCCATACCCGATACGGATAAGGATGGCATCAATGATGAAGAAGATAAATGCCCGACCGTATTCGGTGTGGCCCGCTACCAGGGTTGCCCGGTACCGGATACCGATGGAGATGGCGTGAACGACGAAGAAGATAAATGTATCAATGAAAAAGGCCCTGCTTCTAATTACGGTTGCCCGGTAATTGATTCCAAGATCATTGAAAGGGTGAATAAAGCTGCACAGAATGTATTCTTCTCTACCGGCAGTTCTAAATTACTTGCAAAATCATTCCCTAAACTGAATGATGTGGTTACCATTTTAAAAGAGAATCCAACGTATAAAGTGAATATTGACGGCCATACCGATAATACCGGTAAGGCTGACAAGAACCAGACCTTATCTGAATCAAGAGCAGCTTCAGTTAAAACATACCTCGTTAGCAAAGGCGTGGATGAAAGCCGGCTCACTTCAACCGGTTATGGCCAGGACAAACCTGTAGCAGACAATAAAACTGCTGCCGGCCGTGCCAAGAACCGCCGGGTGGAAATGACTGTCAGAAATTACTGATAAAAAAGATAACCATAAAAGCCCCCTCCCAGGGGGCTTTTTTATTCCATCCCTTACTGACACATCCCTTTAAAGTTTTGTTATTATATCATATCCGCCATACCTGCCGGGAAAAAATGATATTTTTAATCATCAAAACTATAACCCTTTGCGAAAAAGATCCCTTCCGCTTTATTTCTTACTGAGTTTTGTTTTTTTTGTTCCTGCACTGAAAGCGCAGCAAATCGAAAACAGCATCAACCTGTATGGTACGAATTTTCCGCAGGAGAAGATCTATATTCATTTTGATAGAGAGACCTACCTGCCGGGTGAGACCATCTGGTTCAAGGCATATCTTTTTGAAGAGAACCTCCCGGCTGAAAGGAGTACCAATTTTTATGCGGCCCTCTATGATGAAAAGGGCCGGCTGCTGAAACAATCGGTAAACCCCATCTTTAATTCCACAGCCGATGGATACTTTAATATACCCGACAGCCTGAAGTCAACCCAACTGGTATGCCGGGCCTATACGGCATGGATGATGAATTTTGATACAACGGCCCTGTTTACCAGAACGATCAGGCTGCATAGCAACAGTTCAAAAACCCAGGCAGAGAATATTGCTAAAACAGTTTCGCTCAGTTTTTTTCCTGAAGGCGGTGATGTAATTGACGGAACCAGGAATACGGTCGCCTTTAAAGCAAATTATAATAACGGCTTGCCCTTTGCCGTGAATGGCGTTATTAAGAGGCAGGAGACCGGGGAAGTACTGATGCCTTTACAGGCTGTGCATGACGGAATGGGGAGATTTGATATAGACATAGAACCCGGCAATAAATATTATGCCGAATGGATGGATCATGGTGGCAACAAAATGCAGACCTGGCTGCCCGACGCAAGAACTGCGGGGCTGTCGTTGAAACTTACCGTTCAAAAAGAGAAGTTGTTTTACAATGTGATCAATAAGACCGGTTCCGATTCGCTGCACATACTGATGTACATGTACCAGAAGATCTTTTACCGGACCAGCATTGCCGTAAAGGATGGGGAACCATTCACGGGGATGGTCCCTGTAAATACCCTGCCATCGGGCGTAATGCAGCTTACGGTGTTTGATGCCGGCTGGCAGCCGGTGGCCGAACGGGTTGCTTTCATCAACAATGATAATTTCTCCGTCAATGCAACATTGAACAGCACGGCAATAAGTATGCAGAAGCGGGGAAAGAATGAACTGGAGATACTGGTTGCAGATACCATCCCGGCAAACATGTCGCTCAGCATCACAGATGCGGAGATGAATGGGGAAGAAACGGGCAATACGATCATCAGCGGGTTATTACTGAAAGGAGATATCAGGGGATATGTACACAACCCGGCATATTATTTTACGAACAATACCGATGCCGGGCTGAAAGCAAAATTAGACCTGGTCATGCTTACCAATGGCTGGCGCCGCTACCACTGGGCCGATATGATGGTACAGAAAACACCGGTCATTAAATACCCGGTGGATGAATACCTGGGGGTTTACGGGCAAATAGGAAAAGAAGTGCAGGAAAAGATGGATAAGGACGAGCAGGTGAACCTGATCGTAAAGACCATTGACAGTACCAATACTTTTTATGCAGTGAAACCGGATAAAAGCGGTTTATTAAAACAAACTGGACTGGTATTTTATGATACAGCAAGGATCTACTTTTCATTCAATAAAAACAAGGAGAACAATAAACAGATCGCCTTCAGTAAATACAATTTTACCTACCCGGTGTCCAATTCCATCAGTAATTACCAGGAAATACTGGCACCGGACCCGGCCGGAACAGTATATAACCCGAATACATCCTTGTTTCAATACTACAGCAGCAATAACGGCATCAAAAAATTCAACAACGAAAAAACACTGGAAGGGGTGGTGGTAAAAGCCAATGGCTGGCGCAACTGGAAGAACGATCCACTGGTCAAGATGGATGAAAAATATGCCAGCGGAATATTTTCGGGGGGCGCTACTGGCTATTCATATGATGTGGTTCATGATGAAAAAGCATGGACCAAACTGGATATTTACAATTATATCCGAAGTGCCATGCCCCAGATCCGTATAGGTAATTTCAATTTAGCAGCCGGCAGGTCGTTAACTTTATATGGTAAAACTGTTTTGATCTATATTGATGAGCATGAAATGACTACCAGCGAACTGGAGAGTTTGAGTTTGTCGCAAGTGGCTTACATCAAACTGATCCCCAATTTTATGGGACGGGGACCCGAGGCAGGAGGAGGTACAGGCATTAATCCTGCATTGTCTGTTTATACCCGGAAAGGCGATGACCTGATTGACAGGCGCCCGACAGATAAAGACCTTGGTGTGGTTAAGATAGCGGGATACACGCCGCTGAAGGAATTTTATTCGCCGGATTATTCGCAAACGAATGCAACAACGGGTACCGATGCCCGCACAACCCTGCTGTGGATGCCTTATATTTTAACCAATGCAGCAAACAGGAAAGTACCGGTAATTTTTTACAATAATGACTTTACACGTAAGTTCAGGATCGTGCTGGAAGGTATCAATGACGAAGGGAAATTGATACACATTGAAAAATGGATCGAATGACCGGGGCTGCTAATAATCATTCGCCGGTTTTTGTTTTACCGGTTTTTTGTTTTTATCATCAGCCGGGTTTACGGCAGGAGTATTCCCTTTTTTATCTTCGGGCTTTTTCTGTTTACCGGTATCTGCCTTTGGTATCTCGCTTTCAATTCCGATCTTCTCATCCGGGGGAGGTTGGTTAAAGAAATCATCTGCCGTTCCGTTCCCCGCATCCACCCCGGTACTGTCTCCTTTGTTGAACACATTATCCCATGAATCTGCAGACAATTCTTCATTCTTCAGGTTAGCCGGAACAGCAAACTCTTTTATCTTGCCATAACCCAGTTTATTGTCTGCATACACTTTGCTCATGAACAATCCCCACTTCGGCAAGGCCATTTCATTACCACCCGATGTGCCGGCATAGATACGTATGAACGGGTCTTCGCAACCCACCCAGGTGCCGGCCAGTAATTCGGGGGTATACCCAATGAACCAGCCATCGGCATTATCATTGGTGGTTCCTGTTTTGCCGGCCTTTTGTGCCGGGATATTATAATTATTGAGCGAATGGGCCGTACCAAACTGTACCACGCCCTGCATCAGCTGCACCATGGTATGTGCAGATGCTTCACTCATAACCTGTTTTGTTTCGGGAGCGAACTGCGCCAGTACATTGCCGTTCTTGTCTTCTATCCGGGTAAGTAAAATAGGTTCGGTACTGAAACTGTTATTCGGAAACATGGAATATGCCTGCAGCATCTCCAGCATAGGGATCTCTGCAGCGCCTAATGCAAGTGATATGTAAGGAGGGAGCGGGGATTTGATGCCGCAGTCTTTGGCAAACTCGATCACTTTTTTTACTCCCACCAGGTTCGTCAGTCTTACCGATGCCGTATTCTTTGATTTGGCCAGGCAGTTGGCCAATGTACCGCCGCCGCCGCTGAAGGTCCGCATTTCTTTTCCGTACTGCACCAGCCCGCCCGGTATTTCGGTGGACGGGCCATAACCTGCATCTTCAATGGCCAGTGCATAGATCAGTGGTTTGATGGTGGAACCTACCTGCCTGCGGGTGGTTATATGATCGAACTTGAACCACTTGAAATCGATGCCGCCTACCCAGCATTTCACTTCACCGGTCTTCGGGTCCATGGCCGCAAAGGATGTTTGCAGGATATTCTTATGGTACTTGATGGAATCAAAGGGGGTCATGGTCGTATCCTTTTCCCGTTTGGCATTCCAGGCAAACACTTTCATCTTTACCGGTACATAAAATGATTTTTTGATGTCTTCCTCATCCACGTCATCTTGTTTCATGTTCTTCCAGCGCTCGGTATATTTAAATGCGGCTTCAATGGTGCTTTCATGTCCTTTCCATATCTTATTGCCGTTCACTTTCATCAACTGGTCGAGCTTCTTTTGAATCACCGGCATATGCTGCACCACGGCTTCCTCGGCATATTGCTGCATGCGTGAATTGATGGTGGTATATATCTTCAGCCCGTCTTTATACAGGTTGTATGGTTCACCGGTCTTGGGGTTCTCGTGTGTTTTACACCATTCCCTTAATTTATCCGCCAGTACTGCCCGGAAGTAAGGAGCGATGCCTTTGTCCTCGTCGATCTTCTTATAATTGGTGATGAGGGGTTTTGCTTTCAGTTTTGCGGCTTCTGCCTCCGCCAGGAAATGCTGCTTGCAGACCGCCATCTGGTTGATAACGGTATTCCTTCTGTCGATCGATGCTTTTGGATACCCGATGGGATTGTAGATAAAACCTTTCAGCATCGCTATCAATACCGCAGCTTCCTCTATTTTAAGGTCTTTGGGTTCTTTTTGAAAATAGGTACGGGAAGCATTCCGTATTCCGTATACATTACCCCAGGGCGCCCGGTTCAGGTAAAGGGTCATGATCTCTTCCTTGGTAAAATTCCTTTCCAGTTTTACGGCCACAATCCATTCCTTCATCTTATCAAGACCCCGTTTCACGATATTCCCTTTTCCCTGCTTCATCATCAGTTTGGCCACCTGCTGGGTGATGGTACTGCCGCCTCCCTGGGTGCCCAATGTAAATACGGCCCGGGCCACGGCCTGTGCATCAATACCCGAATGTTCATAAAAACGTTCATCTTCCGTTGCGATCAATGCATTAATGACGTTGGGGGATATTTCGCTGTACTTTACTTCGCTCCGGTTCTCGGAATAATATTTACCCATCAGCTCTGCATCGCCGGAGTATATCTCGCTGGCAAGGTCTGCTTCGGGATTTTGCAATTGGGTCACAGAAGGCATCTTGCCAAATAATCCAAAATTGGCGGAAAGGAACATCAGCAGCACTAACACAAAGCCGCCGATAAAAACACGCCATAGTATCCGAACAGAACGCTTCATAGAAAGGATGAATTAGTAGTTATGATCCAGGAATGAAGGTTGAGGGGGCAAACATCATTCCATAAATCTAGTAAAAGAGTTTATTGCTGTAACGGGCGGTACGTTAAAACTTGTTGGGAAACTGTGTATTTAACAGGTTTTTATATCCGCTTATGTCTTTATTGGTTTTAAGTTTCTGCAGGTTCTCATCCGTTATGATCAGGAATGAATACTTGTTTGCCGGCAGCCAGGATACCTCGGAGGCAGCGCTCTTTTTTATCTTGTCATAGTATTGCAGGGCCGTGGCAGCATCGGGGAAAGAGGATATTACCAGCAGGCTGCGGTCGGCATCCAGTTCATCTTTATTGATGTTGATGGGCTGGCCATAATAATTTTCCCTGTTGTACCGGGTGAAGGCATTCTTTGCCTCCGTTACATAAACCTGGTCAACCTTGTCCAGTATCATCAGCACATGGTGCGGCGAAGTAACCGACATCACAAACGGTCCGCTGCTCAATGGTGGGGCAGGGGTTTTAATACTGTCTGCTTTAGGGGGGGCCGCTGCCGGTTTGGTTACTACAGGCTTTGGCTTCTCATCCACTATTACCGGCTTGCCATCTTCCATCCGGGTCACTTCCAGTTCGGTGAGGTATTTTTCTATCTCGGCCCTTCTTTTCAGCACATCGATCATCGTGGCGGCCTTTTCTTTCAGCGGCGAACCCGGGTTATTGTCAATGATCGTTTGCAGCCCTTTAATGGCCAGACTGTCCTGCCGGTTCTTCACGTGCTGCAATGCTTCGATATACAGCAATTGCGGTGTCCAGTAATTTACACCATAGAGGCTGTCGGCTTTCCGTTTTTCAGCCATGGCCTTTTCATAATTTCCTTCAATGAAAAGGGTATAAATGTCTTCATACAGTTTTGTTGCTTCAGGGTTCTTGGCCGAAGGGGTTGTTGCAGATGCCGCCGGTTTGTTGAGTACCTGGCCAGACTTACTGTTCGGGAATTTATTGTTCAGCAGGTTCTTGTAATGAGCTGCCTTTGCCTTGTCTTCCAGCTTTGTGTAGCAGTAATAAAGGCCCAGGTAGATCTCGCCATCCAGTAAGCGGTCGGGGAAACGTTCCAGGTACTCCTCGTATGTATCTGCAGCAAGCCTGTATTCTTCCAGTTCGTTCTGGTAGGCTTTTGCCAGTTCAACCATATTGGTTGCAATGATCTCATTGCTTTGGGCAATTCTTTCTGCTGTCAGCGGAATGTCCTTCATCAGGCCATCATAACTTATCTCGGTGGTTTGCGATGCATTGTTTTTGCCGGCACTGTCCTTTGCATTACCGCCGGGCTGGTTTCCGCCGGCCGGGTTATTATTTGCCACCGTTTTTTCTATGGATGATTTGCGGCGCCAGTTATCCAGGTTGGGCCGGTTGCCCCACCTGCTTTTGAATTCATTGAATCCCCTTGATTTGAGCGAACTGTTGGCAAAATACCATTCGCCCTTGCTGGCATTGCCTGCAAACAGGTCTGTTTGTTGCTGGGTATTACCGCCGGGGTAAAGGATATTGCCGCCAGAACTGCCATCGTCTTTCAACCCTCTTTCCTTACGCAGTTTCTTTACCAGTTTTTTTACATAGTCATCCCTTTCGGCCGGTTGCATGGCAGCGACCCGTTGCAGGCTGTCTTCCCGTTCAATGTTGCTGATGGCTTCGGCAATCTTAGTGAGTGCGTTTTTCCGGTCCTGTATCCGGGCGATCAGTTTATCCATGACCGAATCGGAACCGGTTCTCAAACTGTCGTACAAGGATGCAGCCAGGCGGTATTGTTTCCGGTCGTAGGCAATATTGCCCAGTTGCATATAAGCCCGGTTCTTATAATTGATGTTGTTTTCGTTGTATTTAAGGCTCTTGTTAAAATAGGTGACCGCCGCAATGGTATCCGGCTTTTGCAGAGCAAGCTGGCCGGCAGAATAATAAACGATATCACGGTAGGTCTCAAACTTATCCCGTTTTGCCATTTTGAGCAGGTTGCTGATGCTTTTGTCCAGTTCTTTGGGATTGGAAGCGCCCTTCATCATTTTTGCTTCGTTCAGTTGCGCATAGATATCCAGCAGCGGGTCAACGGTATGCTTGGATGCCTTGCTGTAATATTCCGATGCTTTATCGTAATGGCCGCTTACCTCATAAAGTTGTGCCAGCAGAAATTCCCAGCGGGCCTTGTCCTGTTTGTTATCCGCATTGCTCAGGGCTTTTTCCAGGTGAACAGCGGAACTGTCGTAAATGGATTGCCTGTAGAACCAGTACGCGGTTACTTCATGCAGGTCGTTCTGTAATCGTTTGGGAAGATTGGGGTCGTTCTGCAATGTGTTTATCAAACCGCCGGATTCGGCAAACTCATCCTGCTCGATCATGGTACGGGTAAGCCATATCAGGGCATCGTTGCGGCTGGGCGGCAGGGATACAGCTTTTTGAAGGATATTCCTTTTCTCTTTATTGGCAATGGAAATTTTGTAACCGGTGGCCGCAGCATTGGTACCCACGATCCGGTCATCATTGTCATTCTTTCTCTTACGGGGAAAAAGGTTGTAGTTGATGAACTGGAATGTCATCAAAGCCGAGTCAAGTTCTTTGCGGAAGAAATATGCTTTCCCGATGAGCATGTACATATTGTCGATCCAGTCATTCCGCAGGTCGTGAAGCAGGATGCCGGCGGTGCTGGTATATATAACCGAATCCAGTTCGCTTTTTTGGGCAGCGGTGCTTTCCAGGGTATACGGGTAAAAGCCCAGCAGGTTGGAATAATCTTCTTTTTGTGAAAGTTTGGCCCTTTCCAGTACCGAGTTCACCCGGTTATTGGCATTGTAATAGTAATTGTAGTGGGTGATGTTGTTCTGGTAAAAATTACGCATCACCGTAAATTTCTTATCGGCGGTCTTCTCCGAACCCAGCTTCCTGTTCTCAAATTTTTCCGGCTTTTTCTCCTTGCCAAACGGGTCAATTGTCCAGGTAGGTTGCGCAAGCACAAGGGCAGGTGATCCAACAAAAAAAAGGAATATGTAAAAGGTATTTATCGTTTTCTTCAGCATGAATCAAAAGGTTGAATAGCGGGCTAAATATCGGTCTTTTTTGCTAAATAATATTTATATATGAGCCTCTTTATTGCACTTTAATGATTTTTTATCATGTGAGTAAAGAATGTACCGGGTAATTGCCGCAAATGCGGGTTTTAGATTGCTTTTTCGGCTTCATTTCTTAATTTTAAGCCTCAACAGGAAATTATGGCAAAATTGGATGCCAACAGTACCCTGAAGCGCCTCAGAAACAGGTACCGGCTGGTAGTAATGAATGAAGATACATATGAAGAAGTAGTTAAATTCAAGCTTAGCCGGTTGAGTGTATATATTTTTTTAAGCACGGTTTTCGTTGTATTGGTGGGACTGATCATTGCCCTGCTTGTCTTTACCCCCCTTAAGTACTATTTGCCAGGGGCGGGTTATGGCGATGCCAGGCAGATACGGGAATATAAAATACTGAAGATAAGGACCGATTCGATGGAGCAGGCATTGCGGAACAAAGAGCAGTATTATAACGACCTGCAAAAAGTGCTGAAAGGTAATATGCCGGTACCGGATACGCATAAACTGATCCTGCCCAAAGCAGAAAAAAGCATCGATTAATTCAAATATCAACTAAAAACCAATCTTATGTTCAATTCAAAATCCAGGTCATCAGACGAAACCGTTTCAAATGCAAGCACCCTGGTGGGCGCAGGCACCACCATCACCGGTAACATCGAAAGCAATGGCGACATCCGTATTGATGGTGTTCTGAAAGGCAATCTCAAAGCAAAATCAAAGATCATCATCGGGGCAGAGGGCGTGGTGGAAGGCGATATTGAAGGGCAGCATGCCGATATCATGGGCCGGGTCACCGGTAAGATACGGGTGCAGGACCTGCTTTACCTGCATGGCACCACCGTTTTGAACGGGGATATCTATGCCGGTAAACTGCAGATAGAGCCCACGGCAGTATTCAACGGAAAATGTAATATGGGCGGAGCCAACATCGTGGAACTGAATAATGGAATTGCAAATGCCGTAAATCAATAAATAATTATTTAATGAACCCCCGCATCCGGATCACACTTCCCTTGATCATCACTTTTTTTGTTTTAGCCGTTGCTGTAGTTGCAGTATATTTGTTTTATGCAGGTGGTAAAATTGATCTTACCGTATTGATGGCGGCCAACTGCCTGTTCTTTATCACCAGTATGATCGTATTCCGGATGCAGTACAATGCTATGCAAAAGAGCAACCCCAATGTGTTTATCCGAAGTGTGATGACGGGAATGATCATAAAGATATTCGTATGCATCGGCGCCGTGGTTGCCTACTATTTTTTAAGCGGGAGTTCTTTCAACAAGCCGGCGGTGTACCTGGCGATGATCATCTATATCATTTTTTTGATAGTGGAGGTTAGAACGATCATGAAGCTGAATAAAAATAAAAATGCCTAAGCAGGAAGCGCCGCTTTTACAGTTAAGGTCTTATTTACCCGGCGGAGCCTTTGATGATGTGCTGTATTACCTGCAGCATTATAATGTACATCTTACCATAACCCGGCAGCGCCAAAGCATCTTAGGCGATTACCGGCATGCTCATGCTGATAAAACACACCGTATCAGTGTAAATGGCAATCTCAATCAATATGCCTTTCTTATAACCCTGCTGCATGAACTGGCACACCTGTTCACGTACGAACAGTTTGGCCACCGGGTGCAGGCACATGGGCGGGAGTGGAAGAATGAGTTCGGTAAGATACTGGCCAGGTTTCTGCTGAAGAAGGTTTTTCCTGCCGATATTGAAAAAGCCCTGATTAACACATTGCAGAACCCCGCCGCCAGCAGTTGCGGCGATGAAAAATTATTGCGGGTGCTGCATCAGTATGATGAAAAGAAAGAAGGCACACACCTGGTTGAACAAATTCCCGAAGGTTCCCTGTTCGTTATTAAAGGAGGAAGGGTATTTAAGAAAGGGGAGAAGATCAGGAAGCGGTATAAGTGTATGGAAGTAAAGACCGGTAAACTGTACCTGTTCAGTGCGGTGTATGAGATAAGCATCCTTTAGATCATCCATCAATTTCTTTGATCATCCATACATCACAGCCTGTATGCCCGCTGTTGCCCTGTGCCGAGGACAGGTACGTGAAGCCGTATTTCTCATACATGGGTATGGCGATCGTTAGTTCGGGCATGGTCTCTAAATAAATCATTTTATACCCCAGTTCTTTAGCGGCAGCAATGCATTTCTGCAACAGTTCTTTTCCGATGCCCTTTCCCCTTGCAGCGGGGGATAAGTAAAATTTCACCAGTTCGCAGGTGCCCTCCGGCAGGCCGGCCGTTGGATAGATGCCGCTGCCTCCCATTATTTCCCCGTTATATTCCGCCACAAAATAAATGCTTCGTTCTTTTTTAAAAACTTCAAACAGGCGGTCGGTGGTCCCGTCGTAGTAAACGGTGCCGGGCTTATTGGCCTTAAATTCTTCCAACGTATCCCGTATGATCCTGGCCAGCGCCGCATTGTCGCCGTACTCAATTGTTCTTATGACAGATCCGTTTCTCATCACATTGTAAAAATCTGCTTCAAACCTAAGTATTTTCCTGCCAACTTCGGTAGTGTCCTATTTTGAATGATTGTCATCCTGAGGAACGAAGGATCTCCTAATCAGGATCGTTTGCTTAACCTGAGATGCTTCGTTCCTCAGCATGACAGGTCGCAAAATATTCAAAACAGGACACTACCGACAGTTCTTCTGAAACCCGGATTGAAGAAAATCGTTTATTTTCGGGGATAAATTAACTACTGACTGTTTGGCCGAGGTAAAAAAATACAGCGAGGAAGAACTGGTACTGCTGCTTCAACAAAAAGACCAACAGGCATTTTCATATTTATACGACAATTATTCTGCCGCCCTCAACGGGGTCATCTGGCGGTTGGTGGAAGACCGGGAACTGGCAGAAGATATTTTACAGGAGGCTTTTGTCAGGATCTGGAATAATTTTTCCAGCTACGACAGCGCCAAAGGAAGGCTGTTCACCTGGATGCTGAACCTGGCCCGGAACCTGACCATCGACACGTTGCGGAGCAAGGGTTATAAAAAACAGGCAAAAATCTCGGGCGATGAGAATTCCGTAAGTAATTTTACGGACGACGGCCGGACGGCTGAGCGTTTTGATGCCATGGGATTGAGAAAACAACTGGCTAATTTAAAGCCGGAACAGCGAAGCATCATTGACCTTGCCTATTTCAACGGCTATACCCAGGATGAGATATCGAAGGAAATGGGCATTCCGCTGGGAACCGTTAAAACCAGGATGCGGGCCGCCATCATTGAACTAAGAAAAATATTAGCATACAGTTGAACGCACAGGAGATCATATCATCCGGGATACTGGAACTTTATTGCACCGGCCTCACGTCGGCAGCAGAGACTGCTGAAGTGCAGCAATGGGCAAAGCTATATCCTGAAGTGGCTGCCGAGATCGCAGCCATAGAGTCCGGGCTGGAGGGCTATGCACAGGCACATGCGGTTGCACCCGGCGCTTCGGTAAAAGATAAACTGTTTGCCGGAATAAATAAAGGAACCGCTGCAACGGTTGTAAAACTGCAGCCCGTGGGTAATGAAACGGCAAAAGTTCATTCGATCTCGCCGGCCTGGAAATATGCAGCTGCAGCCAGCATCATTTTATTGGTTGGCAGTTTGATGTTTAATTATACATTCTACGAAAAGTATCAGACAGCCAGTAAGGATCTGCAGGTTACACAAAATGAACTGGAGCAGCAGAAGCAGGTTGCCAGGTCAATGGAAGGCGATATGAGGAAAATGGGAGACAAAAATGCGATGCCGGTATCCTTGAAAGGAATGCCTGATGTACCTGATGCCGCTGCAAGGATCTATTGGATGCAGGATAGTCACGAAATCTATATTGATCCTTCCAACCTGCCAAAAGCTCCGGAAGGTAAACAATACCAGTTCTGGGCAATTGTTGATGGCAAGCCTGTGAACGGAGGCATCATCTCCACAGAGATCAATGGTAAAACAGTTCATTTCCAGCAAATGAAAAGTTTTGGGAATGCACAGGCCTTTGCCGTTTCCCTGGAAGACGCCGGTCCTGAAAAACCCGTGCCAACCAAAGTAATGGTGATGGGCAAAATGCAAACCTCTCTTTGATCCTTTGATCGGATCAGCTTTACCAATAGCCCCACCGGGTAGTATTGGGATAACCTGGAACGAAGGAAATCCATCGTCCTGCAGCAGCCAATATTTTTTTCAATAACATTAATAATTGGGAACGCCGCCGATCCGTGAACCGCCGCTGGAATAAACGGTTAAGTTACCGCTGCGGTCATCCTGTGTTCCAAGATAACCGATCCGGGTACTGTAACTGTTATAAATGCTTAGCCGGGAACCAACTTCCGGTGTGGACATCACCAATGTTTCCGTGCCTTTATTGGATAACGACATATAACCTCCGCCCCCCGAAGTACGCGTAAGCCACACCAGTTTATTTGCCTGGTCATCATTTATCTGGAAATAACCGGAGTTGCTCCGGGTAACACCCACTTCCATGATCTCTTTTTCCACGGAGTTGTAAAGGGCCATATAGCCACCGCCTTCGGTGGTACGTGTAACTTTAAAATTGAGGGTGCCGTTTGCATCAAAGGTATTGATGGCCCCGGCTCCTCCATCGGAGGTGAACAGGCGTACCAGTCTTTCACCGGAAGAAGAATAGGTTGCCATCTGGCCATTCCCTTTTTCTTTGTTCAGCAGCAGTAATACCTTCCCGTTGTCGTCCACTACCTGGAATGCCTTTGCTTTTACAAGGTCAGGTACATCATTCTTTTTGCCGGATGACATAAGTACCACCGCAATTAACAGGATCACCGATGTTCCGAAAAACAGCCGGTACATGCGCAGGCTTTTTTCCAGTTTAGATATCCGTTGTTCGATCTGGTTCATAGTAATAGAGTTTAATGATGAGAATTTGGGATTTACCCGGATAAATTACAATAATACCGGTGAAATACGAATACTATACCGTACTATTTTATTTTTGATACGAGCGAGTAGATGGCTGTGTCGGTGAATTTGCCCCTGAAAAAATAATTCTCCCTGAAATATGCTTCCCGGGTAAACCCGGTTTTCTCCAGTACGATGCCCGAAGCCAGGTTCTCCGGGTTGATATGCGCTTCAATGCTGTGTAGTTTCATTTCTTCAAACCCATACCGGATCACGGCCCGTAAGGCCTCTGTCATGATCCCCCGGTTCCAGAAGCCGGGGTGGAGTACATAGCCTGCTTCGGCACGGTAATGTTCCGGTTGCATGCGCCAGTAACAGATGGTGCCGATCAGGGTGCCGGGGTCATTGGCCATGGCAATGGCCCACATGATGGTTTCGTTTGCATCCACCGATGCATTGATCCTGTCAATAAATGCTTCTGCTTCTTCCAGTGATCTTGTTTTCTCCCGGCCTATGTATTGCATCACCCGGTCATCAGACCGCAGGAACAACATTTCCGGTCCATCTGCTTTTACCAGTTTGCGGAGTAATAACCTTTCGGTCTTTATTTCAGGAAAAGGGAGAAAGCAAGTTGAAGCATTTTGGTTGTTTAGGAAGCTAAGATAAAAAATCCGGTAGTGTATCAGCATGACAGGATTTATAGTTAAAAATTTCCAAACCGATACCCTACCAAAAATCCCGCCTGTTTGGCGGGATCAGGAAATCAGTTACGGAACAGGGATCAGGCCACAGCCTTGTTCACCAGTTCTGCCGCTTCGCTCAGCAGGATGGCGCTTTGTACTTTCAGCCCGCTTTCGTCGATCAGTTTCTTTGCTACATCGGCATTGGTTCCCTGGAGCCTGACAATGATGGGGATGTTGATGTTCCCTATGGATTTGTATGCATCGATCACGCCCTGTGCCACCCGGTCGCAACGGACAATGCCGCCAAAAATATTGATGAGGATCGCCTTTACTTTCGGGTCTTTTAAAATGATGCGGAAACCGGCTTCTACTGTCTGGGCATTGGCAGTACCGCCCACATCGAGGAAGTTTGCCGGTTCACCACCACTGAGTTTTATCATATCCATGGTTGCCATGGCAAGCCCTGCACCGTTTACCATGCACCCCACATTACCATCCAGTTTTACAAAATTCAGGTTATACTGTCCTGCTTCCACTTCGGTGGGGTCTTCTTCACTCAGGTCCCTGAGCGATGCAATGTCCGGGTGACGCATCAATGCATTGTCATCCACATTCATCTTGCAGTCCACGGCAATGATCTTATCGTCGCTGGTCTTGAAAAGCGGGTTTATCTCAAGCATTCCGCAGTCTGCGCCCACATATGCATTGTAAAGGTTGGTCACGAATTTTACACAGTTCTTGAAAGCGGCTCCGCTTAATCCCAGGTTAAAAGCGATCTTCCTTGCCTGGAAAGCTTCCAAAGCCCCGCCGGGGTAAACCCATTCTTTAAATATCTTTTCCGGGGTATCATGGGCCACGTCCTCGATATTCATCCCGCCTTCGGTACTGTACATGATCACGTTCTGGCCGGTTGACCGGTCAAGTAATATGGACAGGTAAAATTCCTTGACAGGGCTTGGGCCTTCGTAATAAACATCCTGGGCTACCAGCACTTTGCTTACTAATTTCCCGGACGGTCCGGTTTGTATGGTCACCAATGTGCCGCCTAAGATATTTTTAGCGATCTGCATTACGTCATCTGCATTCTTTCCAACAGCCACACCACGCTGTTCGGTGCCGGCGATCTTTCCTTTACCACGGCCACCTGCATGGATCTGCGCCTTTACCACGGCAAAATTGCTTCCGTACTGGGTATGGATCTGCCGGTAAGCCTGTTCTGCTTCGCCGGGTGTGCTGCAGGGTATCCCTTCCTGCACCGGGACATTGTATTTTTTCAGTAATTCCTTTGCCTGGTATTCGTGAAGATTCATAAAATTGAAAGTTTCGGCGAAGATAAATAAAAACAGTTTATGGTTTGAGGTTTGTGTTTTTATGTTCCGGGCAATATTTCTCTGTTCAGCAGCGGTAGCGTCGCACAATTGTACGGGGTCGCTCTATTGAACTTTCTTCATTATAAGGATCCGGCATTTTTAAGCATCTGTAAATAAGTAAGGCCCCAACCACAAACCACAAACCACAAACCACAAACTCCAAACCCCAAACTTTCTCCTCCAACCCAAACATTCCCTTAACGTATCTTACCTTACCTTTGGCGCTAAAAAAGAAACAGGAATGATTGCGGAAATAAATGAAGCGGTTGATTTTATTAAAAAGAGTTACAGCCATAAACCCGGCCTGGGTATTGTACTGGGCAGCGGGATGGGAAGTTTTACCGATGCGATGAACGTTGAAATGGAAATTCCTTATGGCGATATTCCGCATTTCCCGGTGAGTACAGTAGAAGGGCATAAAGGCAAACTGGTATTTGGAGAGATCGCCGGAAAAAAAGTGGTGGCCATGGCTGGCCGTTTTCATTATTACGAAGGATACAGTGCTGAACAGGTGGTCTTCCCGATACGGGTAATGAAATTCCTGGGCATTGAAACCCTGTTGCTGAGCAATGCAGCCGGGGGTGTAAATCCTTCTTTTAAAGTGGGGGATATGATGATCATCACCGACCACATCAGCCAGCTTACCCCCAACCCGTTGGTGGGTAAGAACTACCGGGAACTGGGACCCCGGTTCCCCGATATGAGTGAGCCGTATAAAAAGCATCTTATTCAAAAGGCAAAGAAGATCGCTGCGCAGAAAAATATACCGGTACAGGAAGGGGTATATGTGGCGGTAACAGGTCCCACATTTGAGACCCTGGCAGAATATAAGATGATCCTTGCCATGGGGGGTGATGTGGTGGGCATGAGCACGGTGCAGGAAGTGATCGCGGCCGTGCACATGGGACTGCCCGTTTTTGCCATGAGCGTGGTAACCGATGTGGGGATACGGGAAGCAGGGGAGCCGCCGGTCACGCATGAAGAGGTATTACAGGCTGCAAAAGCAGCCGAGCCAAAATTCAAGGCATTATTCTGCGAACTGATCGCACAACTATAAGTAAAACCGATGAAGCAAACGATAGCCTTTGTGGCTTTGATATTCTTTTTTCAGTTTACATACGCACAGGAGCCGCAGTTGCTGAACAAGATCGGCGACCGGGTACGGAATATCGGCGGTGGCGGCAGTAAGGATACGATCGGTTTTGTTCACCGCGACGATAAAAAGGATTCCATCTCCATCACCTACAAATACCTTGATTCCATCCGCAGCAATTATTTTGATTCATCCATCAATGATTTTGATAACTATTTTCCGTTCCTTCCACACACCAGTATCTTGGCAATAACGGGGCGGCCGCTTATTCATTGATCTATGCACCCCATGCCCGGGCGGGATGGGACGCCGGCTTTCATGCCTACGATATTTACCGCTATACGCTGGAAGGATCGAAATTCTATAAGACCAACCGGCCTTTTACACAACTCAGCTACCAGCTGGCATCCGGCAAAGAACAGATGATAAAGGCCTTTCATACCCAAAGCCCCCGGCCCAACTGGAGCTTTGGATTTGATTACCGGCTGGTGAGCGCCCCCGGTTTTTTTGTTACCCAGAACAGCAATCATAAAAGTTACCGCCTGTTCAGCAATTACCAGGGCAAGCGCAAAAGATATGCGGCCTATTTCATACTGCTGGGTAATACCATCAAGAAATCAGAGAACGGGGGAATAACCGCCGACTCGCTGTTGCTTGACCCGAACAATAAAAAACGGTATTCGATACCGGTGAACCTGGGTAATGCGAACCTGTTTGAACCGAACCCATTCCTTTCATCGGTGACCACCGGCAATATTTACAAGGACTTCACCCTGTTCATCCGCCAGAGCTATGATATCGGGAAGAAAGATTCTGTTGCCATCAATGACTCCACAACGGAATATTTATTCTATCCCAAACTAAGGATACAGCATAGCTTTACGTATGGTACCTACAATTATCAATACCGGGATGAGAAGGCAGATTCCCTCATTTATAAACAATGGTACGACACCACCCTGAAGCAGGCCATCGATAGTTTTTATGCCCGGGAAAAATGGACCGTTATCAGCAATGACTTTTCTCTGCTTCAGTTTCCCGACACAAAGAACCCGGGGCAGTTCTTACTGCTGGGTGCAAGACTGGAGAACATAAAGGGAGAACTGAAATACCGGACCAGCAATTATCATAACCTCGTCCTTCACGGCGAATACCGGAATAAGACCCGTAATAAACGATGGGACATCCTGGCCACCGGGGAGTTTTATGTAAATGGACTGAATGCCGGTGATTACAGTGCTTATATCACCATTGCCCGGTACCTCAATAAAAAGTTAGGCGGCGTTCGGTTGTTCTTTAAGAATGTGAACCGGTCCCCGTCATTCATTTATGATAATGCTTCTTCGTTCAATTTCAACAATGCAAGCCTCGGTAAAAAAGAGAACATCATTTCTTTTGGCGCCGAGGCAAATAACTCCTTCATTAATCTCGGCTTCAAAAATCATATCATAACCAACCTGGCTTATTTCTATGATTATTTCCGTACGGCCCAGAGTAGCAAGGTCATCAACCTGCTGCAGGTATCTGCATCAAAAAAGATCAGTCTTACCAAAAGATGGAAATGGTATGCCGATGCAACTGTGCAGGTGGTGGATGGCAGTGCAGCGATCAAGGTCCCGTTGTTTTTTACCCGGAACAGCATAGCCTATGAAGGCATCTTCTATAAAAATCTTAACCTGAGTACGGGACTGGAAGTGAGGTATCATACTCCTTTTGAGGCCTATAACTATTCGCCGGTGGTCGGGCAATTCACACCGCAGGACTCCGTGCTTGTAAAGAACCTGCCCGATATCAGCGCTTTCTTCCACTTCCGAATCAAATCGTTCACTGCTTTTATCCGTGCCGAAAACCTCAATACCGTGCGCTTTACCAATGGCTTTGGCTTCACCAACAATAATTTCGCCGCCCTTCATTATCCCATGCAGGGCTTTATGTTCCGGTTCGGGATCCGCTGGGGTTTTGTAAACTAGCCTGGCGAAATTCGTACAAATATTAACGATTAAACAGTTGCTTTCTGCGAAATCCGGCTTAATTTTGTAGCGGATGAAAAAGATCTATACCGGCATATTAGCAATATTGTACCTGGCAGTTTCTTCGGGAATTGCCATGGAGATACATTATTGCATGGGTAAGAAGGCTGGTGTGGAATTTTATGGTTCCACCAGCGACAAGTGCGGCAAATGCGGAATGACCGACACGGATAACGGGTGCTGCCACGATGAATTTAAGTTCTACAAGATAAGTGACTCACACTATTCTGCTTCCAACGATTTACAACTCACCCAGGGTGATCTCATCATTGCCCATGCGTACAGCCAGTATCAATGGCAAATGCCGGTTGCTGACGGGCTGGCAGCGATCAACGATCATGCTCCCCCGGATCATACAGGCCCCTCTGCCTGTATAAAGAACTGCATTTTCAGACTATAGAATTGGCTGAGATCTTTTCCATCGCTGTTACCAAACAGCGGTGCGTCGTGCTGTACGCATGAATTATTTCTTAATCTTAAAATTTTATAAAATGAAAACATTATCATTCGTTGCTGCCATCCTGTTCAGCATATTCTCCTTCCATACAACGTATGCCCAGTCTTCAAAAACAGAGACCATTAAAGTATGGGGTAACTGCGGCATGTGCAAAACAACCATCGAAAAAGCGGCTAAAAAAGCCGGTGCCACAAAAGCAACCTGGAATGAAGACAGCAAGGAACTTAAGGTTACCTATGCGGTAAGCAAAACATCTTCTGCAAAGATCCAGGAGGCCATTGCAAAATCAGGTTACGATACACAGGATCTTATTGCCGATAATAAAGCCTACGACAATTTACATGGCTGCTGCAAATACGAGCGCAAAGAAGGGGGATCAGCAGACGTTGTTTCCGAAGCAACCTATGCCTGCCCCATGCATGCCGATGTTACCAGCGACAAGCCGGCTAAATGTTCAAAATGCGGAATGGACCTGGTAAAGCAGAAGAAAGAGACCATGAAAACAGATGGCGTGAAGGGTTATAGTTGCCCGATGCATGCCGATGTTACCAGCGATAAGCCCGGCAAGTGTTCAAAATGCGGAATGGACCTGAAGGAAAAACAGTAAGAACAGTACTATGAAATGGATAAAATATTCATGGATGCTTTGCCTGGTGGTTCCGGGTAAAGCATCTTTTGCACAGAATAAAAAAGCATTGCCGGATACAGCAGTGGTATTTAAGGTCTTTGGCGCCTGCGAAATGTGTAAAGACCGTATTGAAAATACCGCCAGGATCCGGGGTGTTAAAAAAGCAGTGTGGGATGTAGATTCCAAAATGCTTTCATTGGTCTATAACCCGTCTTTGGCATCGCTGGAAAAGATACAGAACCGGATCGTGGCAGTTGGACATGATATAGATAATAAGAAGGCGAAGGAGATGGTCTATAATGCCCTGCCGGCCTGTTGTCATTACCGCGAAATGGAAACCATGATGGAGGAGATCAAAAAGGATACCCTTGCCCCGCAGCTTATGGAAATAAAAGCAGCAATGGATTCTTCATTCCGCAGGGCCCCGTCTTCACACCTGGTAAAGGGCATTGTGCTGGAAGATGACAATAAAGGAAAGTTCAAACCCCTTTCGGGGGCAAGCATATTCTGGTTGGGCACCAGTGACGGGGTATTGGCCGACAGTACGGGCTTATTCAGCATACGCCACAACGGAACAGCCAGCAGGCTGGTGGTGAGCTATGCCGGTTATCAATCGGATACCCTCTCCGTTCCGGAAATGGATGAACTGAAGATCGTGCTGGCATCCAACCGGCAATTGAAGGAAGTTACGGTTACATCAAAGCAGCGGTCTACCTATATCAACAATTTCAGCCCGATACGTACACAAACCATGTCGGGTGCCGAGTTGCTGAAGGCGGCCTGTTGCAATCTCAGTGAGAGTTTTGAGACAAATCCCTCGGTGGATGTTTCGTATAATGATGCGGTTACAGGATCAAAACAGATCCAGTTGCTGGGCTTGAGCGGTAACTATACACAACTTACCGTGGAGAACCTGCCGGGGCCGAGGGGCATTGCAACGCCGCTTGGACTTAATTCAATTGCAGGCCCCTGGATCGAATCCATCCAGCTTACAAAGGGGGTTGGCTCTGTGGCCAATGGTTATGAAAGCATTGCCGGGCAGATAAATGTGGAATTGAAAAAACCCGAAAGCAGTGAACAATTGCTGGCAAATGTTTACGTGAATGATTATGGGAAAACGGACCTGAACCTGAACCTCTCAAAGAAGATCAGCAAGAACTGGTCAACCGCTTTGCTGCTGCATGATGACTTTTTCACCAATAAAAAACTGGATTTTAACAAGGACGGGTTCCGTGACCTGCCAACGGGCAACACGGTAAGCCTGGTCAACCGGTACAAGTTTGATAACAGCAAGGGCACACTGGTACAGTTTGGATTCAAGGTGTTGAATGATAAAAGAACCGGGGGGGAAGTAGGTTTTGACCCGGCATCGGATAAAAATACAACGAACCGTTACGGCCTCGGGATCAATACGGAGCGTTATGAAGGATTTGCAAAGATCGGTTATGTATTTCCTGAAAAAAAATACAAGAGCCTGGGTCTGCAGGTTGCAGGCATCAGCCACCGCCAGGATTCTTATTTCGGGCTGACCGGGTATAATGCAAAACAGCAAACGGTATACAGTAATTTCATTTACAAATCCATCATCGGAACAACCATTCATAAATTCAGGGCGGGGTTGAGTTTTCTGTACGACCGGTATGATGAGGATTTTAAGTTGAATAATTACAGGCGCACAGAAATTGTACCCGGGATCTTTGGTGAATATACTTATACTCCCAACACTAAATTCAGTGCCGTAGTGGGGTTGCGTGCAGACCACAACAGTTTGTTCGGGTTCTTTGTAACTCCCCGGTTGAACATCCGGTACGAACCGGTGACCGGCACAACGATCCGTGCAAGCCTGGGACGCGGGCAACGTACGGCAAATATCTTTGCGGAGAATACCAGCGTATTTGTAAGCGCCCGGCAGGTGAATATCATTGCAGCCGGTCCGGGCAAAGCATATGGCCTTGATCCCGAAGTGGCCTGGAACAAGGGAGTAAGCATCGACCAGAAGTTCAAACTGTTTGGGAACGAAGCGTCGGCTGCACTGGACTATTTCCGGAATGATTTCAGCAACCAGGTGGTGGTGGATATGGAAGATGCCCGGTCAGTGAAATACTATAACCTGCAGGGGAAGTCGTTTTCCAACAGTTTCCAGGCAGAGTTGAATGTAGAACCGGTCAAGAAATTTGAACTTCGTTTGGCTTACCGGTATTTTGATGTACGGTCAACGTACAGTGGCCAGTTGAAAGAGCGGCCCCTGGTGGCAAGGAACCGGGCCTTTTTGAACCTGGCGTATGCGGTAAGCGGTTTTAAATTTGATTATACCATTACATACAATGGTAAAAAGCGGCTGCCGGATACACAGGCAAATATTCCTGCTTATCAATTGCCGGTTTATTCCCCCGACTTTGTGCTGATGAATGCGCAGGTATCGAAAACGGTTGGCAAAAAATACCCGCTTGATCTTTATGTGGGCGTTGAGAACCTGGCCAACTATTTTCAAAAGAGCGTGGTGCTGGTTGCAGACCAGTCCTTCAGCCCATACTTTGATGCATCGATGATCTGGGGGCCGGTAAATGGACGGATGTTCTATGCAGGACTGCGGTTTAAGATCAAATAAAGACCGATGGTGAAAAAGATACTGGTATTCATATTGTCATTATTTCAAAAAAGAAACTGTTGTAAATGAAAACAATTTTTTTGGTCATGCTCATTCTAATGGGCTCATTGTTTGGCAGGGCCCAGCTCAGGGTGGGGGAAACCGTGCCGGAAATAGAATTGCCGGGTATAAAGGACAGTATCATCCGGTTATCATCGTTGAATGGGAAAGTGATACTGATCGATTTCTGGGCAAGCTGGTGCGGCCCCTGCCGGGCTGCCAATCCCTACCTGCAAAAGCTGTACAGTAAGTACAAGGATAAGGGGTTTGAGATCTTTGCTGTTTCGCTGGATACAAAAAGCAAGGAATGGCTGAAAGCCATCAAGCAGGATAAACTGAGGTACACACAGGTGATCGATAACAGCGGGTGGAGGTCAAAAGTGGCTGAACGGTATTTTGTAGACCAGCTGCCCACGAGTTTTTTGCTGGACAGAACCGGCAAGATCGTTGCAATAGACCTGGAGGGAAAGGAATTGTTTGACCAGGTGAAAAGGCTCGTGCAATGATCATTTCCCGGTCTTAAAACGAACGGACCATCCAAATGCAACGTACCAATCCGGTGCTGCATTGCTTATTCCGAAACCAGACGACAGGTCAAGTTTAAGATCAGGGGTAGCGTACCAGGCAATGCCGGCATCTAGACTGTGTTCGGGTTCACGCAGCCTGGATATAAAGCCAAATGCTTCCACATACCCGTACCATTTTTTGCCGATAGAAAAACCGGGAGCAAACGTATATATCCAGGTGGCCTCATCATTGTACCCGTCCCACTCGGCCCCCAGGTTATAGCCAATGGCGATGGCGTCAGTAATGCTGTTCTGCATGGTAAACCGGAAATTCGGTGCCAGTTTATCTGCCCTGAATTTTTTAGAAGCCAGTTTGGGGATGGCAAAATGAAATATGAGGGATGTTTTGGGTAATAGTTTTTTTTCTTCCCACAGTGCAATTTTGGCTCCCAGTTCCACCGGTTCCAGCCCCGATTCTCTTTGCCTGGTCTGCGAACCATCATAAAAATGGTTCGTGGCAAGCGTGGTGATCAGCCGGAACTCAATTCGTTTATTCAAACCGTATTTGCTGAGCAGGGTGGGGTGCTGGAATCCTATATCGCCGGGTTTGTTTTGCTGTTTGCCAATACCGGATTCAAACTGTAGCCATTTCCGGGGAACGAGTACGGCACTTTCGGTCTGGTCGGGCCGGTCGGTATCGATCTTTTCCACCTGTGCGAAGGCAGGCAGGAAGCAAAAACATAAAAAAGCGGCCAGGGCTGATAGTTTGATCATAGCTCTAAAATAAAATTTAGTCTTGTCTAAAGTTAGGTAAAGATAAGGGAATAATCCTTACCGGAACAGGGGATGAATGAAACGGGAATATTATTTTGTAACAGAAGCAGAACCCGCGATCAAAGCCTCCAGGTTTTTTTCCCTGCAATATGTTTTAAAAAGCGCTTCAGACCGGTCCAGGACCTGCTGGATGGTCAACTGGCCCGGGCCACCGTATTGTTTTGCTTTGGCAAGGGCCTCTTTTTCTTTGACCGGAGATGCCTGCAACAGCGCTTCCAGGGTCACTTCCAGCCGCAGCCCGTTGTCTTTCAGTTTGCCCAGTTCAGCGATCATCCAGCTAAGGGCATAGAACCTGTTCTTATCCAGTAATAAAAAATGGTTGTGACCGGCTGCATCCGGCATGGTATTGTACGGGGAGCCGGTGATGTCTTTGCTGCGGTATTTTGCCAGGAATCCGGGTGCGTTCTTTGATTCACTCAACTGAATGCATCCTTTTAATGCCTGCGGGTAGATGCTCAGCCAGCGGATCATCCGTCGCAACTCGTGCAGGTCCTTTTCCACGTTATCAAAATGAAAATTTTTCTGGTTCACAAATTCAAGGATGCTGTTGATGGCATTGATATAAAACCCCCGGATACTTTCCACCTCTTCTTTTTCATTTTGCCAGTCTGCCTTTGCCAGTTTCTTCCTGATCTTTTCACTACGGCTTTTTTCACTGCCCAGCCAGTCCTTCTCTGTCAGTATCTCGTTCAGGCTTTGAATTTTTTCACGTGCCTGCGCCTGCAGGTAGGATGTTATTGCTGCCGGGATCTTTTTATCAGCAGCAAACTCTTTTGCAAACGCATCGTAGTAATCGATCTGCCCGATGGCATCTTCGAGCAACTTGAAATGGGCTTTTATTTTGGTGAACTTCTTTTTATTGTGGATACCGGCATAAAGTTTAGCAAGCCCTTCCAACATGAACAGGGGAGTACGGGCATTGTTCTGGTAAAGCCAGAGCGCCGGGTTCTTTTGTTTGGCCGACTTTGTAAGGAGGCCCTGCAACTGGTTCAGGTAAAGATCAAATCTTGCTAAGCCGTTTTTCATCTGTCGAAAAGTTTTTATTGACGAAAATGCCTGTTCGTTGAGTATTGAATATTGTACATTGGTTGTTGAATATATCCTCTAAAATGCTCAATACCCAATATTCAATTTTCAACTTTCAAGGGAGGACCTACATTTCAAAAAAAGCAACATTCCCTCCAACCCATTCCTTGTTCTTATTGTACCGTGTACCGATCATTTTTCCTTTGCTCAGCCTTGCCAGGTTATGTACCCCTTTCGGCCTTGGCCATCCTTCTTTCCAGAAATAGAAAAGCCTTATCTCTGCTTTGGCAGGCCCATCGGGGGTTTTGATGATATCGGCATATTTTACTTTCCGCTGCAATATCCAGTTCTCCGGGTCTTTCACGTCTTCAATATCCTGCGGCGTAACATCAATGACCACGCCCATGCCTGCAAAAGAGAACAGGGGCTTTAGTACGTAATTCTCCAGGTCGGCAGGCATTTGTTTCAGCTCACTTAAAAAATACGTGTGTGGCACATAGGGGTTGCGTATAAAAGGCAGGGTGAATTTACTGATGCGGTAAAACCAGTTGGGATGGGGCACCCATTCCACGTCATAGTCTTTGGTGAGGTCAACAGCATCATCGAGGCCTTCCTGTTTCTGCAGGTCGTCGAAGATGAGGCGGTTGTAGATACGTTTGACGGGTGTCTTTACGCCGTTATTATCGTAAAACAGGTTTTTGCCCTCTGCAATCAATTTGGTCAGGCAAACGATATTGATCCCAAGCAACTGCCGGGTGCAGTAAAAATCTATTCGTGTCTTTTGCTGCTCCGGAAAGATCTCGAGCAGGATCACATTCTCCGGGTTCAGATCACCTACGATGATGTCTTTAAGCAGTTGTATGTAGGTTTCTTTATTATAGCCATTCAGGTATGGAGAATAATTATCCGGCAGGTTTGCATACCCGGCGGTCAGTTCCGAATGGAAGGCCTGGAAACCGTACAAAGTCGGGAAGCCCTGCATTTCTATCAGTTGCGGTTCCAGTTCACCCTGTTCATTTTCACAGATGCCAAAATCAAATACCATGAATTCGGTGCGGCTGTTCTCATTGGGCACTTTTACATTGGCCGGTATGCCCCGGTCGGTCAATGAGCCGAACAGCGGATCCGTGATCACATCAATGATGTCTTCGCAGGCGCCCAGCATTTTATCTTTGAAATCTTTCGGCACAAAAACGGGTGTTTCTGCATTCCGGAAATCAAGTGCACCCGGGTGCAGCGCTTCGATCTTTGCCATGTAGGCATCATACCTTTCCTTGGAAAAAGCCGCATTGAATTTTTCCCTGAGTTCTTTTACCATAGCAGTAATTCTTTGGGATTATTTTTATTGACTGCAATAAAAATAAACATAAAAAATCATTTAACAGCCTGCTTTTGTCATGCACTGGTACGAAAGCTGAATTCGTGTAATTGGGTCAATTGGTGGAATTAGTGGCTATGCCTCGGCAAACTGCAGGCTTTCCACTGCACTGAACAAGAAATTGGGAAGGATGTGTGCGTAGGTCCACATTATTTTTTCGGGGTCGTTCAGGTGGTCTATCATGGACTGCCATTTTTCCATACCGTAGTTCTCAATGACCGTTTTCTTCTTTTCTTCTGTCTGCAGATGCAGGCTCATACCAATGGCATCCGCTTCGGGATGAAACTGGGTGCCGATCATGCAATCATTGAAACGGATGGCCATTACAGCTCTTTCCAACGGAACATGGGGCCTTTCTTTTTCAATGGCTAAAATACAAGCGCCCATCTGCCTGAGCTTATTATGGTTGGGTTCAATTACCTGGAAATCGCGGCTGTCAACAGAATAAAAGGGTCTTTTAACCCATTGAATATGGTCTCTGTTTTTCCTTCGGCAAGCAGGTGCATGGGGAAGATGCCAAATGCGGTGCTCCTGCGTTTGCTTACCCTGGCAATATTGTAATGCCGGCAGGCCAACTGAAAGGAATGGCAGATAAAAAAGACCTGCTTCTTCTGAACATGGGCCGGGTTGGCGTTCCAGTTTTCCACCTTATTCAGCCAGCTGAAATACACCTTTTCCCATTCGTTTCCCTCGCTTTCCAGCGGACTGCCGGGACCACCACTGGAAATGTAAATATCGTAACTGAGGTCGGGAACCTGTTTTTCGAGCCGTACATCAAATTCATCCCAGGAAAGGTCGAGATTATTGGTTTCACCAAACAAGTTGAGTATTTCCCGTATACAGCGCATTCCCTGGTTCACGTGTCCCTCATACATATCCAGGATGGCGACACGGATGGCCTTCTTGTCGGTCAAGTTCATATACAAACATAACAATTTTTAAAGAAGGTTATTTTATGCAGCCGCTGGTTTTTATCAACGCATTGTGAATTATCAGGCCTATAAAAAAGCATTTATTTTAATAAGATGACCGATTTCCTTTTTTTGTATGACGAATCTCAGCGAAAACGAACCGCTTTTTTGCCAACTTGTAGTTCAACAGGAATACTATGATGGATATTCATGAAGCCGGGACGATAAACGGTAAACTGCTTTTTAATGATCATTCCGTCGGTCACCCGGCACCCGGGTCGGCCGAAGAGTTATTGCAGTTCAAAAAACTGCAGGAGGGGTTTACAAACCAGTTCGAATTATTCTTCCCGGATAATTTTGCATCCAAATCCATTGTCGTCATCCCCAGTCTTACGCTCGACCAGGAAGTGCTGGCGAAAGTACAGGGCGCCCTGCATTATGAAGAGCGGTTGTTATGCCTGCTCATGCTGCTGCGCATGCCGCGTGCCCATGTCATTTATGTAAGCAGTACGCCCATTGACCCGGTGATCATTGATTATTACCTGCATTTGCTTCCGGGTATTACCGGTTACCATGCAAGAGAAAGATTAACCCTGCTCAGTTGTTATGATTCATCGCAGTTGCCGCTTACGCAAAAAATTTTAAACCGGCCCCGGCTTATTGAACGGATAAGGAACAGCATACCTGCCGGCCATGTGGCACACATCGCCTGTTTTAACACCACTGCTTATGAGCGCACACTTGCTGTCAGGCTTGGCCTGCCGATCTATGGCTGTGACCCATCGCTTGTTTATTTGGGGACAAAGAGCGGGAGCCGGAGGGTTTTTATGAAAGTGGCGGTACCCGTACCGCCCGGTGCAGAGAATTTACAGAGTTATGATGATATCGTGCATGCCGTGGCCGGGTTAAAAGATATGTACCCCAAGCTGAAAAAAGCCGTCATCAAATTAAATGATGGTTTTTCCGGTGACGGGAATGCTGTACTGGAATACCCGGACCATATTTCCAAAAAAGAGATGTTCAGCTGGATACACCATAATCTTTTACACGAGATAAAACCTGTTGCTGCAGGGCTCAGCGTGGAAATGTTCCTGGAAAAATTCAGGCTGATGGAAGGCATTGTGGAAGCATTCCTGGAAGGAGAAGTAAAGACCTCTCCATCCGTTCAGTGCAGGATAAATCCTTTGGGTGAAGTGGATATTATTTCCACGCATGACCAGGTGCTGGCCGGCGAGAATGAACAGGTTTTTGTTGGCGCTCATTTCCCGGCATCGCCCCAATACCGGACAGAAATTGCTGTGCTGGCAAAGACGATTGCAAAGGAGTTACAGCGGGAAGGAGTACTGGGCCGGTTCAGCATCGATTTTGTTTCGGTGAAGCAAAAAGATACCTGGAAGCATTATGCCATCGAGATCAATATCCGCAAAGGTGGAACAACACATCCTTACCTGATGCTGCAGTTTTTGACCAACGGCCATTATGATGAAGCCACCGGGGATTTTGAAACACCCAATAAACAAAAGCGGTATTATTTTGCATCAGATAACCTGCAGCGTGATTCTTATAAAGGCCTTACGCCCCAGGACCTGATAGATATTGCCATGTTCCATGGGCTGCACTATGATGGCGCTGCACAAAAAGGCGTGATGTTCCATATGATCGGGGCCCTGTCGCAATACGGCAAGATGGGCGTGGTATGCATCGGCGAAACGCCCGAAGAAGCATATTCATATTATGTAAAGACCTTTGAAGTGCTGGATGCAGAAACAGCAGTGAGGTAGAATGCGGAAATGATAATGCCAGGACAAAGACAATTAAGAATTAAAATTAAAAATTCCTTCGGTCAAATGCAGTTATATAAGCTTTAAGCCGTGTACTGCCCAATTCTTAATTCTTAATTTTTAATTCTTAATTAATTACCGGCACAGACTGACAATTCGTTTTATCTCACCAATATCACCGTTCCGCTCATTTCAATGACCCTTCCGTTCTTATCCACGCCTTTGATCGTCCACACATAGGTTCCGCCAAGTGCATTTTTACCTTTATACATCCCGTCCCATCCTTCCAGCCATTTATTGGTCTGGAACATGAGCTGGCCATAGCGGTCAAATACCCGGAAGGATTCCGTACTCTTTATGCCAACAGGGATCGGCCGGAATATATCATTCAATCCATCCCCGTTCGGCGAGAATGCATTGGGTACATAGTAATTCGGCCCTTCATATACTTTGATGAACACGCCATCGGAAGCCGTGCAGCCAATGGCATCGGTGACCAGTACAGTGAAGTATGTATCGTTGTATAATGTTGCCAGCGGGTTTGCAATGAACGGATTGTTCAATGGCCCGGCCGGGCTCCACACATAATTAGCCCCGCCACTGCCAAGCAACTGGTGCGGCCTTCCTGATATGGCATTGGTATCATTGCCGGCATGTACCACCAGCGGCGGCATCATGATCACCCACATGCTGTCGCTTACGGAGAAATTACAGCCATAGTTATCGGTCACGGTCAACGTGAATTTGCGGGTGGTATCAATGCGTGCAAGGGTGATCGCTGCATTGGGTGTGTTCAGTGAATCCGGGGGTGACCATAAGTAATTCACGGTGCCGGATAGGTTTGTGGCATTGCCAACCAAAAGTGCATTTGTTTTATAACAGATGCTTGTATCCCTTCCTGCATCGGCAATGGGTTTATGCAGGATATTAACGGTGATGCTATCGGTAAGCTGGCAAATACCCCATTTGGCCAGGAGATAATACTTTGTGGTATCGTTGGGTGATGCGATTGGATTTTTTGCGGTGTCGTAATCCAGCCCGGCAGAGGGTGTCCATCGGAACGTATCGGTTTGCGGGTTGGTTTGCGGCAACAGGGTGATCCTGTTTCCGAAACAGATGGTGCTGTCGGCGCCCAGGTCAAGCCGCATGGTATCATTCAATACCACCACCGCACTTGTGTTGGCGATACATCCATTGGCATCTTTCACTTTTATGTTATTGTAATTACCAACCGGGATATTATTGAACACATTGCCTGGCTGGTAAGAAACCCCGTTATTAATGGAGTATTGATAAGCAGGTGTACCGCCAGAGGCGGTGATGGTAATGGTACCATCGTTATTGGCACAGGAAGCAATTCCATTTACTGCAGAAGCGGTAACAACCGCAGGTTCATTAAGGTTGAATGTAAAATTGAAGATACAGCCTGCTGCATCTTTAACCAGGAAGTTATAAGTGCCTGCTGCCAATCCCGCAAATGTTGGCGAAGCCTGGTAAGAAGCGCCGGCATTGATGGAATATTGATAGGGCGGAACACCGCCGGATGCATTCAGTGTGATGCTTCCATTGCTTACTCCATTGCATAATGGTGAAACCAATGTGGAAGTTGCCGTGATTGCCGGGTTGGTAGTCAGTGTCACAGAATTTGTTCCGGAACAACCGGCGGCATCATTAAAGGTTACTGTATAGTTTCCCGGTGCCAGCCCCGTAAATACATTGGCTGGCTGAAATGGCCCACCATTCAATGAATACTGGTATGGGGCAGTACCGCTTGTGGGAGTCAGGGTGATCGTACCATCATTGATATTTGAACAAGGCGGGTTCACCCCGTTGATGGATGAGGTAAGCCCGGAGCCTTGCACTACATTGGTAACAAATGTTCCGGTGCATCCATACAGATCTGTAACAGCTACGCTGTGCGGACCTGCCGCCACATTGGTAAAAACATTGCTTGCCTGCGGTGGCCCGCCATCCAGCCTGTACTGGTAAGGTGCGGTACCGCTGGTCATGGTAACTGTGATGGTTCCGTCATTTAAGGTAGGGCAGGTAGTGGGCGTTGAACTTATCGTGCCTGTTAAGGGCGTACTGCCTGCGGTAACGGTTATTGAAACAGTACCCGTACATCCCATTGCATCGGTGAACAGTACCGTGTGCGGACCTGCCGCTACATTGGTAAAAACATTGCTGGCCTGTGGTGGCCCGCCATCCAGTGAATAATTGTATGGCGCTGTACCTCCTGTAGGAGTTACGGTTATTGTTCCGTCTGTTGACAAAGGACAGGATGTTCCTGTTGATGAAATATTTCCGGGAATGGAAGTTGTTGTGGTTACCGTTGCAGTAAATGTATTGGTGCAACCTGTAAAATCGGTGGCTACAATGGTATAGGTACCTGCAGCCAGGTTATTGAATGTGTATGCGCCCGGTGCGGTTTGAGGTGCTCCTCCGTTCAACGTATATGTATAGGGAGCCGTTCCTGCTGTAGGTGTAACGGTGATAGAACCCGTACTAACCCCGCAGGTCGTGGCGGTAGTATTGACATTGGCAGGTAAGGTAGTTACCCTGTTGGCAGTGATCGTGTCAGAACTGGTCAGGGGTGTTCCCGTACAGGAATTGAATGTTGTTCTGATTACATACTGTGTGGTGGGAGCTCCCGGGGGAGGACAGATCGCCGGGAAAGTAATATCCAAAATTCCCGCAGTGGTTGTTGCTGTATCTGCATTGGCTATGAATACACCCGCAAGCGTAAAAAGCTGTGCACTCACAAAATTGGATGTGCCGCCATTAGGTGTGAACCGATAGCCCGTATTTGCTTCACTCCATTGGGTACAGTTCTTGCCGGGCGCTGCTGCAAACTTTGTTCTTGTTTCGTCCTGTATGCCAAGGATAGCGAGGCCTGCCCCGGCACCCGAAGGCCAGGATGTACATAAAGGTTTGTTCAGTAAAAAGACATCGATCAGTCCGGTGCTTTCGTACAATACGATTTGTGAAGTATGGATCAGGTTACTGCAACTGCTTCCAAACATCCGGACATCTACAAAACTGATAACAAATTTTCTGCAAGGAGCAGTTCCAAACACATTGTATTCTATCCTTCTTGTAGGAAGCGGGGTAGCACTCGGATCAATATCCTGGTAAGCAGCCATGATGGCCGTCCGGGGATAATAAGTAGTAGCGATACCGGTTGGTCCTGCTCCACCCGCATAAGGCAATGGTTGGGGGGCGCCGCCGACGGTGAGGGTGTACGCATTACTTGCATTGGCACATATTGTTTCAAAAGTTACCAGGCTGTTGGATCCCGCTATTAAATCAGTATATGTCTGGCCATAAAAGCAAAAAGGGAAAGCCATTGGAATGAGCTGGGAGTATTTATCGTCAATATAAATAGAGGGGATCGCTGTACCTCCTGTATTGGGATATGCCGCATAGGGAGTAGTGGTAACTGCATAGTCCGATGTTGACTTCAGGTGCGGTACCTGGTACGTAAAAGGGGCACAAGCCTGGCCGCAGGCTAATGTGATGGTAGATCCATTAATGGTGGTTGGAATGCAACTTTGCGAATAGCTATCAAACATGCCCAGGGTAAGGACAATAAATGACAATAAAATTTTTCTCATGCAGCTGAAATATTAAGCAATTAAGGCTATGAAAGTTAATTAATTCCTTTTTAAGGAACATATATTAAAATTTCCACCGTACAAATGCTTCCATAGCAGCATATTGGGTAAGACCAAGCTGGGCGTATAGTTTAGCGGTATTGGCGTTGCGTTCTTCGGCCCTTTGCCAGAACTCCCGGTCGTCACTTCCCTGGAAGGGGACGCTGTCTTTTTGCGACTGGTGTATGAATATGCCGTGACGTTTTTTGATCACCTGGTCGGGACTCATGGGTATGGCCATTTCTATTTCGGTGATGTCCCATTCCTGCCAGGCGCCCTTGTATAACCAGAGCCAGCAATCAGAAATCCAGTGAGTCGTGAGTGGTGAGTCGTGAGATGCCTTGATCCGTTTCAATGCCTCAATAACCACATCAAAACAAACTTTATGGGTACCATGCGGATCGGCAAAATCACCGGCGCAATAGATCTGTTGAGGCTGTAATTTATTCAGCAAGTCAATGGTTATCTGTATATCCGCTTCTCCCATCGGATTTTTTTCGATGGTACCTGTTTCATAAAAAGGCAGGTTCATGAAATGCGCCTGCTCTTCTTTCAGTCCCACATATTTGCAGGTGGCCTTTGCTTCACATCTTCTTATCAATCCTTTAATGGCCCTTATCTCCGGTGTATCTTTCTCGGTTGACTTTTTTGTATTTAAAAATGCCGTGGCGTCTTCCAGTAACTTTTTGCTCTTGGTCTCGTCAATGTCAAACATATTCTCAAATCCTACCGCAAAGTCAATGAACCGGGTAACAAATTCATCGGTAACGGCAATATTGCCGCTGGTCTGGTAAGCCACATGCACTTCATGTCCCTGGTCGTGCAGCCGCATGAAGGTACCGCCCATGCTGATGATGTCGTCGTCGGGGTGGGGGGAGAAGATGACCACTTTCTTTGGAAAGGGTTCGTGCCGCTCCGGGTGTGAACTACGCTTATCGGTTGGTTTACCCCCCGGCCAGCCGGTGATGCTGTCACGCAATAAATAAAATGCCTGCAGGTTGATCTCATAGGCATCGCCTTTTTCCACCAGCAGGTCGCTGAGGCCATTGTCGTTGTAATCGTTGTTGGTTAAACTGAGAACAGGTTTGTTCAGTTTTAAAGCCAGGTTTACCACGGCACGTTTCATCATGGGGTCGGTCCAGTCACATTCACCGGTCAGCCAGGGACTCTTGAAACGGGTGAGTTCCGATGCACAGGTCTCATCGATCACAAAAGTGCAGTCATCATGGTTCTGCAATAAGGATGCAGGTGTGTCTTCGGTATCGTCTTCTTCCACTGCTTTCTTTACCACCGGGGCCTTGGTTTGTCCCCATGCCATCAGGATTATCTTCTTCGACTTTAAAATGGTGCTGATGCCCATGGTGATGGCCATGCGTGGTACCTGGCTCATGTTGCCAAACTCGTAGGCATTGGCAAGCCGGGTGCTGTTGTCCAGCGTGATGAGCCTTGTTTTGGTGTAGATGCCGCTGCCGGGTTCGTTAAAACCGATATGACCGTTCACGCCGATGCCCAGTATCTGCAGGTCGAGCCCTCCGGCGTCTTCGATCTGTTTTTCATAATTGAGACAATGTTCTTTCACTTTATCCTTTGGGATCATGCCATCGGGCAGGTGGTAGTTGCTGGGATCAATATCCGTTTGCTCAAACAGGTTCTTGCGCATGAAATAATGATAGCTCTGCAGGGCGTCCTTATCCATGGGGTAATACTGGTCGAGGTTGAAGGCGATGACGTTCCTGAAACTCAATCCTTCCTGTTTGTGCATGCGAACCAGTTCGGCATATAGTGTTTTGGGAGAGGAACCGGTTGCCAGGCCAATGACCGCTTTCTTTCCTTCGCTTTCTTTTTGTTTTATCAGCGCAGCAATTTGCTTTGCCACAAAAGCAGACCCTTCATTGGAGTTGGGAAAGATCTTTACGGGGATTTTCTCTAACGAGTCGGTGAGGTCGATCTTGTTCATAGTATTATGCAGCCAGTTAGGATAAAATTACAAATTAAAATCGTTACAAATCGTTTAATACCGTTTTAGTCGTTGCAACGTTTTAAACGACTTAAACGAATGCAACGATTTCAAACGACTGAAACGTCTGAAACGATTTCAAACGACTGAAACGATTCAATCCACTTCGATCTCATCCACAAACAACCAGGCCGGATTTCCTGCGCCCGGCTTACCTGAAGGTATGATGCCGTAATTCTTTACCAATACCCTTATATAGCGGCAGGTTTTGGGTGCAGCCGGTTTCAGGGTCTGTACATTTGTATCATCCTGCACCTCCTGTGTTACCGATTCAAGCGGGGTATGTTTGGTAATGATCGTGGTATCAATGAACGGGATAAAGGATACCTCGATCCGGGAAGGCAGATAGATCCAGCTGCCGTTCTGATTTAAGGTGTGCACGGTGACCGTTGATACTTCCGTGTCCTTTCCAAGATCGATCGTGGCATCCAGGTCCTTGCCCAGAAAACCTAAAAATTCAGATGACCTGGACAGGCCCATTTCGTTCTGCACGCCGTTCACCAATGTGAATGCGCCGTCACCGGGATATTTTTTATCGGGTTCGGTGATAAGGGTAATCTTTTTGCCGGTGGCTTTGTTGAAAGAGAATGGTTGTTTTAAAGAGATCTTATTATTTGAAGCGGAATATTTACAGGAAGATTTTATAAGCACGGGTTGGGTGTACTCCCATGTCGTATCCATGTTGTTTAGATTCAAAATGATCGGGCCGGTATTTTTTTGCTCTACTTTCCACAATACCCCATTAAAGTCAACCGTCGGCATCACCGTCGCCTTCAGATCATAATATGCCTTGCTGTAATGGATCTTCTGCTCATCCAATCTTTTATAGACCGATGGCAACCTTCTCTCAAAATCCTCCCAGTTCCTTTTTTCTTTCGGGCTCCATAACACTTCGCTTAATGCGGTCATGCGGGGGAACATCATGTATTCTACTTTGCTGGGGTATTCCATGTATTCGGTCCACATATTGGCCTGGGCACCCAGTACATATTTTCCCTGCGCTGCATTCAGTTCTTTGGGGATGGGTTCGTAGGCATACACATTTTCAATGGGGTTATAGCTGCCAATGGTCACGCTGTCTTCGTTCTTACTTTGTGCATGATCAAAATAAACGGGGTTACCCGGTGTCATGATCACGTTGTGTTTTTGCCTGGCTGCTTCAATACCGCCCTTTTCCCCCCTCCAGCTCATCACTACCGCATTGGGGGCAAGGCCGCCTTCCAGGATCTCATCCCAGCCGATCAAGGTCTTGCCTTTGCTGTTCAGGTATTTTTCTATGCGCTGCACAAACCAGCTCTGCAGTTCGTGTTCATCCTTTAGTTTTTCACTCTTGATTCTTAATTGACAGGCCGGGCATTTCTTCCAGTGTGCCTTGGGACTTTCATCCCCGCCAATATGAAAATATTTTGAAGGGAAGAGCGGGAACACTTCATCGATCACATTTTGCAAAAAGGTAAACGTAGAATCCTTGCCTGCACAAAACACATCGTCAAATACGCCCCAGGTCTCCTGTACCAATTTAACCCGCCCGTTCTTTTGCTCTTCCATACTTTTCTTCGAGATCATCTTTGCAGGGATCTCCGTTGGTTTTGACGGGAAACAACTTAACCAGGGATAGGCTGCAATGGCGGCGCTGCTGTGGCCGGGCATTTCTATTTCGGGGATCACATCAATGTATCTTGCTGCAGCGTATGCTACCACTTCTTTAATTTCTTCCTGTGTGTAGAAACCACCGTAGGGTTTATTATCGCTTCCCTTGCCGGGGTACCGGCCAATGATGGTGCCGTTCCGCCATGCACCGATTCCTGTTAGTTCCGGGTATTTTTTTATCTCGATCCGCCAACCCTGGTCTTCGGTCAAATGCCAGTGGAAACTGTTGTATTTATAAGCGGCTAAATAGTCGATGTACCTTTTGATGAAGGACACCGGGAAGAAATGACGGCCCACATCGAGGTGCATGCCGCGGTATTGGAAGCGGGGGAAGTCGGTAATACTGAGTTGGGGGATGGTTAGTTTGAGGTTTGAGGTTTGAGGTTTGAGGTTTGAGGTTCCTGCTAACTGAAGCAGTGTTTGTATCCCGTAAAAAACACCATTCTCATTATCACCGGCAATGTAAACTCCTTTATTGTCTACAATTAAATTATATGCTCCGGCAATGGGATTGTCCAGCCGTTCGTAATTCAATCGGATGGTATTGTTGCCGGCCTGGGCTTTTACAACGGTTAATTTGTATCCTAAAAATTGCTGGAGCTGATCATTCAGAAAAGACGCATTTTTTTCGAGACCCGAGCCTTCCAAAACGATCTGGGTGTTGGGATCAATGCGGAATGAGCCTTTGCCCATTTCCAGCTTTGCAGGCACCGGCACCAGGTTCAGGCTATTTTGTCCAACAGCCATCAAACAGGTAAATAATAAACTGATCAATAAGATATGCTTCATAAATAGTTATTTCAAAACGGGTAAAAGGATACTGCTGTTATCGTAAATGCGGATGGTTGCTTTTTGAAAATCACTGTCATCGGCTTTGTAGATGTCAACGAATTTCTGGGGATTCCTGTCGGCCAGCGGAAACCAGCTGCTCTGGACCTGTATCATCAGCTTATGGCCTTTTTTAAATGTATGTGCCACATCGGGCAGGGTATATTTCACTTCGGTGATCTTGCCGGGTACAAATGGCTCCGGTTTTTCAAAGCTGTTCCGGAATTTGCCCCGCATGATCTCTCCACGTACCAGCATCTGGTAACCACCCATGGGATAAGCCCTCCCAACCTCCCCTGAAGGGGAGGGGCCGGCATAGCGAAATGTATCCGGGAAAACATCGATAAGTTTTACTACAAAATCTGCATCGGTTGTGGAGAGGCTCACGAACAGGCTGGCCACCAGCGGGCCGGCCAGGGTGATGTCTTCCTGCAGTACACCGGTGCTGTATGTAAGCACATCGGTACGGCGGCTGGCAAATCGCTGGTCATCGATCATGTACTCTGCCGTCCGGCCCAGGTGTACATCTTCGGTATAGGGCACGGGATGGGCAGGGTCGCTGATGTATTCGCTGTATTTTCCCGATTTCCTGTTTACAACTTCCAGTGCAATATCTTCTCCGGGTACGAGGTTGATCTCCTGGTTGACCACGTTCTTCGGCGGCCATTGCTCAAACCTTCTCCACTGATTTTCACCACTGAAGAAAATATTCGCTTCAGCAATATCATGTACCGTTCCTTTAAGCTTTAAATAAAAATTGAAGAAAGGTATCTCAATATTGCGCTGGTAAAATTCACTTGTCCGGGAACCAAATCTAACATGGCCTAAATAGCTCCCGTCGCCGCGGCCGCCCCAGCCACCATGCTGCCAGGGGCCCATCACCAGCCGGTTGTCGGTATTTTTGCTTTTTGATTCAATGGCTTTATACAGGTTCCAGGCGCCGTAGCAATCTTCTGCGTCAAACAATCCGCCTACCACCAGCACCGCAGGCCTGATATTGGTAACAAAATTCATCGGGTTCCTTGCCTTCCACCAGTCGTCGTAATCGGGATGTGCATACAGGTCTTTCCAGAAAGCAATGCTGTCGCCCATCAGTTTTGCAAAATTCTTTAGTGCTCCCGTCTTCAGGTAAAAATCATAATTGTCCTGTGACTTGAAATTGAATCCCTCTGACCACTGCGTGGTTGGTTTGGGCCTGGGTTTGCCAAAGCCGGAATAGAAATTGAATCCATCCATTAAAAAGAAAGCGCCATTGTGGTGGAAGTCATCGCCCAGGAACCATTCGGTTACCGGGGCCTGCGGACTCACTGCCTTTAAGGCCGGGTGGCCGCTCAAAGCCGCCATGGTGCTGTAAAAGCCCGGGTAAGAAATGCCGAACACACCCACCCGTTTGTTGTTGCCGGGAATATTGCTGATCATCCATTCGATGGCATCGTAGGTATCGCTGGCTTCGTCAAATTCCTTTCCTTTCTTGTTTGGGTTGAAAGGACGGATGTCCTCAAACTCACCCTCACTCATCCACTTGCCCCGCACATCCTGGATGGCGATGATATAGCCTTCCTTCAGGTAATTCATCCAGTAGGTAAGGTAAATGCGTGGGTTGAATTTATCCTCTCCATAGGGATTGCAGGAATACGGCGTGCGGTTGAACAGGATGGGATGCTTCTCCGATGAATCTTTGGGGATATAGAAGGCAGTGAACAGTTTACTGCCATCCCGCATGGGCACCATCCGCTCTATCTTGTAATAATTCTCCCGCACCCAAAGCGAATCTGCATTCTGGGCGGTAAGGGTTGAAATGGCAAATACCAAAAAGCAACCGAGGACAAAATATTTTTTCATTTTATACATATTAGAGTGCTAAATTTAATGAAACTATACCTGTTATCATGACAAACCGTGACCAACTCATCAATAATTTTTACTCTTCCTTCCAAAAACTCGATCCCCGGGGGATGACGGACTGTTACAGCGATGATATCGTATTTTTTGACCCGGCCTTTGGTCTGCTGAGAGGGGATGAGGCAAAGTGCATGTGGGAGATGCTTTGCAGGAATGCCAAAGACTTTTCACTTACCTATGGCAACATACAGCACCTGGACGGGGAATACAGCACCTGCGACTGGGTGGCTACCTATACTTTTTCCAAAACGGGCCGTAAAGTGGTGAATAAGATAAAGGCCAACATGCGTTTTGCCGGTGGAAAGATCGTTGAGCACAGCGATGCCTTCAGCCTGCACAAATGGGCAAGCCAGGCAATGGGTCTTGTAGGATGGTTACTGGGATGGAACCGTTTCTTCCAGCGGAAGATACAGAACGGGGCTAGGAAGAACCTCATGCGGTTCATGAAAGAAAAAAACCTATAAGGTCTGCTGCGCAGCAAACCCGGGCTGCAGACCTTATAGGTTTAAATATACATATCACATCATTCCATCACCATCTCGTGCTTGCTGTACGCCTCTGTCAGTTTCCGCTGCACATCATAGGCCACCGGTGAGTAAGAATCGAAATACATGTTGAACCGTGCACGTCCGCCGGTGAGGCTGCGGAGGGAAGAAGAGTACTGGTGCATCTGCGCCAGCGGCACTTTGGCTGTTATCTTTTCAAAATGCCCTTCTGCTTCCATGCCTTCCACCACACCCATACGGGACTGTAGGTCGCCCATTACAGCGCCTACCATCTCATCGGAGCACAGCACTTCCACGGTGTAAATGGGTTCCAGCAACTGCGGATCGGCTTCCATAAATGCCTGGCGGAATGCCTGCAGCCCGGCGATCTTGAACGAGATATCATTGCTGTCCACGTCGTGCATCTTTCCGTCGTACACACTCACCCGTACATCCCGTACATAAGACCCGGTAAGCGGACCGTTCTGCATTTTTTCCATCACCCCTTTTAATATGGAAGGAAGGAAGCGGGTATCAATGGCGCCCCCAACGATGCAGTTGCAGAAGACCAGTTTACCGCCCCATTCAAGATCGATCTCCTCCTTGGCCCGCAGGTTGAGTCCTTCCGGGTTGGGCATGCCTTCGTACCATGGTTCGATGCGCATGTACACTTCAGCAAACTGGCCGGCGCCGCCGCTTTGTTTTTTGTGACGGTAATTGCTTTCGGCCCTGCGGCTGATGGTCTCCCGGTACGGGATCCTCGGCTTCTCAAATTTCACATCCAGTTTGTGTATGTGATCAATTTTCCATTGCAGCACTTTGAGGTGCAGTTCGCCCTGGCAATGCAGCAATGTTTGTTTTGTTTCTTTCGACACTTCAAAACGAACCGTAGCATCTTCTTCCTGCAGGGTATGCAATGCCTGTGATAATTTTTCCTCATCGCCTTTGTTCACCACGCTGATGGCAACGGTGACATTGGGATGCGGGAATTCGATGGGCACCAGTTCAATATTGGCGCCTTTATCGTGCAGGGTATTGTTCACATGTGTTGACCGGAGTTTGATGGTGGCGCCGATATCGCCGGCCACCAGTTCCTGCACCGGTACCCGGTTATGGCCTTCCATTAAGAACAGCTGGTTGAATTTCTCCGTAACGCCCGTGTTCTCATTCAGCAGTTCGCAACCTGTTTTAATGGTGCCGCTGTACACTTTAAACAAACTGAGTTCACCGATATGCGGTTCAATGATGGTCTTGAAAATAAAGATGCAGGCAGGGCCATTTGTATGGCAGGGCAGTTCTTTGCCTGATCTTGTTTTTTGCGGCGGCATCTCGTTGGCAGCGGGGCATACATAATCGATGAAGCTGAGGATGCGGCCCATGCCCATGTTCTTTTCTCCCGATGCACAGAAGAGCGGGAAGATGTCGTGTTTGATCATGGACGCATGCAGGCCGGCCTTCATTTCTTCTTCGGTGAGTTCGCCTTTGTCAAAATATTTTTCCATCAGACCCTCATCATTGGAAGCGATGGATTCGATGAGTTCCTTGTGCAGTTGTTCTGCTTTATCTTTTTCACTGCCGGGGATGGGACATTTTTCCGGCTTGCCGCCTTCGGGCGGGAATTTATACATCACCATATTCAGTACATCCACAATGCTGTTGAATCCGGAACCTGTCTGCACCGGGTATTGCACTGCCACCACGTTGCCGCCGAAATGTGTTTTGGCTTCCCGGAGGGTGCGGTCAAAATCTGCTTCGGGCAGGTCGAGCTTGTTGGCAATAAAGATGGTGGGTGTTTTAAACGTATCGGTGTATTCCCAGATCACATCGGCGCCTACTTCCACGCCGGCGGCTGCATTCAGCACGATCACGCCGGTATCTGCCACCCGCAGGGCGCTGATCACTTCGCCTACAAAGTCTTCGTACCCGGGTGTGTCAATGATGTTTATCTTATAATCCTTCCAGGGACAGTGAAGCAGGGAGGAGAATACCGAACTCTGCCTTTCTGTTTCCAGTTCGTGGTAATCACTAACGGTGTTTCTTGCAGCAATACTGCCGCGGCGTTTAGTGACGCCTGCATCAAAGAGCATGCTTTCGGCAAGGGTGGTCTTGCCACATCCGGCATGCCCCAGCAGGGCAATGTTTTTTACGTGGTTTGAATCGTACGTAGCCATAACAGATGATTTAATTGATAATGAAATGCTCATTAATCAACCAGCCAGCCTGAATAGGCTGGCTGGTTGAAAACAGATGTTATTGTTTTAGGAAGCTGTGAAACTCATCTTCGAGCCTGTTTATGTCATTTTCCAGCAGGTCAAGTTTTTCCTTGATGTGGTGATGCGGTATGCGGTGCCCGAATGTTGGATGCCGTTCCGCCTCTTTCAGGTGATGTTTTATCTCGTGTTTCAGGTCGTGAATGTTGATGAGCTGGATATGGAACTGGTTGTGAAAATGTTCAATGCCGATCAGTACATCCTGGCCGGTCTTCCCCGGGGCAAAATAGTACAGTTCGGTTTTCAGTTTATTTATTTTTTCACGATAAGCTACCAGTTCATCGTGCCATTGATGACATTCATCAACGATTGACCGCTGCTGTGTTTCTGTAATCATTTTGGTTAGAATTTAGTAGTGTTAAAAAATCGGGTAAAGGGTAATTGGTCTTTAAGTCTTTTGGTCTTTCCCGGGATAAAGGTTGGATACCGGATGAAAAAAAGTCCTGACATTGGTCATACTTTATTGTAAACCTTGTCATTTTCATGGGCCTGGAATGGGAGTAAGTACGGGGCATGTCCGCTATACTGCGGCAGTCCTTTAAGATCTGATTTAAAGTAACGGAATTTTATTTAAAAAAGGAAATTGATTTATTAAGATGGCAGGGGGCCTGGCGGATCATTGGCTTTATGGCCAAAAACTTGCGGAGCCTATGGTTGTTTACCCGAATGGTGGTATTGCGCTGTTGCAGGTAAACAAAACTGTTTGTATATTTCCTGATCGTTAACCAAAACTATTCAACCATGCTGCAAAATTTCGATTACCTGAACTGGCCGGCCGTTGCGGTGGCTGCCCTTGCTTATTTTGGATTGGGTGCCTTATGGTATTCCAAAGCCCTTTTTGCCAAACGCTGGATCGCTGACCTGAAGATCGATGTGAATGCCCCCGATGCTAAAAAAGGAATGGGAATGATGTTTGGAGGTTCACTGGTGATGATGTTCGTACAAAGCCTGGCCATTGCCATCATTGCCGAGCGGCTTGGCATACGTGGAGCCGGGTGGATGAGCGGATTAAAACTGGGGAGCCCTGACCGGCTGTTGCTTCTGCGCTGCCACCGTGGGGGTCAATTACCTGTACGAGAAAAAGCCGATGAGCCTGTTCCTGATCAATGCAGGGTATGCGATCGTTGGGAATATCATAGCGGCAGTTATTATTTGTAGCTGGGAATAATATTGTTTCAGACGTTTAAGTCGTTTCAATCGTTGGGATCGTTTCAATCGTTTAGGTCGTTTTATCGTTAGGTACCAACGCTGCAACGATTGAAACGACTTAAACGTCAGAACGTTATTCCACCATTGAAACCTTCACCACATTCGTCGGCAGGTGCAACTCAACCGGCGTGCTTCCCGTATTCACCACCACGTCGCCGGTCTTTAAGAAACCACGCTCTTTCAGAATATTTATCTGGTCAAACAGGATATCATCCAGGCTTTCTTCTTCGTCGTAAAAAAAGGCACGAACGCCCCAGCTTAAGCTCAGCTGCCCGATCAGCGACTTTTCCTTGCTGAATATATACAGGGGCGATTTGGGACGGTAGCTGCTGAGCATGAAAGCGGTGTACCCACTCTGCGTCATACCGATCAGGGCGCTGGCATTGGTATCATGTGCCAGTTTGCAGGCGCTGTAACAAATGGCATCACTTAAGAAAGAAGGGGAGTGGGGTTGCGGCGACAGGATATCGTCGCGGTTGTAATCATATACATTGTTCTCCACCTCCATGATTATCTTGCTCATGGTCTCCACAACAAGTGTCGGGTATTCGCCCATGGCCGTTTCGCCACTCAGCATCACGGCGTCGGCGCCTTCCAGCACCGCATTGGCTACATCGGTCACTTCACTGCGGTTTGGTTTGGTGCGGTCCATCATGCTCTCCATCATCTGCGTGGCCACGATCACCGGTTTGGCCCGGTGCATGCACTTGCGGATGACCTCTTTCTGGATGATGGGCACCTGTTCAACGGGTAATTCAACACCCAGGTCGCCACGGGCCACCATGATGCCGTCGCTCTCCACAATGATATCCCGGATGTTCTTCAACGCCTCCGGCATTTCGATCTTGGCGATGACTTTTATTTTGCTGATGCGCTTTTTGATGATCTTCTTCAGTTCGATGATGTCTTTTGGCTTGCGTACAAAAGACAGCGCCACCCAATCCAGGTTCTGTTCAATGATGAAATCCAGGTCGGCGAAATCCTTTTCGGTCATAGAAGGCATGGTCAGTTCCGAATCGGGCAGGTTAACTCCTTTTTTCTGAAGCAACTGACCACCGAGGGTGATGCTTACCAGTATCTCTTTGTCGTTGAGGATCTTCTTTACCTTCACTTCCATCTTGCCGTCATCCAGGAAAATGCGTTCGTCCACTTTCACATCCTTGGTAAGGTGCGGGTAGGAGACATAGACCTTTGACTGGTTGCCGGTCATTTTTCGGTGGTCATGATGAGGTCATTTCCTTCCACCAGTTCTATCTCCCCGTTCTCCAGTTCACCCACCCGTAATTTCGGGCCCTGCAGGTCGGCCAGTATGGCAATATTATAAGGCTGCGATTTGTTGATCGTGCGGATGCGTTCAATGATCTCTTTCTTGTTGTCTTGTGTGCCGTGGGAAAAATTGAGCCGGAAAACATTGGCGCCTGCGCGGGCCAGTTCAAGCAGTTTTTCAGGGGCCTCACACGCCGGGCCAACCGTGGCTACGATTTTGGTCCTTTTTTGTGAGTGGGTAATGCCGGCTTCCTTATCCATCTGCTGGTGCAGGTACTTAGCTAGGTGTTTGCTCATTTAGTTGATGCTTGATTTAATTTGATTCAGGATACAGGATTCAGGATACCGGATGCAAGATACAGGATACAGGATACAGGATACGGGATGCAGGATAACAAAGCGAACATATCCGTGATCTTGCATCCCGTATCGGCTTTTCGTTACGTTGCCAGTATCTTCACGATCTTCAGCCATTCCTCACTGATGCGTTGTTTTTTCTTCACCGCTTCATCCAGTGGAATGTAATTTATTTTGTTGTTTACGATACCGATGAAAACATTGTGCCTTCCCTCCACCAGCGATTCCACGGCGTGGTAGCCCATGCGGCTGGCAATAAGCCGGTCCATACAACTGGGTGAACCGCCTCTTTGTATGTGCCCGAGGATACAAACACGTACTTCCAGCAAGGGCAGGCGGGATTTGATCACTTTGGCCACTTCATTGCCGCCGCCGAATTCATCCCCCTCGGCAACCACGATCAGGTTAACCAGTTTATGGCGCCTTTCCTTTTCCTGCAGCTGGGCAACGATCTTGTCGATCTCTGTTTTGCGTTCGGGTATCAGTATGTTCTCTGCACCGGTGGCAATGCCGCTGTGCAATGCGATGTAACCGGCATCCCGGCCCATCACTTCAATGATAAAAAGACGGTCGTGCGCTTCTGCCGTGTCGCGTATCTTATCGATCGCCTCCACAGCCGTATTCACAGCGGTATCAAAACCAATGGTGAAATCGGTGCCGGCAATATCCTTGTCGATGGTACCGGGCAACCCGATACAGGGTATGTCAAATTCATTGCTGAATATCTGTGCCCCCCGGAAACTGCCATCCCCGCCAACGATCACCAGTCCGTTGATGCCCCTTTTCTTTAAATTCTCATAAGCCCTTTTTCTTCCTTCGTGTTCAAAGAAATCCTTGCAACGGGAGGTCTTCAAAATGGTGCCTCCCCGCTGGATGATGTTGGCCACGCTGCGGCTTTCCATATGAACGATGTCGTCTTCCACCATACCACTATAACCCCGCATGATGCCATACACTTCGAGGCCGTGGAAAATGCCTGTACGCACAACTGCCCTTATGCAGGCATTCATACCCGGGCTGTCGCCACCGGAAGTAAGCACGCCTATTTTTGTTACTTTTTTTGCCATGTTTTAGATATAAGACTTACCGGGATGACCCGGAATAGTGTCAAATTTACACATTAATAATTAAACCAGCATCCCGGTCAGTTTCTTCATAATAATATCATGGCACATCACATCCTTTCCGGTACGTTGATCCCCAGCAGGTTCATCCCGCTTTTTATGATGTTGGAGGTCATGCCGGCCAGTTGCAAACGCAGTTGTTTCTTTTCTTCCGTTTCTGCATTGGCAATGGAATGTTCGGTATAAAAGGAGTTGAATGTTTTGGCCAGGTGAAAAACATAATTGGCGATCACCGATGGATTCTGTTCTGCACAGGCCTGTTCGATCATAGCCGGGTATTGTTCGGCGGCGATGATGAGGTCTTTTTCTAACGGAAGCAGGTTCATGGTTGATGGTTCATGGTTCATGGTTTTGCCATGATCTATGATCGATGAACTATCAACCTTCCTCAGAATACTTTTTATCCTGGCGTACGTGTATTGCACAAAAGGGCCCGGTGAAGCCGTGGAAGTCGATGCTTTCTTCGGGATTGAATACCATGGTCTTTTTGGGATCCACCCGCAGCAGGTAGAATTTCATGGCGCCCAGGCCGATGGTATCATACAGTTCTTTCAGCTCCGCATCGGTGAAGTCCTTCACTTTGCCCAGTTCTTCGGTATGCCGTTTTGAAGTGGCCACCATCTCATCTACCAACTCATCCGCATCCACCACCGTTCCTTCCCGGCTTTTCATCTTGCCGGTAGTGAGTTCCACCATGCCGTAACTCAAATGGTATATTTTATCTGCATTGGGGATACCCAGTTTCCGGCAGATGAGCTGCAGCACTTTCATGTGGTAGTTCTGTTCGTTGCCGATCACGTAAATATTCTGGTCAATTTTATATTGCTCATATTTCTGCAGGGCCAGGCCGATATCCTGCGTGATGTAGACCGAGGTACCATCCTTGCGCTGAACGATCTTTTCATCCAGCCCCTCCGCAGTAAGGTCGATCCAGATGCTGCTGTCTTCCTTCTGGTAAAAAACCTTTTTATCCAGTCCCTGCTTTACAATATCCTTACCCAGCAGGTAGGTATTGCTTTCATAATACATGGTATCAAAATCGCTGCCGATGCGTTTATAGGTAACGTCAAAGCCTTCATACACCCACCCGTTCATCCGTTTCCAAAGGCTGATCACTTCCGGCTTACCGGCTTCCCAGTCCAGCAGCATCTGCCGCGTTTCTTTCATGATGGGCGCTTCTTTTTCTGCAACGGCCTTGTCAACCCCTTCACGGATCAGTTGTTCAACCTCCTGTTTATAGGCATCGTTGAACTTCACATAATAATCTCCCACAAAATGGTCGCCCTTGATGCCGGTACTTTGTGGCGTGGCACCGTTGGCAAACTTCTGCCAGGCGATCATGCTCTTGCATATATGTATGCCCCGGTCGTTCACGATACAGCTTTTGATCACTTCATATCCGCTGGCCTTAAAAATTTCCGCTACACTCCATCCCAGGAAATTATTCCGCAGGTGGCCAAGGTGCAGCGGCTTGTTGGTATTGGGCGATGAATATTCCACCATCACTTTTTTGCCATTCATTGCTTTTTTTCCGTAGCAGATGTCGTGGTGATTCTTCTGCAGCAGGTCCTGCCAGTAAGCATCGGATACAGTAAGGTTCAGAAATCCCTTAATGATATTGTATTTGCTGAAAAGCTGCGGGTAATTCTTAACCAGGTGATCCCCCAGCCGGTTACCAATGGCATCCGGGGATAATTTCAGCGATTTTACCAGGGAGAACATCACCACGGTATAATCCCCCTCAAATTCGGGCTTGGTCTGGTTGACCTGGAAGTCCTTTTCGGTGAAGGGTTGGTTGAATAAGGCCGATAAACTCTCAACGGTACATTTTTGCAGACTGCTTACTATTGACATGAGGCAAAGATACAAGATACAGGATTCAGGATGCCAGATAAGAGGATCGTTGTTTCATATCCTATATCCTGCATCTTGTATCCTGTATCCTGCATCTTGTATCCTGCATCTTGTATCCTGTATCCTGTATCCCGGATCTTGTATCCTGCATCCTGCATCCTGTATCCTGTATCCTGCTTCCCGCATCTTTGAAACCCTTATCTTTGCACCCTTTTTATAACTATGATAAGTGCAAATAACATAACGCTGGCCTACGGTAAGCGGGTTTTGTTTGATGAAGTGAACATTGGCTTCACCAAGGGAAACTGCTACGGCATCATTGGTGCCAACGGGGCCGGCAAGTCCACCTTCCTGAAGATCATCAGCGGCGAGATTGAGCCCAATAAAGGAACCATCGACATCACCCCCGGGGAACGGATGGCCGTACTGAACCAGAACCAGTTCGCTTTTGATGAAGTGACCGTGCTGAACACCGTGCTGATGGGCCACAAAAAAATGTGGGACGTGATGCATGAACGGGATACCATTTATGCCAAGGAAGATTTTACCGAAGCCGACGGCATCAAGGCCGGTGAACTGGAACATGATTTTGGCGAAATGGGTGGCTATACCGCCGAAAGCGATGCCGCTACTTTATTAAGTGAGCTGGGCGTGAAGGACGAACTGCACCAGGTACTGATGAAAGACATTGGCGCCAACCTGAAAGTAAGGGTATTGCTGGCGCAGGCGCTTTTCGGTAACCCCGACATATTATTACTGGATGAGCCTACCAATAACCTCGACGTGGAGACCATCAGCTGGCTGGAGAACTTTTTGGCCGACTACGAGAATATTGTACTGGTGGTGAGTCACGACCGTCACTTTTTAGATGCGGTATGTACACACGTGGCGGATGTGGACCGGAGCAAGATCAAAATATACACCGGTAACTATACTTTCTGGTATGAAAGCTCCCAGCTGGCAGCCAGGCAGATGAGCGATAAGAACAAGAAGATGGAAGAAAAGCGCAAGGACCTCCTGGAATTCATTGCCCGTTTCAGCGCCAATGCTTCTAAAAGTAAACAGGCCACTTCCCGTAAAAAGGCATTGGAGAAACTGGTCATTGAAGAGATCGCTCCCAGCAACCGGAAATACCCCGGCATCATTTTCAAACAGGAGCGGGAAGTGGGTAACGAGATCCTGAAAGTAGAGAATCTTACCAAGACCATTGAAGGCAAGACCATCTTCAGCAAGATACATTTCGACCTGCAGAAGGGACAGAAGATCGCTTTCATCAGCCGCGACCCGATCGCACTTACCAGTTTCTTTGAGATCATCAATGGCAGGATGAAGGCCGACAGCGGTACCTACGAATGGGGAACCACGGTCACCACCGCCTATCTGCCGAACGATAACAGCGAATATTTTGAGGGGAGCAAGCTGAACCTGATGGACTGGCTACGCCAATACGTTCCGCCGGGCACCAAAGATGTGGATGAGGATTTCCTGCGTGGCTTCTTAGGCAAGATGCTGTTCAGCGGCGAAGAAGTGATGAAGAAGACAAACGTATTAAGCGGGGGTGAAAAAGTGCGCTGCATGGTGAGCAAGATGATGCTGCAGAACCCCAATGTGCTGATACTGGACGAACCCACCAACCACCTCGACCTGGAAAGCATCATCTCCTTCAACGATAACATGATCGCTTATCCCGGTATCATTTTGTTCACCACCCACGATCACCAGTTCATGCAGACCGTGGCCAACCGCATCATTGAACTTACGCCCAAAGGAATGATCGACCGGCTGATGACCTACGATGAATACCTGGAAGATGACAGGGTGAGGGCGATGAGGGAGGAGTTATACACGTAAAACGTTGCAGGGTTTAAAACGTTGCAGGGTTTAAAATCGTTTAAGTCGTTGCAGGGTTTAAAACGTTGCAGGGTTTAAAATCGTTTAAGTCGTTGCAGGGTTAGGACCTCAACGTTGAAACGATTTAAACGTCTTGAACGTTTCGAACGACTGCAACGACTTAAACGATCCTAATACTATTCCATTGGCTAAACAGGCTATCATACGATTCATCGACTTCTTCTACCCGCCGTTCAAAAGATGGATGCCGGAACAGACCTTCCGTTATGCAGCATGCGGGGGAGCCAATACGGTACTGGGACTGGCGCTTTTCAAGATATTACTGGTGTATGTATTCAAGCTGGAGAATGTTGAACTGGGTTTCTATACCTTAAAGCCGCACAACGCTGCCCTGTTCATTTCCTTCTGTGTTAATTTTTTAGTTGGGTTCCTGTTGATGAAGTACGTGGTATTTGTGGATTCCAATTTAAAAGGGAGGATACAATTGTTCCGCTACGGGCTGTCGTTCCTGTTTAACCTTACGCTCAACTATTTTATACTGAAGATATTTGTGGAGGTATTTGGCTGGTGGCCCTTCTTAAGTCAGTGCCTCACCACCGCCATCATTATTACCATCAGCTACCTGAGTCAGAAGCATTTTTCGTTCCGGAAAACCGATACAGGATCCAGGATGCAGGATCCATGATCCGATCATCCCGCATCCTGCATCCCGTATCCTGCATCAAGCTTCCGGTAATCCTCCCTCACCGGCGTAAACACATCGATCACTTTGCAGGCAGTAACGGCCACCGCCCCATGCGGCGCATTGGATGGGATATAAGCCCCCATGCCCGGCAGCAGCAATTGCTTTTCTCCTTCCAGCGTAAATTCCATTTGGCCTTCCAGCACAAAGGTCCATTGTTCGTGCGGGTGACTGTGCAGCGGGGCCACCACGCCTTCTTCCAGGCTTACGCAGCCAAAAGTTACCTGTGCGGAGTGCTCCATGGCGCTTTTGATACCCGGAAAAATCTCGGATTGGTTCTTTGTATTGTAGTTGATGAAACCCATGATTACTGTTTTAATTTTTCTTTATTCCTTTTTGATGTGCATTTATCTTGTCCCATGCTTCCATGGTCAGTGTCAGCAGCGTTTCCTTCTCACAATCCCATATGCCGATGAATTTTTCTGAAATAATATAGTGTTGCTGCCACTTGGAAAACTTTGCATACAGCATCAGTGTGCAGATGTCGGTGGCGGTAATAAAATCCCCTGTTTCTCCTTTATGGGAATGCAGTGTGGCAAAAATTTCACCTGTCTCCTCCGGTTTCTTTCCATATTCAACGGGTATGATATTCCTGTGCAGCATTTTCTTTTCTTTTACCTTATACCCTTCGTCAAATGTTACCAGGTAATCATTGCCGAAGATCACCCAACCGGAGTTTTTGGGCCCTGTCAGAAAGTAAACTTTTTTCTCCCCGTTGCCGATTATCGGTATGATGTTAAGATCTGTATTTTGGTAGTGTTTGAAAAAAGTGTCTGTACGCATCAGGTCAGAAGCGGTCTTCCTCAACAGGTACATGTCTTTTTCAAACACAGAAAAATCCCTTTCAGCGAGGTCGGTTTTGGCAGTGATTGTACTATACGTTCTGTCAAAGCTTATGGTGCCTATAACTTTAGGGTTATCTGTTTTTGAAAAGAAAATACATTTCGTCAGATCTTTATCCGGGTAGGAGAAATACCCACCAATATTTGCCCGGTCCTTATAGGCCTCTAAGAAAATATCTGTGCCGTACCAGGAAGCCATCTCCGTACGATACATGGCTTTGCCTTCTTTTACAATGGGTTCGGTAAGTTTTACAACATGGTCCTCTCCATACTGGGCATACAAGGAAATAAAGGAGATCATAAGGGCAAGAAAGCAGGTCAGTTTTTTCATTTTGGGTGATTTGGAAGATGCAAGATAAGGATCCCAGATGCAGGATACAAGATGCAGGATCATGATCCGATCATCCGTATCTGGCATCCCGTATCCTGCATCTGGGATCCCGTATCCCGTATCGGCATTTCGTTCCCTGCCATTTTTTCATCTTTTCCCCCATGGCACAATCATTGACTATCTTATATAAACAACTTAAAATTTATATCATGGGAAAGATTATAGGAATTGACCTTGGGACCACCAACAGCTGCGTTTCGGTAATGGAAGGCAACGAGCCGGTGGTTATAGCCAACGAAGAAGGACGCCGTACGACCCCGTCTGTAGTGGCTTTCCTTAAAAACGGAGAGCGCAAAGTGGGAGACCCTGCCAAGCGCCAGGCCATCACCAACAGCCACAACACCATCAGCAGTGTTAAGCGTTTCATGGGCCGCCGTTTTGATGAAGTGACAGAAGAGATCAGCCACTGGAGCTATAAAGTGGTGAAAGGTGACAATAATACGGTGCGTATTGACATAGATGGCAGGCTGTATACGCCACAGGAGATCAGCGCCATGGTGCTTCAGAAAATGAAGAAAACAGCCGAGGATTACCTGGGTGCAGAAGTGACCGATGCCGTTATTACCGTACCGGCCTACTTCAACGACAGTCAGCGCCAGGCCACCAAAGAAGCCGGTGAAATTGCCGGGCTGAATGTTCGCCGTATCGTGAACGAACCTACCGCTGCCGCCCTGGCTTACGGACTGGACAAAGGAGGTAAGGACCACAAGATCGCCGTGTTTGACCTCGGTGGTGGTACATTCGATATCTCCGTGCTGGAATTGGGCGATGGCGTATTTGAAGTGAAATCAACCAATGGCGATACCCACCTGGGTGGCGACGACTTTGATAAAGTGATCATGGACTGGCTGGCCGATGAATTCAAAAAAGATGAAGCCATCGACCTGCGTAAAGACCCCATGGCACTGCAACGACTGAAAGAAGCTTCTGAAAAAGCAAAGGTTGAACTTTCTTCTTCATCCGAAACAGAGATAAACCTGCCGTATGTAACGGCGGTGGACGGCGTGCCCAAGCACCTGGTTAAAAAACTGACCCGTGCAAAATTTGAGGCGTTGGCCGATAAATTATTCGAGCGCTGCTTAAAACCATGCGAACAGGCATTGAAAGACGCCGGCATGAGCACATCTGAGATCGATGAAGTGATCCTGGTAGGTGGCTCAACAAGGATCCCGAAAGTGCAGGAGATCGTGGAAAAATTCTTCGGCAAAAAACCACACAAGGGTGTTAACCCCGATGAAGTAGTTGCCGTAGGTGCAGCCATACAGGGTGCGGTATTGAGCGGAGATATCAAAGACGTACTGTTACTGGACGTTACCCCGCTGAGTTTGGGCATCGAGACCATGGGCGGCGTGATGACAAGGCTGATCGAAAGCAATACCACCATACCAACCAAGAAAAGTGAAGTGTTCAGTACGGCGGCCGATAACCAGCCCGGCGTACAGATACATGTGCTGCAGGGCGAGCGGCCGATGGCCAGCCAGAACAAGAGCCTGGGTACTTTTAACCTGGACGGAATACCGCCGGCCCCGCGTGGCGTACCGCAGGTAGAAGTAATATTTGATATTGATGCCAACGGTATCCTGCACGTAACCGCCAAAGACAAGGGTACGGGTAAAGAACAGAAAATACGCATTGAAGCCGGCAGCGGACTGAGCAAGGAAGAGATAGAGAAGATGAAGAACGATGCCAAGGCCAATGAAGCCAGCGATAAGGCAGAAAAAGAAAGGGTGGAAAAGATCAACCAGGCCGACAGCCTGATATTCCAGACAGAAAAGCAACTGAAGGAATACGGCGAAAAGATACCGGCCGACAAGAAAGGGGCCATTGAAGCATCGCTGACCAAATTAAAGGATGCCCACAAGGCGCAGGACCTTACCGCCATTGATGCCGCCATGACCGAAATGAACGCCGCCTGGACAGCCGCCAGTGAAGACATGTATAAGGCCACACAAGAAGGCGCACAACCCGGAGGGGCTCAACAAGCCGGACCCAATGGCCATGAGCAACAGACCAGCAACAGTGAAAGTAAAGTAGAGGATGTGCCTTTTGAGGAGGTGAAGTAATTAACGCAATGTCACTCTGAGTTAGTCGAAGAGTGAATTATTAAACCTCATAAATGAAGCCAGGCTTACTTAAGTGTAAGTACTGGCTTTTTTAATGAACTTATATGGAAAAAGAGCACCTTTTGGGAAGGCAAGTAACAAAGGATTATGATGAGTTTATTATCCGCCTAAGCGAACTTAGTGGAATGGTTTTTCATTCCAAGATTATCTATAAGAATTATTTGAAAGAAACAAAGAAAACTGAAAAGGAAAGCCTTTTTTATTTGGGAAGTCGGTTGTCTTTTTATTCTCCATTAAATGGTAAGCTTGTTAAGGATGGCGATAATTATGAAGTCACAAGTGAAAACATAGAGGATAAGGTTATATTACTTCAAAGAAGATTATGTAATTATTATTCTGCTCATGGGTATGAAGTTTTTGAATCATTTTTGCGTACTATAACATCTAGACTTATTGTCAAGTATAATAAAAAGGCAATTGAATATGATCAACGACTTGGATTTAGAAATGTTAAATCTTGTAAAATCTATCTAGCGTCTCAATATCGAGATAATCTCGATTTATTAAAATTACTGCGACGAATAATGCCAAATTTGAGTAAAGCTTTTGAAGAAAAAAAAGACCTTCAAAATTATTTTCATTTTTATAAAGTGTATAGTCAAGTAAGGCATGCTATAATTCACTCGAATTCTTTGTTGAGCGATGATACAATTAAAAAACTGTCAAAAGAAGACATAGTTTTTTTGGATAAATACTTTAGAGCTAACAAAAAAAGTAATGAAATCGATACCGTAAATAATATTGATGCTTTATTTGAAGGCTTAGGAGTAATGGCTTATTTGATACTTACATCGGTTGATTTTAAATATCCTAAACAAAGAGAACACTAGATAATATTTTCCCCCGACTGGAGCAAGTGTTCCCCACCCAAATTATTTAATCTACCTCGCCGTCGCTGGTGTTCCCCGCCCAACTGCTTAAATTACGAACATGAAGTTCATGGGATCACTTGATGCCTTTTAATTGCGCCGGACTGTGTCCGGAATTTGGAATACAAATGCTGAGAACGGAGAAGATTCCCTGAAAATTTCAAACATCAGGCTAATGATTTTCTTATTACTTTGAGACAAATTTTAGCGACATAATGATTATTGCAAGGGTAGAAACGGATATTAACTGGATAAATGATTTTCGCCGTTGTTGGAGTTCCCCATTCACACGCTCGCTTCGCCGTCGTCGGTGTTCCCTATTTACACGCAAGCCAACTGGCGCACCAGCATACGCCGTCGTCTGGTCTTATGACCAACGACGAATCAACAATGTTAGATTTTGTATATTTGAGAAAGAGCCTTCGTTATGAAAACGTTTTTTCTGATCTGGTCACTATCTGCCTATTACTTCGTGCAGAAAGAGCCTTCACTAAACGGGGTATGGGTATCGGTTGATGATAAAAAAGCCACTATCATTTTTAAGGGGCAGAAGTATTACTCCCTGTATGATACAGATACCGTACGTACAGGCAGCTTTAAAAGATCGGTTCGTTCCTGCGATGCAAAGTATATGAACAGTACCCAGAAAGCCGATTTCATTTTATTGATATCAAAACTTGACGAAACCTGCTTTGAAATAACCGGGTTGTCGAATTCAACGCTTGCCTACCGGCATACAAATTCAGGAAAGCTTCATGTCTTTCAACGAAAATGAGTATGCTTAGCCCCCAACTGGCGCAAGTGTTCCCCACCCAAGTTATTAAATTTACCACGTACAGTTCATGGGATCACTTGATGCCGGGTAATTCTGCCGGACTGTGTCCGGAATTTGGAATACAAATGCTGATAAACCCAACTGGCCAAACTGGCGCAAGTGTTCCCCACCCAAATTATTAAATTTACCACGTACAGTTCATGGGATCACTTGATGCCGGGTAATTCTGCCCCGTCTCTCCACGAGTTTGAAGCAAGGCTGAGGACGTTGCGTCTTCGTAGTACTCAACGTCCCTAGCGGAGACGTTGCTGAGAAGAAACTTTGTTCACTTGCAATACTTTAATTTTTGTGTATATTTACGAATGCCGTACAAGTTTTAGTATTTTAAAACTGATACATCTTTAAAAAACAAGTTATAAATATGGGTTTAATCTATACTCTTTGGGTTTTACTGGTTTCCTTAAGTATTTCAAGCTGTGCTACAATTTTTGGGAAATCAAAATATCCGGTTACAATTAACTCAACTCCTAATGCAGCTAACATAACAATTACTAACAAAAAGGGTGATACCGTATTTAATGGAACAGCTCCTGCCGTGGTAACTTTAAAATCGAGCAGTGGATATTTCAAAAAAGAAAGTTATATAGTCAGGCTTTCGGCTCCTGGGTACTCAGAAAAAATATTTCCTATAGATTTTATAATAAGCGATTTTTATTTTGGGAATATTTTGCTCGGTGGCGCAATTGGAATGCTGATAATTGATCCGTTAACGGGATGTATGTGGACACTTCCTGAAAGAAGGAATAAAATAAATGGCATTTTAACTCCTATTAATTCAAACACTTCAAGTTCAATTGAAATAAGAGAATTGAAGGATATTTCTTATGAAGTCAGAGAAAAATTAATATTAATCCAATAATCATCCAACTTCTTCGCCGCTGTTGGTCTTCACCTCAATCCTCGCCGTCGTCTGGTCTTATGACCAACGACGAACCACATAAGTAAGCAATTCAATGTTGGTGATAACACACAACATTGGCGAAGATGTGTGCGACGGTTGATCTACCGTAGTTGGTCTTCGCAGTTGTTGGAGTTCTCCATTCACACGCATCGCCGTTGTTTGGTCTTATGACCAACGACGAACAGTATAATTAAGCAATTCAATGTTGGTGATAACACTCGCCGCTGTTGGTCTTCGCCTCAAACTCTTCGCCGTCGTTGGTGTTCCTCATTCACACGCAAGCCCAACTGGTGCACCAGCATACGCCGCCGTCTGGTCTTATGACCAACGGCAAAGAGCCGCAGCATACCTCATAAATAAATATCAAATACACTTCAATTCAAATCGTTGTTGGTCTACACCCCAACCTGCCTGCCTGCCGGCAGGTCTCTGCCGCCGTCTGGTCTTATGACCAACGACGAACAATATTTTAATTCTCTATGTCACCCCTTCAGGGTTCTGCATTATTTAATTCTTAACTCTTTTCTATAATAGTATCAGCCTTTCAGGCTTTGCATTCTTAATCCCGAAGGGATGTGATTATTATAGAACGGAATGAGATGGGGTTGGTAAACCCCGAAGGGGTGATATTATCCCTCCACCCCGATGACATACGAACCATGGCTGTGTATACCCTGGGACCCGTGTCTTGCAATTGCAAACCCCTGGCGGGGCCTTGCTGAGAAGCAAAAAACATGTATCTTAAGTTTCAAAAAAAACTTCCATAATCCCTGTTATTTTATGCAATACCTTACCCGGCATTTTTTTATGAACGCATTCCTGGCATTATTTCTTTTTTCCGTGGCCGGTTGTGGCTCATCAGAGGAAGAGATCAGGGACGACTATAACGGGTATACATTTGATACCGGTGTGATCGAAAAGCTGCCGCTTTATGATAGCCTGGTATCTGCTATTATTGAGAACTACGCTTCTTTTAAAAAATATATCAGGGATGAAGATGGGCATCGGGCATTCCGGTATATGCCTGCTACGGATGACCCGGATGTTTTTATAAAATTGCCGCCGGAGGCGGCCCCAAAGATCGACCCATATTACACCCGGCTCGGAAAGGATCTTATTTATGCCTTTGATGTTTTTAAAGACAGCAGTGTTAAGATATATGTACGAACAAGGTTCAATTCAAAGTCCCAGGTAGATATCGGGGAAAGTTTGTCCTATTATCCTGCAGGCAATATCCGGCGCAGGGAATTTCCTGATAAAGACAGCATCCTGAATAAGAACTGGCAATACTGGGCCCGGTTCAGTAAGCGGGGTTTATTTTGATAGGGGTAAAGACGGATCTCCCCATCTGGCCAGCATTCAGTACGGCTAAAGATCGTTGGCTTATCTGTACCAATAAAATCCTTAGCGTCCTTAGCGAAACCCTTTGCGTTCTTTGCAGTTTAGATTTTTTTTAACCGCAAAGAACGCAAAGGGAGTGCAGCGCAAAGAGGGCAGGGTTCAATTTTTGATTATTATTTTTAATGCTTAATTTCCCCAGCTAAAATCAACCGTATGATCATGAAATCGGTCTTTGATGCTCCCGTACGGGAAGAATTGATAAGCAGGGTCCATGCTGTAAGCCAGCAGAACAAGGCACAATGGGGCAAGATGAATGCATACCAGATGCTGCTGCATTGCACGCTTTGTGAAGACATGTTCCTGGGGAAGCTCAATATGAAGCGGGTCTTTATCGGCCGGCTGATCGGGCCAATGGTCTTGAAAAAAGTACTGAAAGATGATAAGCCCTTTGGAAAGAACTCGCCCACCAGTGATGTATTGAAAACAACTGCCGCATCCGGCGATATTGAACAGCAGAAAAAGGAATGGATAAGCCGTGTTGAACAATATGCCCATCATACCAGCCCCGGTTTTGTTCACCCTTTTTTCGGGCCCATGACCACCGAACAGATCGGCCGCTTTGTATACAAGCATGCCGACCATCACTTAAGGCAGTTTGGGGCCTGAGTTCTTAATCTCCACTCTCCGCCGTTGCCGGGTTTATTTTACCACAGATGGCCACAGATTATTATCACGGATAACACGGATCTTATCTGAGCGGATCTCCTGCGAAAGCGGGACAAGTTGTGCATCGATCTGTGTTGATCTGTGGTTAGGTCTTGCATCGCCCTTTGCGAAACCCTTTGCGTTCTATTTTTTTTACCGCAAAGAACGCAAAGGGAGTGCAGCGCAAAGACCGCAAAGCCTCACCTGGCCGCTATTGATTTAAAAATGTGTTTTGTATATTTATGTATGACCCATTGTGGGTAATCAAAAAAATATGTTATGGCAAAGGCAGTCAAACTCTCCGATACCGAACAGGTAACGCAGCACATCAAAAAGCTGGACCCGGCCATTGGGAAAATAATTGAGACCATCCGGCAGATCATCTTAAGCACCGGCAAGGAAGTGGGGGAGCGGATCAAATGGAACAACCCCAGCTTTTATTATACCGGCGAAATGAAACCCTTTGACCCGAAGGAATATAAACGGGAGATCGTGGTGATGAACCTTCACAAAGGCAGGATCATGCTGGTGTTCCCCGGCGGGGCAAAAGTAAAAGACGGCTCGGGCCTGCTTACCGGCGATTATAAGGATGGCAGGCGGATCACTGTATTTACCGACATGAAAGATGTGAGATCGAAAGAAAAGGCCCTGCAGAAAATAATAAAGGACTGGTTGAAGCTGGTGGATAAATAATACTGCTTCAGCGCTGTAGGTCTCCGCCGTTGGGAAGTTCCCGTTTTTTCATTCTCTTCCCCCGGTTTAAATTTGCTTTTTCAATCTGGCTTATGCCTGCCCAATACAAAAAATTAGATAACCCTGCCTGGCATGCCTTAACAGAAACGCATGCCGCTTTTGCCACCGGCACGGATGCACTAAAACGCTACTACCCCGATATCGTTTTGTTTGCAGGTTACGACCCTGGTGAAAAAGATATTGCCCAAAAATTCGACGAAGTATTTGAACCGGGTGATTCTTTTTTTCTTTTTGATGATCTTCCGGTATTGCCGGCCAATTACCAGGTAGAAACGGTTGTGCAATGCCTGCAGATGGTTTGCGAAAAAGTTGCACACATACCTATTACTGAAAATATCCTGCCCCTGAATGAGACCAACTGGGAAGAAATGTATTCGTTGGTGAGCAGGGTCTTCCCGGGTTATTACCTGCCCGGCACACCGGTAATGGGGGACTACTTTGGTATTTTCAAAGAGGGAGAACTGGTGTCCATGGCAGGTGAACGGTTACGCATGGATGGCTTAACTGAAATAAGTGCGGTGGTCACCCACCCCGATCACGTGGGGCGTAAATATGCGCAGCAACTGGTCACTTACCTTGATCATAAGAACCTGCACAACGGCATCATCCCTTTTTTGCATACCGGTTCCGGCAATGAACGGGCCATTAAGATCTACGAGTTGCTGGGTTATAAGAAAAGAAGGATCATCCCGGTCACCAAAATAAAAAGGGTATTGGCAGGATAAACAGCCCTTTTCTTTGCAGCAATGTCAGCACAGGGGAAGTTATACCCACGATCTCATTAAGTTCTATGCCTGGATCCACAATATTTCCTGTTTTTTTCACCATTGAATAAATATACCGGCAGGCTATATTTAAGAACCGGCAGTTTGCCCGGTATCATAAAATAATTATGCGCAGGTTAAGCAGGTCAATATCATTACTGGAAGAAAAGGTCATCAGCAAGATTTACCTGGTAAGGGGTAAGAAAGTAATGCTTGACTTTGACCTGGCCGAAATGTATGCGGTGGAAACAAAACAACTGAAAAGACAGGTAAAACGCAACCCGGAGCGGTTCCCGAAGGATTTTATGTTTGTTCTTTCTAAAAAGGAGTTTGAGAACTTGAGGAGCCAGATTGGCACCTCAAGTTTGGATGAAACTGAAACAGGCTGGGGCGGAACCCGTTATATGCCGATGGCTTTTACCGAACAGGGAGTGGCTATGCTGTCCAGTGTACTCAACAGTTCAACAGCCATTGAAGTAAATATCCAGGTCACCTGCCTGCCGGCAGGCAGGTACGGGTATTCAGTAAAATGAGGGAATTGCTTTTGTCAAACAAAGAGATCTTATTAAAGCTGGAGCACGTAGAGAAGAAAATGCTGCTGCAGGATGGTAAAGTGAAACAGCACGATGTGGATATTCAACTGATCTTCCAGGCATTGAAAAAATTGCTTAGCCCGCCACAGGCGCCAAGGCAACGGATAGGTTTTAAACCACAGGGCAGCTGTTTAAACTTCAGGTAATTGGATAAAACTGTAAGGTATAATTGAGCCCTTATTTACTAATCTATCTTAAACGAATTTTCCGAAAGTTTAATATTGTATTTGGCGGCAAAGGTCTTTTGGGCTTCCTGGAAATATGCATCAAGCAGTTTTTCCCGGGCAGTGATACCCTGGATGATGGCTGTCATCTCTTTACTGATCTCTTCATTGCTTTTCTTTGTATCAAAGCCGAGTTGTACCAGTTGGTCATATTCCTTTGCCGCGATCTGGTAGTAAAAGCCAAACAGGTTGATGGCATTCCTTTTCAGAGAGGTATCTCCTTTAAATGGCACCAGCATTTTTACCTGTTTAACCGCTGAGTCGGCCTGTATCACAATTTTCCGACGGGCTTCCTGTATCACAGAACTGTCTTTTGAACTGCCGTATGTATCGATGAATGCCTTTATTGTTTCACCCACTTTGGTCTGCTCGGCAACAATAAAATCGTTATAGGCAACTGCGGTTTCAAAACTTTTTACCTGGGCATTGCTTTGGAGGGCTATCATGAAAAAGGCAAAAATGGAAAGGATCCGTTTCATACTGAATATTTTTTCAAATAAACGGGTTTCCCGGTATACTATTCTACCCGCCAGTGGGTATTCTTTCAACAGGCATCTGCAGTTGCATGTGCCCGGGAATGGTTTTTTGCTGTTTCTTTTGTCATTAACCCGCTATTTTTTACTTTTAGCAAAAAAGGAAATGGAAAATAAACCGGCCAAACAATCATCCGGCAACTCAATGTTCAGGAATATTGCCATCGGTGTTATCACGCCCGTGCTGGCAGCCAGCATCATTTATTTTTTGGGCTTTAATAATAAAGACGAGAGTAAAGCGGAGTTCAAAAAAAGAAAAGAGGCCACCGAAAAAGCCTGGTCGGCCTATATCCAGAACCGGGGGATCTTTTCTACGGTGATGAAAGACCTGGGTAAGTCAGGCGATATTGAGGTGACCCGCAGCAATATCAATCATGAGATCGATGTTACGGTGGGTAACCTGGAGAATATAAAAAAGGAACCCAATGCCGACCAGCGGGTTTATTCATCGGTTGATATTGTGATACAGCAAATGAAGGATATGAAACCGATCATGAATAAATTCCTGGATGATATCAACGCATACATTGCTACCAACCCTACCGAAGAACAGGGCCAGGCATTCATCCTTGACCTGGGCGAAGGACTTAAGCAGCAAATGGGACAGCTGAGGCAACGGGATTCACTCCGGCTGGCTACTTTCTATGAAGGGCTTAATAAAGACTATAAGACCACATTGCCAACCCTTACAGATCTGCAGGGAGGGAAATGATCAATCAGCTATTTCCTTCAGGCTGGCATCCCGTTAATATATGGCACGGTCATAATTTCTCCCACTGATCAACATCCTGGAAATCCTGTTCAGGTATAAAAAATCCCTGCCGGGTATCTTCTGTTTCTTCACTGGCCTGCCGGGGTATTATCTTCAACGTGCAAAAAAACATTCACCTGAAAATAACAAGCATTAGAAAGATCCTTTTTTTCCTGGCGCTGATAAGCATTACCATGGCCATCTCCTGTTCCAAGCAAAATGATGCGGTTTCCTCCAGTACGGTCATCAGTTCATCTGCTGTCCCGGCCTCTGTCATGAGTAATTTCAACAGCCGTTATCCATCCGCCGGCGGACAGATAGAATGGGAAAAAGAAAACGGCAATACCTATAAAGTAAAGTTCTTCCTTGGCAGCCAGCGCTGGCAGGCACTGTTTGCTCCGGATGGCTCCTTTATCTCTGAAAAAATGATCTAACATAGCAGTTAAGTGTGCATATCCGGTATGCCACGCATTGTCCTTACGGTATGGCCGTAAAGACAATGTTTTTTGTGCAGCCTGTAAAACAATCTGTTACATATTCTGCGTAATCCCCGCAAGGGTATTTACTAAAAAAATCGGCGTTTTTGCTTATAACAATCAGCCAGGCAGGCCTTATTTTTACAATAGCTTTTTAAGCATAAAATCACTTCCTATGAAAAATTTTACCATCTTCCTGATCATCATCGTTGTTCTGGCTTCCTGCGCCCAATCGGTAACCACCCAACAGGCAGCTAACCGAAATTACCGGGGTACAAGGGCCCTCCGGTAATTTAAGAAACCATCCTGCATACATCTTATTGCCGGGCCACCGGTAAATAAAGGGCATTGTTGTCCCTGCATGAACAATCTGTTGCCCTGTTTCAATATCTTTAGCCCTTTAATTAAAGTTACCTTCATGCATGATGGAAAGGCGGTTTTATATCGGGTTGGGCATAATGACTTTTTTATTGTTGTGCAATGCTGTTGCTGCACAGGAAACGCCCAAACAGGCCGATAGCTTTTTTCTTTCAAAAAAGAACGGCATACTGGGCATGCTGGTCCGCAGTATCTCCATCAGCCCGCCCGGTGATATCCCGGTAAAAGTGGAGAACCCTTTTTTGAAATTCAGGGGTAAGATCATCCGGTCGGTGGAGACCATCCGCCTGGGCTTTGAATATAATTTTGATGATACCAACCGCGTGAAAAATAATTTTGGCACTACGGTTGGCAAGGTTTTCCACAAAAACACGAACGACCAGGTAATCCGGAACAATCTTTTTTTCCGGGAAGGCCAGCGGCTGTATCCATACCTGCTGGCCGATAACGAACGGTACCTGCGTGACCTCACCTATATAAAAGACGCCCGCATACTGGTTGAATATGCCGAAGGCAGCACCGATTCGGTGGATGTGGTGGTGCTTACCAAAGATGTTTTTTCCATAGGCGCAAAACTGCTCATCAGCAATAAGGACAGGGGCAGGGGAGAGATCACGGAAGAGAATTTCCTGGGCAGCGGCACCCGCCTGCAGTTCAGCAGTTATTACGAGCGTCAGCGGTTTCCCAAAACGGGTGTCGGGGGCGAACTGATCCGGCGCAACATCGGTGGGTCGTTCATCGACTGGGTATCGGGCTATAAGGACTACCGCTATGCATTTACCAGCGGCCGTAACCAGGAAACCGTAGTGTATACCCGGATAGAAAAACCAATGGTAACGCCATACATACCCAGTACGGGAGCATTGGAATGGTCGTACCAGCGCACCCGGAATGTATTTGATCCCGATTCACTTTACAATTATGATATACGATATGCCTCTTACAATATCGATGCCTGGTTTGGGTACAGTCTCGACAGTAAGCGTGCCCTGTATGATAACAGGGAAATACGGGTACACCGCTTTGTTGCCATACGGGGTTTTAAACAGCATTTCATCAGTGAACCATTAAAATACAAAACGTTTTACGACTACCGCTTTGCCGATTTTACCGGTGTGCTTGGATCACTTAACATATTTAAGCAGGTATTCTATAAAACCAGTTTCATTTATGGCTTTGGCCGCAGTGAGGATATCCCGGAGGGTTTTAATGCAGTGCTTACGGCAGGTTATATCAACAAGCAAAGCAGGGGAAGGCCTTATGCCGGGCTGGATATTTCGGTACCTAACTTACGGGATAAGGGTTTTTACAGCAACTACACGTTCAGGCTGGGGGGATATTTTTATGACAAACGTTTTGAGGACGTTGACCTGCTGCTCTCTGCAGATTATTTTACCCGGTTACGGAAATTAAGCCGCACCTGGTACAACCGTATGTTCCTCAGTACAGGCATTACCGCACAGGTAAACCCGGCGCTTAATACCCCGTTATTTCTGCAAAGCGATTTTGGACTGCCTTATTTCAATAACGGCACCATCAGTTCCGACCTCCGGGTATCGGTGAAGGCCGAATCGGTCTTTTATAATACCAACCGGGTACTTGGCTTCCGCTTTGCACCCTTTGCCTTTGCCGATGCCTGCATGGTGAAACCCACAAAAATGAATTTAGAACAAAGCGACCTGTTCACGGCCTTTGGCGGCGGTATACGCACCCGGAATGAGAACCTGGTCTTTGGGACCATAGAACTGAAAGGATATTATTACCCAAGGGTAAATGGCGACATGCGTAACTGGAAAGTGGAATTGAACAGCAATATACGGTTCCGGTTCAGGAGCAGTTTTATTAACCGGCCTTCGGAGATCATTGCCAACTAATAAAAAGCCATCCGCCTTACGGCGGATGGCGTATGAATTATTAAGTTTCGGGTATATTACATCAGGTCCAGCGCCTTTGCCAAAAAGGTTGTATTAAAAGGCAGCACCATAGAGCAATACGAGCCAATGGGCGACCAAAGTACTGCAAAAAAAGCAGCAACAGACAGTAAGAATAATACCCAGTAAAGGCCGGTTCTCTTTTTGGTTGTTTCCATTTGAAAAATTTTATGCAAATATAAGGGAGAACCCTTTTCCCTCCACTTTTTCTGAGATTGTATGTCAAATTTTTTCTGTAAAGTGGTATATTGCCGCTTCTTTTAACCCTTTCGGATGATATTACATTTTTATTTGCGTTATTCCACCAAGTTCGGGCAAACCATGCTGGTAAGTGGAAATACGGCGGCCTTGGGAAATAATGATCTTTCCCGGGCTTTTTCACTTGAATACCTCAATGAGCAGCTCTGGCATGGCAGCGTGGAAATAGATCCCAAGCTGCTGGAAGGACCGCTGAACTATAAATACATCCTGCACGATGAAAAAGAGGAGGAGATACTGGAATTTGGCGATGACCGCATTGTTGACCTGCAAAAGGTCAGGGCCGAGAAGATAATATTCACTGATACCTGGAACCATGCAGGGCTGGTGGAGAATGTTTTTTTCACAGCCGCATTCCAGGATGTTCTGCTGAAGGCGAAGCGGCCAGGATCACCAGTTTCGAAAAAAGAGATAAAAAATCATACCCACGAGTTCAGGGTGAAGGCGCCGCTGCTTAATGAGAACGAGGTCATCTGCATCAGTGGCTCTGCCGGCGTATTAAACGACTGGGATAAGGATAATGTACTGCCCCTTTCAAAGAACGGCAACTGGTGGACGATAAAGCTGAACCTGGCCGGGGAACATTTTCCGCTGGTATATAAATATGGACTTTACAACACGGATGAAAAAAAATTCATCCGCTTTGAAGAAGGGAATAACCGGATCCTGCTGGCCGATGAATCGAACAGGACCGTTTCTTTTATACATGATGGTTTTGCAAAAGTGCATCCAACCAACTGGAAGGGAACCGGGGTGGCCATTCCCGTTTTCAGCCTGCGCAGTAAAAAAGGTTTCGGTACCGGCGAGTTCACCGATCTTAAACTGCTGGTGGACTGGGCCAAAAAGACCGGGCTTAAAATGATCCAGTTACTGCCGGTAAACGACACCACCGCAACAAATACGTGGAAGGATTCGTATCCGTATTCAGCCATTTCTGCTTTTGCGTTGCACCCCATGTTGCTGAATGTGGAACAGGTGGCGGGAAAGGAACACGAAGCCATTATTAAAGCGCTGGCGGCACAGCATAAGAAATTGAACAAACTTACCCAGGTTGATTACGAGGAAGTGGTCCGGCTCAAGACCGGCGTCATCCGGCAATTATATGGCCTGAAGAAAGGGGTCTTCAAAGACGATCTTGCGTACATCACTTTCTTTGAACTGAACCGTTACTGGCTGGAACCCTATGCTGCTTTTTCGTACCTGAGGGACAAATACCATACCGCCGATTTCAGTAAATGGGAGGGGTATTCGGTATACGATGAAAGCGAGATCCGGGAGCTGGTAAGTCCTGCCCGGAAGCATTACGATGAGATCGCTGTTCATTATTTCACCCAATACCACCTGCACCTGCAGTTAAAGGCAGCCACCGAATATGCCCATAAGAACGGTATCATAATAAAAGGCGATATTCCCATCGGCATCTGCCGCAACAGCGTGGATGCATGGATAGAGCCGGAACTTTATCACATGGATGAACAGGCCGGTGCCCCGCCCGATGCCTTTACGGCCAAGGGACAGAACTGGGGTTTTCCTACCTATAACTGGGAAGTGATGCAGCAGGATGATTTTACCTGGTGGAGGAAACGCTTTGAGCAGATGAGCAGTTACTTCGATGCGTTCCGCATCGATCATATCCTTGGCTTCTTCCGCATCTGGAGCATACCTGCCCATGCCGTGGAAGGTATCATGGCACGGTTCGTACCGGCCATACCCGTATCCATCAATGAGATATTTGAACGGAAGATCGTTTTTGAACGGCACCGTTATACCCAGCCTTATGTGACCGATGCGATCCTGTACGACCTGTTTGGCGACCAGAAGGATGCGGTTAAAAAAACTTTTTTCAATGGCAATAAACTGAAAGAAGGTTTCAATACACAACGAAAGGTGGAAGAATATTTTTCAAAGAACAATGCATTCAGCAAGGATGTGAAGCTTGGCTTGTACGACCTCATCAGCAATGTGATCTTTTTTGAAGTGCCGGGATCGAACGGGCAGCAGTTTCACTTCCGCATTTCCATGGAAGACACGTATTCGTTCAAACACCTCGACAAGCATTCACAGGATGAGCTTAAAAAATTATACATCGATTACTTCTATCACCGCCAGGATGAGATGTGGCGCAAAGAAGCCATGAAAAAACTCCCGGGCCTGAAGCGAAACACCAATATGCTTGTTTGCGGCGAAGACCTGGGCATGGTGCCGCATTGTGTTCCGGAAGTGATGGAGCAGCTGGGTATCCTGAGCCTGGAGATACAGCGCATGCCGAAAAAGGCCGGTACCGAATTCTTTCATCCGAAAGACGCACCGTATTTAAGTGTGGTTACGCCCTCCTCCCACGACATGAGTACCATACGCGGCTGGTGGGAAGAAGACAGCTTCAAGACCAAACGTTTCTATAACCTGGTGCTGAACCACGAAGGCGATGCGCCTGAATATTGTGAACCCTGGATAAATAAAGAGATCGTTGTACAGCACCTTTATTCACCGGCCATGTGGTGTGTATTCCAGTTGCAGGACCTGATGGGCATGAGCGAGACCATCCGCAGGGAAGATCCCCGGGAAGAACGGATCAACAATCCATCCGAACCGGAGCATTACTGGAATTACCGCCTGCATATAAACCTGGAGGACCTGCTGAAGAAAACAGCATTCAATGAAGAGTTGAAGGGCTATGTACAGGCCAGCGGCAGGTGATTAATACTGAACTGATCTTCTGCCTGATCGGTATAAGTTCTTAAATTCTAATTCGCTGTCATGCTGAGCCTGCCTGCCGGTAGGCAGGGAACGAAGCATCCTGCATAGCCTTAAGCCGGGTAGTAATTATGAGATCCTTCACTCCTTCGACCACGCTCAGGACCCAGGATGACAAAACGCTCCACTATGAAAGTCAGATACAAAACATTCAACCTTCCTTTCCGCTACCCGTTCAGCATTTCTAAAGGAACAAAGACTGAGCAGCCAACCTTTGTGGCGGAGCTTGAGTTCATGGGTATACGGGGTTATGGCGAAGCGCCTTCCATAAGCTATTACAATATACCGGTTGAGCAAATGGCCGCAGACCTGGAACGTAAAAAAATATTTGTAGAAAAATTCGCCTTCTCCGACCCGGAACGATACTGGCACTACCTGCATCATCTCTTTCCCAACAACCCTTTTTTGGTCTGTGCATTGGATATGGCCGGGTGGGACCTTTATGGCAAACTGAAAAGGAAGCAGTTGCATGAACTGTGGGACCTGGATACCGCCCGGGCGCCGCTTACCGACTATACCATTGGCATTGATACCATGGAGAAAATGGTTGCCAAGCTGAAAGAAAAGCCATGGCCCATCTACAAAATAAAAGTAGGAGTGGAGCATGATATAGAAATGGTAGCTGAATTGCGTAAGCATACCGATGCTGTTCTTCGGGTGGATGCCAATGCCGGCTGGACACTGGAGCAGGCCCTGCAAAAGATCCCGTTGCTGAAAGAACTGGGAGTGGAACTGGTTGAACAGCCGCTTGCCAAAGACGATTGGGAAGGGATGAGGTCATTGTATGCACAATCGCCCCTGCCATTGTTTGCCGATGAAGCCTGTGTGTTTGAAGGGGATGTAGAAAAATGCCAGCATCATTTTCACGGTATCAATATCAAGTTAACCAAGTGCAGCGGCATCACCCCGGCAAGAAGAATGATAGCACATGCACGGGAACTGGGTATGCAGGTGATGGTGGGTTGTATGAATGAAAGTTCGATAGGCACAGCCGCCATCGCACAACTGGCGCCCCTGCTTGACCATGTGGACATGGATGGGCCGTTGTTACTGGCAGAAGATATTGCGGAAGGGGTGGGATTTGAGAACGGGAAGATCATTTATACAGAAGGCCCTGGGTTGGGTATACGTATGGAAGCGTTCTGATAAGAATTAAAAAACCTATAAGACCCGCCTGTTGCTGACCTTATAGGTTTTTAAGAATGATTTCAGATCGTATTAATTCAAGCCCTGTACCTGCATGAAAACATAAGGATTTAAGGAATGATGCTTGTCTTTTTTTATCCTGCCTTCACAAAATTCAAGGTCAAGATAATTATTGCCGTCAATGATCTCCCACAGTTCTGCCTGGTTTCCCTCAACAAAACACTCGGGCAGTATTTCTGATGTCAGTCCTTCCCAGCAGGCTTCTATCAGTTGCTCCCTTTTTGAATACCAGTCCCTGGCATCAATACGGTTTACTTTTTCAAGCTGCTTTGAGAAGAACCTGGTATGCATCATGAGCAAAAGCTCTGTTTGCTGCTGATTGGTGTTCATAAAATAGATTTTAATGCTTTTATACAGAATATGGATAGAATCGGTAACCTATAACGTTCGTGATGTGAAGTTAAGTGTGGCAGCCAGGGAAAAATGTAGAGTTAATTTAATTTGAGGGTAGTAATTATGCTATGGGGGATTTCCTGTTGACAGTTTAAGCATTGAGAATCATAGAATAAGCAATGGAACTGTTCGGTGAGGACACCGACCAGGGCGCAGGATCATAGAATAAGCTATGGAATTATTTGGTGGAGATGCGGGCGGGGTGCAGAGATTTCAAAAAAAGGGAGCAACAAAAGTTGCTCCCGCCTTATAATTATAAACCGTAAACAAATACTGCCTTATTTTTTTGGCATCAAAACAGCATCAATTACATGCACCACACCATTGCTGCCAGTTAAATCAGCAGAAGTAACATTGGCGCCATTGATCATTACCTTGCCGTCTTTGATGGATACAGTGAGTTCTTCGCCTTGCAAGGTTTTTACTTTCTGGCCGTCTTTCAGGTCGGAAGCTTTAACTGCCCCGGCTACCACATGGTACGTTAAAATTCCGGTGAGCTTTGCTTTGTTCTCAGGCTTCAATAAACCTTCCACAGTTCCGGCTGGTAAAGCTGAAAAAGCCGCATTGGTTGGGGCAAATACGGTAAACGGGCCTGCACCTTTCAATGTTTCAACCAGGCCTGCTGCTGTTACCGCTGCTACCAGTGTAGTATGATCGGTTGAACCGATGGCTACATCAACAATATCTTTTGGGGCCGGAGCAGGTGCTTTCACTTCTTCTTTAACGACTTCCGGAGCCGCTTCCACCTCTTTTTTTTCACCGGTATTACAGGCGGTTAATGCAAATGTGCTGAATGCGGTGAAGGCAATAATTGAGAAAATGTTCTTTTTCATAATCATATAATTTGTGTTTCAGAAACAACACAAACCATCCCTAAATGTTTGCTAAAGGACATGAAAAAGATCTGTTTTTTTCTGCTGTTTAAACTTTCGTTTTAAGCGTGTGGCCAGGTTAAACAAAAATCAGTTTGCGCCCGCCAGGAATATTTCCACCCGGTCACTTGTGTCGGCCGTTTTCATCCATTCCAGGATTATATCGCTGTCGATGGCTTCATACACATCCATTTTTGACCTGCTTGACGACAGTTCTTTAACAGGAACCAGCATCAGGTAATGGGGATCTACATATTCCAGGTGATGATCCATTGTGTAGCCCTGTACCTGCAGATATTTATATCCTTTCTGTTGTAATTTATTCAACGCCTCACAAGTGAGGGGCCTGTGATTCAGAAAATTGTTCTTTACTTCATTCTTCATAAGTGTACTTTTCTTTATAACAAATTATGGCAAATAAAGTTTCAGGACATGGAATCAAAACGTTATCCTGGCAGGCCTGGGCCGGGTTAAAGAATTGCTAATTGTCTTTGGTTACTTCGTATTGTAAAAAACGGAGCTGAGACAGGAATCGGGCAGGAAAAATTTGTTTCACCCGGTAAACGTCCTGGAACCTAATAAGAGTATTTATACTGATCACAGAATTCTTCATCACAGATTAACCTGTGATAGACAGGATGTTTCAGTATATCCGTATAATCCATTTCTTTTCCGTCCACTTTTATTTTCTGATGGATCAATCGTATGCCATGGCTGTAATCCACATACCAGTTTATGTGCCCTGTGTAGAGGGGCTGGATCGGTCTGCCGTTTAATTGATGCCATCCGTAAATGGCTACCCGGGCGGGTTTGGGGTCTCTTGAGATCTTTTCCGAGATCACTACATCTTTTTTGATGCCGGCTATCAACCCCATCCTTCCCTTTCGTTGTCCCTCAATGACCAGGTGATGTTGCCACATGGTCACACTGCTGTCACGGAAGGCATACATGGGTACCGGTTCCGGTTTTGTCACTGCCTGTTGGTAAATGAGATCAACCATTTTCCGGGTGGGCAGAAAACAGTGAAAACGGTCGGCGATCTTTTGTGCTGCCATGGGTGTGAGCGGAACCCTTGCCCAATCTTCATCCGTACCTACTGAAAGGTAATCGGGAGACACATAAAAAACAGCCTGGTGAATAGTGCCTGCACTGTCTGTTATCTGGGAGCTTACCCTCACAAATTTCTGCAGGAAGGAGGGGACATTTCCCGCCAGTATCTCCTGTACCGCCAGGGAGTCCCTGGCCGCCCATTGCCAGGCTGCCACGGTTTTATAAAAAATGGTTCCGCTTATTCTTTGTGTTGCCGGAGTAGGTACTTCCAGGTAAAATGATCTGCTGCTGCTGCTGCAGGCAACAAGACCGGTGATAAGGTATGCCGCTATAAGAAATTTACTGATCAAGTATGAATTTTTCGTAAGCCCGTTCAGCAAAATAGGTAAAGTACTTTTTCCGGTCAAATTTTGTAGCGAAAAGAAGGGAGAGGATGAATCCGTTCCTGGCCACCTGTTCGGTATGGTAGATAAGCCCGGCAGGATTTTCTTTCAGGATGATCTTTATCCTTCCGCCAAGGGCTGAATGATGAATGAAAGCCGTGTCAATAACGGTAGTAAAATCAAAGGAAGAAGAAAGGTTTCGCTGCATCAGGCGGCTGCGGTACCAGGTGCCGCCGGTTGCACTTACGAGGGGTTTGCCATTGTATATCACCATGCTGTCATTATATGCAAGCACCAGTAAGCTGTTGGCCTTGCTTTGCTCCAACCAGTTCTGCAGTTTATGCTTATGCTTATCTTCTTCGTACCCGTAATCGCTGTCCAGGAAAGCGATCCGTTCAACCGTGGCAGGTATGTTCTCCACTGCATCAAGGAATCCAAATATGAAACTGCCTCCGCCACTATGCCCGTTCAGTATGATCTTAGGATCATAGGTCCCGAACAGCCGGCAGATACTGTCAACAATATTTTTGACCACGTAAATGGGATCCGGGGTGCTGCGTTTCCAGGCGGGCCAGCTTTTTTGACCGGCCATTAAATAAACCAGGATGTACGTATTCTTTTTGTCGATACGCCGGACATACCTGGTTTGTGCAGCAATATGCTGGATATCAAAATGCCAGTCATCACCTGGTTTCAGTTTCTTTCCTTTTGTCCATTCTATGCTGTTGCCGTTGGGCAATGCATAAAAGACGAGGTAGGTTTTTCCCCGGGGGTTCAGCTGTACCGGCGCATTGATGTTTATGGTAACGTCTTTCCATTGACCTTCCAGGGTCAATTCCTGCTCATCAAACAGGCCTGTTGGCTTAAAGCCCGGCAATAACTGGGCATAGGAGAAAAATTGCAGGCCCGTGAACAGGCACGCAAGGGAAGAGACCTTTACATGAACGGGGATGGAAGAAAATATAAAGCGGGTTGCTTTTTGAACCTTTTTAGTGTGCCGGGATTCATTTAATAAATGTACTCAATATTTGAATGCCTGAATTTTTGGTCACCTGCTGACGAACCGTGCATTCCAGGCCATTGAGCCAGGTGCAGAACCACAGGATCAGCAGGAAGAACAGGATGGTGAAGGCAAGGATATAAGGAAGCCTTTTGCCGTGATCAATGCTGATCTTCGCAGGGTCTGCTTAAAAGAACTTTTGTTTGTAACCTACGACCTTTTTTATTTAAACGGGAAACGATTTTGTGCAGTCATGCCAGCACGGCCGATTCGGCAACACACAATTTTGCTTTATTGCATGCCCGCACCCGGCAGCATGAAAATACGCTGCGGGTTTCATTTGTAATGAATTTGTATATTACATCATGAAAAAAGCACTATACTCCTGCCTGCTGATCTCCATCCTCTTCACCGGGAAAGTTTTTGCCCAGGGGTCAGCAGAAAAAAAAGGCTGGCCTTCAGCCGAACGGTATTCTTTTATAACCGACTGTATGGGAAATGCAAAAAAGGGAATGAATGAAGATGCCGCCCGCTACTACTGCTATTGTATGCAGGAATATATCGAAAGAAAATATCCGGCAATCGAAGAGGCCGCTAAGTTAACGGAAGCGGATCTGAATACCCCTGAAATGAAAAAAGAGATCCAGGATTGTCTTGTCTCTAAAAGCTCATGGTCCTCAGCAGACCGGTCAGATTTCCTGGCAAGCTGCATTGAATCCGCAAAGGCGGAGCTCAGTGAGGAAAAAGCGAAAAATTATTGCGGGTGTACGCTTTTTAAAATGGAAAAAAATATCCTAAAGTTTCTGATGCAACTGCTTTGACAGAAAAGATGATGCAAACGCCTGAATTTAAGAAGATTATATCAGAATTTATGGCATTTTAACCCTCCTGTTCAGCCAATGCTTGAATAGTGTACTGCACAAATAAGTCCTGCCGCGACCGGGACGGGATTGGGTAAAGAAATATAGTTTGTTAAACTTATTTCTCAAGTCGGCCCGTACTTCGACTTCGCCCGTACTTCGACTTCGCCCGTACTTCAACTTCGCTCGTACTTCGACTTCGCCCGTACTTCGACTTCGCCCGTACTTCGACTTCGCCCGTACTTCGACTTCGCTCAGTACTTCCAACCAACACTTCGACTCCGCTCAGTGTTACTTCACATACGGCGTACCATAATACTTCACATATTTGCTCAGCCACTGGTCCTGTTCCCAAAGCATGTGCAGTATATTTTCCTTTGCGGCATAACCATGACTTTCAAATGGCAGTTGCACAAAACGTACCGTGCCGCCATGGCCTTTGATGGCATTGTACAGGCGTTCGCTTTGTATGGGAAAGGTGCCGGGGTTGTTGTCGGCTTCGCCGTGTATCATCAGCATCGGTGTTTTGATCTGGCTTGCATAACTGAAGGGGCTCATTTTAAAATACACTTCGGGCGCCTGCCAGTAGGTACGTTCCTCATTCTGGAAACCAAATGGGGTGAGGGTGCGGTTGTAAGCGCCGCTGCGGGCAATGCCTGCCTTGAACAATTTTGTATGTGCCAGCAGGTTTGCGGTCATGAATGCCCCGTAACTGTGGCCGCCAACAGCCACCCGGTTGCGGTCGCCAACACCCATTTCCGCCACTTTATCAATGGCGGCTTCAGCGCTCCAGGTCAGCTGGTCCACAAAGTTATCGTTGGGTTGTTTGTCGCCTTCGCCCACAATGGGGAACTCGGTGTTATCCATAATAGCATACCCCTGCGTAGCCCAGAAAACAACAGAGCCATAGCCTACCCGGGTAAATGTGTATTTGCTGCCACGCAATTGTGCCGCATCGGCTGCACTTTTAAATTCACGGGGATAGGCCCACATGATAACAGGTAATGGCCCGTCTTTTTTTGCATCGTAACCTTTTGGCAGGTATAGGTCGGCAGCCAGGTCAACACCATCTTTGCGCTTGTACGTGATCTTCTGTTTGGTGATGCCACGCAGCCCGGGTTGCGGATCGGGGAAACCGGTGATGGCTTTTACGGAATTATTTTTCAGGTCACGCAGGTAATAATTGGGTTGTTCATCCTGGCTTTGCCTGTTGGTAACAATGATCAGCTTATCATAGTCCAGCACATCGGTCACGGTCTCATAATAGGGTTCTTCGCAGCGCCAGAGCTGTTTGGTCTCTTTGGTATTGATGTCGAAACTGTTTAGGAAAGGCAGGTCGCCTTTGGCTGAAGCGCCATTCCCCCGCATGACCAACTGTGAACCGTTGATCAGTTTGGGAACAGTACGGCCCCATTTGTTTTTTTCGGTGAGGGGTGAACCGGGATCGTTATACGCATCGTCGGTACTCCGGTCAACCAGCACTTCCATTTTTCCATTGCCATACATCTTGCTCATCTTCATTCGGTGTTTTGCCCGCGAACCTTCGGTAACAAAGAAAAGATCGGCAGTAACATCCGTTATACTGTACATGCGTTCGGCAGTTTTTACGAGTTCTTTTGGCGTGCCGGTAAATGGAGCTGCTAACGTAAAAGCTGCATCATGGTGATCCATTTTATTTTTGATGAGGCCGCTGTCCAATGGCTCTATCCACCTTACGGTTGCCGGCGAATTACTTAACCAGCCATAACCACGGGGTGCATTCAATACATTGTCGTTTCCTCTTGGCGCCAGCTCGCTGCTCGGTAATTTTGCCAGCACTTTTACAGTGACCAGGTTCATGTCGGTTATCATCATGGTGCTGTTAAAGCCACCGGCGGTAACTAAATAGGAAAAGGGTTTGTCAATTCTTTTTACAAGCAGGTATTTTTTATCAGGAGATATATTTACACTGCTGTATATGGCTGGTGTACCGATCTTCGTTTCAATGCCATTGGTGTTTTTTACCAGTTGGGTGCTGGCATAAAATTCAAACTGTGTTTCATCAAAGGGAGATTTTATCAGGTCCTGGAAGGTAACGCTGGCAGCTACCTTGCCTAAGTTCTGCTGTACAACCGGGCCTTTTGGTGCCAGTGGTTTTTTTGGCGCCATGCTGAGCGGCTTGTTTACGGCAGCATAGAGCAGGCTGTTGTTGTCTATCCAGTCGAAAGCCGCGTTTAAAACCAGGTTAACGGCAGCTTTGTTTATTTTGGTTGCTTTGCGGGTTTTAATACCCAACACATAAATATCAATGCCGTTGCCGGTGGTATTGGTGAAAGCGGCTTTGTCTTCATCGGGGCTCCATTGCAGGTTGCCGGCTTTCAGGTTAGCCGGTAAGCCGGTAACAGGGAATTCTTTGCCGGTTGCCACTTCTTTAATGGTGATATTGGTAAAATAGCTGGTCCTGCTGGGTCCGAAATTGTTTGGGTTTATCCGTAGCCCGGCGATGCGTAACTCGGGCTGGGCAAGGTCTTCCACCGATGGCATGTCACTCCGGTCGAGCAGGAGCATGTATTGCCCTTTACTGTCGAAGCTGACGCCGGGGGTTGGTTTTGCCATTACCAGGTCGTAAATCTCTTTGGGCGGTACCTGGTATTCGATGGCATCCTGGGCGAAGAGGCTGTTGCCAATGAACAGCAGGGCGATGATGAAGATATTTTTCATATTGTGTGTTTGTATTTTCAGTTTGAAATTCCAACGCGTTGTTTAATGTACTCATTCTTTTCCAGTTCATTCAGCATGAACATGGCCAGGTCACCGGTATTGATCCTGTATTTATTCTGTTCGGGAGGATAACCGGCATTGGTGACATAGCTGCCCGTTGGCCCCTTGTCAATAATATCGGGAGAACAAACAAAGGTCCAGTCCAGCCCGCTTTGGTTCAGCAGTTCAAACGCTTTTTTATGCTCCAGGCCCACGGCTTTATATTCCGGCGGGTAATCCTCTTTGTCGATCAACAGTCTGGTCTCATCTGCATTCAGAACGCCCAGGCCGCCAAGCGCAACGATCCGCTTCACGCCCGCCTTGTTCATTTGCTTTATGATGTTCTTCATACCGAGCGTACGGGTCTTATCGCTTCCGTCGGAGGCGCCGCCAATGGCAGAGAGCACCGCATCGCAACCTTTGACCGCTTTATACACTTCGCCTTCATCAAACAAAGCCCCTTGTACCAGTTGCAGGTCATCTGCCTGCAAAAAAACGGTGGTATAAACATTCCTTCCAAATGCTTTTACATGATGGCCTTTGAACAGCGCCTGCTGAACCAGTTGCTTACCCACCTGGCCGGTGGCTCCGAATACGATGAGGTTCACTTTTTTTATTTTGATGAAGTTACTTCAATTCCCCCTGAGTACGTCGCCAAATTCTTCTGCTTTTCTTTTGAAAACGGAGTTTGCAAAGGGACAGAGTGGTAAAATTCTGATGTGGTTTGCCCGGGCATATTCCACGGCAGCGTTCACCAGCTGGTAGCCCACATTTTTACCCCTTAATTCATCTGATACCTCGGTGTGGTCAATGATCATCAGGTCGGTTCCGGTCATCGACCAGGTCATTTCGGCCAGCGGCCTTCCTTGCTCTTCCACATAAAAGGAGCCTTTGCTGCCATCCTGTTTCTGTTGTATCAGCATATTGTAAAAATTTATTCAATTTACTAAAAAAGTTTTTTTAGTAACCGATTTGTACACATATTTGCAACAGGAATGAGCATGATCAATACAAATAGCAGCAGTTGGTGGTGGCAGTCAAAAGACTGACGTGTCGCTGCACTGTTATTACATGTAACTAAATAATTACGGGCCCCGACACGATGTGTTGGGGCTTTTTGATGCCCCTCCACCTCCGCCAGTTCGCGAAGGAACCGGGCAGGAGTAAAAAATAGTAAAAGCATTTCTTTATTGTATGCAGTCAGAAATTATTTTATAAACTATAAATTGAAATTCTCCGCCAACTGGCGGAGACAGGGGTAATGAAAAGAATAGAGATACAAACCACGTACAAAAAAATGCTCGCCGATGTATATACACCTGTTGGCATTTACCTGCGCCTGCGTGACCGGTTCAGGGATACGATACTATTGGAGAGTACCGATTTCCACGCCGGGGAGAACAGTTATTCATTCATCGGTGTCAATGCCATTGCAGGAATTGAGGTAAGCAATCCTTCTGTCATTGAATTTAAACTTCCGGGCCAGCATGCTGAACGGATCAGGATCGATACCCCGGGGGACGTAACCCGGCATCTCCGGGAATTCATGCAGCGGTTTGAAATAAAGGGGGCCGTAACAAAACCGGTACGTGTTGCACAGGGGTTATTTGGTTATACCAGCTATGAGGCGGTTCAGTTCTTTGATGACATACCCCCTCCCGATGGGTATCGGGACTCTCCAGGAGGAGAGGGGAGCGGCATTCCGTTAATACGTTACCGCCTTTATCAGTACATGATCGCCATCGATCATTTTAAAGATGAACTGCTCCTTTGCGAAAACCAGGTACAGGGGATAGAGAGTGAGCTGGAAATAATTGAAAGCCTGATCAGGAACCGCGACGTTCCTGTTTTTCCATTCAGGAGTGTTGGAGAAGAGATGTCCAATATGACCGATGCAGCCTATGTGGAAATGGTGAAGAAGGGGATCGCCGCCTGTTACCGGGGAGATGTATTCCAGGTTGTGCTCAGCAGGCGTTTTGAGCAGCATTTTACCGGGGATGATTTTAATGTATCCCGGGCACTGCGGAGCATCAACCCGAGCCCGTATTTATTTTATTTTGATTACGGCGATTATAAACTGATGGGTTCTTCACCCGAAAGCCAGCTGATCGTTGACAAAGGTAAGGCTGTTGTTCATCCCATTGCCGGCACGTTCAAGAGAACGGGCGATGATGAACAGGATGAACTGCTTGCGGTACAATTGAAGAACGAACCAAAGGAAAATGCCGAACACGTGATGCTGGTTGACCTGGCCCGGAATGACCTGAGCAGGGTGTGCAGCGAAGTAGCAGTGACGCAATACAAGAAAATAAATTACTATAGCCATGTCATACATTTGGTGAGCGAAGTGACCGGGAAAGTGGATGGTGACATAAACCCGTTCACCTTGCTGGCGGCCACTTTTCCGGCAGGTACGTTAAGCGGGGCTCCGAAAATAAAGGCCATGCAGCTGATCAGTGAATATGAAACAACAGCCCGCGGTTATTATGGCGGGGCCATCGGTTTCATCGGTTTCGACAACAGCATCAACCATGCCATCATGATCCGTACATTTTTGAGCAGGGATAATACCCTGTTCTACCAGGCGGGTGCCGGTATCGTAGCAGCCAGTGAACCGGAAACTGAACTGCAGGAAGTGAATAATAAACTGAACGCATTGAAACAGGCCATTGAAGGGGCAGGAAATATCGATTAATTGTTCATGGTTCATGGTTGATGGTTCATAGCAGAACCCGCTTCCATGAACCATGAACTATGAACCATGAACATTAACGTCAGACCATGAAAATCTTAGTATTCGATAATTACGATTCGTTCACGTACAACCTCGTTCATCTTGTTGAAAAGATAACGGGTGAGAAAATTGATGTGTTCCGCAATGACCGGATCGGTTTAGCGGACATTGCCGTTTATGATAAAATAATTTTATCCCCGGGACCAGGTATCCCGAAAGAAGCCGGTTTGCTTTTGCCATTGATAAAGGAATATGCCGCTTCAAAATCGATATTGGGTGTTTGCCTCGGACACCAGGCCATAGCGGAAGCTTTTGGAGGAACATTGGTGAACCTTACTACTGTTTATCATGGGGTGGCAACCCCGGTAAAAATTCTGAATACCAGGTCCGGGATCCTGAAAGGACTTGGAGAGGAAATCGAAGCAGGGCGTTACCATAGCTGGATCGTAAGCGATGATGACCTTCCCGGGGTGCTGGAAGTAACTGCACGGGATGCGAATGGATATATCATGGGGTTGCAGCATAAAGAATTTGATGTGCAGGGAGTTCAGTTTCACCCGGAGAGTGTGCTGACGCCGGACGGGGAGCAGATATTGCGGAACTGGTTAACCCCCTCCGCCCCCGCCAACTGGCGGAGGAACTAGGCAAGAGTAAAAATAGTATTCATCATAAATCTAAGTTCTCCGCCAGCAGGCGGAGACAGGGGCATGAAAAAGATCCTGAACTATTTATTCGAACACAAAAGCCTTTCCAGGGAACAGGCAAAGGAAGTATTGCACAATATTTCCAAAAAAGTGTACAGTGATGCAGAGATCGCCGCATTCATTACCGTGTATTTAATGCGCAGCATCAGTATTGATGAACTGCAGGGCTTCCGGGATGCATTGCTGGAACTACGTGTGCAGGTTGGCCTGGATGGATATGAACTGATGGATATAGTTGGTACGGGCGGCGACGGGAAGAATACATTCAATATCTCTACCCTCAGTTGTTTTATCGTGGCAGGAACGGGTAACAAAGTTGCCAAACATGGTAATTACGGCGCTTCCTCCATCAGCGGCTCCAGCAATGTAATGGAACAACTGGGTTATACTTTTAAAGCCGATACAGGAGCATTGAAAAAAGAACTGGAAGAAGCCAATATTTGTTTTTTACATGCTCCGTTATTTCACCCGGCATTGAAAGTGGTAGGTCCCATCCGGAAGAGCCTGGGCGTTCGTACCTTTTTTAATATGCTGGGCCCGATGGTGAACCCTGCTTCACCAAAATACCTGCTGGTGGGCGTGTATAACCTGGAGATGGCCAGGATATATAATTATTTATTGCAGCAGGGAGCGGGTGCTTTTACCATTATTCATGGCCTGGATGGCTATGATGAGATTTCCCTGACAGGGGATACTAAAATAATAAGCAACAGCGGGGAAAAGATCTGCAGTGCTGAACAACTTGGGAAGCGGACGGTGAACCCAACGGACATTCATGGGGGTAATTCCGTGGAGGAAGCTGCAGGGATCTTCCTGAAGATATTGAAGGGGGAGGGAAGCTGGGCACAGAATGCGGTGGTACTGGCTAATTCGGCGATGGCATTGCAATGCACGGGAAAATATGAAGGTTACGAAGCCTGTTACCAACTGGCAGTAGAAAGCCTGGAGAGCGGGAGGGCTTATCAATCATTTAAAAAATTAATATCGTTCCAGTGAATACTATTTTAGATGAAATAGTTGCAGTCAAGAAAAAAGAAGTTGAGTATAAAAAATCCTTTGCTGACCTGGATTGGTACAGGTCCTTTTCGACTGACTTTGACCGGGAATGTTTTTCCCTGAAACAAAGTTTATTAAAAGAGAACAGCACGGGTATCATTGCAGAATTTAAAAGAAGATCGCCTTCCAAAGGCTGGTTTAAAGCGGATGATTATTCAGCGCCGGCAATTGTAATGTGCTATGAAGAGTATGGGGCAGCCGGCGCCTCGGTTTTAACAGATGCTGAATTCTTTGGCGGTGATCTGCCGGATATCACTGTTTGCCGGGTTGTGACAGAACTCCCCATTTTGAGAAAAGACTTTATTATTGATGAAATACAGGTGCTGGAAGCCAAGGCGTATGGGGCAGATGTAATTCTTCTCATAGCAGCCATTCTGTCTCCGGCCCGGGTAGAAGCGCTGGCAATTGAAGCCAAAAAATACGGGCTGGAAGTACTGCTGGAACTGCATGACGAAAGTGAATTGGGACATATTTGTAACGAAGTGGATATGGTTGGGATAAATAACCGAAATTTAAAAACTTTCCAGGTTGACATCGGTCATTCCATAAGGCTTTCAAAGAAGTTGCCGGCCGGTAAGATCAAAATCGCCGAAAGCGGTATTGATGATGTGGGAACGATACGAATGCTGAGAGAAGAAGGATTCAATGGATTTTTAATCGGGGAAAAATTCATGAAAGCCGGTCACCCGGGAGAGGCATTCAGGCAATTTGTACAACAATTAAAACAATCATAAGATGAACATTAAAGTATGTGGCATTACCCAACTGAAACAACTGCAGCAGTTAGATGGCCTGGACATTGATTTTGCCGGATTGATCTTTTACAAGGATTCCCCGAGGTACATGGGCGACAAGATCCCCGGGAAGGACCTGAAGAATGCTGATTTTGACCTGAAGAAAGTGGGTGTGTTTGTTAATCCCGAAATGATCGATGTGCTGGATGCCATTGATGAGTATGGGCTGGAAGTGGTGCAGCTGCATGGAGACGAAAGCCCGGAAATGTGCGAAGACCTGAGCAGTGAAGTGGAAGTGATAAAGTCCTTCCGCATCAGCGGGGATGAGGATATTGATAAACTGGTTGCACCCTACGATGCGGTTTGTGATTATTATTTATTTGATACGGGTGGGTTGACGGAGAGTTTAGGTGGTACGGGTAAGCAGTTCGACTGGAATATCCTGACCCGGGCCAAAATAGAAAAGCCCTTCTTTTTAAGTGGCGGCATCGGGGTGGACGATGTGGCGAAAATAAAAGCATTCAGGCACCCGGATTTTTATGCAGTGGACATCAACAGCAAATTTGAGAAAGAGCCGGGTGTAAAAGACATGGCGCTGCTGTTGCAGTTCAGGCAGGGGTTCAAGAAATAAATGATAAAGCATGATAACCGTCAGACCTGCAACGGAAGATGATCTGCCGCCGATACTGGATATCTACAATGATATTATTGAACATACTACGGCGGTATATTATTATGAACCGCACACGCTGGAGATGCGCAGGCAATGGTTTGAAGAAAGGAAACAAAGGGGTTTCCCGGTATTTGTGGCTGAAGAGGACGGGGTCATTTTAGGGATGAGTACCATCGGGCCATTCCGGGTGCCAACGGCCTACCAGTTCTCGGTAGAGAATACGGTACACGTGGCAGCAAACGCAAGGAGAAGAGGGATAGGAAAATTACTGATGCCGCCCATCATTGAAGCAGCAGGGAAACTGAAGATGCATACCATCATCGCCGGTATTGATGCCGGCAATGAAGTGAGTCTGCACCTGCACAGGAGTTTTGGTTTTGTGGAAGTGGCACATTTTAAGGAAGTGGGGTTCAAGTTTGGCAGGTGGCTTGACCTGAAATTCCTGCAGTTGATATTACCCCTGTCTTCTGAAGGGCAAAACAGAAAAGATTGAAACGGTGATCCTGTTTTGCAAAAGGAATTCATATCGCAGCATGGCTGGATGATATATAATTGAATCGGAAATGATAACAACAGGTACATATCAGCAACCAGATGAACACGGGTACTACGGAAATTTCGGAGGCGCCTTCGTACCGGAGATGCTATACCCCAATGTGAAGGAACTCCAGGACAATTACCTGCAGCTAATGTATGAAGAAGGGTTCCAGGAAGAATTCCAGGAACTGCTGAGGGATTATGTTGGCAGGCCTACACCCCTGTTTTTTGCAGAACGGTTGAGCAGTAAATACAGGGTACGGATATTTTTAAAGCGGGAAGACCTTTGCCATACCGGTGCCCATAAAATAAACAATACCATCGGGCAGATACTGCTGGCGCAACGCCTGGGTAAAAAAAGGATCATTGCTGAGACCGGTGCAGGTCAGCATGGTGTGGCAACGGCAACCGTCTGTGCATTGAAAGGACTGGAATGTATCGTGTACATGGGAGAAAAAGATATGGAGCGCCAGGCGCCCAACGTAACAAGGATGAAAATGCTGGGTGCAACCGTGGTACCTGTGACCAGCGGGAGCAGGACATTGAAGGACGCTACCAATGAAGCCATCCGCGACTGGATCAATAACCCGGTGGATACACATTATATAATCGGTTCGGTGGTGGGGCCACATCCTTATCCCGATATGGTTGCCAGGTTCCAGGCTGTGATAAGCGAAGAAATAAAGCAACAGCTATTGGAACAGTCAGGCAGTGAAGATCCGGATTATGTACTGGCATGCGTGGGGGGCGGCAGCAATGCAGCAGGAGCTTTCTACCATTTTTTAGATAATAAAGATGTAAAACTCATCGCAGTGGAAGCGGCCGGTTGTGGTATCAACAGCGGCATGAGCGCTGCCACCACCCAATTGGGTAAACCCGGTATATTGCATGGCAGTAAAAGCCTGCTGATGCAGACCGGAGATGGCCAGGTGGTGGAGCCGCACAGCATCTCTGCCGGCCTCGACTATCCCGGCATTGGTCCGCTGCATGCACATTTGTTTGAAACGGGCCGGGCAATATTCATGAGCGCCACCGATAACAAAGCATTGAATGCCGCTTTTGAACTGAGTAAACTGGAAGGGATCATCCCGGCGCTGGAATCGGCACATGCACTGCATGCTTTAAAAATGATCAACTTTAAGAAGACCGATGTGGTGGTGGTTTGTTTGAGCGGCCGGGGGGATAAGGACCTTGAAACGTACATGAGATATATCTGACCTCACCCCAACCCCTCTCCAAAGGAGAGGGGCCAGAGACACTAATTCACTAAAATGTTTTAAATAATGCGATACATAACTTTTATTACCTGTTGTAGTTTTCTTTTTTCCTGCAGCGATTCATTCATCAACCATAAGTTGAAATTTGAAAAGCTGGGTGAATGTAACAGCCAGGCATCTCCCGTTAAGATCATCTCCAACATCAATGGCGAACGCTATGAATTCACCAGTTGTATGGATGATGGATTTGATGGAAAGAATTATACCGTGGACAGGAAGGGTGACAGCATCATTGTAACTTTCCCCAATACCGTAGCTAAAAAGAAGGCCCGGTATAACCTGGTACTCGATATCGATGCCAAGCCACGTTATAACCACATCATTTTAGACGGGCAGGAACTGACCCTTGTTCCTTCAGAAAGATAGAAATGAGCAGGATAAGAAAACTTTTTTCTGAAAAGAGGAAAAACATATTGAACATCTACTGTACTGCAGGTTATCCTCAATTGGACTCCACCATGGAAATGATAAAAGCATTACAGGATTACAACGCCAATATCATTGAACTCGGCATGCCTTACAGCGATCCCCTTGCCGACGGACCGGTAATTCAGCAAAGCAGCAGCACAGCCATTGCAAACGGGATGACCATTGCCAGGCTGTTTGAACAGCTGAAAGATTTCAGGAATGAAATTCACCTGCCTGTTATCTTAATGGGATACATGAACCCGGTTCTGCAATACGGCTTTGAGAAATTCTGTGCAGCTGCAGCTGCATTTGGTATTGATGGGATCATCCTGCCCGACCTGCCCGTGTATGAATTCGAGACGGAATACGGAGCTATCCTGAACAAATACGGGCTTGACTTTATTTTCCTTGTCACGCCCGAAACCGGGGATGAGCGAATAAAAAAACTGGACAGTCTGGGCAGTGGTTTTATTTATGCTGTTTCATCATCTGCCACTACCGGGAATAACAAGCCGGTAGAAGCGCAGGAAAGTTATTTTACCAGGTTGAAAGCGTTGGATCTCAGGAACCCGGTGCTGGTGGGATTTGGTATAAAAGACAAGGCCGGTTTTGCGGCTGCCTGCAGCCACGCCAACGGGGCCATCATCGGCTCAGCCTATATCAATGCGCTGCACAACAGTGCGGATATCAACCTGACTACTAAAGAATTCCTAAATGATATACGGCCATAACCGTTCTGCCTAAATCTTCCTAAATTGCAGTCCATAATTTGAAATGATGAGAAGAATTTTCCTTTTGTTCTTGCTGATCCCCGTTCTTTCTGTTGCGCAGGTAAAACCAAAGCCGAAACCAAAGCCGGCGGCTAAAACAATTACCCAGGCCAAACCGGTAGACGGATTTGTTGTCAGCGGCGATGTACAGGGCTTTCCGGAAGGAACCAAGGTGGAGCTTTTGAATGGCCGGACGGGTGAGACCGAGCTTACCAGCACCGTAAAGGCGAATAAGTTTCTGTTCAGGGGAAAAATGGAAAAGCCGGATTTCAAGATCGTACTCTTCAACAGGCAGGCGCCCTATATAACCCTGTTCCTCGACAACAGCCAGGTTCAGATCAGCGGAAGAAAGGAAACAATTGATAAAGCAAAAGTGACCGGATCAAGATCGCATACAGACTTTGAGCAGTTCAATACCACCCTGGAACCATACCAGGCATTGTTTGCAGAAAATGCTCTTTATGATTCTGCTGCCAGTATTGCTGCCATGAAACTGATCGAAGAATTTGTGGCATCGCATACCGCATCTTACATAACACCACTGGCTGTAATGCGCTATAACCAGGTAGCAGATGATATTGTTAAGATGGAAGGTTTGTACAACCAGCTTGCTCCTGAGATAAAGTCATCTCCCATGGGTTTGTACATTGCCCAGTTGGTGGCCGATGGCAAAAAGAACGGGGTAGGAACGTTGTTGCCTGATTTCACTCAGGCAGATACGGCTGGTGTGCCGGTGAGCCTGTCCTCCCTGCGTGGCAAATATGTGCTGATCGACTTCTGGGCAAGCTGGTGCGGCCCCTGCCGCATGGAAAACCCGAACCTGGTTGCAGCATTCAATAAATTCAAGGACAAAAACTTCACCGTGCTGGGCGTTTCGCTCGACAAAGCAAAGGAATCATGGCTCGACGCTATAAAAATGGATGGCCTTTACTGGACCCAGGTAAGCGACCTGCAGGGCTGGAGCAATGCCGTGGCACAGCAGTTCCAGATATACAGCATTCCGCAAAACTTTTTACTCAACCCCGAAGGAAAAGTAGTTGGTAAAAACCTGCGGGGAGCGGCGTTGGAGAGGAAGCTGGAAAGGATGCTGAAGTAGGGATGGTTTGAGGTTTGAAGTTTTAGGTTGCCGGCATTTGTACTTTACTCAACTTCTTTGTCCGGATAAATGCCTGGCCTTGCTGGTACATTATACTTCTTCTCAACTTTATTGAAGCAGCAATGCCTGTTCAGTTGAACAGTGATCCGGTATCAAGATACCTTAAGCTTAACCCGATGATTTATTACTACGCTGCGTTAACGGGATAATGATGGCAAAGAGTATAGCCATTCTGAAACATGTTTCCCAATCTACGACCAGGCCTTTTTCTTTAATGAAATAATTCCATAACAGCGATAGCAGGATATTCGCGATCAGAGCTATTCCAAAAGTTATGATAAATGCTTTTGCAAAGTTTTTAATATTCATAAATGCTGTTTAGGTATAGAATGGATTCCAGGGATCACCCTCACCTGTTTATGCAACAGTATGCAACTGCCGCTTATACAACTGCACCGTATTCTCCAGCCCCAGGTAGATCGCATCGCAGATCAATGCATGGCCAATGGAAACTTCCAGGAGCCCGGGGATGTGCCCGGCAAAATATTTCAGGTTGTTCAGGTCAAGGTCGTGCCCGGCATTGATGCCCAGCCCAAGTTCATTGGCTTTAATGGCAGCAGCAACATACGGAGCGATTGCTGTTTGCTTATTGCCCATTGCATATTCCCTTGCAAAAGCTTCCGTATATAATTCGATCCGGTCTGTACCCGTGGCTTTCGCTCCTTCCACCATTTCAATAATGGGGTCAACAAAAACAGAGACCCGTATACCGGCATTTTTAAACACAGTGGTCATGCCTTTTAAGTAATCCGCGTGCTCGATCGTATTCCACCCATGGTTACTGGTCAATTGCCCGATGGCATCGGGAACCAATGTCACCTGTGTGGGTTTATTGGCCAGCACCAGGTCAACAAAACCCTGCTCGGTGCAATTACCCTCTATATTGAATTCGGTGGTTACAATTTTTTTCAGGTCATACACATCCGCATAGCGGATATGGCGTTCATCGGGCCGGGGATGTACAGTGATGCCATTTGCACCAAAGCGCTCGATGTCTTTTGCTGCCTTCAGCAGGTCGGGGTTGTTGCCGCCACGGCTGTTGCGGAGGGTGGCCAGTTTGTTGATGTTAACAGAAAGTTTTGTCATGGTTTAATTAAATGTTCTTATCAATGTTACACCATGAGAAGCAACGTTGGTTGAAAACATGGTTGAAAAATTTCCGATGTCCTTTTGCCGCCATAGGTCTCTTACTTTTTGGTTGTTGGAAAGTCCTAGTTCGTTCCAATAGAAACGAACCACATCGTCTTTATCCGACAGGTTAAAAATACCGATCGCTTTGGAACCATCATCCAGTTCTTTCATCCAGACCTGGTACGTGTCTGTTTTCAATAACCGGCGGGCCTGATTACCCAGCGGATCCTGGTCCACAGCGATCACTTCATCGTTCGTCAATAAATTCAGGGTAAAACCATCCAGTTTTCCCAGGTCGCAACCGATCAGTAACGGAGCGCTGAGCAGGCTCCAGAGGCTCATGTGCGTATATTGTTCGTCCGGTGTTAATCTTGTCGGGTGCAGGTTTTCGCCCCATCCAACCTGCCCTACGATCATCATGTCGGGGTCATTCCATCTCCCGGGCCCTGCATATGAATATTGACTGGTTTGATTGAACCCGATACTCACCAGGCTTTCCCAGCTGTCTTCAATATCACCTGTGGTTCGCCAGCAATTACCATTTACGGCAGCTCCCCATTTCCACACATCCTTCATTCCATATTGACAAAGACTGTAAACAATATCCCGGTTCTGGCTTTGCAATGCAGCCTGCATAATGGCATATGGTTTTTTGAAAGCGGCCAGGCTGGTATCTTTTTCATTCCTGTATTCCGCTTCGTAACTGCACCAGTCGTATTTCAAATAATCAATTCCCCAGGCGGCATACGAATCCGCATCCTGTTTTTCATGTTGATAGCTTCCTAAATAGCCTCCACATGTTTTTGTACCCGGCGATGAGTAAATTCCGAATTTCAATCCTTTCCGGTGTAACCAGTCACCTGTTTTCTTCATGTCAGGGAATTTTTTGTTGGAAACGATCTCTCCTTTATCATTTCTTTGTTCAGCTTCCCAGCCGTCATCAATATTCATATAGGTCCAGCCATGGTCGATCAGTCCTTTATCGATCATGGCCTGTGCTGATATCTTCAGTTTTGCATCACTTACGCTTAGTCCCCAGCAGTTCCAGCTATTCCAGCCCATCGGCGGTGTAAGCGCAAGCAGGTCACCGCATTTTACGGTGAACAACCTTTTATCAGTGCCCAGGCTGTTTTTTACAATAAGGTTCATCTTATAATCGCCAGCCGTTTTTATACTGCCGGTTATGATACCAGTGGCGGCATCCACTTTGAGCCCGGGGGGTAAATGCTCAACGCTGTATTGTAAAGGTTTTTTCCCGGTTGCCGGGATTTTAAAAAGAAAAGGTGCATTGGGCCGGATACCAAAGACCTTTGCGCCATTTATTTTTGGCAATGGCGAAGGGCGAGGTGTTAATATGTATGGGATGATCTCTGTAAGCCGGATCGTTTTATGCGTATTGCTTTCTTCAAATTCATAAACGATATTATTTCTTTCCGCCAGTGCTATGGGAATGGCAATAGTGAATTTGCCGTTTGGTGTAATACTTACCGGGATGGAATGTTTCTCTGCTTTATCATTCCCTGCATCAATGACCGAGTAATGAAGTGTACCGGTGATTCCCTGGTTAAAGCCATTGGTCAGTGTAATAATTTTTTTTGCCCTGCCCTTAGACAGGAATTCAACGGGGGAGTGGTTGTTGATCTCAATGCCATCTATGAGGTCCAGCATGCTGATACAGGGTGTTCCGCCAAAGATTCCGCCGGCGCCACCCCCGTCATAAACCCTTACGGCCAGCAGGTTTTCCCCTCCCCAATTCAAAAACTGGTTGCGGATGGCTACATGGTATTCCTGTTTTTTATTCCAGGTAGTGATGTATCCCTCTTTATCTTCCGGAAAGGAACCTGACCGCCCGATCTTTGTTCCATTGAGGTATACTTCGCACACGTCATCGATCTTTGCCAGGAAGATCCGCAGCGAATCTTTCCATAAAGAGTTCGTTTTTAATGTGGTTGGTAAAATGATATGAAACCGGTACCAGGCATAGCCATTATAATTTTCATAGCCCTGGGCATCCCAGACAATGGTTGACTTTATATCCTTCCATTTGCTTTCGTCTGTTGCCGGGTAACTGTAGCTTATATCATCGCCCGTCATGAACCTCGCAGTGGGCAGTTCAATTCTCTGTGCAATTGATGTGAATGAAAGTGAAAGGCAAGAGATAATAAACAATACTCTCATGTAGCTTGGGTTTTAACAAATTTAGCAATTCCTGAACAGCCTTTATGGCCAAAATTGCCCGGGGTCGTTCATGACGAACGGGTTTGTATATTTTCTCCATCTGAAGAGGAAGGAATAGACATTTTCACAGGGGTTTTTGATCATAGAAAGCGCAGATATCATTGAGACCTGCGGTTTCAGCAGTGTAAACAAATTTGCCCGGTTGATTTGAATTTGTCAATAATTTGTTTATATTGTTCTTTCCCTCCCGATGGATACTGGTTTATCCTCTGCTTTCACAGATCAATGGCTTTTTTTATCACTTCAAAACTTAAACTAGTATGAAAAAGTTCCTTTCAATCATTTGCATTTCGGTGGTTTTGTCAGCCTGCAACAATGAAAAACAAGAAGAAACAGCCGCTGCACCGGAGGTTAAATCCGATAAGCCTGCTGCCCCGGTTGAGCTTCTTAATGACAGTAACCTTGTGAACACTGTAAAAGCTGCTTTCACCGCTTTCGAGAACAAAGATATTGAGGGCTATACGGCTAACCTGGCTGATAATGTAATGTTCCGGTGGTCGGGCGGTGACAGCCTTGCCGGAAAACAGGCGGTTAAAGACTGGTATACCGGAAGGTTTAACATCATTGACAATATCAAATTTTCCGACCATATCTTTCTTCCGCTCATGGCCAACGTAAGTCCGAATGGAGGGGCAACAGCGTCAGGAAAATGGATGCTTACCTGGTACATGGTCAATGTAAAGTATAAAAATGGCAAGGCGATCATGTTTTGGGCACATAATGCCCAGCATTATAATGATGCCGGTAAGATCGATCAGTTTGTACAGTATATCGACAGGCATCCTTTAATGGAAGCCACCAAGGACCTGGTAAAATAATTATGGGGTCATAAGAAAAGCCCAACTGCCAGCTGGCGGTTGGGCTTTTTATTTAAGTCCCAGGCATTATGCCGGGATTACTGTTCTATTAATACCGGTAATGCTCCGGCTTGAATGGGCCTTCTGCCGGGATTGCCAGGTAATCGGATTGGGCAGGGGTCAGTTCATCCAGTACTACACCGATTTTTGCAAGGTGCAGGCGGGCAACTTTTTCATCCAGTACTTTTGGCAGCACATATACTTCATTCTTGTACTTGCTGTGGTTGGTCCACAGTTCAATTTGTGCCAGCGTTTGGTTGGTGAACGAGTTACTCATTACAAAGGATGGGTGGCCGGTTGCACAACCCAGGTTCACCAGGCGGCCTTCAGCCAGTACGATCACGTCTTTACCGTCGATGGTGTACATATCAACCTGTGGCTTGATGGTGTTTTTTGTTTTACCATAGCTTCCATTCAACCAGGCCATGTCAATTTCAATATCGAAGTGACCGATATTGCAAACAATGGCTTTGTCTTTCATCAGGCGGAAATGTTTTTCCGTGATCAGGTCGCGGCAACCGCTTGCCGTAACGATGATGTCTGCTTCTTTAACGGCATCGATCATTTTCTTTACTTCAAAGCCATCCATGGCAGCCTGCAAAGCACAGATCGGATCGATCTCGGTAACGATCACCCGGCAACCGGCGCCTTTCAATGAAGCGGCAGAACCTTTACCCACATCACCGTATCCACCTACCACAGCTACTTTACCAGCCATCATCACATCCGTGGCCCGGCGGATAGAATCCACCAAGCTTTCTTTACATCCGTATTTATTATCAAATTTAGATTTTGTAACGCTGTCGTTCACGTTGATGGCAGGAACAGGCAGGGTGCCTTTCTGCATCCTTTCGTATAAACGGTGAACTCCGGTGGTGGTTTCTTCGCTCAATCCTTTCACATGCTGTATCAGTTCGGGATAGGTGTCAAAAACCATATTGGTCAGGTCACCGCCATCGTCCAGGATCATATTCAGGGGACGGTCGGCGCCACCAAAGAATAAGGTTTGCTCAATACACCAGTCGGCTTCTGCCTGTGTCTGTCCTTTCCAGGCAAATACACCGATACCGGCAGCAGCAATGGCAGCAGCAGCCTGGTCCTGTGTACTGAAAATATTACAGGAGCTCCATTTAACCTCTGCGCCCAGTGCAACCAGTGTTTCGATCAATACGGCGGTCTGGATGGTCATGTGCAGGCAACCTGCAATGCGTGCACCTTTCAGGGGTTGGGAGGGGCCAAACTCTTCCCGGATGGCCATTAAGCCCGGCATTTCTGCTTCGGCCAATCTTATTTCTTTACGGCCCCATTCAGCGAGGCTCATATCGGCAACCTTGTATTTAAGGCTGAAATCGATGGAGGTTTTTGATAATGTAGACATGGTTTGTTTTTTAGGGTACAAAAATAAACTTACAGGATAATATTCTAAGGTTTTATATAAATTTGGGGAAATATCACGTTATCGTGTTAATAACAGGATAAAATCCTTTTTTACTATGGCAAAAGCACTTCAAACAGAAAAAACAGCTACCGGTTCCATTGCACTGGATGCCAAAGACATTGCGATCCTCCAGTTGCTGCAACAAAATGCACGGATGACGGTAAAGGAAATTGCCGGTAAGATCCACCTGAGCACCACACCGGTACATGAACGCATCAAACGGCTGGAAGCAAACGGGGTGATCAAACAATATGCCACCCTGCTGGATCATACCAAAGTGAATAAGGGCCTGATCGCGATCTGCTATGTATCCTTAAAGGAACACAATAAAACGGCGGGCACCAAATTTGTAAAAGCCATTTTGCAGATGCCGGAAGTGGTTGAATGCTACACCATCAGCGGGGAATTTGATTTTATGTTAAAAGTGATGTGTGCGGATATGAATACCTATCACGATTTCCATGTGAACAAACTAAGCAACATCGAGAACATGGGACATGTGCAGAGTATCTTTGTGATGGGGGTGATCAAGCAGACGCACCAGCTGGTGTGGGGATGATGCCGGATAAGTATAGATCTATTTGACCCTTATCCTTAATTCAGGTGCAAACATATACCTGCCCTGTGCATCTTTTGCAATAACATCGAAGAAATACAATTCATCTCCCTGTTTAAGCTGTTCCGTGAGAATCTTTTTCCAAAGGGCGGGCAGGGGTGTTTCCCGGAAGAGTTGGGCCACGTTGGTTGTGGTGGGAGACACTTTCCCGGTTTCTTCATCTTCCGTAACGCCCTTCCTTTTGTACATCAGCTGGTACGAAGATATGCTGTAGGGATTCTTTTTATCGTCGGTGATCTTTAATGGCAGGTTGACCAGTTGAAGGGCTTCCTCTATGATAACCGTTGCCGAATCGGAATGAATGCCCAGTTTACTGGTAAGCTTTGGCGGCTTGAATTTTTGGGTGGATTGACCGGCAGGAGCCGGTTTTGGCTTTTGGGCCGAACCAGTTGCAGCTGTTGCGGAAAATAGTACGGCAAGCAGGAATTGTACAACTGTTCTCATGTTATCTGTTTATGTAAGATTACAACGAATTTGCCGGACAATTAGTGTGCCTGTTTACATTTAACTAATTGTTGACAGGCTCTCTTCAATGGTCTTTATCCTTGCTTCGGCATCGGCTTTCTTCTTCTGTTCCAGCGCCAGCACTTCCGGTTTTGCATTCTGAACAAATTTTTCGTTGCGGAGCTTTTTCTCCACCGAAACCAGGAAATTCTTCTGGTGTTCCAGGTCTTTCAGCAGGTCAGCTTTCAGGGTAGTGGTATCCAGTTCTTTTCCGGTTTCGATATAGAACTTTTCTTTTTCCACCGCCACCACAATGCTGTTTGCCACCGCTTCGTGTACAAAGCTGATCTCTCCCGCATTTACCTGTTTACTTAAGATGTCTTTGATGGAGCTGTAACTTTCGGGTGAAGCGGTCTCGATGTAAAGCCTGATGATTTCTTTGGGCTTTAACTGGTTCCTGTTCCTGGCATCCCGTATGGTAGTGATCACCTGCTTGAGTAATTCTCCCTGTAATAATATTTTCTTATCGGCCGGTTTTGCCTGCACAAATTGCATTATACACAGGTCATCCTTTCTTTCTTCCAGCAGGTGATAAATTTCTTCGGTAACAAATGGCATATAGGGTTGCAACAGTTGCACTAACCCGGTAAAGAACTCAATGGTCTTTTTATAAACCGATGCTTCGATGGGTTGTTCAAAACCCGGCTTCACCCATTCCAGGTACCAGCTGCAGAAATCATCCCATATCAATGAGTAAATAACTTTCAATGCTTCACTTAAGCGGAATTGTTTCATCAGTGTATCCACTTCAGTTTTTGCTTCATTCAGCCGGCTTTCAAACCAGTCTAATGCGAAGTTGTCTGTTGTCTGTTGTCTGTTTTCTGTCGTCTGCCTTTCTTGCCACATCTTCACCAGCTTCAGTGCATTCCATATCTTGTTATTGAAATTCCTTCCCTGTTCCAGTGCTGCTTCATCAAACATCAGGTCATTGCCTGCCGGCGAAGACACCATGATGCCAAACCGTACTGCATCGGCGCCATAGCGGTCGACCAGGTCAAGCAGGTCGGGACTGTTGCCCAGGCTTTTGCTCATTTTCCTTCCCAGCTTATCCCGTACCATGCCGGTAAAGTAAACATCTTTGAAAGGTATCTGTTTTTCATATTCCATTCCCGCCATTACCATACGGGCCACCCAGAAGAAAATGATATCCTGCCCGGTTACCAGCACCGAAGAAGGGTAGTAGTATTTCACTTCTTCATTACCCGGGTTGGTAATGCCTTTGAACACTTCCATGGGCCATAGCCAGGAAGAGAACCAGGTATCCAGTACATCTTCATCCTGCTTTATGTCTTCAATGGTGAGTTTTGAATTTTGAATTTTGAATTGGGCGAGAGCTTCTTCCTTTGTTTCCGCAACCACCATTCTTCCCTCCGCATCATACCATGCCGGTATCTGCTGTCCCCACCAAAGCTGGCGGCTGATGCACCAGTCCTTCACATTTTCCAGCCAGTATTTATACGTGGCTAAAAATTTATCACCGGGGTGAATTTTAATATCCCCGTTCACCACGGCTTTCAATGCAGGTTCTGCCAGTTCTTTCATCTTCACAAACCACTGGGTGCTTATCCTGGGTTCCACCACCACGCCGGTACGCTGACTGTAACCCAGCCTTGTTGTGTATTCTTCTTCTTTTTTGAGAAAGCCTTTTTCTTCCAGTTCCCTGATGATCTTTTTTCTTGCTGAAAACCGGTCTTCTCCAACATATATCTGTGCGGCGGCGCTCAGGGTTCCGTCTTCGTTAATGGTATCAACCACTTCCAGGTTATGTTTCAACCCCAGGTTATAATCGTTGATATCATGTGCCGGGGTAACCTTCAACGCCCCCGTACCAAAAGCAGGATCAACATACTCATCAAAAATGATGGGGATGCGGCGGTTGATAAGAGGAACGAACGCATGAGCCCCTTTTAAATGTGCATAACGATCATCATTGGGATTAACGCAAATGGCAGTATCGCCCATGATCGTTTCCGGCCGCTGGGTTGCAATGCTGATGCCCCCAACCCCTGAAGGGGAGTTAATTGCATTTCCATCTTTATCCACTAATTTATAAGTCAGGTAATAAAGCTTGCCCGTCAGTTCCCTGTATTCCACTTCTTCATCACTCAGGGCGGTTTTTGCGGCGGGGTCCCAGTTTATCATCCGGGCGCCGCGGTATATCAGTCCCTTATTGTAGAGATCAATAAATACTTTTATTACGGCTTTGTAATAATGATCATCCATGGTGAAGGTGGTCCTGCTCCAGTCAACGCTGCAGCCAAGCCTTTCTATCTGGTTATAGATGATGCCACCGTATTTATCCTTCCATTCAAATGCATATTTCAGAAACTCCTCTCTTGATAAACTGTTCTTATCAATGCCTTTTTCTTTCAGCATGGCCACCACTTTTGCCTCGGTGGCAATGGATGCATGGTCGCTGCCCGGAACCCAGCAGGCATTAAAGCCGCTCATTCTTGCCTTACGTACCAGTATATCCTGAACCGTTTCATTCAGGGTATGGCCCATGTGCAGCACACCCGTAACATTCGGGGGTGGTATCACCACCGTAAAAGCAGGGCGGCCATCCGGCTTACTATTGAAATATCCTTTACCCAGCCAATGCTTATACCATTTATCCTCAACGGCCTTCGGTTCAAAATTTTTACTCAGTTCCATTTTATCATTCTTGTTCTTGAAGGGGGCAAAACTACGAAAAAGAGGGCAGTTATGGGTTTGGAGCCGGGTGTTTCTGGTTTATGGTCACCGGATCAAAATACCCTTCAGTGGGTATTGGACATTTTTGTGCAGACCCTAGTTTTGATGCAGGATCTTTTAAAACGGGGATATCATCCAAAAATCAACTCATGAAGCGTATCATTTTTTCACTGGCATTACTGGTTGCAGGACTAATGACCACCCAGTCATCTTATTCGCAGGACTGTGCAACCCTGGCTGAAAATGATTATTGCATTGATGGTTTACTCTGTCATGCAGAAGCGCCCTTCCCCATATGGGCAGGCGGTTTTGGCCTGGGAAACTATTTCATCAATGGAAAACTCGGCGACAGCCGGTCAAAAGCCGGGGTACGTATCTATTTAAAAGGGAAACCCAAAAGATCGATCGAACTGAATACCGAAGTGGAGACCGGTGATCTTAACTCAGGCAGCCAGGTTTGTATTGAACTGGTGCAGGGCACCAAAAAATTATATGCCACCGGAGACCAAAAAGTATCCTGCACCGTTAATGAAGACGGCAGTGTTACCATTAAGGCAGATAAACTCGCCATGGCAAGGGGGAGGGGAAAGAATGGAGAGGTGGTAAGCTACCTTAGTTTCAATATGAAAAAATAATTTTACGTACATAAACTTCCGCAATATGAAATGGAAAAATATCATCCGCTACCCTGCCATCGTTCTTTTTGCATGGCTGCTGCCTTCATTGGCTGGCGCACAGAGCTGCGATCCCCTTGATGCCCGGCAGCTAAAAGACATGCTGACCCAGATGGGTTATACCGTAAAAGAACTGAACACCGAATCCGGGAAGGAAAAATATGAAGTGATGATCAAAACAAGCAGCTTCAATGTTCCGGTGGCATACGAGATCAGTGCCAGTAAGAATTTTGTGTGGCTTACTGCCCACCTGGGCTCGCCCAAGGATGAATACTCCACTACCAATGCGGCGCTGCTGAAACAGAATGGTAAAATTCAGCCCTGCCAGTTCTATATCACCGAGAAGGGAAAGCTCATGATGGGACTTGCGGTGGAGAACCGGGGAATCACCCCCGCCATCATGCGCCGTCATACGGATAAGTTCACAAGCGATGTGAACAATACGTCTTCTTACTGGCAATAAACAAAACCTATAAGGTCTGCAGCGCTGCTTTCGTGCTGGCAGACCTTATAGGTTTATCTTTCACGCCAGCTCTTATCCAGCTTCACCGCTTCCTTCAGCAGTTTTGTAACTGCTTTGATATTTATTTCCCCGGCGCTGTTATAGATCTTATAGAATATTTGTTTGTTGCTGCCGTGGGTGAGATAATTGTCTGCGTCGGTAAGCCGGTTGCCATACCAGAAACCTAATAATACGCCTTTCCTGATACCACCCCTGGGAATGCTGGAAGGCCAGATAATGCAGATCCCCTTATAGCCATAGAAGAAGGGAACATTGTAAGATATTTTTTCTTTGCCATTTGGCGGCAGTTGCTCTTTTACCAGTTCCCGCAATATGTCCACGATCAGCCGTTCGTTCTCCGGGAGTATCTCATAGAGCTGCAATAAGGACCTGATCTTAACGGGATGGATCGTTTTCATTTTAAACTCCTTCGCTGAAATGATGAATTTGAGTGCGGCTAGTAGGTCCTGCCCACCGTATCGCAAACCGCTTTTAAAAGGGAATTATTGTCATGCACATCATGGCTTTTTTCCCAAAGCATGATGCCGTTTGCCATTTGTTTTGAAAGGATGGCTTTCTTTTTTACCGTGGTAATGCCGTTGTAATAAATGGTATAGTTGGAGAAACCCCCGTTGGTAACGATCGCCGAATCGGATTGCGGGTTTCCTCCCCTGGAGAGGATGTCGCTGAAACTTAAAACGGTATTCGTTTGCGTGATCCCGCTCGGCCTTCCATAACCGGCAATGCCCAAAACGGCTTTGGCGCCGGGCATCCCCCTGGTGTTTATCCAGTAATTTAAACTTGTTGTGGCCAGGGTATAATCACAATGATGTTTGTAAGGCTGGGTGGTGCTGAAATCGTCGTACGACATGATGTTGAACCAATCTACATAATTGCCCTGCCACAATTCACTGCTGATGGCATCCCGCACAGCGCCTGCGTATTTACCCGCTGTAATGGCTGCGGTCAGATAATATTTACTGCCTGTGTGACAACTGTCGCTTAATTGTTTCATCAGTGCAGTAAAAGTGAGGTCTGTTCCGTCATCGGTTCTTGGAAATTCCCAGTCTATATCCACACCATCCATGCCGTAGGTCCTCACAAGGTTCATTACCTGGTTTATAAAGGAAGTTCTTCCGGCAGGAACCGATGCCATGGTCTTGAAATCGGCTGCCAGTCCGGATACGCTGATGAAAACCCGGGCGCCGTTTGCCTTTGCTTTGTTCTTCACCTCCAGTAAATGGCCGGCATTGCCCAATACCAGGCCACCGGTATTATTTACGGTGGCAAATGCATAATTTACAACATTGCACATTTTGAATTTCACATCCGGCACGGTAGCAACCGTTCTGTATGAAGGAAAATATCCAACCACATAAAACCCGAATGGGGCAGGGGGAGCAATTACGGCGGGTGGATTTACGGGCCCGGGCTGGTCTTCCTTTTTACAGGAGCCGGCAATGACAATGAGTAGCAATGCATATAAAAATAATCTTACCCGGTTCATACGAAAGCAGTTTTAGATCTGGTTGATGAGAATAACGTTGAAAAAGCAAACGATATTAGGTCAAAATTCCGGAACTTTTATTTTCAGCCTATGGTTTATTTATTACTGGCCAACCGGTTATGATCTACCCAGTAAGCCAGTATCACAAATAACCATTGCAGGTTACCTGCCCAGGCAACGGCATTCATGGCCGGCGGTGGCGGACCTAAAAGATTTGCGGCATGCGAAACCAGCAGCAGGCCGGTCAGTATCCATAACCCGATGCTCCCTTGTTTGTTTTTGGCTGTGGTTGACCGCATGTAAAGCACAAGCCCTGCAATAAAAATACCGCCTTCAACCAGCAGGGTTCCCCAGAATGAATTCCACAGTTCAAAGCCGAGCTTCGGGGAATTACTGCCTGGATAAAGCGGCAGGTCGGGAAGATGTACAATGAGGTCAAGCACCCAATGGCTGATGACACAAAGGGCGAGGATGATGGCTGCTTTTATATTCTTTTTGATCAGCCAGTAAACAAAACCAAAGAGCAGGGCCCAGCCAAGCACCATCAATAAACTGTGCGAAACCGGGTAGTCTGTAAACCCGATCGGTTGGGAATGCCCGGTGCCGGGTTTTAGTACAGCATGTTCAATATCCAGTAACAGGAATACAGGCCATAACAGGTCTAAGAACTGTACGGCAATAAAGAGGGTGCCCAATGAAATACCGGAAGCGGCTTTTTTGGCGCCAAAGCCAAGCCCGAAGTGACCGATGAACATAGGTTAGTTTTGGTTGAATATAAAAAAGTGATTTTTCTGATCGTAAAATAAAAATAATTGGGAAGAAATGAAATGGTTTCTTATTTTAAACATGGGTTACTGATGATTTAGAGTATCAAAAGTTCCAGATTGGGTTATTGATCGCCGGGTATTTTATGCTAAAGACAATTTTTGGAAGATGCGGATATGGTTTGTTTTACTTTTCTTTTCCTGTTCGCCGGGTGGGCATGCCCAGACCCTTGTGCAATGGTCGCAACTCGTGCATTGGGATGGGGTGAGTCACTGGTCGAGATATTTGCGTACGCAGCCTGCCTACCAGGGTCCAAATGCATTACCGGTTCCCCGGGTGGGCAATGGCAGTATCGACAGCATTTTTTTTGTAAGTGCGGGAGGTAATTTTCATTTTTCTAAGGGTGACAATACACAGAACTATACTGTATATGCCAATTACTGCCTGGTAAAAGAACTTATTTCCATGGATATTTACTGGGTGCCGTTTGAATATTATCAAATGAGCCAGGCCATAAAAGAAGAGCGGCATATCTATCCCCAGTTCTTTTATGATAATAAAGGCGAAGGAGAACTGCACCTGAACACAAATATCCAGTTGATGAAAAGATGGAGGAAATACATCCACCTGGCCCTGCGGATGGGATACCGTTTCCCGACCGGTTCGGGTTTTGGGGCTGCCCGGGACATCGATGCGCCCGGATATTATTTTGATCTTTCATTCGGCAAGCCCATCAATCGTTCCGCATTAAAATGGGTCGGCATGCTTGGTTTTTATTCCTGGCATATCGAATCAGACAAAAATAACCAGGATGATGCAATCCTGTTTGGTACCGGGCTGGAGTGGAATAAAAATACCTGGCGCCTGCAAACCAATGTGGCGGGTTACCTGGGCTACCTGGAGAACAGCGGTGATAAACCTGTTGTGTTCCGTTTCAATATGGAAAAAAGAATTAAAAAATTTGGCCTGTTGTTTGGGTTTCAGCAGGGCCTGCATGATTTTAAGTATAGTACCCTGGAAGCCGGGTTGAAGTATGTGGTGAAGAAATAATGACCAATGACCAATACAGGGTCATTAGTCATTGGTCATTAGTCATTGAGGAGTACCAACAGGTAATGTGTTTATTGCTCCAATAGTTTTTTCTTCCTTGCTTCGTATTCTTCTTTGGTCAAAGCGCCTGCTTTGTGCAGCTCAAACAGTTTTTTGATCTCATCGGCTATCAACAGTTTTTTCATTTCATCGGGGACGGTTTGTTTTTTGGTTTCAACCGGCGTCGTTTGTTTTTCCGGTTCCATGGCAATGGTTTCGGCCCGCTTTTTCCTGAATGCTTCCGGTATGGTCAGTTCACCCGCTGATCCGTTGAAACCGGCAATGGCATTCTCAAATTCCAGGATGAAATCCACCTCCATTTTCGAATTGTCCTTCCGGGTTGCCGTGCCGGAGATACGGATGCTGTAATTGCCGGCCCCGGAATTTTTGTAGTTCCTTAATTTGTCTACGAGGATGCTGCTGTTCTGCAGGATATAGGTATCATTCCTGCTCATGCTGTAATGAAATTTCAGGTAACGGAAATAACCGGCCTCTGATGTGCCGCTGGCCAGGTGCAGTACCTGTCCTTTGTAGATACTATATCCACCCGAGGTGTACAACGTATCATTTTCAAACCGGGGCAGGCTTGTTTGGGCGGTGGATATCACGGGGCAAAGGAGGAGGATGAATATTAATTCTTTCATTCGCTTAAATTATTATTAAAGGAACGGATTTTTACCTGAAATGAAAACTGCAATACAACCGGATAAGATCTTATTTAAAGCTGTCAAAAGCCAACAATTGTTTTAAACTTGCGTATGCCGCAGCCGGCAGGTGTTGATCAGGAGTTTACTTCATTATTATCTTTTTAATTTCCAGGTGCTTCACCAGCCCTGTCATGTAATCCTTACTGAATGAAGCCAGGTCAGCAGCATCAAACATTTCCGATTTTTCTGAGTAAAGGATCTCCTCAGAAGAAGCATCAAATAAACCACTGAATATATAAAAGCCCCGTTCTATTTTATACCGGCCGGGAGTAGATGTGCTTTTTTTGTAGCTGGTGCCATCAACGGTACCCTTATAACCCATCGCTGCCGAAACCAGCCCGGTGATCCAGGGGTCGGTTCCATCGAACTTTGCGCCTGGAATATAATTTACAGCATCCTTTTCCCTTATGTAATAGATAATGAACATGGCATCGCAGCCTGCTGCTTTGGCCTGGCTCACGAATTCTTCTTTGGGAGGCGGTTTTGGTTCACGGATCGATGGGGGCATAACATCTATACTTTTTACAGCAGTATACCCTTTTGATCCTGCCGCAGCGGCTAACTCTTTTTCCAATCGTACCCTTGCTTCTATATCTGCCGTATTACCGATTATAAACAGTTTGCTATAGGACCTGCCGGCATTTTTTGGGCTTGTTGAATTTTTAGTGGATGAGCATGCTGATAGAAGTGAGCAGATAAATGCAAGAAGAACGGGTGCAATTTTCATACAATACCAGTTTAAGTCATGCTGATATGAAATTTATTTCCCTTTTAGTATTACCAGGGTAGCATAAAACATAAACTGCTACCAACTTCAAACCTCAAACTACAAACTACAAACTACAAACTCCTGACCTCTAACCCCTAACCCATCTCCTCCACCCATTTATCCCGGTCATCCGGGCTGAATTTCCAGGGCGCAAAGTTATTTTCAATATTGCCGAACATCACGTTCCATTCCTGCGGGGCATTGCTGTCTTCCATGATGAGGGAGCGGCGCAGTTCTAAAATGATCTCAAGCGGGGATATGGAAACGGGGCATTCCTGTACACAGGCATTGCAGGTAGTACAGGCACGCAGTTCTTCCACGGTGATGTGAGAGAATAGATTTTTTCCGTCGTCTTTAAATTCTCCGTTTGCCTTTATGTTCTTACCTACGGCTTCCAGCCGGTCACGGGTGTCCATCATTATTTTCCGGGGACTTAAAAGTTTACCGGTCTGGTTAGCAGGACAGGCAGCCGAGCAGCGTCCGCATTCGGTGCAGCTGTAGGCATCCAATAAACTTTTCCAGCTCAGGTCAAACACATCTTTGGCGCCGAATTTCATTGGTGCAGTTTGTTCAGCCGGTGTAAGTTCGGGTTGCATCATATATTTCACTTCATTCTGCACAGATTCCATGTTATCCATCTTGCCGGCCACCTCAAGTCTTGCGTAATACGCATTGGGAAAGGCAAGGAGAATATGCAGGTGTTTGCTGTAAGGCAGGTAATTCAAAAATGCAAATATGCCAATGATGTGCAGCCACCAGCAGCCACGTTCCAGTGCAATGAGAGCGGAGGACGAAAACCCGCTGAGGGATGGGGCGAGGATGCCGGAGATGATGAAGTTGCCGGTATCGTGGTAATGTTCTGCCCCCTTGACTTGCAATGCCCGGTCGGTACTGTTCATGATGAGGAAGAGGCTCATTAAAATGATCTCGGTGATCAGGATATAATTGGCGTCGCTTCTTGGCCAGCCATCCAGGTCCTTGCTGATGAAGCGTTTCAGTTTGATGACATTCCTCCGTATCAAAAAAACGATGCAAACGGCCAATACGCCCACAGCCAGTATCTCAAAAAAATTGATGAGGAACGTGTAAAAGCTGCCGAGGTAAGGAAGGAACAGCCGGTGTGTTCCCAGGATCCCGTCCAGCACGATCTCCAGCACTTCAATATTGATGATGATGAAACCGGCATAGATTACAAAGTGCATGAACGCCACCAGGGGATTGCGGAACATTTTCTTTTGACCGAAAGCGAGCAGCAGCAGGTTTTTCCAGCGCAGGGAGGGGTTGCCGGTGAGGTCTTCTTCCTTGCCCAGTAAAACATTGCGGCGGATGATACCGATATTCTTTGCAAAGAGCCAGGAAGCCAGGCCGGCAAGTGCAACGAAGAGAGCCTGTTGAAGAATTTGCATAAGCAATGATTGATGCTGCTAAGGTAATTATTTTATAACCACAGATAACACAGATTTGTTTTCACAGATGGCCACAGAAGTACAGAAGAGATTTGCCGAGAAGGCACGAAGTAATTGTATCCATTTATGTGCTTCAGTGACCCGGTGGCAATATTCTTTTGCCGAGGGGAAAATACCTTCGTGACTTTGGGTCTTTGTGGCTATAACATTTCCTTTGTGTTTCATTTTCAGTTAAATTCGTGTTATCATGAAAGATAAAAAGTACATCTTGTCTGCCGAAGTAGCCGATAAAAAACTCCGCCGCATGGCCCTGCAGGTGGTGGAGCAGAACTATGATGCGAAGCAGCTCATCCTCATCGGCATCAGGGCCAACGGCATCTTTATTGCCAATATCATCAGCAAATATTTACAAGAGGTTTTCAAAGGCGAAGTGATCGTGCTGGAGCTGAGTATGGATAAAAAGAAACCCTCCGTCATCCGCCTGGATAAACAAATGGATTTTAACGGCAAGACGATTTTGCTGATAGATGATGTTGCCAACAGCGGCCGAACCATGCTGTATGCACTAAAACCCCTGCTTGAGCAGCTACCCGAAAAGATACAGACCCTTGCCCTTGTTGAAAGGACCCACAAGACCTTTCCCATTGATGTGGATTATACCGGCCTCTCTGTTTCTACCACCAAAGACGAGCATATCGTGGTGGAAGTAAAAAATGGACAGGTTGCCGGAGCCTGGATGGAATGATTCTGCCGCCCGTACCTTTACCAGGTCTCCCTGTTGTGTAATTGTGGAAGTTTACGCATCAAAGCCAATGCTATGCTTAATCCTTTCTTTCTTCTTACTGCTGTTTTATTTTTTTGCAGCTGCTCAGTAAAAACAGATAACAGTACCGGTATGTTCCGGGATAATCAAACACACCGGACCGAAGCAAAAACTTCCTACGACCTGGTGTATGATACAAAGGCCTGGCGCTTTGACGCCGGTGCACCGGTGCGGTCAACGGCCCTTGTGCATGGCGATGTCCTTTATTTTGGCAATACCCGGGGTGACTTTTTTGCACTGGATAAAAAGACCGGATCTGTAATATGGCAGTATCATACCGGCTTTGCCATCAACGCATCGGCTGCCTGCCAGGGTGGAACCGTTTTTTTCTCCGACAATGAGCAAACAGTGTATGCTTTGGATGAAAACAGCGGGGGACTGAAATGGAAATTCAAAATGGGAGAGAAGATCCCTTATCCCTGGCGGTTCGATTATTATTTTTCTTCCCCCACATTGGTTGAGGATAAAATTATCATCGGCGCCGATGATGGCAACCTCTACATGCTGGAACAAAAGACCGGTAAGGAAGTATGGAGATTCAAAAGCAGGGGATTGGTACGAAGCACCGCATCGGTGAATAAGGAAGATGTGCTGTTTGGAGACACCGAAGGGTATTTTTATGCCCTGGATATAAAGACCGGGAAGGAAAAATGGAACTACAAAATAATCGGTGAACCCCTGAAAATGGATACGCTTGGGTTCGACCGTAAAGCCATCCTTGCCGCACCCGTGGTAAGCAATGATAAAATAGTTTTTGGCGCCCGGGATGGTTATCTCTATTGCCTGGATGCCAACAACGGCAAACTGAACTGGACAATGGATCACGAGGTTTCCTGGATCATCTCCACTGTCGCCATCAAAGATTCCTTTGTGGTTACCGGCACTTCCGACGGAAGATTTGTACAGGCCGTGAACTTAAACACCGGTAAAGAGATCTGGAAACATCCTACCCCACTGGCAACCTGGTCTTCGCCGCTGATCAATAATGATAAGGTTTATGAAGGCTGCTACGATGGGCAGTTATTCTGTCTTGATCTTAAAACAGGTAAACGCATTTCGCAGTTCACAACCAACGGCATCATTTATTCGTCGCCCGTCATCAGCGACAGTTTGCTGTATATTGGCTCGGATGACGGAGGCATGTATGCATTAAGGGGGCAGGCACCGGCCAGTCAAAATGAAAGAAAGCAGTTTGTTTATTATGATGCCGGTATGATAAAACTGTATTTCCGGAATGGGGCAGATGTGCGGATAAAGAATTACCTGCAGGCAAACGGCTTCAAAACTATTGCATCGGATACACTGCCGGCGGTGCTGTCAGACAGTAATACCCATAAAGTGGTCGTTTTTGCCAGCAACTATTTCCCCAAGAGGATCATTGAAGGAGGAGCTAATTCCATCCTTCGGAAATTCCTTGATGCAGGCGGAAGGGTGATCATCTCAGGCAACAATCCCCTGTTCTTTAATGTGGATGAGGCCAAAAAACAAATGACCGGGTTAACAAACCGCAGAATTGATTCTGTGTTGAGTATTGACTACGGCCCTACAGATACCCGTGCGTTCGGTGGACTCTTCAGCGGTTTTGCCAATGAAAAAGGGAAATGGTACGGGCTTCCCGATTTCTGGGTATCCAATTTCGGGATTGATAAAAAACAGGTGGATATTGTTTTGGGTGAAAATGAGAACGGGCTTGCTTCTACATTTGTAAAGAAATACAGGTCAGGCGGTGCTTTTGTCCAGCTTTGGATGCACCCCGAACTGCCGGTTAACCTGGATGCGCTCATTAAACTGGGTGAAAGGGAACTGGAGTAGGGAGTAGGGAGTAAGGAGTAGGGAGTAGGGAGTCAGGCTTCGGATCTCAGGTATTAAAATGCGATCGCATTGAACCGGAATTTCCCGTTTGAATATTCCAGCGCCGGCATGGGGAACTTCACAACATTCAGCAGCGTAAATACAAGTTTCAATCCTTTTTTGTTCGTCTTGATCTTTGTCAGGTCAATATCCGGTGCCAGGTACCACTGGCGGTAGCGTTTTACATCGGGCCGGTAAAAGTTGATGTTGCCGTTATCATCCTTGCCGATGTTCTCATTGGCGCCAAACATCCCTTCGGCCCCGGTGCCGATGGATACATTTAACCAGGCAGGTACCCTGCTTTCGGGAAAAAATGATCTGAGATTCACACTCAGCCAGTAGGTCTGCCCGTTGTAATCCTTTAAAAAACGTTCGGCGGTGCTTTTGCCGAATAGCTTATTGCTTCGCTGGTTCAATGAGGCATCATTGTATGACTTCCGGTGAAATGAAAATTTAAGTTGGATCCGTTGTTCATCCCAGGCAAGTTCCTGTGCCACCAGCATACCGCTTCCCAGGATATTCGCACCAAAATCCGACCAACTCCATCCCCATTCGGCGCTGAAGCCATCCAGTACTTCTATCACTGTTTGATAAAAGGCGCCGCTCATGCCCCCGATCCAGATCCTTTTCTTCCGGTCAATGCCTGTCCAGCGCCAAAGTTCCATGCTGGCCTTGCTTTCGGCATAGGCGCTGTACACATGGCCGATCTTATCGATCTGCTGCCATTCACCAAAATCATTGAAGGAATGAAAATTGGTCTGGGGATAATTCTTGTACCAGGCAGAATAAAGGCCCACCATGGCGGCGCTGTAACCAATGATGTTGGTACCGGCGATTATTTTTGTCCGGTTGGTTATTTGTTTTTGGGTTAATCCGTTGATCCGTTGATCCGTTAATCCGTTAATCCGTTGATCCGTTAATTGGTTAACCTGCCTGCCGGTGGGTAAGGTTGGTTTATTGGTTGAATCCTGGGCAAAAGATGATGAACAGAACGGGATGATGAAAAAAAAGCCGGGTAAAACTGATCTATGTATTGACGATAGTGCCATGGGAAACAAAAATAAGAATAAGCAGGCTGTATTATTGCGTTATAAAAGATTTACGGAAAAGTTAAACGGGTAGATCCGGGTAATGTTAAAACTTAGGAACGCTGGCAACGGGCTTTTTGTTTTTGCCATCCAGGATTGAATTGATATACGACTCTGCGATACTGCTGGCCAGTTGCTGGCCGATCGGCTGGTCGTATTTTTTGTCCCGTTCCATTATTTGCGCTGCAGTTAACGGGTAATCCGGCCAGTTCATCAACTGGTTGCCGGGCCTTTTAAAGTATTGGTTAAGATCGGAAGCAGGCTTTATAGATTTACCAGGAGCGGAGAGAAGCAAAGGACTGAGATGATGTATGGAACTGGCTTTTTCTGCCGGCTTATTCTGTGCGTGTGCCAATGATGTAAAGCCGGATACCAGCACAACAGGTAAAATTGTTTTTCGGAAAAGAAGATACAAATAGCTGCTGTTGGCTGAACGCATAGAACAAATCTACTTATTTTGCATAAATGATGGTTGAATAATATATTTTTGAGGGGTTAAAAAAATGTAAAAATATGGATGCAGCTACACAGCAAAAGATCAACAGCTGGCTTAACTGAAATTATGAACAGCCGGTAAAGGATGAGGTAAGCCGTTTGCAGAAAGAGAACCCTGCCGAACTGGAAGATGCGTTTTATAAGAACCTGGAGTTTGGTACCGGCGGCCTGCGTGGCATCATGGGCATTGGCACCAACCGCATGAATAAATATACCGTGGGCATGGCCACACAGGGCTATGCCAATTACCTGAAGCAATGCTTTGGAAATGAAGTGGGGGTAGTGATCGGTCATGATAGCCGGAACAACAGCCGTTTTTTTGCGGAAACAACGGCCAATGTCTTTGCTGCCAATGGGGTTAAGGTTTATTTGTTTGAAGCCCTTCGGCCTACACCCGAGATCAGTTATGCCATCCGCAAACTGGGTTGCAAGGGTGGGGTGGTATGTACGGCAAGCCATAACCCGAAAGAATACAATGGGTATAAAGCCTACTGGGATGACGGTGCCCAGATGGTACCTCCGCATGATAAGAATGTGATCCGGGAAGTGGAAAAGATCCATTCAGTGGATGACGTGAAGTGGAGAGGGGGAGAAGCAAACATTACCATCATCGGCAAAGAAATGGACGAGGCCTACCTGGAAATGGTGAAGGGGCTTTCTGTTTATCCCGAAGTATGTGCAGCTCAACATGACCTGAAAATTGTTTACACACCCATACATGGTACGGGTATTATGCTGGTGCCGCAGACATTGGCAAAATATGGTTTCACCAATGTGCATATTGTGAAAGAGCAAAGCATTCCGGATGGGAATTTCCCGACGGTGGTTTACCCCAACCCGGAAGAAACAGAAACCATGAGCATCGGGTTGAAAAATGCAAAGGAACTGGATGCCGATATCCTGCTGGGTACAGACCCCGATGCCGACCGGGTGGGCATTGGGGTAAAGAACCATAAAGGCGAGTGGATACTGATGAACGGGAACCAGACCGCCCTGCTTGCTTTCAATTATATGATCGAGGCAAGAAAGACAAAAGGATTGCAGCAACCCAATGACATGGTGGTTAAGACCATTGTTACCACCGATATGATCGATGTGATCGCAAAAGCAAGCGGTGTCAGCTGTTACAATGTGCTCACCGGTTTTAAATGGATAGCCGCATTAATAAAAGAGAAAGAAGGAAAGGAAAAATACATCATTGGCGGCGAAGAGAGTTTTGGCTTGATGATCGGTGACGAGATACGGGATAAGGATGCGGTAAGCGCTGTTGCCTTGCTTTGTGAGATGGCAGCATATGAAAAGAACAAGGGCCGCAGCCTTTTTGATAAACTCATTGACCTGTACCTGCAGTACGGGTTGTACAAAGAAAGCCTGGTAAGCATTACGAAGAAGGGAATGAACGGTGCCAAAGAGATTGCCGGCATGATGGAGGGCTACCGGAAAGATCCGCCATTGGTCATTGACGGCGCTGCTGTTGCAGAATTACTGGATTATGAATCACAGGTGGGTAAAAATTTGCAAACCGGTGAAAGCTGGAAGATAGACCAGCCAAAGAGCAATGTGCTGCAGTTTGTACTGGCGGACGGAACAAAGATATCGGCCAGGCCAAGCGGTACGGAGCCTAAGATAAAATTCTATTTCAGTGTAAATGCAAAACTGGATAATGCAGCAGCCTTTGATGCAAAAGAAAAAGAACTGGATGGGAGGATCGACAGGATCATAAATGAAATGAAGCTTAAGTAATTAAAGACTGCTTATAAAATTTTACACTTTAAATGCTCCGCCAGCTGGCGGATTTGGGGTAAATGAGAAAATACGAAGACAGTTACCAGCACAAGGGCCTCCGCAAAAAACTGATGGACCTGCTCAGGGAAAAAGGCATTACGGATGAAAATGTGCTGCAGGCCATGAACAATATTCCCCGGCATTATTTCCTCGACAGCGCTTTTGATAAGATCGCTTATGAGGACCGGGCGTTCCCGATAAGCGAGGGGCAAACCATTTCGCAACCGTATACCGTTGCTTACCAGACACAGTTGCTGCAGGTAAAACCCAATGAGAAGATCCTTGAAATAGGTACGGGAAGTATCTACCAGGCAACCGTGCTTGCCGAAATGGGAGCCCGGGTGTTCACCATTGAACGGCAGAAAAAATTATTTGAGAAAACAAAGCAGTTTGTCTTAAAGAGCCAGTACCCGAATATAAAATTCTTTTACGGGGATGGATATGAAGGACTGCCGACCTATGCTCCTTTTGATAAAGTGATCATCACCGCTGCAGCGCCCTTCATTCCGCCAAAATTAATTGATCAACTGAAGCCCGGAGGCAAGATGGTGGTGCCGGTGGATGAAGATCATCACCAGCGTATGCTGCGTATCACCAAAAATGAAGATGGAACCACCCGTGAAGAAGCGTTTGATAATTTTTCCTTTGTGCCGATGCTGAGCGGGAGGAATGGATGATGTTTGAGGTTTGAAGTTTGTGGTTTGTGGTTTGTGGTTGTGCCTTATGTGTAACCGACCTTTAAACGCCTTAAACCTTTAAACGACTTTCAACCCTTAAACAATTTTCAACCTTTAAACAATTTTCAACCCTCAAACAATTTTCAACCCTTCAACGACTTAAACGTTTCCCTCATGCGTTTCTTTTCAAAATTTACGGTGCTGTGCAATGCCTGCTTTCTCATATCGGTTGTTTTATGGTATTTTGAAACACAAAATAAACCGGCGGGTAGTTCAGACCAGGTAATACCGCTTCCCTGGCTGGAAAGCACGCTGGTGATACTTGGGTACGGGGCCATTATTGTCAATGCTCTTTTCTTACTTCTTTGTCTGATCTTTACTGCATTTAAAGTGGATATGCGCATAGCCCGGTGGATAATAATTTTTAATATCGTAATTTTCTGCTGCCAGGTCTATTTTCATTTTTTCTTTAAACAGCACCAATGATACACAACATACTCAAAGACAAAAGCACGAAGCTTTTCATATTGCTGGCGGGTATTTTTATTACCAGTGCATTGATCGCAGAAGTGATCGGCGTAAAGATATTTTCCCTGGAAGATACGGTGGGAGTGCCGCGTGCCAACATCAATATCTTCGGCAGCCCGTTCAGTTTTCACCTCACGGCGGGTGTATTACTGTGGCCCGTTGTTTTTGTGATGACCGATATCATCAATGAATATTATGGTACCCGGGGTGTAAAATTCCTTTCTTACCTCACCATCGGACTGATCGGTTATGCATTCCTGATCTTCACCGGTGCGATCAGCCTTTCGCCCTCTGAATATTTTTCCGTCGGCAACGGCATAGATAAACCGGATAATGCGTTCCGGGGGATTTTCGGCCAGGGCATGTGGATCATCATTGGTTCCATGGTTGCATTTTTGGTAGGACAGGTGCTGGATGTGCTGATCTTTCACCGGATAAAGAAATTGACCGGCGAAAAAAGCATCTGGCTGCGGGCAACCGGTTCCACATTGGTATCCCAGCTGGTCGACAGTTTCGTGGTACTCTTCATCGCTTTCTATGTGGGCAAACGTATTCAAACCGGGCAGGGCGATCCCTGGAGCCTTCACCAGGTCCTGGTAACCGGTACCGGGAATTACCTATACAAGTTTGCGGTAGCCATATTGCTCACCCCGTTATCTACCTTGTTCATGCATGGATCGAAAAATATCTCGGCAAAAACCTGGCAGCGGAAATGAAAGATGCAGCGATGAGGGCAGAAGGGTAGGTTGGTTGTATGTTAATCCGTTAATTTGTTAACACGTTAATTTGTTAATCCGTGTAATTAGTGACTATTATTTTCCTTTTGTAAAATTCTTATTGATCCAAACCACGGCTTTACGGACATAATATTCGGGGTCATTTTCCAAAGGGGTTACCAGTTTTTTTATTTCAGCATGAAGCGAAGGTTCCCGGGTATACCATTCCACCAAAACCAGGCTTAACCGTCTTTCCCAGGAATTTTCAGAACTGTTGTATTTTTTAGCCAGGGCAAATATTTCCTGTTGATGTGTTTTAAGGATGGGTTTTAATCCCTGCATGCCCATGGCATCACAAACAGCCCAGTTATCAATACCCGGGGCAAAATGCTGAATGAATTTCAATGACCTTGCCGGGTCTTTTTTTGCGATACAGCCCAGCATCTTTACCGCGATCATCTTTTCTTCATAGGCGCCAGCATCCCAAAGTTCTTTTACCAGATCAAATCCGCCCGCTTTGAATTGTTTTGCCAGTTCATTCAATACCGGCATTCGTACGCCATATACTTTGCTGTTCACGCCCGGCACAAAATTCTTCTGTGCTGCCAATGCGGCTTTGTTACTATTGGCCTTTAGTATTGCCTGTATGGCTTTTAAGTTACTGCTCATGCGGTTTTTTTATAGATCCTGTATGCTTAAGTAGACCAGAAACAGACATGCCATCAAGTAGATGAATCAGCCACAAAGACACGAAGGCACTAAGAAAAATTTTTTAAACTTTGGCAAAGTTCGAAACTTTACCAAAGTTATACAGCCTTATTTTTTAATTCCTCTTTCCCCCGGCACGGCGGACCTTTTCTTTTCATCCAGTGTGGCAAATATCTTTTTGTTCAGCCGGAAAGAGGTCCTGTCAAAATGTGGCAATTCAACGGCACCCGGATGCGACAGCGCCATTTGCCGGAATGTTCCAACAGTAACCATGCTGCAATATACTTTTTTAAGAAACCTATAAGGTCTTTAAGACCTTATAGGTTTTTTGATAGCTTTTAGATCTCCTTCTCTGGTAAGGTTAGCTGATCGGTTTGTTGAAAGTTCAGCATACTGATTGTTGATGTGTATAGAGCAGTCATTATCAGTGTTTTGGTGCTTTAGGGATACCCCGCTCATCCGTTTTACACAGCCTGGGTTCAAATATTTTGTATGTAGTAGCCTGAACAGTAGGGCGTTTGCCTGCCTTTTATTAACTTTACGAACTGCACACTACAACATGAAAGCTCAACACCAACAACTACTGCCTCTGAAACAGTTTGGTTTTAAGGCCCTGATACTGTTTTTTTTACTATCAGCGGCGCTGTTTACCCATGCACAATGTCCTCCTAATCTTGATTTTGAACTGGGAGATTTCACCAACTGGCAATGCCAATCGGGTGGATTTAATGGCGTGATCACGTTAGCACCAACCCCTCCAACACCGGGGAGACACGATATGTTATCTTCTTTACCGCCCGGTAACGGACGGGATGCTTATGGATTGTTCACAAAGAACTGTCCGAATGGAAGCGGCCATTCTGTTAAGATCGGTAACGAGATCACCGGTACTACAGCCGATGCGGTTTCATATACTTTTACAATTCCACCGGGGCAGAACACGTACAACCTGATATATAATTATGCCATCGTATTAAATGATGCCGGGCATACTCCCGACATGCAACCCCGGCTATTGATAACAGTGATGAATGTTACGGATGGCATACCATTGCCCTGCCCGCTTGACCCGATCGTTGTAACGGGCAGTTTACCCGGTTTTTTTGATTCACCAAACCGGGCGCCCAATGGCAGCCTGGTGAGATGTAAGGACTGGGCTGCAGCCTCTATCAAATTAGACAACAATGCAGGCAAAACGATCCAGATCACATTTACAGTGACAGGTTGCGGCTTAACGAACGGAAGCCATTTCGGGTATGCTTATATAGACGTGAATACGGGGTGCAGCAGTGCATTTATTGGAGCAGCGTATTGTGCGGATGACACAGCCATCAATGTTACAGCTCCCTTTGGATATCAGTCATACACCTGGTGGGATGCAGGTTTTACAACAATACTGGGTACAAACCAGGTGATCAATTTTAACCCACCACCACCACCCGGAACCACCATCGCTGTGGTAATAGAACCATTTTCCGGGTATGGTTGCCTGGATACCTTATATGCCGATCTTTTGGACACGTTAAATATCCGGTCGGATGCCGGCCTCGACAAATTAGCTTGCAACCTTACCCCCGTTCAGATCGGGGTGCCCCCCAAACCCGGTCATGTGTACTCCTGGAGCCCGGTCACGGGACTAAGTAATGCTGCCATATCGAACCCAATAGCAACTGTTTCAACCACCACGCAATACGTGGTCACTACTTCCAGTGCCGGAGGTGGGTGTGTGAGCAAGGATACCGTTATTGTATCTGCAGCAGTCCTGGACAGCAGTATACTGTTGTTAGGAAAGGACACCTATTGTATTGGTGATCCGCAGGCAGCGGTATTAAGGGTACAGCCTGCAGACAGTATCCAGTGGTACCGGAATGGTATTGCAATACCCGGTGCAACCCAAACGCAATATAATGTTACCCAAACGGGTGCATACCATGCCACGGTCTTCAGTTTTGTTGGCTGCAGCTCAAACACAGAAATTAAAACCATTAACGTTTATGACAACCCCGTAGCAGGTTTTAATCTGAACTCTCCAACAAGCCAGTGTTTCAGGAATAACCAGTTTGCTTTTACCAATACGAGTACCATTGCATCGGGAACGATTCAATATAGCTGGGATATGGGGGATGGTACTGTTTTAACGACCACCGATGTGAATCACAGTTATGCACAGGCCGGTACCTATACCGTAAAACTCATGGTTACTTCCGGTAATGGCTGTAAGGACAGTCTTATCCGAACCGTGAATGTTTACCCGAGTGCAACTGCGGATGCGGTAGTTAATACAAATAGCCAGTGCTTCACGGGCCACCAGTTCATTTTCACCAATAATACCACTGTTGAATCCGGAACGCTTGTGTACAACTGGAGCCTGGGCGACGGCAATATTGCAAACACCCCGGATGTAACACACAGTTATGTGCTGCCGGGTTCATATACAGTGAAATTGTTAGTGATCACGGATAAGGGATGTGCAGACAGTATCAGTATTAATGTTGCGGTAAATCCAAGCCCGGTGGCAGGGTTTGCTGTGAACAATGTACAACAGTGCTTCGGCGGAAATAATTTTGTGTTGACCAATACCACTACCATTTTTTCCGGTACCGTTAATTACAATTGGGACCTGGGTGATGGAAATACAGCAACCACTGCAAATGTGAACCATAGTTACCTGCAGTCGGGCGATTACCGTATCAGGATGCTTGCAACTTCAGACAGCGGTTGTGTTGACAGCAGTTTCAGGGACGTGAAGATATTTGCATACCCCCTGGCCGATTTTCTTGTAAGGGTTCCGGCCTGTATCAACCAGGAAGTGCTGGTAATAAACAAAACACTCAACAACACATCTTCCACGCTTAATTACGTGTGGGATTTTGGCAACAGTCATACTGAGTTCGTAAGAAGCCCGGCATACAGTTACCCGGCACCTGGCAATTACAACCTGCGTTTATCGGTAAGCACGGCCCAATGCCCGGCAACGGTCACTACAAAACTGGTACCCGTTGTTATTGAAGCACCGGCACCCGGCATGGTTTATCCCGATAAGGAAGCTGTGTTTAATTTCCCGGAAAAACTATTTGCCCGCCAGATAGGTACCAGTGTGCTGTGGAGCCCGGGTATAAGCCTCGATAACCGGTTCAGTTATTCACCTGTATTCAGGGGAATAAATTCACAGCTATATACCATAGAATTAAAAACAGCGAGTGGCTGTATCACCGTTGATACCCAGTTTGTAAAAACAAAGAAAAAGATCGAGATCTATGTGCCCACGGTATTTACACCCGGCAACGACGGACTGAATGATTACCTGCGTCCGTTGCTGATGGGATTTGATCACGTAAACTACTTCAGGGTGTATAACCGCTGGGGCAAACTGATCTTCCAGATGAAGAGCGACCGGCCGGGATGGGATGGAAGGGTTAACGGGCAACCAGCCGAGATGCAGACGGTGGTTTGGATGATCGAAGCTGTGGACGTGGATGGCGTGACACACAGGAGGCAGGGTACAACCGTGCTGATCCGGTAACACGATCGGACTTTGATTAAAGGGTTCGTGTCAGCTACTGTATTTGTCCGGGCAAACAACCATTAGAGAAAAAATAATTAACAAAATACAATGGCTTTTCGTACTCATGTTTACCGTTTTTTAGTGCTGTTCTTTTTGATAGCAGGCAGCAGTAAATTCACACAGGCCCAATGCCCGCCTAATATAGATTTTGAACTGGGCAATTTTAATAACTGGGAGTGTTTATCACAAAGCGGCTATACAGGCGGATCGCCGAACCCGGTTCCTGTTCCGCCCACGCCCGGAAGGCATGATCTGCTGTCGAACCCCCCGGGTAATGGTAATGACCTGTATGGCGGGTTCCCGAAAAACTGTCCCAATGGCAGCGGGCATTCTATAAAGATCGGTAACGAGGTTACCGGCACTACGTCAGACGGGGTTTCCTATACATTTACCATTCCCGCAACTTCAAATACGTTTAACCTGATCTATCATTATGCCATCGTTTTAAATGATGCCAATCACCCGGCAAACCTGCAGCCAAGGCTGGTGATCACCGTGGAGAACGTTACAGACGGAACCCCCCTGCCTTGCCCGCTGGATCCGATCGTTGTGAATGGCAGCTTACCGGGTTTCTTTACTTCCCCCATTACCGCCCCCAACGGCAGTACGGTAAGATGCAAAGATTGGGCAGCGGCCTCCATTAAACTGGATAACCTGGCCGGCAAGACCATTAAACTTACATTTGCCGTTAGCGGTTGCGGATTAACAAACGGAAGTCATTTTGGTTACGCTTATATTGATGTTAATTCGGAATGCAGCAGTTCATTTATCGGCGCCACCTATTGCCCGGATGATACATTCATTAATGTGACCGGGCCTTTTGGTTACCAGACATACACCTGGTGGGACCAGACCTTTACAACGATACTGGGCAATACACAGGTCATTAATTTTACCCCTCCACCACCGCCGGGTACGATATTGAAACTGGTGGTGAATCCTTATAACGGGTATGGATGTATCGATACCCTCACCGCTACTTTACAGGATACCCTCACCATACAATCCGTTGCCGGGCCAGACAGGACATCCTGTAATAATACACCGGTACAACTTGGTGCGATCCCTACGCCGACCTATCTCTATTCGTGGAGCCCGGTCACGGGACTGAATAATCCTGCCATATCAAACCCGATCGCTACTCCGGCAATAACCACTGAATATATACTTACTACTTCCCATGAGGGAGGGGGATGTGTTTCAAGAGATACCGTAATGGTCTTTGCAGCGATACAGGACAGTTCCATCCAGCTTATCGGGCTGAATACTTTTTGCCTGGGTGATCCCCAGTCTGCCCTGCTGCTTGTTCAGCCGGCAGACAGCATACAATGGTACCGGAATAATATTGCCATACCCGGGGCTACCCAAACACAGTACAGTCCAATACTGAGTGGTACTTATTATGCCGCCGTATTCAGTTTTGTTGGCTGTGTATCCACCACCGATGAGATCGTTATAACCATTCATGAGGTACCGGTTGCCGCGTTTTTAACCGACCAGGTGAATCAATGCTATAAAGACAACCTGTTTTCATTCACCAATACCAGTACCGTTTCATCCGGGTCATTGCTGTACGATTGGGATTTTGGCGATGGCAATACCGCTACCACGGCCAATACAACCCATACCTATGCTACACCCGGCACCTACCAGGTACGAATGATCGCCACAAGCGCCAATGGATGTAAAGACACCAGTATCACAACGGTGCAGGTATATGATATGCCGGTTGCCGGTTTTACAATAAACCTGGCCGACCAGTGTTTTAAGAACAACCAGTTTGTATTCACCAATACCAGCACCATTCCATCCGGTACCATGCAATATGCCTGGGACCTTGGCGATGGTACAACAGCTACCACGCCCAACGTAACGCATAGCTATGCCCTGCCGGGAACATACAATGTGCGGTTGGTTGTTACCTCCGGCAATAACTGTGTGGATGATTCCACATTTGCTGTTACGGCCTTCCCCACACCGGTTGCCAGTTTTGTTCTGAACAGCCCTGTTCAGCAGTGCTTTAAAGACAACCAGTTCGTGTTTACCAATACCAGTACTGTATTTGCAGGCAACCTGCTGTATAGCTGGGATATGGGAAATGGCAACCTGTTCACCACAAAAGATGTTACGTATACCTACCCCGTCCCGGGCAATTACACCGTTAAACTGCTCATCACAGCAGCAAATGGCGGATGCCAGGACAGTACCTTATTTAATATTACGGTCAACCCCACACCTGTTGCCGGCTTTACTATAAACCAGGCCAGCCAGTGCTTCAACAATAACCAGTTCATCTTCACCAATACCAGTACTGTTTTTTCCGGCACCTTGCTGTATAACTGGGACCTTGGTGACGGAACCACCGCAACCACCGCCAACATAACCCACAGCTATGCACAACCGGGAACATATAAAGTAAAGTTACTGGTAACCGCAACGGATGGGGGTTGTGTAGACAGCAGCCTGTTTACCGTAGCTGTCTTTGCGTACCCGGTTGCCGATTTTTTAATTCAACCGCTGACCTGTATCAATTTACCGCTGTATGTAGTGAATAAAACAATTAATACCACTACTACCACGCTTGATTATTTGTGGGAATTCGGTAATGGGCAGACTTCCACCATGCGTACACCAATTTACAGTTACCCTGCCCCGGGCAACTACAAGATCAGGCTGACCACAAATATCACGGGATGCCCAACACCCGTAAGTGTGCGTGAACTTGATATTAAGGTAGATGCCCCTGTGCCCGGCATCACATATCCTGAATTTGATGCCCGTTATAATTTCCCCGAACTGCTGCATGCAAGGCAGATCGGCAATACTGCCATCTGGAGCCCGGCCACCAGCCTGGATACCCGTTTCAGTTATACGCCCACATTTAAAGGGGTCAATTCACAACTATATACCATTGAATTAAAAACGGCAGCCAATGGCTGTATCACCGTGGATACACAACTGGTGAGGACGCTTAAAAAGATCGAGATCTATGTACCTACGGTATTTACACCAGGTGGTGATGGATTGAATGACCTGCTTCGCCCGTTATTATTCGGCTTCGATCATGTGAATTATTTCAGGGTTTATAACCGCTGGGGCAAACTGCTTTTCCAGATGAAGAGTGACCGGCCGGGTTGGGACGGGAAGATAAATGGCCAGCCATCAACAGAAACACAAACGGTGGTATGGATGATAGAAGCCGTTGATGTGGATGGCAAGCTGCACCGGAAGCAGGGTACAACGGTGCTGATGCGATAGGAACCTAAATCTTACAGGTTTTTATAAAAAAAGCATCCGCCCAATGGCGGATGCTTTTTTGTTTCGTAGAGAAGAAATTTATTTCAAAGAATGCCTGCAGTTTTATTGCAGCCTTCTCAGCATTGATGCGGCAGTGCGTTGCCTTTTTTGCAGGTACCACATGTCCAACACTCCAAAACTGCGTTGCTGGTTGTCTGCTTTCATGTCAACGGTGTTTGTTTCTTTTGATTCATTTGATAAATCTTTCTGCTCTTTCTTGTTCAGGGTTGCATGAGCACCCATTGTTTCATTTTTCATATATCTCTGTTTAGTCTTTACACAATAAAATTCTCCATACGTCAGGCGTGATATAGTCTGGCAGCGGATCTCGGGGCAAACAGCAGGTTTAAAAAACCATTATCTATCGCGGATAGTTCTGAATTGCGCCGCAAATATACAGACTGTTTGGTTCACGGCAATGGATAAAAGCAGTTAAACGGTTTAAAAAAATGTTAAACGAGCATTATCATCGATAACCGAATGAAAGCGGTATTTATTTTAATTTACCTTACAGGTTGGAGATCATAGGTTTTAATGCAGCATTGGATTCTTATTTTTAATTAAACCTGAACAATCATTATGAAACGGTCACAAATATTGTTTTTTATTCTTTTTTTCATGTCTGTTAACCTGCATGCACAAATCTCTGCACCGGCTGCAAATGATGTTTTAAAAAAGGCCGTTACGGATGCCGGTATTCAAAATAAAAAGTATTGCTCATCTTTCATGCCTCCTGGTGCGGCTGGTGCCATAAGATGGATACTTCCTTAAATGATATTTCTGTAAAAAGATTCTTTGATGATAATTTTGTGATCACCCATATCACTGTACTGGAAAGCAAGGGCAAGGAAAGACTCGAAAATCCCGGGGAAAAGAAATGATGGAAAAATACTAATGGAAAAGACCAGGGGCTGCCTTACTGGGTGGTGCTGGATAAGAATTATAACCTGCTTTTTGATTCACAGGTAAGAACAACAGCCGCAGACGGAACGGTCAGGGGGTCAAATACAGGATGCCCGGCAAGCCAGAAAGAAGTGGATCATTTTATAGATGTCCTCAAAAAAACAACTCCGCTCAATGCTTCGCAACTGGCGGTCATTGCAGATCGCTTCCGGAAAAATGAGCATTAACGGAACCAGTGAAAAGCAATGGCCTGCCCATACCTGCTTCTTTGATTTCTTATTGTATATTTAAAGATGCAAAAAACAACCGGGCCTGTGCTCAGGCGGGAGATCGGTGCAAGCAGTCTTGCTTTAAATGCCATTAACCTGACCGTAGGTGCCGGTATCTTTGTTCTTCCGGCAACGGTTGCAGCCGGCCTGGGACCGGCAGCCTTTATCGCTTACCTCGTTTGCGGATTGCTCGTTGTTCTGATCATGCTTTGTTATGCCGAAGTGGGCAGCAAGGTCGTTTCAACCGGTGGTTCTTATGCATATGTTGAAAAAGCATTTGGTCCCCTGGCCGGATTCCTGGTCAACAGTCTTTTCTGGATTGGTTTTGCTGCTGCTTCCAACGCTGCCGTGGCCAATGCGCTTACCGATATGCTCGCCCTGTGGATCCCTCCGTTCTCACTGAACTATGTAAAAATTATTTTTTTCAGCGTTGTATTCTTTTCCCTGGCATTCATAAATATCCGGGGAGTAAAGGAAGGGGCGGGGTTTGCTTCTGCGGTAACATTGATAAAAACAGCGCCGCTTGTGCTGCTGATCATGGTAGGGTTGTTCAGTATATCCCCTCAGAATCTTGCGATAAAAACCTGGCCGGGAATTATAAGCATTGGGGACGCTTCACTTATCCTTTTTTTTGTATTCATGGGTACTGAAACCGCTTTAAGTGTCAGTGGCGAAGTACGGGATCCTGAACGGAATATTCCCAGGGGGATATTCATGGGTGTTGCCGGCATATTGATCATATACCTGTTGATACATTTGGTTGCACAGGGCGTTTTGGGAGACCAGTTGGCAGTAAATAAGAATGCCCCGCTGGCAGCATTGGCCACCAGCCTGGTCGGTGTTAATGGCGGTACCGTCATTCTTGTAACCAGTGTCTTCTGCATGTTTGGTACTTTGAGCGGCGACCTGCTTGCCTCACCAAGGGTTTTATTTGCGGCGGCTGAAGATAAACTGCTGCCTGGTCTGCTCGGAAAGGTTCATCCAAAATTTGCCACCCCCTATTGGGCGATCATTGCCTACAGTCTTGCATGTTTTATTTTTGCATCCAGTGGCGGATTCAGGCAACTGGCAGTTTTGGCCAGTGCTTCTGTTTTGATCATTTACCTCGCCGTGGTGCTGGCCACCATCCGGCTTCGTTATCAAAAGAAGCCCATTGAGCCGGGTACTGACCAGGAAGATGCCATTATTGAAAGTACAGGAAGGCACGAAGAACCTGGAGTTCCGGTACCCGGCAGTATTAAAACACACCGTGGTTTCAAAATGCCCGGGGGGATCAGCATTCCGGTGCTTGCCATCATTACCATTGGATGGTTCCTGTCGCATATCAGCATGGCAGAAGTAAAAGCCATTTCAATATTTTTTGCGGTGACCACCGTATTCTATTTTGCCTGGAAGTTCACCCGGAAGAAAATAAAATAGGGTGGGTTACCGGTGCCGTAAGGACCTAACGCCTTTTAGTGAGGGGATCATTGATGGGAACCCTGGTCACCTGAAAACGGTTGTACCTAACCGATATTTTTTTATATTGTACGGGAATATTCAAAACCAGCTTTTTTATGAAATTAAAATTCTTCCTTTTATCGCTGCTTATCATTTCAGGCAGCCCCCTTTATGCCCAATCGGTGTATGAGCTGGATTATTATTATGATACCGGGAATTTGCGGCAGGCATATAAGGCATTCCTGTACAGCAACAACGACGGTACCGGCTTTATACGGGTACGGTATGTAAACCGGCAGTCCAGCGCAGATATCCTGGTGCATATGGACCTGCAGGAGGATTACGGAAGGGATAAGGATAATAATATGGAGTATGGCAAAAAGATATTCCGGGGTATAAATCCACGGGTGATCAGAGGGGATAGCGGCGTTCAGTATACCCCGGACCAGTATTGGTTCAGGGTGAATTCCGTGTCGGGGTATTTTGAACCCTGGGAGGTTATTACAGACAGGGCGGGTACGCAATACAATGGGGTATATACCAGTACTAATTTTATTGAAATGGGAGCGCTGACCCAGGATTTTGTATTAAACTATTTTACAAAAGAAGATGGCTTTTATAAAAATCTTTTTGAACCCAAAGGCCGGGGAGGAAATACCGTGCGGGGAGCTAAATTGCATTTCATTTCCGTGACCAATACCGAAGTGGAAGACATCGGGAAAACCTGCGCTGTAGATAAACAGGCAACCTATAAAACATTTTCATCCATCGCATCCGTATTGCAGATCCCTTTTAACGCAAAAGAAATTTCAGGCACGGAATTCAATAAGAAAAATGTATTGGAAGCGGTCAATGCGCTCAGCCCGGGTGAGAATGATATTGTCATCTTTTATTATTCCGGCCATGGCTTCAGTAAAAAGAACAACTCCCTTTTATTCCCTTACCTCGACCTGCGCACCAATTACAAGACGCAGAAACTTGCCGATGCGGAATTAAATATCGAAGAAGTATACAACATGATCAACGGGAAAAAGGGTAGGGTAAAACTTGTATTGAGCGATTGCTGTAACTGGGGTGAGACCACCCGGAGTATAATCAGTCCCAATATAGCCGGGCTTCGTGGATCGGCACTCCGGTTAAATCTTGCGAATTGCCAGGCATTGTTCCTGAGCCCGGAGCCGGTTTCCTATTTAATGACGGCCGCTTCCAAAGGCGAAGTGTCGGCCGGTACACTGGCTAAGGGAGGTTTTTTTACATCACAATTCAGGGAGTCGCTGGAAAAATACATGGGTATAGGTTTTACGGATGAATTTTCGTGGTGGGATGTAGTTAACCAGGCCCAGGCAGAGACCATTAAAGTAGCCAGGGGAGTGGATTGCCCGCAGCCGGAAAATAATAAGATCATTAAACCCTGCAAGCAGACCCCGTTGTTTAAAAAGAATTAGGATCCGTACCGGGTTTAATCATTACCAGGCCCGGCGGTGATGGCGGCAGATAATTTGGCGTAGAGTTCTTTATCCGATCCGGGGTCCAGGTACTGTTTTAAAGTACGTTCGGCTTCCGCAAGATCCTTTTCTTCGATCAGGATCGTAACCAGCCGCTCGGTATAGGAGTTCAGCCAGAACTTTGAAGCGATCCCTTTCTCCAGCATCTGTCTGTAAAATGCTTTTGCCTCGGCTGTTCTTTTGTTGCTGGTATAAAATTCGGTAATGGAATAGTTCATTTGCTGAAAACGGTCGGGGTCGTAAAGCACAGCCTTGCTGTAATGGTAGATGGAACTGTCTTTTACCGCATCTTTTACACCATACAGTTTCCCGAGGTTGAAATGAACATAGGCGAGGGTGGGATCGATCTGCAGGGCCTTCTTATAAAAACGGATGGCCATGTCAAATTGTGAAGGGGCTTCAAAATAAACATTTCCCAGTTCATTGTAGAGGTCCCGGTTGCTGCCGATCTTATCCAGCGCTTCGGTATACACCGCAATGGCCTTGTCTTTATTTTTCTGTTTGCGGTAAAGCCTTGCCAGCGCAAAATAATTATCACCCGTAGAAGGATCCAGTGCGATCGCTTTTTTAAAATTTTCCTCTGCCTGTAATGTATCCCTGCGGTTGTATAAATAATAGGTACCCAGGTTCCGGAACACCTCTCCATTTTCCGGGTTCATTTCCACCGCATAGTGCAGTATGGCTAGGGCGCTGTCTTCGTATTTTGCACGGGAATAAAGCGCAGCCAGTTTCTGGTAGCCCGATGCAAAGCCCGGGTTGCAGTTAATGGACTTGTAAAAGAATTTCCGGGCGATCGTGAAGTAAAGGCTGTCGGTGCGTATGCTTCCAAATTCGGGTGATATATAATCCGCATTGGCAGTTCCGTAATTTTCATTGGCATACGGGTCGCAGGGGTCTATATCGATCGCTTTCCTGAAAAAATATTTAGCGGAATCAAATATTTTCTGGTTGTAGTAGGTCATCCCGATATTCCGGTACGCATTGCCCATCAGGTTATCCAGCTGCGTAGCCATTGTAAAATACCGGATGGCCTTCTTCTTATCGTTCTTTGAAATATAATAATTCCCCAGGCCATTCATGGGATAAGCCCATTTGGGCGCTATATCTGCTGCCTTCTTGAAATAATATTCGCAGGAGTCATCCTGCATATCCTGGTATATCCATCCCATCAGCTGGTACCCTGCGGCGGATTGCGGTTCACTGGCTATCGCCTGCCGGCAAAGCCGTACCAGTTCTTCCTGCTTTGTTTTTTTATCCGCGTAAGCGGCCATTGTTCTCAGGAAATCAAGTTTTGCATGAAGCGGTTCCACCAGGGCCGGTTCCTGCTTCAGTATATCAAATGCTTTCTCCATCATGGTTGCCGCCACGTCAAAACCAGTGGTTACCAGTGTCTTTAATTTTTTTATCTGTTCACCCAGGTCTGTTATGGCAGCCTTGTCGCTTTCCCGTTTATCTTTATTGATCTCCTTTTCCATATACACAATGTGGATCAGCCCCTTCCCGCCGAGGAACAGGTTTATCTTTTGCTGGCAGAAGTTCAGGTATTTTGCCGCCAGCGAATATTTTGCATCTTCGGAGATCATACTGCCCGGCCATTTTTTTTCCATTTCCTGGTAAAATGTTTCGGCAGACGCTTCACCAACCAGTTTCTCCGTTTTTAGTGCGTCGTTGAACTGGTTGTAGATCTTTATTTGCATCGTGTCATTGCCGGAAAGGTCGCCAACCCCTTTTACCCCCGGCCTGGCGTTGTTTACCGCAAATACATTTTGGTCGGAACTCAGTTGCTGAAGTTTTTTTGAATATTCCCAGGCAGTAAAAGTGGGGGCATCTACTTTGCTGATGGTGTTAAGGTCTTTTTCGGCACAGCAGTAATAAGGTATCTGAACAGTATTGAAAGAGGTGCGGGCAATCCGCTTCACCTGGTTCTTTACATAGGTGGATATTTCGCCCAATGATACCCTGCCGTCGTTGTCGCCATTCAGCGAATCTTTATCAGCAGCACCTGCCAGGCCATCTATCAGGTAATACGTGAACAGGCCATGCCCGTTACCGATGGAGGGGCTTTCAATGGAAACCTGCCCGGCGCCTGTTGAAAGCAACAGGGTTTCCCCCATCTTCTGCTCGGCTATGAAATTGTTGGTGAAATTCTGCTGGCCTTCTTTTCCACCCGGAAGTTCATTGGTCCGGCATGCATCCATGATCAGCAATACATCCACTCCCCGGGCTGCCAAGGGCTTTATGAACAGCGTTTTTACCGTATGCATGTTGATGTTCCCGGTACCCAGGTAATTGTGGTCATCCTTATTTGGCTCGCAGTCGTAGGGAAGGAAAAAATAGAGATCTTCGCTCATCGCATCCCCGTGGCCGCTGAAGTAGAGATACAGGCGGTCGCCCTTTTTCAGTTTCCTGCTTAGCAACCAGCTATAGGCTTTTACATTAAAGTCGGCAGCTTTTGCACTGTCGTTGATGAGCGATAATATATTTTCGGGTCTTGTATTCCCACCGGAAGGGGTTTGTAAAAAGTCGCGGAATAACAATGCATCCTTATCGGCATATTTCAGCGGGGTTATGCCGGGGTATTTGGAAACACCGGTAATAATGGCGTATACATTGCCCGTGCTACTGTCGGCCGTTGCTGTTGTGGCAACAGTTACCCCCCTGCTTGTACCGGGCGGCTGTGCCTGCATGAGAAAACCGGCAAGGCATAAAAGAAAAAGGAATAGTGTCTTTTTAGCAAATAAATAGATCACTTGCATGGCTGGTTTTTTTAAATGCTATTCTTAAAAAGTACAGAGGGCTTGAATTAAAAAAGCGATCTGATTTTCAGCGATGAAGGATTTAAACTATTTTCTCCGTAGGAGATGATCGGTTTCCCAAGATAAACATTTTAGTTATAAATAATTAGGAAACAGCGTATTAAATTACTAAATTTCTGAAATATTTTTAACCCGGTAGTTCAAAAGATCATGAGGATCACATTCCATATGCGTAAAACCCTGAAAGATCATTTTTTTGGGATCATTACTGTTTGTCTTATCCTGGTATTTTTTACCGGCTGTGCAGGATCGCATGTTGGTTCTGCCGGAAAGGGTGAGGAGCTGAACATGAAGATCATGGAGAACCGGGATGTGGTCAGTTTCAGCCAGTTGAAGGAACAGTCGGCACCATCCCTTGCTATGCGTGGGAGAAATAAATCAAGGGGACTGGATATGTTGGTGGGCTCTGTTGCCAGTATTGCCACGGATGCCATCAAGAAAGTAATAGCCAATGAACAGAAAAAATACATTGCCAATTACCAGTTTGCTCTTACCGACTTGTATTTTTATGACCAGATTTCGAATGAGGGTCCTTTTGATCCGGTTGGCATGCAGTTTTCCGGATTTAAGATAACCCGTACGTTTACAAATAGTGAAGGAGAGATCGATACCGCATTTACAGCCAGCTTTTCCCTCGATACTTCCAACCTCTATGAGATACTGAATAATTCCATGTTCAGGTTGCGGTGCAGCGATTTTGATCTTAAATATGCAAAGGCAAAAATTGCTGCCGGCGGTGCCAAAGAACTGAATATGGATATCGAGATAACATTCAGGTCATCCTATGTGAGTTCCGATGCGGTTCTGTATGACAATGTAAGCCTGGGTAAATTCTATCTGTTTGTGCGCAATGCCCCTTTGGAAAATTCGGCAGCAAATTACAGGGCATATTATTCAGCCATGAAAGGAAAATTACTCACAGGAAGGTCATTCATCGTTCCCCGTTCATTTGGATACCACCTGGAAGACGGGGACGCAAAGCCGGGCTACAGCCAGGGAGCGTATACGATCGACGTAAAAGTGAAAGAAAGCAGTAAGAATGTGTTTGTTTCAAAAGTTATCGTGGAAAACACCAACCTGATGATCGATTCCTATCGTGAAAAGGCGGTAAAAATGATAAACAGGAATTTACCCGGCAAACGTTGAACCGTTATGATACAGCCTCATTTTTCAATTTAAAAATTTTGTATGTTGAAGATCAGAACCCTGGTTCTATCCGCCCTGTTCAGTTTGGTAACTGCCTGTTCGGTTTCACAGACAAAACATGCCCTGGTGGTGGCGATCGGAAATTATCCTGATCCCATCAATAACGGGTGGGCGGTCATTAACTCGTTGAATGATGTTGCACTGATCAAGAATGCACTGGTCAACAGCCAGCAGTTCAGTGAAAGGAATATACAGGTACTGACCGATTCCATGGCTACCAAAAAAGGCATCGTGGATGCACTGGATAAGCTGATCGGGAACGTAAAGGAAAATGATATCGTGATTGTCCATTTCTCCAGCCATGGAGAGCAGATCGAAGATGATAACAATGATGAGATCGATGGCCTGGATGAGGTGATCGTTCCTTACGGCGCTGTCTTTGATGCGGACCCGGCCAAATTCAGCGAGCTGTCGTCTGCTTATTTGCGGGATGACCTTTTTGGCGACCGGGTAACCCGGTTAAGGAATAAGCTGGGTAAGAACGGAGACCTGCTGGTGATCATTGATGCCTGTCATTCCGGTTCCGGTACAAGAGGAGTGGAAACTGCCAAGATACGCGGGGGGAATATTCCAATGGTGAGCAGTAAGTTCGGTACACAGCATTTACCGGTCAAAGATGAGAAGGGGGTCTTTAATGAAGGGCCGGCAGCAAGGCTCAGTGATAATGCAGCCACCTTTGTGGTGATTTCGGGGGCGCAGGCAAAGGAAGTTAATTATGAATGTTATGATGATAACAATAACCCCGTGGGTTCATTATCCTATTCATTCAGTAAAACCATATCATCCTTAAAGGGGAATATAACCTACCGGGGACTTTTTGCAATGATCGAGAATATCATGCGGGAAAAAGCGCCCAAACAAAAACCGGTCCTGGAAGGGGATGGTATCGACCGGGAACTTTTTGGAGGAAAATATGAAAAGCAGCAACCTTATTTTACCATCAACCGGGGCCAGAGCAAGAATGACCTGGTTGCTTTAAATGCCGGGTTTGTTTCGGGCATAACAAAAGGATCGGAGATCAATTTCTTTAACCCGGGTACCACCGGCACGGCAGGTAAAAAAAGGATCAACAGCGGCAAGGTCATCAGTACATCCCCATTTACCTCCGTGGTAAAACTGGATAGTGCGGATGATAAATTAATAAACCTCAATCCATGGGCATTTATCAATGAATTATCCTATGGGGGAGAAAAGCTTAAATTCTCCGTGCGGGATATCAAAGCCGTGGCCAAAATGGTGCAGGACAGCCTGAAGGATTTTCAATTGGTTGAATTCAATGCGAACTATGACCTGATCCTTGACACGTCGGGCTCCACAAACAACTGGGCATTAAAATATCCCAACAGCGGCGCTGTTTTCCAGGATGGGTTTGTTTTTTCCAGGACGCAGAATATGGAAGCCCTTAAAGAAGCGCTGAAAAGGTATGACCGCTTCCGCTATTTGAAAGGCTTATCAATTAATGAATCCGGCCTTTCGGCAATTGTGGAATTGGTCTTTCTGGATGCTAAAGGGAAAATTGACAGTGTCAGGCTGGCATCAAGGACCCATTTTGGGCGGCTGGAGCTATTGGAGGGTGATGATGTTTATTTACGCATCATCAATAACGGCAACAAACAATTTTATATCAACATAGTAGATATTCAGCCCGATGGTATCATAAACCCGGTGATGCCCAATAAGAACCTGAAGGACAGGAATGGCAACCCGTATCCGTTAAAATGGGAGGACTGCCTGGTCAAAAAATATGATACCCTTTTTCTCCGGGATTATCCCATCAGCATCCAGAAACCCTATGGGGAAGAAATATTCAAAGTATTCCTGTCCACGTCGGCACTTGACCTGGAAGATATTTTAACAACAAAGGACATCAAGGCAGCCAGTAATAAAAGAGGGGTATTGAGCGGGTTGGAAAAAATATTCATCAGTTCCAACATCAATGAGAACGGGACAAGGGGTGGGGTAGGAACAAAAGTAAATGCAGACCAGAATGGGACGGTTTTTTCACTGAACTTCCAGATATTACCAAAGTAAATGCCGGGGGCATTGGAATTATTGTAAAAAGAAACATCCTTATTGATCGTTATGAAAAAAATATTGTTGCTGCTCTTCGGTATGGTTGTTTGTGCCGGGCCGGTTTCTGCACAAACTTCCACCGGGTATAATAACCAGGGACTGGTAAAGTTCAAAGCAAAGGATTATGCCGGTGCCTTACTGGACTTCAATAAAGCCATTGAACTGGATGCAACGAATGAAAAAGCATTGCATAACAGGGGATTGGTAAAATATGCACTCAAGGATTATGAAGGTGCCATAAAAGATCACAGCAAAGCCATCGAACTGAACCCATCTTATTCCAATGCATACAACGACCGGGGGCTTGTTTATTACCGTCTCAATAAGACGGCAGAGGCCCTGCAGGATTATACAAAGGCCATTGCAGCCGACCCGGCTTATTTCACTGCCTATAAGAACCGGGCCGTTGCACAATACGCTGCCAGGAATTACAATGCTGCCATTGCCGATTATGAAAAATGTATTGAGCTGCAGCCCGCCAGTGCAGATGGGTACATGGGCAGGGGCAATGCAAAGAACATCCTGAAAGAGTATGCAGCAGCTATCAGGGATTTCAGCAAGGCCATTGAACTTGACCCCTCCTTAGCGGCTGCATTCCTGAACCGGGGCAATGCAAAATTTTTGATGAATGATATGGAGGGGGCACTGGCAGATTTTAAAAAAGTGACGGTATTGCAGCCGGACAATGCCAATGTGTATTTTAACCTGGGGGTCATTTACGGAAGCCAGCATAAGAGCAGTGAGGCGATCGCTGCATTTAAACGATACAATGTGCTGCTGCCAAATGAATGGAATGGTTATAAGGGAACAGCGGATATCTATTATTTACAGCTTAACCGGTACGACAGCAGCGAATTCTTTTACAATAAAGCATACCAGTTGAATAAGCAGGAAAAGGATATCCTGCAGCGCTACGGCTACAGCCTGCTGAACCAGAAAAAAATACCCGAGGCCATTGTCCTGTTCCGGAACCAGGTAGCATACCTGCCCGATGATTACTGGGGCTATTATAACCTGGGCGCAGCCTACAGTATGGGCAAGCAACCTGCCGAAGCCATTAAAAACCTGGATATCGCTTTGAACAAGCGCATGGTGGAACTGGATCACTGGCAAACTGATAAGAACCTGAACAATGTGCGGATGCTGGAAGATTTTAAAGGGATGGTGAAGAAATATTTTACGAAGGAGACCCTGGCGAAATACCCGGCGCTTTTTGGCGGATTTTAGATGTTCTGCAGTAACTTTCCACCCTGCTTTGCCTTCAGCAAGGTCGTTTCATTTTTTACGAACTCTTAGCCGGTGCATGCGTAACCTGTATTACCGGGAGAATGAAAAAAATTGAATTAACTAAACAGGAACTGCCAAACAGTTAATTAAATTACCCGGCGTTGTAAATAACAACGCCCGGTTTCATAAACCCGCAGTAACATGAAAGATTACACCTGTTATGAGAACATAGCTCCCGAACTGGCGGGAAAGAAACTGGCAAACAAATTCCAGCACTTCTGGGAACTCGTTGGCAATACCCCCATGCTGGAGATCACCTATCGCTATAAAAAGGATACCAGGAGAATCTATGTAAAGTGCGAACATTATAACCTTACAGGCAGCATAAAGGACCGTATGGCACTTTATATTTTACAGCAGGCATACCAGTTCCACAAAATAAAACCCGGGGATACCATTGTTGAAGCCACCAGTGGCAACACGGGGATCTCGTTCAGCGCCATCGGCAGGGCATTGGGCCATGATGTTAGGATCATCATGCCCGACTGGCTGAGTAAGGAACGGAAAGATATCATCAAAAGTCTGGGGGCAGAGGTCATCCTGGTGTCAAAAGAGCAGGGTGGCTTCCTGGGCAGCATAGCCCTGAGTGAAAAGATGTACCGGGAAAATGATCATATATTCCTACCCCGGCAGTTTGAGAACTTCTATAATGCCGAAGCGCACGAAAAGACTACCGCGAAGGAAATATGGATGCAGTTGCAATCGGTTGATGTGACACCCGGTGCATTTGTTGCCGGTGTGGGTACCGGCGGTACCATCATGGGTACAGGTAAATACCTGCGGTCAAGAGATCCCGCCATTAAGATCCACCCGCTTGAACCTGCTGAATCACCTACGCTTTCTACGGGCTATAAAACAGGATCACACCGCATCCAGGGCATATCGGATGAATTCATTCCTGCCATCGTACACCTGGATCAGCTGGATGAAGTGATAAAAGTTTCAGATGGCGATTCCATTATCATGGCGCAAAAACTAGCCGGGCAACTGGGCCTGGCCGTCGGGATCTCGTCCGGCGCCAATATCATTGGTGCTATACAGTTGCAGAACATGCCGGGCATGGAACACTGCAATGTGGTCACGGTCTTTTCCGACAGTAATAAAAAATACCTGAGTACCGACCTGATGAAGGAGGAGCCTGTAAAGGAGGGGTTTCTTTCACCGGATGTGGAATTGGTGGATTATAAAGCGATCCACCGGTGATAAGTAATAATGATAAGCTGATTGGCTTTCAGGTATCATCCATATAATAAAAAACCTTCTCACCTGAGAAGGTTTTTTACCTTGTGCCCAGAACAGGAATCGAACCTGCACATCCTTGCGAACGGCAGACCTGCCTGCCGGCAGGCAGGTTTTGAGTCTTCTGTGTCTACCAATTCCGCCTTTATTTAAACTGATCTTTTAGTAATTGTTTTAAAAACTCTTTACCTATTCCTGATTTCAAGTAAACTTCTATTTCTGGCTTAGATCTGGTAGTGAAGTTCTCCTGATATATTAATACAAACGGTTTATAAGGAGCAGTGGTTTTGTTTTGTCCCTTTTGGTGTTCATTAAATCGCCTTCCAATATCATTTGTAAGACCTACATAGATGTAATTCCTATGAATACTTTTTATAGAATACACTGTAAACATGGTTCTAAAATAAAAAAAGCCCCGCATTTAGCGAAGCTTTTACGTGCCCAGAACAGGAATCGAACCTGCACATCCTTGCGAACGGCAGACCTGCCTGCCGGCAGGCAGGTTTTGAGCCTGCTGCGTCTACCAATTCTCCCTTTATTACCCTGATCTTTTAGTAATTGTTTTAAAAACTCTTTACCTATTCCTGATTTCAAGTAAACTTCTCTATTTCTGGCTTCAGATCTGGTAGTAAAGTTCTCCTGATATATTAATACAAACGGTTTATAAGGAGCAGTGGTTTTGTTTTGTCCCTTTTGGTGTTCATTAAATCGCCTTCCAATATCATTTGTAAGACCTACATAGATGTAATTCCTATGAATACTTTTTATAGAATACACTGTAAACATGGTTCTAAAATAAAAAAAGCCCCGCATTTAGCGAAGCTTTTACGTGCCCAGAACAGGAATCGAACCTGCACATCCTTGCGAACGGCAGACCTGCCTGCCGGCAGGCAGGTTTTGAGCCTGCTGCGTCTACCAATTCTCTCTTTATTTACCCTTTAGTAATTGTTTTAAAAACTCTTTACCTATTCCTGATTTCAAGTAAACTTCTCTATTTCTGGCTTCATCTGGTAGTAAAGTTCTCCTGATATATTAATACAAACGGTTTATAAGGAGCAGTGGTTTTGTTTTGTCCCTTTTGGTGTTCATTAAATCGCCTTCCAATATCATTTGTAAGACCTACATAGATGTAATTCCTATGAATACTTTTTATAGAATACACTGTAAACATGGTTCTAAAATAAAAAAAGCCCCGCATTTAGCGAAGCTTTTACGTGCCCAGAACAGGAATCGAACCTGCACATCCTTGCGAACGGCAGATTTTGAGTCTGCTGCGTCTACCAATTCCGCCATCTGGGCTTACACGTTAATCTGTTAATTCGTTTATACGTATTAACGTTTGGGGTTGCAATATTACATTATCCGCCTGTTCTGTCCAAAATACGCTGGATGTATTTTTTCTTGTAATAGTATTCTTTCAGTTTCAGCAGGTCGGCGGTAGTGACCGTTGAATCATTGTAATGCTCAATGATGGGTTCCACTATGCTGTACAGTTCCTGCTCCCTGTTTGTTACCTGTAAAAAGGAATCACCGGATAGCCCTTCATTCAGTTCCATCATTTCCATTAAAAAATCCGGGGGTAACTGGTATTTTTCCTCTTCCTCCAGCAGGCCCTTCAGTTGCAGAACGTACTTAATGGTCTCTTCCTTATTCTTAAAGACCTTGAGGGCCTTGTTCAGTTGGGAAGATATTTCCAGCGCTTCTTCCTGTTCATGTTCGGTAGCCTGTGTAAAGAAATCGGGGTGATATTTCTTCTGCAACTCAAAATATTTTTGGGCAAGACTGCCCTGGTCTATTTTCAGGGAAACGGGCAGTTCAAACAGGTCGAAGTAGTTCATGCTGCAAATGTACAACATCACTTTTTATTGTAAGTGTAACGAAGTTTTGAACCACATAGGCACATAGGTCACAATAGAAGCGAACATAGAACTATGTGTGTATTACTATGTTTCTATGTGCCTATGTAGTTCAAATTGGCAGAAGAAGAAACTTGTATATAAAATCTAAAATGTAAATTGCCATCCAAATTCAACGATTGATGCTTACAATTGGTTTAATACGGGAAGGGAAAGTGCCGCACGACAACCGGGTAGCCCTTACCCCGGCCCATTGCAAATGGCTGAAGAAAAATTTTGAGGACATTAACGTGATCGTCCAGCATTCATCCAAACGCTGCTATGCCGATGTTGAATATGAAAGGGCAGGGGTGGAGGTAAAGGAAGATATGCGTGAATGTGACCTGCTGCTCGGGATCAAAGAAGTACCCATTGACATGCTCCTGGAAGGGAAGACATATATGTTCTTTTCCCACACGAAGAAAATGCAGCCTTATAACCAGCAATTATTCAAAGCCATACTCGATAAAAAGATCACATTGATCGATTACGAATGCCTGGAACACGAGGACGGTACCCGGATCATCGGCTTTGGTTTCTTTGCCGGTATCGTGGGGGCGCACAATGGCATGATGGCTTATGGGAACCGAACCGGGACCTTTAAGCTGGCAAGGGTTGGTTCGGTGAACAGTTTTCAGAAACTGGTACATACGTATTTGGGCTGAAACTACCCCATGTGAAAATTGCCGTCACCGGCACCGGCCGGGTGGCACATGGGGTACTGGAGATCATGAACCTGATGGGCATTCATGAAGTGGAGCCGGATGAATATTTTGAAACGGAGTTTGCCTACCCGGTGTATGTGCACCTGAAGGGCGCCGACCTGTATGTTCACAAGGAAACCGGGAAGTATATGCGCAATGACTTTCATGCCAACCCGCAGAACTATAACTGCCGCTTTGCTGATTATCTTTCGCATACCGATATACTCATGAATGGCATCTATTGGGAAAAGAATATCCCCCGCCTGTTTGAGATGGAAGACCTGCGGAATGAGCATTTCCGCATAAAGACCATTGCCGATATCACCGATGACCGAAATGGTTCCGTGCCCTGCAACCTCGGCGATTCAACCATTGAGAACCCGGTGTATGGGGTGGACAGGGAAACTTTTCAGGTTACTGCACCTTACCTGCCGGGTTCGGTGGACGTGATGGCCGTGGGGAACCTGCCGAATGAATTACCGAGAGATGCCAGCCGGTATTTTGGCGAGCAGATGATAAAATTCGTACTGGATGATATTCGCCTCGGCGGAAGCAACGTGATCGACAAAGCCACCATGGTGAAAGCAGGTAGGTTGAATGAGCCGTTCCTGTATATGAAGGAATACGCCGGGTTATAGTATGCTAAAATGCCCGCCACAAATTACACGAATTGCCACGAATGTTTTCTTAGCGAACTTTGCGTTTAACTTTGCGCACTTTGTGGTTAAATCAACAATTACAGGTACAGGTAATAATCTTTCAATGCTGCCACAAATTCAGGTGTGTAATTCCCTTCCTTGTCTTTAATGCTTATAGATGCGGTTACCGGTTGTGTTTTCTTTCTGCTGAAAAACAGTATTCCCCTGAAATAATTATGCTTTTCTGTTTGCTTAACCAATACCTGCTGAGCCAGGTGTAGTCCCTGTCTGCCTGCTTCTTCTGTAAAATAATTCACCCGTTGATAAGGGAGTAGTACGGCAAAAGAGCCATCAGCTGCAAGAAGTTGTTGAACAACCCGTACCAGTTCATTCAGGCTGAGCGAAGTATCATGCTTTGCATGGTTCTTTGCTTCATCCGGGGATCTCAGGTCGTCTTCAAAGAATGGCGGGTTGGAAATGATGAGGTCGTAGCTCTTTTCAGTCTTAAAGGACAGCATGTCTGCATTGAAAATATTCAATCGCTCCTTCCAGGGAGATGCTGCAAAATTTTCCCTGGCCTGTTGAGCCGCATCTGTACCAAGTTCAACGGCATCAATGACCGCATCCGGATCTTTTTGAGCCAGCATCAGCGACAATAATCCTGTTCCGGTTCCGATATCCAGGCCGTTTGTGGTTTGTGGTTTATACCCTGCAGCCAGTGCTCCAAACAAGCAGGCATCGGTGCAAACCTTCATGGCGCATTTGTGCTGGAAGACGGTGAATTGTTTGAATTGGAAAAAGGAGTTTGACATTAGGGATGCAAGATACGGGATACAAGATACCGGATGCAGGATAAGAAATACAAGTTTTAAGGAAACAAACTCTTGATTTAGGGGGTAATTTTTTTTAAAGTGGTTGGATATCAGCAAGCTTATGCCTTGTGGCTATTCCCCTTGGGTCATCTTCTTACCACTCCGCTCTTGCAGAGGGGCTTACCCCCAACTCCGTAAAATCCTTCTCTAAAAATTTAAAATACCCGGTGATGGCGATCATGGCTGCGTTATCGGTGCAATATTCAAATGCGGGTATGAATGTTCTCCAGCCTTCTTTTTCCCCCAGGGCTTTGAAAGCGCTACGCAGGCCGCTGTTTGCGCTAACGCCACCAGCCAGGCAGACATCTGTTATGCCGGTCTCAGCGGCAGCTTTCTTTAATTTATTCAATAAGATGCTGATGATCCTTTCCTGGACAGAGGCACAGATATCATCCAGGTTCTCATCAATGAAACGCTGTCTTGTTGCTTCATCTGCCCGGAACTCTTCTTTGAATAAATTGCTTGTGCCGGCATTTTTCAGGAAATAGAGAATGGATGTTTTCAACCCGGAGAAACTGAAATCAAGGCCCGGTATCCGGGGTTCGGGAAACGTAAAGCGTTTGGGGTTGCCCTGTTTTGCATATTTATCGATCAATGGCCCGCCGGGGTAGGGAAGCCCCAGCATCTTTGCCGTTTTATCAAAGGCTTCGCCGGCTGCATCATCAATGGTCTCGCCGATCACTTTCAGTTGTGTGGGAGCATCACAGCGCACGATCTGCGTATGACCTCCGCTTACGGTCAAGCATAAGAAGGGGAAAGAAGGTTTTTCTTCCCCAATTAAATTAGCCAGCACGTGTGCCTGCATATGGTGTACGGAGATCAGCGGGACATCTAAAGCCAGTGAAAGGGATTTTGCGAATTGCGTGCCTACCAGCAATGAACCGATCAGTCCCGGCGCCTGCGTGAATGCTATGGCATCCAACGACTGCAGTGAGCAGTGGGCCGTTTGCAGGGCGGCATCCACCACCGGAACTATGTTCTGCATGTGGGCACGGCTGGCCAGTTCGGGAACCACCCCGCCAAATTGTTCATGTACCGTTTGATTGGCAATGTGGTTGGATAATATCTTCCCATCCCGGCAGACCGAAGCCGATGTTTCATCGCAGGAGGATTCTATGGCGAGAATGGTTATGATAAATGTTGAATGTTACATTTTAAATGTGAACAGGGTCTGGCAAAAGTAATTCAACATTTAAAATTCAACATGTAAAATTATTTAGAACGGATGGCCACCACCGGGTCCATACGGGCAGCCTGTGAAGCCGGGATGATACCGGCCAGCACGCCTACTGTAAGGCAAATGATGATGGTGCTGATGAGCATGGGTATTGAAATATATACCGGGAACTTTAAGGGGCCCGAGAGGATGAGGGTGAGTATGTAAACAAAGAATAAACCAATGGCGCCGCCAATAATGCAAAGCAGGGCGGCTTCCATCAGAAACTCGAAAAGGATAGAACCTTTCTTGGCACCGATGGCTTTTTTAAGCCCGATCATACCTGTTCTTTCCCGTACGGTCACAAACATGATGTTGGCAATGCCAAACATACCTACGATGAGGCTGATGCCGCCGATGATGGCACCCACCACATTTACGGTGGCAAAGAATCCCTGGATGGCCTTGCTGAATGCTTCCACACTGTTGAGGGAGAAATTGTCTTCCTGGGTAGGGCTCAGTCTTCTGATCTGCCGCATGATGCCTTTCAGTTCATCACTCAATGCATCCGTAGTAACGCCTTCTTTCCCCTTTGCGATCAGTATGGGGTTTGAAAATTCTTCTTCAAACAGCTGTTTACAGAATTTATAGGGCAGCATGATGCAGTCATCATAATCCCAACCGATAAAATTGGTTCCTTCCTTTTTTATGACACCAATGATGGTCATCTTTTTTCCTTTCACATCGATCTGTTTGCCCAATGCCCGTTCGGTACTGCCAAAGAGCGTTTCTGCATTGGTGAACCCGATGATACACACATTGGTGCCGGTACTGAATTCACTGGCAGAAAAGAACCTGCCTTCAGCAAAACCGATCGGTTGTATGGTCATTTGTGATTCGATCACACCATATACACGTATATTCTGAAGCAGGTCGTCTTTATGGGATATACTGCCCCCGGTCTGCATCAGGTATGAAATATCATCCAGCAGAACGGCCCGCTGCCTGATCATGTCTGCTTCTTCAAATTTCGGGATGGGCCTTGCCCTGAATTTCCAGAAAGGCTGGTCGGGGCCCCCGCTGTAATCCCATTTATCGATATAGATGGTATTGCTTCCCAGGCTTTTCACTTCATTCTGGATATTTCTTTCCAGGCTGTTAACCGTTGCCAGTACACCAATGATGCAGAAGATGCCAAAGGCAACGCCGGTAAGACTAAGAGCCGTACGCAGTTTATTAACCCTCAGTTCCTGGAAGGTGAGTCGTAATGAGTTGCGGAGGATGTTCAGCGATTTACGCATCTCATCAAAATTACGGAAAGCAAATTGGTTGGTAAAACCAAAATACACAGGCGGAAACCAATAATTGTTTATGCACGGACTGTTGCAAATTTCCACCTGTATGGATACAGTTTCCGGATTACATTTACCGTCTTTATCCTGGCAGGATGCTCAACCAGGAAATAAACCAGTAAAAAAACAGCCCATAGCGTATAGGAAAGGAATTTTGTCACCCGTTGAAAGAGAAGCAGGTTACGGCCTTCTACCTTTTCAAAGTTCTCCGTTATTGCTGTTGAGAAAAGATCGGCCATCACTTTGGGATCGTCTTTCTTATACATTTTTGCCAGGTATTCGGGATGGGATTGTAGCGTGGTCACGGAGGGACGATCGGCCTGCTGCAGCCATTCCAGCTCAGGTTCTTTATCCACATCGAAAAAATGCCATCTTCCTCCGTAAAATACCTCCAGGGCATAATGCCCGCCAAAAGAGGGATGGTCGAACAATACCTTCCTGACGGGGATGTTATGGTTTCTGAGTACGGATGCCAGAACCCTGGATTGTTGACCGCAGATTGCTGCCGGCAGTTTAAGGAGATCGTCCACGTCTACAATGGGCGTGACCTCTTTATCCCGGAAAAAGGGTTGCAGGAACAGGGCAACAAAATTGTTTCCGATCCCATATTCAGCATTATCATGGTAAAATCTGTTCCGGATCGTGAGTGATGCGATATCTGTGAACAGCGAATCTTTGTCCAGGCCCGGTATTGCAGATTGCCGGTCAGAAAGGATGCTGTCGCAGTAACGGGTAATTTTCTGTTTACTATCAAGCTGCATCAGGGCAGGATCAAAGGACTCATTCAGTCCTGTTTTGTATTGTTTGCCCTTTAGGGGCATGAATTCCAGCAGGAAGAAAACAAAAAATATACAGGTAAGTACCAGAAGCAGTTTTGCAAAAAGATTCTTCATAATAAAAGGGTAATGTTTCAAAACGATTTCAACAGGGATAATGTTGTGGCAAATATAGGATAATATCTCTATTTATAACAGGCATTATCCATCATCCCTTACCTTTGCGCCTCAAAAACAACAGGCTATAATCGTGGGGAATTCCATAATCAACGAAATTTAATTTAATCAAACACAAACATCCTCCTCCCCGGATAGGGCAGGAGTAAGGTCTTATGAAGTACATCAGCGAAATAAATAAGCGTAAAACCTTTGCCATCATCTCTCACCCCGATGCCGGTAAAACGACCCTTACAGAGAAATTCCTTCTTTTTGGGGGCGCCATACAAACTGCGGGTGCGGTAAAAAGTAATAAGATAAAAAAGCATGCCACCAGCGATTTCATGGAGATCGAGCGGCAGCGTGGCATCAGCGTGGCAACCAGCGTAATGACCTTTGAATACCAGGGATACCTGATAAACCTGCTGGATACACCCGGGCACAAGGACTTTGCCGAGGATACATACCGCACGCTGACGGCGGTTGACAGTGTGGTACTGGTGATAGACAGTGTGAACGGGGTGGAAGCTCAGACAAGGCGGTTGATGGAAGTGATCGCCATGCGCAATACCCCGGTGATCGTGTTCATCAATAAAATGGACCGGGATGGCAAGAACCGTTTTGACCTGCTGGAAGAAATTGAAAACGAGTTAAAGATACAGTTGCACCCGATGACCATACCCATCAACAGCGGCAAGGATTTCAAAGGGGTATATGACCTGAACAAAAAGAGCCTGGTATTATTTACCGCAGGAACCAGGGCAAATGACGAAGATGTAGTGGAGATCACAGATCTTAATGACGGCCTGCTGGATGCAAAAATAGGAGGGAAGGATGCCGCTACATTGCGGGAAGATGTGGAACTTATTGATGGTGTTTATGGAGAACTGGCTGAAGCCGATTACCTGGGTGGAAAAACGGCCCCTGTATTTTTCGGAAGTGCCGTTAATAATTTTGGTGTGAAAGAAATGCTGGATACGTTCATCCGCATTGCGCCCACCCCCCGGCCAAGGCATACCACTACCCGGGATATTAAACCGGGGGAAGATAAATTCAGCGGGTTCGTTTTCAAGATACATGCCAACCTGGATCCCAAGCACCGGGACCGGATCGCCTTTCTGCGGGTGTGCAGCGGGAAATTTGAACGCAATAAATATTACCACCACGTACGGAATGACAAGGACCTTCGGTTCAGTAACCCATATAGTTTCCTGGCCCGGCAGAAGGATGTGATCGAAGAAGCTTACCCGGGAGATGTGGTGGGTTTATTTGACACCGGCAACTTTAAAATAGGCGATACCCTCACCGAGGGAGAGGATTTTTACTTCACCGGCATACCCAGTTTCTCACCTGAAATATTTAAAGAGGTAGTGAATAAAGATCCGATGAAAACCAAGCAGTTGGAGAAGGGATTGTTGCAGCTAACTGATGAGGGAGTGGCACAGTTGTTCACACAGTTTGGAGGAAATAAGAAGATCATTGGTTGTGTGGGAGAGCTACAGTTTGAAGTGATCCAATACCGCCTTTTGCAGGAGTATGGGGCGTCTGTTCAGATGAACAACCTGCCCTTTTACAAAGCCTGCTGGCTGGTAAGTAAAGACCCTAAGAAACTGGATGATTTCATTCGGTACAAACAGGCCAATATTGCCGAGGATAAAGACGGCCACCTGGTTTACCTGGCGCAAAGCGAATGGTTCTTAAATACCGAGATACAGAACAACCCAGATATTGAATTTCATTTTACGAGTGAGATACATAAGTAGGGTAGCGGGGTTTAAGTCGTTGAAGGGTTTATGTCGTTGCAGGGTTTAAGGGTTGAAGGGTTGAAGGGTTGAAGGGTTGAAGGGTTGAAGGAGTTGTTACTGCCAACTATCCAGTATCCGGTATCCGGTATCCAGCATCTTGCATCCTCCATCATTCTCTCAATTTGAACGATATCACCCCGTTGGTATTCCTGGTGCTGCTCACGTTCAGTTCATACCGTTTATTCCCGTCCTGGATGATCATCAATGCGGTGTTGGGCGGAATGCTGCCCAGGTTCTCTGCATACATTACCAGTTCATTGCTGCTATTGCCCGGGTTTACTTTAAGCATATAGGTGAGGGGTTTGCCGGTAAGCCGCTGGTGGCTGGTGATCACTTTATTGTTGTAGATAAGGGTTACGCTGTCGCCGTCAATTTCGCCATTATCATACAGGGTTACCATGATGGAATCATTGTCTACGGTAATTTCCCGGAGAACATCATTATTGCGCTTCTCTAATTTTACTTCCTTGAGTGGTTCGGGCTTATTTATCTCAGGGCTTTCCCTGCATAAGGCAGTTATTTCTTCAATCGCAAGCGCCCGGTCATAGATACGGATATCATCCACATCGCCATTGAGCCAGAAGGGAAAAAGATCGTCATCGGATTTGCCAATGAAAAGATCCTCATTATTGGTAAAGGTTTCCGGAAATACCACCGAATACTTCTGTTCACAATCCACGTAAAGCTTTGCGGTCTTACCATCATTGGTATAGATGACGGAATACCACTGGCCTTTTTTGATAAAATCATTGTAGGGAGTGAGGATGGTGCCCGTGCCCCGGAAATTCTGGTGCAGCGAGTCGCAGGCTGTTCCGCTGCAACCGGTTCCGTTGGAGAACAAGGCATCATCAAAACGCAGGGCATAATTACCGGGATTGTAATTACCGCCTCCTTTGCTGATCACCTGGCTGGCATGGCAGATATCATAATAAAAGCCGGTGGGCCTCACCCAAACCGAAAGGGTGATCTGGTTACCGAAGTTCAATGATGGACTATTCCTTATCCGCATGTACTGGTAAACGCCATCAAAATGGTAAGCACTGTTGGGATTCCCGAACCGGTCGCTGGTTATGCCGGCATTATTGAAGATGGGGTGATTATTATTCCCGCTGGCATCATTGGCATTGCCGTTAAAGGGATAGTAAGCCTGTAAACCGGTTTTGATATCTACCTGGGCATTGCAAATACCGGAAAGGAATAAAAGAAGGCATGGGATCAATCGCATAAATACATCAACCGGGAATTTTTATAAAAATAAGCAAGTTCTGTTTAAGTAATTGTTATTACCTGTACGGTCTATCCGGCGCTACCGTATCAGCAGGAAATTACCTTTTTGTTCCTCGGTGCCGCAGTTTGTTTCGGCTTTTATATAATAAACATACGAGCCCTGGCCGGCTGTCTTTCCTTTATACCTGCCGTCCCAGCATTTGCCCAGGTCGGATGTGGCAAAGACCTGTTCGCCATACCGGTTAAATATGCGGAATTCCAGTTTCTTTATATACATCCAGTTCTTCAATCCGTAGCAGTCATTCAATCCATCGCCATTGGGTGTAAAAGCATTGGGCATATAACGGGCCAGGCTTGCCAGCCGGTTCACCAGCACCGTTACCGAATCAATATTATTGCAACCGGTAGAGTTGGTAACACTGACATAATATTTTTGGGTGCTCGTTATAGTAGCCACAGGGTTTGGGATGCTGGTATTGTTAAGGCCGGTTGAAGGGGTCCATATATATAGATCTCCCCCTGACGCAAATAGCTGTGCAGCCCGGTTTGCACAATCAATATCATTCAGTTTGCCGGCGTTGATAATTGGTTTTGGAACGATGTTGACCAGCACAGTAAATGTACTGTCGTAATTACAAACCCTGCTTGATATCGTAACGGAGTAAATGGTTGAAACGGGTGGATTGGCAACGGGGTTAATGATGGTTGGGTTTGAAAGCCAGGTGGCCGGGCTCCACAGGTAATCAACAGAAGTTCCGTTGTATCCGTCCAGCTGTACAGAACCGTTCTGGCACATATATTTATCCGGCGGTGCCAGGAACAATGACGGTGGTGCCAATATGAGATTCACCGTATCGGTGGCTTTACATCCGTTTGCACCGGTGCCGGTAACATAATAGGTTTGGCTCTGGTTTCCGGTGAAAACGGGATTTGCAATAGTCGGGTCACTTAAGAAAAGGGTGGGTGTCCACAAATAAGTTTGGGCGCCTGTTGTAAACAAGGTTATTGAAGGATTTGTATCGCAAAAAGTTGTATCCGCTATCGTCTGTACAGCAGGAGATGGTTTTAAATTGACGGTAACGGTATCCCGGGCAAAACAACCGGCAGCAGTAGTGCCGGTCACGATCAGGGTCTGTGGGACATTGTCAACGAATACCGGGCTTGCAATGCTGGAATCACTGACAGAAGTTCCGGGTGTCCAGTGATAGGTTCCTGCTCCCGTAGTGGTAAGCACTAAAACATCGCTTTGACAAATCAAGGTATCACCAAGGGTTTGTACAATGGGTACCGGGTTCACAGAGAGGATAACGGAGTCTGTTGAGTTACATGCACTGGGACCGGTAACGGTGAGGTAAAACACAGTGCTGGCGCTTATGGTAGCTGTAGGGTTCTGCAGGGTAGGGTTATTCAGGTAAGCAGCAGGGGTCCAGCTGTAGGTTCCTGCACCCGATCCCTGTAATACATGCGTAACCGTTCCGTTGGAGCAGAAGGAAGTATCGGGCCCTGCATCGGCTACAATACCGGGCAATGCAGTCACATCTTTTGTCACGCTGTCCATACAGCCATTGATATCTGTTACCACCAGTTTAACTGTATAGGTGCCTGCAGCAGTATAGGCATGGGATGTATTTTGGGTATTGGCGGTACCACCATCTCCAAAATACCATTGCCAGGTGTTGATGGGATTGGTATTTACATAAGCCAGTCCTTTAAAATCAAAACCATTGCAATTTAAGAGACTGTCTTTGATCCGGACTGAGTCGATATTTGGTGTGAAAGGAATATTATCAACCGGCAGTACCAGGTTGAATAAATTCATTCCGGCTGTACCGGCTGATGCTCCCCATGCACTATTCCCATCAGTTGTCAATACACCGTTTGGTCCCCCGGTATTTACAATGCCCAGGTTTGCAGGCACCGCAGCACTTTTTAAGAAAGCAAGTCCGCCTCCACCGCCGCCGCCTGCACCGATCCTGCCGCCGGTAGAAACTGACCCGGTCATGTCAGCACCTTTCCCTCCTTTATTCTCAACGATTGAATTGTCAATATATTGATTGATGTTAAGTAATACGGTTCCGCCGGCGCCACCGCCACCCATACCATCGTGACAATCGGGAGAGGTGGGAATGGTGCATGCCAGCCCGGTATTTCCGTTGGCAGTTATCTTTTTTGAATTCGACCGGATCTTGTCGGCATTTATTATGATGATACCGGCTCCGCTTCCTCCTGAAGGGGGAATATTCCCGGGATTGTCTGCATGCCCTGCACCACCACCGCTGCCCATGAATATTTTATTGGTTGCTGTATTATAAACCAATTGCCGGCCGCCAATGCCCCTGTTGTCGAAGGGGGAACTGCCGCAGGGTTCCAGCTGGTATCCTCCCAAACCGCCAATACCTGCATTGCCGCCGCCACCGCCGCCACTATTATGGCCGGCACCACCGCCTCCGCCGGCTGCCAGTGTTCCTTTTCCGCAACTTATATTCGGCGATATGGTTGAAATACTTTCTCCTTTTTGTGCCGCCAATAGGGTATTGGAAGGATAGAAATAGTTGTTCTGAAAACAGGTAAGGGTTGCATTGCCGGGGTTATACCCGACCCCACCTTTAAAGCCTTTGCCGCTTACATTGATATCTGCATTGAGATTTATGGTATCCCTCACATTCAGCACCAATACACCACCTTTGTTTCCATCCCATGGTAAACAGGTAAGGGTATCGGTGACGTTGACGCTGCTGTAGTATGGGACCCTGATCAACTGCACTTTCCCGGCCGGGATATCATACTGCCGGGTGAGTTTGTTCTCCAGTTCAATAATATTTCCCGCCTTGCTTTTTACATAATTAAATTCATAGTTGCCCGCATTTTTATAATCCGTGATGGTCCCGAATGCAGCCGTGTTGGTGGAATCAATAACAGCGCCCTTCATCTGGATCATCAGAACGGTATCGCCCGCATTGAAGGTGGATGCATCCTCTACGGTAAATTTGTTATCGCAGGGGTTGAATGCCAGGATGGGGGTGTAGGTGTTGATGATGGTACTGATATTGACTCCAACAGAACAGGAATCAGCAGTAAAGCTGCAATCTGGATTTGTTGCATTTATCGTTGCTGCACCATTCAGTACTGCATTATATGTAGGATTGCCCTGCTTGTTCAGTAAGTTATCAAAAATATAATAACCCTGAAGCCCAGTTTGTGTTGCCGGACCGGGTAATGAAGTATTCATGTATGCCTGGATCTGGACCTGGGAGCGTGCCACATTCCAGATACGTACCTCATTGATATTGCCAATAAACGGGAAAATAGTTGGAGCGCCCTCCGGAACATTTTGTCCGATAGTAGTGATCAGATCATTAAGGATCAGATTTCCGGTTGCAGGGGTCTGGCTGTGTAAAAACCCGTTCCGGTAATACTTAAGAGAGATACCATCGTATACCATGGCAACATGATAGGTCTTATTTAATTGAAAAGAACAGTTTTCCTGGGCAAAATACTGGCCGTTGGTTGTAGTGATCGTACATCCTTCTGGCCACATGGCATAATTCACATTTGCAGGACCCGTGTGTTTTGAAACCAGAAAGCCATAACCTCCAACCGGGTTAACCGGGGCAGTTCTGTTAAAGTTAACTTCCTGGTAGTGTTGCCTGAAATTCCGGTCACCACCCGGGCATTTGAATTAAGACTGGGTGTAGAGCCAGTTGTTACATGTCAATGTACAGGCATTCACAATCACTTTTACAAAGGCCGAATCTACGCAACCATCAATATCTGTAATAACAACTTTGTAATCTGTTGTCACAGCCGGCGATGCTTTGGGATTACTGATATTCGGGTTACTTAAACCGGTTACCGGGGTCCATTGGTAAGTAATCCCGCCGGTTGCATTTAACTGCGCAGAGTCGAACCGGCATATTTCCAGCTGTGAATTTGTAACATTACTTTTTTTGAAGTCAGAAAAATAACCGTACATGTAACCACCCGGATCTCCATTGATAAAACCCAATTGAAATTTTCCACTGGTATTACTGAAAGTGGTGGCGGCATTTAAAGCCATTGGCCCGGTGAGGTTCTTTTTAGAATATACATAATTGCCACCCGTACCGGCCAAAGGTGAAAAATCGGTGCGTTATAATTCCGGTACGACTAAAAAATTACCCTGATTCCCGTTGTTGGTAACTAACAACACTATTGCATTTCCAATATTGCTTCTCACTATCGAAACGGATGAAGAACCCGTACAATTTAATTTTGGAATAACAGCTGCACCCACTTCACAGCCGTTGCCGGTATAATGAAAAACACTAACTGGATTATTGGTAGTAATGTATAAAGACGTCAGGGCGGTTATATCTATCTCATATGATTGCCCGGCATTGATAGTAGCGGCTATCGTAGCACTTCCGTTTAAATAAATGTTGGTATTATTTTGGCGGGCTGTTATCACCGCCTTATCGCGTAACGTGAGATCGCCTCTTACCACAGCATATTCATTACCGAAAATGGCTGTTGGTACGATCTGATCCCCGGCTAAGTCAGCACATGGACCATCGGAAAATAAAAGATCTTCCTTTGTAGTCACCCCGATGGGTTTATCCGAAACAATTTTACTGCCATTCAATAAACTGGGCCCATTGCGGTATAAAGCCTGGCAGGAATAAGTTTGTCCCCTGTTTAGTGTTATTGTAAATGGAACATTAGCAGGCCTTCCTATTAAAGGTTTAGTGGGAGTAATGGTAATTATAGTATTGTTTTGAGTTGCCACAATTTCGAAAGCGGCTCTTGCATCCGGAAATCTTATTGTATCTATACTCCAGGTTACCTGGGATGGGATATAAAATTCATTTCCGATCGCATTTTTCCCTTTTAAAGAAAAAAGTTCCGGATTGCATTTGCATGTGATACTATTGACCTCGTAATAAGCAGTTATATCAGCTGTAGACTGGATATAAATCCCCTTATTATTAATAATGCCGGATTCGAAATTTTCAATCAGGTCAATCCAGGGGGTTAGATCAATCGTTGAAGTTGAGTTAGCTGGTATGGTTAAATTAACAGGTGTAAATGCAGTATTTGCCGGGATACCGTTACATTGGCTGATGTGGTAAATGAGGTCAATCTCAAATAGATCGGCCGGTCATATGGGCCATTGGCGGGATAATTGGCAATATCAACATTGGGAGCCGCAAACCAAAACGCAGTATCCGTTTGAGCTATTGAGGACTCGCGAACAGCCAGGAATAAAAAGACAAAAAGTAGACATTTTTTCATAAAAGGGCAGACCGGGTATGAAATCCCCTTTAAAAATACACAGGGAATTTCATATTCCTGTATAATTGTACGGAGTAATTGCCTTTAATTCCTTTTTTACTGCAGCTGAGACCTTCAGGCTGCTGATGAACCGGTGAATGGCATTTTTATCGATCGCATTTTTACCCCGGGTGAGTTCTTTCAATGCCTCATAGGGTTGGGGGTAATTCTCCCTGCGTAAGATCGTTTGTATGGCTTCGGCAACCACTGCCCAGTTATTCTCCAGGTCGGCCTTAAGTTTTGGTTCATTCAATACCAGTTTGCCGATCCCTTTTTCGGTTGAACGGATTGCCAGCAGGGTATGCGCAATGGGTACGCCGATATTTCTTAGAACAGTGGAATCGGTAAGATCCCTTTGCAGCCTGGAAACAGGAAGTTTTCCGGCAAGGTGTTCGAGCAAGGCATTTGCAATACCCAGGTTGCCTTCTGCATTTTCAAAATCGATCGGGTTAACCTTATGTGGCATGGCGCTGCTTCCGATCTCACCTTTTTTTGTTTTCTGTTTGAAATAATCCATGCTGATATAGGTCCAGATATCCCGGCAGAGATCAAGGATGATGTTATTGATGCGTTTGATGGCATCAAAATGGGCAGCCAGTGTATCGTAGTGTTCGATCTGGGTGGTGTATTGCTGGCGTTGTAACCCGAGTCTTTCTTCCGTAAACTCATTGGCGAATCTTACCCAGTTGTATCTGGGATAAGCCACATGATGTGCATTGAAGTTGCCCGTGGCACCACCGAATTTTGCGGTAAACGGTATATAGCTGAATAACTGGATCTGGTTTTCCAGCCTTTCCACAAACACCATCATTTCCTTTCCCAGCCTCGTAGGACTGGCGGGCTGGCCATGCGTACGGGCCAGCATGGGTATGTCTTTCCAGGCAAGGGCCATATTGCCGATGGCATGCTGCAGGTTGATAACAGCCGGCAGGTATTCCAGTTCTATGCTGTTCTTCCAGAGTAATGGGATGGCCGTATTATTGATGTCCTGCGAAGTGAGGCCAAAATGCACCCATTCTTTCAAATGCCCGGCATCGCAGTTATCAAGTACTTTTTTGATGAAATATTCAACGGCTTTTACGTCGTGGTTGGTGATGCTTTCTGTTTTTTTAATTTCTTCCGCATCGGCTAATGAAAATTCCTCTACGGCCTTATGCAAATGCTGTTTTGTTTTGGCGTCAAGTTTAAAAAACTTTTTTCTGCCAGGAATAAAAAATATTCCACTTCCACGATCACCCGGTATTTCATGAGTGCATATTCACTGAAATATTCATCCAGCTGTTGTACTTGTTTGCGGTAGCGTCCGTCGATGGGGGATATGGCAGTTAGTTGGTTTAAATCCATGATGTTGCTGTACATTTGCCGCAAAAATACGTTAATTGACACAGAAGATAAGGGTGGGGGCGGTGAGTTACCTGAATACCAAACCGCTGATCTATGGCTTTGAACAGGGAATAATGAAGGACCAGGTTGACCTCAGTATTGATTATCCTGCCAATATTGCCTCGAAACTGCTAAGCGACCAGATCGACATCGGGCTGGTACCGGTGGCGGTAATACCCCTGCTAAAGGAACACCATATCATTTCTGATTACGGCATCGCATGCGACGGGGAAGTGGCCAGTGTATGCCTGTTCAGCGAAGTACCGCTCGGGGAAATCAAAACGGTCCTACTGGATTACCAGAGCCGTACCTCGGCTGCGCTGCTGAGAATATTGTTGAGGGAACACTGGAAGATCTCCCCGCAGTTAATTCCTGCAACCAGTAATTATGAGAATGATATTGCCTGCACCACGGCCGGTTTGGTGATCGGCGACCGGGCACTGGTGCAACGGCAGCGATCAAAATATATCTATGACCTGGGTTCGGCCTGGAAGGAAATGACTGGACTGCCCTTTGTTTTTGCCGCCTGGATAAGCAATAAGAAATTCCCTCCTTCTTTTACCGAAGCGTTTGCTGCGGCAAATGCTTTTGGCTTTGAACATCTAGATGAAGTGATAAGCCGGAATCCATATACTGCATTTGACCTGCGGTCCTACTATACAGACTTTGTAAAATTCAGGCTGAATGAAAAGATGCTTGAAGCAGTACGGTTATTCTTTGGCAAGATGGCCCTGGATAAATGACCTATCCTGAAACAGGTATCTTAAACCCGTCCTTCAATCCCTGCAGCAGTTTTTTCCTTTGTGCTGCATCAAAACGGATGTAGTAGAATATCCTTGTAAAGAGGGTGTAGCCGATGGCAAAGTATTTTACAAGGCCGGACAGGTTCTTTCTTGTAAAATAGATCTTGTTGCGGTTTGAATAATAGACATAGAAAGTTGAATCACCGCCGGTAGAGGAGGAAACCTTGTGCAACACAGTAAGCGCAGGTTCGTAATACATCTTATATCCTGCCTTCAATGCCCGGAAAACAAAATCTGTATCGTCGTAGTACGCAAAATACTTTGCATCCATCATCCCTACTTTTTTGAAAACGCTGCTTTCAATGAACATGAAACAGGTGGGGGCATAGGTTATGTGCTTTGCCACATTGTATACAGGGGCATCGTCCTTTCCATCCCCATAGTGAATGCCCAGGGCACGCCATTTATTCATCACGCCGCCGGCCATCCAGATCTTACGGGTATCGAAATAAAATATCTTGGGAATAATGATCTTTTCAGCTTTTGTTTCACTGAGCGAAACCATGCTGCTGAAAACAAGGTCCTGTTCCAGTTCAATGTCGTTGTTGAGCAACAAAACATAAGAACAGCCATCGGCCAGGGCATTCCGGATGCCGGTATTATTTCCTTCTGCCACTCCCACGTTGCCGGGGCTTTTTATATGCCTGCATTCAGTGATCGTGTTTTCGGACAGGCATTTTTCTATGATGCTGTCAGAGACCGGGCTGGGAGAGTTGTCAATTAAGTAAAGGATGTACTCTTTATAGTCCTGTTTTGCTACGCTTGCAAAAAAGCCGGGCAATACTTCATCGCTTTTGAACAATACCGTAACCAGGCCGATCTTTCCCATAGTGTTTATTTCAGTAAACCTTTTGATCTCATTTCGTTGATGGAGTCTTCGTATTTACTCTGCTGAACCTGTTGGCTGTTAACCCAGTCAGTAAACCGTTTCAGGCCTGTTTCAAAATCATATTCCGGTCTGAAAGAAAGCAGTTTTTCAATTTTGCCGGCATCTGCATAGTTGTGGCGGATATCTCCAGGCGGTAGTTGCCGGAAACCTGTACCGGAACATTTGCATGGTAATAGCTTACCAATAAGCCGGCCACTTCCGAAACGGGAACCGCTTTGCCCGTTCCTACATTGAACACCTGTTCATTGGCTTCTGCTTTTTCAATACCCAGGTGCGTGGCCCTTACCACATCATCGATGTAAACAAAGTCACGGCTCTCTTTTCCATCTTCAAAAATGTTGATGGGCTTGTTATTTTTTATGAGGGTAGAAAAAATGGAAAGAATGCCTGTATAGGGATTGCTCAATGATTGACCGGGTCCATATACATTCTGGTAGCGGAAAGCAACCGGCGCTATGCCGATGGATGGGCAAACCGTCATTACCATCTGTTCCTGGTTCTGCTTGGTGATGCCATACACGGAGGTTGGATGGATCTTTGAATCCTCATCGGTGGCAACCAGTTGCAATGGCTGGCTTGTGCCCGGGTAGCTTACTTCAAAATTCCCGGCATCCATATCTTTTGCCAGGCGATGATCGGGATAAACAGGGCCCAGTTCTTTGGACAGGTATTTCCCTTCGCCATAGATGGCCCTGGATGATGCAACAACTACTTTTTTTACGCTTGTTTCAGTATTGGCAAGAATATCCAACATGATGGCTGTACCCCCGATATTCACCTCCGTATATTTTTTTATCTGGTACATCGACTGGCCGGTACCGGTTTCGGCGGCCAGGTGTACGATCACTTCATTATCATGGATCGCTTTATTCCAGTCATCAACGGACGTAACGGTACCCCGGATGAAATTCACTTTATCCCGGATAGAAATGAAAAGGGGGGAAGTGGTGTCCGGTTCAGCGCCATGTACCTGCTCCGACAGGTTATCAAGAACCGTTACCCGGTATCCTTTCTCTAAAAGATACAGGGCAAGGTTTGAACCGATGAACCCGGCGCCGCCTGTTATTAATACTTTTTGCTTGTTCATGTTTTCCCGTTTCAGATAAACCCGCCCTCTTTATCTGTCTTCTGCCATTGTTTTGTTTCGAAATTATACCGTTTGATGATTACTGCCGGCGAACCGATGGCCACACAGTGGTCGGGGATGCTCTTTGTTACAACGGAGTTTGATCCGATCACGCTGTTCTTTCCTACACTGGCACCGATGATACACACATTCTCACCCAGCCAGGCGCCATCGCCAATGATCACAGCCTCCGTTTGTTTTATGGGCTGGTCAATGACCGGCAGTTCAATGTTCTCATAGCTGTGGAGGTTGTCGCTGATATAAACCTTATCGGCCATCAATACCTTTTTGCCGATCTCGATCTTTGACGTTGCGTATAGGTGACAGAAACGCCCGATGTAACAGCCATCGCCGATACTGAGCCGGGCATTGGTATCTCCTGTTAAAGGAGCGCAGGCCAGCCAACCGGCATTGTTTATATAAACTTTTGAGCCAATGAATATCCTTGCGTACCCGTCAACCTGTGTGTTGATGAGCCGGGTGGATGAACCAATGGCGCCAAACGACAATTTGTAGTACGGGTACTTGAATAAATAGTAGGCCAACAGGTTTATTTTTTCAACATGCTGAATGGAATTTTAACCGGCCATATTTATACTGTTGATAATAAAGTTTACTTGACTCTTTTTAGGTACCCGCCACCGAATGCCTCCGTGATCAGTAATTTGTTGGTAATGCTTTCATCCTTTACGAACTGGTCTGTGGTTTCTAAGTAAGCTTCCATGGCGGTATATGGATTATTGCCTACATCCCATGGTCTGTTGGTTACATAACCCTTTGGAAAAAACTCAACAAATGTATCGGGTAATAAAATGTAGGAATCTAAACTTACCAGCGGCGTATATAGTTCCAGTTCTCTGTACACATGCTCGTGTGAATGATTTGAATCCAGTACCACCATCACCTTCTTGAAATTTTTAGCATAGTCAGTAATTTGCTGAACGATCTTTTCATCAACGGAGGAACCCTCCAGCATGGTAATGTTCTTCATCATCGGGTGCTTCTCGATCTCATCCCGGTTATGTTTCCGGATATCAATATCTACGGCGATCACTTTCCCGCCATTGCCCATGAGTTCCATCATGGAGGACGAAAATATGATTGAACCACCATGAGCGATCCCTGTTTCGATGATCAGGTCAGGTTTTACATCCCATATCAGTTCCTGCATGATGACAATGTCCTGGGGGTATTTAATGATGGGCCGTCCCATCCAGGTAAAATTGTAAGTGTATTTATACTTGTCTGCATGAAGCATCCAGTCAAGCGACTTTTGTTTTAGTTCTGCATCTTGAAGCATTTCCTTTTGTGCGGTAGCTCTTTCGTTCTTAAATTCTGAAATGGGATCCATTTATTATTTTTTTGAGTTAAGGTATTTAAATATGTCTGAAATGGCAGCTTGTAAAGTAGAATTTTCATCTTCAAGGAAGCCAGTGCTTTGTAATTTGGTCAAGTTGATGCTGAACCGGTTTGGTTCGGCCGGTTCTGTACCCTCAATGTTAACCTGTACTGGTTTTTGAAATTCTTTTTCATATACCTGCCTTGTTATTTCGGCCACTTCTGTCATCATTAAGCACCGGGAAGATGCTAAGTTATAGCATTCATATTTATCCGGAAACCGCTTTATTATGCTTTCAACAGCCCTGCTGAGGTTTTCGAGGTGAATAAAATTACGCGTTTGCTTACCGGAAGACTTGATGGTAATGGTTCCTGCTCCCATGGCCTCCCTGCAAAAACAACCCGGCACCAGGGACCAGCGGTTGAATGCGTCGGTCAACACCGGCCCATATACATTGCTGGGGCGAACCGATACCGTTTGTACTTTTCCCTGCCTGCTGTACATCTCTGCATACATTTCTGCCAGCAGGTGGTTGATGCCATAGTCATTGGCAAAATGCAATGGGGAGGTCTCAGAAATTTCGCCGGTCAATTCGGTTCCGTATACCTGCAGGGTTGAAAAAACAATACAGTTCGGGATATTATTCTTTACAGCCAGGTCGAGGATGTTCCTGGTGCCGATGGCAGACAGTTCAATTCCCTTAATGCCATCTTTTGAAATAATGTCATTGGCAGTAGCAGTATGAATAACAACGTCTGCCTGCAATGCCATTCGTTGCAGTTGTGGAGTATCCAGTACATCCAGGTCAATTAGCTGTGCATGCTTAAGTAAGGCCCGGGTAGAAGGATGAAATTGCCTTGAAGTGGCAATGACCTCGTATCCCTTTTGCAGAAAAAAGTGAGCAAGGTAAGAACCAATAAACCCGTTTGCACCTGTGATCAGTATTTTCATATCCTGTAGGCTCTTTATTTTATTATCAATCCCTGGCCGGTTGGCAATGACAATATCTTAATTCCTTTTTTCATTGCCCAGTTATTGTGCGCTTCATACTGGAAATCATAGGTCATATAAGCATAATCATCCAGCACAACGATCCCTCCTTTACTGAGTTTATCCCAAAAATGATCCATGGCAGCAATTTCAGGATTCACATTATTCATATCAATGGACAGGAAAGCAATATTTTGACTGGGAACCTGGTTAAGTGTTCCCGGAACAGACCCCTTGATCAGCTTAACATTTGGTTCGGATGAAAAGGTCTTTTGTACTTCTTCAAAACAATCCGAATAAGCGGCTTCAAAATATTCTTTTTTGCCTGCGGCTTTTTCTGCATCGGTTAACAAGGTCTCATCCAGCCCTTCAAAAGTATCCAGTAAATAAAATGTTTTGCTGATGTTCCTGAAATCAAGGTACTCGCAAATGGCTTTTGCATATCCGCCCTTATTCGTTCCGCATTCCACAAAATCACCTTCTATATCCTTGCAATGACTGGCCGCCCATAAAATAGTATGTACCCGCCAGTGAATGCTGGCCCATGAACCTGTTGCTGCGCCGGCCTTTTCGGCTTTGATGAAAGCAGGATCTTTCATAAAGCCATTGTTGTGATAGGTTATTAACCCGTCCTGGTTATATGTAACCTTATGTTTTGGCGGGAGGAATGCTTTTTTTATTTTACGGACGATATTCAACTGGCTTGGTTTTAAATTTATTTAGAAAAGCCCTCAGGGGTTTTTTGATCAGGATATAATACAGGATGTAGTCCTCGTTAAAGATCAGTGCTGCCCCATTTGAAAAGAACAATCCTGCTTTTTTAATGAAAGATAAATGTTTAAATCTGAATTGGTAAGTGAGGTATTTGAAAATATACCCATCCAGGAAATAATATCTGCTCCTGATATTAAATGCCTTCCGGATGGAAGCATTTGTTTTTGAACTGCCCCCCTCAAAGTAATGAAAAGCCGGTGGTCCTTCCACGAGCATAAATTTTCCTTTAGTGATGACCTCATATAGAAAAAGATGCTCACCGCCCCAACTGTTGTGAAATGGAACATCTTTCACCAGAGCGGTCCGGTATAGACCACATAATGTTCTTGTCAAACACATCCATCCTTGTTATGGCTATGGCTACCTCATTGTTTGTTTCCATTGCTTTTACGCAGCGTTCTATAAAATCATTGTTCCACTGATCGTCATCTGCGGCCCACATAAAATATTCACCGCTTGCATTATCCAGCAAAAATTGAAAATTGGGAACAATGCTGAGATTCTTTTTTTGAATATGGTATTTTACCCTTTTATCAAGCCCGGCATATTTTTTCCAATACGGGCAATACCCTGGGATCCGCAGAGCAGTTATCGGAAACAATGATCTCCAGGTTGGCATACGTCTGTACTGTAATGCAGGCGAGTGTCCTTTCAAGCCCTCCGGGCCTGTTGTATGTAGGAATCCCGACAGTTACCAATGGAGTTGTTTCATGCATGATTATAAAAAGACTCCTTTGAAATTAGCATCAATGAAAGGGATCTGCATGTCTTTATCAGAAACGAGAGAAACCGGCAAAGGCCATTCAATATTTACTTTTGGGTCATCATATTTTACGCCGCCCTCACTTTCCTTATTGTAAAAAGCAGAAACCATATACGTTATTTCGGAATATCCGGAGAGCGATTGAAAGCCGTGGGCGAACCCGGCCGGTACGTACATCATGCGTTTGTTTTCGGCCGAAAGTTCTGCACCAAACCATTGTAAAAATGTAGATGAGCCGGCTCGTACGTCAATGATCACATCAAATATGGCGCCCTGTACACATTTCACCAGTTTCACTTCGCAAAAGGGACTGTTTTGAAAATGCATGCCACGTATGACCCCCTTACCGTTCGTACCGGAATGATTGGCCTGCACAAAATGTTGAACCAGGTCATGTCCGGCAAATTCCTTTTCACAGAATGTTCTTGTAAAAAATCCACGGCTATCCTGGGAAGGCTGTACATCAATGGTGAAAGCTCCTTTTAGCGTAAGTGGGTTAAATATCATTTTAAGTTTTTAAAATTTCGATGGGGAGAACCTGGCATCATTTTTCGGCAGGATCAACTTGGGACTGAGGTCATACACGATCCTGAACAATTCGTTTTCTATACGTGTTTTTGAAGGAACGGCCAGCATATTGAAACCATGATGGGGCGGTGTTTCGCAATAGGTCCTGTCTAATGGGAGTAATTCGATCGGCATATCACCGGTATCGATATTCTGATGAAATTCCCGGACTGCAAATACTTCATACCCGAGTTCCTTCATCAATCTGGCGGAAGGGCAATTTTGCAACCCGTTGCTCCAGTCATCATACAGGCTGTGGGTTTCAAAAACAACGACCGGTTTATCTTTTTTCAGCATTTCAACGGCACCCTGTAGAACTTTTATTTCACTTCCTTCCACATCGATCATTAAAAGGTCAACCTTGCTTACTTTATTTCCGGATACATAATCGTCGATGGTTATGGTATGCAGAACATGGGCAGCTGAACCGGATGCTTCCACCGTACTGGCTAATGCATCTTCTCCTTCAAAGATTAGTTTCTCATTGCTTTTATTCCACAGGGCAAGGTTGTTGATGAGGATATTGTCCAGGTTATTAAGCCTTGCATTCTCAATGATCAGGTCGGAATTATTCTTATTAGGCTCAAAGGTATGACACAGGCCTGTGTCCCTGATATTATGAGCGACCGGTATGGCCTGGTCGCCAAAATATGCACCGGCAATGATCACATTCCCTGCATTTTTTGAAAAATGAAGCAGCAATTTAGTGGTCTGCGGTTCCCACACATGATTGGGAACAGCGGGATCGCACAAGAGAAACTCTCGTGCAATTTTTGAGTTGTAAACAAAATTTATCTTTAACCCGTTTTGTAATTCTTTGGCGAAACGTTCCCCCATAAACAATTCATCAGCTAAAGGCCCCGAAACAGCATCCCTCACGTTTAACTGCGGGTGACCCGTTTTTTTTTCAAACACAACCAATGCTTCAATAAATGCATCCCGGTAAACAGGAGTATTACGCAGCGTTTCTTTTATGGATTCGATTTTTGTCATTACTGTTTTTAAAAGCAAGGTTCTGGTCAATGACCCGGTGGTCAATTAATTTTTCAATGGTCTTTAAACGGATCATTGCTGATTGTCGGAAATTGCTGTCATTAAAACCTATTCCCTGCAAGCCGTTTTTGAGATCCTGTACGGCCTCCTGTAAACTTACCTGTGGCTGATGGGCAGTGGCCAGTTTTTCATACAGGTCAAAACTTACTTTGTAGGACCGTTTGTCCGGCTGTGCATTTGCATTAATATCCACTTCCACATCGGTAAACAGTTGCTGCACGGCTGCAGCCAGTTCTTTTACCTGGTAATTCCAAATATTGCTCCCGGTATTGATGACCAGGAAATTTCCTCCTGCCTTTCTTTGAATGGCCCAATCCATTGCCCTTGCCATATCCTTTACATGGATCAGGGGACGCCAGGGGGTGCCATCGCTTAAGATGCTGATCTTTTTTGCAGCAATGGCACTGGCAACAAAGTCATTTAACACCAGGTCTAACCGCAGCCTGTCGCTATAGCCACAGGCTGTTGCAAAGCGCAAACAGGTAATTTGGAAATCAGCATCAGCCAAAGGTTGCAGGCCTTTCTCGGCATTCACTTTGGACCTTGCGTAAGCAGTTAATGGATTTACTTCGGAGGATTCGGTCCGGGGTGCACTATCGGCAAACCCATATACACTGCAACTGCTGGCAAAAACGAACTGCTTTACGCCCGCTTTCTTTGCTTCTTGTGCAATGTGAATGGCGGCATTACAATTTATATCAAGGGTAGGGGCTTCATACGCATTACCCATCGGATCATTGGAAATAGCGGCCAGATAGATCACGCCGTCAAATCCATTCAGCAGCGAAGCATCAAAATTCCTTACATCGCCAAAATACTGAACATTCAGTAAGGTATCTCCGGCAATTCCATTGTAAGTATTGTTCTGGATAAAATAACCGATGTCGTAACCCGCTAAAAAATAACCAGGGTATACTGACCTGAAATGTTTGACAACGATCGGACCGATGTATCCAAGATTTCCTATTATTAATACTTTCATGATCTTATTTCCAGATTTTCCAGGGGGCTTTTCCGCTTTCCCACAATTCATTTAATTCGATCTTATCCCGCAGGGCATCCATGCATTTCCAAAAACCTTTATGTTTATAGGCTACCAGTTGTTTGTCGGCAGTGAGTTTTTCCAGCGGCTCATCTTCCCACATAATATTCGACATATCTTTCTGGAGGTAGTTGAACACAGTTGCTTTAAGAACAAAGAAGCCGCCATTGATCCACTGTGCATCCGCTTTTGATTTTTCCCGGAAGGCATTTACGCTTCCATCGGCAGCAAGATCCATTCCGCCGAAGCGGGCATCCGGCTGCACGGATGTTACGGTAGCAATTTTGTCGGCCTTCTTATGAAATGAAACCAAATCGGCAATGTTCACATCGCTTACCCCATCCCCGTATGTCAGCAGGAAATCTTCATTGCCAATATATTTTTGTACCTGCTTCAACCTGCCGGCTGTTTTGGTACTCATACCTGTTTCAACCAGGGTCACTTTGAAAGACTCAGACCTGGTGCCGTGAATTTCCATTTTATTGTCAGCGAGGTCAATGGTAATATCTGAATTGTGCAGAAAATAGTTCATGAAATATTCCTTGATCACGTAACCTTTATAGCCCAGGCAGATCACGAAATCATTGAAGCCATGGTGACTGTACATTTTCATGATATGCCAAAGGATGGGTTTGCCCCCGATCTCCACCATGGGCTTTGGACGGGTATCCGTTTCTTCCGAGATACGGGTGCCAAGCCCACCAGCAAAAATGACTACTTTCATAAATCCTTTTTTCGAGTGCAAAAGTAAATGATTTGGGAGTTTATTCGGCTAAAAATGCCGGGAAGCGGTAAATATGCTTTGATAGTAAATTGACCTGTCAGATCGATGTAATAGCCACCTTTGCTTTTTCTGTAATACTCCCCCAGTAAAAATGATCGAAGAATTCCCCCGGGGTCCTGGTTTCGGTATCGATCGAAATGACCTGCCCGGCAAATGATCCCCAGTCATTGTCTGCAACAAGTTTCATCTTATAGCCGGTTACTTCAGCCGGGATGCCAATGGCCCCGCTTCGGGTGCTTACAACCGAAAGGCCGTAGCCCAATGCCTCCACCAGTTTGGTTTTAATGCCGCCACCATCCACGACCGGGTTGATGAAAATATCAGCGCCTTTAAAATATGGATTGATGTCGGCCACAAAACCGGCATAAATAATATTCCTGTCTTTGTAATTTACCAGGCCCGAATAGGCAGGCGGGAGTTTATTGCCACAGATGATGATCTTGTACCGGAAGCCTTCTGTTGCCAGCAGCAGCGGATTTATCTTCTGCAGTATGATATCCAGCGCATCCAGGTTTGGTTTGTAGCCAAGGGTCCCGTTGAAGAGCAATAATTTCTCCGAGGGGTCAATACTCTGGGTGTTGCAGATGAACCTGCGGGCTGCTGTTTTTTCAGTTTCTGCAGGGGCGGCCGGGTGTTCAAAGCCATAGGTGATGGTCACGCATTTCGCGGGTTGCAGTTTAAAACACGCAAGGGCATAGTTCCGGTCATCGTCATGAATGAAGAAACTCAGGTCTGCATTCCGGTGGGTGAACTTTTCATAATTCCATAAAATGCCCCACCACCATTTGTTCATCGTCCTGAACCGCAGCGATTCTATATTATGGGAATGTACAACCAGCTTTACTTTACAAGACCACTTCAGCAGCATGCCCAGCCAGCCGTAATAGGGGTGTTCCAGTATGAGATGGGTAATGTTGTTCTCTTTGATGATGCGGCTCAGCGTAAAGAAATAAAAGGGGTTGATATACCGTAGTTTGCTGTTGCCGAGGATTTTTTTAACAGGGTAACCTTCATTCTCTGTTTTATCATTTTCCTGTACGGTGGCACAAAGCAGGTCGGTTTTTTCAGCCAGGTAGCGGTTAAAGAAAGCAATGCCTTTCTGGCCACCCATGTCGGGCGGCAGGAATTTGTACGATACCAGGCTTAATATCTTTACGGTGCTGTTCATTTTATTTCCTGGTGGCCACCACATTTACAAAAGGGGCAAACCAATAACCCTTACTTCCCGATATTTTAATGATCCCGTTCAGTAACCGGGTGAATAAATTTACAACAGCATATTTATAATGGGTATCCCAGAAACCTGCTGTGTAGGTTGCGGTGAAACCGGCTTTTTCAATGATTTGAACATACTGCTGTTTTGTGATCAGATGCTCGGCCCACACGCCGGTCCTGCAATCGCAGGTGTTGCTGCCAGGCGGTGAGATGGCTTGTACCGGCTGTTTATTGAAATACTTTTCTATCGTATCCGTGAGATCCGAAAAAGCCCTGCCCCTTGTTTGCTTCACCAGTTTCGCCAGGTCCACTGCGCCGATACCCGGCTTTAATTCTTTTATGAATTCTTCCCGCTGCTTCCGGTAAAAACCCTTTTCCACTTTATGGTGATACCAGTAGTGTTTCCACCGCATGGCCGGGTTATGATAATTGGCCGTGGTGGTGGAATAACAGACCGTGGTAAGGCCGGACCGGAAGAGCTTTGAATAGAAATGCTCCAGGCTGTAAATATGCTCCACCACATTCCTGGATGCCACGATATCGAAAGCCTGGTCGTTTGCCTTTGCATAACCGATCACGGCATCAATATCACCGGAAATGAAATCATCGATGGTTATGCCAAGTTTATCGCAGATGATCTTTGCATAACCGGCCCATTGCGGGAAATAGTCATTGAAATATACCTTCCCGAACCCGATCTTGCCGGCCAGCAGAAACAGCGTACCCAGCCCGGCGCCGTAATCAATGAAACGGATGTCCTGTATGTTACTGTTTACCAGTTTAACCGACCGGTAAATGATATCGGCGCTGCTTTGTATGGAAAAGAAGAGCCGGCTGCCGGTATGGTGACTGCTGAAATAATGTTTTCCGAAATCATCAATGACCGTGTCGCTTATGTCAAGTGTTCTCAACTGCTCATAAAGCCCGTTGGCTTTTTCATTGATCAACCGGGCCAGTTCATCACCCGGCTCAATGAATGTATGTTTCCTGCCTGTTTGCAAAGTGTGTGATCAGCTTTTTATATTTTTCGGTCCCTTCTTCCAGCTTTTCCATGCCATGAAGAGGCAGAGCAAAACAACCAGTACCGAAAAAATATTCGCATACCGGGCCACTTTTTCTCCCACCCGGACTGATCCGGGATCGAAAACAAAGTCGATCGTATGTTTGCCGGCAGGTATGGCAAGCCCCCTCAGTGCATAATTGGTCTTGCAATACGGTGTTTCCTTGCCGTCAATATACGCTTTCCACCCCAGCGGGTAATATACTTCGCTGAATACAGCAAACTGGTTGGCGGCTGCATTGAACTCGTATCTTATCTCGTCATTTTTATTCCACAGCAGCTTGATATAAGCAGCTGAATCGTAAACGGGGGTGAAGGGAACAGCGGCTTTGAACTTCTCATCCACGAAAGCAACCTGTACCGGGTCAAAAGCATTGAGGGCATTCATTTCTTCATCGGCATTCTTTACAAACTTCACTTCTTTAACAAGCCAGCAGGGTCCCATGGCAAAGGGATTCTGCATGGCCATATTCTGCCGGGCATCGTTCCGGTCGGGAACGATCACGTATTTCATGTTCAGCATATTCAGTACCTGGAAACTGTCTCTTGCCATTGGGTCGGTACCCCAGGCCTGTATATTATTGTATATCTGCCTTTCGATCAGGTCCTGGTACAAACCAAGTTTGGCCGGGCTGTAGCCGCCAATATTGTTGTGTTTGTACGAAGCGATGGCATCATTGAAAGCGGTACTCATGGTCAGGGAATACCTGCCATCCCCGGACGGGCTTGTCAGGTTCACGATCCGGTAATAACCGGTGTCGCTTTTTAACTGGATGTCGGCACGGGTGTCGGTATAAGCTGCTTCCAGGTCGGCGGGCTCCACAAAATTCTCTTCTTTCAGGTATCTCCGGGCCACGCCAAACAGGTCGATGGTGCAGAGAACGATCATCGCTGCGTACAGTATCCAGGGTTTTATCCATTGCTTTGCATAGAAGAAGATCAGTGCAATTCCGGCCAATAAAAAGCCGATCGTTCGCCACATATCGCCCGCATAAAATGCCTGGCGGTCGGTTTTCAGTGCACTGAAATAGCTCCGGGTAAAATCGGTTCCTTTCCCCTGCAGGGCATCATTTATATTCTTACGCAGTTCATTGGTGGCCTCGTTGGTAAAACCTGCGAAGAAGTAGAACATTGCCAGCACGGCAATGGTGCCACCGGTAATGTACAGGCATTTTTTGAACAGTTGTTTCAACTTCTCCTTATCTGTATTTTTGGCAAATTCATCCAGGAATATGGATGCCAGCAATGCCATGGAAAGCTGCGGTATCACCAATGCCATGGAAGGCGCCCTGAATTTTTTATAAAAAGGTAAGTGGTCGAAAAGGAAATAATTGACCGCTTCAAAATTTTTGCCCCATGCCAGGATGATACCAAATAATGTGATGGCAACCAGCCACCACTTATGCTCATTCTTTGATAAAAATGCGCCGAACAGAAAGAGCAGGCAAACAATGGCACCCATGTAAACAGTTCCCTGGGTACTTAATAGTTCGCCCCAGTACAACGGCGATGACTGGGCCACCTGTTGTGCAAATCCCTGGGGTAGGGTAGCGGCATTCTCCTGCAATACTTCAATGGCTTTTGAATTTTCACCCAGTCCTTCCGACGAGCTTCCCCCAAATGCATTGGGCACCAGCATGGTCATGGTCTCGGCTTTGCCGTAACTCCATTGAAAGGCATAATCTTTATCCAGGCCGCCTTTTGTTTCATTCTTTTTGTCCTTCTGCGTCAGTTCACTTCTCCCGCCACGCATGGTTTCTTTACTGAACTCATAGGTTGGCCAGTAGATCAATGCCATGGTACCTAATATGACCGCCCCGATGCTGATGCTGAGTATTGCCGAAATTGCCAGGTGTTTTATCGCTTTTTCTTTGATGCACTTTATGATGAAAGGCATCGTCATAAATACAGTCATCAGTAAAGTGTAGTAAACAATTTGCTGGTGTAGCTGTCCAAGCATCAATATGCCGGATGTCAATAACAGCGCAGTACCGATCCAGTATTTTCGTTTAAATATCATTTGTATGCCGGCAAGTACGGCAGGCGCATAGGCCATGGAAAGCAGTTTGGTATCGTGCCCCCCGGCGATCAGTACCGGGTCGTATGAACAATAGGCATACGCTATGCCCCCGAATATACTCACCCAGGGATTAAGCCCTATGACAATGCATAGCAGGTAAAAGCAAAGCGCTGCAATGAATAAATAGAATACCGGTTTTGGGAAACCCATGGTAAGTATATCATGCACATAACCGAGGTGAATGTTCATCGGATCTTTCGGGCCCAGGGCGATCTGGAAGGTGGGCATCCCGCTCATCATGCTGTTGGTCCATTTGGGAAAGTGGCCATATTTTTCCTTGAACTCAAATGACTGTTGCGCCATGGCCTTCCACTGTATCACGTCGCTTTGCTGAACGGCCTTCCCTTCCAGGGCGGGCTTTGTGAGGATGACAGATAGTAATAGAAAGGTTGCCACCGCAACCAGTGGGGGAGAACCTGTTTGAAAGAGATATTCTTCATAAAGAGTTTTTGCTTCGGCAAAATAATGCTAAAAAAACCAAATTAGGAGGGTAAATGGCGTCAAAGCTTCACTAAAGGCCGTGAAAAATGGCCGATGGATTTTCGTTTGATCGTGAAAGTGGCCGTGTATACACCGGCTACGGGTTCTAGCCGCGGTTGGTGTCTCCACCAACCGCAAAATAATGATTAAAATTTTTCATTTTTAGACTGCGAAACTTCACTAAAGGCCGTGAAAAATGGCCGGTAGATTTTCGTATGATTGTTAAAGTGGCCGGTGGGGACACCGGCCACGGGTTCCCGCCGCGGTTGGTGTCGCCACCAACCGCAAACTAATGAGTGAAATTTTCATTTTTAGACAGCAAAACTTCACTAAAGGCCGTGAAAAATGGCCGGTAGATTTTCGTATGATTGTGAAAGTGGCCGGTGGGGACACCGGCCACGGGTTCCGCCGCGGTTGGTGTCCCCACCAACCGCAAACTAATGAGTGAAATTTTCATTTTTAGACAGCGAAGCTTCACTAAAGGCCGTGAAAAATGGCCGGTAGATTTTCGTATGATTGTGAAAGTGGCCGGTGGGGACACCGGCCACGGCGATCGAAAAATGATTCAGTTAATTTCCTCCCATTCCCTGTTGTGCATTCTGCATGTTCTCCATTTCCCCTTTCATGTTCTTCCTTTTGAAAAGCGATACATCCATCTTGCCAAAGCGCCAGTTAAAGTTCAGGCGTACAAACTGCGGGTCCCTGCGGCGTTCGTTGTCCTGTACAAAATACTGCGATTCACTGTGCGATGCATAAAGCCGGGTGCGGAATATGTCACTGAACTGGAGGGTAAGTGATGCGGCATTGTTCTTCAGGAATTCCTTCCGGATGGAAAGGTCGGCGCCGAAGATCGGCTTGATATAACCCTGTGCACTCGGCTGTGAACCTCCGCCAAACATCATACCCATACCACGGCTTCCGCCACCACCCGGTGCCACCAGGGTTTTGGCGGTATAGTCGCCGGAGAACTGTATGGAGAAGTTCTTAGGCAGCTTGAAATTGTTATTGATCTTTGCAAACCAGCTGAACTGCGAATTGGTCTCGCCGCCTGCCAGGTTCCCTGCCTGTATGGTTGAATTGAACAGGTTCAGGTTGGTGGTAAGGTCCCACCATTTGGCCAGTTTGTTCTTTCCCGTTACTTCAAAGCCATATGTATAACTCCTGTTTGCATTTACGTAGGTGCTGATGATCACACTGTCGGGCTTGGCAGGGTTGGGGTTGGCATCTTTGTATTGGTAACGGGTAATGAGGTTGTCGGTATTGCGGAAATATACAGTGGCCAGGAACGTATTGCCCGGTTTGTATTGATTGGAATAGGATAATTCGAGCAGGTTGGTGAACTCCGGCACCAGGTTGGGGTTACCAACCGAAAGGTTCAGCGAATCGGAATAATCAATGAACGGTATCAGCTGGAAGAAGTTTGGCCTGTTTATCTTTCTTGAATAATTGACCTGCATATCCTGTTTATCATCGATTTTATAGGTCACAAATGCACTTGGGAAAAAGCTCAGCGGGTAATCGGTTTTAAACTGTTGGTTTTTAGAGATCAGGTTGCCTGTGTAGGATGAACTTTCAACCCGTAAACCCAGCTGGTAGCTGAGTTTTTTAAGCTGGTGAGCGAATGTCAGGTACCCGGCATACAGGGCATCGTTGAATTTATAATTATTGCTGAGGCCCGGAATGAGAAAATACTGTCCCGTGGAATTCTGAATATAGTTATCATTGAAGCTGGTAAAATTCCGGAATGCGCCCCTTAGCCCTGCTTCGATCTTCATCTTATCGGTTATCGGATCTGAGTAGTCCGTTTGAACCGTAAAGAACGAACTGCTGCCCCCGCCTTTTGACCGCTCGGTGAACAGGGGTGTTTTTGGATTATTGGTGGGGTAGAAGTATTGGGTAGTGTAATCACCGATATTATCGTTCCTGCTTTGGTTATAGGTCAGGTCGGCTGTCCATTCGTTATTTGCCTTGGCGAAATTGTGCTTGAAACTCATGGTGGCCCCGTAGTTGCGGAAGTTACCGGTATTCTTACTTGTTCTTTCGCCCCGGTCGCTGATGGTGCCCGATGTGCTCACGGTATCCCTGAATATGTTAATGAGGTCGTTGGTCTTGAATTGTCCGCGTACAATATTGCCGCCCACCGAAAGGGTGTTCCGGTTGTTGATGAAAATATCCATGCCCATTCTGCCGAAAGCAAAGAAGCCGGTGTTGATGGGTTTGTTCCGTTGTGCCAGGTAGGCAGTATGGTTGCTGCTGAAGTCGGTGCGGTCGCTTGTTACCGTGCTGATGGATTTACGCATTCCAAACTGTCCGGCTGCAAAGAAGTTCACTTTGCCCTGTTTTATGTTTGCATCGCCTCCCAGGTTCGGGCGGCCACGCATATCAATGCCTGCACGAAGGTTACCGTTGTAACCGGCTTTCCTGTTTTTCTTAAGTACTATATTGAGGATGCCTGCACCACCGCCACTGGCATCATATTTGGCGGAGGGGTTGGTAATTATTTCAACGGATGCAATGGCGTCTGCCGGGATCTGGTCGAGGGTCATGGTGGTTGGCCTTCCATCCACAAATATCTGCGGGGTGGCATTGCGTAAAGAAACATTGCCATCTATATCCACATTAAGGGAAGGAACATTTTTCATTACATCCACGGCGGTGCCGCCTACACTGTTCAGGTTCTTTTCTACATTGAATACCTTCCGGTCTATCTTCATCTCCAGGGTGGCTTTGCTGGCGCTTACGGTCACATTCTCCAGTTGTTTTGCGTCTGCTTCCAGTTTAATATTGCCCAGGTCCTTGTCCACACCGCTGAGCATGCTGCTGAGATCGCCGTTCCTTGCGGCTCCCATGTTGAGCTCGAAGTTCACTTTCCGTTCGATCGTTTTAAAACCAATGGCTGTTATTTTCAGTTTGTACGTGCCCATTATGGAAAGGTTCTCAATACTGAATTCGCCTTTTTTGGTAGTAAGCATTCCGCCAACAATTACATCCTTTCTTTTCTTTGCCACCGAGTCAAACTTATTCTGTATGAGTTGCACCGATACCGCTTCAATGGGTTTCCCGGATACACTGTCGATGATCTTGCCGTAAAAATGGCCCAGGTTCATATTCTGTCCGCCCATACCGGCACGGTTGCCGCCCATACCCGGCATTTGGGAGAATGCCTGTGAAAAGGATAATGAAAAAGCTACAATCAGCAAAAGTTTACCAGTACGTATCATTTATAGAGTATTTTAATATTTTTTAACCGGGTGCAAAGAACCTTCAAAAAAAACGAAATACCCGGCCCCATCAGGATGAGTGGTATATATGAAGGGAGCAAGGGAAATTGTCTATGCTAACAGCCTGAACAACAAGACCTGCAGCAATCCCAGCAGCAACCCGGTCAGTGCACCTGCCAGCTGCAGACGGATAAACAGTTTTTTGGCTGATTTGTTCGCCAGGATGCCGGATCTTTTCAGCGAAAGACCGGCGATCTTTTCAGCGATCAGTTGTTTTGGGTTGAGATCGTTTTCAAGATTTGAAAGATAGGAATTCATGATGACGGGGAACAGGCTTTCCAGTTCCAGTAAAAAAGCGCCCTTCAGCTGGTTGATGGTCTTGTCGCCGATGAACATCGAAAGCATGGGAAAGCTTTCTTTCAGTTTCTCCCGCAGGAAATGATCGATGTGATATTCGATCTCCGGCTTCAGTTTATCAAAGCTGGCCGGGTTGGCTGCTTTTTCTTTCAGGGAAGAAATTGAAAAGAATTCCCTGCCGGCCATTTCGGCCAGTTGCTCCGCAATGAGCGGCTGATGTTTTGGTAACAGTCCCTGGAATTTAAAACCCAGGGCTGGCAACGGTTTTTCGGGCCAGAATAGAATTTTGAGGATGAGCCGGATGACCAGCCAGCCGGTGAGGCAGGAAAAAAGAATGATCAGTATGTAATGAATGGATTGCATGAATGACAGCAGGGCTGCAAAGAAACAGATTATGTAAGCGGGTTCAAAATGTAATTTTGAAGGAGAGCTGTTTTTCTTTATTTTTGCCCCCTGTTAAAACGGTAGCCATAGCTCAGTTGGTTAGAGCATCAGATTGTGATTCTGAGGGTCGTGGGTTCGAGCCCCATTGGTTACCCAAAACCCGGAAAAGTTCCGGGTTTTTTTATGCCTGCCCGGATTGTTATTATGATGGAATAATGACACAAGGGGGAAATAAAATTACCGTTCATCCGTTCTCATTTCCGGAGAACTGGTTTAACAAAACATTATTCAAAATCATACGTTTATAAGAAACAGAAACAGTTGTTTTTCCGTTATTTTTACAGTATGCAAAAAATTGCACGTTTTATGATGAGTAAAAAATTCTTACCGGTAATTCTGGTACTTACCGCTGCAAGTATGTTCGTTGCTTTTCAAACACAGGGAAAGAACGACCACGATAATCCCAAGTCAAAGTATACAAGGATACTGCGCAATGTGGGTGTGCTGCTGGAGCAGGGGCATTACAGTCCAAAGAAGATCGATGATAACTTCTCCAGGGAAGTGCTCAAAAAATTTGTGCAGGACCTGGATAATGACCGCAATATTTTTTTACAGGGCGATATAGAGGAGTTCAGGAAATTCGACAGCAAGATCGATGATGAGATACATGGTTCTGACCTGTTATCTTTTTATGCCATCAATGATGTGTACCTGAAGCGCCTGAATGAAACCGCTGTCTTGTATAAGGATATCCTGGCAAAGCCGTTTGATTTTTCAAAAGAGGAGAACGTAATACTTGACCGGGAAAAACTGAATAACCCAAAGACCGAGGCAGAAAGAAAAGAGATATGGCGAAAGCGGTTGAAATACATGACGCTTGGCCGTTATTCCGATATGCTGGATGACCGGGAGAAGAACAAGGGCAAGGAAGATTTCAAGTATAAGGCAGACTCCACCCTGGAGCGAGAAGCAAGGGATGCGGTGAGAAAACAGATCGAGCGGTATTTTACCACCAAGAAGACAAGGGAGACCAGTGACGAGAACTTCAGCACATTTGTAAATTCCATCACCGGAGTCATGGATCCGCATAGCAATTATTTTGCACCCATCGACAAGCGCTCGTTTGACGAGGGGATGAAGGGTAGTTTCTTTGGGATAGGTGCGGTACTCAAGGAAGATGACGGTAAGATAAAAATAGGCACGCTTATTTCCGGGGGACCCGCCTGGAAGGGGGGTGAGCTGAAAGTGGATGATGAGATCATTAAGATCGCACAGGCCAACGGAGAGCCGGTGGATGTTACCGGGTATTCGGTGACCGATGCGGTGAAACTGATCCGGGGTTCTGAAAAAGGATCCGAAGTGAAATTGACCGTTCGTAAGATGGATGGTTCCGTAAAAGTGATCACCATCTTAAGAGATGAGATAAAATTAGACGACACATTTGCCAAAAGCGCCATCATCAATGGTGACCATAAAGTGGGTTATATCTACCTGCCGGAGTTTTATATTGACTTTGCCAATCCAAACGGCGCCAAATGCTCGGAGGATGTGGCCAGGGAAGTTCAGAAACTCAAGGCGGAGAACGTGGAAGGCATTATAATCGACCTGCGCAGCAACGGGGGTGGCTCCCTGCCGGAAGTGGTAAAAATGGCTGGTTTGTTTATTGAAGATGGTCCAGTGTGTGTGGTTAAAGGACGTGGGGAAGACAGGCCGTACCAATGGAAGGACAAGGATAAAAGTGTTTTGTACACCGGCCCTTTGACGGTTATGGTGGATGAGTTCAGCGCCAGCGCTTCCGAGATCTTTGCGGCAGCCATACAGGATTATAAAAGAGGGATCGTGATAGGCAGCAGTTCTACATTTGGCAAGGGTACCGTTCAGCGTACCATTCCATTAAATCCCGAAAGTGAGAACCCGGCATTTGCCAACAGGAATACAGAAGACCTGGGATCCGTGAAACTGACCCTGCAGAAGTTTTACCGTATAAACGGCGGCTCTACGCAGATAAAGGGCGTTACCCCAGACATTGTTATTCCCGACAGGCTGGAATACCTGAAATTCCGGGAGCGGGATGATTCTTATTCTTTGCCCTGGGATGAAATCGGTAAAGCCGACTTTAAACCCTGGACCAGTACCATCAGCAGCGATGCAGTAGTTAAACATGGTGATGCACAGATCTCAGCAAACCCGGTATTCAAGAAAATAAGGGAAAGCGTTAATTGGCTGGATAAATACAATGACAAGGAGTACTCGCTGAACCTGGCTAAATATAAAGAAGAGCAGAAGCAATTAAAGGCAAAGGTCAAAGAACTGGATGACCTGTATAAGCTAAGCAAGGAAATGAATGTGAAGAATACTACTGCCGATGCGGAACTATTGAGTGCCGCAAAGGATAAACTGGAGAAAAATAACCAGTGGTTGAAGCGGGTAAGTAATGATATTTATATTGATGAGACCGTGAAAGTGATGAATAACATGATCAACCAGAGCACTACCGCAAAAACCAATTGATCTGTTTACGTTAAGGTAAACCCAGTCATATTCAGAAGTGCAATAGGATTTTTCCTATTGCACTTTTTTAGTTAAAGGATATAACACATTGGTAATTTGTTGGTTAAAATCATATCAGCCTTGTAGAAATGAGGGCTTTCAAAAAAAAGTCATATAAAAATTTTGAATTTAAGATAGTTCTTATACCTTTGTGATACCTCTATTTAAAAATTGCTTACCTGAAGTCCACGTATCTCACGAAATACCCAATTTCCAAATCCCTCCAATTTAATATCTGCTGAAAAGTTGTCTTTGTGATCGTAATGCATCACAGCCAGTCCTGTAAAAACTATATGCTTACCGCATAGTTTAACACTAAACCACAAGACAATGAAAAATTTTACCTCACGAGGAATCGTAGTTGCATGCATTATGGTATGCTTAACCGTAGCAGCAACACAGCAATCAGCAAAGGCCCAGGTTATACGGGCTTATGGAAATCCTGTTTTTTCTGATAACATACGTGGCGGGCACACCATTTTTGGGAATACCATTACTGCTGTTTATACAAGCGGAAGCGGGAGTACCGGGGTAGTGAACAGTACCGCTATGAACGACTTCAGCACCAGTGGCACAGGCAATTATTCCAATGGCCGAACCAGCGCCTATGGTAATGATAATGCAAATATCCAGTTTACGGATGTAGATGGAGGAGGAAGTACTGCTTCCCTTTTAGCATATGGTGGTATGTGGAGGTACTACTCACTGAACAATTATTCATCTGCCCCGGCAAATATTTCGGGCCTGAACTGGACAGAAGACGCTTATAATGATGCTTCCAACTGGACCAATACTGCCAATAACAGCAATGCTTTTGGATACAATGAACCCAACGTAAATGCTCCTTCACAGACGAACCGGGAAACCTATTATCTCAGAAGGGATATCAACATTACCAACCCGGCACAATATTCAACGATCACCTTAACAGCAAAGTACGATGATGGAGCCGTGGTATATGTGAATGGGGTGGAAGTGGCAAGAATGAATATGCCAACCGGAACCCTGGTTTATGGAACAAATCCAGGCGGCAACAGGAATTATACGGATGGTGATTTTGTAATTAATATCCCATCTTCGAGTTTTACAAATGGCAATAACCAGGTAGCCGTGGCTTTGTACCAGGGTACCAGTAACACGGTAGATCTTTATTTTGATATGAAACTTGATGGCAATACCGTTAATGCAACTTTTAATTCTTCCTCAGCCGACCTGGTCATGCCATCCGGAACAAATACCGTAAGATTCGCACGTCTCTACTGGGGAGGAAGAATAGACGGTGGAACCGGTGGCAGTGGAAATATCAATTTACGAACAGTTAAAATACGCAAGGGTATTTCGGGCGCTTATACAAATATCACGGCTCCTGTATCACAAGTGGATAAAAGCCTGATCACCGGTTCCGATTCTGCTTACCAATCATACATTGATTTAACAGCTTTTGTTAATAGTAATGGCGCAGGCACTTATACCGTAGCCGACATAACCGTTGCTGTTGGTTCAGCAAGCGGTGGCGGTAATTATGGAGGATGGGCCATGGTAGTAGTGTACGAAAATCAAACAGTTTCTTATTCCAGCGTAAGGGTTTATGATGGATTTATACAGGTATTCAGCGGCGGCTCACCAACGTCCCAATCCATTTTGTTGACAGGATTAAACGCACCGGGTTCTCCGGTATTACCTTCCGATGCTTATATGTCAACGGTATCCTGGGAAGGAGATGCAAATCTTGCTGCGGCCGGTTCTAACCCCAACGGAGATTATATAAAGGTTAATGGAAATGTTGTTTCCAATACGGTAAACCCGGGTACCAATTTCTGGAACGGAACCATTTCAAAAAATGGATCTCATGTAAGTACTAAAAATCCAAATTTCCTCAACCAGATGGGTATTGATATTGATGAGCAGGAAGTAGGTACCGGTTACGGTATCCCACTGAATGCTACCGAGGTTGCTATTGAGTTCGGTACAGAAGCAGACCAGTATTTCCCCAGTGTTTTTGCTTTTACCATTAAAGCAAAAGACCCGGAAATTATTTTGAATAAATCGGTTAGTGACGGAACAGCGCCATTTGGAACATTGCAGACAAATGAGATACTGACCTATACCCTGTCCGGCTCAAATGTGGGCCAGGCTGATGCTTTGAGCTGTACGGTGGTGGATACCATTCCTTATAATGTGAGTTATGTACCGGGATCGCTGATCGTTGTGAACGCACCTGGTTTTCCCGGCAACAGTATTCAGACAGATGCCAATGATACTGACTTTGCCTATAAAGGGACAAACGGCGGGAAAGACTTTGTAAAGTTTTATATAGGAACAGGCGCCACCAATTCTTCCGGAGGCGTGCTGAAACCGGGAGAAACGTATACATTGAGGTTCCAGGTATCTACGCCATCCACTACCGATCTGTTATCGACTGTTATTAATACTGCCCGTATTACCGGGGAGAATGCCTTTGGCGACCAGTTCGTGGATGACGGAACAGCATCCATTGCCCTGGGATCGCCCACGCCGGTTAAGATGAGTTCTTTCACCGTTAAAAAAGAAAGTAATGATGCGGTTTTACGGTGGACAACAGTAAGCGAGACCAAGAACGATCATTTTGATATCGAACGCAGTGTTGACGGAATTAATTTCACAAAAATGGGTACGGTTGCCGGTAACGGGACAACGGTACTTACAAAAAATTACATATACCCGGATGCACTGGCCAACGTGGCTTCTAAGATCTTATATTACCGGTTGCGGATCGTTGATATGGATGGCAAAAGCACATTCAGTACTGTAGTTGCGTTGAGGCTGGATGGTTCAATTGCGGTGAGCAGTTTAACGGTCTATCCCAACCCTTTCACAAGCAATATTAAATTACAGCTTCGCAGTGCAAAAGAAGAGAACAGTACCATACGGTTCATTAATGCAAGGGGCCAGGAGGTCTTAAAACGGAATGTAACGCTGATGCCGGGCGATAATATCGTGGTGGTGGGCGACCTGCAGACCGTTGCACCGGGTTTATACATCATGGAATTAAGGACCGGGAATGATGTAATAACACAACGGATCATAAAACAATAAGTTCAGGGGTAATAAATAAAATGATCCCCGGGCCATGGCCCGGCGATCATTTTATTGTGTAGTTATTCATCACGGGTTTTAGGGAAGGTATCTTTCTTCCATTACTTTTTTGTGGTGATTGAAATGCCCGATGGTCACAAAGCCAAAACTTCTTGCAGTGGCCGGGTTGTTATTGGATACACCGGGAAAATCCAGCATTTCATCCGTGAAGCTTTTATACATCCATCCGGTACCTTTTCGAACGGCCAGGAATTCATCAACCAGGTCCTGCCATTTCCGGCTGTTGGCGTTTGAATTCGCCGCATACCCGTTCTCATCAAATCCCGGCAGCGAAGCGGTTTCTTTCCTGGCAAAGCACAGCGCCCGGTAATTGAATATCCGCTCGGCATCAATGATGTGCTGCAGCAGTTCCTTCAGCGTCCATTTCCCCGTATCATACGCATACATGGATTTTTCTTCCGTTATGGAGGATAAGAATTGCTTTATCACCGGCAACTGGTTTTCAAATGCGGTAAGCAGGTCATCATCCGGTACCTGGTCAATATACCGTTTGAAATAACTGGAATAGGAGGAGGGAGCAGGTTTTGCCATGGCGAATGGTTTTTTATTTATGAAAGATAAAATTAAAATAAAATTAAGATGAACAGTTCATTTCCTTTGTGCAAAAAAAAGATCCTTTCACCAGGGAAAGGATCTTATAATAATTCAGCGGAAGGATATTATCCCTTCTTGTTCTTCTTCATCTTAGGCTTCGGCAGCACTTCTTTTTCTTCCTTTGTCTCACCTTTTAATGTAGATGCCAGTTTCACCGCTTCATAGGCATTTACAATACCGCCGGTACGGCAAAGATCACTGAGATCAACGGTTTCATCCGAACCGGGCTTGTTTACCTTGTAATCGGGCTTTTGGGCCGATTTTTCAATTACGTATTTCAACTGCTTTGCAGAAAGCGTGGGGAAGTACTCCAATGTTAATGCCGCTATGCCTGCCACCAGGGGGCAGGCCATACTGGTACCCTGTAAATTACCATAATTATTCCCCCCGGGGATGGTGGAATAGATCTTCACGCCCGGAGAAAAAACATCTACTTCTTTTTTTCCATAATTGCTGAAAGAAGCAGACAGGCCTCCCGATTTTGGATCCCCGCTGGCACCAACGGTGATCACATTGCCGGCCCTTCCGGTTCCGTTCAGGTATACCGGGTTCGGGAAATTATCGGCAGTATCCACATTCTTTGCATCATTGCCGGCCGCATGAACCAGCAATACATTTTTACTTTCGGCATAGGCAAAGGCCTCATCCACCCAATGCTTCTGGGGTGAAAAACTCTTTCCAAAACTCATGCTGATGATCTTTGCGCCGTTGTCAACTGCATACCGGATGGCCAACGCAATATCCTTGTCGTGTTCATCGCCGTCGGGTACTGCCCGCAGCATCATGATGCGTACATTATCTGCAATGCCATCCGTTCCTTTGCCATTATTCCGGGCGGCTGCAATGATGCCCGAACAGTGTGTGCCGTGCAGGGGAGTGGATGCCATGATATCGTTGTTGCCATAACCCCGGTCGTTGAAATTGGTTTCATCATCGCCCACAATATTCCTGCGGTATTCAACCGGCGGTTTTACTTTGGCCTCCGCTTTTCGCTGTTCCCCTTCTATATACTCAATGTATTCTTTGAGGCCGCCGATCAGTTCCTTACTGGTCTGGTCCATCAGGTTATTGGCCTTCATGATACCCAGGAAATCATTCTTTGCCTTTCTTTCTGCAAATGATTTGGTGGTGTATTGATCCAGGTCGTTCCCCGTAAAGGTATCCCGGGCCAAAGCGATCCGTAAAACACTGTCGCTTTTTATCAACGTGTTCTGAAGGTCTTTCAGACTTTCAATGTCCACATCCTTAAAGTCATTTTCCTTGCCGTCATCGTTGGTCATTTCTGCCTTAGCCTTTAAATACATCTCGTATTCATAGGCTTCCTTTTTGTTTAAGGATTCTTTATTTACCTGCCTGTTATCCCACTTGCTTTTCAGGCTGTAATACACCCGTGCCCCTTCGTAACTGTCTTCTTTCACGCTGCGGCCATCTTTTCCACCCAGGAAATTCCAGCCATGTATGTCATCAATATAGCCGTTGCCGTCATCATCGATACCATTGCCGGGAATTTCTTTCGGGTTGGTCCACAAAACAGGTTTCAGGTCCTCGTGCAGGGTGTCAATACCGCTGTCAATGACCGCCACAACAACCGTTTTGCTTTTCAGGTTCTTGCTTTTCAGGAATTCGTACGCCTTATCGGCACTTACGCCGTAGTAGCCGGTAGCTGTTTTATCCATCATATGCCAGCCTTTTGGCACTTCTTCTTTTGCCGTTTGGGCATAAGAAACAGCACTCAGAAATAACAGGATAACAGCGGTTTTTAAAAATTTATTCATAGCTGCATAATTATTTTTATCGAAATTAGATATTGCAGCCTTAACAGCCGCACCACCAGTATTTATTTACAAAACTTTATAGGTTGAACTTAATGCCCTGTGCCAGGGGCAGTTTATCGGTATAATTGATGGTATTGGTCTGCCTGCGCATGTATACCTTCCAGGCGTCGCTGCCGCTTTCACGGCCGCCGCCGGTTTCTTTTTCGCCGCCAAATGCACCGCCTATCTCTGCTCCTGAAGTGCCGATGTTCACGTTGGCAATGCCGCAATCGCTTCCGGCATGAGAGAGGAATTTTTCAGCTTCCCGTAAATTATTCGTCATGATGGCCGATGATAATCCCTGCGGTACCCCGTTCTGCATAGCTATCGCTTCATCCATGGTCTTGTACTTCATCAGGTACAGGATGGGGGCAAAGGTCTCATGCTGTACAATGGCAAAACTGTTCTTTACTTCGGCAATGCATGGTTTTACATAACAACCGCTTTCATATCCTTTGCCTTTCAGTACGCCGCCTTCCACTACAAATTTTCCGCCTTCCGCCTTGCATTTTTCAATGGCATCCAGGTACATCTTCACCGCATCTTTATCGATCAGCGGACCCACATGGTTCTTTTGATCAAGCGGGTTGCCGATCTTAAGCTGCTTATATGCATTCACCAGTTTATCCCTGAACTTATTGTAGATCTTTTCATGAATGATGAGCCTGCGTGTGCTGGTACATCTTTGTCCTGCTGTACCCACAGCGCCAAAGGCAGCGCCTATCAGGGCCATATCAAGATCGGCGTCAGCTGAAATGATGATGGCATTGTTGCCGCCCAGTTCCAGTAAACTTCTTCCCAGGCGCTGACCAACGGCCGCACCCACGGCTTTACCCATCCGAGTACTGCCTGTTGCCGACAGCAAAGGGATCCTTGTATCATTACTCATCCATTCGCCCACATTCCTTCCGCCGCAAATGATATTTGAAACGCCTTCGGGCACATTGTTCTTTTTGAACACAGGCTGAATGATGTTCTGGCAGGCGATGGCACAAAGGGGTACTTTTTCGCTCGGCTTCCATATACATACATCACCACATACCCAGGCAAGGGCAGCATTCCAGCTCCATACCGCCACGGGGAAATTAAAGGCCGAGATAACGCCAACGATCCCCAGCGGGTGATACTGTTCATACATCCGGTGCCCGGGCCTTTCGCTGTGCATGGTCAACCCATGTAATTGTCTTGATAGGCCAACGGCAAAGTCGCAGATGTCGATCATCTCCTGCACTTCGCCCAAACCCTCCTGGAGGCTCTTGCCCATTTCGTAACTTACCAGTTGACCAAGGGCCTGTTTATTCTTTCTTAATTCTTCCCCCACCTGTCTTACTACTTCCCCGCGTTTTGGCGCAGGCCACATTCTCCATTCCAGAAAAGCCTCCTGTGCTTTTTTGATAACGGCTTCATAACTTTTTGCATCGGCGCCTGTAACCGTGGCAATCCGTTTTCCGTCAACGGGAGAGCAGGAATCAAGTTTTTCACCTTTTGCTTTTATTGAAGTTGATCCGGTGGAAACACCGTCATTGGTTGCCTTTACATTTAATGTCTTTAGAATATCCATGTGAACGGGATGATTTATCGTTAAAAATTGAGCCGCAAGTTACCGAATCGGGGGGAAACGGGATTCAGGATTCAGGATTCAGGATTCAGGATTCAGGATTCAGGATTCAGGATTCAGGATTCAGGATTCAGGATTCAGGATTCAGGATTCAGGATTCAGGATTCAGGATTCAGGATGCGGGATGCAAGATACAGGATAGGGCCGCCGCATTATCCGGTTTCCCTCTCTTTTATCCTGAATCCTGTATCCGGTATCTTGGATCCTGAATCAATACTGCTCACTCTCGTTGGGGAAGTCCCGGCTTTTTACATCAGCAATATATTGTTTTACGGCCCCGTCTATCTGTTCGTAGAGGTTGAGGTATTGCCGGAGGAACCGGGGTTTGAATTCGGTATTGATGCCCAGCATATCGTGCATTACAAGCACCTGCCCGTCGCAACTGCCGCCGGCCCCAATGCCGATGGTGGGTATGTGCAGGCTTTCACTTACCTCTTTTGCCAGTACCGCCGGGATCTTTTCCAGCACAATGGCAAACGCACCGGCTTCCTGGAGCAGCAGGGCGTCTTTTTTTAGTTTTGCGGCTTCGTCAATTTCTTTTGCCCGCACGTTGTACGTACCGAACTTATAAATGCTTTGCGGGGTCAGTCCCAAATGCCCCATTACGGGGATACCGGCGCTCACGATCTTTTTGACCGAGTCCAGCACTTCTTCGCCTCCTTCCAGTTTTACCGAGTGGCCGCCGGTCTCTTTCATGATCTTAATGGCTGAAGCAAGCGCTATATCTGAGTTGGATTGATAGTAACCAAAGGGCATATCCACCACCACCAGGCAACGGTTGATGCCCCGTACCACACTTTGTGCATGGTAGATCATCTGGTCGAGGGTGATGGGCAGGGTGGTCTCATGGCCCGCCATTACATTGCTGGCGCTGTCGCCCACCAGGATGATGTCGATACCCGCAGCATCAAATATCCGGGCAAAGGAAAAATCGTAAGCCGTGATCATGGAGATCTTTTCTCCGGCCGCCTTCATTTTCTGCAAGGTATTGGTGGTGACCTTTTTTATTTCTTTGTTGACAGACATAAAAACCGGTTTTAAATGAACGGATGATGCTGGGTGGAGTTGGCTCTGCGTTAGAATAAAACAATTCCGGGGAGCAATGAGGGTGTAAATGTAGAAAGTTTTTCAATTAAAAACTATTTTTAAAACCGGGCGGTATCCGGAGTTTTCCTCATCTGCGGAAGCTGTTTTTACATAAAGGAACAGCTCTTTGATCTTATTGAAAACAATATTGTTTTTGCGGCTGTAATACCAGTCCTGGACCAGTTCTATCCGGGTGATCTTTCCCGGTTCAAAACCGGTGCGGCGGTACTCAAACCCCGAAGGGGTTCCCGTAGAATCATAAACCGGAACCGCGATCCTTGTCTTATTCAACAGGTATTCGTTGATCTCTTCCTTTTTTAACCTGGTATTTGTTTCAACGGAAAAGGCCTCCGGCTTCCCTTCTAAAATAAAGGGCCAGAGCGTTTCAACCAGGTTGCGGTCATAAAGCTGTTTTATATTGCTGATAGCTCCTGCGGAATCCAGATTTATTCTTCGTTTCGTTTCAGTGAGAAACATGTCTTTTCTTTTCTTACGCAGGGGATGGTTGTATCTAAAACTGAAACAGGTACTGAAATAATCACCTGATCCCAGGTAAAGTCCCTGGCTGGTCCGGATAGGCATCATGGGAGAAACCCAGGGTACATAACTTTTTAACCTGCCGTTTTCAACATAAAGGATCTGGATAATGTCAGTAAAAATCAACGAATCTGTATGGAGACCGTTTTTTGAAGTTTCCGGGTCAATGGCAGGGTCATTGCCGGTTGAATCATATGGAAGCAGCCTGTTGCCCGGGTATAACATCACGTTGTCAACAGAGTCTTTGTCGAGGTACGTAATGGGATTTGCATCATTCAGTCCATAATAAACGGGAAGTGTTGCTTTGATCTCTTTTTTGATGAGCCTTTCCAGCAGGAGCCTGTTCAGCTGTACTTTTTCAAATTTCACCTGGTCATTTACATAGGCCGCCCATTCAATGGCTGACTTGCTGATGAATTCATCAAATTGAGTGGCCCCCGTACGGTCTTGTGCATACGATATACTGCTTAACAGGATGAATATACCAGTCAGTGTTTTTATCATGAGGGGTTAACGATGGTTGAAGCCTGTTATTTTTAAGCCGCTGTTAAAATATGACAGATCCCCGTCACAGTGCATCCACTTTTGGCTGCAGGATGCTTACATGTTTTGAAGAAAGGCCCCTTAACTCGTCCACCATTTTCTGCGCCTTTGCTTTATTCTTTTGTTTTACGTACATCAGGCAGGCATAATACCGGGCATTCTCATTTTTGGGATTGAGTTCCATGGCTTTTTTGAAATTGGTTTCTGCATCCGGGTCCTTGCCGGTTTTGTAATAACTGTAACCAAGCTCCACGTAAGCTGCCGTATAGGTGGGCTCTTTTTCTATGGCTGTCTTCAGGTAACTGACCGCTTCACTGAATTGCTCTTTGGAGTTAAGACAGTACCCCATGCCATAGCTGGCTTTCCTTTCAGTAGGATTCATTTCAAGCGTTTTGCGGTACCACTTCATGGCCTCATTCATATCTTTCCTGTTATCCCGGTATACTTCGGCAATGCCATTATAGGGGATATGGCTTTTGGGATCAATAGCTATGGCAGACTTATAATGCCGGATGGCGTCATCATCCTGTTTAAGTTTAAAGCAGGCAAAACCAAGTTCCAGGAATGTGTTCATGTTGTCATTCCTGTACGAAAGCGATCTATTCAACGACTCCTTTGCATTGTTGTATTGCTTCAGTGCATTATAGGTAAAGCCTTTTCGGTACCAGTACAAGTAGTCGGTTATGTCTTTCTTTGAAAATTCCTCGTATTTACCGAACAGGTCCAGTGCATCCTCATAATCATCCCTGGTATAGGCCATATTTCCCAGTTGCTTATACACGCCGGCATAACCGGGTTTCAGCTCCAGGCATTTGTTGTAATAGAAGATCGCCGAATCACTCTTATTCAGTTTCTCAAAGGCATAACCCATTTCAAAATAAAGTTTGGGCGTGGCAACGCCTGTTTGCCTTGCCTTGTGCAGGTAACTGACGGCGCTGTTGTAATTTTTCAGTTCGTTCTGGCACCAGCCGGCCTGGTAGAGTGCATCGGTATGTTTTGGATTGGCAGCAATGGCCTCCTTGAATTTCTCAAAGGCTTCCGAGGTCTTTTTTTCGTCTTTGAGCCGTATGCCCTGGTCATAAGACGCCTGTGCATCTTTGTCGGACTGGGCAATGGAAATGACTGAACTGAATAGTAATGCCAGCAGGAGGGTGATCGTACGGTGATTTTTCATGGTGCGAAGGTATTAAAAAATTAATGCCGGAATCAACGGTTGTTGCGTATTTAACAACATCCGTTCAAATGGCTTTTTGTATACGTTACCGAAAGACGGATCATCTTCTTTAAAACAGTAAGATCTATGTCTTCCAGCTTTTTTATGTAGATGCAGGCTTTGCTGGCCTTGTGTTTACCTAATTTTTTCAGCAGATCTTCCCTTTCTTTGAAACCCGAAGAAAGGTAAAAGGAGAACGCCTGTTTGCGGGGAGAGAATCCACAAAGGGGTGCATCGCCTTCCCGCCCGCTTTCATATTTGTAATGATAGCTGCCAAAGCCGATGATGGCCGGGCCCCACATCTTCGGTTCAAAGCCCGAGGCTTTTTCAAATATCTTCAGCAATTCAAGGCTGTCTGCCTGTTTTGCTTTATCAGCCTTTTTGATAAAGGCGGTCACACTGGCCGATGTTTCCACTGTCTTTGCTTTAGCTTGTGCCATGACTTATTTTGTTTTTGTGAGCGGCAGGTTGTTGAACAATACCAGTTGAAACTGGTTGCGGTTCGTGTTCTCCAGTGTTTGTGCCATGAAACCGGCTTCCATCCTGAAATTCTTATTGATCACATAGCCGATGGAGCCGTAGAGCCGGTTCCGGTCGAACACGGGTGATTCCGCATTTAAAAATACTTCATTATAAGCAGAAAGATAGACCGTGTTTTTGCTCAAGGTCTTATTATTGAGCGGAATATTGAAGGACAGGAAGTAACGAAGCCTGAACTGGAAGTCGCCGGGCAGGAAACGTTCTTCGGCCAGGTAACGGTGCTGGATGAAAACGCGGCCGTAATGCTGCCGGTTTATGAACTGCTGGTAAAGCCGGTGTTCGTTGCTGCCCGACTTATTGTTTGTACCGGGCAGGTAGCGCTGCGAATGGATGAAACCATAGCCCAACAGGATATTGTTGTTGTTCTCCGTAAGGTTATACCCGATGCCTGTCCGTAAAAGCAACTGCTGCAGGTCGCCGGCGAAATTATAATTACGGTACTGCACTTCGTTCCACCAGTTCCATTTTTTACTGATGGACTGGTTGCCGAAATAAATGAACCAGTTGCCTGCGTTTGATCGTTGTGCAACGGCAATGCTGAAGTTGAAAGCGATCAAAACGACCAGGACCGATCTCAGGATGAGGATATTTGTCATGACAGTAACGGATCTGTTCCGGGAAGCAATTTGCAGAAAGAAGGTTGAAGAAACAAATATTATTCATGCCAGGGATTGTTATGTTCAAGGGCCCGGTCTAAGATATTTATATCCAATCCGGCCGGGGCGACAGACCTTTGTGTCCGCTGTTGAGACCAGGTTTGTTGTGATCATTATTGCCAGGCAGTTTTTTAAATTTAAAATGCCGAAAAACAACAGTGATGTGGAAATCTAAATTATTCTGAATATTATTAAATACTAAATTGAGCCACCAAAATTTTGTCTATGTTAAAAAGAATTGCCCTCCTGCAGATATTCATTTCCGTTTACTGCATACACGGTTCGGCCCAATCGCTTGCCATAAACACCGATGGAAGCCCGGCTCACGCAAGTGCCCTGCTTGATGTAAAAAGTACAACCAAAGGCATATTGATCCCCAGGATGACGAAGGCGCAGAAAAATTCCATTGCCACACCGGCTGCCGGTTTGTTGATATGCCAGGTGGCACCCGACAGTACGGGCTTTTATTATTATGACGGCGGCACCTGGATATGGTTATCCAGCAGTTCAACAGGCTGGAGCACGACGGGCAATGCAGGTACGGATACCTCGGTGAATTTTATTGGGACCCTGGATCTGATGCCAGTCCGTTTCAAACAAAACAATTCATGGATCGGCCAGTTTGATATGAACCAAAGTAATTTTTTCATCGGAACCGATGCAGGCATAAGCATTACTACCGGATCGGGTAATACTGCATTCGGAAATAATGCCCTGACCAAAGTAACCACATCCGCTTCCAATACCGCAATTGGAAATAATGCATTGCAGAACACAACCGGCTTGTTTAATACGGCAGTTGGTGCGAACGCATTGTTGAACAACGCTTCCGGAAACAGCAATGTAGCCATAGGGGCCACCTCGTTGGCAAATCACAGATCCGGTGAGAGTAATACCGCTATTGGAAGTAATGCAATGAACGGCGATACAACAGGGTCGAATAATGTTGCTGTTGGTGCAGCAAGCATGTTCAATACAAAAAACACGACCAATAATGTGGCAGTGGGTTATAATACACTGCTGAATAACAGGTCGGGTAACAACAAGACGGCCGTAGGAGCTTCAGCCCTGGCACTGGATACTTCCCTCGCATCAAATACTGCGATCGGTACGCTGGCAATGCTGGCAAATGTCTCCGGGTCGGGCAATGTAGCAGTGGGAGGCTTTGCACTCAAGGCAAATACGGCGGGCAGCCGCAATACGGCCGTGGGAGATTCGGCCATGGTAACCCAGAGCTTTAATGGAGGCGTCAACTATTTTATGGATAATACTGCCGTAGGCTCCAAAGCGCTTTTTTATAACCAGCCTACCAATGCAACCAATGGAGTTAAAAATACGGGCATTGGCAGCGAAGCACTTTACTTAAACACTACCGGCCAGGAAAATACGGCTGTTGGAACCGGGGCACTGCATGATAATATTACCGGCAGCCAGCATACTGCCATGGGCAGAAGCGCACACCGTTTGTCTAAATCCGGTAACTCCACAAGCTATTTCGGTTATGAGAGTGGTTATAACGATTCATTAGGCTCCAGGAATACCGGGATGGGATCATTTGTATTGCGCAACCTTGGCTCAGGAAGTAATAATGTGGCCATAGGTTATGAGGCATTATACAACAGCACCGCATCCAATAATACCGTTATTGGTTTTGTAGCAGCCCGTACTTCCACATCAGCCACCGGTATCCTTGCCGTTGGCGACAGTGCTCTCTTTTCGAACACCGGAAATAATAACCTGGCTATCGGAAGCAGGGCGCTGCGGGATAATATCTCCGGCGCCAGTAACCTCGCCATCGGCCGCAATGCACTGGAAAGTAATACGCTGTGCAGCCAGAATACCGCTATCGGCGAATCGGCCCTGGCAACCATGAATTTTGCTTCCGGTATGTTAAGCAATAATGTAGCAGTAGGTTACCGGTCGTTATTTTCGGTTAACCCTGCTGCAGTCACCAACAGCGGAAACCAGAATACAGCCATAGGAACTTCTACGGCCGATGACCTGGTTACGGGTTATAATAATACCATTGTGGGATATTTGACAGGGAATAACCTCACTACCGGCTTTCAGAATACTTTTATCGGCCATACCAGCGGGGGGGCAACAACCGGCTCGCAGAATACACTGCTCGGCGCCAGTACATTGGCGGGTGCTTCAATCAGCAATGCCACTGCAATCGGGTATGATGCCAGTGTTACCCAAAGCAACAGCATGGTTTTTGGCGATGTGAATGTGACCAGGTGGGGATTCGGCATCAATACCGCCGCTGCCAACATCCTGGAGTTCAATAACGCTGTAACAACGGCCAGGCTTACCACTGGCGGGGTATGGACCGATGTAAGCGACCGGAATAAAAAAACCGACCTGCTGCTGATGGATGGCCGTTCGGTTTTGCAGAAGATCGCGGAAATGCCGGTATACAGGTACCGGTACAGCAATACAGCAGATGAATACCATATCAGTCCCATGGCACAGGATTTTCAAAACCTGTTCCAGGTAGGAGATGGAAAGAGTTTATCGGCCCTGGATAAAAGCGGCGTGGCATTGATCGGTATCCAGCAACTCAAAAAGGAAAATGAAGCGCTGAAAAAGGAACTGGCTGAACTCAAAAAAATGGTGATGGAGAAAATGACGAAAGAATAAGCCTTTCCTGCATCAGGATGTGGTTACCCAGTTCGTTTTTTCCTCAATGGGTTTTCGTTTACCGGGTGCAGATGGTACCGCAACATGACCGATATAAAAGAAGCCGAGCAGTTTGTCATTTTCTGCAAGCCCGAAAAAGGATTTGGCATTTTCCAGGTAGGTGATCCCGCCTGTTGTCCAGTAACCGCCCAGTCCGTATGCGGCCACAGAAAGGTAAATATTCTGTACAGCACAGGCAACCGCTTCAATGTCCTCGATCTCGGGTATGTTCTTCTTTGTTGACCGCCTCATTCCGATGGCAATGATATGCGATGCCTTTAATGGTTGCTGCTGCAGTTTGATGTATTTTTTTTCATTGAAGGAATCACCCGCCGCCTGCCTGTACAGGCTGCTTTGATAATCCGCCAGCGCCTGTAACCCATCGCCGCTGAAAACGGTGAAATGCCAGGGTTCTTCCTGGCCGTGGTTGGGTGCCCAGGTGGCATTGATGAGTACCTGTTTTATAATTTCGTCACCCACTTTTTTGCCCTGTTCAAACTGGTCGGGAAAACAGAGCGCCGGCTGCGGATCAGTTCATTGAGTGATTCAGGAGACATATAGTTTGAGATTATGTAAAGCAAATTTCGTTGAATGGAACAGGAACCTGTTTTGATATCCGAAATTTTTTCAGCGCCGGGGCCGGGATGAGGTTCACGATCTCAATTATCCGCATCGGGCTGAGTGGTTGTTCCGGTTGGTGGGACACCAACCAGGGTGGAAGGGATCCTATTTCACCTCTTCCCACAAATGCCTCACCAGTCCATCCACCAGCCCGATCTTGGGTACGTACATTTCGTTGGCGCCGGCCCAGCGCATAGCATTGATGTAAATGAGGAGGGCGGGTATGATCACGTCGGCACGGTCGGGCCGCAGGCTGTAAAGCCGCATCCGTTCTTCCAGTGTTACGCTGCCCAGTTCTTTGTGATAGTCTCTTAAAAGTTCGAGGCTAAGGGGCTTGCCTTCTTTTCGTTTGCTCAGCGAAAATACTTTGTTGATGTTGCCGCCGCTGCCGATGGCCATCACTTCCTTTTGTCCTTTGGTAACGGTCTTGATTATTTCCTTCATCACTTCCCAGGTCTTTTCATTCACCGCATCCTGCAGTAGCCGTATGGTGCCGATGTTGAATGATTCTTTGAAATTCAGCCTTCCGTTGCTGAAAAAGAGAGCTCGGTGCTGCCGCCGCCCACATCAATATACATGTAGCTGTGGTCCTTGTCGAGGGTTTCGGCAATATGGTTCTCAAAAACGATCCCGGCTTCTTTATCGCCGCTGATGACCTCAATGGAAATATCGGTTTCTAATTTTACTTTCCGGATGATGTCATCGGAATTTTTTGCATCCCGCATGGCGCTGGTGGCGCAGGCGATCACGTGCTTTACTTCGTAGGCATTCATCAGGTGCTTGAAAGCCTTCATCGTCTGCAGCATCATGCCGGTCTTTGGTTTGGAGATCACGCCGTATTCAAATACATCAAATCCCAGGCGGAGGGGAACCCTTACCAAATTGAGTTTATTGAAAACAGCCTCATTCTTTCCTTCGGTGATCACCTCGGTTATCAGGAGCCGGGCGGCATTACTTCCTATATCGATGGCGGCGAGTCTCAATGTCGGTAATCGTTTAAGTCGTTAAAATCGTTTCAATCGTTTCAATCGCTGAAACGATTAATGGTCAGGTGTACGGCAACGAATTTACGGATTAACCCTTAAACGATTTAAACGTATTAAACGTGCCAGCGTTATTGTGCTTTGCGATAAAGATAATTGTACGTCTCCACCTGGCTGCGGATCTTTTTGGTGTTGCGGGGATTTACATACTGGTTGCTGAGTTCGTTGTCCAGTATCCGTGCCTTGATGTTATCCTTCAGTTGTATCTGCAGGATGTCTTTCAGTTCTTCCTGGATACTTTTTTCAAAGATGGGGCAGGTAACTTCCACCCGGTGGTCGATATTCCGTACCATCCAGTCGGCGGAGGAGATGAAGGTCCTTTCTTTTCCCCCGTTGTGGAATATCATCACCCTGGCATGCTCCAGGTATTCATCCACAATGCTGATGGCCTGGATGGGGACCTTGAATTTTCTGTTCTCGGTAAGCATGCAGAAAATGCCGCGGATGATCAGCTTGATCTCCACGCCTGCTTTTGCGGCCTCATATAATTTACCAATGAGCATTTCATCGCTGAGTGAGTTGAGTTTAAGGATGATGGATGCAGTTTTTTTTTCTTTGGCTGCTTTTATTTCCTTGTTGATGAACTGGAGCATTTGCGTACGCATGTCGGTCGGGCTTACAATAAGGGTATTGCATTCGAACAATAACTGGATCCTGTTCTTAGGCTGCTCCAGGTAATTAAAGATACGGTTAACATCGGCCATGATGTTACGGTCGGATGTAAGGAGGCAGGTATCTCCGTAAACCTTTGCTGTCTTCTCATTCAGGTTCCCGGTACTTACAAACCCATAATGAATGGTGCGGTTGTTGATCTTCTTTTTTATCAGGCAAAGTTTGGCGTGTATTTTCATGTGGGGTACCCCCAATAGGACCTTTGCACCCGCTTCTTCCAGTTCTTCTTTCCACTCCAGGTTTGCTTCTTCGTCAAAACGGGCACGCAGTTCCAATACCACCGTCACCATTTTGCCGTTGCGTACGGCATTGGTAAGTGTATTGATGATCTTTGACCGGTCGGCCAGGCGGTAACAGGTTATTTTTATGCTCGTTACGTCCGGGTCAATGGCGGCCTCCCTCAACAGATCTATAACACTGTCGAAGGAATGATACGGAAGGTTTAAAAGCACATCTTTTTTCAGTATGACCTTGTTTACACTGGTTACATTTTTTAATGCCGGGTGAATAAAGGGTTTTTTCCGAAGGTTTTTCTGGCTGAAAACAGATTCCGGGAAATTCATAAAATCCACGAAGTTGTGGATGCGTCCGCCGGGTATCAGGTTGTCCTTTTGCTGCAATCCCATTCTTCTTACCAGGTAGGTAAGCAGTGCCGGGTCGATCGCTTTATCGAAAACAAACCTTACGGGTTTGCCTTTTTTACGGTTCTTTAATCCCTTTTGTATCTTTTGAATGAGGGAAGTAGATACATCATTGTCTATATCGATCTCGGCATCACGGGTCACTTTAATGATGTGGGAAGAAAAAGTATCATATCCAAAAAAAGAAAAGATATGGGGCAGACAGAAACGAATGATGTCTTCGAGCAGGATGATGTGTTTTTCGGCTGTTTTTGAAGGCAGTATGATAAATCTTGGCAACCGTCTTGTGGGTACCGATACCAACGCAAATTTCTGGGGGATGCTCTTATCTTTCTTGGATAGCTTGCATGCCAGGTAAATGGAACGGTCATTCAGTACGGGAAAATCCTGGATGCTTTCGATCATCAGGGGGATGACATTGCTGCGTATCTCTTCGTTGAAGTAGTCCAGTACAAACCGTTGCTGTGTCCTGTTCAGCTGGGTTTCATTGACAAGCAGGATCTTATCTTTCCGGAGTTCCCTTAATATCTCATTCCATATGCGTTCAAATTCCCTTTGCTGTTCAATTACTATTTCCTGGATCTCTTCGAGTATGGCTTCCGGGGCAATTTCAAGATGCATCCGCGATTTACTGCCAAACTCGATCATACGTTTCAGTGTGGCCACCCGTACCCGGAAGAATTCATCCAGGTTGTTGGAAAAGATACCCAGGAAGCGGATGCGTTCCCGCAACGGAACCGTGTCATCGGCTGCTTCCTGTAACACCCTTGCATTAAAGGAAAGCCAGCTCAGGTCCCGGAATATGATCTTTCTTTTCTGCAAGCTTGTTTACTGGTTAGTGAAACGAAATTAAAGGCATGTAAATGAACAACACTTTAAATGCGTATTAAATTTCTGTGAAGTTTATTGATACGCTATTTGGTATCCCTCATCTTCTGAATGATGGACGTGGTGGAAAATCCTTCCAGTATGGGAACGATCTTCACTTCACCGCCATTGGCCATCACTTCGTTGGCACCCACGACCTGGCCGATGGTATAATCCCCGCCTTTCACCAATACATCGGGCAATACGGCTGAAATCAGATTCAGCGGCGTGTCCTCCTCAAAAAGGATGATGGCATCTGTCATCACCAGTGACGCCAGTATCAGGGCCCTTGAATTTTCACTGTTCACCGGCCGGCTTTCTCCCTTTAATCTTTTCACCGAAGCATCGGTATTCACGCCAACGATCAGTACATGGCCGTACGAAGCGGCTTCACTCAATGAAGCAATATGCCCTTCGTGCAGGATATCAAACACCCCGTTGGTGAACACGATCTTTTTGTTGTGCAGCCGCCAGCGCCTTACCTGGTGCATCAGGTCATCAAGGTTAAATATCTTGTTGGGTATGCTGCTTACTGATCTCATTCTTTGTTTTGTTTATGTAAGGCAAAATTAACAAACATAAAAAACCCACCACGAGTACGATCAGGAACTGTGCCGACCATTGCAGCCAGCCGTTTGCCGTACCATAGCTTTCGGGTATGCTGTACAGCTTCATGGCTTCCATTAAAAATACCGGGTACAGGCCGATGCCGCCGGGTGTAACGATCGTGGCAACCGTACCAAATGCCAGTACGGGGAATGCCGAAAGGACCGGGAGGCCGCTGGTTTCTGCAATGGCAAAAAAACCAAGATAGGTCCCGCCGAGGTAACAGCCCCATATAAAAAAACTGTGCAGGATGAAACGGCCTTTGTTCTTCACGTTCTTCAGGGTAAGTAACCCTTCAATGATGCCCTTGACAATGCCTCTGATTTTCTGAATGGGTTTGCTGCCGGGGTATTTTCTCACCAGGTATTTTAAGATGATGAAGAAGCCGGTGATGATAAAGATCACCAGTGCCAGTTTGAACAGGGTGGTACCGGTATCTTTTGAAAGGATGTACCGTTTAAAGATATTAATGGCATATTCGCCCACCACGTCGGCCTGCGTAAGCAGCGAGATAACGATGATGATAAAGAACGATACAAGGTCAACGGCCCTTTCAACAAGGATGGTACCTACCAGTTTATCTGCGGGTACTTTTTCATATTTGCCCAGGATGGTGCATTTTAAGACCTCGCCCAGTCGGGGAAAGGCAAAGTTTGCCAGGTAGCCGATCATCACCGCACAGAAGGTATTGCTTATTTTAGGATTATAGCCCATTGACCTCATCAATATCTTCCAGCGGATGGCCCGGCTGAGATGGCTGGCGATCAGGATAAAAAAAACCGGGATGAGCAGGTAATAGTTTGCCGTTTTTAAAGCCATGATGAATTCTGCGTAATCCTTGTCGGATAGTTTGTGAATGCTCCACCATACCAGGAAGATACCGGCACCCAGGAAAATGACATACTGCAAAATGGCGAATAACGGTTTACGCATAATCGGTGACAAATTACGAAGGAATGGCTTTGAAAAATTTCTGCAGATAAATTTAATACTAGGTTACCACACAGGTATACGGTCAAAGCAGCATATTATCGATGAGCCGTACATCACCCATGAAGGCGGCACATAAGGCAACCAGTTTCGTTCTCCCATCCCAGTGGTCTTTCAGTTCCAGGGTTTCTGCATCGGCGATCTCCACGTAATCTGTCCGGAAGCCGGCCTTATTCAAATGCCGGGCCGCATCATTCTTTAATTCCACCAGGTTGCCGGGCTTTACTTCGTTCTTGATGTGTGAAAGGGTTTTGAATATTTCCACGGCCTTTGCCCGGGCCGTTTCATTAAGCCGCATGTTGCGGCTGCTCATGGCAAGCCCGTCTGCTTCCCGGAGGGTGGGGCAGATGATGACGGTTGTTTTGAGCCCTTTCCCTTCCATCATCTTTTTTAGTACCATGCATTGCTGAAAATCTTTCTGGCCAAGATACAAGAAGTCGGCAGGTATGATGCTCAGTAAGCGGTGTACCACCTGGCATACTCCCTGGAAATGACCGGGACGGTATTTTCCTTCCAGTACGGTTTCTAAGTAGCCAAGTTCATAGGGGGCTTTGTTCATTAATCCATCCGGGTACATTTCGTCAACCGATGGAAGGAACAATACATCGCATCCGGCATTTTCCAACTGGTCAATGTCTTTTTCAATGGTGGAAGGATAGTTTTGAAAGTCTTTAACATCGTTGAACTGGGTAGGGTTTACAAAAATGCTGCTTATCACCAGGTTGCCGGAACTTTTTGCAGTTCCGATCAGCGAGATATGGCCCTGGTGCAAGGCACCCATGGTAGGCACAAAGCCCGTTTTTCTGCCTTTTTCACTTGCCTGGTGCAGGAATCTGCCAATATCGGCTGCTTTCTTAAAAACGATCATTGTCTGGTTAATTAGGCTTCAAATGCTTGTTCAATCTCAATTTCCCAAAAAAATACAGTACTTTTGCACTCCCTTTAAACTAAATACTGCAACAAACTAAGTACAAATGTCAACAAAGAAAAGGATTTTATTTATTGCCAACGAGATGTCGCCCTACCTGGAGTTGACAGATTTTGCGGAAATAGTGAACAAGCTGGCAATAAAGGCGAATGACAGCGGTATGGAAGTTCGTTGTATTATGCCCCGGTTTGGTGTGATCAATGAAAGGAGGCACCGGTTGCATGAGGTTGTCCGCTTATCGGGCATCAATGTCACCATCGATAATGACGATTATCCCCTGGTCATTAAAGTGGCCTCACTGCCCAATGCCCGGTTGCAGATCTACTTTTTGGACAACGAGGATTTCTTCAAAAGAAAATCCATTTTTCATGATGAAAAGGAGAGCTGGTTCGAGGACAACGGGCTGCGTACGGTCTTGTTCTGCAAAGGGGCACTGGAAACTGTAAAAAAATTCGGATGGCCGCCCGACATCATCCATTGCAGCGGCTGGATGACGGGACTGATCCCGATGTTCATTAAGAATGCGTATAAGAAGGAACCTGTTTTCAGCAACAGCAAGATCGTTTATACCATCGGCCAGCAGACATTTAAAGAAAAACTGGGTGCCGATTTCCTGAAGCTGGCAACTATAAACGACCACATCACAAAAAAGAACTGGAACCCTTTAAAGATGCCAACAACCTGGCCATGTTCAGGGGAGGGGCTACGTATGCAGACGCCATCACATTTGGCGCTGATAAAGTGGATAAAAAACTGGTTGAGCAGTTTTCAAAAGTGAAAGGCAAGAAAGTGATCAGGTACGATGCAGAAAGTGATTTAACAGACTATTTACAATTGTATACCGACCTTGCCAAATAGAAAAACTAACACAGATTTCATTTAATCAGTATGGTGCAAAAACGTATTCTATTCATTGCGCTCACAGCAGCGGTTCTTATATCTTTCTTAAACTGGAACTGTACAAAGTTTGACACCACCCGGATCGGCAGCGACCTTTTACCGGCGGTTGATAATGTCAACACATTCGATACCATTCTCACGGTCAATTCCACCCAGGGCGTATTCCTGGACTCCACCTATATTTTCCGTACAGAAGACTATGCATTGGGCAGCATCACGTTCGATCCGTTATTTGGCACCACCACAGCAAATTCATTCATGCAACTGAAGCCGCCCTTTTTCCCTTACTATATCGGTGATGTAAAAGACACACTAAATGGTTTTGGCGCCGGGCTTGATTCCATTGTACTTTGCCTGAAGTATAAAGGTTTCTGGGGCGACAGTACCCTGCCCATTCACCTGGAAGTGAAAGAAGTGAACGAACCCTATTTCAGGGATTCTGTGTATAAGGACAATCCAACCAATTATCAACCGGTATATGGTGGTCCCACACTTGGTACCGCCGATATCGACGTTCGCAAACTGGGCAATTATGTAAAATTCACCAACCGGAGAGATTCGGTCAACTACCAGGTAAGAATAAAACTTGACCAGAACTGGGCACTGCAGTTATATAACCGCGACAGCACCCAGGCAAACAGCATCAACAATGCCTTTTATTCAGATTCCCTGTATAAGCGTTTTTATAATGGCCTTGCCGTTCTGGCAAGCAATGGAAACGGGCTGATGTATGTTAACCTGGCAGATACCGCTACCAAACTGGAAATACACTATCGGAGGAAGAACAATGGAAAGCTGGATACGGTATATACTTCATTGCGGTTCAACAGCAACCTGATCGGGACCTATCCTCCTTCCAACTCCGTTTGTAATATTGTAAGGAACCGGTCTGGATACCCCGTTATGACACCGTTGGCAGGAGAGCACTATCTTCAGACCGCTCCCGGCACGTATGTCAATCTCAGCATACCGGGTTTGCCTGGTTTATCAAACCGCATCGTTCACCGGGCGGAGCTGATCGTAGAACAAATACCAACCGACCCGATGCTTGATGAAAAACTTTCGGTGCCCAATTTCCTGTATTTAGACCTCCGGGATTCAACCGTGGATCCAAAGTGGAAACCGGTTTATTTTGACCTGAACACCACTACGATCTATGACCCCGATTACAGGACCCCTATATTATTCCCTTATTTCCCGGGAACCATCGACTTTAATTATTTTGGCGGATTTAAACGAACCAAATACGACCCCTTTGGGATGCAGATCAGTCATTATAATTTCAATATCTCCCGGTATATACAGCGACTGGTAACCCAGCACACGCCCAATTACGGCATGCGGCTGTATGCGCCTTATAACCTGCATTATGGACAGTATTCAACTTCGTCGTACATCCCCTTCAGCAACAATATTGCTTATGGAAGGGTGCGGATCGGAAGCGGAAGCAACCCCAATTATAAACTGAGGCTACGGATCATTTATTCAAAGCTTTAAACAATACACAGTATGTGAATTAATAAAGTCTGCAGAATGCCCTGCAGACTTTGTTGTTTAACCGGCACAACCTTATCTTTGCCATCTTAAAAAAATAACATGCCATATTTATTTACTTCCGAGTCTGTCAGCGAAGGACACCCCGATAAAGTTGCAGACCAGATCAGTGATGCATTGATTGATAACTTTTTAGCCTTTGACCCCAACAGCAAAGTAGCCTGCGAAACGCTGGTTACCACCGGCCAGGTCATTCTGGCCGGCGAGGTGAAGAGCAAGGCATACCTGGATGTGCAGGAGATCGCCCGTAAAGTGATCCGCCAGATCGGCTACACCGTGAGCGATTATATGTTTGAAGCAAATTCATGCGGCATCTTATCAGCGATCCATGAGCAGTCATCCGACATCAACCAGGGTGTTGACCGTAAGAAAAAAGAAGAACAGGGCGCCGGCGACCAGGGAATGATGTTTGGCTATGCCACCAACGAAACCGATAACTACATGCCGCTGGCACTGGACCTGGCCCATTTTATTTTGATTGAAATGGCTGCCATACGCAGGGAGAACAAGCAGATAAAATACCTTCGCCCGGATGCAAAAAGCCAGGTTACCCTGGAATATGATGACAACAACAGGCCCGTGCGGATCGATGCCATTGTCATTTCAACGCAGCACGATGATTTTGATTCCGATGATAAAATGCTGGCTAAGATCAAGAAGGACATCATCAATATTGTGATACCAAGGGTAAAAGCAAAGTATCCAAAATACAATCATCTTTTTAATAACAAGATAAAATACCACATCAACCCAACCGGTAAGTTTGTGATCGGTGGCCCGCACGGAGATACCGGTCTGACCGGCCGTAAGATCATTGTGGATACGTATGGCGGTAAAGGTGCACACGGCGGTGGCGCTTTCAGTGGTAAGGACCCCAGCAAGGTTGACCGCAGCGCTGCCTATGCAACACGCCATATCGCAAAGAACCTGGTAGCTGCCGGTTTATGCGATGAAGTGCTTGTACAGGTTTCTTATGCCATTGGGGTGGCACAGCCTACTGCGATCAACGTAGTAACGTACGGCACTTCTAAAGTAAAAATGAGCGACGGGGAAATTGCTGAAAAAGTGATGCAGATGCCCTGCTTCGACATGCGCCCGTACTTTATTGAAAAACGCTTAAAACTGCGTAACCCCATGTACAGCGAAACAGCAGCCTACGGCCACATGGGACGTACCAATAAGATCGTTGAAAAAACATTCACTTCCCCCGACGGCAAGACCATTAAAAAGAAAGTGGAATTATTCACCTGGGAGAAACTGGATGCCGTGAAGGATGTAAAGAAAGTATTCGGATTAAAATAGACTAATTGCTTACACCCAGACCCTCTCCGTACAGAGAGGGTTTTTTATTTGATTTAAACCTACATTTGAACCGTGAAAAATTTCCGCCAGCAACATCACCGGCCCAAAAAAAGTTCGCTCCTTGTGGGCCGCAAAGCCGTTATGGAAGCCATGCAGACCGGCAAGCACCTGGAGCGCATATACCTGCAAAGCACGGTGCATGGAGAAGGGATTGATGAAATAAAAAAACTGGCAGAACATACCCAGACCCCCATCAATAAAGTGCCGGTTGAGAAGCTGAACAATTTTAATGTAAGCAACCACGAAGGTTGTGTGGCCCTGATCGCCAAAGTGCAGTACCAGGACCTGCAGGATGTCATTTCATTCGTGGTGGATAAAGGGGAAACGCCGTTGTTTTTGATACTGGACGGCGTAACAGATATCCGGAACATCGGCGGCATCGCAAGAAGCGCCTGGTGTTTTGGCGTGCATGCCATCATCATACCCGATAAAGGAGTAGGTGCGCTGAATGAAGATGCCGTGCTTACATCGGCCGGGGCATTGGAAAAGATTGCCGTTTGCCGTGTTAACAGCCTGATGAAGGCCGTGGATGACCTGCACATGAACGGCATCAGGGTTTTTGCCAGTGAGATGAAGGCAGCCAGGAAAGTCTTTGAACTGGATATGAAGGAACCCTGCGCCATCGTAATGGGCGGGGAGGAAAAAGGGATCTACCCGGCGCTGTTAAAAATATGTGATGAGAAGTTCCGGATCCCGATGACGGGTGATTTTGATTCACTGAATGTATCGGTGGCCGCGGGTATCATCCTGTATGAGACAATGAAACAAAGAGGGTAGGCCTGCTCATCTTTTTGTGAACCGGACCCGGTACGCAAAAGATAACCTGAAGTATAAATTATCATTCACGGCTGCATCAATTTTTGACACCTTTTTTTCTCCTGTTCGTATCTTCCGGAATAAGGAATGACCGCCCTCCATATTCAGTACAAGGTTCTTGCTTAGGTACGTATCCAGGTAAAATCCCAACTGGTTCTCGTCAATGCGCCAGTAGCCGGTTTTCTTCCCATACGAATTTGTGATGGCCCTGAAGCAGGCTCCGTAATAAAATGATCGTTTATCTTGTGTTCATAGGTAAGGTTGCCGGGCAATACTCCAAACAGGTTGCTCCGGCTGTTTATTTTCCAGTCGATACCGGCCAGCGGCATTACAAATACGCCAAATAATTCATTGTTGACATAGGTGCCCAGTTTCCAGGTAAGGTTCTCGTTTCGCTTATAGTTCACAATAAAGGCTCCCCCGATCTGCATACCCGTTTTGTTACTGATGCTGCTGTCATTCATCCGGGCGATCACACTGAGCAAAACTCCCCACCGGGAACCGGGGATGGATTTTATTAAAGAGACCGGCAGCGCAATACCGGAATAACGCTGTTGGGTATTGCTGTTTATTTTTGACCACCACTTTTCAAAATACGGGCTGAAGATGATGGCATCTTTCCTGTTCTTAAACTGTACAGGCAGGTTTGTGCCCAGGCTGAAATACTGAAGTACAACATCATTCCCGGTTTTATTCAGCAGGCCCGTGTTGGGGCTGTTGCTGTATTTAATGTTTATGATATCGACAAAGGGCTGTGCAGAAATAACACCGGGCTTAAGTAAAAATGACACCGTCATCAATAAGCACAATGAAATTGTTCCTGATCGTAACATTACAGGAACCGTTGGTTTCGTAAAGAATAGTCTCATGCATTTTAGTTTTGCGGAAGGTCCACAGATTGCAGATGCATTTTGATCTTTTTCTGAACAATGGGTTGTTGTGATGCTGGTTGTTCCGGTTCTGTTTTTGGAACAGCCCGTAACTTTCTCATCTGGTAATTGGTGAGCATTTTTTTAATGAAACCAGGCAAGAGCTTATTGAACAGCAGGAAGGCCTGGTTTACCCGACCGGGGATGATCTCTTCTTTTTTCTTAAGTAATCCATCTATGGCGATCCGGGCAACGTCTTCGGGATTCATGAAGGACTGCCGCCCGATCCAGTTACACGATCTGATGACCATAATGACCGATGCATTGGTTTTCATTCCGCCCGGGCAAACCACGCTCACATGTACATTATCGGCCTGCAATTCCCTCCGCAGGCTTTTGGAGAAGAAATAAATAAAGGATTTGGTTGCGCCATACACCTGCTTTTTGGCAAGGAAAAAGAAACTGCTGAGGCTTCCTACATTTAAGATATACGATGGGCCGTTCTGTTTCAGTGTATCCAGGAACAGGTGTGTGAGTAAGGTGGTGGCCACGGCATTCAGCTTTATCTGTTTTTGATAAAAATCAATGCTTCCTTCACTGAACATCATCGTACTTCCTACGCCGGCATTATTGATGAGCATATTGACCGGCAGCCTGCGTTCTTCCACCTGTTTAAATACCGAGATGCAATTCTCTTCCACCGTAAGGTCTTTTTCAATGATCACCACATCCACCTGGAAATTGCGTTTAATGAATCCGGCCAGGGAATGTAATTCAGGACCGGGCAGGGCCACCAGCACCAGGTTCATTTTCCTGGATGCGCATTCAAGCGCCAGGGCTTTTCCAAACCCTTCGCTGGCTCCGGTGATCAGGCAATAGTTACTGTTAGGCATGATGGTTGTTTTTTAAGAATTGAATGGTTTGCTGAAGCCCTTCTTCAATAGGGGTTAGGCGGTATCCCAAATGCTGTATGGCCTTCTCACTGGTAAAGGTCTTGTTGCAGAAGATCGTACGTATTGACTTATTGGTTACAAACGGTTCTTTATTGGTCAGTTTAAATTGTACCCATTGCATTGCTCCCCATACCTGTACAAAAAACTGCGGGGTCTGTATGATCCTGGCCTTTGTTCCGGAAAGGGACCGGATCTTCTGAAACAGGTCTGTATACGAGATGTTTTCGCCCCCCAATATATATTTCTCCCCGGAAGTGCCGTTGGACATGGCCAGAAGGTGCCCTTCCACCACGTCGTTGATGTAACAATAATTCGTGGCCAGTTCACCCGGCCTGGGGATAAGTGCAGGCATTCCCTTTATGAATTTATTTATCACGGTATTAACACTGAAAGGATGCGTTTCGATGCCGGGCCCATACACTTTGGAAAGAGCAACGATCACTGAAAATAATCCTTTTTGCGCAAATTCCTTAACCACGTTCTCCGCCAGGAATTTTGTGAACTCATAATCATTGTCAAAAGAAACAATGCGTGGGTCGTTCTCACTCATGGGCGTTCCCAGTGACGGGCCGATCACACCACAACTGCTGGTGAATAAGAATTTTTCAACCCCGTTTTCGAGTGCTTCCGACAATACATTCTTTGTCCCTTCCACATTTACCTTTTCAAAAAGGGATCTTTCTTTGGCGAAGATCTTTACAAGCGCTGCCGTATGATATACCTGTTCGCAACCCCGGATCGCAGCGTTAATGGATTGCCTGTCGGTTATATCGCCGGCAAATACACGGATATTCTCATGCACCGGAATATTGGCTGAAGCCGTATTTCTTACCAATACATGTACCTGGTCTCCACGTTCCGCAAGTTTTTTTGCGAGGTTGTGGCCAACATAACCGGTAGCTCCTGTGACTAAAATTTTCATTTGGTGGGTTTTAACTGGGAAAAAAAACGGGTAACCGGGGGTATCTCATAAAACATCGAAAGGGTAATGTGTAACACGATGGCTGGCCATACCGCATGAATGCTGATGCAAAGAGCGCCCAGGATGATCCCGAAAGGCAGGCAGCCCCACATCTCCCTTCTGTCGTGAAATACATGTATCAGAACGGTAAGTCCCGTTGAGATCAGGATGGCCGGGTATATGCCAAGGCTGCTGTTGAGGTCAAAAAGTAAAATGCCCCTGAAAAAAAATTCGTATGAAGCCAGGAATAATATCCTCACCGGGAAATAAAGGTTTACGAATTTACCGGTAAGGAGGTTGCTGTTTTGGTAACGGAGATGTACCTGGCGGCCAGACCGGTTACCGGCCAGGGCTATCAATACAAACACAACCGAAAAGGAGACCAGCCAGTACATATCCGGGAATTCAGCACCGGTTAAAAGGGGGATGGCTGTTTGTGTAAAAAGGAATAGTGGAACCAGCCCCAGCCAGAAGATACCCGCAATATGTGCCCCCAGCAATTTAACGGAACTGGATGCCGGTTCACCGTCTGAATTGAATAAGCGGTTACTTTTTTCCCGTATGCTTATCCAGGCAGCCAGGAATGCCATTCCGAAACAAAGTGTAAAAACCAGTAAAGTGACCGTACTGTTCATCAATTAAGGATTAAGAATGATCTCTGCCGAATAAAATGTATGCTCTATTTTTACTTTGGTGCAAATGCCTTTACTGTAGTAAAAGCAATTGCTGTTCCCGTTCGGGAACCGGATCCTGTACCCCCCGTCTGTTGTTTTTTCTATGGCTGCATAGCATTGTTGTTTATCGCAATACACTTTCGTTAAAGACACCGGCTCCCGGAAGTACAGACTCAGGAGATTGAAACTGACATCACTGCCGATGTTTAATTTTGCTGACTCATTGTCTTCAATTACTTCATACCCATTGCCGGTAAACCGGGTTTGTTTGTTCACATTTACTTTACCGTTCGATTTATGATACTGGCTTGAATATACAAGTTTCCCGTTTAAAAAATAAGCAGACTCAAAAACGTATGCGGTAAGCTGTATGAGGATACGGAATTTTATATCCGAATTCAGGAACATCTTGCAGTAATTGCCTTCACAGGTCTTCTCCAGTTTCATCCACCCGATCTCGCTGCCGTTACGGACCACTTTATAGTTCAGGGTCTGGCTTTTACAGTCTGCCGGGAAACTGCTGAGGATCAAAAGAACCAGGGAAACCAAAAGGGCCATGGCAATTCCCCTGCGTTCAGGCAGGATGGAGCCCGGGATCCGGTCAACCCCTTCCGGTTTCCCGGTCCGGCCGTTTTCGATATGGAACTGCATGGATGCCATGTACATAATTTTCGTTTCTGTTGACGGATCTTACCGCCTTAAAGTAAATCTTTTTTTACACGTAAATGGATGACCACCATCACGTTAATACTTGATACAACTCATCATGAAGTTAACCAAAACAAGTGAAAAATAAAACGATTATCCCGGATAGTTGTATCGATTTTCAAGAAATGCTTTTAAAAGTGAGCAGGGTATCATTTCCCGACAGGGATCGATAATGTAAGTCCAACGATATTCTTTTCTGCCTTGCCGGGAATGCCAAAAGAGGTCTTCTGACTGGATAATGAAGCCCTGGCCTTTGTTTTATTCACGTGCGCCAGAACCATCAATGGAATACTGGCTATCCCGGTGGCAGCACTCAGCACGAATAAGGTTCGGATCGTTCTATCCCTTCCTTCATAATCAGTATAATTATCATTGCTGGCAACAAGTAAACCTGACAGCCCAAGAACAAGACCAGCGCCGAGCAGAGAAAGGCCGGTGATTCGCAGGGTCCTGCTCTTGCGGTTGTAATAATCGTAATCTTTTATTGGGGTGTTTCTGAAAGCAGGGTATTGATTCCTTATGTATGTGTTTCCCCGTAATACTGCATTCAGTTGTACGGGAGATTTGGTTTTGGTCAGCAGCAGATCATTTTGCTGTGCTTCAGTTACTGCATGAACTGATAGGACTAAAACAAATAATAGAATGTTTTTTTTCATGATTTTAGTTTTATTTTTTTTTCAAATCAATACCCAATTCCGTTTTCATGTGATATGATAAACCACATCATTCGCCTATCGGTATGGTCATACTGATGCCAGGTATGCCAGGACTTTTATTTGCGGGCACGCCAAACGTAATAACTGTGCCCATGCATGGCCTTTTCTTGTTTTGATTTTATCTTTTTCAATTATTTCTGTTTTTGTAAATTATCAAAAGCCGGGTTATAGCTTCCGGTTGCCGTCATTGTTGCCGTTAAGTTCATACCGGGGCTTGATAATTATTTTTTCTCCTTCATTCCCGGTGCGGATGCCTGTCCTGTAATAGAGGTAATATTTACCGCTCACCTGTATTTGGTATAATTCAAAACAACGGTTATCGTCCAGGTATTGCACCAGTTTGTATTTTCGGTCCTGGCATGCATTTAGTGAACTTTTAAGTATTACCCAGTCCTGGTAATGATGGGTATCATTTTCAATCCGGTCCATGAATGCAACGGCACTGTTATTGAAAGTCAGATACTTCCCTTCCAGGTTCTTGATCAATACTTTTTTTACCGTTGTGTTGGCGAACACAGCATTATTAATGATCTCGAAATACTGCTTGCCCGTTTCTGCCTTGGTTGCAGGCTGCTTCAATTCGGGGGATGGGCCGGAAAGAAATGCAGGAAATGTCTGGCAGTCCCGTAGGAGATAGTCTATACCGGGAGTAAAGAAAGAGAATTGGGTACGTTCCGGTAAGTCGGCTGTTTCCACACAACGGAAACACAAGACATTAGGCGAACCAATAAAAATTTCCCTGGTTAACTGATCGTTTCCGGGCTTGTTATCAATAAACGCAGAACCCGGTTCCGGTTTTATTGTACAGGTAAGAATGTGGACTTTATTGAACTGAATTTCGGTACCCGAAAACTGTATTTCCAGTTTGACCGTTACCCGTTGGCCCCGCATTAGTATAAAAACATGGTTGGGGTTGGGTATATCAGCTTCCGTTGCTTCGTATCCATTAAACCCGGTGATCCGGTATTGAAAAACCTTCATGCCTTCTTTCAGGACCAATTTGAATTTTGCTGTATATGCTTCTTTGTCCGGATTGGCTATTTCCACGGTGGCGGTGGTTTTTATGGAACAGCCGGTTTCGGCAACGAGCGTATTGGGCAGTACAAAGCTGCTGCTCAGGTCGATGACCTTTGGGATGCCGGTTGGACTTGATTTTGCCGATAGATTCAGTATGCTTGCAAATACTGCTGCATGAACTAACATTAACTTTTTCATGATTATTATTTTATTATCCAAAACTATTTATGCATAGCCCCGGTTCCTAATTGATAAATACCCGTGTTAATTGAAAATCCGTATTTGCTGCATCTGTTACCCGGCCTGGGCAACGCCAGTTGACTTTTTTGCAAAAAATGCAAAAAGAATATTGTAGTTTGGGATAATATAAGATAAATTAGAAGCGGCATTTGCAGTTTTTGCCAAATTTTTTGCATGGAATCAAACAATGCACAGCTACTGTTCTTTCAGCACCTCCGATCCATCCTGCCCGGTCATATTTCTATGGTGGATGAGATCGCCGGCCTGCTGGACATCAGTAATGACAGCGCTTACCGCCGCATCCGGGGCGATAAACCCATCAGTTTTGAAGAACTGCAGAAGCTATGCGTCCATTACAAGGTTTCACTTGACCAGTTAATGAACCTGAAAAGTGATGCGTTCATTTTTACCGGGAAGCTGGATAATGATGCAAATTTTGGATTTGACGAATGGCTGAAAGAAGTGCTGAAACAATATACGGTGATCAGCAGCTTTGAAAAAAAGCACATTTATTTCCTGTTAAAGGACCTTCCGTTCAACCAGCATTTCCAGATACCCGAACTGGCGGCTTTCAAATTTTTCATCTGGAAGAGGTCCTTTACCGGGTTCCAGGTGGAGAAGGGAACAAAATTCTCTTTCAATTATCCCGGGTTTGATGAGCACTATGCGATCGGGCAGGAGATCGTGAAGGTTTATAATTCCATACCTACCACTGAGATATGGAATGCGGAGGCGGTAAACACCACCCTGCGCCAGGTCGAATATTATCTTGAAGCCGGGGCGGTGGTGTCTAAAGAACAGGCCATCATCTTATTTGATAAACTGGAACAACTGGTGAGCCATATTGAAAAGGAGGCAGAAGCGGGTGTAAAATTCAAAATGGGGGATCATCCCCATTCCGGTTCGGCCACATTCCGGTTATTCAACAACGAACTGGTTTTGGGCGATAATACTTTGCAGGCAGAATTGGGCGATATGCGGATCACTTTTCTCAATCATAGTTTCATGCATTTCATCGGAACAAGGGATGAAGCGTTTAACAGGTCGATGTTTAATAACATTACGAATATTATGCAGAAAGCCACCCTCATCAGTTCCAGTAATGAACGGGAGCGGATACGGTTCTTTAACCGCCTGCGGGAAGAGATAAACAACAGGAAGGCCAGGCTTACATAAAATTAAACTGCATTTTATATCAGCTATGGTTGAAATAATGATGTAATTCCCGATCCGCTTTTTATTTATTATAAACTGAGAGGCCAATGGAACAGAATAATGCACAGGTATTGTTTTTTCAGCAAATAAGGTCCATGCTGCATCCCCACCTGTCTGTTGCGGATGAGGTAGCGGGAGTACTGGGGATAAGCCCCGACAGTGCTTACCGGCGTATCCGGGAGCGAGAAGCCCCTCACGTTTGATGAGATCCAGAAATTATGCTCCGCATATAATATTTCCGTTGACAGGTTTTTGCACCAGCAAACCAATCATTTTATTTTTACCGGTAAACTCGGCTACAGTTCCTTTGGTTTTTATGACCAGTACCTGAATGAGATGTTGCAGCAGTTTGAATTCATGCTGGGTTTTGATCACAAGCATATTTATTCCCTCCCGAAGGATATTTTTCCCTTTGTTTATTTCCAGTTTCCCGAACTGGCTGCATTTACATTCTTTTTTTACCGGAAGAACCTCCTGCATTTTGAAGATATGAAGGACCTGAAATTCTCCGTGAAGAACCTGGATAAGGAACACGTAAAACTGGGCATGAAAGTACAGGAGAGCTTTAACCGGATCCCATCCACAGAAATATGGAGTACCGATTCGGTAGACAGTATATTGAACCACATCGCATTTTACAGGGACACGCATTTATTTGAATCGGAAGAGGATGTCCGTTGCCTGTACGATAAACTGGAAGATCTGTTAACCCATCTGGAAAAGCAGGCTGAGCTGGGGCTCAAATTCAATTACGGGAAATCACCGGACAAGAACTCAGCAACATGCAGTATGTATTATAATGAACTTATTACCGGGGATAATTGTGTATTGGCTGAAACCGGGAATACGATGATCACGTATATCAACCATAACCTCATCAATTTCATGTATACCCGGGATGAGCGGTTTAATAATTACACATTGGAAACCTTTAAAAGTGCTATCCGGAAATCAACGCAGATAAGCCGGGTGGGTGAAAGGGCCCGGGCCCGGTTTTTTGAACGCCTCCGGAAAAAGATCCGGCTGCAAAAGGAATCCATTAATCAATATTGATAACTACCTTCGCATTCCTAACCCGGAAAATGATGGACCAGCCTGTAAAATTGATCGAATGTCCCCGTGATGCCATGCAGGGCTGGGCACATTTTATACCTACGGAAAAAAAGACAGCGTACATCAATGCCTTATTGAAAGTAGGGTTCGATACCATCGACTTCGGCAGTTTTGTTTCACCCAAAGCAATACCGCAGATGGCAGATACCAAAGAGGTAATAGGCAATTTGCAATTGACAAACAGCCGGTCAAAACTCCTGGCGATCATTGCCAATGAAAGAGGGGCGCAGGATGCAGTGGTTTTTGATGAGATCAGTTATCTCGGTTTCCCTTTTTCTGTCTCGGAAACATTTCAGAAAAGAAATACCAATTCAACCATTGCAGAATCCCTGGCAAGGGTGGAGGAGATACAGAACCTCTGCATTAAAAATAAAACAGAACTGGTGGTTTATATTTCCATGGGTTTTGGAAATCCCTATGGCGATGTGTATGATGAAGAGATCGTTTTGATTGGGTGAATAAGCTGGTGGAAATGGAAATCAGGATCATTTCGCTGGCAGATACAGTTGGACTGGCAACGGCCGGCCAGGTGAAAAGCGTTACCGGTTACCTGGTGGATTCATTGCCCGGGACAGAAATAGGTGTGCATCTTCATTCAACCACCGCAAACTGGAAGGAAAAGCTGGATGCCGCACTGGAGGCAGGATGCAGGCGGTTTGACGGCGCCCTCAAAGGGATCGGGGGCTGCCCCATGGCCGATGATGAACTGGTGGGCAACATGGATACGGAAAGGATGATCCCTTATTTTGAAGAAAAAGATCTGCTCAATGAACTTGACAAAGATGCTTTAAAGATATGTAGTCGTATGGCATCGGAGATATTTGTTTGAGGCGTTTGAACCGTTGAAATCGTTTGAGGCGTTGAAGTCGTTTAAATCGTTGAAGTCGTTTAAATCGTGCAATTCGTTTAATTCGTGATATGGACTTTCATTTGGAATTTACTCCCAGGCAGTTTGATACAAAGATCAATCACCGGCACAGGTTGCTGCTGATCGGGTCCTGTTTTACCGAACAGGTAGGGGCTAAACTTTCTGCGCATAAATTCACTGTACTGGATAATCCGAATGGCATCCTGTTCAATCCCGTCAGCATTAGCCGTTCCATTGCATCGTATATAGAAAATAAGCAGTACGGTGCAGCAGACCTGTTTTACCAGAACGAATGCTGGAACAGTTGGGAACATCACAGCCGTTTTTCAAACACGGACCAGGATGCATGCCTGCAACGGATCAATGGATCACAGGCTGCAGCGCATTCTTTTTTTAAAAAAGCAGACTGGTTACTGCTGACACTGGGTTCGGCATTTGTGTACGAACTCCCCTCACCCTCCGGAGAGGGATTGGGGGTGAGGTCAGTGGTTGCCAATTGCCATAAAGTGCCAACCGATAAATTCAATAAACGTCTGCTCTCTGTTGAGGAAGTAACGAATGACCTGCAACAGATGATCGGGAAAGCCAGGGCATTCAATCCTAGTCTGAAGATCATTTTCACCATCAGCCCGGTCCGTCATTTACGGGATGGGTTTGTAGAGAATAACCGAAGCAAGGCAACACTGAACCATGCCGTGCACCAGCTGCTGGAAAAAAATGATTCCTGTTTTTATTTCCCGGCCTATGAACTGGTCATTGACGACCTGCGGGACTACCGTTTTTATGCAGAGGATATGGTGCATCCCAATTATGCCGCCACCAGCTATGTGTGGGAAAAATTCATTGCTGCCTGTATTGACGAACCATCACAGCAGCTGATGAAGGAGATCTCCGTGATCGTTGCGGCAAAGAATCACAGGCCTTTCAATCCTGCTTCGGAACAACATAAAAAATTCCTGCAAACCAACCTGGAAAAGCTGAAAAAGCTGCAGGAACAATACCCGTATATTAATTTTGAAGAAGAGGAAAATTACTTTGCGTCCTGATCCCGGGCCCGCTTCAGGGGTGGGGGCATTAATGTATCCGGTCGCCCCTCACTTCCATCTCATTCATCAGTTCCTTTTCATATTTCAGCCACTCGGTCCAGCGTTTTCGTACGGTCTTTTTATCTAAGTAATGTTCTGCCAGGTTGATGAACAAGGTATAATGCCCGGCTTCACTTTCCATAAAACGGCGGTAGAAATTCTTCAGGTACCGGTCATCCAGCCCTTCGCTCAGCCTTTTAAAGCGTTCGCAACTGCGGGCCTCTATCAGCGCCATGGTAAGCAGCTGGTCTAAGAAACGCTCGTCGGGGTGCCCGCCTTTGCGCTGAAACTCCAGCAGTTTATTAACGTATACATCTTTTCGCTGTTTGCCCAACTGTAGTTTCCGTTTATGCAGTTCGGCCAATACCTGCCTGAAATGTCCCCACTCTTCCGTTACGATCGGGCTTAATTCTTTCACCAGTCTTTCTTTATCGGAATATCGCTGGATCAGGCTGATGCAGGTGGTAGCTGCCTTTTGCTCGCAATAGGCATGATCGGTCAGGATCTCTTCCAGCTGCAGTTCGGCCAGGTTCACCCAGCGTGGATCGGATGGCAACTTAAGACCCAGGATGTTCTTTGTATCAATGCTTAGTTCTTCCATACTGCAAAAATAAAAGTTGCCACGTTCCCGGGGCAACTTTTTTACTTAAACTCGAAACCACTAAAATATGAGTAGTGCAAAGTTGAGGCCTGTGTGCCAGACCGGCAATACTACTTTAGTGGTATATGCCGCTTTATTGTTTGGTCACAGAAAAAACCGCTTCGCCTGTAACGGCTGGGCTGAGTCCGACTGTACCGGCCATGATATTGGAGCTGCCGGTATATTTAGCCGCCATGGAATAGATGGCGCTTGATCCCGTATAACTGTAACTGGCTTTCACACTGTCAGAAGAAAGGGTCCAGGTGCCATTCGCTACGTCGGGGGTTAAGGAATTGTTTGCATGCACCACCAGGGCGCCGCCTGATTTAAAAGTGAGCGCAAAATAATTGACCGGGCCGCCGGCGCCATTGTGGTATGTGCCAATCCATTTGCCATCTAACGTGATAGTAGCAGGGGGCTGCGTATCTGATTTACTGCATGAGGTAAACACCCATAATGCCGCCAGTATGAAGACGTACGAAAATATTTTCCTTTTCATGGTTTTTATCTTTTGAACGTGAACGATCCGGATACCGTTATCTTTAAATCCAAACATCATACCACCTATTGCCAAAGCAGGTTTTTTAACATGCGGTGTAAAACTATTTTCTTCCCGGACAGGCTGGTTTGTGACATCATTGCACAGTATTATATTAGTTTTTAGTATTTTACAGCAAATAATATTCTTGTATGAGAATTGTTCCCTTCCTGATCAGTGCAGCAGTAACCACGGGGTTGGTGTATGTACTAAATACCAGCTGGAAAATAGGCGGAAAAGATGCCCCGCCTTTCGGTACATTTTTAAGCCCCCAGCATGGCTTTTGGCAAAATGCCGAGCCGGTCAATGAGCAGTATGCTGCCGACCTTAAATTCCCGCAACTGAAGGGAAAGGTGGATGTATATTTTGATGAACGCCTGGTGCCGCACATTTTTGCCGAGCAGGAGAACGACGCCTATTTTGTACAGGGCTACCTCCATGCCAGGTTCCGGCTTTGGCAGATGGAACTGCAAACCTTTGCTGCCGGGGGAAGGGCAAGTGAGATCGTTGGTGAAAAAGCATTGGAACACGACCGGGAATTCAGGAGACTGGGAATGGTATACGCGGCAGAAATAGCGTTGCAGGAATCAGAGAAAGACCCTGTGATCAAGGCGCAGGGCGATGCATATACTGCCGGTGTGAATGCCTATATTGAAACGCTGACCGAAAGTTCATTGCCGCTGGAGTATAAACTGATCGGCTATAAACCCGAAAAATGGAGCAACCTTAAAACGGCTCTCTTTCTTAAGTACATGAGTTATGACCTGGCAGCCCGGGATGATGATTTTGAACTGACCAATGTAAAAAGCTATTTCAGTGCGGATGATTTTGCGAAACTGTTCCCCTCTTTACAGGATTCATTGGATCCCATCATTCCGAAAGGGACCCCCTTTGAAAAACAAAAGGTTTTTCCCGTGGCGCCGGCAGGTACAGATTCGTTATACCTGAACAATAAAGAACTTGCTGTATCAGAAGCATCCAAACCCGACCGGGATAACGGAAGCAATAACTGGGCAGTAAGCGGCAACAGAACAAAAAGCGGAGCCCCCATTTTGTGCAACGATCCGCACCTGGGATTGAACCTGCCGTCCCTCTGGTACGAAGTGCAGATATCAACGCCGGAATTCAATGCATACGGGGTCAGTTTTCCCGGGGCGCCCGGTGTGATCATCGGGTTTAACGACAGTTGCGCTTTCGGATTTACAAACGGTGGACGGGATGTGCGGGATTATTACGAGATAAAATTCAAAGACGACTCCCGCCAGGAATATTTATTCAACGGGCAATGGATCAAATCAAGATTCAGGGTGGATACCATCAAAATAAAAGGCAAGGCTGATTTTATAGATTCGGTGGCGTATGTGCAGTTGGGACAGGACTGGTGCCCGGTGATGTTTGATAAATCGTACTCGGGTGGCAGAAGCACCAACAATAAATATTATGCCGTTCGCTGGAAGGCACACGATGCCAGCAACGAACTGCGGATATTCAACATGCTCAATCACGCAAAGAATTATGCCGATTACCAGGCCGCCGTTACCAACCTGCACACACCCGGTCAGAACTGTGTGTTTGCCTGCAAGAGCGGCGACATCGCCATCCGTACACAGGGCGAATGGCCGGCAAAGTGGAAGGGCCAGGGTGATTTTGTGATGCCCGGAACGGATACCACTTATTTGTGGCAGGGCATGATACCACAGGATGAAGTGCCTTATCAATACAACCCCGAACGTGGTTTTGTGAGCAGCGCCAACCAAAAGCCGGTTGACGACAGTACCTATCATTATTACCTGGGAAGGGATTACCCTGTGTACCGGGGCATTGCCATTAACCGGCGGTTGAATTCCATGACCAATATAACCCCGCAGGATATGATGGCATTACAGACAGACAACCTGGATATGAGTGCCGTGATGATGAAGCCATTGATCATTGCCAACATGAAAGTGCATGAACTGAATGCGGCGGAGAAAAAATATTTCGAGCTGTTTAAAAGCTGGGATGCAAGAAATGAAGTGGGTTCAACAGGCCCGACTGTATTTGAAAAGTTCTGGAAAAGTTTTGAAAGCGTGGTGTTTGACGACGAGTATGCGAATGCTCCCGGGGTCAGCATGCGTCCTTTTGTGAGTACGTTGGTGGAGGGGGTGATTAAAGATTCAGCCTATAAATTCCTGGATGATATTTCCACGCCGCAGACAGAAACGCTGGCGGATGATATCACAGCCGCATTTAAAAAATCGGTGCCGCAACTGCAGCAGCTGGAAGCCGAAGGAAAACTGGAATGGGAGAAGAACAAAGCTACGCGTATCAACCACCTGGCAAAACTGGCGCCGCTGAGCAGGATGAATTTGCCGGTCGGCGGCGGTGCACAATGCATCAACGCCACCAAGGTTGACCATGGTCCCAGCTGGCGGATGGTGATCAGCCTTACGGCCAAAACAGAAGCTTATGGTGTTTATCCCGGCGGGCAAAGCGGTAACCCGGGCAGTAAATATTACGACAGTTTTGTTGACCAGTGGGCTGCCGGAAAATACTATTCACTCTGGATGATGACGAAGGAAGAAGTGAACGATAAACGTGTGCAGGGAAAAATGACATTCAGTAAATGATTTGAAGATTTGAAAATTAAACAATTTGAAAATGAATGATAGCAATTTTCAAATTGGTACATCTTCAAATTTTCAGATTGGTACATCTTCAAATTTTCAGATTGGTACATCTTCAAATTTTCAGATTGGTACATCTTCAAATTTTCAAATTAATATTATGAAGTTTATAGTTTCTTTAATTCTAACCGCTTTATTAAGTTTTGCCGCCTGCCTTTTTCTTCCCTGGTGGAGCATTGCCCTGGCTGCATTTTTAGTGGCTGCATTGATCCCGCAAAGACCCGGGAAGGCATTCATCACCGGTTTTGTTGCGCTTTTCCTGTTGTGGGGTGGTTTGGGTTTCTGGATCAGCAATGCCAATGAACATATACTGGCGCATAAAGTATCCCTGCTTATGATCAACATGGATAATCCTTATTTGCTGATGCTGGCAACTGCGGTCATCGGGGCGCTGGTGGCGGGTTTTGCGGCATTGGCAGGCAGTTTTCTCCGCAAAAGCAAGGCATAAAGGATCCCTTGATTAATTTTAGTCTTTCAGTAACAAAATGCCTTTTATTTTTGTTATTAATCAAAACTGAATATGCCCAGAGCTTTATTGGTCCTTTTTTTACTTGCCTCTGTTCCCGTCTCTGCTCAAAAAATTTACGGTACTGTTTTTTCTGATAAGGGCGACCTGTTGCCCTATGCATCCATTACCATCAAAGGAACATCCATCGGGGCCAGTGCAAATGATAAAGCCAAATTCTCTTTTGCTGTTTCCCCGGGTACTTATACCGTGGTCTGCCAGCATATAGGCTACCGCAAACAGGAATCGAAGATCACCATCGCAAAAGCCGATGAAGAGATAACATTCATTCTTGCCAACCAGCAGCTTGATATGGCCGAAGTAGTGATCAAAAAAGGGGAAGACCCGGCATATGCTATCATCCGGCAGGCCATTAAGAAAAGGTCATTTTACAGTGAGCAGGTAAAGGCATTTCAATGCGGCCTCTATGCAAAGGATATGCTGAAGCTGCGGAACCTTCCCAAAAAGATACTGGGCCGTAAGATCTCCGAACAGGACCGGGAAGACATGGGTGTAGATTCATCCGGCAGGGGCATTATCTATCTTTCTGAATCGGTTTCTGAAATATACAGCCAGTTGCCGGATAAACTGCGGCTGGAAGTGATCAGCAGCCGGGTCAGTGGCAGCGATGGGTTTGGCTTCACGTTCCCAACCTTCATCAGTTTTTATCAAAACAATGTTTCCATATTCCTCAACCAGCTCAATCCAAGAGGGTTCGTTTCTCCCATTGCCGATGCGGCGTTGAGCATGTACCGCTATAAATTCCTGGGCAGTTTTTATGAAGACGGAAAAGAGATCAACAGCATTCAGGTGATCCCCCGGCGTAACTATGAACCCGTGTTCTCCGGCATCATCAATATCACCGATGGCGACTGGCGTATTCACAGCCTGGACCTGCGGCTTACAAAGACCTCGCAGCTTGAGATCGTAGACACACTCCAGATAACCCAGATACATGTGCCGGTGGGCAATGATGTGTGGCGGGTGAAGAACCAACTGATCCATTTCAGCTTCAAACAATTTGGCATTGATGCCATCGGAAATTTTGTGGCGGTATATTCAAACTACCTCATCAACCCGGTATTTGCCAAAAACCGGTTCAATAACATCATTGTGCGCTACGATACGGCGGTAAACAAACGTTCGAAGGAATACTGGGATACCATCCGGCCGGTTCCGCTGGAAGTGGAAGAAAGGCTTGACTACGAAGTGAAGGACAGCCTTTTTGAAGTACGAAGGGATTCATTGCTCAGCCAGTCTTCGATCGACTCCCTGAAAAAGAAACAGGGCAAACTGAAGCCGTTGAATATTTTCTGGAAGGGGATCCAGCGCACGCATTACAGCAAGACCAATACGTTTCAATGGGGTATTGAATCCCTGATAAAAGGGCTGGAGTATAATACGGTGGAAGGGGTGGTGGTGAACCTGAATATGTTTTATGATAAGTACTTCAGTAAATTCAAAACGAATGTTTCCTTTGAACCCAATCTTCGTTATGGCTTCAGTAATACACACCTGAATGCGTGGGCCAAACTGACGCTGCGGACAAGGGATTGGGAAACGGATAAAAAGATCAGGCGGCAGACCTGGGAATTCAGTGGCGGCAAGCGGGTGAGCCAGTTCAACAAAGAAAGCCAGGTATTGCCTTTGAATAATGCGATCAATACCTTATTCTGGGGCGATAATTTCATGAAGATCTATGAGAACTACTTTGCTTCCCTGGGTTTCAGTAAACGGTACGAAAGTGGTTTCCGGTTTGCGGTCCATGTTTTGTACGAAGACAGGATCCCGCTGGATAACAGCAGTACCTTTACCATTTTCAAAGTAGATTCAGGCCGCATTACCCCCAACTATCCCGTAGAAAGGATCCCCGCACAATTTACCCCCAACCAGGCACTGGTGCTGAGCATTGATATAAGCTTCAGGCCTGGCCAGCGTTATATTCAGTATCCAAACCGCAAGATGTCATTGGGTTCAAAATATCCCACGTTCAGTCTGAACTACACCCGGGGGATCAAAAATATCTTGGGGAGCGATGCAAACTTCGACAAGTGGCGTTTCAGTGTGGCAGATGGCGTGAATTTAAAACTGGCAGGCACATTCCGGTATAAACTCGGAATAGGAGGTTTCCTCAATGCCCGGACTGTTCATATCCAGGATTTCCAGCATTTCAACGGCAACCGTTCCACTGCCGCCAGCGAATACGTGAACAGCTACCAACTGGCTCCTTATTATCTCAACAGTTCAACCGAACCATTTTTTGCATTCGGGCATATTGAACATCATTTCAATGGCTTCCTCACGAATAAGATCCCGCTCTTTAAGCGATTGAACTGGAACCTGGTGGCCGGCACCAATGCATATTATGTGAACCGCAGCAGTTATTTTGCCGAGGGCTTTGTGGGACTGGAAAATATACTGAAGATATTCCGGGTTGATTATGTGGTGGGATACAGTAACAATAAAGCGATCTCCGGCGAAATAAGGATCGGCACGGGCGGATTACTGGGTAATTCAGTACGGGCCAATGCACAGCCCCGGCGCAGGAACGGGGGACTCAGCATCGGGTTATAAAATACTGTTTCAATAAAACTCCACTGAATTTTTGAGTATATTTGCAACTCAAATTTGGTTTGCCCTGCAAGCATCCAATCTTTTCCGGTACTGAGCGGAGTCGAAGTATTAGCGGAGTCGAAGTATTAGCGGAGTCGAAGTATTAGCGGAGTCGAAGTATTAGCGGAGTCGAAGTACTTGTACATCCTAAGTACCGGAAGATTATTCTTAGTTGGTCTGAGCGAAGTCGAAGACCAGTTAAAAATTCAAATGAAAAAACTATGGCAGTATTACACAACCGGGTTTCCCAGGCGGAACTGAAAAAATTATTATTCGCCGAAACCGAACACCGCACCACCATTTCCTTCTACCAGTATTTTCCTGTTGAGGATCCCAAACAGTTCCGGGACGAAATGTACAAGGCCCTGAATGCCCTGAAAGTATTTGGACGGATATACATAGCGCAGGAAGGAATCAATGCACAGGTCAGTGTGCCCGACAGCAATGTAGATGCATTCCGGGACTACCTGTATTCCATCCCTGCCTTGAACGGTATCCGGCTGAATATTGCCGTGGATGACGATGGAAGATCTTTTTGGGTGCTGAAGATAAAAGTGCGGCACAAGATCGTGGCGGACGGGATCACCGATCCCGGTTTCAGCATGGAGAAAAAAGGCCGCTATGTGAATGCGGAGCAAATGAATGAACTGATGGAAAAAGAAGACACCATCGTGATCGACATGCGCAACCATTATGAATACGAAGTGGGGCATTTTACAAAAGCACTCGAGATCCCCAGCGATACATTCCGGGAGCAGTTACCCATGGCGGTGGATATGATGAAGGAGAACAGGGATAAGAACATCATCATGTACTGCACCGGCGGCATCCGTTGCGAAAAGGCAAGCGCTTATATGCTGCACAACGGGTTTAAAAATGTTTTTCACCTCGAAGGCGGCGTCATCAATTATGCCCGGCAGGCGAAGGAAAAGGGGCTGGAGAGTAAATTCATCGGCAAGAACTTTGTTTTTGACGACCGGCTGGGTGAGCGCATCACGGAAGACATCATTGCCCGGTGCCACCAGTGCGGCAAACCGGCCGATACACATACCAATTGTAAAAATGACGGCTGCCACCTGCTTTTCATCCAATGTGCGGATTGTGCTGCAAAAAAGGATGGTTGCTGCAGCGAGGCTTGCCAAACGGTGTACAATTTACCCCTGGAGGAACAAAAGGAACTGCGCAAGGGAATTGATAAAGGGATGATGGTGTTCAACAAAAGCATGAAACGGCTGCGGCCAAGGCTGGATGAAATGAAAAAGACCTGATATTACGTTAATCCCAGTTTTTCTATTTCTGCGATGATCCGTTTCTCCGTTTCTTCGTCGCTGAGTTTTTGAGGAACGAATTTTTGCCCGATCACTTTTTCATACAGTTCAATGTATCTTTTTGAAATGGTGTCCACCCATTCATCACTCATGGCCGGAACGGTCTGTCCTTCCTTGCCCATGAAATTATTTTCGATCAGCCATTCCCGCACAAACTCCTTGCTCAGTTGTTTCTGGCGTTCGCCTTTTTGCTGCCTTTCCTCAAAACCGTCGGTATAAAAATAACGGGACGAATCGGGCGTATGTATCTCATCCATTAAAATGATCTCATTACCGATCCTGCCAAATTCATATTTGGTATCCACCAGTATCAATCCCTGCCGGGCTGCTATCTCATTTCCGCGTGCAAAAGTTTCAGCGCATAACCGGACAATGCATTCCATTCTTTTTCTGTTGCCAACCCGTTGTTTATGATCTCTGCGGGAGATATATCTTCATCATGTCCTTCTGAAGCCTTCGTGCTGGGTGTAATGACCGGGGAGGGGAAGGGGTCATTTTCCTTCATTCCGCCGGGCATTTCTGCTCCGCATAATTCCCGTTTACCGGAAGAATAGGTACGCCAGGCATGACCGGTAAGATTGCCTCTTACCACCATCTCAATTTTAAAGGGCTCGCATTTTTTACCGATGCTCACATTGGGTGCCGGAACATCCATCAGCCAGTTGGGACAGATGTCGGAAGTTGCCTTGAGCATGTATGCAGCAATCTGGGTCAATACCTGTCCCTTAAATGGTATGGGCCGGGGAAGGATCACATCAAAGGCCGAGATGCGGTCACTGGCCAGCATCACCAGGTACTTACCGGCAATGGTGTAAACGTCTCTTACCTTGCCTTTGTAAAAAGCGGTCTGCCCGGGGAAATTGAAATTTGCCATGCTGCTAAATTACTGCCGGGCTTTGTAATACCACGTTTTTTACCAGCTTAGATTTCAACAAGATGGGTAAAAAATTAAATTTTAAGTTAAAAATAACAATGCTTAATTTGCCTTATATTTAAAACCAAAAAACGAGATATGAGAAAAGTTACAACCTATATGGTTACTATTTTCATGGCTACTATTTTAACGATTGCGGCCTATGCACAAAATGTAACTATTAACGGAAACGTACGAAACAGCAACACGAAGGAAGGGTCCGGGGCTGTTTCGGTAATGATCAAGGGGACGGAGACCGGTACTTTCACTGACGATAAAGGTAATTTTAAGCTGACCGTGAAAAGCCTGCCTGTAACCATTTTGATATCTTCCGTAGGATATGAACTGCAGGAAGTTACGGTGACCAGTGCAGCCAAACCGGTCCAGGTTGATTTTAAGCCCAGTAATGCCCTTGGCCAGGAAGTAGTGGTAGCGGCAAACAGGGTTCCCCAGCGGATATTGGAATCGCCTGTTTCCATCGAAAGGATCAGCGCCGCCAACATACGTAACTCACCGGTTTCAAATTATTACGATGTGGTTACAACGCTTAAAGGCGTGGACATCACCACTTCTTCACTTACTTTTAAAACACCGACCACCCGTGGTTTTAACTCAAGCGGTAATACCCGTTTCAACCAGTTGGTGGATGGAATGGATAACCAGGCCCCAGGTCTGAACTTTTCCGTGGCCTCCATCATCGGATTGAGTGAACTGGATGTGGATAATATAGAACTGCTGTCCGGCGCTTCTTCTGCTTTATACGGCCCCGGCGGTATGAACGGAACCCTGCTGATGACCAGCAAGAACCCATTCAAATACCAGGGTTTCTCTTTTTTGATCAAAGAGGGTATCATGCATGTGGGTAATAAACGTCAAAGAGATCCTTCCCTCTATAATAACTGGAACCTGAGGTGGGGAAAAAAAATGTCTGAAAGATTTGCTTTTAAAATAAATGCCGAGCTCATACAGGCAAAAGACTGGATGGCTACCGATAACAGGAATTACAGCCGGACAGGTACCACGGGCAGTGTAATTCCGGGTAACAGGAAAACAGATCCGAATTATGACGGCATCAATGTGTACGGTGACGAAACCACGGTTGACATCCGTGCATTCTTTTCAAGCATTGCAGCCAGCCTTCCGGGTGCAGCCAATTTCATCAATGCCAACGGACTATTGAATACACCTCAAAATGTATCCCGTACAGGCTATACCGAAAAGGAATTATTAAATCCGAATACGGTTAACTTTAAACTGGCCGGATCATTGCATTATAAGATAACAAAAAATACAGAAGCAATACTTGCTGCTTACTGGGGAACGGGTAATACTATCTATACAGGCAGTGACCGTTATTCCCTGAAAGATTTCAAAATGGGCCAGTACAAACTGGAGATCAACAACCCCAACTGGTCCTTCCGTGCTTATACAACACAGGAGAATGCCGGCGAGTCTTACAACGCCACTGCCACCACCCGGTTGTTTAATGAATCATGGAAAAAATCAGTTACCACTGATGCGGCCGGAAATCCAACCCCATTACCAACAGACTGGTACATTCAATATGCTTTTTCCTACCTGAGCAACCTGATGAACGGCATGACGCAATACGATGCCCACCAGGCTTCCAGGGCCCTTGCTGACGTAGGAAGACCGGCTGCAGGTTCTGCTCCCTTTGTAAGTGCATATGATGCGATCCGAAAAAGGCCGATCTCACAAAATGGTGGTTTGCTTTTAGACCAGTCCGACCTGTGGGCGGTGGAAGGGAACTATAACCTTACCCCATTCACAAAAAGCATTGCAGATATCATGATCGGGGCTAACTATAAAAAATACATACTGAATTCCAAGGGCACTTTATTTGCTGATTCAACCGGCGCTTTCGGACTGGCACAATATGGAGGATATATACAGGCCAGCCGCCAGATCATAGACCGGCTGAACCTGACTGTTTCCGGCAGGTATGATAAGGCCGATAATTTCAAAGGCCGTTTCACACCAAGAGTAACGGCCTTGTTCAAGGTCATGCAGGATAATAATGTACGTTTGTCTTTCCAGACCGCATATCGTTTCCCGAGCAACCAGCAGCAGTTCATCAATTTGCAGGTGGGCAGTACCCGCCTTGTTGGCAGCAACCCGTCTTTTGCCACGTATTTGAATTATTCAGGCAACCCATTATATGATGCAGCCAGTGTGCTGGCCGGAACTCCCACCGTTTACACCACCACGGAAGTAAAACCGGAGGCCGTGAGTTCATTTGAACTGGGTTATAAAGGCCTGTTAATGCAAAGCAAATTACTGATCGATGTGTATGGTTATTACGGACAGTACAAAGACTTTTTGGGAAGGATAAACACCATGCAGACAACTACCGGAAATGCTGCAGATATTACGAATCCCACCCGGAGGAGAAATATCTCGGTTCCTTTGAATACAACCGACAAGGTAAAGACCTATGGTTTTGGCCTGGGTGTTGATTACCGATTGCCGTTGAACTTTGTGGTAAGTGCCAACGTTGCTTCGGATATATTAAAAGATGTGCCGTCGAATTTTGTGGCATATTTTAATGCGCCCAAGTATAAAACAAACCTCACCCTTGGCAATACCGCATTCGGCCCCGGTAAAAAACTCGGGTTCAGCGTAGCATGGCGGTGGCAGGATGGTTTTTATTACCAGGGTGATTTTGCCAACGGCAATTTACCCGCTGTGCATAATTTAGATGCCCAGGTAAGCCTGAAATTACCCAAGGCCAATAAATCAATCATAAAGATCGGTGCAACCAACCTGTTGAACCAGTATTATTATAATGCGATCGGTAACTCACAGATCGGCGGGTTATACTATGTAAGTTTTGGATATAACATTTATTGATCCCTTTGGTAACTAAAATTTAAAATTAAAAATGACTATAATGAAAACAATGATCCATAAACTCAGGGCTTTTCACCTGGTTGTTTTAACCGCACTGGCGCTGTTAACTGCTTCCTGCAATAAGGACCTGGAGCAACTGGCTCCTATAGCCACGCCGGTATATCCAACCGGTAGTGGTATTGCCGCCACGCTGGCTGCCAATCCGAATTACAGCAATTACGCTGCGTTGATAGCACGGGGAGGATTGACAGCCTCGTTAAACGACCTTACAAAGTCTTTTACACTATTTGCAACGGATAATAACGGGATGAATTTATTTGCAACTGCTGCATCAGGCGGGGCAGTTCCATACCCAGCACCTGCCAGTGTTGTTCTTGCATTTATTAATGGAAGTTTACCTGCTGCCAACGCTGCAGGAATTGTACAGTATAATACCATCGGTCAGAAATTTCCTGCTGCTTCCATCGGTAACGGTTTCCCGAACTACCCGCTTACCAGCCAGATAATCCTGGATCCAAACCAGCCATTTGTACGGATGCCGATCTTCCCGGCAAGAGGTACCACTTACTCTTATGTAAATAACCTGCCGTTGATCGCTACGGATATGGCCGCAGCCAATGGGATCATTCATACGGGGTATTCCATAGCGGCTCCGCCTACGGCTACGTTAAAAACAATGATCGCCGGGGAAGCCACATTATCTTATTTCCGTGCGGCAGTTGCCCGTGCAGACAGTGGTTCTGTTGGTTTATCAAAGTTCGATTCCCTGCTTAATTACGGCGTTACCAATATGACGGTACTGGCACCGAATGATGCCGCTTTTCAAACCCTTGTTTTCGGACTGGTATATGCACAGGTATTTGCTGCAACCGGAAGTACTGTCATTGCCACTGCACAGGCAAATGCGGCCGTAGCAGCCGGCCCTGCTTTTTTAGGTACGAACAATGTATCCACTGCCCTGGTTAAAGGCATTGTTGCTTATCACCTGCTGGCATCTTTAACAAGCAGTACCACCACACCCTACCAGCCTAACATACGGGTATTCTCAAATAATATTCCGGCAACACCGGCTTTTGTAAAGACCCTGGTCAACGGAAGTATTGCTGCTCACCCGGGCGTATCTGCCGTTGCCACTTATTTAGGGCCTGCCGTAACCAGCGCCCGCTTTACAGGCTATGGCACATTCCCTCCGGGCGGGGCGCCTTACAGCGGCACAGCAGCCAATGTACTTACCATGGATAAACATGCTGTAAACGGGGTATATCACATCATCGACCGGGTATTGCTTCCGCAATAATCTCAATTCATAAAATAGTTAAAGGGCTTCAGGTTTCTGAAGCCCTTTTGTTTTTAACTTTGAACAGGACAGAAAGCAGGTTTATGTGCCGCTGATGTAAATACAACAGGATAATTCTGCATTCCCTGTTTTCAATCATTCCTTGTTATATGTATAGTACAAAGCAAACCGGATCGGTCCTTCTAATACTGGCTGTGTTTTTTACTTTGACCGGCATGCACGCCAATGCCCAGCAGGGGGTCAATAAAGACGTTGAGGTGAACCAGGAAAAAAGAATGCTTAACTACCTCGAGCAGTTGCGGATACAGTTCTACAACCCCAAAAACATGTTTGCTTCGGAAGTAAGGATCGTTTACCTGGATTCACTTTTCCGGGTAACGAAAGACCCGACAGAAAACCTGAACCTGGCATTCCGGCTCGGGCATGCTTTCCTGGAAGCCGGAAGGGAACAGGATGCGGTTAACCTGTTCAGCAGGATCGCAGATTTTGTAAAAGATGTTCCGGCATCAAAACGATTTGCTATCCCGGCACTCGGTCTTGCCTATATGCGGCTGGCAGAGCGTAATAACTGCGTTAATTATCATTCAGCGGAGGCTTGCATTGCGCCCATACAGGGTAAGGGAATTCACCGGGATAAAGAGCCTGCCGAAAAAGCAATTGAACTTTTTGAGACAGCATTGAAAGAAAATCCGGATGATCTTGATTCACGCTGGTTATTGAATATTGCTTATATGGTTACCGGAGGTTATCCTGGCAACGTTCCCCGGGAATGGATCATTCCGGGACTGGATGCAAGATCGAAAGTGAATGTAAACCCGTTTACTGATATTGCCGGCACCCTGGGGCTTGACCTGAAAAACCGCTCAGGCGGAATGATCGTGGATGACTTTAATAATGACGGGAACCTCGACATTATCAGCTCGGCCTGGGGACTGGATGACCCGATGCACTACTTTAAGAATAATGGCGATGGTACATTTACGGATGTGTCGGAGAGATCCCGTATCAGCAAATTCAAAGGGGGTCTTAACATCACTCAAACCGATTATAACAATGATGGCTGGATCGATATCTTTATTTTCCGGGGTGGTTGGCAGGGCCAAATGGCAGAACTGGAACAACCCAATTCGCTTATACGCAATAACGGCGACGGAACCTTTACCGATGTTACCATACAGGCGGGTATTTTTTCGGAACATCCCACACAAACAGGTACCTGGAACGATTTCAATAACGATGGATGGATCGATCTCTTCATTGGAAATGAAACAATGGATCCTGCCAAACTGCATCCCTGTGAATTGTATATCAATAACCGGAACGGGACCTTTACCAACGTGGCTGCAGGTATCGGCATGAAAGTAGCCGTGTATGCCAAAGGAGTCAGTTCGGGTGATTATGACAACGACGGATGGGCAGATATCTTTATTTCCACCCTGGGGGGACAAAAAGTATTGCTGCACAACGAGGGCGGAAAAGGGCAGGGCCTGCATTTTAAAGACGTAACGAATGAAGCCGGCTTTGCTGGTTTTGAGAACCGCACTTTTCCCACCTGGTTCTTTGATTTTAATAATGATGGCTGGCTGGATATCTTCATGTGCAGCTATGAATTTGAACGGGCCCTTTCTTTTTATACAGCCAAAGAAGCGCTGAATCCTTCTTCTGATCCTGCGGGTAAAGTGCAACTGTTCATGAATAATGGTAACGGAACCTTTACCAATGTCAGTTCTGCCATGGATATGAACCAGACCTCTTTTTCCATGGGGGCCAATTTCGGGGACATAGATAATGACGGGTACCTCGATTTTTACTTGGGTACCGGAAACCCCAGTTACAAATCCATTATTCCAAACAGGTTGTATAAGAACCTGGGTGGAAAGGATTTCACAGACGTGACCAATGCGGCACGGGTGGGTCATTTGCAGAAAGGCCACGGTGTTTCTTTTGCAGATATAGATAATAACGGAATGCAGGATATCATCGAAGACCTGGGTGGGGCTTATATCGGTGATGCTTATCACACAGCATTGTTTTATAATCCCGGCCAGGGGAACAACAACTGGATCGGTTTAAAACTGGAAGGCAATACATCGAACAGGCAGGGCATCGGTTCAAAGATCACAGTAACCATCACAGAGAACGGCAGGAAGCGGATCATTTACCGGGAAGCTAACTCAGGCGGCAGTTTCGGTTCTTCTCCCTTGCGGCAGAGCATTGGCATTGGCACTGCCAGGGTTATTGATGAAATAAAGATCGTTTGGCCTGCTTCCGGTACTACGCAGGTATTTAAGAATATAAAGCCCAACCAGTTTATTAAGATCACGGAAGGCAGGCAGGAAACAGAAACGCTGAATATTAAGCCCATCAAACTGAAAACAACAGGGATGGCAACGCCGGCCGTGCAGCACAAGCATTAATGACTACTCAATTCTTAGCGGATCTTTTATCTTAAAAAGTTAATGGCTTTTCGATATCGATTATTCCTTGTGCTTTAGCAGAAGCTAAAAAAAACCGCTGCGGTAATGCACTTTGAATATTACATCAGTCACTTTTATTTTTACACAAAGCAATAAGGCCCAGTACAGGGCCAATGGCAAGCAGCATATAAAGGTACCGGGGAGTAATGACTGCAGCAAATGACTTAATTACCTGGATACTGATGATGGTAATGGAGAAACCGATGCAGTTCACCAGGGTAAGCGCTGTTCCTTTTAATTCTCCGGCAACATTTTGTGCAACCAGGGTGGAGAACATGGGAGAGTCGGCAATGACGACCAATCCCCAAAAAGAAGAAACCCTGTCAACAGCGGGTTCGAACTGCTGAAAAGGAAGAACGGGGAAAGCAAACAGCATGTACAGGATAAGAACAGTGAAACCGTGGCTATTTTCTTTGCTCCAAAATGCCGGGAGACCAGGCCACCCAGCACACATGCGGCCCCGCCACAGGCAATGATCATAAAAGACAGAAGAGAAATATCGATGCCTGTTTGATAGTGTGCTTTATTTGCTGCCAGCATCACCGGAACAAAGGCCCAAAAGGCATACAACTCCCACATATGTCCAAAATATCCAAAAGCGGCCGACCGGAAATTTTTATTCCTGAATGCCACGGTAAAAGCCGTTAATTTTAATTTGTTGCCCGGCTTCCTGAATGGTCCGTCGGGTACGGTAACCAGCATGATCAGCCCGCCAGCAACGGAAAGCAGCGAGATGGAATAGATCACGTATTCCCAGTTAAGACCGGCCATGGTACTTTTTACCAGGTGTGGAAAGGATGTTCCCAAAACAAGGGCACCCACTAAAAATCCCAGTGACCTTCCCAACCCCTGCTGAAAATGATCGGCAGCTATCTTCATACCAACGGGATAAATACCGGCCAGGAAAAAGCCGGTTAAGAACCGGAACAACAACAGCATCTGCGGTGTAATACCCCGAATGATCATTCCCAGGTTGAACAACGCTGCAATGATGGAACAGGTGAAGAAGACACGGGTAGGGGAAAAACGGTCGGCAAGGGTAAAGATGGCAAAAATTAACGTACCCGCTATGAAGCCAAATTGCACCGCACTGGTGAGGTTGGCTAAAAAACTTTCAGGAACCCCGGTGTTTCTAATGAGATCGGGCATGATCGCATTGCCTGCAAACCATAAAGAAGTACAAAAGAATTGCGAAACAACAATTGCAGGTAAGATCCATCTCCTGGTAGAGGCATAACGCATATGGATGCCGGGTTTTTTGTTTCTGTTTCTTAATACATTTCGAAAACCTGCAGTTTCACGGCCGGACCCAGAAGCCATGTTATAGGTTCGCAGGCCAATGCTAATACATTGCTTTCCGGTAAAACTAAAACTTAAACATTGAACCGGAAATGCATCACGTCACCGTCCTGTACCAAATATTCTTTTCCTTCTATGCGCAGGCGGCCATTCTCCCTGCAGGCAGCTTCGGAGCCGTATTTAATAAAATCATCGTAGGCGATCACTTCGGCCTTGATGAATCCTTTTTCAAAATCGGTATGGATCACACTGGCAGCCTGGGGTGCTTTCCATCCCTTGTGAATGGTCCATGCCCGTACTTCCTGCACACCGGCAGTGAAGTACGTTGAGAGGTTGAGAAGCTTATAGGTGGAGTGGATCAGGCGATCCAATGCCGGTTCATCCATTTTGTATTCCTCCATGAACATGGCCTTGTCCTCCGCGTTCTCAAACTCGGCGATCTGTGCTTCAATGGCATTGGTCATCACGATCACTTCATTGCCTTCGTTCTTGACCGCTTCAATGAGTGCAGCCGAAAATTTATTGCCGGTATGCATGCTTGCCTCATCCACATTGGCCACATACAGAATGGGTTTATCGGTGAGCAGGAAGAGGTCGGCAATGGCGGTCTTTTCTTCTTTGCTTAAACCGAGTGACAGGATATTCTTTCCTTTGTCCAGGTGTTCTTTGCAACGAAGCAGTACATCCAGTTCGGCCTTCATCTTCGGGTCGGTCTTGGCCAGCTTTTCGGTACGCTGCAGTTTCTTTTCCACGCTTTCCAGGTCTTTCAGCTGCAGTTCGGTCTCAATGATCTCCTTATCACTCACCGGGTGGATGGGGCCTTCATCTCTTAATATATTCTCATCTTCAAAACAGCGTATCACATGAATGATGGCATCCACTTCCCGTATATTGGCCAGGAATTTATTGCCCAGCCCTTCGCCCTTGCTGGCGCCACGAACCAGGCCCGCTATATCAACGATCTCGATCTGCGTTGGAACGATCCGGTCAGGCTTCACCAGTCCGGCCAGCTTATCCAGCCGGGGGTCGGGTACATTCACCAGGCCGGTATTGGGTTCGATGGTACAGAACCGGTAGTTGCTCGCCTGTGCCTTGGCGCTGTTGCTCACCGCATTGAATAAGGTTGATTTTCCTACATTGGGCAGTCCCACAATCCCTGCTTTTAAAGCCATCTTGAATTAAAAATTAAAAAGTCAAAAATAAAAATCGGCGCAAAGGTAAGGGATTAAGGTTGAAGGGTTGAAAGGTTGAAGGGTTTAGAGGTTAAAATGGAACATATCTTTTAAAAGAATTAACTAACTTTCAATCCGTAATCCATTACTTATTACCTAAGACTTACAACTTATAACTTCTAACTCATTACTTCTATGGCATTAAGCAGGATATGGTCGGGGTTTATCATTGTGGCAATACTGGTGGCCGGTATCAAGTGTATCTTCTTTCCGGGCCATGCAGATATTTTCAGCTGGATGGTGGTGGGTAAGGCCGATGACCCTGCAAACCCGCTGAAGATGGACGGCATCATTGAAACCTGCTGGACGGCGGTGAACCTGAGTTTAAAACTCATCGGCATCATGGCCCTTTTCATGGGTTTTATGAATATTGCCGAGCGGGCAGGAGGGATACGGGTATTATCGAGGATCATCGGGCCTTTCTTCTCCAGGCTTTTCCCGGATGTACCCAAAGGGCATCCTGCGCACGGACATATGATGATGAATTTTTCGGCCAACCTGCTGGGGCTCGACAATGCGGCCACCCCCTTTGGTTTAAAAGCAATGGAAAGCCTGCAGGAACTGAACCCGGACAAGACAACGGCTTCCAATTCGCAGATCATGTTCCTATGCCTGCATGCTTCGGGGCTTACCCTGATACCGGTGAGTATCATAGCCATGCGATCGTCCCTGAAAGCAGCCAACCCGACCGATATTTTCATTCCCTGTATGATCGCCACTTTTGTGGCCACCATTGCCGCCATGCTGATCGTTTCTTTCCGGCAACGGATCAAAGTGTTCCAGCCCGTGATCATGCTGTGGGTACTTGGCATATCGTCCATCATTGCATTGCTGGTCATTTACCTGCATTCATTGAACGCCGATGGGGTACAATCCTTTTCCAGGGTATTGAGCAATGGATTGATCCTGCTCATTTTTTTGTTGATCGTCCTGGGCGCTTTGTACAAAAAGATAAATGTATTTGATGCTTTTGTGGAAGGGGCGAAGGGTGGATTTGAAACAGCCGTTAAAATCATTCCTTACCTGGTGGGGATGCTGGTAGCCATCAGTATGCTGCGTACCAGCGGCACTTTTGATGTGATCATTGATGGGATGAAGAATTTATTTGCCATGATGGGAGCCGATACCCGTTTTGTGGATGGCCTTCCAACGGCACTGATAAAACCCATGAGCGGCAGCGGTGCCCGGGGCATGATGGTGAGTACCATGACCACATACGGGGTTGATTCATTTGCCGGCCGCCTGTCGGCGATTTTGCAGGGCACTTCCGATACCACGTTTTATGTGGTGGCAGTTTATTTTGGTTCTGTATCCATCAAGAACACCCGTTACTCCATCGGCGCCATGCTGCTGGCCGACCTGGTGGGCATCATCACCTCCATCATACTGGCGTATTTGTTCTTTGGGTAGGTTGAAGGGTTGAAGGTTGAAAGGTTGAAAGGTTGAAGGGTTGAAAGGTTGAAAGGTTGAAGGGTTGAAAGGGTAAATTTTTAAATACACAAACAAAAAAGGCTTTCCGGTGGGGAAAGCCTTTTTTGTTTGTAATAGGTTCTGTTTATTGTGTGATATAACTGGTTAAACTGATCGCCCTTCCGGTTACAGCCGTATTACCCCTTGCCCAGAACGTGTATGAACGCTGGTTGCCGGGAGTCAGGTTTATTGATCCAAGAGAGGTTGTAGTTCCCACTTTCCTTAACTGGATAGCCTGGCTGGTTGTGGTCATTGGTAATTCAATCCAGTCAGATAAATTTTTGTACGGAATGCCTGCCGTAAGAATAGTTGCGGTGGTGGAATTGTACAATTCATAAAGATCTGTATTCACAACCAGGTTCAGCAAACGGATCTTATATTTTCCATAAGCGGGCATGCTAACCGATTCCTGTACCACCATTAGATTGGGGGTGGCCGGTGTTGGATTTGGCAGGGGATCAACCAGTATCACACTGTGTGCCTTCTCCGGCGCCAGGGTAAAACTGTAGTTAGCGATCGTGTCGCTGGGCAGGCCGGTTCCCGTACTGCGGTTCAGCACGGCTTTAATATTGACCACGCCGTTGGGCGCTGCAGCAAATGCACCGCTTACATTCGGGTAAAGGGTTGTATAGCCTATAGCTGTGGCATTCAGCTTCTGATTGTTTACATAATAGTCCACCGTTGGGCCATTGGCAGGTGTACCAAGGGACGGTGTTAATGCAGTATAGGAATTCAGGAATTTTAAGAGCGCCGAACCGGTAGGAACATAATCCCAGGTCTTGTTTTCATTAAGATCATTTTTCTGACAGGCACTCAAAAACAGTACTGAAATAATAACCGAAAATAGTATCCTTTTCATAATTGTCTTTTTAGTTAAGGTTAAGGTAACGAGAACCACATTTCTTTGGTGTGATAATCAGCAAGGTCTCCACCAAACACAGCAAGCTCCGCTATGTTCCACACATATTCTGAATTGTGCCGTGGCCTTACCCTGTAGCTGAGTTTACCGCCATTATCCGGCCAAAGGTCAAGTCCCTGCGGGGGAGTGAAAGAGTAGAATACCTGATTGCCGGTCATTGGATCAAGGTCGGTATAGTGAAATCTTCTCAGATCGGTCCAGGCTTCTAAAATACCATAACCCCAGAGAGCAATATATTTCTGCTGCATGATATGACTCAAACTAAGGTTGGCAGAAGTGGGCACAACAGCGGGGTTTGCAAGGAATGCATCCCGGGTGCCTGCCGTCATCACTCTTGCCGGCCTGATGTTCACATTGTACCTGCTGAGCAGCATGTCATAGTGCTGCGAAATGCCTTGCCTGTATGCAGCCAATGCAAGTGGTTTATCGCCTTTACGGAAGGCTGCCTCGGCCTTCATGAACTGGATCTCAGACGATGTCATGAAAGGGAACTCGGCATTATCCCGGAAAATAAACCGGGCGGTATCAACAGTAGGGACAATGGTAGCGCCCCAGAAATTTGTCGGTCGCTGGGCGGTGGCCAGGGGGAGTTCACCTTTGGTCGCCGTAATTCCATACATGTTGTTCACTTCTGTACCGGTACCGGTGCAAAGCATATACCAGCGGCGGGGATCATCCACGCCTCCGAAAGTACTGCCAGCGCCTTGCGTGCCCGTCATTAATTCTACAATATACTTTGACTGGCGAAGCGTGGTATTGTTGGCCCTGAACCTGCCCCAGTAATTATTCTGGTTGTTAACCGTGCCACCTACGAATTTATATGTGGCATCTTCCCCGGGTATTTGCATGGCCTTGTCGCAATAATAGATCACCGAGTCGGGCTTATAGGTTGATTTATTGGAAAGATGGTTATAGCTGCGGGCCATTATCCCGTACACAAATTTTTTCCATTTATTAAGATCTCCGCCATAAAACCACTGGTCGGCCGCAGCAAAGTCACCGCTTGCGGTACCAGCCCTGTCAAAGTTATCCAGAGCCTGTTTACAGAGGTTCCTTACATGGTCGTATACCTTGTCCTGTGTATTATATTTAAAAGCAAGCAGGCTGGTATTAAAAGCTTCATCCAGGATCACTTCACCATGGTAATCGGTAAGGGTCAGCCAGCTCCAGGCTTGCAGGGCGTAACCGGCAGCCACATAATCCCACTGATCTTCTTCGGCAGCCCATTCGATCATTTTATTAAGATTAGGACCCAGGTTCCAGTAATTCATGCGCCAGATAGCGCCGCTGTTATCCACTCCCGGGAACCAACCCATCATTTCATGCCGGGTGATCGTTCTGTCACGGGTAACTGCAGGAACATTGGCAAATGTATACCTGCATGCATATACCTGGGCCGTGGTACCAAGATAAAGGAAATCTTCCTGCAGGTTGATCGCCATCTGGTAGTGGATAGGCGGTAATAACTCCGATGGTTTTACTTTCACCGGTGCATTCGGATTCAGGTAGGCTTCATCCAGCTTTTTGGTACAGGATGCCATCCAAAAACCTGCGAGCGATAAAATGAATAAATATTTTATTGATTTCATAAATTATTTTTTTAAAGTTTATTTATTAAAACCCTGCCCGCAGACCAAAGTTCAAACTGATTGGTTCAGGTACTGTTGCAAAATCAAAACCAAAAGCACCCACGCCCCGGGTTCCCGGTGTGGTACCGTTCACAGCAGGGTCGGCGCCGGTGTAATTTGAGATCAGTATCAGGTTATTGCCGGTCATGAATACACTGAGTGTTTTAAATACTTTTAATTTCTTGATCATATTCCTGAAATTATAAGTGACCGTAAGATCCCTCATCCTCATGTAGTTTACATCTTTTTCAATAAAATACTCTTCATTGAACAAGGCACTTGTTGCAGCACCTGTATAGTAGGAATTATTGAGGTACGGGTATATTACGATGTTATTGGGTGTAGGGTTGGCCGTATTCTCCAGTCCGTCTTTTAACACGCCCTGAACAATTTTAGGTGTTTCCCGGTCAGCGGTCAACCTGCTCCTTCCGATCGTTGTAAGAAATAATTCATTTCCATTAAATACATCACCACCCACTTTGATATCCCAGAGCATACTGATTGTCCAGTTTTTAAACCGGATATTGTTATTCACACCCAGCGTGAAATCCGGGTTCCGGTCACCCCTGACCTTAAAGTTATTATCGGTGAGTGGAAGACCGGAAGTTTGTTCGATCAGGATCTGTCCTTTGTTGTTGCGCTGGTAACCATAGGAGGTGATACTGGTAGTGGGGCCACCTCTTTGCAAACCAGCCCTTGCATTGCCGTACAGCCAGGTATCCGAAATATAGAATTCCGGCAGGTTACTAGGCAGGGTCAGCAGTTTGTTCCAGCTTTTTGTGAAGTTCAGCCCCAGGTTCCAGGTAAGATCGGTTTGTTGTAGTACCCGGTAACTGGCTGCGATCTCAACGCCCCGGTTGCGGGTGCTGCTGAGGTTTAAGGTATTTAAAATAAATCCGGTGCCATAACTGGTTCGTACCAGTTCCAGGATCTGGTCTGTATTTAGTGTATTATAATACGTAGCATCAATGCTCAGCCTGCTCTTTAAGAAACGAAGCTCCATCCCCACTTCATAGGTTGATTGCTTCTCGGGTTCCAGTAAGAAATTGGAATTATTGAAATCATATCCAAAACCTCCGCCACTGGAAGTTTGCAAAATGAAAAATGACTGATTGGAATAAGGGCTATTCGATTTAGCGGTGCTTGCCAGCGAAGCCCTTATCTTGCCATAGGTCAGGAAATTGCTATTCTTAAGCGGTTTGATGAGGTCTGTGAATATCACACTGACGCTTCCGGCAGGATAATTCACTTTCCGGTTTATTTTTGGCAGGGTGGAACCCTCTTCAAAACGATGCGTATAGTTGAGGAAGACAATATTGTTCCAGTTCAGGGCCACTTCACCAAAATAAGCCAGTTGCCGTATCTGCCTGTAATTAAAATCGTTGAACGTTTTATTACGATACAACCAGTTCCTGGAAGAGACAGCAGTGGTTGAGGAGTCCCCGATACGCGAAGGATCAAACTTGAACGTGGTGGCATCGGCAATACCGTTTCCAAAAACCGACCAGGCGCTGGTCTTATAATCCTGCCACATGGTACCTACCATCAGCCTTCCGTTGAACTTTCCCAGGCTGTGCTTTGCAGTGGCCGTAATGGTGTGGTTGTACCCTTCATATTTCCGGTAGTAATTATCCTGTGAGCCACGGGTGGCTTTTGTGAGTAAATAGGTTTCAGGATGATAAAAGGTCCAGCCATCATTTTTGTAGGTCTCATATCCAAACCGACCCGCCAGCGTGAGCCATTTCAATGGATATATATTTATCCCAAGGGTTGCATTTTGTTTGTTCAGTTTATCATAGCTCCGGTTGTTATGCACATTCCAAAGGGGATTATCGAATTCCTCATTGGCATCCTTTTTGGTATAGATCTCTCTCTTTGTATTATCGGCATTATAAATATTATTCAGGTTATCATTCACCGGCCAGCGCATGAGCGTGGTTAGAAAACCGTTGGAACTCCGGATCGGTTTTTTATTGATACTGTGTGTATACGTGAAGGCAGGGGTTATGTCAAACAGCTTTTTAAACCGCGTGGTGTTACTGATCCGGATTGTATAACGGGTATACTTGTTGTCAGGAACTGTACCAGACTGGTTAAAAGCTGAACCGGAAACCTTAAAGCTCATGTTCTTGTTACCGACATCAACCGTTAGGTTATGTGTTTGTGAAAACCCGGTCTTAAAGAAATCCTTAGCCTGGTCCTTCCTGGTTGTACCGGGAGCAAGTTTGGGACCGAAATAGGCAAAATTACTATCGAGTCTTCCATTGATGCCCATATCATAATCCGTATATAACTCGGGCAATCTTTCCACAAACTGAAGCCGGAAACTATTATCATAATTTATAGCTCCCAATTTGAATTTTTTGCTTCAAATGCCTTGGCCTTTTTTGTGGTGATAACAATAGCACCTGAACTTGCCTGGCTGCCATATAGCGCCGTTGCTTCGGGGCCTTTCAAAACGGTGATCGATTCGATATCATTCGGGTTCATATCGCCCACCCGGTTGGTATAGTCATTTCCCCTGTTGGTAGTTTGGTTAATAGGCCTTGTTCCGTTAGAAGGATTTTCTACCAAACCAAGCCCGCTGCCACCATTACTGTTTTCATCAAGTACTGAGTTATCTACGATCGTTCCGTCTACAATAAATAAAGGCTGATTGCTCAGTGCCAGGGAATTATAGCCCCTAAGTACAATATTGGTTGAGGCGCCGGCATTGCCACTTGTTGGAGTAAGGCTTACCCCGGATACCCTTCCACCCAAAGCATTCAGGAAGTTTTCCCGTTGCGTTTCCTGGATCTCATCTCCGCCGACTTTTTGTACAGCATAACCCAATTCCCGGGGATTTCTTCTTATATCCATGGCAGTTACCACTACTTCACCCAATGTACCGTCGCTGCTAACCAGCCGTACAGTAATGGAAGTTGAACTACCGATCTTAACCTGTTGTTGTTTAAAATTGACCGAACTTATGATCAGCACGTCTCCTTTGGCAGCAGAGATACTGAAATTGCCATTGGCGTCTGTCTTGGTTCCCGTGTTCTTTCCCTTAAGGATCACCGTAGCACCTTCTACTGCAGCGCCGTCCCGTTCATTGACGACCCTTCCGGAAATGCTTGTTTGTGCCTGGGACATCAGAGGAACCAGTAAGAACATAATAGAAATCAGTCTGGTTGTAAATTTTCTCATATAGTCGTGTTTTTGTTTTGAAAAAAAAGAGCTTGCCTGGTTTTTAACTGCTGGGGAATGCCGGAGTAAAGGGGGGATGACAGGGTATCAGGGATTTTGTTGAGGCGGCAAACCAGCTTCGTAATGTTGCTGGTCACGGCTTTTGTACAATCAAATACATAAGCCTGTAATGGTTTTTTATACAGACTTAACTGGTATATCCTGTACACCTGCATTTCTCCTTAAGCTTTAGTTTTATTGCAGGTCAAATTAGTATTAAAAATGCAAAAAAGCGCATATTTTGACTAAAAATATTGCACATTCTGTATAAAAACCTGCATAACGGTTTTGCCATAATGCGGTTTTACAGGATGAATCAGTCAGGGAAGTTGGTTATCCGGGTTTCCCTTTTTTTGCGAAATGTTGCTTTATTATTCTTTACTTTTCCCACTGATCGCGGGAAGGGATGTTTTCAGCATTGGACCGGAAGTTTTATGCGGGCCTGAAGACTGTTCGGGATCCTCTTCATCGGAACTGCCAGAGTAATTTCCAAAAACCGAAGCCATTGCTTTTGCATGATAAATGGCACGGGTGAATTTATTTCCTATAACGATGATGGTGGCTGAATCATTGATGAGCCGTATGAAGGATGCATTGCTTCCATGCCACCAGCCATTGTGGTAAATGATCTTTTTTCCATCCGGATGATCATACATGCGCCAGCCCAGTCCATAATTACGTATACCCGGCCTTTCGTTGCTGTAACCTGCATAAGCCTGTGCCAGCGTTTCGGGGGAGAAGAGCCGGTTCGTGTACAAGACCCTGTCCCAGGTTAACAGGTCCCGTACGGTGGTGTAAATGTTTTTGTCGCCATAAACCATATCCAGGAAATTGAACGGTTCGATCTTACCCCGCCAGTTATAACTGGGAATGGCCCTGGATGTATCGGCAGCGGTAAACACATAACTGTGCTTCATTTGCAGGGGGATGAAAAAAACCTGGCTGATAAAATCCCCGTATTTCCTGCCGGAGATCCTTTCAATAAGTAAGGCAAGCAGTGCATAGTTGGTATTGCAGTACGTGAAGTGGGTGTTTGCTGCACTGATATCCACCAGTTCGGCTTTCCGGGTTATTAAAAAATCCAGGACATCTTCATTGCTGACCACTTTATTCTTATCCCAGCCCAGGTTGTCCAGGAAATGGGTGTAATTGGGCAGACCACTCCGGTGGTTCAATAAACTTCGTATCGTCACACCGGGATAATTGAATGCCGGAAAGTATTTGCTGTATTCATCATCTATATTCAGTTTCCCATCCTGCCATAGTTTTAAAACAGCCATGGCAGTGAACGTTTTTGTAACAGAAGCAATGTGCAGGGGCATCGTCGCATTGATGGAATCGGTACCCGGTATATGGGCTGTGCCGGAATATTTTTCAAAAACGATATTGCCGTTCTTTGCCACCAATATCCCGCCATTGAAACCCCGGGGAGCAAGGGCAGAATCGTACCAGGCTTCACAGGCGGCTTTTAATGCGGATGCTTCTAGGGCAGAGATCGGAACCGGGGCGGGCAGTTCGATGCTGGCGGAACTGTCACTTTTATGATGTTGGCTGTTGCCCGAAGGATTGCATTCAATTAAAAGGAGGGCAGGCAGGGCAATTACCAGGCCATTCAGAAAGCGTCTGTTTATCAATAGCATGCAATACTAGCTTTAGATAGAATATATTTGTGCAAAATACGCTGTTATCGTCATGGCTGAAAATAAAATAACCAGTTATCCCAAAGAAAAAATAAACATTCTTTTTTTAGAGAATATCAGTGATGTGGCGGTAAAACATTTTAATGCCGCCGGCTATACCAATGTAAAAAAACTGAACGGGGCATTGAGTGAAGAGGAGTTGATCGCAGCGGTAAAAAATGTACACCTGCTCGGGATCCGCAGCAAGACCCAGGTAACAAAGCGGGTGCTGGAAGCAGCTGAAAAACTGCAGGCCATCGGTTGTTTTTGTATCGGGGTTAACCAGGTTGATCTGAGAACAGCTACCCGCAACGGGGTTGCTGTTTTTAATGCCCCGTACAGCAATACCAGGAGTGTGGCCGAACTGGTGATCGGGGCATCCATCATGCTCATCCGTAAGATCCTTGATAAGAATAAGGCAGCCCATGAAGGCAGGTGGATGAAAGATGCAAGCGGCAGTTATGAACTGCGGGGAAAAACGTTGGGCATCATTGGTTACGGGAACATCGGCAAACAGGTGAGCGTGCTGGCCGAAAGCCTGGGCATGAAAGTTATTTTTTATGATACCGAAATAAAATTACCCCTGGGCAATGCCGAGGACCGGAAAAGTTTTAAGGAGGTGGTGAGCAAATCAGACATTGTTACCTTGCATGTACCTGAACTGCCTTCCACAAAGAACATGGTGAATAAAAGCAGCCTTAAATATTTTAAAAAGGGAAGCATCCTGATAAATTATGCAAGGGGAGAAGTGGTTGACCTGGAAGCATTGCGCAAAGCATTGCTGGAAGGGCTGCTGGGCGGCGCCGCCGTAGACGTTTTTCCCGTGGAGCCGGAAAAGAATGGCGATCCTTTCCATACCCCGCTGCAGGGGTTGAGTAATGTGCTGCTTACTCCGCATATCGGCGGCAGCACCCAGGAGGCGCAACATAATATCGGCGATGATGTGAGCAATAAATTATTCAACTACCTCGAAAAGGGTATCAGCACCGGCTCTCACAGCATACCCGGATTGGCGCTTCCGCCGCAGGAGGGCACCCACCGCATCCTGCACATACATAATAATGTGCCGGGTGTGCTTTCAGAGATAAACACCCAGCTCAGCCGCAATAAAATAAATATCCTCGGGCAGTATCTGAAGACCAACGACGAGATCGGTTACGTGGTGCTTGACGTGGATAAGAACATCAGCAGAAATGCATTGGAGTTGCTGCGTAAAGTAAAGGCCACCATTAAAGTGAGGATGCTGTATTAGGTTTTACCGAAGGCAATTCAACCGAGATCGTTGTTCCCTTCCCCCGTCCGACCGGGTCGTCCGGGCGGGCTTTTTCACTTTCAATGTGCAGGGTGGCTCCCATGATCTTCACCAGGTCTTTTATGATGAGGTAACCAAGCCCGTTCCCTTTCCGGTTATCAATATTGGCAGAGGAGATGATGAACTGGTCGGCCATGATGTTCTTGATCTGTTCGGGGGTCATGCCTACGCCCTCATCACTTACACTTACAACCACCAGCCCGTCCTTCTGTTCTGCTGCGATCAGCACAGCGCCGTTTTCAGAAAAATTGATCGCATTCGTCAGGAGGTTATACACCAGGATCTTCAACGGCTCAAAGAACTGGTGAATCTCCAGGTCGTTGTTCACCCGGTTGTGTAAGCTGAGTTTCTTCTGCTTTGCCAGGGAAGTAAGCACACCTGTCACCTGGTTCACCAGTTCATGTAAATTGAATGTTTCTTTTGCCATCCGCCTGTTCTCATTCTGGTATTTTATCCAGTTGAGGATGTTGGTGGAGAGCAATTGCAGTTCCTGGGACGTGTTGGTCATCTCCTGTATGGTTTCCACCTGCAATGCTTCCGGCATCAGGCTTCTTTTCTCGATCAGGTTTTTCCCGGCCACGGTAACAAACTTCAGAGGGGTAACAATGTCGTGGCTGATGATGGAGATAAGCCGGGTTTTGATGGTATCGTTCTTCTCCAGTATCTCATTTTGTTCCTGCAGTTCCTTTGTTTTTTCTGCCACCTGCCTTTCCAGCCTGCGCTGCCTGATCTTATATTGCCGGGTGCGTAAGTGGAAGAAGAGGATGGTTATTCCCAGCACGGCTAAAAGGCACAGGGCATAGAACCACCATTGCTTATGCCAGGGCGTGCTGATGGTAAAACGGATGACCTTGTACGTGTAATTATTTATTCCAAACCCGTTCAGTTTTCTTATGCGCAGGGTATAATTTCCCGAACTGAGGTTGCCGAGCCGGATCACCGCATCGTTGCCGGTATTCACCGTTTTCCAGTTCAGTGTATCATTCAACTGGTAATCGATGTAAATATTTTCCTTATTGCACCAGGAGGAAAAGCCAAGCTGGATAATAATCTCCTGTGTCTGCGGGGGCAGCTTCTTTTGCGGAAGCGAGTCAACATTCACCGGGTTATTATCCGCCGTCATTTCATCAATGAAAATTTCTCCCGAGGGTAAAATGGGAGTTGCCTTCCCGGGGTTTACCCACAGCAGGCCATCCATGGAAGGAAAAGAAATTGTTTTATCCCGCAGGCGCAGGGCGCAGGGTGTACACCCGCCATTCAGCTCGGTCATTTCCATCCCGTCCTTTTTACCATAATAATGATAATACACCGATGGCCTGTTGTTTTCAAATGCATCAATAAGTTCCGATAAACTTGATTTGAATAGTCCCCTGTTGGTGCTTATCCAGCAATAGCCTTCGTCATCCGGCACAAAACAGTGCGGGTATAATAAATACCTGTTCTTGTCAAGCGGCATGGATCTTATTATCCCGTTCCTGTAAATATAAAAGCCCGAACCGTATGTGCCGAAGAAGACATAGTCTTTGTATTTCCAGATACTGCGTACACAGATATTCTCTTTGGAAAAGATAGTATCCAGCCTGCGGGTTGCCGTATTGAAACGCAATAACCCCGAACAGGTGGCAACGGCCAGGATACCGGGGCTTATCTCTGCAAAATCAAATGTTGTTGTGCCTGCCATTGTTTTGGGATACCGGTAAAGAAACAGAAGGCTGTCTTCATCAAGAATGCCCAACCCGGTCATGTTGGCTAAATATATTTTACCGCCGGATCCTGTTACAATATCGCCCCACTTTATTTTAGGATACGCTTTTGTGCGGCCCGTGGATTTGTTATATTCAAACAGGCAGTTGTACCCGATCTTGCTGTTTGTTTGTGTATACCACAGGGAGTTTTCACCGGTATGGGAAATATTGAATGAGAATTTTCCCCGAACCGGCAGCGTGTTTTCATTGGTCCGCTTGTCGCCGATGATATCACTTTCATTGGTCAGTATATTCCCATCCGTAAGTTCGATCTGCGAATAATAGGAGTTCCGGTTTTTTGAGTTGACGTTATTTCTTCTTTTAGACTGTACCCTGTTCTGGTTAATTACAATAAGGCCTTTGGATTCGGTTCCGATGAAAAGCAGATCATTTTTTTCACTGTATTGAACCGACTTGATATAGGAATCGGGCGGAATACCCGTTGAAATGAATTTTGCTGAAAGGCTTGTGCCATCGTAGGTCAGCAACCATGCATTTTCACCGTCGATCAGTACCGGGTTGCTCATTCCTGTTTGCCAGAAAAGTGTGCTGTTGTTGGCTACTGCCCTTAACCGGTTATTGTTGCTTCCCGAAAAAGGGACCGGCACCAGTTTTTGTTCACTTACATTGAGAAGAAAGATATCCTTTTTATTGTCCATGATAAAATACCGGTCGTTGATCTTAAAAATGGTATTCACATTTCCATTTCCATAAGACCGGATAACGGGGTCTTTTAAACTGAGGGAATAATAAAACAGGCTTCCCTGGTTAAGGATCAAACAGGAAGTATCACTGAGGGCAACTATTTTACTGAAACCGGATGAGAACCCCGTTGGTTTTATGTTTCCGGCATTCCTGGTAAAAAAAGTATCCGATACACCCAGCAGGTAATAATGGCTGATATAGGGATTGATGCTGCTGTTTGTTGCAGACCTTCTCCAGAAGATCGGCCTGCTCCGGTCGATAAGGAATATATTCCCCGGCTGGTCTGACGTGTAGATCCTGCCCTTATTATTCTGTACTATAAAAAGCATCCTTTCCGATGCTATCGAAGGCATATTTTCCTTGGTATACGATTTAAAATCAACCCCGTTGAAACGTACAATACCTGCTTCGGTGGCCATCCACAGGAACTCTGTTTTGGCATCCCATTGCATGCCTTTGATCCCGTTCGAGGGCAATCCGTTATCGGTAGTGTATTGCTGGATGTGAGAGCTTATAGCAGGCTGGGCTGCACCGGGTACAGTGGTAATAAGAAGGAAGGCGGCCAGGATCAGTAGCTTTTGCATATGCATATTGCAATAACCAAGTTACTGCTTCCTGCTCAATAATTCACATTATAGAGGGTGGCCAGTTCCATCAGTTCCTTGATGTTGCCCGCCGTTGTTTTTTCGAAGATGCGGGTTTTGATGGTGGAGATGGTGTTCATCTTCAGGTTGAGCGTATCGGCAATTTCCTTGGTGCCAATGCCTTTGAGTATATAATGGAGTATCTCCAGTTCCCGCGGCGCCAGGCTGGTAAAGGGATTGTCGTGGTGCTGGATATTGTTGCGCCTTACCGGTTCTTCATTGTGCAGGAACTTCTGCAGTTCCTGTATCATTTCTTCCTCGCCAATGGCTTTCGACATGTAGTGATTGATCCCGTATTGCTTCAGCGCCTCCCCGTATATTTCGGCGGGCTGCATCGAAAAAATAAGGATGCGCAGGTCGGGATATACCCGGCGGATGTTGGGGATCACTTCCAGGGTACTTCCGTCTGATAGAATAATATCCAGCACCAGGTGCGTGTATTTATTCTTTACCAGTTCCTTCATCAGGTCATTGCAGGTAGCTACTTCATGAATATCGGTATAGCCAAGGGTAAGCTGCATGTGCAGTTTAAGTCCTTTGCGTATCATGCTGTGATCGTCTGCTATCAGTATTTTTGGTTGCATCCTTGTTTCTCTGTTTCCTTTGTTCAACTGGTAAAGTTCTGTAATTTATTGCTGTGGTTTGTAGAATTTATTCTCCTTTTAAAACTACCTGATCAGTACAAAACTTCCTTTTTCAACCTGTACGACCGGGTAATTGGGTGCGCTGTAGGTAAGAATATAAACGAAGCCCCCGCCGGGCATCTCATTGCCTTTTACCTTCCCGTCCCATCCGGTGTTCTTGTCGCTGGTTTCAAAAACAACCTGGCCATAGCGGTTGAATATTTTCAGGTTGAATTGTGTGACCAGTTCCGTTCCCAGTACTTTGAACAGGTCATTCTTTCCATCATTATTTGGTGTGAAGGCATTTGGAATCTGTACAATACCGATCGGCTTTACCACTACGCTGTCGCTGTTCGAACAATGGGTCATGTTATCCCTTGCCAGTACGGTATAGGTCATTTTCCTGTCGGGGGTGGCAACGGGGTTCAGTATGTTTGCCAGGTTCAGGAATGTGGTCGGCGTCCATACAAAACTATGATTCCCCGGGTTGGAAATGGTTGCATCCAAGGTGACCGAGGATCCGATGCGGAAATATTTATCCGGCCCTGCATTGATGGGCGGTGCCGGATTAATGGCCACGATACCGGTAGCCGGCAAGGAACCGCATCCGTTTGCATCTGTCACTACCAGGCTCACATTGAATGACCCTGCACCATTGAAAGTATGTTGCAGCGGCGGCGCTGCAATACTGCTGCCGTTCCCGAAATTCCATAGCCAGGAACTGATGCCTGTGAGCGTTGAATTGAATTGTACCGGCTTATTTTCACAAAGCGTATCCGGCAGAAAACTGAAGGAAGCGGCTGGGTTGTTATTAATGGCCGGGATGATGTATTGAACCGTATCTGTTCCGCATCCTGTTGTAAAACTTACTGCATGTCTTACTGTTCTGGTTGCTGCCAGTGCCGTATAACTGTGTGTAACGCTGTTGTTGTTGGTGATTGTGGTTGAATTGCCATCTCCAAAATCCCAATACCAGCCAGGTGGATTACCGGCATTTGGCGGTACAGATGAAGTAAATGTGAACACACTATCTGCACAGGCTTTTCCTGCAACCTGAACAGACAGGTTTACGGGGCTGCCGATGACCACTGCTTTGGTGGTATCGCCTGCACAACCATTATCGGCATAGATACGGTAGCGTACATTATAACTGCCAATTGCCGGGAATGATTTTGTTGCATTAACGGTGGTTTGTGTAGTACCATCGGGGAAATTCCACAGGTAGCTGGTAAGATTAAATGTACCGGGTACGGATGTTCCTGTAAGCACGATGGATTGATTGGGGCAGGCGGACGGGATCGTGAAATCGGCCAGTGGCCCGGCTTTTACCACCACTTTTACAGATGCATATTCAGTCTGGCTGCAATTTTCAATTACAGCCGCCGAGTAGCTTACCGGTATGTTATATGTTCCGGGGTTAGCAAAAGTAAAATCCTGCTGCAGAGTATATACATAGTAGGTCCGGCCATTGATCTGTTCCGTGGCAAACGGCACTGGATTGTTGATAATGGAATCTGTATTGGGCGTGATACCTGTTACCTGGCTCAGTCTCCAGCTGATAGCCGTAGCCTGGTAACCCAGTTTTACAAATAGCCGTACGGGTGTTTTTGGGCAGGTGAATGTATCGATATTGCCCGAAGTATTGAATGTGTTCCTGATCGCACTGTAATGGTTCAGGTTATTGATAAGGGTACCTGCATTGTATCCATAGCTTTCATAATTACCCAAACCATATATGGTGGCATTCAATGCAGAATCACTGGTGATGGTATGTTGTGCCGCCGGTCCGATAAACCGGGCAAGGGCAACCGAATAAGAAGGGTAATTGGGATGGGGAATTATTTGCGACGCCGGGAGGGCGGCACCATCCACTCTTAACGAAGCAACACCCGCTGTTGGCAGAATTATGTTTGTATATACATACGCGATGGCAGGCGATTGCCTGCTGGCAAATAACCGGACTGATTTCTGACCCTGTTCGATCGGGCTCAGGTAAAACATTTCGGGATCACCATTGGAGGGTGGGGCTGGGGTGGTTGTTGGAAAATTCCAGCACTGATTTTCATTGACTGTGTATTGGGAAACCAATACCGGTTTATCCGATTCTATATAATCCCCCCCGGTTGAATCCTGGAATTCGTAATAGAAATTTTTGATCAGGCCCGTAAGTACAACTCCGTTCCTTCTTACAACAGCCGATGGATCAGAAACGCAGACCCGGTAATAATTTCGGTTTGTTTCCAGGATATCGGTATTGGTATTATTGATCGTGTGATAAGTGAGGTACCGGGTGCCCCATGCCTGCGCCGGAAATACCTGTTGCTGCATGTATTCACCGCCATCGCCCCGGCATATCCGGATGCCGCCAGAACCGGAAAAAAAAGCGATGGGATGACAGTTGCCGTCTGCTCCCACAACCGATTTTATTTTACTTCCTGTCATGTCTTTACTGGCGGCCCAGGCCTGGCTATTACCGGCCACCATTTTGCCGAACACGTTATATATTTCCCCTTTGTTAAGATTGACCGTATACGTTTGGCCGGGAAGCCATCCGTTTTTGGTTGAATCAGCGGGTACGATCTCCACTCTCGTATTATCTTCTGAGGCAACTACATAGAACCACGAATACCAATCAGGGCCATTGGCTGTGGTAGGATTTATTATTGGTAACGGAGAATTGGACGTTGCCTGGCTGTAATTGATGGAATAGTAAGAGTATCCATAGGTTTCAACCGGCATCAGCATCGTGGCACCTGAACCCTGGGTCACGTAAACATGTGCATATACCGCCACAGGTACATCGCTCACTATATGAATTCCTTTCGTAGATAATCCATCGGTAAGTAAACGGGCATCATTGGCTCCTGCTTTAGGGATCACAATGGATGCATCCACACTGTTTGCGGGAATATTCACGGTTTGCGACCAGGAAGTTCCATTGATTGAGACCGTAACAACAGCGGCCTGTTCTGCACTTATATAAAGAGCCATATCCTGGCCATTGAGTGGAATTACCCCCCCGTTATCAGAATTTAAGAAGATCCAGTGAAATCCATATCCCAGCCAGAATTCTTTTCCCCTGTTGGATTTATCCTGAGCAGTTAACGACAAACAAGTAAAAAAACAGGCTATGAATGCGAACAGACGGTTGCAGATACTTCCTTTCATGGTACAATATTCTGAAACCCGCTGATCAAAGCGAATAGAATTAATTCTACAAATGCTGCTTTCATATCGCAGTAACATTGCCCTCTCATTTATAGCAAAACATAAAAGATAACCAAAATGAACAAGCACTGCAGCGGGAAATTTCAGTATTATCTCCTTTTAATATTGATCTCCATTTCTTCAACGATCTCATTTGCACAGACCAGCAAATTCAATACAACAGACTGGAAGTTCAGTAACCCCCAGCAATTCGGGTTTACGGTACTGGATGTGGATTTTTTTGATAATAATACTGCGATTGCTGTCGGATCGGACGGGGGTATTGCCAAAACCACGGACGGCGGTTTAAACTGGACCTATGGTGTATTTACATTTACAAACCCGGCTGGGTTAACTGCTAAAGCCAGTTTCCTGGATGTACATTTTGTAACATCCACTATTGCTTATGCTGTTGGTAGCCCCGGTGTTATGGCTAAAACCACAGATGCTGGTGTTACCTGGAGTTTTGTAAACACTCCGCTTTATGCCAATGCAAAAAATATAAATACCTGCTGGTTTGTAGATGCAAACAAAGGATACATAGGCGGGCAATATAACAATACCACTGACTCGCTGCCCAAACTGTATTTTACGCTGAATGGCGGTTCTACCTGGGATTCCATTGCTGCTCCGCCAGTTAATGGGGTAACCCGTGCCGGCTATATCAACAATGTAAATATTCCATCGGTGCTTTTGCCATTAGATGCTAAAATGGAGGAAATTCAGCGGATCGAATTTTTACCCAATGGCATCGGGTATATCTGCGGTACGGGAAGCCCTTTATTTCCCCGGGTGAGTGCCAATGCTGTTGCAGCTACCTGTTTACCCAGCACCGGTAACTTAACCACCGGGGCGCATACCGCTGCTTTGCTGTGGAAATTTCAAAACGGTATTTTAACGGACTATTCAATAAGCAAGGAACGGATCGGCTATACGGGGATAAATACCAATACGGTTACCTGTACCACCGGGTTCGGAAACATTACTCCTGCCGCCCAGACATACCGGGCCATGAACATCATCAATGATACGATGGTAGTGTTGATGTCGTTCAATAACAATACCGTGGTAAGGGTTCAAACAGGTGTTTCGCATAACACACCCAATGTGAATGCATCGGGTGCACTGGAAAAGGAAAATACGAAGTGTTGAATTATCCGTTCCCGCCAACCGGCGGGCCCAATGCCGGACCACCGATCCCTAACCCGCAGGTTTTATTGGCGTCCAATCCTTACCAGATCAGAAGAACAAGTAATGGTACGCTTGTAGCAAACGGTAATTTTGCCCGGATGTGGATCTCGGTTGACACCGGCAGAAACTGGAAGGAATCGAGAAGCCTGCCTCCCGGAAAGAATTACAGCAATAATGGGGTATGGGCACTTGATATTGCTCCAAACGGTAAATTCTTATCAATGGGTTCGCTGGGTGTTGTTGCCGATTCCATGCCAGGTGGCCCCGGGTGGAACAGTAATTATGTAACGGTTCCGTTAGGCGCTGCGTTTACTAAAATGGAATTTGCCGATTGTAATAATGGCGTTGCCACCGGGAGCGGAAACATCAATGTAACAACCGACGGCGGTAAGACCTGGTGGGACAGGACCCGGCTTGATTTCGTCAATTCATTCTACAGCATCAATGGGTTTTCGTACCGGAATTCAAATCCTTCGCAGGCTTACTTTGCCGTAAGCAACGGCACCATATATTATTCTCCGGATATGAATGTGGCGCCTCCTGCCACGCCCACATTAGATCCCATTTATACAGATCCGCTTGTACAAATGAATGACCTGGCCACCGTTGGCAGGGACAGTATCTGGGCAGTTGGTTATAGTACTTTTTCTGTTCCCTCGGCCTCCAGGACCTCCAAGATATTCCGGTCCGTTAATGCCGGGGCAACCTGGAGTGTTTACAGCGGTTTCCCGGTTGGAACATTGGCTCCGAATATTTCTGATATTGAATTCCCTACCCGCCTGGTTGGTTATGCAGCCGGCAGCAGGGATACTATTTATAAGACCACCGATGGCGGGATAACCTGGAATAAATTGCCCTTGCCAAGCCCGGGTGTAACACCCCAGATCTCTTACCGGGATATGTACGCACTGGATGCAAACACAGTATTCCTGGTAGGTAATGGTTTTCCAAGAAAAGTAGTAATTAAAACCACGGATGGCGGTGCCACCTGGACAAATATTACCGGGAATATCCCGGCATTGGGGGTGGGTAACTTAAACGCGATCGTGATGCATGATGCGAATAATGGGTATGTCATGACGCCGGGTGTTATGGTTAAGACCACCAATGGAGGAGCCACCTGGACATTTGAGGCTCCGCCAACCGGTTGTATATTTGAAACCGCAGCCTTTGCCCCCAAAACGGTTCCTGCCGGGGTATCTATTACCAACCGGAAATTATTTGTTACGGGTGTGAATATAACGGGGGCCCCAATCATGGAGTATGGCAATCCTGCAAATATTAATGTGAATGCAACCGAAACAATTGTTTCCAGCTGTGCCAACGCAGCACAGGGTTCCATCACTCTCCAGGCAACCGGTGGTATTGCACCGTATACATACAGCATCAATGGCGGACCATTCCAGTCATCCAATACATTCACAGGTTTAACACCAGGTGCTAAAACAATAACCATCCGGGATATCTTCTGCGGCATAATGACAAAGTCCGTGACCGTTCCGGTCCGTCCTGTGCCTTCTGTTAATGCAGGACCTGATAAGACCATCGTGCAGGGTTACGATGCTTTACTGCAGGGAAGCAGCGCTGCAAGCAGCGTAACATCCATTGCATGGACCCCGGCTGTTTTGCATGGCGCCGGTACATACAACGTATGGGTTAAACCTCCCGCTACCACAAACTACACGTTAACCGTTACCGATGCCAATGGTTGTATCGGAAGCGATGATGTCCTGGTGACCGTGATCCCGTATTGCATCAAAGTGATGAGCGCCTTTACACCAAACGGGGATGGCATCAACGACAGGTGGCTGGTTACCAACGGGGCATCCTGCAGCCAGCAGATCATTGTAAAAGTGTTTAACCGTTACGGCGAACTGGTATACAGCAATGAGAATTATAACAACGACTGGGATGGAAAGTACAAGGGTAAACCTGTTCCGGACGGCACCTATTACTATTCGATCCAGTATCGCCTCATTAATGGCAATACCATACCGGTAAAAGGAGATGTAACCATTTTAAGATAATTAATTAATAACCATAATCATGAAATATAAATTATTGATCGCCTTTTTTGCCGGTATTGCATCGGTATCAAATGCACAGCAGTTACAAACATCATCCATGTACGACCTGCAGGGGATGATCCACAACCCTTCTGTGGCCGGAACGCAGGAGAACAGCAGCATCGGGCTGAGTTACCGCAGCCAGTGGTCAGGCATCAGCGGCAGCCCGAAGACCGCCACCCTTTTTGGTTCATTTGATGTACCTAAGTTTGGAATGGGGGTGGGGGCCGTTGTTTATAACGATAAGACCGGGCCTACTTCCAGGACAGGTATTTCACTGATGCTGGCAAAACATATCCGTGGTAATAACGGAAGTGTGTTTTCCATCGGCATTGAGAACAGGCTCCAGCAATATGCCATTGATAAAGGAAAACTTACGGAAGCCCTGGGTTCCGACCCGGTCCTGGGATCCAGCGATAACCGTTTTAAATACGATGCCGGCTTTGGGTTTTCCTATACCAGCAAAAAAGTTCAGGTGGGCGCCTCAGTTTCACAGCTGGTGCAGTCGAAACTGGACTTTTACAGCGGCAACCTTACCCGGAATGAAGAAGCAAGATTGTACAGGCATTATTACCTGCATGGCCTCTACAACTGGTACGTGGACGGAACAACCGTTATTACTCCAAATGTCCTCTTAATATATTTGCCTAACGCTCCTTTGAATTACCAACTGGGCGCCCGGGTGGAATTTAATGAACTGTTTTGGTTTGGCGGGGGTTACCGGTCCCACCAGAGTTTTATGTTATCTGCCGGCGTGAACATTGGTAAGAAACTTACCCTTGGTTATGCCTATGATAACTATATCTCCCCGATCAGCAGTTTTGATAACGGTGCCGATGCCCACGAGGTATTGCTCCGTTACAATTTTTCTAAAAAATAATTCTCAGGCGTTTAGTTTTTGTTGGGCAGCTTACTTTGTAAGCTGCTTTTTTTATGCTCCCCGGCCCGTGAAAATTTAATTTCTTAAATTTTCAAAAATTATTGAAAATACATACATTTGTACCGTAAATGGCAACACATGAAACTTGTAATATTGGGTGGCGGCTTTGGCGGGCTAAGGCTGGCACGTAAACTCAGCAATAAGCCCGGTTTTGATATTACCCTCATTGACCGGTTCAATTACCACCAGTTTCAGCCCTTGTTTTACCAGGTGGCTACGGCCGGGCTGGATGCCAGCAATATCTCATTTCCACTCCGGAAAGTGTTTCAGAAAAGCAGGAACATCCGTTTTCGTATGGCGGAAGTGCAGGCAATAAAACCGGACGAAAAAAAAGTGATCACCGATACCGGTGATTTTGAATTTGATGCGCTGGTGATCGCCACCGGGGCCGATACCAATTTCTTCGGCAATGACGTGCTGAAGGAAAATGCATTTCCCATGAAGAGTACGGTGGAAGCACTGCAACTGCGCCACCGGCTGATACACAATTTTGAAGATGCCCTGCACGTGAACTCCGGAATTGAATTGAAACGGCTGATGAATATTGTGATCGTGGGTGCCGGGCCAACGGGCGTGGAACTGAGCGGTGCCATTGCTGATATGAAACGTTTTGTGTTGCCAAAGGACTATCCCGAACTTGATTTTTCAAAGATGAATATCTACCTGCTGGAAGGAACGGGCCGGACGCTGGCTGCCATGAGTAAGCGGTCGGGTGTGCAATCGCAGAAGTACCTGGAGAACCTGGGAGTTACTGTTTTAACGAATACCCTGTTGAAATCGTACGATGGTAAAACAGCCATACTTCAGAATGGAGACAGCATTGAAACGGCCATGCTGATCTGGGCGGCCGGTATCAAAGGAAATGTTCCTGAAGGAATTAAAGGAGATATGATCGCCAGGGGCAACCGTATCAAAGTGAACAGGTATTGCCAGGTAAATGGTTTTGAAGATATTTATGCCATCGGCGATGTAGCGTTTATGGAAGAACCGGCCTGGCCCGATGGTCATCCGCAGGTAGCGCCGGTTGCCATGCAGATGGCGGACCTGCTGGTAAAGAATTTTAGGATGGGCAACGGGGGTAAACAAAAGAAAGAATTTACTTACAAGGATAAAGGAAGCATGGCAACCGTTGGCCGGAACCTGGCAGTGGTGGATGTGCCCAGGCCTAAACTGCACTTCGGCGGGTTCTTTGCCTGGATGATATGGATGGGGCTGCACCTGATGCTGATACTGGGTGTGAAGAACCGCTTCTTTGTATTCAGCAACTGGTTGTATAATTATCTTACCTACGACCAGAACCTGCGGCTGATATTCAAAGAATTTTACCGGGAGAATAAAAATAAAACTGCATAGATGCCCTCTACTTTTCTTACTGCTGTATGGAAGAACCTCATCATGGCAAATTACATTGTTGATCCTTCCCTGCTCAAACCATACCTGCCGGCTAAAACGGAACCGGATGTCTTTAATGGGAACGTTTATGTGAGCCTGGTTGGGTTCATGTTCACAAATACCCGGCTGATGGGGGTCAGGATCCCTTGTCATGAGAATTTTGAGGAAGTGAATCTCCGGTTTTATGTGCGGTACAATGACCAGGGAGAATGGAAGCGGGGAACCGTGTTCATCAAAGAGATCGTGCCAAAGCCAGCCATCAGTTTTATTGCCAATACGGTTTATCATGAAAAATACGATACCAAAAAGATGAGTCATTTTTTTATTGACAGGGGAAATGAACTTTCAGCCGGGTATCACTGGAAACATCAAAACAGGTGGAATAAGATCGAAGCAACGACAGAAAGCATTGCATGGCCGATGCAGCCCGGAAGTGAAGAGGCATTCATAGCAGAACATTATTGGGGCTACTCAGGATATGATGCGGATACCACGTTTGAATACAATGTTCAGCACCCGGCCTGGCGGGTATTCAACGTAAAGGATCATTGCATTGATTGTGATTTTGGTTCTTTGTATGGGGCTGATTTTTCCGGGTTGCAGACAACCAGGCCCAATTCTGTTTTTATGGCAGAAGGATCTGCAGTCTCCGTTTTAAAAAAGCGGAAATTATAGCTGTGATAATTGTTTCAATACTTTCTTTGCCCTGCTTTTGAATCCCGCTGTCTGGTGGGGTAACTGGTCTTCAATGACCAGTTTCAGTTCCCCTTTTATTTCCGGGTACGCTTTTGCCAGGTTGGCCAATACCGACATGGAAAAGACCTTTACAGCGAGTGGTTCTGAAGGGGACCCCAGGTACCTGAAACAGATATCCATCACTTCTCCCTGGTATTTCCCGGGGATAATGATGTCCTGCATCAGGCGCACGCTGTTTCGTTTTACCGAATCATGCAGCCCTGGTTTCTTTAAGTTTTTAATAAACTGTTTCCAGTGTTTATTTATCAATGACGGATATGCCATCACACAATAACTCACCGGCCAGGCAGCCCGCTGCGCAACCCGGTATTCATCGGTTAAGAACAGGCTGAACAGTTCATCAAAGCGCTGCTGGTTACTGCCCACCCATTTTACGATCTTTGCACATTGGGCTTTGGAGTGTTCCCTTAATATTTCTTGTCTTAATTTCACTTGTTAAACGAATCTGCCTGCCGGCAGGCAGGTTACACGAATTTAGCTTTTATGCAGGATGTTTTACGGCAATATGGTTTTTCAGAAAGCAGTTGTTCCATACAGCCCCTGGGGAATGGCCTTATCAACAGTACATGGTTTATTGAAACGGCCCAAGGGAAATTTGTGCTGCAAAGGATCAATCATACTGTTTTCAGATCCCCGGAAGACATTGCATTTAATATCCGGCTGCTGGCAGATCATTTGAAACAAGTGGCCCCGGATTATTTATTTATTGCTCCCGTACCAGCCTTATCAGGAGAAGACCTGGTTAAGTCCGGGAATGGATTTTTTCGTCTTTTCCCCTTTGTGGATAATTCGCATACCATTGATGTGGTTGAAGGTCCGGAACAGGCTTATGAGGCTGCCAGGCAGTTTGGAAGGTTTACAAGGGTGTTATCCGGACTTGATGCAGGACAACTCAGGATCACATTGCCCTACTTTCATGATCTTGGTTTACGCTACCGGCAATTTGAAGAAGCCCTGGTAAGGGGTAATGCAGGAAGGATAAAGGAATCAGAAGCATTGATCGATCTCCTTAAGGCAAACAGGAATATTGTTGATGAATTTGAACAAAGCAGGCCCGGTCTCAGGATCCGCTGTACCCACCACGATACAAAGATCAGCAACGTGTTATTTGATCCGGCAGGAAAGGGGCTTTGCGTGATCGACCTGGATACCGTAATGCCCGGTTATTTCATCAGCGATGTGGGAGATATGATGCGTACGTATCTATGCCCGGTAAGTGAGGAGGAGAAGGATCTCTCAAAGATCTGCATCCGGAAAGAGTTTTATAACGCAATTGAAGTAGGATATCTTTCAGAGATGAGAGAGGAGTTATCTGCTGATGAGAAAAACCTTTTTCACTTCGCCGGTAAATATATGATCTATATGCAGGCGATCCGTTTCCTGTCCGATCACCTGAATAACGATGTCTATTACGGGGCAAAATATGAAGGCCATAACTTTGTCCGCGCCATTAACCAGGTCACTTTATTGCAGCGGCTGATGGAATTCAATCCCAACGGAATGTCAGTCTGAGTTCATCGAAGACGGTTTATTAAATTTATTCCTTATTAAGTTCGATCTTTTCTCCCACCGGGTGTTCGGCAACAAATTTCAGTCCAAGCAGCGAAGCCATGGTTTGGGCAAATTGCTTTTGATATAACTGCTGCGTGGTCTTCACTTCTCCTTTATTTTTTATACCCGGCCCCATGGCTGCAAACCAGATCTGGTGAGCACCTTTTATATCGCTCCAATGACTGGTCCATTCTTTTTTAACCGTATCGCCCCGCCCATGGTCGGTGGTAAAGAAAAGGGCTGTTTTGTTCTTATAGAAGGGATCGTTCTGTACATAGTTCCAGATATCCTGTATCCATTTGTCAACCATATTCGCTGCGTTCAGGTAATCCTTATAGCGGCCACTGTGTGCCCATTCATCCGTTTCGCCGTATGATATGTACAACACTTTTGGTTTCCTGGTCTGCAGGTAATTCAGGGCGGCGTAATGCGTGAACACATCCAGGCACTCCGCTTCATCAAATGGCTTATAGGAGTCTTTCTTCATCGCATTGATGATTTTTTCATTGGCATCCGGCGCTTTCCCACCGAACGCATCAAAGGCAGAAAAAACCGGGACCTTGCTTCTTCCTTCATTCAGTATCCGGTCAAATGCATCCCAGGCGCCAAAAGCAGCCACTTTATTTTTATATTTTGCCTGTTTGTTCAAAAACTCCAGCAATGTTGTATGCGGGTTGGGTGGATATGAATTGCTGTTGATGGCCGTATCGGGGTAGCCCGTGAAAATCTCATTGTAGCCCGGGTACGAGAACCAGTAAGGGTTTGCATTGTCCACTTTGTTTCCCAGGTCCCGGTTGCCGTATACCTGTCCATGGGATTGAATGGTGCTCCACAAAAAAGGCATGACCTTCTTTCTTCGTTCCCCTGCATCCGGCGCCCAGAATTTTTTGTAGATACCGGCGCTGTCACCCTGGTTGAATTTTTCATCATTGGCAATAGCGCTGTCCATGCCGGCAAAGACCTCCTGCCAGCGGAGCCCGTCGGTGGTGATGATGATGATGTTCTCTGCCGTTTGTGCAAAAGTGGTTGTAAGACTGAACAGCAAAAGGATGGTCCATAGTTTTTTCATGTTAGTCCAGTGTTTTATATGCCAAAATAGGTTTTGCTTCCGTTTGCAGCAGGTCAAAAACAATTATTTCATTGTTAACTTTCTTCAGCCAGCCGGCCGGGCAGTATAATCTTTGCTGGGGGCCAACATTCCAGTGGCGGCCAAGGTTATGCCCGTTCACGTAAACCATTCCCTTGCTGTAAGCACTGAGATCAAAATACGTATCTCCTGTTTCGGTCAGCGAAAAATTTCCTTTGAAAAACATGCCCCTTCTGTCATCCATTCCCCGGCCAGGAACTGAGACCGCAGTTACAAATTCAGGATTCATCGGGAGGGGATATATTTCCCAGTTCATCAACGTCATTCCATTCAGGGTAACTCTATCCGTAATTCCTTTCCGGTCGATCATGAACTGGGCAAAGTTGATATGGCCCATTCCTTCCACTAAAATATCGAGTGTTGGATCCTTCACATCTGTTTTGGGGAGATCAACGGTCCAGTTGCCGCCATCCCGGTAAACCGTATCAATGAATTTTCCATCCAGGAAAACCAGTGCATAATCATGCGGTTCCCATATTTTCAATTTGCCGCTTTTGTGCCCGATCAGTTTTGTACGGTACAACATCAGGCCCTGGTTCTGGTTAAAGTCCTCCATGGGTTTGGGTTGTGCACTGATAATTGGTGAGGGCAAATGATCCCAGACGGAGGTCATGTAACTCATGGTTATCGCAGGGATCCCGATGCTTGAGACCGGTGCCGGCAGATCCGGAATTTTGTGATCAGCATATTTTGCGATCATATTCCGGAGCATGAAATATTTTGCCGTGGGCTGCCCCTGTTCATTGATGGGTGCATCGTAATCGTAACTGGTGATATCGGGCTGGTACTGGGTGGGTGAGAAGGCATTGGCGCCGGCAGTAAAACCAAAATTTGTTCCGCCATGGATCACGTAAAGGTTAAATGACTTTTTATTTTTTAACAGATATTCCATTTCTTTTTTCAAGGAATTGGTATCCGGCCGCTGCCATTTTTCATACCAGTGTGTTAACCAGCCGGGGTATGTTTCGCTGCTGAAGGAAGGAACATCGGGATCGGCTTTTTTAGCCTGGTCAAAATCGGCATCGCTGCCGCCGCTGTCCAACCCGATCGCTGTCCCTTTGATGTGCCCGGCTTCCAGCATGTAGGGGGTGGGGCCATCGGCAGTGAAGAACGGTACGTTGATCGCGTTCCTCAGCCAGGCTTTTCGTAATGCCTCTAAATATGTTTTATCATTGCCATAGCTGCCGTATTCATTTTCTATCTGTACCATCAGTATGGGGCCTCCATTCATGCATTGCAGCGACACCACTTCTTTTGCCAGTTTGCTGATGTACCTTTCTGCAGCTGCCATATACCTTGTATCCATGCACCGGATCCTGATGTCGGGATATTTTAACAGGTAAGGAGGCAGGCCGCCAAAATCCCACTCCGCACAAACATAGGGTCCGGGCCGGAGCAGTACCCACATCTTTTCCTGCTGGCAGATCTTTATGAACTCCGCAATATCCCTGTTCCCGCTTTTGAAATCGAATGCGCCTTCCTTTGTTTCATGATAGTTCCAGAAGACGTATGCAGCAATGGTATTGCAACCCATCGCTTTCGCCATCCGGATGCGGTGCTGCCAGTATTCCCTGGGTATCCTTGCCGGGTGCATCTCACCGCTGATAATCTGGAAGGGTTTGCCGTCCAGTAAAAAACCAGTTTTGCCTAAAGTGAAATTATGTGTTTGGCTTAGGCCCCTGTGTCCGCAGACCAGGACAAGTAAAATAATGAGCAGATGTTTCATAAACGTTGATTAGTGGATGAAGATGATGCTTCCTGACGTACCTCCCTGCCATGACGTTCTTATTGGCGGTACAGTACATCATATAAAGAGATCACCCTGATCTTTTTGAGGTCAATGGTCTTGTTGGCGCTTATTTTTTCTGTAAAGCCTGCATAAAGATCAAGATAATTGACATCAAAAACCAGTTCCTTGTCTTCTGATGACAGGAAAACATACTTCGCATTTACATTGCACGTGATGGAAAGCGTATTGCCCGTGGCCATAACGACATAATCGGGTTTCTGCAATTTCAGGTCTTTTGGATATCCGGACTCCGAAGCGGGCGTTACATCATCCCGGTAAACTTCTTTAACAGCATACCAGGCTGCCTTTGGCTGGCGGCTGTAATCGGTAATGCTCCAGCTTGCTACCGGCCAGCAATCATTTAATTGCCATAGCAAAGTGCCCATATTTGTTGGAAACTTACTCCTGTGAATTGCAATGCTGTTCCTTAAAACATAATATTGCAGGCATTGCGTTAGATAAGTATATTTTTCCAGCGTCAGCCTGCTGAGTTTTACAGAGTCGATGAAATATCGTGTCAAATAATGATTGAGCTTTTTAAAACCGTCATTTGCTTTCTGGTGTGATTGGATAACCGGTGAATACAAATACCGGTCGCTGCTGTCGGTAAAACCGGTAATGGTATTCCAGTTGGGCATGGCCTGCATGCCATACTCGCTGACGAACCGGCCCGTTTTGTTTTCAAAGACCTCCCAGTCCTCCAGTCCCCACCATAGCCCCCAGTAATGACTGTCGCCTTCGGTAAAACTCTCTTTATGTCCCCAGCCATTCTTTGGTGATGTGGAAACATATGGCCTCGTACCATCAAATTCATCCACCCATTTTTTCAGGCTGTCTTCAAACAGGCGTTTGTAATCATTCCATACGTTGGCAGAATCTGCTCCATGCAGACCGAACTGTTTCTGCCAGCCCCAGTTCTTCCATGCTTCATCAATTTCATTATTGCCGCACCAGAGCACAATGCAGGGGTGTTGCCTTAATCGCTGGACCTGGTATTTTACTTCTTCCCGCACATTATTCATGAATGCCTCGTCACCAGGGTACATACCACCGGCAAACATAAAATCCTGCCAGACCATGATGCTTAATGAATCACAGAGATCATAAAAATCATCCGACTCATAAATTCCGCCACCCCACACACGGAGCATGTTCATGTTGGCTTCTTTGGCCATCAACAGGAGTTTCCGGTATTCATCTTTTGTAACCCTGGGTAAGAAAACATCGGCCGGGATCCAGTTGGCGCCTTTCATATAAACAGGCTTACCTTCTTTTTCAAAGTAGAAGGAAGTACCGATAGGGTCTTTTTGCCGGATGAGCTTCACATTATTTTTTCGATGGCAATGGTTGGTAAGATCCTTACTCCATTCCATCCTTCTAATCGTATCCCTTTCCAGATCCCGCAACCAATGAATTTTGGCCCCCAGTCCCAGCCAAACTGGAACTGAGCTTTACGGACATAAACCCGGTTGTTGTCCGGCAAGATCAGTGGTAACCTGGCTTTGGCAATGCTGTCCACCTTAGTTTGTGCCGACCAGAATTTTATCAGGAGTTCATTATTTTTCTTTTTAAGGAATGGTTTCACATTTATGGTCCAGCCGCGGAACATATTGTCAGCCTTCAGGATCAATTTCCCATTCAGGTAAACAGTTGCATAAGTATCCAGGCCGTCAAAGACCAGTTCTATATTTTTCTTTTTGAAAATTTCTGCACCTGTTTCAAAAACGGTTTTGTATTCCCAGTCTGCTTTGTCGATCCACTGCAGTTTGCTTTCATTATCCCGGTAATAGGGATCGGGGATGAGTTTGTTGGCGAGGAGATCGGTATGCACCGTACCGGGTACGGTGGCATGGTAGCAGTTTTTGTTCAGTTCGATGGAGATGTCCTGGGCAGTTGTCTGAACGGGGATGAGGTTGATTATAAGGATTAAGAGGATTGAATATAGTATGCAGATTCTCATTTTTCTTTTTCTTTTACTTTTTTCCTGTGACCTATACTCTTTGTTCTGTCATGCTGAGGTACGAAGCATCCCAGTCGCACTATTTTCTATGATAAATAGTTGAAGGAGGCCATTCCCCCAATAATTCTTCATTCAAAAATTTCCATTCCGGGTTAAAATTTTGAATAAGTGCTTCTTTCTTTATCCGTAGCATCCTTTTATTTCCTTTTCCCTGGCAATAGCATCGTTCACATACCGGTAGCTTTCATAGTATATGAGGAAATGACAATTGTATTTTCCTGTAAATGTCTTTCGCTCAATCCTGTCTATGTAATGTTCAATCAATCTTTGTTCAAGCGCATTGGTCATTCCTGTGTATAATACGGTCTTTATTTTATTGGTCAAGATATAAACATAGTATGACTTTTCGTTGACTTTCATGGTTTATCTAAGCGAACTGGATGCTTCGTGCCTCAGCATGACAGAAGCAAGGGTTTAATTAATAGGTAACTTTTCTTTGTCTTTCATGTTTCATCTAAGCGAACTGGATGCTTCGTGCCTCAGCATGACAGGGCAGGGGTTTAATTGTGCTCAACCAGTTTGCTGAGGGTATCAATTATTTTCTTTACTTCAATTTCATCAACAGAAACTGATCTTAAACTTTCCTTCATTGAGGGGTTTGTATAATTTATTTTACTTGCTATTTCTATTCTTGCTGATGTATGAAATTCCGTGGCACCGGTCTTTTTAGCCAGTTCAATGATATTATCTGAACGTACACCGCTGCCCGGCATGATGATGATCCGTTCACCGGCCTGTTCTGTCAATTGAGCGATCAGGTCTGCTCCCTCCAGCGCATTTGGCCGTTGCCCGGAGGTAAGGATCCGCTCACAACCGATCTCTATAATATCTTCCATTGCTTCAAAGGGATCTGCCGTCCGGTCGAAGGCCCGGTGAAATGTTACGCCCAACGGGTAAGCCAACTCAACCAGGGCAGCATTTCTTCTTTTATCTACTGTTCCACCGGCATGCAGCATCCCGATCACCACACCATCGCAGCCCAGTTGCTTGCAGAGTTTAACATCGGTCTTCATTATCTCAAATTCAGCATCGCTGTAAAAAAAATCCCCGCCACGCGGGCGGATGATGGGGAAGAGGCCGATCTTCAGTTTCTCCCTTGCTGCTTTAATGAAACCATGGGATGGGGTAGTACCGCCCTCTCCGGGGTTATCGCATAGTTCAATACGGTGGGCGCCGGCTGACTGAGCTATTGCACAGCCTTCAATGGTAAAGCCAATTACTTCGAGTTTGAAATTCATGATAATGTTCAATATTCAATTTTCAATGTTCAATTCTCAAGTTGGATCCCGTTGAATATTGGGTATTGAACATTGTATATTGATTATTTCTTAAATCAGGTATTTCGATTGATGAACCTGGTTCTCTTTACCGCTCTTCACACTGAACACAAATCCTTTTTGTATGGCATACGCACCATATTGTCCTTTTTTATTCAGCGCCAGGAATCCAACCTGCAACGTTTTTGCTTTAGCCTTATCCCTTTTCACGATCCGTTCCACTGCTTTTTTACATGCCATTTCCGGTGAATAGCCCTGCCGCATGAATTCCACCACGAGGTGTGTTCCGCAAATGCGGATCACTTCTTCACCCGTTCCGCTGCTGGTGGCTGCGCCCGCTTCATTATCCACAAACAAACCGGCACCGATGATGGGAGAATCTCCCACACGCCCATGCAGTTTATATGCCATGCCGCTGGTGGTTACGGCACCGGATAGATCCCCGGTTATATCCATTGCCACCAGGCCCATGGTATCATGATTGAGCGTGCCATCATCAAAAAAGTTAGGGGCAAAGGGCCCGTTCTGCTTTTTGCCTGCCTGTCCGGCAGGCAGGTTCTCGATATTAATGACGGGTTTGTATTCACTCTTCTTAAGCCATTCCTTATATGCTTCTTTAGCACTCTCTGATAGCTCACCACTTTCTAACTTAAATCCATTCTCCACGGCAAACTGTTGTGCGCCGGCACCTACGAGGATCACATGCGGTGTTTTTTCCATCACTTTTCTTGCCACCGAAACCGGGTGCTTGATCCGTTCTATTCCGGCTACGGCACCGCAATTGGCATGATGGTCCATGATGCAGCTGTCCAGTGTTACAATGCCGTCCCGGTCGGGATATCCGCCCAGCCCAACGCAGCAGTTGATCTCGTTCTCAATATGAATGGCCCCTGCTTCCACCGCATCCAGGGCCGTTCCTTTTGCCGATAATATTTTCCATGCTTCGGCATTCACGGCCATACCGCTGTCCCAGGTGGATACTACAATGGGTTTGGTTGCCTGGTCAGCATTTCCTGCTATGGAGTTTTTTGCGGAAAGCAATGGTGCAGTCAGCGCAGAGAGCTGTAAGAATTTTCTACGGTTCATATTTATTTTTTGGGCTAAGAGGTCAAAAGAGGAAAAGGGTTGACCTGATCGTCTCTTTTTCTCTTTTGTCCTCTTAGCAGGTTCTTGTATTAATAATCATCATTCAACGCAAATACCTGTTTTCTCGTTTTCCATTTACCCCTTGTAAAATCCGGAATATTCTGTACCTGGCCACCTTCTATTATACTTTTTTCACTGAGCGGTGTAATGGCATACCAGCTTGCATAATCATATACATCCAATGGAAATTCAACGCCCCGCTTAATGCATTCAATGAATGCGTGGTCAACAAAAAAATCCATGCCGCCGTGTCCGGCGCCTTCGGCCTGTGCACCATACTTTTTCCATAGCGGGTGATCGTGTTCGGTAAGCCATTTTTCGGTATTGTCCCAGCGGTGGTTGTGTTTCATTTCTTTCTGGAAATAAATAAAGCCCTGTTTGTTCCCGCCGCTTCCATGGTCCTGCCAAAGCCCTTCGGTACCCTGTACCCGGAATCCTAAATTGTAAGGGCGGGGAGAGGAAACATCATGCGTTAACAATATGGTCTCACCATGGGCGCATTGTATCTGTGTATTCACAATATCGCCGCATTTGAAATTCAGTTTGGCATTGGGATGGTCTTTCCCGCCTTTGGGATGATCCACAATATATTTTTGCAGTCCCCTTGCTTTGGAGGCAATCGAAGAAAGCTTTGTCATGCGGTTGCCCCGGTTGATGTCCATCATCACAGCAACAGGTCCCAATCCATGGGTCGGGTACAGCTCCCCGTTGCGTTCTAAATTGTGCCGGGTGCGCCATTGTGCTTCGCTGTAAGCGTTGGGGCCAAAATCCACCCCGCTGTTGTACGCTGTTTTCCCGTCGTTGAAAAGTACCCCTCGCAGGTCATGTTCATACCCGCCCTGCCCATGGATCAGTTCGCCGAACATTCCTTTACGCACCATGTTCAGTACCGCCATCACATCCCGGCGGTAACAGACATTTTCCATCATCATCAACGGGATCTTTGTTCTTTCCGAAGTATTCACCACATCCCAGCATTCCTGCAGTTTAACGGCGCCGCAGACTTCTGCGCCCACTATTTTCCCGGCATTCATGGCATCAATGGCCTGTATGCTGTGCCACTCCCAGGGAGAGCAGATGACCACGGCATCCACATAATCTTTTTTCAATAAATTCCGGTAATCATAATTGCCCTCTTTGAAAACGACCGGTAGCGGCCGGTTGTACTGTTTGAAGATGGCCATGGCTTCTTCCACACTCCGTTGCTGCGGATCGGCAATGGCGGTGATCTCTACATCATCCCGTTGTAAAAAATTTCCCATGTGCTCATGCGAACGCAGGCCAGCACCGATGATGCCGATGCGTACTTTGTCTTTTTTCTGGGGAGAGAATGCCTTGATGGAATTGGTAAGTGTTACTGCCGCACCGGTCAATGCCGATGCTTTAATGAAGTTTCTTCGGTTAAGTGAAGAGGGCATATGCGATCGTTTAGGGAATAAATGTAAAACTATTTGTGGATCGTAAGTTTTTTAAGCAATTCGGTAGAGACACTGTCGGCATACATACCGAAAGCGCTGGTAAGTATGCCCTTTACTTTCCCGTCCTTTGATTCAATGGCATAAACCACATCCTCATCGCTGGGATTGGTATCCCCTTCAAAACGGTATACTTCAACAATTTCAAATTCCTCCGGTTTCAGCAGGATCTTGTTATCCGTACAGATCAGTTTGTCGAAGGCGATGTTGAAATTCACGGCAAACCCTCTTTCTTTTAACCCGTTTATGGATTCTACCACCGTATCGTATGCTTGCATATGATATTTTTTTTAAAGTTACGAATCGGCGCTGTCAGTTCTTTTAAAAAGGGATAAATAAATGATCACCACTACTGTCATCACTACCGTAACAAGAAAGGTGACCATCGAACCAAAATTGTACCAGAGCAGGCCGCAGAGGCTGCTGGCAATAAGGGCGCAAATGCTTTGAAACCCGGAATAGGTGCCGATGGCCGTGGCAGTTTCGCTTTTATCAACAATATTGCTTATCCATGCTTTGGATACGCCTTCGGTGGCGGCAGCATATAAACCGTACAGCAGGAACAGGAAGATGAAAACGATGCTGTTGTTGTTTAATGCAAAGCCAAGGTAAACGAAGGCAAATACAAACAGCCCGGTGATAAAGATCCGTTTTAATCCGATCCTGTCGGCCAGGATACCTACCGGGTAAGCCAGCAGGGCATACACCAGGTTGTAAAAGACATAGGTGCCGATGATGGCCGTATCCGGTAACCCGCTTTCCTTCATCCTGAGTAAAAGAAAAACGTCTGAGCTGTTGAACAGTGCAAACAGCAATAGTCCCGTCAACAGTCTTTTATATTCAGGGGAACTGGTTTTCCAATAGCTGAAGAATGTGAAGAAGTTTGTGGTTTGTGATTTGTGGTTTGTAGTTGCAGGTCTTCTCTTTTCTTTAATGAGCAGGGTGGTAATAATGGCCAGCAATCCCGGAATAAAGGCAATGAGAAAAAGTGTTTTGTAATCATCTGGATAAAAGTACAGGTAGGTTAGTGCTGCCACGGGCCCCAGTACGGCGCCAAACGTATCCATGCTGCGGTGAAAACCAAAAACCCGCCCTTTATTTTCTTTGGTGCATTCATCACTCAGCATGGCATCCCTGGCGCCGGTGCGGATGCCTTTACCCAGCCGGTCAACCGTTCTGGACAAGAATATCCACCAGGGATAAGTAAGGATGGCAAGCATGGGTTTGCTGATGGCGCTGAATGCATATCCCAACTGTACAAAGGGCAGCCGCTTGCCGCTTAGATCGCTCCATTTGCCAAAATAACTTTTACTCAGGCCCGCCACGGCCTCGGCAATGCCTTCCAGTACGCCAATAAAAATGGCCGAGTAACCAATATGTTTAAGGAATAGAGGCATGACCGGGTAAAGCATTTCACTGGCCAGGTCGGTGAATAAACTTACCAGCGACAGCATCCATATTGTCCTGGTAATGATCCTTTGTGGAGAATTTGTGAGCGGCTGCACAATGCTTGGTTTAGCCGAATGTAGCAATTTGTTGGTACATTGCAGCATAAAATAACCAGTATATCTGCTGCTAAAAAGCAGTCTGAAAATGATGTATAGGGATTCTTATGATTGCAAAAGTGGCCGGTGAGGACAGCAGCCACGGCAGTTCGCCGCGGTTGCTGTTCCCACCAACCGCAAAATGGTAAACGAAATTTTCATTTTTAGACGGCTGCTAAGACATAGTCCCGGATTGCTTGTGGTACCCGGATGTTTAATAAACTATATGAGTAAGAAAAAAAAGAACAAAGACAAAAAGAATTCCTCACAGGTAGAAATCATTAAAGGCAGGCTGGATCTTTCGAGAAGCGGCATGGGCTACGTGATCGCCGATGGTGTTGAAAAAGACATCCTGGTGCGGCCCCATGATTTTAACCGGGCCTTTCACGGCGACCTGGTGAGGGTACATGTGAATAAAGGTATTTCAAAAGATAAAAGGGCCGAGGGAAAGATCGTTGACGTGGCCGAACGGAAGCAGACCGAATTCATCGGGAATATCCAGTTGAGCAAGAATTTCGCTTTTTTCATTCCGGCTTCGGAAAAGCCCATACCCGATTTTTATATTGCCGATGACAAACTGAACGGGGCAAAGGATAATGAGCGGGTGATCGTAAAACTGCTGAGCTGGGGTAAAGATGAAAAAAAGCCGGTGGGAGAAGTGGTGTCGATACTTAAGTCGGAAGACGAGAATGATGCCGCCATGAAGGAGATACTGATAGAAGCCGGCTTCCCGCTGGAATTTGATAAGGAAGTATTGCAGGAAGTAAAAAAACTGCAGCCCGATATTTCAAGGGAGGAATTAAGGAAAAGAAAAGACTGCCGGGACATCCTCACCTTTACCATTGACCCGGTGGATGCAAAAGATTTTGATGATGCCATCTCAATCCGCAATCTGGATAACGGCAACTACGAGATCGGTGTTCATATCGCCGATGTCAGTCATTTTGTGAAGCCCGGCACTTTATTGGATAAGATCGCCTATGAAAGGGCTACGAGTGTGTACTTACCTGACCGGGTGAATCCCATGCTGCCTGAAAAAATCTCCAATGAACTTTGTTCATTGAGGCCACATGAAGACAAGTTCACATTCTCCGCCATTTTCCAGATCACGAACCGGGCAGAAATAAAACACAGCTGGATCGGCAGAACGGTCATACACAGCAACCACCGGTTCAGCTATGAAGAAGTACAGGAGATCATAGAAAAAAAGGAAGGACTGCATTTCAAGCCCATCATCTTGCTGAATGACCTGGCACAAAAGTTCAGGAAAGACCGGTTCCGGAACGGGGCGATCAATTTTTCATCGCAGGAAGTACGTTTTCAGCTGGATGAAAAAGGCCGGCCGCTTGGTATCATCATCAAAGAAAGCAAAGATGCCCATAAGCTGATCGAAGAGTTCATGCTGCTGGCAAACCGACCATCGCTGCTTATATCTCAAAGATAAAGATCAACAAGGAACCCATTCCGTTCCCTTACCGCATACACGATACACCGGATGATGAAAAGCTGAAACCCTTTGTGGCATTTGCCCGTAAGTTCGGTTACACGTTTGACATGCATGATGAGAATGCCGTTGCTTCCTCCTTTAACAAGCTGCTGAAGGATGTGCAGGGCAAGCCCGAGCAGCATGTGCTGGAGCAACTGGGCATCCGCACCATGGCCAAGGCCGTGTATACTTCTGAGAATATAGGTCATTACGGACTGGGGTTTGAACATTACTGTCATTTTACATCTCCCATCCGCCGCTATCCCGATGTGATGGTACACCGTATCCTGCAGGAATGCCTGGATAAGAACCTGAAGCCCGACAAAAAGATGGAGGATAAGTGTAAGCACTGCAGCGACCGGGAACGCAAGGCCATGGAAGCAGAACGTGCCGGAAATAAATACAAGCAGGTGGAGTTCATGAAAAATTACCTGGGACAGGAGTTTGACGGCATCATCAGCGGTGTGGCCTCCTTTGGTTTTTTTGTGGAAACAGTTGAACATAAATGCGAGGGGATGGTTACGGTAAGGGACCTGGGTGCATACGACGATTTCAGGCTGGATGAAGCCGATTATGCCCTGGTAGGGATGCGTACCAAACACAAGTTCAGGATGGGAGACCTGGTAAAGATAAAAGTGGTGGCTGCCAATTTAAGTAAGCGGCAACTGGATTATGAATGGGTACCTGTGAAGAAAGGAATTGGTAACCTGACTGCCGGCTGGCAAGGTTTGGAATTGGGTAAGAAGGATAAACCTGTTCAGAAGCATAGATCAACAAAGCCCGGGAAAAAGAAAAAATAAAATCAGCAAAAAACAAATACCCGATCAAGTTTATAGTTTGAACCGATGACCATGCATTCTTTTACAGAACTGTTACAACTGTTTGAAGAGAAATTCAACACCCGCCAGTTTCCACTGCAGCCGGAAACATTGTACGACCCTGCCCAATACATTCTGATGATCGGCGGTAAAAGGATACGCCCTGTTTGTGTACTGATGGGAAACCAGTTGTTTGAAGAACCGGGTGCGGATGCATACCATGCCGCTGCAGCCATTGAACTGTTCCACAATTTCAGTCTGATACACGATGATATTATGGACAAGGCCCCGGTGCGTCGGGGCATGGCTACGGTGCATACCCGGTACGGAGAACCAACTGCCATACTGGCCGGCGATGTGATGTTTGTAAAAGCCTATGAGAACCTGAATAAGATACAGCCGGCCAACCTGCAGAAAGTATTGCACCTGTTCAATATTACCGCCAGCCAGGTTTGTGAAGGACAACAACTGGATATGGATTTTGAACAAAGGGAAATGGTGCATTTTGATGAATACCTGAACATGATCACCTTGAAAACCTCTGTGTTGGTTGCGGCAAGCCTGCAACTGGGCGCCATCCTGGGCGGGGCAGGGGAAGGGAACCAAAAACACCTGTATGAGTTTGGTAAGAACCTGGGCATTGCCTTCCAGGTGCAGGATGATTACCTGGATGCCTTTGGCAATCCCGAGAAATTCGGCAAAACAGTAGGCGGCGATATCCTGGCCAATAAAAAGACCTTTTTGATGATCCATGCCTTTGAAACGGCTTCACCCGGCAATCTTGCTGAATTAAAAAAACTGCTTCAGGGAAATACGCCGGATAAAGTGGAAAAAGTGCTGAAGATATTCCGGGATTGCCAGGCAGACGCATGGGCCAAAGAACTGCAGCATAAATACCTGCAAACCGCCCTGAAACATCTGGAAGACACCGCGGTGATCTCTTCCCGTAAAAAACCCCTAAAAATAGAGAATATTTTAGCTGAGGGAAGCAATGATACTCATGGAGGCGGGGGGTTAAAGCGGGTACTTACTGTCCGTGACCTTACTTTTTTTGGCATTGCAGCCATCCTGGGGGCCGGCAGTTTCAGCAGCCTTGGTTTTGCCGTATTTCATGGAGGACCGGGCGTGGTGATCTTGTTTGTGATCACCGGCATTGCCTGTGCATTCACTGCCCTGTGTTATTCAGAATTTGCCAGCCGCATACCGGTGGCCGGCAGTGCCTATACCTATGCATACGCAAGTTTTGGTGAACTGTTTGCCTGGATAATCGGCTGGGCACTGATCATGGAATATTCCATCGGTAATATTTATGTGGCGTATAGCTGGAGTGATTATTTTACTTCCCTGATGGGCAAGATGAATGTGCATATACCTGAATACCTGTGTACCAGCTATATGGAAGCAAAGCATGCCATTGAGCGTGGCAGCACCAATGCGGATGAACTGGCAGCCTGGAATAATGCACCCGTTATCGGGGGATTGAGGATCATCCTGGATCTGCCCGCATTGATCATCAACTTTCTGATCACCTACCTGGTGTACCGGGGCATAAAGGAAAGCAGGAATTTCAGTAACGTGATGGTGATCCTGAAAATAGCTGTTGTAGGACTGATCATCCTTGTTGGCGGGTACCTGGTCTTTTCAAATGGGCTTTCTGCAAACTGGTTACCGGCAAACGATGCAGGGGTGAAGTCCTTTATGCCGAATGGTTTTGGCGGTGTGATGCTGGCCGTAGCCAGTGTATTCTTTGCCTATATCGGTTTTGATGCGGTGAGTGTGCTGGCAGAAGAAAGTAAGAATCCCCAGCGGGACCTGCCGAGGGGTATGATCCTGTCGCTGGTGATCTGTACGGTCATCTATATCCTGCTGACCCTTGTGTTGACCGGTGCGGTCAATTACCGCAATTTTGACGGGGTGGGTGACCCGCTTGCCTTTATTTTTGAACCGCAAAACCTGGATGTGGGATGGATGCAGTTTCTTGTTGCCGTTGTTGCCGTAATAGCCATGACGAGTGTATTGCTGGTTTTCCAGATGGGCCAGCCGCGTATATGGATGAGCATGAGCAGGGACGGTTTATTGCCACCGGTATTTCAGAAGATCCATAAAAAATTCAAGACCCCATCCTTTGCAACCATTGTTACCGGCCTGGTGGTAGGAGTTCCCATTTTGTTTACGGATAAAACATTTGTGCTGGATTTTACCAGTATTGCCACCCTGTTTGCCTTTGTATTGGTTTGCGGCGGCGTATTATTGATCCCGCGGAAAGAGAAAGTGGGCGGGCGTTTTCATCTCCCGTATATAAACGGGCAGTTCATCTTCCCTTTGATAGTAGCGGCATCTTTCATCATGGCATGGTCATTATCCAAAACCTATTTTACCGATCTCTTCCATTTTGATTACAGCGCAAATGAAGAATATACGGGCGGGAAGAAAAGTTTCATGGACCTGGCCACACCCAATATTTCACTGATCGTTTTCTGGATAAGCGCTGTGCTGCTTGCTATACTGGCATTCATTAAAAAATATTCCCTGATACCGCTGATGGGGGTGATAACCTGTATGTACCTGCTCACGGGAATGTCAAAGAGCAACTGGGTATGGTTCATTGCCTGGCTGTTGGTAGGAATAGGGATCTATTTTTTATATGGGAATAAGAAAAGCAAACTGGCTACCGGGACAGGGTAAGAAAGAATGTAGTGGTACAGTTTGAAATATTGTCAGCCTGAGCTTGTCGAAGGCAGCTTAGGATGAACGATCCAAATGGCTTCGACAAGCTCAGCCTGGCATTCAACCTGGATTAATTTCAAACTGTACCACTACCAGAAAGAAAACAAATATTCTTTAACGGCACAGGTACTTTAACTTTGTGCCGTTTTTATATCCATCATAAAATGAAATTTGAACCAGGCGATAAAATAATTGTGCGGCTTACCGAAGAAGAAGGCAAGGTAGTAGAGGTGATGAATGAAAAAAATGGTGATGATCGAAGTAAAGGGCGTTCGGTTCCCGGCCTATACTGACCAGATCGACTTTCCCTACTTTAAGATGTTCACGGAAAAGAGAAAGGCGGAGAAGAAGAAAGTATTCATAGACCAGGTGCAGAAAGAAAAGGCCATTCCGAAGAAAAAGGAAGGCAACGGCGTGAAGCTATCCTTCTTCCCGGTATTTGACAAGGATGTTTTTGACGACGATGTGGTGGAGAAATTCAGGCTCTACCTCGTTAACCAGGATGAAACGGCTTACGCCTTCACGTATAACCTGATGATCGGCGGCCGGAGTGATTTCCAGTTAAAGAACACCGTGGAGCCGCTGAGCGATTTCTACCTGCATGACGTAAAGTTCGAAGACCTGAGCGACAGTCCCCGTTTTGAATTTGAATTCTCACTCAAGGAACCCGATAAACGGAAAGCGACGCATTACGAGGCTTCATTGAAACTGAAGGCAAAGCAGTTGTTCAAAAAGATAGAGGAGATACAGCTTAAAAATGAGCCCGGGTTCAGTTATGTACTTTTTGAGAACTACCCGGACCGGGTCGAAGAAGAAAAACCCGACCTGGATAAACTCGGCAAAAACGGCTACCGCATTTACGATGCGTCAAAGATCAGGCATCACCTGGAACCACCCCGTAGCGTAGTTGACCTGCACATTGAAAAGCTTACCGACAGCTGGAAACATCTCAGTAATTTCGAGATACTCAGCCTGCAGCTGAAGGCCTTTGAAAAATATTACCAGCTGGCCGTGGCACATTACCAGCCGTCGCTGACCGTTATTCACGGAGTAGGAGAGGGAAAACTGCGGGACGAGATACACGATATCCTGCGGCTGAAAAAAGAAGTGAAATCTTTTGTGAACCAGTATCACCATTCATACGGGTACGGGGCAACAGAGATCTTCTTTGAATACAAATAAAAAGTACAGACACCCATGCCACTCAATGAACTGGTTGTTTTTATTGGTTTCGTGGTTGTCTTCGCACTCACCCCCGGCCCTAATATGATGCTTTACCTGGCCTACACGTTTGAATACGGGCGCAAAGCAGGATGGGCAACTGCTGCAGGTATTGTTAGTTCCTTTGTGATACATGTTACTGCGGTCGTATTCGGGCTTACAGCGCTGTTGGTTGCCATGCCCCATGCACTGGAGGTATTGCGTTACCTGGGTATTGCATATCTTTTCTATCTCGCTGTCAAAAACCTGGGAACGGTGGCGTGGAATGAACGGGGTGTAACAAAGAAAGACAGCGGCCTGCGGCGGTTTTATGTGGATGGGTTCATTGGCAACCTCCTTAACCCGGGTTCGTTGTTCCTGTACTTTTCGATCCTGCCGCAATTCATTCACCCGGAAAGGGGCTCTGTACTTACGCAAAACCTTATGCTGGGCGGTTTGCAGATGCTGGGAAGTTTTATCACCAACTGTACCATCATTTATTTTGCAGGATATGCGACCGGTACCTTCCTTAAGAATGATACATACCAGCAGCGTTTGCGTTACGTAATGAGCGCTTTGATCGTATTGTTCGCCGTGAAGATGCTTTTCTTTAAGATGCAGTAACTTAATGTTTCAGCCGGCGTTTCTTTATCATGCCGCCCCGGGTGTCTTTCACGCTGCTCATCACAATAAATGCATTGGGGTCTATCTTCACCAGTTCGGTCTTCAGTTTATTCAGTTCCAGTCTTGTAATAACGGTGAAAACAATATCCACGTTCCTGGTCTCGCCGCTTTTGCCAAAACCGCTTTTACCGCTGTACAGCGTTACCCCCCTTCCCATTTTATTGATGATCATATCCCGTATCTGTTCGCTGTGCGATGAGATGATGGTCACGGATGTATATTCTTCGATGCCCTCAATGATGAAGTCGAGGGTTTTGGATGCCGACAGGTAAGTGATCATGGCATAAAGCGCCGTTTCAATGGAAATAAAATAGGCGGCTGCCGAAAAAACAATGATGTTGATGCCGATGATGATGTCGCCGATGGTGGTGCCCAATTTCCGGCTCAGGTAAATGGCAAGCACTTCGGTTCCGTCGATCACCGAACCGCCCCGAACGGCAAGGCCGATACCGGCCCCCAGGAAAAAACCGCCGAATACTGCCACCAGCAGTTTATCGTATGTAACTTCCGGAAAGTGAACAAAAGCCACGCAAAGGGCAAGGCCGATGATGGCAAGCCCTGTTTTGATGGCAAACTGCTGGCCGATGGTCTTAAACCCGAGCAGCACAAAGGGTATGTTTACAGCGATCAGCAAAAAGTACAGGGGCACACCTGCCAGTTCACTGATGAGCAGGGAGATACCTGTTGCGCCGCCATCAATAAAATTGCTGGGCAGTAAAAAGCCTTCCAGGCCAAATGCGGCAGAAAAAATTCCCAGCGTGATCAGGAAGATATCCCGGGCAGTGCGTAATACCGTGATCTTTAATTCCCGGAAGCCCATGGCCATTTCATAGGCCGTAAATTCCTGGTGCCTGCCCCTTGTGCCTTTTTTATGACGCAGTACCGACCTTTTTATGATTCTGGATAACAACGGGTTCATGTGTCCCGAAGATACTCTTTATTTTTTACGGATGCGTTGCGCTTCGGTTCAGGAAGAAACAAACATCACCTGAAGTTCCCGGAAATGGTATAGCAGACTTTATCATTTATTCTTTTAAATATCTCCCCGTTTATTTTCCGGAGCCGGCGGAGCCTTCTTTTGTCGAGCAACCGTCCCTCACTGTCGAAATATTGTGGCTGCTGAAAATAAGTGAGTACATAATATTTGTTGTAGGAGAACGGCGCTTTTAATGCCACCGGTTTTATCGACATGAAAATGAGTGAGTTCTTTTTCTCATCCACATAGTAATCCAGGTTCCTGATCCAGGTGCAGCGGATCGACTGCATCTGCCCGATCAGTTCAACAACCTTTGCCGGGCTGGGATGGTATTTGGCCAGGGTATCGGCCAGCCTGGATTCATTTGCCTCAAACTCATAAATGTAGCTGAGCGAATCGGTAATGATCTCAACTGAAACGGTTTTAAACCACCGGTCGGTAAAGCCGATGGTAAACGGCATTTGCCGGTAAAGTTGTTTATACCTTTCTTCTATCCGGTCCAGCACTTTTTCATTCTGGTAATAATATTTTGTTGAAATATTCTTTGGCGAACAGGAAAACATCATCCCTGCAATGCCGGTCAGCAATATGGCCTGTACCCGTTTACCCCGCATCGGTTATTATTTTGGTACAATGGGTGATCCCGAACAGGATCCGCTTAAAAAATGCCGGCGATAATTGTAAAAGGGTCCGGTGGCCATAATCCCAATAAACCAATGTGATGACATCCTCTTCCATGCTGATCTTCTCTGCTACGATAAAATGGGTGGGAACCCCCAGTTTAATGGTCACGTGATTTTTTTTATGCACGATCCGGTTATTGATGAATAAGATCACCGTTCCGGTCTCCATTTTTTTCTGGATGTACCGGTACAGGTCATCCATGCGCGGGCGCACCAGGTCGGCACCCTTTGCCCTTACTTTATAGTTCAGCAGGTTCCGTACCATTCGGTTGAACTTGGCATAATTCACCGAAGCCCAGAAGCGGTCTTCATCACCGGGATCGTATTTCCGGTTAAATATGTTCAGGTATCCCTTAAAATGCCCCGCAAGGGTAAGGAACCACATTTGCTCGGCGTGGTGTATGTCCAGGATCCCTTTGAACCGGAGCACCCCGGCTGCTTTTTTAATGGCGGGGGAGGGATTGAAATCGGTTTTCCCGAACCTGGCCTTCCCTTCCTGGTATAACTGTACCAGTAATGTTGCGTAGCCCAACGGGTCATCCTGCAGGAACAGGTAGGTTAATGCACCATATCCGCAAAAATTGGTGCCATTTCCCGGGTAAATACCCAGCGGATGCTGGATATTCTTTTTAAGGTTCTGCAGAAATAAGGCAGGCTTGATCTTTGGCCAGTAAACGCTTGGGGCCAGTTCTTTTATTTTATCTACATAAGCAATGGCCTGTTCACGGGTAGATGTCACGTTTGTCCTGTTAACCGGTGTATAAAAGGGACTAGCACTGCAAAGACCGGGGAGGCAAAATAGTGTGACGAAGGGGATCAGAACAGCTGTACGGTATTTACTTTGTCTGGATATTGACCGATCCTTCAATTTGAATTTCATTGGTTGCACCAAAGATAACCAATAATGAATTGGTGCCTGTTTAAGAAAAAGCCTGTTCCGGGCGGCTTTAGGTAAACTTTAACGCCTTTGTGGATAAAAGGAACCCGCTGCCGGCATTTTCGATGTTTAAACAACGTATATTTGTAAAAGGCTTCTGCCCGGATAAAATCATGATGACAACAAAGATCAATAAGCCCTGGAAGAAATGGTTGCTGGCGTGCTTCATACTGTTGCTGGCCGGCGGCGCTGCCGTATGGTACATCTTTACTGAAAAGTTTGACGATACAAAAAAAGTGCAGGCCGATCATACGGTAAATGCTATGGAGTTCATAAAAGAATTCAAGGAGGGCGAGGCAGCTGCCAATATAAAATATGCTGAAAAGATCATCGTGGTAAATGGCACGGTTTCTGAAATCAGGAATGCCGACAGCAGTACCAATATCATCATGGCGGATCCGGACAGCGGGGATTACATCATCTTTGCTTTCCAGGAACAGCACATGGCCGAAGCAAGGGCATTGAAAACGGGCCAGCAGGTTTCCATCAAAGGCTCGTGCAGTGGTGGAAACTACAGTGAGATCCTGGAGGTGGAGAAGATCGACTTTAAACGATGCACTGTCAATAAATAATTTTTCAAAAATCAAAAATCAACCAAATGAAAAAAACAATTCTTTCACTTGCACTGGTACTGGCAACCGGTTTAATTTTTGCCCAGAAGAAAACGACCACTTCGGCTGTCATCAGTTTTGATGCAACCACACCCATCGACAAATTACCCAGGGCCGATAATAAAACAGCCATTGCTTCCCTCGACAGCAAGACCGGCAAGCTGGCATTTGAAGTAACGATAAAGAATTTTGCTTTTTCAAACCCACGCATCCAGGACCATTTTAATGGCGAAGGCTGGATGAACAGCGACAAGTTCCCCACCGCAACCTTTAAAGGAGATATCACCAACCTGAAAGCGATCAATTTCAGCAAGGACGGAACCTACCCGGTACAGGTGCTGGGCGACATAACCATTCACGGCGTTACCCGCCCGATGGAATCAACCGGTTCTGTTGTGGTGAGCGGTTCAAAGATCACCGCCACGTCTGATTTCAAGATCAGGCTGGAAGATTTTGGAGTGAATGGTGGTGCCATTGCAGCCGGCAAGGTCTCCAAAGAACCAACCATCCGTGTTACAGCGGAATTTTAATTACAGGAAATACGAAATGGAAAAAGCTTTTGCCCGGCAGGACAAAAGCTTTTTTTTATGGCAACTTTTCACGTTAATTCAGTTTGAATTCTTCGTAGATCATCTGGTTGAAAGCCGGTTCGCTCTCCACCACCCAATGCGGCAATAACTGCTGGCTCACGATCTTCCAGTTGTTGTCGATCAGCTCCATGCGGAAGATGATGCGGTTGTTGTTCTCGTCCATCACATCTACAGTAAATGTACCTTCGTGACGGCTGTTGGGTTTGCGGAAATTGAATTCTTTCAATCGTCCATCCACTTTGATGAGCTTGGTAAACTGGATGTTTTTATAAAATCTAATTCCATGGGCAGTAGGGTTTGTACAAACTTAACATTTTCGCCCATCACCTGTTTGTCAACTTATCCACGTTTGCTGATGAGATTTTCACAATCCGGGCAGGTTGGTGGAAAAGTTTTTTGAAGAAGAGGTCCTTGTGCAGGCAGCGTTTTCATTTTCTGTCACCGGTTGTGCCGGGGTAACTGATTATTTTGTACCCTATTAAAACGTTTAGTTGAAATTTTTGTACTGAGTATGTGTTGTAAAAAAAACATTCCGGCCGGTGAGACAACAGCAGGGAGGAAGCTACTGTGTATAGCCATTGATATTTAAGAGCAGATTTCGCTTTAAGTTGTCTTTAAGAAAATATTCAGTTGTTTTTTTGGATGTGAAATTCAACAATAAATTTTAGAAAACTTATATTAAAAAATCATCACCGCATCAGCACCGTCGTTCCCTTCGCCCTGTACACTTTGCCATCAGCGCCCATGGCTTCCAGCATCCATACCACCGTTTGCATTTCGGCAGGTGCAGACTTCTGACGGCCATCCCATCCTTTTGCAGCATCGTGGGTTTCAAATACGAGCTGTCCCCAGCGGTTGTATACACGGAAAAAAATCAGTTGTTTAATGCCGTACATGACCGGCTTCAGCACATCATTGCGGCCATCGTTGTTGGGGGTAAAACTGTTGGGTACGTATATGGCGATGTCTTTTACTACTTTCACCACCTGCGTATCGATGGTAATACAACCCGAACTTGTTTTCAGTTCAATGATATAGGTCTGTTCCCTGTCGCCTGTAAATACCGGTGTGTAGCTAAGTGGGTTATCCAAACTGGCAGCAGGTGTCCACAATACATCATCGCCAATACTGCGGGCCTGTAATGGCAGCGGCAGGTTGACCACGGCCACCTGCATGGGGTTGTTTTTGCCGGGTTTTGGTGCATCCACATACACAAATCTTTTTTGTATGCTCTTGGGGCTCGGGCATTGATCCGAACTTACCGTAAGGCTCATCACGTAATTTCCGGTAGCCGGGTAAACCTGTGGCGGCGGGTTGCGCAGGGTGGATGTGTTACCGTTCCCCAGGTCCCATAGGTAGTGAACAACGGTGTTGCCGGGATCAATGGTATTGTTAACGGGCAACACGGGCAGGTTTATACAAACGGGGTCAACCGTAAAACTGGCAGCTATATTGGGATATACCTGGATGGTAATGGTTGCACTGTCGTAACAGGTGGCGTTGCTTCTCACCAGCAAAACGACTTTATAGGTACCCGGTGTTTTGTAACTGTATATAAGATTCCGGGATGTGGCGGTAAACCCATCACCCAGGTTCCAGAGAAACTGCATGGCGCCCACGGCATTGCTGCTGTTGTTGGTGAAAATAAATCGGTTATTGAGCAGGCATTGGTTGGTTGTATTGACCGTAAAAGCCGCCTGCGGTACCGACGCAATGCTTACTTCCTGGATAACGGTTGATAAAACACATCCGGCAAAGCTGGATACAACGGCATGATACAAACCCGACTGTGTGACCCGCAGGCTTGCCTGGTTGGCACCGGCTATGGGCAAGCCGTCTTTATACCATTGAATACTGTCGGCAGGTTTCACACTTAGTATGGTACTGTCGCCACTGCCAATGCACCAGGATGTTTTGCCGGTCACTTCAAGAGCATTGTCAAGCGTTACAGCTTTTACCTCTACCGTGTCGGTGCTGCGGCAGCCGCCGCCATTGTGCATCACATAAAGCACATAGGTGGTGGTGGTATCAATATTCACCAGGGGGTTGGCGGTATTGGGATCATTGAGGCCGGTAGGCGGTTCCCAGTTATAGAACCAGCCAGGCTTGGGCGGAACACCGATCTGCACCGTTCGTTTGTTGCAGGAGATGAGGTCGGGACCGGCTTCGGCCTGGTAACTCAGAGTATCCGTGAGCGTGGTATATAAAGTATCCAGGCATCCGTATCCGTTGTAAGGAACCAGTATTACGGCAACGGTGGTGCCCATGGGAGGTGGGGGTGCAAGGGCCAGTGTTTGGTTTCTTCCCAGCACCTGGGAGAAGGTACTGTCGTACCAGGTATATGTCTGGTAACCGTAGGGAGCCGTTACAAATACAACGGCATCATCGGGACAAAAGTTGGCGCCAACAAATTTATCGCTGCACTCCGTGTTCACATCAATATAGGCATAACCAAAATGCCTGCGGAATGTACAATCGGCCGTTTTAAAGAAAAGCCTGATCTCGTTACCCGCCAGGTTATCAAGGTTGATGGATACCGCTGACCATCTTTTGAACCAGATGGGTGTATTGTCCTTTACGATCGGCGATAGTTCAAAGCCGGGCAATGGTGAACCATTGGCAAAAAAAGTGAACGAAGAACAATAGATGAGATCGCCGGTTGTCATATTCCGTATCTCGATTTCCATCCTTGGCTGTTCGCTGGGCAGGTGGCCGGGATCCTGGAACACCACGGCATAATTGTAAATGAGGTTGTATGTATTTGCATTGGCAGGAATGGTGAAGTCGTAAGAGATCCCCTCGGCCTCGGTGCCTGCCTGGTCGTTACCTAACTGTATGGAGTGGCCGCTTCCGTTGGGACAGTTCCTGGGAAAATTGCCGTATTCATCCAGGCCATCACCCGGGTTGAATGTGAGCATGGTATGCCGGTTATAAACTGCCGCTCCCTGGGAGTTGAACGTCATCACATTGGTATTGCCAACCGAGGCCACCGATCCGGTATAACATGTCCAGCCGGTGAAGCCGCCGTTTTCAAAATCAATATTGGGGGGACAGGCCGGCGGCTGTGCATGAAGGTTGAACGTACATACAGTTAAAACCGTGAACAAAAGGGTTGATATGGTACGATAGGCCGGCATTTTGATTTGGAAGCTGATCAAATCTTTCCCGGGTCAGTATTATGCTCTTAAAGATAAACTAAAAAAAGCACGGTTCGAAAACGATTTTAGCCCTTATCCTAACGTAACCCTTGTTCAAACAGTTGCCTGTGACCAGGCAAAACCTCAAACTTCAAACCTGCCTACCGGACAGGCAGGCTTTAAACCCCAAATCCTTATCTTTGCGCCATGACAATCGAGCATTTAAAATCTATGAGGGACCGTGTTTTGGTCTTGGGGAGGTTTCTTTGACGTCGCTAACAGGGAAGCCAAAACTGCAAACGACAAACAACTTTCACTTTCGCCGGGTTTTTGGGACGATAATGCCCGTGCCACTGCCATCCTGAAAGATATAAAAGTAAACGAGTACTGGATGAACCTGTACCATGCTGTGCATACAGCCGTGGAGGATTTTGCCGTGCTCTTCGAATTCTGGAAGGCCGGCGAGGCCACCGAAGAAGAAGTGAAGGCAGCTTATGATGAGGCCATCAGTAAGATCGAAGAAGCCGAATTCAAGAGTACCCTCAACGAACCGGAAGATGAACTGCCTGCCGTGCTCCAGATAAACAGCGGTGCCGGTGGTACCGAAAGCCAGGACTGGGCCGAGATGTTGGCCCGTATGTACCGCATGTATGCCGAGAAGCAGGGCTGGAAAGTTACGGAGATCGACTGGCAGTGGGGCGATGGAGCCGGTATTAAAACATGTACCTACGAGTTTGAAGGTGATTTTGCCTATGGATTCTTAAAAAGCGAAAACGGTGTTCACCGGCTGGTACGGATCTCTCCTTTCGACAGCAATGCCCGGCGGCATACTTCCTTTGCCAGTGTGAATGTGTACCCGTTGGTGGATGATACCATCCAGATCGACATTAACCCTGCTGATGTGAAAATGGAAACATCCCGGAGCGGCGGCGCCGGCGGACAGAACGTAAACAAAGTAGAAACAAAGGTTCAGTTAACGCATATCCCCACCGGCATTGTAGTGGTGTGTCAGCAGGACAGGAGCCAGTTGGGAAACCGTGAACTGGCCATGCAGATGCTGAAGAGCCGACTGTATGAAATAGAACTGCAGAAACGCAATGCGCTGAAAGATGCGGCCAACAGCAAGAAGAAAAAGATCGAATGGGGCAGCCAGATACGCAGCTATGTTTTCCATCCATACAAAATGATCAAGGACCACCGCACCGATTATGAAGTGGGCAATGTGGGCCCGGTGATGGACGGCGAACTGGATGGGTTCATTAAGGCGTATTTGATGAGTGAGAAGGAAACGGAATAAAGGTCCCGGGCAGCCTTGCGGGGAAAAAATAAATATTTTATATTCATGTCTAATTTTTTTGACATGAAAGAAACCTTGCCATCCTCCTCCTTACTACACTTGCATTGGTGTCATTCCAAAAGACCACTGCCCAGAGTTTTGCCATCAATACCGATGGAAGTACTGCCAGCAGCAGTTCTATACTTGATGTGAAAAGCACCGACAAGGGGATACTCATTCCCCGGATGACCAAGGCTCAGAAGAATGCCATTGCTTCGCCTGCAGCCGGTTTAATGATCTACCAGATCTCGCCCGACAGTACCGGGTTTCATTACTTTGACGGAACCAGGTGGAACTGGCTTTCGTTCATGAATGCTGTGGATACACTTGTGTGGAAGACCAGCGGCAATACCGGTACCGATACCGCCCGGCATTTTATCGGAACAAAAGATGCCATGCCTTTACGGTTCAAACAGAATAACGTGTGGATCGGCCAGTTCAATGCAAACCGGCAGAATTATCTTATCGGCAGGGGTACCGGGCAGCGTATCACAACCGGAACAGCCAATACCGCGTTTGGGGACAGCAGCCTTACGTCGCTTATCAGCCAGGGGGAAAATACCGCTTTCGGTTACCGGGCGCTCAAAAGGGTCACCCAGCAGTATAATTCGGCATTTGGTGCTTATGCGTTAGAGAATAATTTAAGCGGATATGGAAATACGGCCTTGGGATATCAATCACAGGTTAATACAAAGAACGGTTATTGGAATCTTTCTGCAGGATACTATTCATTGACAAACGACACACTGGGTTTCTGGAATACCGGTTTGGGCGCTTATTCATTGTATGAGGGCAGATCACACCAGTATAATACGGCAGTTGGAATGGGTTCCTTACGCTTTGCCGGCCAGAATATTGGCGGGCCTTTTGATGGAGGATTCAATACCGCGGTTGGCGTACAGGCAGGATACAACCTTGTTACCGGGTACAGCAACACCTATATCGGTATGCTTTCGGGAAGCAACCAGCTGACCGGTATTGGTAACACCGCAATTGGCGCATATTCCTATTGAATAACCAAGAGGCAACGGGCATATTGCGGTAGGCTATTTTCTTTATATAACGATACCAGCATCTCTGTTCCGAATCTGGCCATAGGCCAAACCAGCCTGAATACTAATATCAGCGGCAACAGTAATACAGCCATCGGGAGTTATTCCGGTGGAACCAATGTTTCGGGAAGCCGCAATACCTTCGTGGGTGCAGGTACCGTGAACAACAATTATTCAAATACCACCACCGTGGGTGCTTATGCCATGGCCGATACCAATAATGCGCTGATCCTGGGAAGCATCAACGGTATAAACGGCGCCACAGCCGATGTGAATGTGGGCATTGGAACCACCAAGCCGGTGCATTCCCTGCACGTGGTGAATACCAATCCCAATGATGGCGGCTGGGCACAGGGTATCATGGTGGAGAGTACTTCGCCGATTGCAACGGTAGGGGAAGCTGCTGTTTCTTTCCGGAATGCGTTGTTCCCCGCCGGCAGGCAATGGAATGTGGGCCTGAACCAGAACACGTCACTGGCTTTTAATTATGGGTCCTCTTTTGCCGGCGGCAATACCCGCATGGTGATTGATACGCTGGGAAATGTGGGCATTGGAACGATCACACCCGGCGCTAAACTGCATGTAAGAAGAGGAGTTTCCGGAGGGTCAATAAATTCACAGAGTGCGGTCGCTTTTGAAGATGATGGTCAGTTTTTTATTCAGCTGTCAAGTAATGATTTAAATGGGAATGGAATAATATCGGGTAATGCCCAGACCTCCGCGAGAAGTGGAATTTTATTTGCTGCTGACAGTTCAATTGTTTTTCAAACAGGAGGATATAACAATAGGGTGTGGTTTAAAAAGGATGGGAAAGTTGGGATTACTACTTTTGCTCCTAATTCAACTCTGGATGTTGATGGTTCTTTTGCAAATTCGATACAGATAATTACAGGAGATGTCACCCTTAACCAGGGTGACCATACGATCATCATATCCAGTTCGGTGGGAGCTTCACCATTGACTATAACCTTACCTGTAGCTTCCAGTAGTTGGAGGCGGGAGTATGTGATCGTTAATCAGAATCCATCTGTCAAAACAATCAGCAGTTATCGCAATTTCAGTAATACAGCAGTTACAACTATACCGGCTAACAGCAGCATAACCCTGCAAGCAAGCACTACTTTATGGTACCAGATCCGATAAAGGATGAGATTTTTTCGCCGGCCGGTTTGAATGTATCTTTGCATTTCTAAATCAAGAAATATGCAATACGGAGACTTTTATTACCCGATGCCGGCCAATGAGCCTGTCCTTTCTTATGCTCCAGGCAGTAAAGAAAAAGCAGCACTTAAAGCCGCATTAAAAGAATTAAAAAGCACAAAGATCGACGTACCGATGTATATCGGCGGAGAGGAAGTGAGGACCGGTAAAACGGTTGAACTTCGTCCGCCCCATGAGCGTAAACATCTGCTCGGGCATTTTCATGTGGGCGAGGCAAAGCATGTTACCAAAGCGATCAATGCAGCCATGAAAGTAAAAGACAAGTGGGCCAATATGAGCTGGGAGAACAGGGCCAATATTTTTTTAAAAGCTGCAGATCTGTTAGCCGGAAAGTATCGTCCGTATATCAATGGTACCACCATGCTGGGACAGAGCAAAAATGCGTTCCAGGCCGAGATCGATGCTGCCTGTGAACTGATCGACTTCCTGCGGTTCAATGTTCATTTCTTAAGTGATATTTACCGCCAGCAACCCATCAGTGGCCCCAGCATGAATAACCGGATGGAATACCGCCCGCTGGAAGGCTTTGTATTTGCATTAACGCCGTTCAACTTTACTGCCATCGGAGGCAACCTGCCCACTTCTGCTGCCATGTGCGGCAATGTGGTGATCTGGAAATGCGCCAACACCCAGGTGTACAGTGCACAGATGTTCATGCGTATCTTAAAAGAAGCCGGTCTGCCGGATGGTGTGATCAACCTGGTATTCATTGATGGCCCGACGATCGGCGAAGTTGTTTTCAACCACCGCGATTTTGCAGGCATCCATTTTACAGGTAGTACCGGCGTATTCAATAAGATGTGGGAGACCATCGGGAAGAATATGGCGATGTACCGTTCTTATCCACGAATCGTTGGTGAAACAGGCGGCAAGGATTTTGTGATCGCACACAAGAGTGCCGACCCGGATGTGGTCGTTACTGCCTTGGCAAGAGGCGCATTCGAATACCAGGGACAAAAATGTTCGGCGGCTTCCAGGGCGTATATCCCATCCAACCTGGCTGCAGAAATAAAAAAGAAACTGGTGGATGCGGTGAAGAGCATGAAGATGGGAACGGTGGAGGATTTCACCAATTTCATCAATGCCGTGATCGATGAAAAGAGTTTTGATAAACTGGAAGGATATATCCGGAATTCAAGAAAAAGAGACAGTGGTGCAAAAATATGGGTGGGAGGCAAGTGTGATAAAACAGAGGGCTTCTTCATTGAGCCAACCATCATTGAAGCAACCGACCCCTATTATGTTACCATGTGCGAAGAACTGTTCGGGCCGGTGCTTACGGTATATGTGTATGATGCGGATAAATATGAAGAGACACTCAGGCTGGTAGACAGTACTTCTGATTATGCACTCACGGGTGCTGTGATCGCCCAGGACCGTTTTGCGGTGGAACTGGCCACAAACAGGTTGCGTAACAGCGCCGGTAATTTTTACATCAACGATAAACCTACCGGTGCGGTAGTGGGGCAGCAGCCTTTTGGCGGCGCAAGGGGAAGCGGCACCAATGATAAGGCAGGTTCTATTTTGAATTTATACCGCTGGTTAAGCGCCCGGACGATCAAAGAAACCTTTAACTCACCAACGGATTACCGCTATCCGTTCATGCAGGAAAAATAACATAAACAAATATATCAATGATGACAACAAAAGTTCGGTTTACATTACCGGCATCCAATCTTATGGATGCATCGGAATGTATTTTAGTAGGAGAATTCAATAACTGGAACCCGGAAGAGGGCATTGCCTTACAATGGAAGGAAGATGGTTCCCTGCATGCAGAGGTTGAACTGCCTGCAGGAAAAGAATACCAGTACCGCTACCTGCTCAGCAATGGCCGCTGGGTGAACGACAACAGCGAGAAAGTAATGGCTGAATTTTATGGATACCCGGTGGAGAATTGCATGGTACGGATCCCCGAAGCGGATGCAAAGCCCGTGGAGAAAAAAATAAGGAAAGTAAAAGCAGTTTCCAAACAAAAAAAGAAATTGCAAAGGATGACCTGTCAAAGATCGAGGGCATCGGTAAGAAGACCGCATTGCTTCTGAACAGGAACGGTATCCTTACCCACAAACAACTTTCAAAGACCTCCATCAAAAAACTAAAGGAAATACTGGCAACTGCCGGCAGCAGGTTCAATATCCATGATCCTGCCAGCTGGCCCAAACAGGCCAGGCTTGCTGCAGATGGGAAGTGGGAAGAACTGGAAGGCCTGCAGAAAGAACTGAAGGGTGGAAAATAAAATCCTCCACCACGTCAATAAGAACCCCTGCAAACAGGGGCTTTTTTTATCGGCCAATAAAAGATAAATTCGCTTTGTAAACGAAATGATTTGAAAACGATCCTGGATAAACAACAATTGCATCTTACCCTGTTACGACTGGCCCACCAGTTAATGGAAAATCACCTGGACCTGGATGAAGTGGTGTTCATTGGCATACAACCCCGTGGTGTAAAAGTTGCATCCAGGCTGGTGGAGTGCATCCGTGAACTTTGCCCCGGCGAAAAGCTGCAGTACGGACTGCTGGACATAACTTTTTACCGCGACGATATACGGGATGAACTGCATGTTGCCAACAAGACGGATATCCCGTTCTCGATAGAAGATAAGAAAGTTGTACTGATCGATGATGTGCTTTATACCGGCAGAACGATCCGGGCTGCGCTGGATGCCATCCAGGATTTTGGCCGTCCGCAGAAAGTGGAATTATGCGTGCTGGTAGACCGGCGCTTCAACCGGGAGCTTCCCATCCAGCCGGATTATTGCGGCAAAGCCATTGATTCCATGATCTCGCAGAAAGTAAAAGTGGAATGGGACAGGGAGGAAGTGATGTTGTACTAAGTTGCAAGTAACAAGCCTCAAGGGGGGTTATCCTTAAATTTGGTGGTTCTTTTATTTATCCGGTCCTCTTATTTACTGGCTTATCCCTTGCAGCTATTCCCCTTGCAGCTATTTCCCGGCTGCTTTTTTAGTTTTCTTGTTTTTTTCTCTTAGCTTTGCTGCTTAATGCAACTATCTACCAAACATCTATTGGGCATTAAAGATCTCACCGAACAAGACATTTCTCTCATTTTATCCACCGCCACCCAGTTCAAGGAAGTTTTACAGCGATCGGTGAAAAAAGTTCCTTCTTTGCGGGATGTGACCATAGTGAACCTGTTTTACGAAAATTCCACCCGTACAAGGATATCGTTTGAACTGGCCGAAAAAAGACTGAGTGCCGATACCATTAATTTCACTGCTTCCGCCTCATCCGTATCCAAAGGGGAGACTTTGCTGGACACGGTGAATAATATCCTGAGCATGAAAGTGGATATGGTGGTGATGCGGCACAGCGCCAGCGGGGCGCCGCATTTTCTGTCTAAGCATGTTCCTGCAGCGATTATCAACGCAGGTGATGGCATCAACGAACACCCCACGCAGGCATTGCTGGATGCATTGTCCATACAGGAAAAACTGGGATCACTTGCCGGGAAGAAGATCGTGCTGGTTGGCGATATCATGCATTCGAGGGTTGCGCTGAGCAATATTTACCTTTTGAATAAAATGGGGGCAGAAGTGATGGTGGCCGGTCCGCCAACGCTGATACCGAAATATATTGCAGAAGCGCTCCATGTAAAAGTGGAATACAGCTTAAAGAAAGCATTGGAATGGTGTGATGTGGCCAATGTGCTTCGTATCCAGTTGGAAAGACAAAACCAGGTGTTGTTCTCCTCGTTACGGGAATACAATCTTGCCTATGGGGTGAGCAGGAAACTACTGGATGGTTTGAAAAAAGAGATCGTGATCATGCATCCCGGCCCCATAAACCGGGGTGTGGAGATCGACAGTGACGTGGCAGACAGCAAACAGTCGATCATCTTACAGCAGGTGGAGAACGGGGTGGCAGTGCGGATGGCGGCTTTATATCTTTTAGCCGGCCGGGATTTAAAATGAGTAATTAAAAATTCCTCAAACTAAAATGGCTTCCACATCAATACGGTACCATGCTTGCAAAAAATTTCATTTTTAATTCTTCATTTTTAATTCTTAATTCTAAATTCTTAATTAGCTTCGTGTCATGCCAAGAATCTGTTTATTCCCCGGAACATTCGATCCGCTAACACTGGGTCATACCGATATCATTGACAGGGCCCTGCCATTGTTTGATAAACTGGTGATCGGTCTTGGCCGCAACAGTAATAAAAAACCAATGTTCAGCGAAAGGCAACGTTTAAAATGGGTACGGGAAATTTATAAGAACAACCCGAAGATAGAGGCATTGGCTTATGATGGACTGACGGTTGACTGCTGCAAAAAAGTGGGTGCAAAATTTATCTTACGGGGCATACGTTACGTAAACGATTTCGAATACGAGAAGGCCATCGCAGACATGAACAGGAGTATTGACACCGATATTGAAACGGTATTTCTGACCTGTTTACCGCAATTTACTTCAATAGCCTCCACCCTGGTAAGAGATGTGCTTCGCAATGGGGGGGATGTATCCCAGTTCCTGCCGGAAGTGGTCCGGCGGTCCATTGTAAAAAAGAAATAACCAACGGTAATTTTCATTATGTCTATCTGGTTCAATAAAGATCTCACCCTGCCGGACCTGGCTCCGCTTGGGCCGAATACCATGGCTGAATACCTGGGTATGGAATGGGTGGATATTGGTGATGATTTTATCAGGATGAAAATGCCGGTAGATGACCGGACCCGGCAACCGTACGGATTATTGCACGGGGGCGCCAGTTGTGCACTGGCTGAAACGGTAGGAAGTGTGGCATCGAGTTTTGTGATCGATACGGATAAATTCATTTGTGTTGGACTGGATATCAATGCCAACCATGTGCGCAGTGCAAGAAAGGGATATGTAACGGCTACCTGTACACCCCTGCATATCGGGGCATCCACGCATGTGTGGGATATAAAAATCCATGATGAGCGGGGAAAACTGGTTTGCATCAGCCGCCTCACCGTAGCCATCCTTAAAAAGCCTGCTGCCTAGCATCCGGTTTCCCGCATCCGGTATCCGGTATCCTGCATCCGTTCACGGCGTATCAAAAAATTTACCCAATATATCTTTAATGGAAGGGTACGTGTTTTTTATCGGCTCTTTGATGTCCCTTGTTGTTACCCATTTTATTTCCGTGATATGCTCTTCTGTTTGCGGGGTCAATTGCTGGTTGGATGAGCAGGTGATGTAGAACCAGTGAGATATCTTTAAGAAATGTTTTCCAAATTCATCATACACGTGGTAGGTTTCTCCCACTTTTTTCCGAAGGGTTAAATCTTTTACACCGGTCTCTTCTGTTACTTCCCGCAAGGCGCAATCCTCCGGCTTCTCTTTTTTTTCCATTTTTCCCTTGGGCAGGTCCCATTTACCGAGGCGCAGGATAAAAAGCAGTTCCTTTTTATCGTTTTGAACGATCCCCCCGGCGGCTTCAATAACAGTGAAATTTTTGAAGAAGGCTTTTTTCAACGCTTCCAGTTGGGGGTGCCAGATGACGCCTGCATGAAATTCTTCTTTTTTTATTTCATGCAGCATTGATTTCAGGGCCCGGCCCGATATCTCATCCACAAAGACCGCATCGGGGTGATGCAGGATCTCATTGAGTTCCTTGTCTATCTCATCGCAAAGGATAACCGGTTTATCACCGAAGTAGATCTTGATGTACATAAATAAATTTCAGTTTTCAACCGGCAATGGTCAAATTTGTGCCATGACAAATGAAAAAGCCGTGGCTGAAAAGCTGTTACAAATTAATGCAATTAAATTGAGTCCGCAACAACCCTTTACCTGGGCCAGCGGTTGGAAAAGCCCCATTTATTGTGATAACCGTAAAGTATTGTCCTTTCCCTACGTGCGGGATTTCATTAAAAGTGAGATGTGCAGTGTGATCTTTGAAAGATTCCCCGATTCAGAGGTCCTGGCAGGGGTGGCAACAGCGGGTATTGCCTGGGGGGCTATGGCATCCGACCAGCTTAAACTGCCCTATATCTATGTTCGTCCCAAGCCCAAAGAGCATGGTATGGGCAACCAGATCGAGGGGGTTTTGGAAAAAGGGCAGAAGGTTCTGGTTATCGAGGACCTGATCTCCACCGGTAAGAGCAGTTTGCAGGTTTGCGATGTGCTTAAAGCTGTTGGGGCCGATGTTATAGGGATGGTTTCGATCTTTACTTACGGATTCCCGGTAGCCGAAAACGCATTTAAAGCTGCCGGGATCCCTTATCATTCCCTTACGGATTACCAGACCCTTATTGCCCTGGCCTTAGAAAAGGGAATTGTAAGTCCTGATGCTCAAAACACCCTGTTAAACTGGAGATCTGACCCGTCAAATTGGATGCAGAATCCTTAATTTTAGAAAAATTCTGCAGTATGAAGACAATTACACAAAGCCTGGTTGCCCTGTTTTTCACCGTTTCTGCGGGGTTTGCCCAACAGCAAAAGGTTTCGGGAAAGGCCGTTATCAAAACCCCCACCGTACAATGTGATGTGTGTAAGGACCGGGTAGAATTCTTCATAGGCAGGGAATATGGCGTCACTTCGGTTAAGGTAAATATTAAACAGAAAACCACCACCGTAACCTGGCTTAATGACCGTACCACCCTTGAGAATATCAAGGTAGCGATCGCCAACCAGGGTTTTGAAGCAGATGATATCGAGGCAGAAGAATCGGCCGTCAAAAGGCTTCCGAAGGATTGCAGGCTGCACAGGGCCATCTTAAACGCTCCACCAACTCCCGCTACAAAGCAATAGACCTGGCACTGTAAGCTCCGGGAATTCCCGGTTTTTAATAAATGGTAAACCGTTTTTTGGCCTCATAGCTTACTGGGAATGTTTTGTATACATTGGCCTTCCCCAACTTTACTTTCCCGGTAATTTTCACAAGTACTTCCTTTCCCAAAAAAGCAGGCAGGGCATTTTTAAGCAGGTTTTGCATATCCAGGTCGATCTGGAGGGGCAATGTAAATACAGATAACCGGGGTATGGTTATCTGGTAATCCTGTGAGCTATGTCCCAGGTAATTGCTGTCTATGAAAATGTCCAGGTCGGTATATTTTAGTTGCAATCCAAAATTATTTGGGTTGTAATAGATTACATCCATTTTAAGGGTAGAGGATCCAAAACCCAGTTTTTCCACCTGCAGGTTCTTGAAATCCCTGTACAGCAATTCTTTTGGAGCCTGACATGATGGCGCAAAAAAGATCATAAATACAATAAGCATCGGGTAGGGCAGGGACCTGCATTTCATCAGCAAAATTTTCATGAAATTAGGGTAAGATCTTTGAACGGACAAAACTGCTTCAGCATATGATATGAATTGTCCACGTAAATTAATTAGCAATATAATTCAGATCGATAAAAATTAGCTCTCGAAGTTCGGCTACTTAAATTAGTATTTATAAAATGATATTAATTAATAGTAAAACAATATTTTATGGCTATTAACTTGTATTTAAAATATTATTTATTTTGGAAATTAAATTGATAAATATGCCATTTTGGTGATAATGAAGATTTAATTTGTAGATATTGCTTTAATTTTATCTTAAAAGTAGAATATCATTAAATTATGAGATTCAACGGTAATTTAAAATTCTATATTTTGTAATGTTAGCTTAAAACCAGATACCATGAAATTTTGAAAAGTCATTTCTTAAGTTCTGGATTGTAGTTTGGCCCGGCGCCATCAAACCAGGTTAGTATAATAAAGTTTGGAATTTTGAATTTCGAGCCAGGCATATTTTAAATGATGCCATATTGGCTTATCAAGTATAAGTGAGCCCGGATTAAGTATGAACCAATTGGCACACTATATACAATTCGGTAAAATGGTTCATTCATTCATATTTATGCATGCGAATAGCTTTTGTAAAAAAAAAATATCTAAATTATTTGCTATAATGTTAGAAAGTATATTGATGATTATGCTAAACCAGTTGAACAGTATCCAATAAAACCACTTGTCTGCGGGTTTTTACCACAATGATGGTAAAATTACGGTCAGAAATATTTGCGTTTTCCGAAAATCGCTGTATGTTTGCAGTGAAATCAGAAACGGCCATTACCTCGGTTGTCCTGGTTTCAAAACCAAAACTCCAGTCACTCCTCTGTAAGACCATCCAATTTTGGTCCGGGCCTCGTCCCTACGTCAAAGATCCTGTCAGAACCACTTCTGAAACCTCAAACACAAGAAAATGAAACGGATTTCTACACTAGCCTGTACAGTATTGTCTATTGTACTCTGTATCTCAAACTATAATTCAGCAAAAGCTCAATGCACGGCTCCGGCAATGTCATGGAAGAACGTAAGTTTGGTCAGTGGGACAGCAGGACAGGTAAATGCCGTATATAAATTTCCATCTGTAACACCGGGCGTGAATGCCTTTGTAACGCTTATTGCCAAGGTCAGCGGTTCCACACTTACCAGCGTGGATGACCTTACCTATGGCTATAGTGCAGCATGGCAGCCGGTGGTAAAAACGCCTTCCACCCAGGTAGCTGCAGATGCATATATAAGTTTTAAGATCGAATTCAAAGATTCCATTGATAATAAAGCACATCAATATCCCTGCTTCCAGTTATCGTTCATCGATATTGACGGTGATGGGGAACATATCCGGGAATTTGTGGCAACAAAGGACTTTGACAGTTATACTGTTTCCGGTAATACTTCCCTTACCATATCCCAGACCGGCGGTGGCGGATTTACACAGGCCACCGGGGCTTTGCCGGATTACGCGGGCCTGGATACAAGTGCGTATAATACCAATATTAATTTCAGGTTTATCAATAAGGATAAGGTCAATGAAGTAAGGATCGGTACAAGGGTTGACGCCACCCATGATTTTAAGAACAGGTATTCCTGTGGTTATTTTGCAAATATTACCATGCCAAACGGCGGAACCTTGCCGGTAAACTACCTTTCTTTTGATGCAGTGGTGAACGATAAATCCGTTTTACTTAAGTGGATCACTGCCAATGAGGTCAACAACAGCCATTTTGAAGTGGAGCGGTCATTGGACATGAATACGTACAAAACGATCGGGCTGGCGCTGGATGGATTCCCGGTGAACGGAACCGGTAAGAGCTACCAGTTCAAGGATCTTACATCGGACCTGGATGGGAAACCGGTGGCCTATTACCGCCTGAAACAGATAGACCTGGACGGGAAAGCAACCTACAGCAAAGTGCTGGCGGTGAAACTGCAGGCAAAGGCCGGGGTAACCATGCAGGTATCTCCCAACCCATTCGTTGCGAATCTGAATGTCCGTTTCAATGCAACGGGATCCGGCACCGCACAGATCCGCATCATCAACAACCAGGGTCAAACTTTGTTATCCAAACAATCTGCAATAAGTAAGGGCTACAACAACATACAGGTTGATGGCCTTAATGGACTGGCTGCGGGAATGTACATTGCCCAGCTGGTCATGAATGGTACCGTGATCGATAACCAGCGTGTTATCAGGAACTAAGTACCCCGTACCCTAAACCAGTTTTCCGGAAGCTGGTGGTGTTCAACTGTCAGCTTCCATTTTTAAAGATCCACTATTCGTTGTAAAGCATTTATCCTATGGCATTTGAAAAGTATAAAATGTTACACAATGAAAACGATAAAAAGAATAACCTGCCTGCTTATGATCACTGCCCTGGTGTTTGGTAAAACACAGGCCCAGCCTGCAGCAGCCAATTCAAAAATAACCATTACCAATTTCAGCGTATATGAAAAGAACGAACAACTTATTATTGACTGGCAGACCGATGGACTGGTGGAAGCAAATTACTGGCAGGTACAGCGCAGTGAGGATGGGAGCCGGTATAAGACCATTGCCCTCGTATTGGGTCCTGATCCCCGCCAGGGTGCAAACCGGTACCAGTACAAGGCCAAGATGAGAAAAAGGGGAGAGTCGAACCTGGGTTACCGGTTGATCCCGGTTGACAGGAGTGAAAAAGAAATAAACACCGAATTTTTAACCGCAACAAAATAATAAAGCCCTGAACCACGTTTAAAGCCTGCCCCCGGCAGATAAACATTAGTGCTTGGTTTACGAAGTTTTCTTTGGGGGTTACAGAATCGAAAGATTCTTAACAAAGGCCGCATTTCTATGCGGCTTTTTTGTTTTTATACCTAAATAAGTCTTAATACCCTGTCAATTATTGATCAGTTAAACAAAACCAGTACTTACTAATTGCATATTATGGCCCATAAAAGGATGGAGTCATCCATAAGAAAAACTCGTCAAGAAAAAAATTATTGGTATATTATTTTCTCTGATTTAATAGCACCACTAATAGAATATCTTACAAAGTAGATGCCTTTGCTAAAATTTCTCATATCGATGCTTATCGAGGTTTTATTTATATTGCTTTTAGCTACAATGATTTTCCCCTTTGAATCAATGATTTGAAACATATTTATCATTTCTTTTCCAGATTCTAAAAGAATTTTATCAGAAGTGGGGTTTGGATATAGTTTACTTTGGGGTAAAACGATGCTTTGTGGCTTAGTAATCACTGATATTAATTTATCTTGGTAATCATTATTTTCCCATGAATTTATGTTAATAGGTAATTCAGGTCGTAAATAACTTAGATCTGAATAATGATTCTGAGCTACACCGTTTTTAATTAAATATGTGTCAAAACAAATATCTTCTGCAGAAAGAGTTGGACCATTAGATACTTCAATTGAAAAAGAAGTTATAGTAAGAGGCATTTCGGAAACACGGAAAGAATTATCAACATTGCTTTCAAACACTTTATCATCCTCATCAAATAAAATCGGGTCGCTACAAATTTCATCATTTTCATAAAAATAGTAGAACTTGTCAGCAGTATTTCCCACTCTATTGGCTATCCCTGAAATTTTGCCAGAAGAAGTATATTTATCAATTCCAACATGATAATTGGGTTGGAAATAATCAACATTTAAATGGTATTTTGAGTTCTCAATCATTTCTTCCGGGTTAGTATTATATCCTAGCTTTCCGTTTACATAGCCAGCCTGATTGGGATCTGCTGGTTCATATCCGCCACAAAAGGGGAAAAAATTGTCTCCAGGATTGCTCCAATAGGTTCCTTTTGTAGAGGTTAAAAACTCAAAGTATGGATTGTGGTAAGTTTTAAATGTAGATGTGCTATTCCATGCAAATCTTCCATAAAAAAGATCTCCAAATCCTACAGTAGGGTAATTATTAAAGTTTTGACCCCAACAATAGAGAATTCCATCCCAATAACCTATATGTACATTTAAAGGAGAAGTATTATCAACTTTAAATGCCATTCTTGAATCTGATGTAGATGAATTTGTTTGCTGGTGATAATTGTAATATCCTTTTCGTGAGCTATTGTCATCCAATTCTTCGTAAATACCTGTAAAATCAAAATCTATGTTATTAATCGGCGATCCATTATTCGGATCATATAACGAATGGCAAATGCCTATGTTTGTTGGATAAAAAATGGAAGTAGGCTTAATGGGCTTGTGCAGCTGCCATGCTTTATAAAAACCTGATGCTTGTGTATTTTTAAAAATAAAATATGCTTTCCCTTGAACATTTAGCCCATTATCATTAGTATAACCATAGCCAATAATTCCAACAGAACTGGCACTTACTTCAAATGCAGTGCAAGGGTATGATTAACAGAATTATCAAAAAAACCGGCGTATAATTCTGCTGAAATGAGATTTCCTGTGGTCTTGTTTATTTTCGCGACTACAGTTTTATAGATTAAAGGTGTAGTTGGATTATCCCTGACACAAAACAATACATTTATTTCGTTATTGTAATACAAAATTTGCTGGCAATATATACTTGCAGATGGCAATGAAAAACTTTTATTAAAAAGGATATTACCATTTTGATCAAATTTTACAAGGGATACTTTTACAGAATCCGTAGAATAGTAGACATAGTTGTAGGCAATTACTCTTGCATTTTCATCAGGTATTTGCTCAACATCAACCGTCCACAGTCCTGCTCCATTGGTTGTACCAACTGAAGCAGTCATTCGTTTTAAATTTTGTGGATAGGAAAGTTGAAAGAAAATCAGGGTCATAAAAATCAAAGTGACTTTTTTCATAACTGTTTTATTTGGAGTATAAAAAATTTCTTAAAATATTAAAGTAACGATATTTTTTAATGTATACAAATATTATCTTCTATTATCATCCCCGAAACTGTAAATGAGACGAGGGCATAAATGAAATGGAGAGAGACTAAATTCCCAAAATTAAGGATGTGACAGGCTTTTAGAAATACATCCTTAAGTACAGACTTTTAGGCTATTAGCTTATCCATAAAAACTTAAAATAAACCCCAATTTTAGGATTGATTTGTTTTTATTTATGTAGTTTTTGCTTATATTTGACAATCCTCCCTGTGTAAAACCTGTTAATTTCTAATATCCTACGTAGGCAACATTTCCCCCCAGGTAAGCATCCCGTAAACGGGTCAGATTTTTATTATAACTCATTTTATACCAAACAACATGAGAAAAATTGTACTTCTCTCTTTACCCATAATTTTTGCTTTTTATGCCTCGGCTCAGGACTTTAGTAATAAGGGAAAAGATTTTTGGCTTGGCTATGGTTATCACCAGCAAATGACAAATACAGGGAATTGCCCTCAAACCGGAACTCCGATACCGGGGGGGTGTCAGGATATGGTTTTGTACTTTGCTACAGACCAGGTCACAAATATTACAATCTCTATTCCTGCTCTTGGGTATACACAAAGCCTCACAACAGGAGCAGGTAACAATGTTACGCCCTCAGCACCAATCCCAAAGGCTCCGGCTCAGGATGCACGACTACTCACTGAGGGTATTTCTAATAACGGCATACATGTTACAAGCGATAAACCAATGGTAGCTTATGCGCATAACTACAACCAGAGTGTATCCGGCGCCACTATCTTGTATCCCACCAATACACTGGGCAAAGAATATTATTCGGTCAATTATAAGAACTGGTCAAATTCCAACAATGCGAATTGCTGGTTTTATGTGATTGCCACCGATACCGGCACCACCACGGTCGAGATCACCCCCCAGGCTAATATTGCGGGGGTTGTTACCACCGGGGGATGGGTAGCGGGAACTACCTATACAGTAACCCTGACACAGGGCCAGATCTATAATGTAATGGGTGTGCTCACCGGTGGCGGCCCACCACCAAATACCAATCCTTTTACGGCAGTGGATCTTACCGGGTCAGCCATCAGGAGCGTAAGCACGGGTAATGGTTGTAAAAGAATAGCTGTATTCTCAGGCAGTGGCCGGATCAGTATCACCTGTAATGCCAACAGTTCTTCTTCCGATAACTATATGGTACAATCGGTACCCAAATCAGCATGGGGTAAAAAATACCTTACTGCACCGGCAGGGGGGAACCAGGCAAATAATATTTACCGGATATGTGTGCCTGACCCAACCACCAATGTGCTGATCAATGGAATTCCTACAATAATTCCAGGGTTCTATTATGAGATAGCAGCCACCAACCAGCCGCAGATGATCGAGGCCGATAAGCCGATCATGGTGGCCCAGTATTTTACTTCGCAGGGGGCATGCGGAAACGGAAACCCCGGCGATCCTGAAGTGATCTACCTGAGCGCTGTTGAACAGAATATAAACACCGTATTATGGAATGCCACACCGAATTTCGGTATCTCCACGCACTGGGTCAACGTGGTGATCCCCACCGGGGGAACGGGAATCAGTTCATTTACATTTGACGGCATTCCCTGGGGCGGTTTTGTGCCCCATCCCCAGGATCCTAATTATTCTTATCTCCGGCTCAATGTTGTACCCGGTGCACATATCATACGTTCCGATTCAGGCTTCAATGCCATCGCCTATGGTTTTGGCAATGCGGAGTCTTACGGGTATAACGCGGGTACAAACATTAAAGACCTTTACCAGCAGATATTGGTTCAAACACAGTATGGAATTGAACAGACCCCTTCTGTATGCACAGGAGCGCCATTCCGCTTTAAGGTATCACTGCCTTATTGTGCAGATTCCATTCAATGGAATCTAAGCCAGCTTCCTGGTCCGCCAGCAACGCCACCCACGCAGATATATAGCACCTGTGTACCCGGTGTGGGAGGCCCCGATTCAACAACGGTGGTTGGCGGAAAGACCATTTACTGGTATTCACTTCCTACTTTGTATAATTTTGCAGTTGTGGGAACATATCCTGTTACCATCACTGCTTATAACAGTGCAAACCCCGATGGTTGCGGTAATGCACAGGATATTGATTTTGATCTGCAGATATCATCTCCACCGGTACCCGACTTCAACTGGACAGCAGGCAAATGCGTAGCCGAACCTTACCAGTTCACGGAAACCACCCCGCAGATCCCCAAGGCAACCTATGCTTTCTGGTGGGATTTTGGCGACCCTGCCAGCGGAGCTGCAAATAATTCTATAGTGAGAAACCCGCTGCATACATTTACAGCACCCGGAACGTACACGGTAAGATATACTGCTATTACAACACCGGGTTGTTTAACGGATACAGTCTCTCACCAGGTAACCGTATTACCATTGCCATCTGCGATCATTGATGGAAGCATTGCTGTATGCCAGAACTCAACCCCTGATCCGGTCATTGTATTTACCGGTTCGGCCAGCACGGCACCTTATACTTTTTATTACAACATAAATGGGGGACCTGCTTTAAATGTCAGCAGCCCAGGCCCAAGTGGTACATCAGCAACGATCACTGCGCCCACCACTGCAGCCGGTATATTTGTTTATACGCTGGACAGTGTGAGAACTACCGGGTCTGCCTTGTGTGTAAATACGGTAACAGGTCAACAGGTTACCATAACCGTAAATCCATTGCCCACGGCAAACATAAGCGGCACTACGGCCGTATGCCAGAATGCCGCCTCACCCAATATTACGTTTACCGGTGCAACCGGAACAGCGCCTTATACGTTCAGTTATACAATAAACGGTGGCCCGGTTCAAACGGTTACTACGGTAGCTGGTAATTCAGTTACTGTTGCAGTTCCCACCAACACGGTTGGAGTATTCACGTATACATTGGTAAGCGTACAGGATGGAAGCAGTACGGCCTGCAGCCAGGCACAAACCGGTTCAGCAGTGGTTACAGTTAATCCATTGCCAACAGCAAGTATAAGTGGCACTACTTCGGTCTGTCAGAATGCAGCTTCGCCAGATATTACATTTACGGGAGCAAATGCCACTGCGCCCTACACATTCAGTTATACGATCAATGGCGGCCCGGTTCAAACGGTAACTACCGTTGCCGGAAACTCCGTAACGGTTGCCGTACCTACAGGTACTGTTGGTACATTCACCTATACCCTGGTAAGTGTGCAGGATGGCAGCAGCACCACCTGCAGCCAGGCGCAAACAGGCTCTGTGGTGGTAACCGTAAATCCTTTGCCCACAGCAACGATCAGCGGAACGACCACGGTTTGTTTGAACGGCCCTTCACCGAACATAACATTTACGGGTGCAAATGCCACTGCGCCATATACATTCAGTTATACGATCAATGGCGGCCCGATCCAAACAGTAACCACGGTTGCCGGTAACTCGGTAACGGTTGCCGTACCTACAACTGTAGTGGGTACATTCACGTACGCCCTGGTAAGTGTACAGGATGGCAGCAGCACCACCTGCAGCCAGGCCCAAACGGGCTCTGCGGTGGTAACGGTAGATCCATTGCCTACTGCAACCATTGCCGGTACCACCACCGTTTGCCTGAATGCGGCTTCACCAAATATTACGTTCACGGGAGCTGTAGGAACAGCGCCATACACATTCACGTATACAATTAACGGCGGGCCAAACCAGGTTGTTACCACCGTAGCCGGTAATTCGGTAACAGTTCCTGTTCCGACAAACGTTGCGGGCACATTCACGTATTCACTGGTGAGTGTACAGGAAGGAAGCGCCAACGCATGCAGCCAGGCACAAGCGGGTACAGCCGTGGTGACCGTAAACCAATTACCTACTGCAACGATCAGCGGAACAACAGCCGTATGTTTAAATGCACCCTCGCCCAACATTACATTTACGGGTGCAAATACTTCAGCGCCCTATACATTCAGTTATACGATCAATGGCGGCCCGGTTCAAACAGTAACCACGGTTGCCAGTAATTCGGTAACGGTTGCAGTACCTACGAATGTTGCCGGTACGTTCACCTATAACCTGGTTGGGGTGCAGGATGGAACACCTGAAACCTGCAGCCAGGCACAAACGGGTTCTGCGGTTGTGATCGTTCATCCATTACCAACACCAAACTTCACGTTCACCACGCCAAGTTGTGAAACAAGGACCATTACATTTACAGACGGCTCCGTTGCCAATGCAGGGGCCATAAATGCCTGGGCCTGGAATTTCGGAGACCCCGGATCAGGACCTTTGAATACATCAGCTTTACAGAACCCGACGCATGTATTTGCCGCTGCGGGAACGTATAATGTAACACTCAGCGTTACTACCGATAATGGTTGTGTAAGCAACCCGGTAGCAAATATTCCCGTAACGATCAACGACCGGCCAGAAGCAGGATTTATTTTACCAGAAGTTTGTTTGAGCGATACCTATGCACAGTTCATAGATACCAGTAAAATTGCTGCCGGAACCATAACCGCCTGGAACTGGAATTTCGGTGACCCGGGTTCCGGCCCATTGAATACATCCACTTTACAAAATCCGCAGCACAGTTATACCGCTGTTGGTAGTTATAATGTGGAACTGATCGTTACCAGTGCACTGGGTTGCCGGGATACGATCATGCAGGTGTTGACCGTGAACGGAAGCTTCCCGGTAGCAAACTTCACTGTTAATAATCCAACTACGTTGTGTGCCAATGATTCAGTGGCTATAGTTGAGGCATCTACCGTTTTCCCGGGCGTGATCACCAAGATCGAGATCTACTGGGATAATGTGAACTTCCCGGCTGTATTCGATGTTGATAACAGTCCGTTCACCGGTAAGGTTTACCGGCACCTGTATCCAAATTTCCAGGCGCCTTTAACGAGGGTATTCACCATCCGGTACCGGGCATATTCAGGAGGTGTGTGTGTAAATGACCGGCTTGCAAACATAACGGTCAATGCGGCGCCATTGGTTCAGTTCAATGCCATGCCGGATGCCTGTTATTTTGTACCACCGTTCCAGATAACACAGGCCAGCGAAACAGGCGGTGTACCGGGTACAGGCGTATTCAGCGGCCCGGGTGTTTCTGCAACAGGTATATTCGATCCTGCTGCAGCCGGTATCGGCGTTCATACGATCCTTTATACGTATACATCTGCAACGGGTGGTTGTGTGGATACGATGAGCAATACCATCCGGGTACTGGACACGGCGATTGCTAACTTCACCTATGTATCACCTGCATGTGAAACCACTCCGGCTTCCTTCACGGATATATCTACAGCGCCTGCTACCGTGGTGCTTGCCAATACCGTATGGGATTTTGGAGATGGCTCACCCATTGAGAACCATGCACCGGGTTCTACATTCACGCACCTGTTCCCGGCGCCAGGCAACTATACGGTGACCATGTATAATGTATCGGCCTATGGTTGCAACAGCAGGAGTACTTCGCAGGTTGTAACGGTTAACCCGGATCATATCATCACATTAACTTCAGCCAACGATAACCAGTCGGTTTGTATCAATACTGCCCTGGCCCCGATAATATATACATTGGGTGGTGGTGCTACGGGCGCCACGGTTACCGGTTTGCCGGCAGGAGTTAACTATGCGGTGGCGGGTACTACGCTGACCATCAGCGGAACACCAACCACAACAACAGGATCGCCTTTTGCATTCAATATTGTAACAACCGGTAATACCTGTATAGTGGCCAATGCAAGTGGTTCCATTACAGTTCAGCCCGATCATACCATTTCATTGAATACCGGCAGCAACACCAATCAATCCGTTTGCGTGAACAGTGCCATTGCACCCATCACCTATACATTAGGCGGGGGCGCCAACGGTGCAACTGTAACAGGTCTTCCTGCCGGTGTAACATATACCGTTACCGGAAATACACTGACCATCAGCGGAACACCAACCACAACGGTTGGAGGACCCACATTCAACTATTCCATCATCACCACGGGCAATGGTTGCTTAACAGCGAATGCTGCCGGATCGATCAAATCGAACCCATACCCGGTTCCGAATTTTGCAGTTGACAAACCCGGCTATTGTATACCGAACGCCATCGTAACATTCAACAACAGTTCTGTGATGCCGGATGGCAGTGGCATGACCTACTTATGGAACTTTGATGAGCCATTAAGCGGGGCTGCCAATACATCAACCGGTGTCAACCCGAGTCACTGGTATTCAGGTACTGGTCCGTTCAATGTAAGACTAACGGTAACAAGTACGGCAGCACTTACCCCTTCGGGTATTGGTTGTGCTCATGATACGGTCATCGTGGTCAACAACATTCATCCGCAGCCCAAGGCCGACTTCACGATCAATAAGCCGGGTGTTTGTATCGGTGATAATGTTACGTTCACCGACATCACCGATGGTAAAGACGGCATCGTAAACCAATGGCATTGGGATATGGGAGACGGATCGATACGGACCACCAATACGGTAACCTACACGTATACGGATACCATTACGTATACCGTGGTCATGTACTCCATAAACAGCCAGGGTTGCAACAGTGATACGGTTTCCAAACAGTTCACCGTGTACCCGTATCCACATGTTAATGCAGGTCCCGACCGGTATGTACTGGAAGGCGGGCAGATCGTACTTTCACCTGTTGTATGGGGCAACGATATGCAGTTCCTGTGGACACCGAACCAGTATTTGCAGGATAACCGGATCGAAAAGGTTAAGGTGATCAAACCACTTACGGATATGACCTATACCCTTATGGTAACAGCCAGGGGAGGATGTTCGCGGAGCGATGATGTGTTTGTGAAACTGCTGAAGTTCCCGAAAATACCAAACACGTTTACGCCAAACAATGACGGTATCAACGATACATGGCGCATCGATTACCTGAATACATACCCGGATAACCGGGTGCAGGTATTCACGCGGACCGGGCAGTTGGTGTTTGAATCAAGAGGGTACAACACGCCATGGGATGGGACCATTAAGGGAAAACCATTGCCATTTGATACATACTATTACATTATCGAACCAGGCAATGGCCGTGACCCGCTCACCGGCTATGTAACGATCATCAAGTAGCAAACTGATCATGCAGCGAAACCCTGTTTTGCTGCATGATCATCTTTATCAAATAAAGTATAAAGCGACCAACGTGAAAATAAACTGAAAGCCATGAAGAAAATTTTACTCATACTGATCATTGTTTGCCTGGGAAACCACGTGGCTTCAGCACAGGCCAAACCATTCTATACACAGTATATCCTGAACAATTATATTCTTAATCCCGCCATTGCCGGTATAGAGAATTATACCGATGTAAAACTGAGCTACCGCAACCAGTGGGCGGGGATCACCGGCGCACCGGTAACTACGTATTTAAGCATTCATGGCCCGTTGGGTAAACGGGATTTCCGTACGGGAGCCAATTCCTATGCCATGCCAGGACAAAACCCTGCCGGGCCCAAGGCCTGGGATGAGTATGCTGTATCGCAGCCGCACCATGGCATTGGCCTTACTGCCATCAACGACAAGACCGGGTATATCAACCGCTGGTCCATTGCCGCCAACTATGCATACCACAGGCCGTTAACGGCAAAAACAAGTTTGTCGGCCGGCCTCAGCGCAGGGATCACCAGTGTTAATTTAGACCGTTCAAAAATTGAATGGGGAAACCTGGATCCCAATGATCCTGCCATTGGAATAAGTAATGGTGAAATAAAAAAGATAAAGCCTGAGATAGGGGCCGGGCTTTGGTTGTATTCTGCCCGTTATTTTATAGGGGTATCCGTTCTAAACATCATACCCGGAAAGGCAAGATTTGTTACCAATGATAAATATGGTTCCAGTTACACACTGAATTATTTTGGAACAGCCGGTTATAAGTTTGCACTCACCGAACAGATCACGGCCATGCCTTCTGTAATGGTGCAGTACTGGGAGCCGCAGTTGCTGGGCCTTCACGCCAATGTAAAACTACAGTACGAGGATTTTTTGTGGATAGGGGGCAGTTACCGCTTTGCCGACCTGGTGGCCGGCTATTCCGGTATGATCGGTGTGAATGTTTCCAATACGTTCAACATCAGCTATGCGTACGAGCACGCAACCACGTCACGCCTGCAAACCTATACCAAGGGTACGCATGAAGTGATGATCGGCTTCATCCTGGGGAACAAATACAAAGAGACCTGCCCACGCTGTGCATGGTAAATGGAATTCAGATCTGCCTTACAATAAAAAAGAAAGCCGTGGTTTTTAACTACGGCTTCTTCATTAATTTATTTTCCCTACTTATTATTGTTGTGCAGGTAATATCCTTTTCATCTTGCCGCCGCTGCTGTCCATCTTTTTGATAAGCGAATCTTCGGGGATCTCTTTGGCCGAAATATTCCATTCGGGCTCCAGGATCCATTCCCCGTTCTCAAAACGCAGGCTGTACGTTCTCATGGAGGCTGTTTTATCAGCGCCTGAACTTTCTTCTGTAATGATTATATGCTTGGAGCCGTCATTATCCGTTACTGAAACGGGTATAATAAGATCCTGTGCGGCCTGCTTTGTAACCAATGCCTCTGTTTCTTTTTGAATGGACCGGGTGAGTGATTCATTTTCTTTTATCCTTTTCTCAATAGCCGGCTTTTGCTTTTCCGTTTCGTTCATCAACGCCTGCAGATCACCGGCAGCGATAACGGGGTTATTTGTATATTCAGTGCCTGCCAGTTCCATGCTGTTGAACGGCAGGTAGGTAACCGTATTGAATGACGGATTGTCTTCCGGGGTATTGCCTGACCGGAATAATACAGCTGATGAAAAGAAGATCAGCAGCAGCAAACCCGTTATCGGCGTGATGATGTTAAAGCGCATGGACCGGTTAAAATCCACTTCCCGGGAAAAAAACCGGATGCGTTCAAGCAAATGTTCTTTCCGGTTTACCGCTGCCAGCTGAAACACAGGTACCCCTTGCCTGATCCTTTCTGCCTGCAACAGGGTTTCGGCATAAAGTACAGGTGAATATTCAAAAGCCATCACATTCATATCACAGTTCTTTTCCCTTTCCATCCGTATCCGGTTACACAGTCCTGTAATAATGGGGTTGTAAAAGAAGAGGGTATTTACAAATATCAAAAGCCAGTTGAAGAGGTAGTCGTTTGTGCGGATATGTGTCAGCTCATGCAGGATAAGCGTTTCCGCCTGTTGTATGCTGATGTTGCTGACCAGGGCAACCGGCAATAAAATGACCGGTTTAAAGAATCCAAAAGTGACCGGTGTATTGATCGTTGTGCTGAACCAGAGTTTTACTTTCTTCTTAATGCCAAACTGCTGCGCTCTCATTTCGGTGAAAAGTTTCAGATCAACTGTTGGCCGTTGCAGCCCGGAGTGATACCGTTGTTTGAAACTGAACCATGAATAAATGGACCTTACCAGTTTATACACGGTCACCAGCAGGTAGAGGCTGAAGATCCAGGGGGTAAGTAATTTCATATTCCCGGTACCGGCCAATGCCGTGATCCTGTTTGTGATCTCCGAAAAAGTACCGTAACTGCTGTTGCCGGTATAGTAGATGAAAAAGCTGATCACAAACAGCAATAACTGTGAAAGAAGAATGCCAAACAGGAAATTTCTTTTTGCAAGCGGGGAATTATTCCGCAGCAGTACTTTATCTGCAACCAGGTACAAGAGCATCAGCAGTGCAGCCTGCCAGAGACTGTGCAACATTGCCATGCAGAAACTGTAAGAAAACTGGGCCATAACCGGAAGCAGTTTTATCGTTTAGGTGTTTAAACTTATTTCTCTTTTTTGAGCTGGTTTATCAGTTGCTGGATCTTTTCCAGCTCTTCGGCACTGGCATCATGTCCTCCCAAAGCCTGCATTACCAGGTCGGAAGATGATCCTGAAAACAGGGTGTCGATCATTTTGTTCAGGAACTGTTTCTGGGTCTTTTCACGGCTTACAGCAGGCTGGTAAATATGTGTTTTGCTGCTGTCGTCCCTGGTAACCAGGCCTTTCTCAAACATGATCTGCATGAGTTTGAGGGTAGTGGTATACCCCGAATCCTTTGTTTTTGACAATTCTTCGTGCACCGTACGCACCGTGGCTGCCTTTTCATTCCACAATACCTGGAGTATCTCCAGTTCGCTTTCGGTGGGCTTTGTATTCTTGATCAATGTCATAGTACGAGTATTTTCGTAAGGCAATGTACGAATTTACTTGTAATTACCAAATCCGCTTGTGTAATTTTTAGGGGGAATTAACTTTTGAAGCAGGATGCGGGAAGCAGGAAGCAGGATACAGGATACAGGATACAAGATGCAGGATACAGGATGCTGGATACTGTATCCTGAATATTGAATATTGAATACTGAATACTGAATACTGAATACTGAATACTGAATACTGAATACTGAATACTGAATACTGAATACTGAATACTGAATATAATCTTCAAAGATACCTTCAAATTACTGAGTGCATCCTGCATCTTGTATCCCGGATCATTCTTAAAATGAAAAACCCTGCTGTTTTACAGCAGGGCTCCATTAATCATGTTGTTGAACTTACTTTCTGGTGTTTTTGATATTCAGCTCAGCACCACCCAGCGCATCGATCAATGCCTTGTATTTGGCAGTAACTTCTTCTGTTTGTTCTTTATCATTCAGGGTTAATTTGCCTTTTGATAAGGAAAGGGAAAAATTATCTTTCTCGATCAGCTTATCAGCTGCCAGGGCATCAACCAATTTATCAGCCGGCATTGCATCTGCAGTAACCGTCATTGTTTGAGTACTGTCTCCTTTTACAATGGAAACTTCCCTGATCACCTGGGTCCTGTTATCATGCGATGCAGTTTTATCATTCATACCAGCCAGGGTAGGGGCAATGACCAGGCTCACTATACTCATTAATTTGATCAGGATGTTCATGGACGGGCCTGATGTATCTTTAAAGGGATCGCCCACGGTATCGCCCGTTACAGACGCTTTGTGCGGCTCTGATTTTTTATAGTACATCTGGCCATTTATTTCCACCCCTTTTTCAAAAGATTTTTTTGCATTATCCCATGCACCACCGGCGTTGTTCTGGAACATTCCCATCAATACACCACTGACAGTAGCGCCTGCAAGAAAACCGCCCAATGCTTCTGCACCCAGGCCCGGCATAAACCCAATGATCAGGGGAGAAATGATCGCAATAGCGCCGGGCAACATCATCTTTTTGATAGAAGCCTGAGTAGAGATGGCCACACATTTATCGTATTCAGGTTTTCCTGTTCCTTCCATGATACCCGGGATCGTGCGGAACTGGCGGCGGACTTCTTCCACCATTGCCATGGCTGCTTCACCCACTGCACGTATAGCAAGGGAGGAAAATATGAAAGGGATCATTCCACCCACAAATAAGCAGGCAAGAACATTTGCTTTATAAATATCAATACCGCTGATACCTGCCACGCCTACAAAGGCCGCAAACAATGCCAGCGCTGTAAGAGCAGCCGAAGCAATGGCAAATCCTTTACCACTTGCTGCTGTTGTATTTCCTACGGCATCCAGTACGTCGGTCTTTTCACGAACATCAGCCGGTAATTCGCTCATCTCAGCAATACCACCTGCATTATCTGCAATAGGCCCGAATGCATCAATGGCCAGTTGCATGGCCGTAGTTGCCATCATACCTGCGGCTGCAATTGCCACACCGTATAAACCGGCACATTCATACGAGCCCCAGATACCGCCTGCCAATACCAATATCGGCAGGAAAGTAGATTCCATGCCGATGGCTAAACCGCCGATCACATTGGTGGCGTGACCGGTAGAAGACTGGCGGATGATACTCAACACCGGGCGCTTGCCCATGGCTGTATAATATTCAGTGATAACACTCATTAATGCACCTACTAATAAACCAACACCAATTGCACCCAATACACCCCATTTGGTGAATGGAACTCCACGTAAGCTCATTTGTTCGGGAAGTAACCAGTATACCAATCCTGCAGCGGCAAAGGCCGTTAAGATCATGGAGCCCCAGTTACCCATGTTCAGCGCTTTCTGGACGGAGTTTGTATTGATCCCTGCGCTATCGCTGATACGGACAAACAAGGTACCAGCGATCGAAAATAAAATACCTACACCGGCGATAAGCATTGGCAGAACAATAGGAGAGAACCCACCCAGTACATCCGTGCCAACTACTACGGTCTGCTGACCAAGAACAATGGTGGCCAGCACGGTTGCTACGTATGAACCGAACAGATCGGCACCCATGCCTGCAACGTCTCCCACATTATCACCCACATTATCTGCAATGGTTGCAGGATTACGGGGATCATCTTCCGGGATACCTGCTTCTACTTTACCAACAAGATCGGCACCTACGTCGGCAGCCTTGGTGTAAATGCCACCACCCACACGGGCAAATAAAGCGATGGATTCGGCGCCCAATGAAAAACCGGTCAATATTTCTATGGTTTGCAGCATTTCTTTGTCGCCCATTGCTGCGTGCGGAGCAAAGATCTGTTTCAATACAATGTATAATCCACCCAGTCCAAGTACGGCCAGGCCTGCAACACCAACACCCATTACGGCACCGCCTGTAAAGGATACATTCAGTGCTTTGCTGAGGCTGGTACGTGCTGCCTGTGCTGTGCGTACGTTTGCTTTGGTAGCTGCCTTCATCCCGATATAACCTGCGGTAGCGCTCAGTACTGCACCAATTACAAATGCCACGGCTATACTCCAATGGGAGTGAGGGTTTGCCTGCGCCATTACGGCTAACAGGATGCCTACGATCACAACAAAATAGCCTAAAACCTTCCATTCAGCTTTCAGGAAAGCCATTGCACCTTCTGCAATGTAATTGCTGATCTCTTGCATACGGGGGGTGCCTGCATCCTGTTTGGATACCCACATGAATTTTACAAATGTGTACAACAGGCCTAAAACACCCATTGCCGGAACCAGGTAAATCAAATTGTCCATAAGTATAGTTGTTCTGAATTTTGGACGGCAAAAATAGGGTAAAAGGGGCAAAAACACACAGAATAGGTGGTTTTATTGCAATGAATTACAGCGGGAAAGCAGTTTCCGGGCAGGTTATCCTTTTAGCTGGTCAAATGCGCTTCCCAGGCAATCGGGTATATCCCCAGCGATCATCGCCTCCTGGCCATATTTTTCTGCTGCGATATCTCCTGCCAGCCCATGCAGGTAAACGCCAAATAATGCGGCATTATGAGGATAATAACCCTGCGCCAGCAATCCGGTAAGTATTCCTGTAAGTACATCGCCGCTGCCGGCAGTGGCCATACCCGGGTTACCCGTGCTGTTGAAATAACCTTTTCCAACAGGAGTACTTATAAAACTGTTGTGGCCTTTCAGGATTATATAGATATTATGCTCTTTAGATTTTTGCAATGCCAGTTTCAGCCGGTCAAAATCATTTTCTGTTTTACCAAACAGCTTTTCAAATTCTTTGGGGTGTGGGGTGATGATGGACAATGGCGGAATCGAATTCAGCAAGGGCTTGTTTTCTGCGATCACATTCAGTGCATCCGCATCGATCACGATGGGTTTGTTCAGTTTTTGAAAAACTTCTTTCAGTAAATTGGCGTGGGTGGGATGTATCCCAATACCAGGGCCAATACCAACGGCATTGTATTTATCAATGCCGGGCGCCGACAAAAGATATTTTTCATCTTCCACCATGCACATGGCTTCCGGCACTGCTGTTTGCAGGATATCATACCCGCATTCAGGAATAATAACGGTGAGTTTGCCAACCCCGCTTCTCAAACAGGCTTTGGCGCTTAATACAGCTGCACCCATCATTCCATAAGAACCGCATAACAGGGCGGCATGGCCGAATGTGCCTTTGTGGGCGAATTTCTTTCTTGGTTTGTAAATGGACTGAACCATCGGTTTATCCACCCATTCAAAAACAGCGGGCTCTGTGTTTTCAAAATCATTGTGCAGGCCGATATGCAGCAGGTGCACTTCACCGCAATGGTCTTCATTCTCCGGTAACAGAAAAGCCAGCTTAAGATTTTGAAAGGAGAGGGTGATGGTGGCGTTGATAACGGCATTGCCTTTTGAACTTTTGTCGGCAAACAAACCCGATGGCAGGTCGATGGAAACGATGCTGGCATTACTGCGATTGATATGCTCCACCAGTTCCTTGCTTATTCCTTCCGGTGGTTTATTCAGGCCGGTGCCAAAGAGGGCATCAATAACAATGTCTGTATTATTTATTGCGGGAAAAAATTCTGCGGATTGTATAAAGTGAATATCGGTGCTTACCCCGTGCAGCCTTTCCAGGTTTGTCTGGAAATCATCCGTACCCGATTTGCCAAATTCAAGGATATAGACCGTTACGTTGCAATGATGTTCCAGCAGCATCCGGGCGATGGCCAGTCCATCGCCGCCATTATTGCCCTTGCCGCAGAAGATGCGGAAATGAAACAGCCCAAAATTTTTCCCGATCAGCCATTTGCAGCAGGCGCTGGCAGCCCGTTCCATCAGGTTGATGGAGGCAACGGGCTCATGGGCGATGGTATAGGCATCCCATTTTTTTATCTGCCCGGCGGAAAAGATTTTCATGTATTAAAGTTACGAAACTAAAGAGTTTTATTGCACAATTTGTCCGCTGAGTACGAGAGGTACAGCTCTTCTTAAAAATAACTTTTACTTTTGTAAGTAATTGTTTATCTTAGGAACAGTTTTTTTCCATTATCCTCAGATTACTTTCTTCATCGTACAAACAGGGCGCCATGCAGTATAGATTTTTACTGGCAGGTGTTTTACTACTTGCGGCTATTCCCGTTTCTGACAGTTGTTTATTGCCTGCAGTGGAACTGTATCCCCAAGGCATTTTTTCATTTTGACAGGCAAACAACTCCTTTTGGGGAAAAGGGCAAGCCAACAGATATATCATCCGATACGGCCGCTTTAAAGCAAAGCAACTGGTATGCCCAGGCAATGAAGGGTATTGAGGAAATGGAATACGAAATCAAATATGATGAAGCTACCAAAACCTATGCATCTCCCAACCGCAGAAACAACCTGCGTTCTTTTTATACACCCAACACATTTACATTGGCGCCACGAAACGTCAGCGCCGGTAAGTGGAGGCTGGAACTAAAAACACTCGGTGTTTTTGTCAATAATAAGCAGGTATATTCACCTTCAAACGATGCCATTGTTTCTCTTAACCAAAAGACGGTTCAGTTCAACCATAACAATGATTTTAAGAGTGAATATATCAATACTTCCGAAGGTATACGGCAAAACTTCATCATCAACAAAGAACCGGTAATTCAAAATTCAAAAGGTAAAATTCAAAAGGATGAACCTCAAACCTTAAACCTTAAACTTCAAACCTCTCCCGGCTGGTTTATTAATAAGGTTCATGATAAAGAAATCCATTTCGCCAAAGCAACCCGGAACGGGCATGATAAAAAAATTACCTATAATGGTTTAAAGGTTTGGGATGCTAATAATAAAGAGCTGGCTGCAAGGTTTGCGGTAAATAAAAAGCATGATGGTTTTGAAATTGAAGTGAATGCTAAAGATGCAGCCTATCCAATTACCATTGACCCTTTAAGCACAACAGCATCAACACAATTAGAAATTAATCAAACAAACGCCTTTTTGGGTTATTCAGTAGCTTCTGCTGGAGATGTGAATGGGGATGGCTACAGCGATGTGATTGTAGGGGCATATTTATATTCCAATCCGGTACCGCCATTTCAACCCGGCGCAGCTTTTATTTTTCATGGTTCGGCTACCGGGATTAGTACCACAGTACAGGCATACCTGAAATGTGATCAAACCACTCAATCTAATTTCGGTATATCAGTTGCATCGGCAGGGGATGTAAATAAGGATGGTTACAGTGATGTTATTGTAGGGCCGACAATTATACAAATGGTCAGAGTCAGGAAGGAGCCGCTTTTGTCTTTCATGGTTCTTCAACCGGTATTAATACTGCCATTCAGGCGCAATTGGAAATGAATCAGTCGTTAGCAGCCATGGGCAGATCAGTGGCATCCGCAGGTGATGTAAATGGGGATGGTTATAGTGATATAATAATAGGAGCAGTTGGTTTTGATAATGGCCAGAGTGATGAAGGCGCTGCTTTTGTTTATCATGGCAGTGCTGCAGGTATTATTCCTGCCGTACAAACGGTGTTGGAAAGCAATAATGCTGGTGATGATATGGGCACTTCTGTTGCCTGTGCAGGCGATGTGAATGGCGATGGTTATAGTGATGCCATTGTTGGAGTATGGTCATATGACAATGGACAAGCTAATGAAGGGGCCGCATTCATATTCCATGGTAGTGCCACAGGCATTACTACTGTTATACAAACAATTTTAGAGAGTAATAATGTTTTTGCTCATATGGGTCAATCCGTTGCATCCGCAGGCGATGTAAATGGAGATGGTTATAGTGATGTAATTGCTGGTGCTGATTATTACAGCAACGGGCAAAGTAATGAAGGCTCTGTATTTATTTTTCACGGCTCAGTTACTGGAATTATCACAACTATACAAACTCAGATAGAATTGAATCAGGCTGATGCAAGATTAGGAAAGTCAGTAGCATGTGCAGGCGATGTGAATGGCGATGGTTACAGCGATGTGATTGTGGGAGCCTTTCAATATGACAACGGACAATCGAATGAAGGGGCCGCATTTGTTTATTTTGGAAGCGCTACCGGGATTACGAATATTATACAAGCGCAATTAGAAAGTAACCAAATAGACGCTCAGTTTGGAAATTCTGTGGCTTCTGCTGGCGACGTGAATGGTGACGGGTATAGCGATGTGATTGTTGGTGCACCCAACTATGACAATGGCAATCCTAACGAGGGTGCCGCTTTTGTTTACCACGGCAACCCAAGTGGGCTTAGTATAACTTTGCAGGCACAATTAGAAAATAATCAAATCTCACAAACAGGATATTCTGTGGCGTCCGCAGGAGATGTAAATGCTGATGGATATAGTGATGTAATTGTAGGAGCCCGCTATTTTACTAACGGGCAAACAAATGAAGGTGTAGCTTTTGTGTATCATGGTAGCGCTACTGGCTTAAATAGTACTATACAATCAACCCTGGAAATTAATGTGGCAAATGCATTTTTTGGATCAAGTGTTGCATCTGCCGGGGATGTAAATGGAGATGGCTACAGTGATGTGATTGTCTCAGCACCCCAAGCTACTCCGGGAGGGTGTGCCGCCTATGTTTTTCATGGCAGTGCTGCTGGTGTGGTCAATGCAGTTCAAACTCAGCTAACAAATGTATTTGGTTCATGGATAATTAACCTTGACGTGGCATCAGCGGGAGATGTAAATGGGGATGGTTACAGTGATGTGATTCTGGGTGAGTTTTATTTTACTAACGGGCAAAGCCAGGAAGGAGGCGCTTTTGTTTACCATGGCAGCGCTACTGGTATTACTACTACTATTCAGACCCAATTAGAAATTAACCAGGCCGGTGCTCATTTTGGACTTAGTGTAGCAGGTGCTGGTGATGTAAATGGCGATGGATTTGGTGATGTGATTGTTGGAGCAAATTGGTTTGACAATGGACAATCTGACGAAGGCGCAGCCTTTGTATACCATGGTAGCGCTGCTGGTATTTCTACTACGGTAAAAGCCCAATTAGAGGGTAATCAGGTTTTGGCTCAAATGGGTCAATGTGTAAGTTCAGCCGGCGATGTGAACGGGGATGGTTATAGCGATGTTATTGTAGGGGCAATTAATTTAGGAGCTGTCTTTATCTTTCATGGCAGCACTACCGGTATAAATACAACTAGGCAAGCTCAATTAGAAAATGGTCAAAGTTCCACCCAAATGGGTATTTCTGTGGCTTCGGCAGGAGATGTGAATGGAGACGGATATAGCGATGTTATTGTCGGAGCAAACTTTTTTGTAAATGGACAAACAGATGAGGGAGCCGCCTTTTTATTCCACGGCAGTCCTGCAGGCATCGGAACAACCATTCAAACACAATTGGAAGGGAATCTAAACTATGCTAATATGGGCTATTCAGTAGCGGGGGCAGGAGATGTAAATGGGGATGGATATAGCGATGTCATTGTGGGAGCATATCTTTATAACAACGACCTGGGGGGACAGGGCACCACTTTTGTATTTCCCGGTAATAATGGAGGGGGCAAAAGAAATAATCTCCGGTTATATAATACCGATTTAGTTACACCCATTCAACATTTTAATATTACTGAACCCAATTTATTTGGAACAGGATTATATACAAAAGCGCCCTTAGGCAGGGTAAAAGGCAGACTGGTTTGGGAGGTAAAGAAGCAAGGTGTACCCTTCAGTGGTAGCCCCATTACCAACAGCACGGCCTTTTTGGATAAACAGTCATCGTTTTCAGACCTTGGCATTGCTGGTGTTGAACTGAAAAGCAATGTGCAGAAAGTGGGCAGCAGAAACAATAAGGTCCGGACAAGGGTGGAATACGATAAGGCAACGGCCATCACTGGCCAGGTGTACGGCCCCTGGCGCTACCCGGCCGGGTATACCATGGGCGCTTATGGTATGAACTCGGTGCCATTGCCCATCACACTTATTTCATTCAATGGACAGTTCATCAATGCAGCTGATGTGCAGTTGAAATGGATCACAAGCAACGAAGTGAACATGCAGACCTTCATTGTGGAAAGAAGTACGGACGGAATAAACTTTACCGAAGCCGGAGATTTGGCAGCAAAAGGTATTGGAAGCAGCCGGGCTGATTACTCATTCATGGATAAAAATGTACAGCACGAACTGCTCTACTATCGGTTGAAATTGAAAGAAATAAGCGGAGATCTGTCTTATACTAAAACGATCACACTCAGCAGAAGTAAAATAGTAAGATCCTTTATTGCACCTAACCCGGTGATGGCTGGTGCAGATGCCGGGTTGAATATTCATGCTTCAGCAAATAACATCAGTGTGGCGATAAGTATTTACAATATGCAGGGCCAGCTTGTGCTTAACGTGAACAGAATATTGCAAAACGGGCGTAACCAGGTTCTGCTTTCAACTAAGGACCTTGCAAGAGGAATGTATGTAGTGAGTCTGTCGGGAGATGGAGCGAAGGAGAGCTACCGGCTGGTGATTCAGTAAAAAACTGAACAGTTTTGCTGAGTTTAAAACTCAGGACCAGGGCATCCCGGTCAGAGACCGGGACGAGGCAGAGGGTGAATGTTGAACCTGCCTACCGGCAGGCAGGCAAGGAACGGGATCACTTCAACATTCGTCATTCCTTGTTCCTTGTTCGTTATTCATTTACTATATCCTTTCCAGCTTCGTCCTTGTCAGTTCATTCTCCACTTCGCCGGTATTGACCGTGCCTGCCGGTTCAAATAAGAGAATATGCACTTCTTCCTCAGCCACGGGCCGGTGTTCAACACCCCTGGGTACAATAAAGAATTCTCCTTCATGGATGGTAACGGTCTTATCCCGAAGTTCCATATTGAATGTACCTTTTACAACCAGGAATAATTCATCCTCTTGTTCATGACTGTGCCATACAAATTCTCCTTTTAATTTTACCGCTTTCACATGCTGTCCATTCAGTTCACCAATGATGCGGGGATTGCAGTAATCGCTGATCAGGCTGAATTTTTCAGCCAGGTTTACCTTTTCCATCTTACTTGTTTTTAGATCTCACCCCAAGAGCTATCGCTCGTTCCTTTGCAAGGAACTCCAAAGGAGAAGGGCCGGTACCCTTAAGTTTTGAAGGTCTTTTTAAAATCATTTATCTTTCTTTTCCAATAATAATAATTTTTCATGTAGTTCCAGCACCTGTGGCAGCAGCAGTTGCTGTTCATCATTCACCAGTACGAACCTGCAAAGCCTCATCTTGATGGATTCGTCCATTTGCTTATCCATTCTTGCCATCACTTCTTCCCGGGTGATCCCGTCACGGAGCATGGTACGTTGTATGCGCAACGGGGCAGGGGCAGTAACGCCGATCACATGGTCAAGATGTTCCTGGGCGCCGCTTTCAAAAATGAGCGCTGCTTCTTTTATGCAATAAGGCATTGTTTGGCTTTGCATCCAGCGTTCTGCATCGGCAATGGTGGCAGGATGCGTGAGGGCATTCAGCTGGTTCAGTTTTTCAGGCGCATTAAAGACGATCTCTGCCAGCAGTTTCCGGTTCAGTTTCCCATCTGTATAAACAGCTTCGCCAAACTGCTGCCGTATCTTTTCTTTCAGTTCTTCATCTTCGTTCATCATCCTTTTAGCAGCATCATCGGCATAGTAAACCGGCACACCCAGTACTTCAAATACCCGGGCTACTGTACTTTTACCACTGCCGATGCCGCCTGTGAGGCCTATACGAAGCATATTGTTAATCTGTTAATTGGTTATCTGTTATCCGTTAATCTGTTAGTTGGTTATCTGTTATCCGTTAATCTGTTAGTTGGGTATCTGTTATCCGTTAATCCGTTAATTGGTTAATCCGTTAATTGGTTGATCCAGTATCCTGCATCCCGTATCCGGTATCCGGTATCCGGTATCCGGTATCCGGTATCAAAAAATCCGGAACCGAAGTTAAACTTCAATTCCGGAAAAGATGTATTAATCTGCGGCCTATTTCTTTTCTTCAGCAGCCGGCTTGTTAATATTGGCCGTCCATTCCATACTGATGGCGCTGCGTTCTATTTTGATGTAGCTGCCGGGACTGGTTTCCAGTACCAGGGTGGTACCATCGTCGTTGATCTTGTTCACGGTGCCGTGAATGCCGGCAATGGTCACTATCTTATCGCCCTTTTGCAGGTTGTTGATGAATTCTTTTTGCTTCTTTGCTTTTTTAGCCTGCGGCCTGATCATGAACAGCCAGAATACCAGGATCATCAATCCCATCATGATAATGGTGCTCATACTGCTTCCTTTCCCGCTCGGATCCGGTGTCATCAGTAAAATACTTAATAGTTGCATGTTGTTTGTTTATTTGATTTAAAAGTTATTTTTTATTTCATCTTGCCCAGCACGTCGCCGCTAAGCTGCAGTTCGGGGAAACCGGGGTTTGCATTGGAAGTTACGGTAATGGTCTTATGTGCCTGCCCAACCCTTCCCTTGCTGTCGAAGACCACTTTAATAAAACCTGTTTCACCGGGCAGGATCGGTTTTTCGGGTTTTTGGGGTACTGTGCAACCGCAACTGGCAGTAGCATTGATAATGACCAGTGGTTTGGTCCCGGTGTTTTTGAACCGGTAACTGTATTCCACTTTTTCCCCGTCGGTAACCGTGCCAAAATTATAGGAAGAGTCAATGATCTGAACCGTGGTGGAATCCTTCAGCGCCTGTTCGGTAAGTTTTGCGCTGTCGTCGGCGATCTTGTCCTTGCGGCGAAAATCACAGGACAGCAGGATCAGCCCGCAACATATGACCAGTAAGATTTTTTTCATCTCCGTTTTATTGCAAATGTATTTTATAAAGTACTGTTTTTAAAACTCTTCTTTTGTATTTTATCCTGGGCGGTGAGTTCCTTGTGTATGTTATCCAGCAGCCCGTTCACAAACTGCCCGCTTTGCACCGTACTGTATTCTTTGGCAAGGTCTATGTATTCGTTGATGGTGACCTTGGTGGGGATGGTTTCAAAGAATAAGAATTCGCACACGCCCATCTGCAGTATGATAAGGTCCAGTGCAGCGATCCGGTCGGCATCCCAGTTCTTGAGCTTGGGCTTAATCAGCTCCATGCTCAGGTCTTTTTTATCCAGCACGGTCTGCAGCAGCCCTTTGGCAAATTCCCATTTATCGGCACTGAGCATTTCCGTGATGTTATAATGCGGCGGTTTCTGCAGGTAATTAAGCACCAGCTGGTTCATCATCTCTGCATCATCATCCCAGTTTATGAAATGTTCCTCCACGTGACTGATGAAATCTTCGTTGGGGAGCATCAGGTTGGTGAAGATGAATTCCAGTATCTCCTTTTCCGGCTTCTTATCCCGGCTCTGCTGCTCTATGTATCCGGCATATTCGGGGGAGGCCACCAGTTGCTGGTATATCTTCTTAAGCAGTTCGGCATCTACGATATTACCGGGCTTCAGTTCCGTCACCGCTTTTTTGTAAGAGGGTTCTTCGAGGATCTTCCACAGCAGTTCGTTGCCGGCGATCTTGGTATTTACGTTCAGGTCCTGCGCTGTAGGCAGGTGTTTGGAAGCTTTCTGGCGGGCATCGGTCTCGGAATAGCGGGCCACTTCCGTGATAAAATAAAGAAGGTAGGTAAAAAGCTGGCGGCTCTGTTCAATTTTTTTGGTGAGGATGGCAACCTCTTCTCCGGGTTTCACTTCTCCGTTCATGCTGTCGATGCTGTACAGGGTCTGCATCACTTTTACCCGGATATTTCTTCTGCTGATCATGATCAAGAACTGGTTTAAAGCAGCGAAGATAAGTGAAATTTGAAGAGAATAAAATGTGACAATCTTTTGGCCCTGCCTGTTGCTGTTGATGGCTTTTTTTCTTAATTTGATTGATATTCCTTTCGTTCACCTAATACACCCAGCTATGAAAATTCATTTTTACAGAACTGAATTTAAAATAATGGTCCTGGTATTACCAGTCATGCTGTTATTGGCTTCCTGCCAGAACAATACAAAAGATATAGCCAATAGTAACCAAAACGTAAACCTGGAAAATGCATACACCGACTATGAAGGGGCGATGCTGTATGAATTCAATATGGTAAAGAACCCGGTCACCGGCACAATTCCTGAAGGTATTTATGAAGCCGAACGGGAACAGGCAAGGGCGATATTGGCCAACCAACAGTTAAATGGGATCATAGCCCTTAATACATACAGCTTCCAGGGGCCTGAGAACCTGGGGGGGCGTACCCGGACCATTGCCTATGACGTAAGGTATAATGGTACCTCCAACCAGGTTATCCTGGCAGGCGGAGTTAGCGGGGGTGTTTATAAATCAACCGATAACGGCGCTACATGGGTACGGAAAAGCCCTACAGGCGAGCATTTCAGTTGTACCAGCCTGGCCCAGGATACCCGTGTTGGTTTCCAGGACACCTGGTATTATGGGGTGGGTGAAGCATCGGGTAATTCTGCGGGGGCCAGCGGCGCTTTTTATTCGGGTAATGGCGTATATAAATCCACCGATAATGGTGAAACATGGACCAGGCTTGCCAGTTCCAATACGTCTGCATTGGAAACATTTTCGGTGGCCCAGGATTTCATAAATAAAGTAATCGTGGATCCTACAGACGGCAATGTTTATATAGCCTGTCCTGCTACAATAAGGCGTTCTGTGGACGGGGGAACTACCTGGACAACCGTTTTATCGGGAACCCTGGCATCATCGGGGCAGTTCACAGATATTGCGGTTACAAGTACCGGCAGGTTGTATGCTGCATTTGGCGGAACAAACTCTGCCACGGTTGATGGGGTTTGGGCATCTCCTCCCGGACCAACATCCGGAGATGTTGGGGCCTGGACGCAGATCGCCGGTGCCGGTGCCGGGGGATCACCGGCAGGATGGAATGCAGAAGGGGCTTATGGCAGGGTGGTGCTGGGTATTGCTCCCAGCAGCGAAAACCTGGTTTATGCACTTTATTATACTACTGGTAGTCCTGGATGCCCGGGTGCAGCGGTTGAGGCAGAATTATTCCGCTGGGATGACATAGGCGGAACATGGACCAACCTTTCAGCCACATTACCCAATGATGCCGGCTGCCTTGCCGGTAATGATCCCTTTGCGGTGCAGGGAGGGTACGACCTGGTGGTGGCAGTAAAACCAGATGCTTCGGGTACTGTTTTTATTGGCGGTACCAATGCCTACAGGTCAACCGATGCCGGGCTTACCTGGACAAGGATCGGGGGATATGCAAGTTCGGCCAATTATGCGTTGTATTCGGCTTCTCACCCGGATATCCATTCGTTTACTTTTCAACCCGGAAGCCCTTTGATCATGCTTTGCGGCAATGATGGCGGTATTCAACGTACTACTGATGTTACTGCAGGCACGGTGGTATGGACACAAATCAATATCGGTTACCGCACCTATCAATATTATTATGTGGATGTTGATCCCCGGCTGGGCAATACAAAGGTCATTGGCGGCGCCCAGGACAACGGCTCAACAAGAAATATTGGCGGCACAGGAACGAGTTATGAAATGGCATGGGGTGGCGATGGAGTGTCGGTGGGGCTTACAGACCTGATCTCCGGAACTCAATATGAATATGTAGGATCACAATCCGGGTTTATCAACCGGAGGGCATCCACAACTGCCATTGGATCCGTGGATGCTGCCATCACGCCGACCGGGGAAACTAATTCAGGATTATTTGTTACCCTTTTCAAACTTGACCCCGATAATACGCAGCGATTGTACTATGCCAACGACAATGCATTGTACCGGACCACTTCTGCTTCTACGGTAACATCCGGTACGTGGACCTCCATGACAGGCATAGCTACTGCTGTTGGAGCTGCCAACGACATTACGGCAATAGCGCTTACCAGGGGTACTTATAGTGCATCTACCTCCAGCCTGTTCTTTGGCACATCAAACGGACGGGTTTTCAGGCTTGATGACCCCACGGGTGTAGCCGCTGGTACGGCCCCGGTTGATATTACCGGCGGATCATTCCCGGCAGGTAATATCAGTAGTATTGCTGTGAATCCGCGTAATGATGATACGGTTCTGGTTACGTTATCAAATTATAGTATTACAGGAAATGTATGGTGGACGGGCAATGCCAACGCTGCTGTACCAACCTGGACCAATGTGGAAGGAACCCTTACTTTGCCTTCATTCAGAAGTTCCATAATACATGCTGCACCCAATTTGCCGGCGGAATATTATGTCGGCACTTCCGTTGGGCTATACATGGCAGGAAGTTCATTTCCCGGTACGCCGGGCTGGACACAGGAAGCGGCCTCCGAGATAGGGAATGCGGTAGTGACCAGTATGGCTTTACGTACGTCTGACGGCAAACTGTTGGTTGGTACGCATGGCTATGCTATGTGGTCAACTTTTTTGAGTTTAGGTGTAGTACCCATAACGCTTACAGAATTCAAAGGAACACTCCAGGGCAAAAATGCTTTATTGCAATGGAGCACTTCTGCAGAATTAAACAGCAAACAGTTTGAACTGCAGAAATCATTGGACGGGATCGGTTTCAGGAAAATCGCCACCCTGCCTGCAGCAGGCTACAGTTCGGAACAGCGGCAGTATAGTTACCTGGACAGGGAGCCCTTGACAGAAAAGAATTATTACAGGCTGCGGAGTGTTGATATGGACGGCCAGGCCAGGCTCAGTAATATTGTACTCATTAAGCCACCGGGCCTGCAGCAGGATATGCTGGTAATGGGCAACCCGTTCAGGAATGACATCCGGTACGGTTTGTACGGGTACCCGATACCGGCGGAGAATTGCGATTGCTTGATATGTCGGGCCGGCTTATGGCGGTACAGAAATTCAATGCCGGGCAGCAGCAGGTACGGTTCATGTTACCTGCAGGAAAATTAAGCAAGGGGATCTACATCCTGGAGGCGCTGATCAATGGAAAGAAATATACCGGCAGGGTATTAAAGGAATAATGTTCTTAAACCAGTGCCATTTTTGCCAGGGCCGCCAGTATGGGTGGCCCTTTTTATTAAGATCCTGGGAAGTGAAAAATTGTCTGCTTTAATTACCCGCTACCTGACAGCAGGAAAGGAATACTGACATAAGTGCCAATTAGTTCATTTGGTACAAAAATGGCTGTACCTTTGCCACCCGTTAAAAAACGGCTGTCTTATTTTTAAACAAAATCAAACTATACATTTATGGCTAAAAAAAATGCTCATTACGAGTTGTACGATGACAGGGTGCTCGTAAAACCTGCTGCTGCAGAAACAAAAACAGCTGGTGGTATTATTATTCCTGATTCTGCTAAAGAGAAACCACAAAAAGGGACCGTTGTTGCAGTTGGACCCGGGAAATATGCAGAGCAAACAGGGAATATCATTCCTGTCAAGCAGAAGGCCGGTGACGTTGTATTATATGGAAAATATGCCGGCACAGAAATCACGTTGGAAGGAGAGGATCTCTTAATGATGCGCTCTTCTGATATTTTGATGAAGGTGGGCTGATAGTAAAACCGATCCGGGATACCGGATACAGGGTAAGGCCCTGAAATTTAAAAGAGCCATCCGGTATCATGTATCCTGCATCATGAATCAAATCTCAATTAACTAAAAACTCAAAATGATCTACTATGTCTAAAATGATATTCTTCGATATTGAAGCAAGGAATAAAATGAAGAAAGGCGTTGATACGCTGGCCAATGCCGTAAAAGTAACCCTGGGCCCCAAAGGCCGTAACGTAGTGCTGGAACGCAAATTTGGTGCACCCACTGTAACCAAGGACGGCGTTACCGTTGCCAAAGAAATTGAACTGGAAGACCCCATTGAGAACATGGGTGCCCAGATGGTAAAGGAAGTGGCTTCTAAAACAGCTGACCAGGCGGGCGATGGTACTACCACTGCTACCGTCCTTGCGCAAAGTATCATCAGCGAAGGCCTGAAAATGGTTGCTGCGGGTGCAAATCCCATGGACCTTAAAAGGGGTATCGACAAGGCGGTAAGTCTTGTTGTGGCAAGTTTGAAAGAACAAAGCCAGGCTGTTGGAAATGACAGTAAGAAGATCCAGCAGGTAGCAACGATCTCTGCCAACAACGATGAGACCATCGGTAAACTGATCGCAGAGGCCTTTGGTAAAGTGGGTAAGGAAGGTGTTATTACCGTAGAAGAAGCCAAGGGAACGGATACCACTTCTGATATCGTGGAAGGCATGCAGTTCGACCGTGGTTATATCAGTCCTTACTTTGTGACCAACAGTGAGAAGATGCAGGCTGAACTGCAGAATCCCTACATCCTGATCTATGATAAAAAGATTTCCACGATGAAGGATATACTCCCGGTTTTGGAAGCTGTTGCAAAAAGCGGCCGGCCGTTGCTGATCATTTCCGAAGACCTGGAAGGGGAGGCACTGGCAACCCTCGTTGTAAATAAACTGCGTGGCACTATTAAAGTGGCTGCCGTTAAAGCGCCGGGCTTTGGTGACCGCCGGAAAGAAATGCTTACCGATATTGCGATCCTTACCGGGGGTGATGTGATCAGCGAAGAACTGGGTAACAAATTAGAAGACGTTCAGTTGAACGCATTGGGCCAGGCTTCATCCGTAACCATTGATAAGGATAATACGACCATAGTAGGCGGTAAAGGAGAAAAGAAAGCCATCGTTGGCCGTGTTGAACAGATCAAAGCACAGATCAAAACCACCACGTCTGATTATGATAAGGAAAAACTGCAGGAGCGGTTGGCCAAACTGGCCGGCGGAGTTGCTGTATTGTACATTGGCGCTGCCACTGAAACAGAAATGAAAGAAAAGAAAGACCGTGTTGACGATGCGCTGCATGCAACAAGGGCAGCTGTGGAAGAAGGCATTGTTCCCGGAGGCGGTGTTGCTTATATCCGTGCCGTTGCAAGCCTGGAACCAAAAGTAAAAGGACAGATCGCTGATGAGCAAACCGGTATGGCAATCGTTCGCCGTGCTTTGGAAGAGCCCATCCGTTGCCTCACTTCCAATGCAGGCATTGATGGTTCCATCGTGGTACAGAAGATCAAGGAAGGTAAAGGGGATTTTGGTTTTAATGCAAGGACCGAAGTATACGAGAACTTATTCAAGGCGGGCGTAATTGACCCGACCAAAGTAAGCCGGGTAGCTTTGGAAAATGCAGCTTCTATTGCCGGCATGCTGTTAACAACAGAATGTGTAATAGCCGATAAGCCAAAAGAAGAAGCGCCGCACAGCCATGGTGCACCGGATATGGGCGGAATGGGAGGATATTAAGCAACGTTTAAAACGTTGAACCCGTTCAAATCGTTGAAAGGGGTCGAACCTCAAAATATAAAGTCCCTCCTGCAGCAGTGCAGGAGGGGCTTTTGATGTAAATTCTTAGGGTATATTGTTTAACATTAAAATGATGAAAACCTATGAAAGTAAGTTGGAAACATTTGTATCGTTATTTCAGAAAATTACTCGGGTATAAGGTTGACGACCACTGGGATAACAACCCGTTCGTGGTCCTTTAAGAAGAGCCCTCTTGTAAAATGCAAGGGGGATCTTTTTTGTCTGGCGCCCCCGCCTGGCCATTCGTAAATATGAACCGGGCATATTTTATTATTTTCACCTGCAGTAAACCCCCGGTATCATGCTCGGCATCATCATTCAGCTTCTCGTTTCCTGGCTGCTCATCTGGCTTTTTGAGAAAAAAGGGCTGGGCGTATTGGGATTTTATCCCACCCGGAGCCGGTTGACCGGTTTTGCCCTGTTATTCATCATTACTGCCCTGTGCTGTGCCTCTGATTTTTTAATGCGGATGCTTTTTGCCAGGCAGCAATGGCAACTGAATCCAGCGCTTAGTGCTGCCCTTATCTTCAACGGTATTTGGTGGAATATTAAATCGGTTCTGTTTGAAGAGTTCATCTTCCGCGGGGCACTGATGTATATCCTGGTCAAAAAACTGGGTGCCGCAAAGGCCATCATCATCTCGGCAATTTCCTTCGGTATCTACCATTGGTTCTCGTTTGAGGTATTCGGTAACCCCGTACAGATGCTGATCGTTTTTATTACTACCGGGGTCATGGGTTTATTGTATGCCTATGCATATGCAAAGACCTTCTCGCTGTATTTCCCCATTGCCATTCACCTTGGCTGGAACCTGACAAGAAGTGTGGTCTTTTCTGAGACCATTATCGGCAACCAGTTGCTGGTGCAGGTAAAACCGGTGCCGGAGGTTTCGGTTGGTTATTTTGTTTATTTCTGCATCTTGCTCCTTCCTATGCTGAGCGCCATGCTGATCAATTTTTTCCTGTTGAGGCGGATGAAACAGGCTACCCCGGATAATAAAAAAGCTGCTGGCTAAAACCAACAGCTTTCATTGACAGATACCAAAGCCTCAATATTTTTTAACCTGGTTATAATAGAAGAAAGTTGGAGGGCCTTCCACGCCGGCTTCTTCCATTTTCTTTTTAAGTGCTTCTGATTTGGAGAAGTCATCGGCCTTTTTCATATCCGAAACAAGGAATACCATTGATACCATGTGGTTGTCACCTGCTTCATATCCGAGTGCACGGTCAGTAAGGCCGGCATTGGTTCTGTTAGGTTTGTCGGCATCAAATACTTTTTTCCATGCATCCCAGTCTTTAATCTTATGCTTTACCAGCACCCGTGTACTTGTGGAAGGGGTCATATCCAGCATCTGCATGTCGAGGAAGCTGAGTTCAGGCGCACCAACCACGCCTCCTTTTTCATCCTTGCTTTCAGGTCGGGAGAGGCGGCAAATTCTTTTGCTTTGACTGCGTCATCCATTCTTAAAACAACCATTACCATGTTGCTGTCTTTTACACCTCTTGCAATACTGAAATTATGCAGACCAAAAGACTGACGTATGGAATCGTGTGACTCATAGTCGGGCAGCCATTTTTGAAAATTCGCTACTTTGGCAATAACGGTCATTAGATTAACCGGCTTGGCTGGCGCAGCGGGTGGTTCAGGAGCTTTGGCTGAAGTGGTATCCTTTGCTTGTTCTTCTGCTTTTTTTTCTTCTCCCGGATTGCAGGAGAAAAGAAGAGCCGTCATGCTTACTCCAACAGCAAGCGGCATCAAAAACTTGAATTGCTTCATTTTTTTTACTGTTTTGATTTTGATAAAATAATAAAGGGGCGGAGTAAAAGGAAGGGGTTAGTGACCTTAAATATAAAACGAATGCCAGTGAATTCAAAATTAACAGCGCCGGGAACCAGGAATTAATGAACGGTGAGAGGATGAATGGCCACCGGATCCACTTTACTTTATGTATCCCGCTTTATTATCCGTTGGTACAGGAAATACAAAACAGTAAAAAGCAGGCTGCCCAGCAGAAAGTACAGGATAAGCCCGGAGCGGTTCTTTTCGCTGATGATGCGGTAAACATATGGCTTGTTGAGTGGCTTTTGCCAGGCATGGTAATAATGGGCAAAAAGCGGATCTTTTGTAATTTCCCAAAGCTGTTTCATCTGGCCGGTAAGCAGTATGTGGTAGGTCTTATCGGAAACAGCATGATAACGATCGTAATAACTCCAGCCGTTCCCGGCATCATAAGCCGGCAGGTTATGTTTTAAAGCGAGGATACCCTGTTGCACCACGAACCAGGCTGAATCCTTTTTGGTCAGCTGCCAGAATTTGTACACGCCTGTCAGTGCATAGATATGCCCATCCAGTATTCGCGGGGTGTGCATGTTGCTGTCTGCAAACTCTTCATACCACCAGCCCGGCGGCTCTTTGTAGGTAAACCCGCCGGACCGGATGGGTTGATAGAATCCCCTTAGCAGCAAATTGGCTGCATCCAGGTATTCCTGTTTCCTGTAACGTGCATAGGCGGCTGTAAATGCCTCGATGGCACGGCCCGATGTCATGCCCGATGTCCATGGCACAGCCACGGAATCATAAAATGGCTGTTTCCAGTTGAATTCATACAATGCATAGTTTCCCTTTATACGGATATTGCCAAGCAGCCAATTTATGCAATGGATGAACTGCTCTTCGGTGACCGGATCTTTTTTCTTTAGCAGCGATTCATAATAATCAATGGCATAATTGCCGACGATCGTGGGATTGTACTGCTTGCCGGGGTTTATTTCCTTATTGCCGGCATAATGAACATAGGGGATCCCTTTTTCATCCACAAGTGTTTTTGCATAATTGGGTATTGAATCATTTGTTAACCGGTACAGCGACTGCCTCAGTTTTTCTTCCAAGGCATCGCCCCGGAACTGGCAGATAACCGCAGCCCCTCCAAGTGAAATAACAGCCAGTAATATGTTTTTTGCTGATGGTCTCATTTCATAAATGGGCAGTTAACAGTTACTTGTTCAACATTGCCTCGCAGTCACTATCCCTCCACGATTTCTCCGTAATCAATCACCAGTTCTTCGTCCTGCCTGATGTCCCGGATGGCTTCAAAGAATTCGCCATCGTTGATGGAGATGATATTGGGGGTATCGCTGTGATTCATGAAAAGGGAAACATCCATTTTCTTGAATCCATTGGCCGGTATGAAATAATTCTCCGCATCGTAGAGGCAATAATTGCTTACCAGGAATTGCGCATGTACGGGCAGGTCTTCGATCTCCTTTTTGGCTACGGTCATCCATTCACCGGCTGCGTCGGGTTTGCCAAACATATCCCGGCAGCCTTTGGGAATATCCCGTATGGCAAATACACCGATGCCTTCAATGGGGGAGGGTTTCAGCATCACCCAGGTATTGGCTGAAAGTTCGTGGAGTAATTCCTGTTTGGTCATGATTTCTGTTCGATATATCCCCGTACAATAAGATATTGGGCCGCACAATAGGTAAGCATGATGAAAACGCCGGCGTATGCAAAGGGCTGGTAGAATTTATTTACTGCCAGTAAGGAGTCGGATACAACAAAGGATGTGGCGCCGGCCAGGTAATACCAGGCGGCTTTCCGGTTCACTTTCAAAAAAACATGCAGGCTGCAGAGCAGCATGCTGCATATGACGGCTGCATAAACCATGACCGGAAGTTTCAGGTCGCCCAGGTGTGGATACAACTGCCAGACAAGCGTGATCCCATACCCCAGAACGACCGGGATCAATACCGGTTGCTTTTTCAGCAACGAATTTTTTGCAGAACGGATCTGCAAAAAATAAATGATATAGAAAATATGGGTGGTCAAAAAACAGACCAACCCGAAGATAAAGAACAGGGCATCTCTTGATTCAAACATCAGCAGCACATCACCCATCCAGGAAAATACAAGCCCGGTCATTAAAAGACCTTTTCGTCCTGCCGGGTTTTTGGTAAAATAAAGCAACAGCAGCAAGGCGGGAATGAGCAGGGGTTTTGCAACGAAATGCAGGCGTTCTGACCCAATGAGTATGCCGGTGATGTCCATCAGGGCAAGCACCCCGAAAGCAAGCGTTATTTTTTTTTGAATGGGCTGATGCATTATCTGGGATTCACGGGGTTGGCTATTTTAATTCGATGAAGGTCCGGAAGGCATAAAATATCCTGAGTGAATCCTTTACCCTGGTGGTATCGCTGAGCGGACGGTTAAAACCTTCGGCCAGTTTATAATGAACAGAGTCGGTTGTGTACATGATCACATTGGCTTTCTTCAGTTCGTCCTTCTTTTTAAGGGCGCCGGTCCTGCTCATCACCCGGAACACCACTTTGAACGCATACCCGTCATTCGATACCGGGGGGGGAACAGCAGCAATGACAGAGTCTTTTTTTACCAGTGATGAATCAGGTATAAAGGCAACCGTTTTAGCCGTGTCGGTTTCCGGTTTCAGAACCGGTTCTTCTTTTACTGTTTCGATGGCCGCCGGTTCAGTATCCCTCATGAAAAAATACCATGCAGCCGCACCGGCAATCCCGGCAACTGCAATGATGGCTGCTATCATCAGTCCTTTTTTACTGACGGGTGATCTTTTGCTTTCGGAAGCGAATGAGATATCGTCCTCTTCAAATTTCTCTTTCAGTGCAGCAGCAGGCGCTTCTTCGGCTTTTGCCTGGATACTCTGCCCCTGCGCAAATTCATATTCGCCCTGCTGGTTTTTGAGCAATAACCCAAGTCCTTCGATCTTGAAAGGTTTTCCGATGTTCAGGAACTGTTTGCCAAGTACCAGGTATGAATCAAGGTCAGCAGCAGCCAGTGGCCGCATCTTACGTGTCTGCTCAACGATATAACTGATCAGTCCGTCATCTTCTGCTGCCCGGGAGTTGTACCGGAAAGAAATGGCATTGTCGGGAATAGCAGCATCTTTATCATTCTCCGTGGGAAACACAAAGTCGGGGGAGAGGGTAAACGTGCCGATTCCCTGCAACGTGACTTCCCGTTGTTTGTAAAAATGCTGAACCAGCAGTTGTTCTATCTTCATTGGTAGAAAGTTAAGCGTAACAAACCTACAAGATATTCGCTACATATCAAAGCGACTGCAAATTCAGGTACTGTATCAGGTTGAAAATATTGAACCACAAATCCTGTCAGGCTGTCCCGATAGCTATCGGGATGTCGAAGCTGATCGTACTGATAAATCGCCTTCGACACCCTTCGACAAGCTCAGGATGACAAAGGCTGACATTTATTTTTTCAAACTGATACACTACCCAAATTCAGGTTGAAACACAGAAGAACACGAAAGGCGGTAATTAAAAGCGATGTATTGCTGGTGCCTGTGTGGTTCCAGCCGTTTCATTACCCAAATTGCATTAGTTTTGCAGCATGATAACGGAAAAGGACAGACAGTTTATTGTGTACTGGGAGCAGGAGAGAGAGAAACTAAGCAGCGTACGATCCAAGCTGCTGACTGGTTTGCCCATGGCCATCATGTTCAGCCTTCCGGTCATATTACTGATTTTTACGGTACGCATATTTTTACCGGAATGGTATACCCGGATCTCCGGTACATCAACCGGTACATTCATGACCATCCTGGTCGCATTGTTCATCTGTATCCTTTTTTTTGCATACTTCCGTATGCATTATAAGTGGGAGACGAATGAACAGCTTTACCGGGAACTGAAAAGCAGGGCAACTGAAAAAGAAACGGAAAACAAATAATCACAAAGAATAAAATCAATGAACAGAAAACAACTTTACACGATTGCCTTACTGGCCATGCCCTTTATTTTTGGAGGATGCTCAAAATCTACTGATGACAATACCGGCTGCGGATTTGCGGGATCTAATATAGTAGCCCCTGCATCAGAGATCGCCACGTTGCAGGCTTATGTTAATGCCAATCACCCGGCTGCGGTACAGCATCCCAGTGGATTTTTCTACGAGATTACCGCCCCCGGTTCCGGGCTAAATCCTTCGCTTTGTTCAAGGATCATGGTAAAATATTCAGGCTATCTTACCAATGGAACAAAATTTGACGAAAACCTGAACGGTGCTGTTTTCATCCTGGGACAACTGATACCCGGCTGGCAAAAAGGGATCCCTTTGATACAGAAGACAGGATCGATCAACCTTTATATCCCTCCTTCCCTGGGATATGGCAGCCAGGGATCAGGAAGCGTTCCCGGCAATTCAATCCTCGTATTTGTTATTCAATTAATGGACGTTCAATAATTAAATCCCTTTTCCTTGAGCCACGAAGCCATTTCGGTATTCGATATGTTTAAGATTGGCGTAGGGCCTTCCAGCAGCCATACGCTCGGGCCCTGGCGTGCTGCACAACGGTTTACAGAAAGCCTCCTGCAAAAGGGATCGCTGCAGGATGTAAGAGAACTGCGGGTGATATTATATGGTTCCCTGGCTAAGACAGGCGTGGGACATGGAACGGACGTAGCTGTTCAGCTTGGCCTGTGTGGCGATGATCCTGTTACTTTTGAAGTGAACAATATCAACGCAAAGATCTCCGACATCCGGCATATGAAAAAACTGGTGCTGGCCGGAAAACATGAGGTTGATTTTGACCCGGCAGAGGATATTGAGTTCTTAATGGGTGAATCATTGCCGTTCCATCCCAATGGGTTGAGTTTTCTCGTGAATTTTTCCAATGGTGAATGCCTTGCAGAAACCTATTATTCAGTGGGAGGTGGTTTTGTTGTTAAGGAGGGAGAGGACCAGCATCCAGGTTCTGATGTGCATCTTCCTTTTCCTGTTAATACCGCCGATGAATTGCTTCACTGGTGTATGAAGACCGGTTTGAACATCAGCGATGTGGTGATGGAGAATGAACATGCATGGCGGGGTGAGAAAGCAACAAAGGAAGGCGTGCTGAACATCTGGCGTGTGATGAAGGAATGTATTTACCGGGGCTGTCATGCCGAAGGCATTTTACCCGGCGGCCTGCAGGTAAAACGGAGAGGGGCAGGGTTGAATAAGAAACTAACGGCCGGAAGATCCTATGCTGATTACGACAGCTGGCTGAAGATCATAAAGGAAGGGGGGAACGATTTCACGTATATACTCGACTGGGTAAGTTGTTTTGCCCTTGCCGTTAATGAGGAGAATGCCAGTTTTGGAAGGGTGGTTACCGCACCAACAAACGGCGCTGCTGGTGTGATACCGGCTGTACTTCAGTATTATATTGCTTTCTGTCCGGATAGCAACCGGGAGAACACAGACGATAGGATCATCCAGTTCTTGCTGACGGCGGCCGAAGTGGGCAGCATATTTAAAAAGGGAGCCACCATTTCTGCTGCCATGGGTGGTTGCCAGGCCGAGATCGGCGTGAGCAGTGCCATGGCCGCCGCAGCGCTTACCGAATGCATGGGCGGCACACAACGGCAGGCGCTGATGGCTGCCGAGATCGCCATGGAACATCACCTGGGCATGACCTGCGATCCCATAGGCGGGCTGGTGCAGGTTCCCTGCATTGAACGGAATACGATGGGTGCCATAAAAGCGATCACGGCAAGCCAGCTGGCTTTGCAAAGCACGCCCGATTATGCCAAAGTAAGTTTAGACGGCGTTATAAAGACCATGTGGGAAACAGCGCTTGATATGAACAGCAAATACAAGGAAACGGCCGATGGGGGACTGGCGGTGAATGTGCCGTTGAGTTTATCGGAATGCTAGATTTGTGGTTTGTGGTTGAAAAGAGTAAAATGAATTGAAAAGCTGTATAACCTGCATACACCCAACCACAAACCACAAACCTCAAACCGGGCCTACACTCCGTACTTCCTCTTGATATCCCTGTCCGTTTCCCGTTCCTTGATGGATTCCCGTTTATCGTAGTTCTTTTTGCCCTTGCCCAGTCCGATCTCCATTTTAAAATAACCTGATTCAGCAAGAAAGATCCGGAGCGGTATGATGGAGTATCCCTTTTCTTTTGTTTTTGCTTCCAGCCGCTGCAGTTCCCGTTTGTTCAGCAGCAGTTTCCGTTCCTGCATGGGTTCGTGGTTGGTATAGGTGCCGAATGCATATTCAGATATGTGCAGGCTTTTTACAAACAGCTCGCCTTTATTAAAAACGCAATAGCTGTCGTTAAAACTGGCTTTGCCTGCCCGTAATGATTTTATCTCGGTACCGGAAAGTACCAGCCCGGCCGTATACGTAGCTTCAAAAAAGTAATCATGGTATGCCTTCCGGTTCGAAATTTCCAATGGGGTGTTTTTGTGCAAAGGTACATGTTTGTAGCAATGCTGCCGGTTGCGGGCCGGTAGTCTGGCTACGCTCACTGTCCAACAACGGCGGAGTTCGCTTACCTGGTAAATTCGCCAACGTGCCAGAGAATTCCGGATGGGTCGTGCAGGAAACACTCTTTTCCCCAGGCTTCATGCCGTAGAGGAGTTAACCTGACTCCCTTATATTTATTCGTTAGATCCAACGCTAAAAGTTCATTCCAATACTGTTCTGCATTTTCAACTTCCAGAAAGACCATCGTGTTATCTATCCAGTCCTTCACATAAGCATCCTGCAAATAAAAGCCTAATCCCTGCGTTTTGAAATAAGACATGTTATGAAACAAAACGATTTCCTCGAAACCCAGGTCTCGGTAGAAACTTCTGGACAGTTCAAAGTTTTCGGCTCCGATGAATGGGCGGATCGATATGGCTTTGTGTTGCATGTTGTGTAGTTTTATTTTCCTTGTCTTGATTCCTGTCTTCACGAACCATTTCATTTTTTTTCCGGTTCGTGGTTCACAAACCGGGGCGGAGAAATTTTGTTATGTCTTTTGCTTTTTTTCCCATTTAATACGGATGATCGATAAAGGTCCGGGCAAATCTATTTAATGATCGTCACATATCCCGTCACCGGTTCCCTTCCGCTTCCCGGCTCCAGTCTATAATAATAGGTATCGTGAGGGAGTGGCTTGCCTTTGTAGGTTCCGTTCCATGCTTTGTAATAACCACGGCTTTCAAATACCAACTGGCCGGCCCGGGTGAATACCTGCAGGTGGTTGTTGGGATAATCTTCTAAATACTGTATAACCCAAAGGTCATTGATGCCGTCGTTGTTTGGCGTGAACGTGTTGGGTATCCTCGGCATCTTCAGCACTTTTACAAATACATCATCCGAAGCAGTACATCCGCCGGCAGATACTACGGTGAGTGTATACGTCATATCATTAAGCGGGGCAATGCATCTTGGATCGGGTATGGTCTGGCTGCTCAGATACGTGGCGGGTGTCCACAGGTATTGCAGGTCATTGCCGGTTGACCGGGAGAGAAGGGTGATCTGTCCGCCGGCTAATACAACCCTGTCGGGACCTGCATTTACGGTTGGATAAGGATAAACCGTTATTGACCTGGATAACGTATCGCTATAGCAACCATGACTGTTCATGCTGTGTAATGTTACCGTATATGTTTGTTGCAATGGATACGTGTACGTAACGTTTTGTGTATTTCTTATTGATCCATCTCCCAGGTCCCAGTTCCATTGAACGGTGATGCCATCCATGCTGTTTGTTGAATCGGTTATGGTTATAGCATCCCCGATACAAATGGCAGGTTTGCTGAAACCGAAATTGGTTTTGGGTTGCGGATGAATAGTATTGAAAACAATGCTGGTATCTTTATACAGCTGCCATTGCTGGTTACCCGTAAGTTCACAATGTAAGGGCCAACTGCGTTATACCGGTGTATTGGGTCTCTGATTGTTGATGAATTGTTTACGCCACTTGCAGGGTCACCAAAATCCCAGAGGTATTGAAACAGGTTCTCGGTCCCATCCGCAATGGTAGAAAGGTTTGTAAAGTTTGCAAAAGCATCGGGCAGGCAAACAGAACCGGGTATGGCGAAGTTTGCGACCGGTTTTGGTAAGATGCTGAAAGGAACGAATGACCCTGCAACCGATGGGGTATCGCATTTACTGAGCAATGTATTTCCGTCGCTGCCCGCCTGCAACACAACCTGGAAATTGCCGGGTTGCAGCATCAGGGCAGAAAGGCGGATGATGATCCGGGTTGTTAATCCATTTGCACAGTAAAGCGGAACGGCATTGATGCTGTTCACCGGGTAGCTGCCGGTGATAAAAAAGTCGGAACCATCCGCAGCAACGGAACTGCACTGAACAGAATCGGGCAGTATCAATATCAATGAATCGGTGCTGCACGGGTTATGCTGAAGGCTGTCTAATGGAACAGGCAGGGGCGACAGGATCGTAAAAGGAATGATCCCGCCCACCGGAACACCATTATCGCATATGTCGAGTATTGTATTTCCATCGTTCCCGTTTTGCACAACCAGGTTGTAGTTGCCAAAGGGAAGTGGCTGGTTGAAAGTCAGCAAAACAGAATCCATGTCAAATCCATTTGTACATCCGATGCCTGTTGCGGAGACCAGGTTTGCCAAAGGAGGAGTGATGACAAAATCGGAGCCGTTCGCTGCCAGGCTGCTGCATTTCATTTTCTTATTCAGCTTTACCATGAGTTGCGTTGCATCGCAACTGGCCCGGTTGGCATTTACCACATTCGGCGGAATGGTATCCGTAATAACGGCAGTGCCCCCGCCAAAGGAAAGGGAGTATCCCTGTTGCGTATCTGAAAAATGACTGACGAGTAAAAGATAATTATGTCCCTGGATGAGATCCGGGCTTAATGCAAATGTTGAAAACAGGGCTTCCGGCAAAGAAGCGCAGGCGATGTAGTTAAGCCCGGTATCATTGGCGCCTGTTGGTCCATAGGTACCCGACCAGTTGCCGGAAACGATCAAGGTAGTATCTGTGTAAACATCATCCGGATTGTGTCCTGTTACATCATACAACTGCCAGTCGTAATCCTCATTGGGATCGTTGGGCGTTATTAAAAAATGAAGCGTGCCGCTTTGAAAGCAGGTGAACTTATACCAATAGGGATTTTTATTTTGATAAATGGTAGATGAATCTCCCCAAACCGAGCAACCGGGAACATACAGGCTATTGGAACTGCAGATGGGTACGCTGTCCTGGAAAAAGGTGGATGTGCCGCATACCGGAAACGCCGTTGAGGGATTTTGGCCCAGGGTAGTGCAGGGTGTTTGTGCATATAGCTTACCTGCCGGGATCAGAACAAGAAATACAGGTATGAGGATTTTTTTCAGCAGCATATTTTCAGGTATGGGCTACTGCAGTTAAACGTTTTTTCCCGATCCATATTACCGGCTGCAGGTACCGGTCATCCTTTAAAGAGCAGCAACAAGTTAGCCAATTTCTCTTTCAGGTCTTTGCGTTGAATGATAAAGTCAAGAAAGCCGTGTTCCAGTAAGAATTCGCTGCGCTGGAAACCTTCGGGCAGGTCTTTTTTGATGGTTTCTTTAATTACCCGCGGGCCGGCAAAACCAATGAGGGCGCTGGGTTCGGCACAGATCACATCACCCAGCATGGCAAAGGAGGCGGTGGTGCCACCAAAGGTCGGATCGGTACATAAAGAGATATAGGGTATTCTGGCATCGCTCAGCTGCGATAATTTACCGGATGTTTTTGCCAGTTGCATCAGTGAAAAAGCGCTTTCCATCATTCGGGCACCGCCGCTTTTGTTGATGATCATGAACGGGATCTTATGTTGCATGGAATAATCGCATCCCCGGCTTATCTTTTCACCCATCACACTTCCCAGGCTTCCGCCGATGAATTCAAAATCCATGCAGGCAACCACCAGGTCATGACCGCCAATTTTACCATGTGCCACGGTCATGGAATCATGGATACCCGTTTTGGCGTAGGTTTCCTCCAGCCGCTTATCGTAGGGCTTAAGGTCAACAAAATGAAGGAAGTCCTTTGACCGGATGTTGGCAAAGAGTTCGGTGTATTCGTTGTTATCGAACAGGATCTCAAAATATTCTTCACTGCCGATGCGGTGGTGGTATTCGCATTTGGGACATACGAATTTATTTTCCCTCAATTCAGAAACGGTACAGGTATATTTGCAGGATGGGCATTTGGACCACAACCCTCGGGAGCATCTTTTTTATCTTTGGTTGACGTTAGAATACCTTTTTTCATTCTTTTGAACCAGTTGCTCTTGTTCTCCTCCGCAGATCCCTCTTCACCGGCAAGGCTGGCATCAAAGTCTTCTTCTTTTTTCATAAAACCGTTTAAATCGTTTAAAACCGTTTAATACGTTTCAGGCGTTAAAGCTGTTTAAGTCATTTAACGCTGCAACGATTTGAAACGACTTAAACGACCATGATATGCTTATGCAATGGTGATACTCTTATCCAAATATACATCCTGTATGTTATTCAGCAACTCAACACCGTCTTTCATCGGCTTCTGGAAGGCTTTACGTCCGCTGATCAATCCCATGCCCCCTGCACGTTTGTTGATCACGGCTGTGGTGACTGCTTCAGCCAGGTCGGTGGCGCCTTTGCTTTCACCGCCACTGTTAATAAGGCCCACGCGGCCCATGTAGCAACCGGCTACCTGGTAACGGGCAAGGTCGATCGGGTGATCGGTGGTTAATTTAGAATAAACAAGGGGAGATGTCTTACCGTGTTTGGTGGCATTATACCCCCCGTTATTGGTTGGCAATTTCTGTTTGATGATATCGGCCTGTATGGTAACACCCAGGTGATTGGCCTGGCTGGTGAGGTCGGCTGCGGTATGATAATCCACGCCATCCACTTTAAACCCGTTGTTGCGCAGGTAGCACCAGAGAACGGTTGTCATACCCAGTTCATGAGCCATTTCAAAAGCGGTGGCTACTTCCTGGATCTGGCGGGTGCTTTCCGCACTGCCGAAATAAATGGTGGCGCCCACGGCTGTTGCACCCATGTTCCAGGCATCTTTTACTTTGCCGAACATGATCTGGTCGAATTTATTGGGCAGGCTCAGGAATTCGTTGTGGTTTATCTTCACCATCATCGGGATCTTATGGGCGTATTTGCGGCTTACGATGCCCAGCACACCGAAGGTGGAAGCAACGGCATTGCATCCGCCTTCTATAGCCAGTTTCACAATATTCTCCGGGTCAAAATAAACGGGGTTGGGTGCAAAAGAAGCGCCTGCACTGTGCTCTATTCCCTGGTCTACGGGTAAAATAGAAACATATCCTGTTCCGCCAAGACGGCCGGTATTTAAAATGTTCTGTAAACTCTTAAGGGTTTGATTGTTCCGGTTGCTCAGGCTCCAGGTCTCATCCACATGATCCGGGCCGGGGGAGGATATCTCTTTACTGGTAATGGTCTTGCATTCATGATTCAGCAATGAATCGGCCTGGTTGCCCAGTAGTTCAATGATTTTTTTATTAGCCATATAAGTTTTGGTTTTGGGCAAATTTAATATAAAATGTGCTTAATGAGAAGTATCGGGAAAATTAGGTATTTATCATTTTGAACCACATAGCAACATAGAACCCATAGGTTTATATTGACCAGCTTGTGTTGTTCTATGTTACCTATGTCCTATGTGGTTCAAGGGTGCATTAGTTCAAAACAGCTTTCAATGAGTTTTTAGAAATAAGCAGGAGCATCCAGCAGCCTGCTACAGTACCAGCGAAATGATTCTTTTGGTAATATAATCCGGGGCAGGTGTATTACTAAGGATCATGCTGTAAAACCAGGAAGGGAAGTCTGGGGAATAAAAAAACTTCCACAGCCTTTTGACGTATCAAATAACTGTGGAAGTTTAATTTGTTAAACCAACCAAGCACGGTAGTTGGTTTTCATCAGGATTTCATTGGATCTGCTTCCTTAAGGGGGTTACCTTATTTTAGCAGTGGCTCCGTAATAATTTAATCCTGGTTTCAGTGTTCTTCAAATTAGCCATCATCGCTTTTTACGGCATAGGCTGGATATTGGTTTTTCTTTGGTTTTTCTACCATTGCTTTTTACGGCAGTGGCGGTGGATACTGGTTTCTTTCGGTCTTTCTTTGCCATCGTCGCTTTTTACAGCATAGGCAGTGGATATTGGTTTTTTCAAATACTTAGAAACCTGTGGTCTTTCATCGGGATAAAGAACTTAAAGCGAATATTGGTTTTAAAGATCTTGGTTTTAAAATTTAAAAGAAGTTGACTGATACTGGATCGTTTGTGGTTTTTTACAAGTATTGGATAGAATTCTTTGGCTTTAGTCAGGATCTTGGATAACGATTGATATTTAATCTTATCAATCAACTTCTGATACAAAGATGCAACAGATAGTTTTCCCGTACTAGAGCGGTATTGCTCTTTTTTCAGGCCTATATAATTACTGTCGCAATCGTATATATTCATTTTCCCGGGTGGGATAGCTACTAAAAAATGAATCGTAGTTCTACGAACCAGGGATGGTGGTATTTTTACATATGAAAAGTGCTGCACCGGTCAGATGCAGCACTGTAAAGGGTTTGAACCTATCGTAAAATCCCGGGCCCGTTTATTTGCTCAGGCTCTGGATGATGTCGTATTTGGTAACAATGTGAAAAGCCCCGCTTTCATCCTTGCTCAAAACCGCCCCGTTCTCCCTGGTGATATAGGTGCTTAACCGCTCCACCGGGGTCTCAAAAGCCACTTCGGGGTATGCTTTTTCCATGACGGAGCCAACGGTTTGTGTTTTAATGTCGGGGTTGTTCAGGATCTTATCAAATAAACCGCCTTCCGATATGGCGCCGATGTTCTCCCCATTCTCCAGAACAGGTATGTTCTCTATATCGTATTTCTTCATCAGTTCAATGGCTGTTGCCACGGTGTCTGCAGTGGTCAAACTGATCAGGCGCTGTGTGCCACGACCTCCCACCACATCTTTAAATGTCTTTACATCCAGGAAGCCCCTCTCCATCATCCACTGGTCGTTATATACTTTGCCTACATAGCGGCTGCCATGATCATGGAATATGAGCACCACCACATCCTCTTTCTTCAACCGGTCTTTCCCATCAGGCCCTTTGGCCAGTTGCAGCATGCCCTGCAGGCAACTGCCGGCGCTGTAACCACAGAACATGCCTTCTTCCTTGGCAATGCGCCTTGCCATCACAGCCCCGTCCTTATCGGTAACTTTTGTAAACTCATCGATCACACTCATGTCGTAGTTGGCCGGTACAAAATCCTCCCCAAATCCTTCACTGATATAGGGGTAAACCTCTTTTTGGTCGATCTCGCCGGTATCAAAATATTTTTTCAACAGGGAACCGTATGTGTCAATGGCCCAAACCTTTATGTTGGGATTTTTTTCTTTTAAGTACTTTGCTGTTCCTACAATGGTACCGCCTGTTCCGGTAGCTACCACCAGGTGGGTCACTTTTCCTTCCGTTTGTTCCCATATTTCGGGGCCGGTCTGTTCGTAATGGGCAAGACGGTTGGCCAGGTTATCGTATTGATTTACATACCAGCTGTTAGGAACTTCGGTTGCAAGTCTTTTTGAAACTGAATAATAGCTTCTTGGGTCATCCGGTTCCACGTTGGTAGGACAAACGATCACTTCGGCACCAACGGCCTTCAGGATATCTGCTTTTTCCTTCGACTGTTTATCGGTGGTGGTGAAAATACATTTGTACCCTTTTACACAGGCAGCCAGGGCAAGGCCCATGCCGGTATTGCCGCTGGTACCTTCAATGATTGTTCCGCCGGGTTTTATTTTTCCTTCCTGCTCGGCCACTTCCAGCATTTTTAAGGCCATACGGTCCTTGATGCTGTTACCCGGGTTAAAGTATTCCACTTTTGCCAGTACCGTACAGGGGAGGTTTTTGGTGATCTTGTTGAGTTTGATAAGGGGCGTATTGCCAATGGTGTCTAAAATACTGTTGAGCCACATATATAGAATCGTTATTTGCGGCAAAGGTAAGGAAATGGGACGGGGGGCGGAAAATGTCGTAAGGGATCAGGTAGAAAAATATCTACAAATCATTTATCCCGTGTTCTACTAAGAATACAATTATTTGAGAGCATATTTGTATTGTTCGGTATCCATAACGAAAAGACCAAGAACATCCGGTATCCGGAAGACCGATCAACCTCTGAAGCCGTACGCAATAAAGATCACCTGTTTGATCGGATATTGTGAACGACATTAAAGGCCTCCCAAACGGGAGGCTTTTTTATCTGGCAAGGATCTCAAGGGATCTTAGTACGGCATCGTCGCTGGCATTCATCGTTTCAAAGTATCCTTCGTTGCGCCAAAGCTGCCTGGCAATAGAAGACCGGATGCGGTTGATAAGGTCTGCTTTGACCTTTTCATTGGTGCCCGTGATGTTCACAGAATCCTTTGCAGCAGCCTGTATAAACTGGTTCCAGTATTCTTCGGAAAAAGTGAAGCCCTTTATAAAATCACCGGGTGTTTTGAACAATTTCAGGCTGGCCTGGTTCTTCAGGTAAAAGTTGTAGGCAAAGTTCCCGATGGTATTTTTGCTGTAGATCCTGGCTGCATTACTGCTGAAACCGGTTGTATCCAGTGCAATGAAATGATCGGGTGTGATACCGCCGCCGCCATAGACCTTTTTCCCGCTTTTGGTCTTAAAGATCCTGCTGGTGTCATTTTTTACCGAATCAGCACTTTGTGTTTCGCCGTCGTGGTAGCGGTTATTTATCTCGTCGTAATATAATTTGGTTCCATTGGTATACGGCCGTTGAATGCTCCTGCCAATGGGTGTATAATAACGGGCCACGGTTAGGCGCAGGGCGCTTTTATCACTCAGGTCAAACTGTTCCTGTACCAATCCTTTGCCAAAGGAACGCCTGCCAACAATGGTTGCCCGGTCCCAATCCTGCAGGGCGCCGATCAGTACTTCGCTGGCACTGGCCGTGCCTTCATCAGCCAGAACGATCAATGCGCCCTTTTCAAACTGGCCCACCCTGCGGCAACGGTATTCCTTCTTTTCCACGTGCTTACCTTCTGTATACGTGATCAGTTTGTCGCCGTCTAAGAATTCATCCGCAATTTCCACGGCTTCATCCAGTATGCCGCCGCCATTGTCCCGGAGGTCAAGAATGAGTTTTTGCAGGCCGTTCTTTTTCAGGGCTTCCAGGGCTTCCATGAATTCCCGGTAGGTCTGGCTGGAGAATTTATTCAACCGGATATAACCAACCTCGCTGTTGATCATGTAGCTGGCATCCAGGCTGCTCAGGGGAATGGCGTCCCTTGTTAAGGTGGCCTGCTTTCTTTCCTGTCCGCGTAAAAAAGTGATGGTCACTTCCGTACCCCGGTTGCCTCTTAATAACCTGCGGTAGGTATCGGCATTTGTTTTCCGGCCCGCAACCAGGCTGTCGCCCACCTGCAGGAATTTATCACCGGTCAGTAACCCCGCTTTATAACCCGGCCCGTCTTTCAAAACATTTATCACATTCAGGGTATCATCAAAAATGTTGAACTCAATGCCAATGCCGAAGAACTTTCCCGCCAGGTCCTCATTCACCTGTTGCAGTTCTTCTGCCGGAATAAAAACAGAATGGGGGTCTAATTTGCTGAGCATGGCTTCGATGGCCGTATCGGCCAGTGATTCCATTTTTACATCATCCACATACCGGTTCTTTATCAGGTCCATTATTTCCTGGATCGGCCGGCGTTTTTCAAGGGAGAAAAAACCTTTTCCCGGCATGCTGTCCCTCATTTTATAGCCCATGTACATTCCCACGATCATGGTGATGCTGAAAAGAAGGGGCAGCCAGACCTGTATCTTTTTGTTCTTCATTTTGCGAAGATAAGAAGAAGCTGCAAGGGTAAAGCAAGCTGTGAGGGGGAAAGTTCTGACACTTACCGGATCCAAAGAATGAACCGGTCTCTTTTATAAAAGTTCTTTATTCTTCATGCGGCTCCCTTGCTGCTTGCAGCTTTTAACTATGTAAACAAAATGATTTAACTTCATTTTGAAATTTCAAAACCAGTTGATGCCGATAAAACTAATTGCCGACAGCGGTTCTACAAAAACAGAATGGTGTTTAGTGGGCGGGAAGTCTGTAAAGACCTTTTATACACAGGGCCTGAGCCCGTATTTTCTTTCTGCCGAACAAATAGAATACATCATTACGGAAGAGCTGAAACCAAAGATGAAGAAGGCGGAGCCGGATGAGATCTTCTTTTACGGAACGGGCTGCAGCAATGCCGACAACGTGAAACTGGTTAAAAAGGCCATCCGGAAGGTTTTTCCTTCCGCATCTTCCATATCTGTTGATCACGACCTGATGGGCGCCGCCAAAGCGCTTTGCGGAAATGAAAAGGGCATCGCCTGCATCCTGGGTACCGGTTCAAACTCCTGTTATTATAACGGCAGGAAGATCGTAAAGAACAGTCCGGGCCTTGGTTATGTCCTGGGAGACGAAGGAAGCGGCGCTTACCTGGGCCGTAAAGTGATCCAGTATTTCCTGTACAACACGTTTGATGGGGATCTTATGGACCGGTTCAATGCAAAGTTCAACACCAACAGCGACGAGATACTGACCGCCGTTTATAAAAAGCCTTTGCCCAACCGTTACCTGGCCTCTTTTGCCCTGTTTTTGGCTGAGAACCGGGGGCATTATATGATCGAGAATATCATTGAGGACGGGTTCAATGATTTCTTCTTTAACCATATTTACAAGTACCGGGAAAGCTGGACCCTGCCCATTCATTTCACCGGAAGCGTGGCCTATGGTTTCCGGGATGTTTTGAAGGACCTTTGCAATTCCTATGAACTGGAACTGGGTAAAGTGATAAAAAAGCCAATGGACGGGTTGGTAAAATTTCACCGTTAAATGAGATTATGGCATTCAAGCAAATAACCGAATCGGAATCAAAATACAGGCACCTCGAAAAAATGCCGGTTGCAGAAATATTGGCCGGTATCAATGCCGAAGACAGGACCGTACCGGCAGTCATTGAAAAAGTGATCCCGCAGATCGAGCAACTCATCAATGTGATCGTGGACAAGATGCTGATGGGAGGCAGGCTGTTTTATATAGGGGCAGGTACCAGCGGCCGGCTGGGCATTGTAGACGCCAGTGAATGTCCGCCCACCTATGGAGTTCCCCCGGGCCTGGTCATCGGTATCATCGCAGGGGGGAAGAAGGCAATAACCGAAGCCGTGGAATTTGCTGAAGACGACCTGGAACAGGGATGGCTTGACCTGCAGGAACATTCGATAAATGACAAAGATGTGGTGATAGGTATTGCCGCAAGCGGAACCACGCCTTATGTAATAGGCGCCCTCCATAAATGCCGGGCAAATAATATTGTTACCGGCAGTATCTGCTGTAACCCCGATACCCCGTTAAGCGCTGCTTCCGATCTCCCGGTGGAAGCGGTGGTAGGGCCTGAGTTTGTGACCGGCAGCACCCGCATGAAAAGCGGGACGGCCCAAAAACTTATCCTCAACATGATCTCCACCACCGTGATGATACAATTGGGCAGGGTAGAGGACAATAAGATGGTGAATATGCAGCTTACCAACGACAAACTGGTAGACCGGGGCGTGAAAATGCTGATGGAAAAGATACAGTCCGACGACTATGAAGCGGCCCGGGAACTGCTGCTGAAGACGGGAAGTGTTAAAAAAGCGGTAGAGAGCCGCCACTCATAAAAAAATATTGGATGGTTTATGCAATTTGAGTAATTTACGTATCTCAATTATTCACTAAAAACTCCTCTTATGAATCTTAAACTTTTACTTTCCACCTCATTTATTGCAGCCAGTTTAGTTTCAGCGGCACAGGATGCCAACAGGACATTTGCCATTACCGGCGACGGCAACGGTGATTTTATGTGGATGAATATCCGCCAGGTTGATATCAGCACGGGTAAGATCGTCCAGGATATTTACCAGCGCAACAAAACCGCCTATACACTTGCAGATGCCGATACGAAAAGACCGGTTGATAATATGGCCAGGCCAACCGAGACCATGGTTGCCGCTGCCGCATATGATAAGAATCAAAACAAGCTGTTCTTTACACCCATGCGTGTTGGTGAATTACGCTGGCTTGACCTGGGCGCCCAGGGGGATGCCCGGAAATTCTATACGGTTAAATCCGTTTTGCTGAATTCATCAGAAAGTATACGGGACGAAGCAAAGAACTTTACCCGCATGGTGATCGCGGCCGATGGCAACGGCTATGCACTTACCAATGATGGGAACCGCCTGATACGGTTCACCACCGGCAAGAAAGTTACCATCACCGACCTGGGCAACCTGGTTGATGACGAATCAAACAAGACCATTTCCATACACAACCAATGCAGCAGTTGGGGCGGGGATATGATCGCAGATGCATATAATAAATTGTATGTTATCTCTGCCAATCACTATGTGTTTTCTGTAAATGTGGAAACCCGGGTGGCAAAATACATGGGTTATATCAATGGTCTTCCAGCAAACTATTCTACCAATGGGGCTGCTGTTGATAAGGAGGGCGCCATTGTGGTCTCAAGTGCAAACACGTTTGCCGGCTATTACAAATTCACGCTTACTGATCTTAATGCCAGAAAGATCGAAGGATCCGACATGGTTTACAATGCGTCTGACCTGGCCAACGGCAATTTATTATACCAGAAAGAGGCCGATGCTGCCAAAAACTATGGTACGGCTGATTTCAAAGCGATCGTACCCGTTATCACCAACGAAGCACACATTTTCCCCAACCCGGTTACCGCAAATGAATTCAGGATATCTTTTGAAGGACTGGCAGCTGGCCGGTATCATGTTACCGTTACGGACCTTTCCGGTAAGCCGGTCATGAACAGGGTGGTTACTGTTAATGGAAAGACCCAGGTAGAGACTGTTCCGCTGAACAGGAGTTTTGCAAAAGGTATGTACATGGTCAAGGTGACCGATGCAAACAATAAATTCATATTCACCGAACGGATCGTGGTTCAGTAAGATATTATGGTTATTAAGTTTGGGGTTGTCAGGTTCTGGCAACCCTTTTTTTATAATATCCTTGTATGTCATTTCAATTAAATTCACGGAAATTTGCAGTAACATATCAAACGTTGTTTTTTGCAGGACATCGAACCATATTATAACTGGCGCCATTTATATACGGCTGAAGAAGACGACCGGTCGCCTTTTTACCGGAGAACCTACAGTGAGTTTGAATTCTCGCACACCGTATATAACTACTTCATCCATCCGCAATGGGATGAATTCGGTTCCCGGACCCTGTACATGAAGATATTATTTGCAGATTATGAACAGGGCTATGCCATCATTGAACTTCTGGGAGAATGGAACGATGCGATCGAAAATGATATCATGACCCTCCGGCGGGATATAACCGATATCCTGTTCAGCCAGGGCATCAGCAAATTCATCCTTATTGCAGAGAACGTTTTGAATTTTCACAGCAGCGACGACAGTTATTATGAAGAATGGAGGGAACAGCTGGAAGATCCAGGTGGTTGGGTAGTTATCCTGGATATGCCCATACAAAGCCAGTACGATTTTAAGCAGGCCCGGCTTACCAATTACATAGAGCTGGTTGAATTCCCCCAATGGCGTACGCTCAAGCCCGAGATCGTCTTTCAGCAGATGGATGATATGATGACCCGGAGGATCAACTGATTTTTATCATGGGTTTTTACAACAAAAACTTTTTGTTTAAGCTGTTTTTTGGGCGTTCATGCCGTATTTTTGTGACCCAACTAACACTCTAATGCTTTCGCTATGACCTGGAAACATTTTTTCACCTCTTCGATCGGAAAGAAATTCATAATGGGCCTTACAGGTCTTTTTTTAATCATATTCCTGGTCGTTCATTGCAGCATCAATGCCATGATCTTTTTTAATGATGGTGGAGATACGTTCAACCACTGGGCGCATTTTATGGGTACCAACCTGATCGTTCGTACCATGGAGATCGGTTTGTTTGCCGGTCTGTTGTTACACATCATCCAGGGGTTTGTATTATGGGCGCAAAACAGCAAGGCCCGCCCGGTAAAATATGAAATGAACAAGGCTTCTGCGAACAGCAAATGGTACAGCCGGAGCATGGGGCTGTTGGGTACCTTGCTTTTATTATTCCTCATCCTGCACATCTACCATTTCTGGACACCTTCCCGTTTGGGTGGTATCGGGGGCATCCAGGCCCTCGAAGAAACCACGTTGGCAACCTATAATGGCCAGGAGGCACTGAACCTGTATGCCGAAATGCAAATGGTCTTCCGCGATAACCTGCCGGTAGTGACCATATACATACTGGGTGTGATCTCACTGGGCTGGCACCTGTTGCATGGGTTCCAGAGCGCTTTTCAGACATTCGGCATCAATCATAAAAGGTATACACCCATCATCCAAGCAATCGGGCTGGCCTTTTCAATCATTGTGCCCCTGTTATTTGCCCTGATGCCGGTTGCATTTTATATGCACTGGATAAACTAATTAACGAATTAACCAATTAACTGAGTTATTATGTCTTTAGATTCTAAGATCCCGCACGGCGAAATGGATAAAAAGTGGACCGATTACAAAGGCCATGTAAAACTGGTTAATCCTGCCAATAAGCGTAAACTGGAAGTGATCGTTGTGGGTACCGGTCTTGCCGGGGCTTCTGCTGCAGCATCACTGGGTGAGTTGGGATATAAAGTAAAAGCTTTTTGTTTCGAGGACAGCCCGCGCAGGGCACATAGTATTGCAGCGCAGGGGGGGATCAATGCAGCAAAGAATTACCAGAACGACGGAGACTCTGTTTTCCGCCTCTTCTATGATACCGTAAAAGGAGGGGATTACCGGGCAAGGGAAGCCAATGTGCATCGCCTGGCCGAGGTAAGTGCTGCCATCATTGACCAATGTGTGGCACAGGGGGTTCCTTTTGCAAGAGAGTACGGCGGTTTACTGAGTAACCGAAGTTTTGGCGGTACACAGGTACAGCGTACATTTTATGCAGCCGGGCAAACAGGCCAGCAATTATTGCTGGGCGCTTACAGCGCTTTGGAAAGACAGGTTGCATTGGGTAATGTTACCATGTACAACCGTCATGAGATGCTCGACATCGTAAACATTGATGGGAAGACAAGAGGCATCATAGCCAGGGACCTGGTAAGCGGAAAACTGGAAAGACATTTTGGTCATGCAGTTCTGCTTTGCACCGGTGGATATGGCAATGTATTTTATTTAAGCACCAATGCCATGGGCAGTAATGTTACTGCAGTATGGAAGGCACATAAAAAAGGAGCATTTTTTGGAAATCCCTGTTTTACGCAGATCCACCCGACCTGTATCCCGGTAAGCGGCGATTATCAGAGCAAATTAACCCTGATGAGCGAAAGTTTACGCAATGACGGAAGGATCTGGGTGCCAAAACAAAAGGACGATAACCGTAAAGCCATTGATATACCGGAAGATGAAAGGGATTATTATTTAGAGCGCAGGTATCCGGCTTTTGGAAACCTGGTACCACGTGATGTGGCTTCAAGAGCAGCCAAAGAAAGATGTGATGAGGGGCTATGGTGTTGGTACAACCAAACTGGCCGTTTATCTTGATTTTAAAGATGCCATAGTACGTTATGGTAAGATTGAAGCAGGAAAGCAGGGACTTGACCATGTTGATGAAGCTTCAATAATAAAAATGGGTAAAGCCGTTGTAGAAGAAAAATATGGCAACCTGTTTGAGATGTATGAAAAGATAACCGGCGAAAATCCTTACGAAATGCCTATGCGTATCTATCCGGCCGTACATTACACCATGGGTGGCTTGTGGGTGGATTATGAATTAAAAACCACCGTGGATGGCTTATATTGTTTAGGAGAAGCGAATTTCAGCGATCATGGCGCAAACAGGCTGGGTGCAAGTGCACTGATGCAGGGATTGGCTGATGGTTATTTTGTAATTCCATACACGTTGGGCAATTACCTGGCCGATGACATCCGAACGGCATCCATACCAACATCACATCCTGCATTTGAAGAAACCGAGAAAGCGGTAAGCGAACGGATAAATAAGCTGATGAGTATCAAGGGGAGCCAGACCGTGGAAAGCTTCCATAAGCGTTTGGGAAAGATAATGTGGGATAAATGTGGCATGGCACGCAATGCAAAGGGGCTGCAGGAAGCGATCGTTGAGATCCAGCAATTGAAAAAAGAATTCTGGAGTGATGTAAAGATACCCGGCGGAATAAATGAAATGAATCCCGAACTGGATAAGGCCGGGCGTGTGGCCGACTTTATTGAACTGGGCGAACTGATGTGCAAAGATGCCCTGCAGCGGAATGAAAGCTGTGGCGGCCATTTCCGGGAAGAGTCACAAACAGAAGATGGGGAAGCCAAACGGGACGATGATAATTACAGTTACGTGGCTGCATGGGAATATAAGCAGGAAAGTGAATGGCAGTTGAATAAAGAGCCGTTGACCTTTGAAATAGTAAAACCAACGCAGCGTTCATACAAGTAAAATGAAAGTAAGCGGATTCACTTTTGTAAAGAATGCGGTTAAATATGGTTACCCGGTCGTTGAATCCATTACTTCGATTTTACCCATTGTTGATGAAATGGTGGTTTGCCTGGGTGACTCGGAGGATGAAACAAACAAGCTCATTGGATCAATTGGTTCCGGCAAAATAAAGATCATTCATTCCGTTTGGGACAGTGGTTTGCGGGAGGGTGGAAAAGTGCTGGCGGTTGAAACGGATAAGGCGATGGATGCGACGGCAGCCGGCAGTGACTGGCTCTTTACATACAGGCCGATGAAGTGCTGCATGAACAATATCACCCGGTGGTACTGGATGCAATGAAAAAATACAAGAACGATAAAAGGGTAGAAGGATTGTTGTTTCATTACCATCACTTTTACGGCAGTTATAGGTTCATCGGCGACGGAAGAAAATGGTTTTCAAAAGAGATACGGGTCATCCGGAACAATAAAAAGATACGCAGTTACCGGGATGCACAGGGGTTCAGGCTGGACGACCGGAAGCTGAATGTAAAACTGATCGACGCTTATATTTATCATTATGGCTGGGTGCGTAACCCCGTGGCCATGAAAAAGAAATATACCGATTTCGGGAAGTGGTGGAGTACCGACGAGGAACACAAGGCCTGGACTGCAGCGGAAGAGCGGAAAGGACTGGAATTCGATTATTCAAATATCGATTCCGTTATGGTCTTTACAGGAACACACCCTGCCGTAATGAAAGAACTGGTAAGCAAAGAAGACTGGAATTTTAACATCGATTTAAAAAAGAAGAATTTTAAAAACACAAAGCACCGGGTATTGTATTTTTTGTGGAAGAACTTTGGATGGCGGCCGTTTGAGTACAGCAATTATAAGCGGATATAAATTAAGCATATGGAGCATTACACAATGAACCTCACACTGAAAGTGTGGAAACAAAAGAACAGCACAGCAAAAGGAAGTTTTGAAACCTACCCGGTAAAGAACATTTCTTCCGAAATGTCTTTTCTGGAAATGTTTGATGTGCTGAATGAACAACTGATACGGGAAGGGAAAGACCCCATCGCTTTTGACCACGACTGCCGGGAAGGTATCTGTGGTATGTGCAGCATGTATATTGATGGCAGGGCACATGGCCCCTGGACAAAAAATACCGTATGCCAGTTGCACATGCGTGCCTTTAAAGACGGAGATACTATTGTGGTAGAGCCATGGCGTGCAGCAGCTTTTCCTGTTTTAAAGGACCTGATGGTAGACCGGTCGGCTTTTGACCGCATCATCCAGGCCGGCGGATACATTTCTGTCAATACCGGTAATGCCGTTGATGCCAATGCCATTCCCATTGATAAAAAAGATGCCGATGACGCATTTATGGCGGCAGCCTGTATCGGTTGCGGCGCCTGTGTGGCGGCATGCAAGAACAGCAGCGCCATGTTATTTGTCAGCGCCAAGGTTCCTCAGCTGGCCCTGTTACCGCAGGGTGGACCTGAACGGGAATCAAGGGTGCTGAACATGGTGGCGCAAATGGATAAGGAAGGTTTTGGCAACTGTACCAATACATACGCCTGCGAAGCAGAATGCCCCAAGGGGATCTCTGTTGCAAACATTGCACGGATGAACAGGGAGTTCCTGAAGGCAGGGTTAAGTACGGAAGATTAAAGGAACTTTACCTTTATTTATTGCCTTTTGAATCTTTTGTTTTTAATGGTAAACACCCTCGACAGGTTGAACCCGAAGTGAATATCGCCTTTGAAGAAATCACCGGTGGTCTCTGTTATGAATGTCTTTTCCGTCATCCCGGTTGAATTGGTGAAATGAAGCTGAAAAACGTGCCCGCCGGTCTCAATGTCAAATCCCACGGCCAGCGAATTCTTTGTCCCCGGTATCCGGTACCCTTCCCCGGCAACCAGTGATATGGGGAGGATGTGGTAATACTCAACATTAAAACTCAGCCTTTTTGAAAGTTTTATCCTTCCGCCGCCACCCAGTGCAAAAATATCATTGGGGTCCGTGGCCGCTTTAGCTAAATTATAATGCACGTAGGATGGAATCAGCTGAAAGGAAACTCCTTCGCTGAATTTTCGGGCAATGATCAGCTGGTGTGCATACGAGATCCGGGAAGTGTAATAATTCCGGCGCTTTGGATCTTCCCATTTCAGTGTTTGAAGCATGACACTTGATGCAGCACTGATGGATATGGGAGAAGACCACCTGCCGCCGGTAGATTGCCTCAATATCTTGAATTTGTAAAAGGCATCATATTGTTTTTGATAAGTGCTGCGGCCGATTCCCACCATCAGGCGGTCGGAGATGCCGTAATCAAGTCCCATCCGCATAGTGGCCTGGTCAAGACCGAATAATTCATACGTACCCCTGTTGATCATCCCAAACCGGTGGGAGATCTTTATGTCCAGGACACCCTTTGCCACATTTTCGATCGACTGGCCGTTAATAAGGCGGGTGGTTTTAAAGGTAGCCGTTGCATAATCTTTTTATTTTCTTTCCTGCTTTCTTCTTCAAGCATTTTCATCAGGTCATCCTGTGCACAAAGTCTGAATGATACAGCGCTTAGCAATGCAAGGAATAAAAATGGTTTTTTCATGATCGGGTTTTAGGTATTTAGCTTTTTAATTCATACTTGCAGTCAACAGTCACATCTATGTCTTCCGAGATCTTATCTGCAACCAGGGACGGAATGCTCACATTGTAGTCTTTTAGTTTTATGGTAAATTTTGAAGTGGCGTTTATCTTCCCGGCCTTGATGATGAAGGAACCGGTATAAGAGACTTTTTTGGTTACACCATGCAGCGTTAATTCACCTTCCACCGTAACGGGGTAGGCGCCGTCTTTTGAGAAATTTATGGCAGAAAGGTTAACTACCTTTCCTTTGAATGTGGATTTCGGGAATTTGTTGCTTTCTACATAGTTCTCATTGAAGTGTTCTTCCATCAAAGCACTTTCAAAATGAAAACTCTTTAATAGTATGGCAAATACCAGGTCACCCGTCTGGGTGTTTACAACACTGGAAACCTCGTTGTTATCTGCCTCTACTTTTTCGGGCGACCTGGCACGGGAATAGAACGAGACCTTGCCGTTCTTGGTCATATAAATGTTCTGTGCACCCGCAAATGCTGCAGGGATAAGAAAAAGAAAGCAAACGATCAGTCTTTTCATGGTTTAAGATTTAATTATTTGGGGTTCCGGAATCGATCCATTTTTGAATTTTTGCCAACGTACAGTTCGGTAACCTGGATGCGCCTTTTGGCATGGTGCCGGTTACCGAGGTAGAGCCCATCAGCCTGCCATTCAGTGCCTGTGTCTTTACCCCGGCGTATGTATCCAGGATAACGCCTGCCGAAGCAGAGGTGGTGTTGTGACACCCGCCTGCATTGCAACTTGCATTCATTACCGGTAATACTTCAGTAGAGAATTTGGCAACAGCTGTTGTATCACAGGGGAGTTTGCTGTCGGGGTACAATAATTCTTCTTTATCGTAATAACAGCTTTCTGTCAGTAATATGGCAAATACGCCAAGAAGGGTTACCAGAGCGTTTTTCATGATATGATTTTAGTCTTTTTCCAATTAATTGTTCGGGGCGCCCGCTGTCACCCATTTCTGTACCTGTTCGATCTTACAGTCAGAAAGTTTATTGCTGCCCTGGGGCATCGCAATAAAACCAGCCTGGTGTTTAATGCTTCCCATCAATTTACCATTGAGGGCCACAGTTTTAACGGCGGCATAGGTACTCAGGTCAATGCCTCCCCCTAATGAAGATGGGTTATGGCATCCTTTGCAATAGTTATTCATCAGCGGCGATACAGCCCCGGAATACGTGAACACAGCAGTATCGCAATCATTGCACGCATTGTTTTTGGCGCCCTGCAGGATCCATTTGTAAATGATATCCTTTTGTGCCTGGGTGAATGCAGCGGCAGGAGGAGGGGGCATCTGGTCGCCGCCGGTTTTGTTCAAAACCTTATACAGGTCACTGCCAGTGGGATTCCCGGGCCTTACGCCGCCCGTTGCCATGATATTACCGTATGTGGTCAGGTTCACACCTTCCTTGTGTGTGATCGCATCATGGCAACCACTCATGGCACAACTGGAATTAAGCAATGGCAAGACCTTGTTTTGAAAATATACAGTATCAGGGCTGCAGGTCTGCTCACCGCCTGTTGGCGGCGTTTCAATAACCTGTACAGGAATATCATGTTTGCAGGATACCAGTATTACCAGGAAAAGAATGATCCCGATGATCTCCAGCAATTTTGAATTAGACGTTTGCATAGTTATAGATGGTTTTTTTAAAAGTGGTTTTTCAAAAAGGATTGCTATTCTATTTACGCTGATTGATTCCCCTGACAACGATCACATCCGTAAGATAGCCGGTGCAAATGCCCCGGACGGTTGCCTGTGTTTTGGTCTTTACCTCCTGCTGAACAGTGCCTTCCATCGTGCATCTTACCGTACCCATGCCCGTACCATCCAGGGAAATGACTGTTTCACCCTTCTGGTTTTTCGATATTTCAACGATCTCCCCGGTTATTTCCAGTACTTTATCCAGGTACTCATTATTGGCCAGGGCTTCATTGGTTTCGTAATCTGCCACCAGTTTCAATGCTGCAACGGGAATCGCTTTGATATGCTGTACATCCCGGTGTGGTTTGTTGTACATGCGGTAGCCTACAAAACCGGCTGTCAGTACGATCACAATCAATGCCGACAGGATCCATATAAGCCTCTTCTTTTTAAATATTGTCATAAAATGATATTCTCTTTTAACTCTATAAAAATAACGCCAGACTATTTCGGTATATTCCCAATTTCCGCTGAACCTGCATCTGAGCATGCTGAGCCTGTATTTAATTTTACTTAAAACAGGCCAGCATGTCATTTGTCCTGATATGCTCTCTGCTCTTGCTTAGCTCATTTTAATCTGAATACCGGTGACCTGCATTTATCCAGTTGGTGATGGCTGTTTTTTCTGCTACTGTTAACAACGGCTGCGGGTTTTTTGGCATTTTTACCCATCCGTTTGTATACAGTACACTTGTATGATTTATCTGGGCCCATTTTGAAACGATATTGCAATCGGAATCAAAATTGTAACCGGCCGCATTATTACCACTTCCGATATGACAGCCACTACCGTTGCAACGGGTTAATATCAGGTTCCTGACCTGTGCAAAGAGCGGGCCACTTGCTATCACGCCAACAGTTGCCGTCTGTGTCTTGGTACATCCATTGGCATCTTTAACCCCCATCACAAAATTTCCGGCGTTAAGATTTGCAAATACATTACTGGCCTGGTAAGCACCTCCATTGATGTTATAGGTAAAGCCGGTAGAGCCCGATGCTGTAACTGTGATGCTTCCGTTGCTTGTTGGCGTAACACAAGGGGTGGTATTCACCACTGCAGTGGTTATAACAATGTTGATACTGTTACAGGGGTTTGTTGCTGTAAGCGTTACCTGCGTAGTGCCCAAACACCCGTTTGAATTTTTTGCAGTTACCGTATATGTGCCTGCAGCCAGGTTGGTGAATGTGCCGCTTGCCTGGAATGTCCCGTTATTTAAACTATAGATAAATCCTGTTCCTCCGGTGGCGGATGCAGTGATGGAACCATTGCTTTGACCCGTTGATGGATTAACGGTTGTGGTTGTTACTGTAACGGTTATTCCTGTGCATGGATTTGTTGATCCCAATGCAACGGTGGTAACACCCGTACATCCATTGGAATTTTTTGCTGTAATGGTATAGTTGCCTGCAGCCAGGTTGGTGAAAGTTCCACTAGCCTGGTATGCCCCGGTATTCAAACGGTATGTAAATCCTGTTCCGCCGGTAGCAGTAGCCGTGATAGATCCATTGCTCTGGCCAGTGGTTGGCTGCACAACCGTGGTTGATACAACGACGGTTACTCCGGCACATGGGTTATTGGTGCCTACGGTTATCTGGCCTGTGCCGATACATCCGGCGGCGCTTTTTGCAGCTACTACATAAGTGCCTGCGGCAAGGTTATTGAAGGTTCCGCTGGTTTGAAAAGCACCGCCATTGATGCTGTATGTGAATCCTGTACCACCGGTGGCGGTAGCTGTTACCGAACCGTTTGACTGGTTGGGAGATGCATCTGTTTTTGTAAGGGTTACATTGATGGTAACACTCTGGCATGGGTCATAGGATTGAATTTGTATGATAACGGTATCTGTACAGCCGATCGAATTTTTGCCAACCAGGTTATAATTCCTGAATGGTTCCAGTCCTGCAAAATAACCGGTATCCTGGAATGGCCCGCCATTTAAACTGAATTGAAATCCCGTACCCCCTGTAGCCGTGGCGGTAATGGTACCATTATTCTGGTTAAGCGTGGCGGGGGTTTGCGTAGCCGTCACTGCAAAACCGATCGCATCGCAGGAAGGCGCAGGAATTTCATGTTTACAGGCGAACTGGAAAAGGATGATCCAGGCAGTAAGGCCTGCAAGCATAATGGTAATACTTCTTTTCATGATCATATTGGATTTATGTTATGTAAAACAGCAAATATTGTATTTCGTCACAGGATGATATTATTTGCCAGTTATGTTTACGAAAAGCAAGCCAATCCATGTAAAAATCATGTAAAAACAGGCTGAACCTGTTGGAAAGGAGTTTAAATCTGTATGCGCCGTTTCAAGGGGAAGGAAAGATACTATTCTGCAAGCCAGTTCTTAAAATCGTGTGCCCTGTCGATGGCCACGATGGTATCAAGCCGGGAGGGGGGAGTGAGCCTTACATTGATCCGGGAACGGGTATGTGCCTTCATTTCTTCTATGGCATGATGGCCGATGATGAACTGCCGGTTGATGCGGAAGAAATTCCGGGGGTTCATCATCTGTTCTACCTGGTCAAGATTAAAGTCAATGGGAAATCGTTTGCTTTCATTGGTACATAAAAAATTCGATTTGTTCTCGGTATAGAAGTAAGCTATATCTGCAACACGGATGGATTTTATGGTATCTCCCAGTTTGATGATGAAACGGTCTTTGTATTTTTTCTGTGGTTGCTGGATGGTATTCAGGATCTCTGCATAATCAACAGGGAATGACGCGGATTGCCGGAGCAAGCGCAATTTTTCAACAGCCCTTTTCACATCTTCTTCATCGATCGGTTTAAGCAGGTAATCCACGCTGTTCACCTTAAATGCCTGCAGGGCATAGCTTTCGTAGGCCGTGGTAAAAATAACGGGGCAGGTGATCTTTATGCGGTTGAATAACTGGAAACTGTTGCCGTCTGCCAGTTGAATATCCATGAATACCAGGTCGGGCATGGGGTTATCCCGGAACCATGCAGTGGCTTCTTCAATGCTGGAGGCAGCCCCGGCCAGGGCTGCGTTTGGTACAACCAGTTCAATGATCTTCTGAAGGCGGCTCAATGCCTGCTCTTCATCTTCCAGGATAAGTATCTTCATATTCCGTCAATATAAATTAAAGGGAGCCGGATGATGAACTCATTGCTGGTCTCTTCCTGCCTGACCTCCCTGTTTGTTAAAAGTCTATACCTGTTTTGTATGTTCTTTAACCCAACGCCTTCGCTTTCCTCCTTTTCCAGTTTGGGGCTGATATTATTCCGCATCACAAGCTGCCCGGGCTCCGAAACAATATTTATGTACAGTGGTTTGTCTTTGCTTATGGTATTATGCTTAACGGCGTTTTCTGCCAATAATTGTAAGACCAGCGGCGGAATGAACGTGGATCTTTTTAACTCCGTGTCAATATTTACCGTTACCTGGAGAGCGCTGCCGTACCGTTTGCTCTGGATGAATAAATAGGAGTTAAGCAGTTCCAGTTCTTCGGCTAAAGTAATTAATTCTTTCTGGCTGTAGGCGGTCATCTTCCGGTAAAACTGCGATAAATGCTTGATGAGCACAGAAGCTTCCTGTGGATTATCCTCCACGATATTCAGCAGGGCATTAAAGCTGTTGAAAAGGAAATGGGGATTAACCTGGTTCTTTAATGCATCGTACTGCAGTTGAAATCTTTCCCTTTCTTCCTGTTCGGTCTTTCTTACTTTTTTTATCCGTTGCCTGACAAGCCAGTAGATCAAAGCAGCGGCAAATACAAGCACCAGCGTTCTGAACCACCAGGTGGTCCAGAAAGATCTCGCTATCGTGAAGCGGTAAGACGTTATGGGCGATGATCCGAAATTTTCATTTGCCGAAGCCCTCACTTTCATGCTGTAGGTTCCTGGCCGCAGTTGCGGAAAATTGATCATGTTGTCGCCGGTTGTTTCCCACCGCTTGCTGTATCCTTCCAGCCAGTACTGGAATTTTATTTTTTCAGGCGCCTTGTAATAGGCAGCTGCCAGTTTAAAACTGAAATTGTTCTGATTGTACGCAAACTCTTTTTTTACCGCCGTATCCAGGGGGTTGTTAAATAAACTCACCCGTTCAATTACGGCAACCGGGGCAAAGCCCGACAGGGATGAATGGGTGTTCAGGCAAACGATCCCGTTGTTTGTACCGATCCATATTTTCCCGTCCCGGCCCCGGGTTATGGAGTTAAGATTTGGCTGTTGTTCCGTGAATCCCGATTCAGTACCATAATGCTGCACCATATTATTCCTGGGATTGAACACGTCGATCCCTTTTTTATTAACGGCAATGATGTTGTTAAAATCGTCTATGGCAATGGAGGTGATGGTAATATCGGTCAGTCCATTCTCTGTCCCGTAGCGGATGAACCTTTTCCCATCATATTCAAACAGGCCGTCGTTGTAAGTGCTGATCCACAGGTGATGGTTCTTGTCCTCAGCAAGTGAATAAGCAACTTTTGCCGGGAAGAGTTTGTGTGCATAAAAATTAATGAAGGCATCGTTTTCGAGCATGGTCACCCCGGCGCCATCTGTAGCAAACCACACCCTGTTCTTTTGATCGATCAGTATGTGGTAGATGTAATCGCTGCCCAGGCCGTCTTTTTTACTGTAATTGCGGTATGCTATCTTTTCATTCAGATCGTAGCTGCTTTCTTTCAGATCGAACCTGGCCACCCCGTTCAGTGTGGATATCCATACCTGGTCCCCTTTTCCGGTTATGTTCAATACATTGCCATAAAAGGCGATCGGGTTTTCGGTAATGCGCCTCCATTTACCTGTTTCAATATTCATCCGGAAAAGGCCTTCTCCCATGGTACCTATCCAGAGGCATCCAAACCGGTCTTTGTAAAGACTGGTGATATCAATATGGTTCTTTGGAGGGGTGATGTCATAGCTGCGCAGCCCGGTTGTGCCCAGCTTATCCTGTGGTCCGCTGTACAGTCGAAGATCGGGTGTGAACCACAGTTTTTTCTCATCATCGGCAAGTATGGAATGCACATTGCTAAGACCTGTTTCATTGACCGAATACCAGTATCTTAAATAATCGCTGGTAAAACTGATCAGTTTCCCTTCGAAGGTGGCCCATATATTTCCCTCGTTATCATATTGCAGGTCCGTAATGCGTTTTGAATAATCAGTTGCTGCCAGGGCATTGCCGGTAAATTCCGCTGTTGCCTTGTCATAAAAGATCACGCCTTTTTCTTCCGTTGCAAGGAAGATGTTGTCTTTAGAGTCAATGATGTCGTTTACCTGGCCGGATCGCCATTTGCTTTTATAACTGGTATCGGAGATCCGGTTGCCGGTAATATCAAAAAGAAGGATCCCTTTTGATTGCATGCCCACCCATATGGAATTTTTTTCCCGGCTTTCGGCCAGGGTGGTAACAATATTATCCGGTAACCCGTTCTTTGCACTGAAGAAGTGTACATTTATTTTGCCTGCTTCAATACGGATGAACGAAAGGCCCCTGTCGGTTCCGGCAATCAGCTGCCTGCCATCGGGGCTGTACATGCAGTTTACATTGTCATCACTCAATCCCTCTTTTGTGCTGATGTTCTGAAGCCGGTGTTGATCGTAAAAGTAAATTCCCTCGCCACCGGTTCCAAACCAGATCCTGCCTTCCCCATCTCCATAGATGGCAGTAATGGATGCTTTTGGTCTTCGCTCGTTAAAGGTAAAGTACACAGCCTGCTGGCCTTTTATGGTAAAGATGTTCCCATTCTTACAGCCTGCCCAGATGGTCCCTTTAGCGTCTTCATACAAAGCGGTTATGTATGTTTTGCCGGTTTGGGGCAGCGGGATCTTTTCCGGGTCCAGTGCATTGTATTTAAACAAGCCTTCCGAAGTTCCGATCCACAGGAAGCCTGAATGATCCTTCAGTAAAACCGTTGACTTTATGGTTAGGTTGTCTTCTTCAATATCAATTATTTTGGAAAACGGGTATTGTGCAACCAAGCGGGTAACCGGCATGAGCAGCAAAGCAAAAAGTAAAAAACGGTTCCACATCATTGGCTTACAAATTCAGCATTTACAATCACATTTATTTCTGCCGCCAGTTTTTCATGAACGATCCGGGGTATCTTTATATCATGTTCGGAAAGCAGAACGGTAAACATGCATACCAGTTTTATCGTGCCGTTTTTTACGGTCAGGTCGCCCTGCAACAGCCTTTCCTGTTCTACTCCATGAATGACAAATTTCCCCTTGGCCCGCAGGTTGTATGAGCCGTCCTTTGTAAAATCATCCTCTTCAATGATGTGGCCGGTAAAGGTTGCATTGGGGTACTTATCACTTTCCATATAATTTTCATTGAAATGCTCTTTTTGAAGGGGACTGTTAAAACCATCAAACGATTTTATACTTATGGAAAATGCGAAGGTTCTCTTTTCCGCATCAATGATTCCCCTTACCTGGGTAGAAAAGGCTTTTATAAGTTCAAGCTTTGCATTGGAATGAAAGGATACCTGTCCCTTTTTCAGGACATAAATGCCGGGAGCCGGCGACCTTTTAAATGCAAATACCGATAAAATGCATATGCATAATACGATTTTCCGGAATGAGATCATTGTAAGGATGGATGAACCGAATTTATTGGGTTTAATATTAGCTGTTTTTTCCAACTGCCTTTGTAACTTATGTTACAAAGGTATCCTTATAATGTACAGGAAAGTTCAACCGGAAAAATAAAGCGGACCGTGCATTCAGTTTGCCCGGCGGATAAAAATTTTCCCGGTGAAATATTCAGCGTTCAGTTTTACCCGCACGATGTAAAGTCCGGATTGCAGGCCCGGAAGGGGGATATTGATGATGCCCGTCGTATTGTTCTGTGCATTTACAAAGACCCGCTTGCCTTCCGCTGAATAAATGACTACCTGTTCCACCTGCTTTTCGGAGAAGATATTCAGTTGATCGTTTGTGACCAGGGTAGGAAATATTTTTACCGAAGCGGTTATCTTCCTGTCAACTTCCACCACAGCGGAATAAATAAAACGACCGTCCCTGTTTGTGACCTTCAGCCTGTAATACAGTTTGGTGAATCCCGAAATGAAATGGGAAAAACTGTAACTGTTGGCGGGAGGGATATTGACCGCATTCACCCTTGCTGCGTTTGAATAATTGAGCCCGTCGCTGCTGAATTCGATATCGAAATAAGAAACATTCTGTTCATTGATGGTTTTCCACTGCACCTGGTTATATGTTGCAAAAGCTGTTACGGTAAATTGCTCCAGCGTAACGGGTAACACGGTGCTTGTGATGACCTTGTACACAGTTCCGTTCAGGGATGCGGCATACATGTCCCCGTTCTCTGCTTCGCCAAATCCCGAAATATTGCCGGGCAGCCCGCTTTGCAACGAACTGTTCCATCCGCCGCTGCCATTGGGGTTTATGAGCCATACATTGCCCGAAACATAATCGGCGCAGATATAATACCCGTACATGGCCGCAAATTCTGTACCCCGGTAAACATACCCGCCTGTTACGGAAAAACCACCTGTAGCAAAAACGTGCGGATAAACAAAAATGGGAGAAATATAACTGGCCTGCGGCTGGCAGCCTGCAGTATTGTACGCAGCATTGCCTTCATAACAGCGCCATCCGTAATTGATACCACCCGATGAAGCCAATGAGCGGAAATTGATCTCTTCCCATGCGCCCTGGCCTACATCAGCGATCCAGGCATCATGCGTAAGCCGGTCGAAACTCCAGCGCCACGGATTACGCAGTCCAATGGCAAAGATCTCATCCCTTACATTCGGATCATTTACATACGGGTTATCCGAAGGGATGGTATAATAAGGTGGCGTGCTGAAATTGTCGACATTGATCCGGATCATTTTCCCCAGTAAGGAATTCCCATTCTGTGCCAGGTTATTGGGATCGCCGCCGCTGCCGCCGTCACCGGTTCCGAAATACAGGTTCCCATCCGGTCCGAAATTTAATTTGCCCCCATTGTGATTGGCAAATGGTTTTGGAATGGTCAGCAAGACAACCCCGGTATTTTCATCAGCTGCATTAGGGTTGCCAGCCTGTGTCTGGAAACGGGTGATCCGGATATCACCATTGGTGGCGGTATAGTAGATAAAGAAATACCTGTTGGCGGTATAGTTGGGATGGAATGCGATGCTGAGCAGGCCTCTTTCTCCGCCGGTGGAAAGACTGTCGGGGATATCCAGGAAATTTCCCGGCTGTAAAACGCCGCCGGAAAGGATCCGTACCGTACCTCCCTGGTTAACAATGAAGAGCCGGTTGCTGCCATCACCGGCATTTACAATATCCACCGGTGAACTAAGCCCGGTAGTTACAACCGGGCTGAAAATTAAAACGGGGGTGGTTTGTGCTGAACTCCTGGTCGCAAATAAAAATGGCACCGAAGTAAGGAACAACAGTGCCGCAATATTTTTTTTAGCTGTATTCATATCCATAATGCAGTGTTTAACGGATATTCAACGTGAATTTAGTTTAACACAAATACAGTGCCAGAGAGATGTATGGGAAACCAACAGTTGTGTACCTGTTTGAAAATGCAGAGCCTTTGATCTTTAAGCCTGTTCATATAACAATCGGGCTGTTGTAGTTGATCGTGCTGCAAAATCACCTTTGATAAACCCAGGCTGACATTTATTTATTCAACCGGATGCACTGCTGAATAAATTTTTGCGGAACAGATGGCCGGTTCATCTGCCGATGTATATTTTTCCGGTGAAATGATCATCTTTCAGTTTTACACGGACCAGGTAAACACCTGATGGCAGTTTCGGAAGGGTGATATGGATGATGCCGGTCATATTATTCTGGCTATTGGCAAAGACCCGTTTTCCTTCTGCAGAATATATAAACACCTGTTCCACCTGCTTTTCAGAAAAAATATTCAGTTGATGGTCAGTGACAAAGGTGGGGTAGATCTTTACAGGAGCTTTGTCCTTCCTGTCCACTTCCACAACATCCGAATAATTAAGACGGCCGTCCCTGTCGGTTACCTTCAGCCTGTAATAGAGTTTGGTGAAGCCCGTGAAGGCATGGGAAAAATGTTAATTGTTTTCTGCAGGATTATTCACCGCATGAACCCTTCCTGCGATCGCATAACTTACCCTGTCTGTACTGTATTCAATTTCATAATGAGCAATATGCTGTTCGTTAACCGTTTTCCACCTTACCTCATTATAACCGGTAAAAGCCTTTACGTTGAATTGCAAAAGTGTCACCGGAAGCGGCCCCCCGCTGTTGGTAGTGATCTTGAAAAGTGTTCCGGATAATTTTACAGCATATAAAACACCATTCTCGTCCTCGCCAAAACCGACGATGCCTGTTGCCAAACCGGATTGCTGCGATATGTTCCAACCCCCGCTGCCATTTGGTTTTATCAGCCAGGCATTGCCCGTAACAAAATCAACGCAGATATAATATCCATACATGGCCGCATACTCGGTGCCCCGGTAAACATGGCCACCGATCACCGAATATCCGCCCGTGGCACTGTTATGCGGATAAGTAAAAACAGGGAAGACATAATTGCTTTGCGGCAGGCAGCCTGCTGTTACATAATCCTCATTTCCTTCGTAGCAGCGCCAGCCATAATTAATGCCGCCGGATGATGCAAGACTGCGGTAGTTCACTTCTTCCCAGGCAGATTCTCCCACATCGGCAACCCATACATCATGGTTCAGCCTGTCGAAACTCCAGCGCCAGGGATTACGCAGGCCAATAGCAAATATCTCATCTCTTACCGCCGGGTCATTTACATAGGGATTATTTGCAGGAATGGTATAGTAGGGGGGCGTTGTGAAATTATCTACGTTAATGCGTATCATCTTTCCCCACAACAGGTTTCCATCCTGCGCATGATTGTCAGGATCACCGCCCGGACTGCCGTCACCGGGGGCAAAATATAAATGACCATCGGGGCCGAAATTTAATTTACCACCATTGTGAAAGCTTGCAGTGACTGCCGGGATGGTCATAATAACTACCCCGGTTGTTTGGTTAATGGGGGTATTGGTAGTTGGTGCAGCCGATTGAAAGCGGGTTATCCGGATATCATAATCTGCATTGAGGTAGTAAATGAACAGGTACCCGTTTGTTTCATATTCCGGGTGGAATGCCATACTTAAAAAACCGTTCTCATCACCGGGTGGAAAACTGTCGCTTATGTCCAGGGAAGGCCGCAGCTAAAAGCACACCGCCGTTGATGATCCTGACCTTTCCCGTTCGTTCTACAATAAAAAGCCGGTTGGTGCCGTCACCGGCATTTACAATATCAACCGGTGAACTGAGCCCGGTAGTTACAACCGGTGCATAAATAAGATTGGGAGGGGGTTGTGCATGAGACCGTAAAGAACAGAAAAAAGCTACTGCCGTAAAAAGCAGTAGAAATAAGGAAGCGCTGTTTCTGTCTGTTTTCTGTATATGCATAATATACATTTAACAGGATAATGGACTTAAACAGGTAAGTAAGAATAAATTCCTGTAGTTCTTGCCTGGTAAATGTATGCATACCCTTTTATAATATGCCTGTTGTTTTGCACAGTTTTGGCACATACCCGGGAAAATGAACCAGCCCCATCCTGATCGAAGCAGGCAAGATCAAGAAGTCAGATTGTCCGGGGCCATGTTTTGGACAGCATAGTGCCTCTTTAAGTTGTCTTGCTAATAATCGCTAATTTTATCATTACTAACCCCGAAAAACATTTGAAGCCAAAACGGATATACCTGTTCTTGACCTCAATGCTGCTTGTACACTTTATCAGTGCCCAGGTAATTACACCGTCCCTCTCTAACCTGTATAAAAGGTCAGTAAGTACAAAAGAACAGATCATCAGACTGGATTCACTGAGCATCATCCCGGGGTCGGTGATCGTGGAGGGTGTATCGCCATTCTATTATAAGGTGGATGAAGTGAATGCAACCCTCACCTGGCTCGAAAAGCCTGCGCAGGAAACGGTTACCGTCACTTACCGGGTATTCCCTTACCGGCTGAATGCCGTAGTACGTCATTTTAACTACGACAGTGTCCGGAACAATTTTATCAGCAGCAGGCCTTTTGTCTTTAAATACGGAACCAAACAAACAAGCCCTTTAACCGATTTTGGGAATATAAAATCAGAAGGGAGTTTTGGCAGGGGCATATCGTTTGGGAACAGCCAGGATGCGGTAGTGAGTTCCAGTCTTAACCTGCAATTGAACGGGTTTATCGGCGACAGCCTGGAACTGACCGCTGCCATAACCGACAATAACATCCCGGTGCAGCCGGATGGGAATACGCAGGACCTTCGTGACTTTGACCGCATCTACCTGCAGGTGAAGAAGAAGGGCTGGCAGGCAAATTTTGGCGACATCGATATCCGGCAAAGCAAGAATTACTTTCTCAACTTTTACAAGCGGCTGCAGGGGGTTTCATTCATTACGGATAACAAACTCACAAAGAATATTTCCAATTCGCTGTTACTTAGCGGGGCGATCGCAAAAGGAAAGTTCACCCGGAACATACTGACACCCCTGGAAGGCAACCAGGGGCCTTACCGCCTCACCAGCCCCACCCAGGAACTCTATTTTGTTATCCTGGCGGGGACCGAACGGGTCTTTATGGATGGAGAACTACTGCAACGGGGCGAAGACCAGGACTATGTGATCAATTATAATACGGCCGAACTGACCTTTACGCAAAAGCGGCTGGTGACCAAAGATAAAAGGATACAGGTGGAGTTTGAATACGCCGACCGTAATTTTCTGAATTCACAGATCTATGTAAATGATGAAGTGAATTTTAAAGATAAATTCTTACTGAGCATCGGGTTCTACAATAATGCAGATGCAAAGAATTCGTCCATCAACCAGGTACTGGATACAAGGCAAAAACAATTCCTGGCAGATATTGGCGATGGCATTGATACCGCCTACTATGTGAATGCGGTGAGAGATACGCTTACAGCAGGAAAGATACTGTACAAGAAAATTGATACGGTTTACAACGGCACCATCCATGATTCCATCTTTGTTTTTTCGGTCGATCCCACGGATGTTCTGTACAATCTCAGTTTCACGTACCTGGGCCCCGGCAAGGGTAATTATGTGGCGCTGCCGAGTGTGGCCAATGGAAAAGTATTTGGCTGGGTCTCCCCGGATGCCAATAACGTAAAGCAGGGGGAATATGCACCGGTTCTTTTACTGGTGTCTCCCAAAAAACTCCAGATAGTGACCGTGGCAGGCGAGTATGCATTTTCCGGAAAAACAAAACTGAAGGCGGAAGTTGCCATGAGCAATTACGATGTGAACCTGTTTTCACGGAAAGACAAGAGCAATGATAAAGGATTTGCTGCCCGGCTGAATTTTCAGTACAGTGATGCAAAGATCCGCTTGTTCAATACATCGCTTTTAATGCAAACCAGGCTTGGTTATGAGTTTGTGCAGAACCGGTTTAAACCTGCAGAACGCCTGCGTAATATTGAATTTTTGAGGGACTGGAGTTTGCCTTATGATATTGCAGCAGCCGATGAACACATTACCAATGCGGGGATAAAACTGGGAGACAATAAAGGCAATTTTCTGCAGTACGACCTCACCAGCTATAACCGCAGTGATAAATACAATGGCCTGCGGCAGATGCTGAACAGTTATAATAATGTAAGCGGATGGAAACTGGCTACCCAGTTAAGCCTTACCACGCTGAACAATACCCTGCAGGCAGGAACCTTCCTCCGGCCAACCATTGACCTCAACAAGCAGGTAACAAAATTCCGGAAAATGCAGGTTGGCTTTAAATACAACGGTGAACATAACCGGCTCCGCAATAAACTGGCCGATACCTTAACGCCGTTCAGCTATGCGTTTAATGTGTGGCAGGTTTATGTAAAGTCTGATCCGGAAAAGCCAAACAGGTGGGGAGTAACTTATTTTACCCGGAACGACCTGCTGCCGGTCAGGTCAAAACTTGAGCAGGCAGACCGGAGTGATAATTTCAACCTGGTCACTGAACTGATGAAAAGTGACAGGCACCAGTTCAAGCTCAACCTGACATACCGGAAACTGTACATTCTCAATGCCGGCATCAGCAGGGAGCGGCAAGACAAGAGTTTACTTGGCAGGGCCGAATATTACGTGAACGAGTGGAATGGTTTTTTAACCGGGAATGTCCTGTATGAACTGGGTTCGGGGCAGGAGCAAAAAAGGGAATATACCTATGTGGAAGTGCCGGCAGGGCAGGGAGAATACACCTGGATAGATTACAACAGCAACGCCATCCCGGAGTTGAATGAATTTGAGATAGCCGTTTTCCAGGATCAGAAAAAATACATACGGGTATTCACACCAAGCAATCAATATGTAAAAGCCAATTACCTGCAGTTCAACTACAGTTTTTCATTGAATCCCAAAGCGCTTTTCAAAACAGCACCCGCAGGAGGCTTTAAAAAAATACTATCCCGTTCAAGTACCAGTTCGGCCCTGCAGATAAATAAGAAAGAAATAGCCACGGGCACCTTCCTGTTCAATCCCTTCAGCAGGAAACTGGTTGATACAACCCTGATAACCCTGACCTCTTTTTTGTCGAATACTTTTTATTTCAACCGCAGCAATATCAAATGGGGATTTGATGTTACCCACAGCATCAACAACGGCAAGTCGCTGCTTTCGTATGGTTTTGAAAGCCGTAAACTGAGGGCCCTGTCGGGTAAGTTACGCTGGAATGTGAACCGCAGCTTTACCGGCACATTGGGTTACCGCAATATCAAGAATGTTCTGAACACGGTTGGGCCGAAGTTCAACAACCGGAATTATCTTGTTGTACAGCATATCCTTGAACCATCGCTTTCTTATGTGCATAAAAGTAATTTCAGGCTCAGCCTCACCTATGCCTATGGCCAGAAAAGAAATACGATCGATTCGCTGGAGAAAGCGACCAATCATTTATTGACCGCCGACCTGCGGTATAATATTCTGAACAACAGTACGCTGAGTGCACGGTTCTCCCTGAACCAGATCGGTTTTAAAGCGTATTCCGGCGCTGCCAATACAACAGTGGGTTATATTTTACTGGATGGTTTGCTGCCCGGTAAAAATTATTTATGGAACCTGGAATTTACCAAGCGGCTTGCCGGTAACATCGAAGTGAGTATCCAGTATGACGGAAGAAAGCCGGGCGAATCGAGAATGGTGCATATCGGGCGTGCTTCCATCCGGGCCATTTTCTAAATAAAAGAGGCACCCGCCGGATGGTGGATGCCTCTTTGCATATCATCTTTTCATCAGCTGAATATCCCGCCTTTCTTTAAACTGCGGATGCCTTCGCCGATCTTAAATCCGTTATTGTACACTTCGATCCTGTAATCACCGGTTGCAAAACTGGTACCCTGTTTCAGGTCAATGCTTAATGTCTGGCGCTGGCCCTGTGTGTAGATAACATCTATTTTCTGTGTGTATGGCTTTTCCTTTCCATCCCGTGTATTGAATTTGCCGGAACCAAGGGATTCTACCGCAACGGGTTTGCCATCGGGTGCAAATACACAAACATAGATGTATTTCGTTCCTGAAGTGGCGGTGCGGTTCTCGTCAATGTCGAAGCTGATGCGGAGTTTATCAACCCGTTTTGCAACGGTGGTCGTTTTTTCCTTTCCGCTGCTTCTTTCATTAATGCCCAGTATGGAGAAATTGGATGCATGCAGGGTGGAAGCCACATCGATCACTTCATCTTTCTCCCGGATAATGCTTTTTGCGGAGTCAAAATCCTTCTGCACTTTATCACGCTGCTGGATCACGGAATTCTTTTCCTGTGTTAAAACCAGTTTTTCACCTTCCAGGGTCTCGATCTTTGTGCGGTAGCTGGTGATGTCTGAATTGAGGGATGAAATGAGTGATCTTGCTTGGCCCAATTCTTCTTCGGTGGCATTCACTTTTGCAAGCAGTTGCTGGATCTTTATGCGCTTTTGGGATATCTCCCGGTCCTTGGTGGTGATGATGCTGTCTTTGGTGTGTGCCATGTCTGCACTGCTGGTCTTGATCATGTCATACCGCATGGTGGCTTCTTCCAGTTCTTTCTGCAACTGATCCCGTTGCGAAGTAGTGGTGGCTATGACCGTTTCCTTTTGCCGGATATTTTCCTTGGTCTGGTTCTTATCCCAGATGATATAGGCCCATGTACCCAGCAATGCAACCACCAATCCGGCAGTAAGGTAATTACGCCAGTTATTATTGGTGGGAGGGGGTGCCATTTCTACTGGCTTTTCGGTGCCGGGAAAATTTTCAAAAGCCATGCTTAAGGTTTTTCTTGTACAAAATTAATGATTCTGCCTGTGGATCAAAATGCAATGCTTCCAGGATATTGCTGTAAAAGCCAGAACTATTCTAAAAATCATACCAAAGGTACAGGCAGCGGGTTAGAACGGATTAGAGCCGGTAGTTATTGCTGTGTTAAAAACATTTTTGGAGCAAAAACCACCTGCTGCTTAGTAACTTATATCTTTGGGGCATGAGTGCCGAAAAAATAATCAGCGACTGGAAAAAAAAGAATTTCAAACCGGTGTACTGGCTGGAGGGGGAGGAGGATTACTACATCGATATGGTGATGGAACATGCGGAGCATCATATACTGGATGAGGCGCAGGCAGGATTCAACCTGACGGTTTTTTACGGCAAGGATGCAGATTGGGCTTCGGTACTGAATGCCTGCAGGCGTTATCCCATGTTTGCCGAATACCAGGTAGTGCTGCTGAAAGAAGCCCAGCAGATGAAAGATATCGACAAACTGGAGGGATATTTTGAAAGCCCGCTGGCGTCCACCATTTTCGTGGTGGGTTATAAAGGCAAGAGCTTTGACAAGCGGACAAAACTGTACAAATTACTTAAGTCAACTGCAGAGATATTTAACTCAGAAAAGATAAAGGATTACAAACTGCAGGAATGGATCGGGGAATTTGTAAAAGGCCAGGGGATATAAGATAACCTCCAGGGCCATCAGTCTTCTGGATGAGCATATCGGGAACGACCTGGGCAGGATCTCCAATGAAATAGAAAAGCTGGCCTTGAATTTAAAGGGCCGAAACGAGATCACCGAAGATGATATTGAGAGATACATCGGCATCAGCAAGGAGTACAATGTTTTTGAACTGCAGGCTGCCATCGCCAAAAAAGACCTGGCCCGGGCCATTAAGATCATCCAGTATTTTGAAGGCAATCCCAAGGCAGGGCCGATACAGATGGTATTGCCGGCTTTGTACGCCGGTTTCAGCAAAGTATACACGGTTTTTGGAATGAAGGACCGGAGTGAAGCAGCCCTGAAACCGCATTTCTATTTCAACAGTGTGGCGGTGAAGAATGCCATGGAAACCATCCATAACTACGGGTACGACGGTATTGAACGGATATTATTACTGCTTCATCAATACAACTTAAAAGGCGTAGGAGTAGGTAATGCAGGAACTCCCGATGCTGCCCTGATGAAAGAGATGGTGGTGAAGATGATCGCTTAAAACAGGGTCGGCACGCTTCAGGCGGACTGAATCCATATTGTAATGATCGTTTATAGCCACTTCAGACTTTCTTCTTTGTCTTTATGCAGTTGTTCCTTTAATTCCCCCAGGTCATTGAATTTCACTTCAGCCCGCAAATACTTTTTTACATACACCCGGATGGTTTTTCCGTATATCTCTTTATTGAAATCAAACAGGTTTACTTCGGTGACCCTCGTTCTCCCATTGACGGTCGGGCGGAAACCGATACTCATCATGCCCTTGTACGACCTTCCTTCCACATCGGCATACACCGCATAGATCCCGTCGCCCATTACAATTTTTTCCTCATCGGTGTTCCTTAAATTGGCGGTGGGGTAACCCAGTTCCCTGCCTACTTTATCGCCATGCACCACTTCGCCTTCAAAAAAGAAAATATACCCGAGTAAGATATTCGCTTCCTCCACCCGGCTGTGCAAAATGGCATTGCGGATGTTTGTACTGCTTACTTTTATGGTATTGAGGATATGTTCTGAGATCTCTTTGAGCCGGTAATGATACGTGGCTGCTTTTTCTTCCATCAGCTTATAATCGCCGCTGCGTTCCTTGCCAAACCGGTGATCGTAGCCGATGATGATGGTATGCGGCCTGAACTTCTCCACTAAAAAATCACGGATGTATTCCTCCGCCGTCTGGTTGGCAAAAAATTCGGTGAAGGGAACAATGACCAGGTGATCAATGCCGGTCTTTTCCAGCAATTCGATCCGTTCGGGCAGGGTATTGATGAGCCGTACGCCGGTGATCACCGACGAAACCACTTTGCGGGGATGCGGATGGAAGGTGATGATGACAGATTCGCCGCCGGCTTTCACTGCCTCCTGCTTTAAACTGCCGATGATCTGGTGGTGACCAAGATGAACCCCGTCGAAGGTTCCAATGGTAATGACGGCATTCCTGAATTCCGGTAGCCTGTTTATATCACGGTGTATCTGCATAATGTAGGAACCTGCCTGACGGCAGGCAGGGTGCAAATCTACTTGATAATTTTATAATGGATAATGGATAATTGCTTTGTAATTTGCGGCAGATTAATTCTTAATTCTTAATTTTTAATTCTTAATGTCTTTATATACAAAGCGGGGTGTATCTGCCCAGAAAGAAGAAGTACATGCTGCTGTTAAGAACCTCGACCAGGGACTGTTCCCCAATGCCTTTTGCAAGATTTATCCCGATTACCTGGGTGGCGATGATGCTTTCGTGAACATCATGCATGCCGACGGGGCCGGTACCAAAAGCATACTGGCTTATTTATACTGGAAAGAAACCGGCGATATATCGGTCTGGAAAGGCATTGCCCAGGATGCGGTTGTGATGAACCTGGATGACCTGCTTTGCGTGGGCATATACGATAACATCGTTTTCAATTCAACCATCGACCGGAATAAGAACCTTATTCCCGGGAAGTGCTGGAACAGGTCATAAATGGTACGCAGGAATTATTCGACCGCTTGAAAAGTTTTGCTGTTCATATTCATTACCTCGGCGGGGAAACTGCCGATGTAGGCGATGTGGTACGAACGGTTGCGGTAAACGGCACCATGACCTGCCGCTGGCCAAAAGATAAGATCATCAGCATTGATAAGATCAAAGCCGGGGATGTAATTGTGGGGTTAGCCAGTTATGGCCGGTCAACCTATGAAACTGCTTACAACAGCGGCATTGGCAGCAATGGACTTACCAGCGCCCGCCATGATGTGCTCAGTAAATTTTATGCGGAGAATTTTAAAGAGAGTTACGATAACAAGCTGGCGGATGATGTTATTTACATCGGTAAGAGCAAACTGTCTGATCCGGGATCCGGGATCCGGGATCTTTCCATCGGCCAACTCATCCTCTCACCAACAAGAACCTATGCTCCCGTACTAAAGCCATTGCTCGAAGAGCATTTCGATAAAATACACGGCCTCATTCATTGCAGCGGCGGCGGGCAGACAAAGTGCATGAAATACCTGCCGGGCAATTTCCGGGTCATAAAAGACAACCTCTTTGAGCCGCCGGAGATATTCAATATCATTCAGCAGAACAGCGGCAGCAATAATAAAGAGATGTATGAAGTGTTTAACATGGGTTGCCGGCTGGAAATTTATTGTGATGCAGCTGATGCTTCGGTCATGATCGATGCGGCGAACCGGTTTGGAATAGATGCACAGGTTATCGGCAGGGTGGAGGAAAGTGCAGTGAAGGAACTGTTGATCCGGTTAAAGAATGAAGATATCCGCTACGCATCATAAAAGAGATGACATCCTTCAACGAATGTCATCTCCGGAACTGCAATGTTTCCTGGCTTTACTTTATTTGTCTGCTATTACAAAAGTGATGGGTTGTTTGTGATACGCATTTACTTTCTTCCCGTTTTGTATTGCGGGTAACCACCGGGGGCCATTCCGAATGATCTCAATGCAATGCATGGCCGTAAGGGTGCCTTTATAATTTTCCGTGGTAACATCCGAAACTTTTCCATCTGCATGCACAATGAAACGTACCACTACCGTATATTTGCCGGCTTTCCAGCCTTCATCAACCGGTGTGGTGGACCGCACATGCTGGACCAGGTATTTCTTCCATGCTTCCACGCCGCCGGGAAACGACGGGATCTGTTCTGTTTTTACAAAAATGACATTACCGGGTTTTCCCTGTACTTCTACCTCAGCAAGTTGTTTCTGATAGGCATCCGATTTGTCTTTCGACAGTACCAGCTGCTCTTCGAATTCCTGTTTGTTTTTGATCTGTTGTTCCTGTATGCGTTTTAGTTTCAGGTTTTGTATCTCGCTGTCCTGCATCTTCTTTCCCATAACAACCCGTTCGGTGAGGTCCGTGTTCGTTTTTAGCTTTTGTTCTTCGATGAGCTTTAATTTGAGGTTTTGTGTTTCCAGTTCTTTCAGTTTCTTTTCATAGAGGGTTTTTTCAACTGCCACATCGGTTATTTTTGCATTTAATTCTTTTTCCGCATAGCCAGGTTTGGCCAGGCCTTGTTGCTGATCCAATAGCTCCTGGTTCATTTTTGCTGACAGGCTGCTATCGTATCTTACCTTTTCCCTGAGTGCTGATGGAAAAGCCGGGTCAGTTGGGTCGGGCAATCTTTTTACTTTAACGGTATATGGACCGGGTAGTTTTGTACCATCCCTTTTTGAAAGGGTTAAAGTAACTTCTCCCTCGTGGGTGACCGTTACCATGTATTCACCGTTGATACCGAATATTTTTCCTTCAGAGATGCTGACCACCAGGTCTTCGGGTTGTACATTTTGGGCGGTTACAGTTAACGGGTTACGCATCCCCATATAAAACACACTTGAATTGTCCAGCGCATCTATAAAAGTTGAAATGGTTACCCCATCGGTATAACTGATCTCACAGGCCCCATCTGCGCCATCGGCGCCGTATTTTGCAATGGCTTCTGATCTTTTCAGCCACTTCACGGTGATCGTCTGTGCATATAACTGGTTAAGCAACCCGTCTTTGGCTTTTCCTTTGCCGATCATATTTCCATTCACAACCAATAATGCTTTTTCCGGGTCGGCTTTTTCTTCCATTACCGAAGCGTTTCCCGAAGGAACGATGGCGGGATCGGAAGGGAGGAGGTTGGATTTAAGGGGGACCGTGTCGGTTATAACATAGGAAGGGAAATCATATTGTTTATCATCCGTTTTTTTGGGTTTGAATGCGAAAGCAGCAAATACCACTGCCAGGAGAGGCAATGCCATTATGCGGGCAAAATAATTGACCCGGGGATCGTTGTTTTTCTTGAGCATAAGTAACCTGCGTTTAATAGGTGAGTAGAAAAAGTTGTTGGTCAGTTCAAACCGGTGCTTCGGGTAAGCAGCCTGCAGTATCATGGTTGCAAAGGCAGTGGTATCGCTGTCTTCCACGGCCCGCTGGTCGGCAATGAATTCATGTATCATGTTCAGTTCTTTGCGGTAAAGCCAAAAGAACGGGTTGCACCAGCAAAAGACGAGCAGGATATTGACCAGCAGTTTGTCATAGGTGTGCTTTTCCCGGATATGCGCCAGTTCGTGTTTGAATATCTGCCTGCCGGTTGTGGTATCCAGGTCGATACCGCTGTTCCAGAAAATGTATTTCAGGAATGAGAAAGGCGTGCTGTTGTCATCCGTATTCACAAACGACACCTGTTCAACCATCTGTACCGGGTATTTTTTTAACAGCGAACGGATGATCAGCAAGGTGCGCAAAAGCACCCCTAAGAAAAACACACTGATCAGCCCGTAAATAACCGAATACAGATCCTGCATGTTCCAGTTGTTTGTGTTGGCGGCCAGTGCGATATTGTTCATGTATTCATCCCCGGCTGAAACAGCCTGTAAAACTTTTATCACCTGGCTTTGCGGCCTGTCCGGTTGCCAGAAATCTATTTTGGCCAGCGGCAGCAGCAGGGAAAGCAGTATGGCCGAAATAAGATAGAACCGGTTGTAGCGGTGAAATATCTTATTGCGCAGGAAGAGCCAGTAATACCCGAACAAAATGCCTGAGCAGATGATCACTTTCAGCAAATACCAGGAGTAGGGGAGCATAATAATGGAATTTAATTACACCAATATTTTTTATTCGTTGACCGTTGTTCGATCAGAAAGCAGTTGGCCTCCGGTAGACGGTCAACGGCCAGCCAGCAACGGTCAACGTTTTTTCAATTGCTTTAATAGCAGTTCCAGGTCATCAATGCTCAGGTTATTCTCCTTCACCATGAAGGAAACGGCATTGCTGAACGAACCTTCAAAATATCCTTTTACCAGGCTCTTCATAGTTGTCTTGCTGTATGCATCTTTACTTACCAGCGGATAGTACTGGTGTGTTCTTCCAAATACATTGATGCCAACAAATTCCTTGTCAACTAGTATTTTCAGGATGGTTGCCACGGTATTGTTGTGGGGTTTGGGTGCCGCTAATTCGTCTATGATCTCCCGCAGGAACGCTTTGTCAAGCTTCCATATCACCTGCATGATCTGTTCTTCGGCCTTGGTCAGTGTCTTCATATTTATGCTGTTTAGTTAACTCTGATGTAAACATAAAACTAATAGTTTAGTTATGCAACTATTTTTTTAGTTGTTCACATTTTTTAACATATGGTGAAGAAATTAATTCTTGCGGCTGGGGTGGTAAAAGGTAAATTTGCACGGATGGCTTAACCCAGGAACGCTAAACGCAAAACCATTTATGTCTCAATCGATCGTTGAATTAAAACATGTGAATATTTACCAGAGCAACAGCCTGATATTAAGCGATGTGAACATTTCTGTTGATAAGGGTGAGTTTGTTTACCTGGTGGGCAAGACCGGAACGGGCAAAAGCAGTTTGTTAAAGACCATGTATGGCGATCTTCAGATGACAGAAGGAGAGGGCTGGGTTGCGGGGCATAACCTGCGGGAGCTTACCTGGAAGACCGTACCTTTCCTCCGGAGGAACCTGGGTGTTGTGTTCCAGGATTTTCAATTGCTCACCGACCGGAATGTGAACGAGAATATGAAGTTTGTGCTGAAGGCCACCGGCTGGAAGGATGAAAAATTAATGGATGAAAAGATCGCGGATGTACTGGAAAAGGTAGGGCTTAAGACCAAAGGGTTTAAAATGCCCTTTGAGCTGAGTGGTGGTGAACAACAGCGTATGGATATTGCCCGGGCATTATTGAATTCTCCCCGGCTTATACTGGCTGATGAGCCAACAGGTAACCTTGACCCCGAAACAAGTGATGAGATCATGCAGTTGCTGTTTCATATCTGCCGCGACTACAATACCACCATCATCATGGCAACACACGATTACCTGGTCATTAAAAAATTCCCGGCACGGACCATTAAAACAGAGATGGGAAAGGTTTGGGATAATGCTACCATAGAAATGTCATAAGCTCCCGGGCATTTTTTTCCGTATTGAAACCGGTTTGTAAAAGACCCTGCCGCCGCTGCGCTTCCTCTTCGGTAAAGGGGGTTTCGTAAAGTTCCTTTATGGCTTGCTGAAAACCTTCTTCGGTCTCAGCTATCCGGCAATAGGGTTCAAGGCCTGATCCGTTGACCGCGGCCTTATTCACCAGGCAATACCTTCCGTTGAATAATGCATTCAGTAATTTTAACTTGATGCCCGTATTGTTCAGGGAAGGCAATACATGCACGTGTGCCTTGCAGATGATGTCCTGCATTTCTTTTTCGGAAGGGTTTGCCACCAGGCAGGTATTCTGGTTGCTGTGCGCCAGTTGCTGTAACCGTTGGGAGGGCGATTTGCCTGCGATCACAAAAGGCACGGATGACCTGCTGAACACATTTTTGATAAGCCATACAGCAGCTTCTTCATTCTCGTTTATTGAAAGATTGCCATGGTAAAGGCAAAAACAACCTTTGCCCTCTTTGCCTACCGCCAGGGTATGGGGTAAGAATACAGGGAGATGATGAATGTGCTGTGCTCCCAAAACACTTTGATAAAGTTCCACATCCTGCCTGCTTACAGCCAGGAATGTTGCCTTCTGCGCAAGGGCCTTTTCGTATTTCTTTAAGAGCGTGCTTTCAAAAAGGAAATAGGTCTTTTTGAACAGGCTGGTCTCATGCTTCGCCAGTTGCTTGTAATACTCAAATTCTGCATTGTGAAGCCGAACGATGATCTTCCGGTTGCCGAGCTGCCCGTTGTGCAGGTAATAGGTGCAATGAATGCCTTCAAGCAGAACCGGGTGGTTATCTTTTTTTAGATTAGCGATAAGTGATCCGTCTTTCCGGCTGGTTACAATGAAGGGCAACCGGAAAGAGAAACGCTTCCAGCTTTTATCCCGCTGGTAATAGTGCACACTGGCACAGTATTTATTCAATTCCTCCTGCGGCGGCCTTCCCTGTGTAAAGCAGTGCAGGTGTATGTTCACCCCCTGTGCGTGCAGGGCTTTCAGTTTATAAAAAAGGTCAACCACTCCACCGTAATCAGCGGGCCAGGGAACATCGTGGGTTACTATGTGAAGTTGTTTGTCTGTCAATTTAATTTGTTGTAAAAACCGGTTAGCTTTTTTTCTTCATTCTGCCAGTTGATGAGTTCCCGGGCCTTTAAACAGTTTTGTTTCAGTTGCCGGCGGAGCGGTTCATCGTTCAGAAGCCTGTTGATGGCACCTGCAATGGTTCCCACGTCCAGGTCGTTTACCAGGATGGCCACTTCAAATTCCTCATTTATCTTTTTGTATTCGGGGTAATTCATCGTTACCTGGGGTAATGCATTGTGTATGTAGTCAAAGAATTTATTGGCCAATGAATAATATTGATTCAGCCCGGTGTTTTCCACCAGGTTTATGCCTATGCATGCCTGCCGGGTGATACTGTCCAGTTCTCCCGGGAGCAGTTTCCCTTTAAGAAACACTTTATCCTGCAGATTGTTTTCAACGATCAGTTTTTTTGTCTGATCCATAAAATTCCCATCGCCGTAAATTTCCAGCCGGGCATCAACCAGCTTCATGGCAGGAACCAGGAATTCAAGGCCACGGGCCTCGTTCACAGCTCCCTGGTAGAGTATGGTTCCGGGTTTCTCCTGCATTCCGGGCAAAAAAGGTCTTAATACCGGAACATTTCGTATCACATCATAATTTACTGCATAGCGTTCTTTAAATTCTTCTGCAATGCCCTGGCTCACGGTGTATCCGTTTTTGAACTTCGGTACAAATGTTCTTTCAATCCATTTCCATACCCGGTAAACCCGCGGCCTGGTCAGTATCTCTTTTTGTTGTGAAAAGTATTCATGGGCATCGTAAACCGCTTTTTTGTTCCGGAGCTTACAAACCAGCCAAACAGGCAGCATGCTGTCGAGGTCTATGCAGCAGATGATATCGGCTTTCCGGAAAAGCAGGTAAAAGAACAGCCGGGTATTGTATTCGGCATAAAAGCCGGGCCCGGATTTAAAAAAACAATTCAACCGCTTTTGATCATATTTTTCCCGGCTGAGTGGCGGGGACGTGGCCTTTTTAACCCCGGTAAGTGTAACCGAATAGCCTGCATTGGCCAGGCTGGTACAGATACGTATCATGCGCTGGTCGTAGTTGAGGTCGTTGGTAACAGTAAATACTATCTTTTTCAAATCGCTCGGTTTGGGATGGCGTGCCCTTTTATATGCTGCCAAAAGGGGCGGGCCTTGGCTCCCGGGACCTGTCAAATTCCATATCTTCGCCCCCGGGATCACCCCGGAAATCCTTTAACGCAGCATACTGCCTTTGCCTTGGCAATATTCAAAAAAAATCCTTAATCAACCGCCTAAAAACCAATATTTCTACGTACTTTTGCGTCCGATAAAAAAGAAACATAACAAAGACGTTATTAAAAAAACAAAGATGCCTTATTTAACAATTGAAAAAAAAGCGGACATTTTCACGCAATTTGGTGCAAAAGCAACCAATACCGGCTCCATCGAAGGCCAGATCGCACTCCTGACAGAACGGATCAACCAGATCTCTGAGCACCTGAGATCCAACAAAAAGGATTTCTCTTCTCAACGGGGTTTGATGAAAATGGTAGGCCAGCGCAAGCGTTTACTTACTTACCTCAGCAAGCACGACCTGACCGGGTACAGGGCTTTGATCGAGAAATTAGGTCTGCGTAAATAAACTATTCCAACTATGTAATACGAATGATTCCCAACTACGATTACCCGGTTGGGAATTCTTCTTTTTAAACAAGATTTGCTTTTGCCTGTTCATTCCTCCGTATGTGAGTCGCAGCAGCCTGAAGTAAAACATAAACTACAAAAATTTATATGTCATTTTTAAAACCTCAATCAGTAACATTTGATATAGGTGGCGGCCGTATGGTTACCATCGAAACCGGTAAAATGGCCCGCCAGGCTGATGGCTCCGTTACCGTTCGCCAGGGGAATTGCATTTTGCTGGCAACCGTTGTGGCCAATAAGGAACCCAAGGATGGCCAGAATTTCTTCCCTTTGTCAGTTGATTACCAGGAGAAATTTGGTTCTGCAGGCCGAATCCCCGGCTCATTCTTTAAACGGGAAGCAAGGCTGAATGATTACGAGATATTGACCAGCAGGCTTATCGACCGGGCATTAAGGCCGCTGTTCCCCGAAGATTATTTATGTGATGTACAGGTATTGGTTTCGCTCATTTCCTCGGATGATGAAGTGATGCCGGATTCATTGGCTTGTCTGGCTGCATCTGCAGCATTGGCTGTTTCCGACATACCCGTGCAGGAGATCATTTCAGAAGTACGGATCGGCCGCGTAAACGGCGAAGTGATCATAAACCCAACCCGTTCGCAACTGGCGGTTTCCGATTTTGAATTCATCATAGCCGCTACCAGCAAAAACATCATGATGGTGGAAGGTGAGGGTAAAGAATGCCAGGAAGAAGACCTGGTGATTGCACTTGAAACAGCCCATGACGCCATCCGCATACAGGTTAAGGCACAGGAAGAATTAAGGGCCCTGGTTGGCGTTACTTCTAAAAGAGAATATACCAAACCTTACCGCAACGAAGAACTGAACCAGAAGATCACAGCTTTTGCAAAAGATAAAATGCATGCTATTTCAGCTGCTGCATCAGCCAAGCACGAGCGTTCTGCGGCTTTTGATGCATTGAAAGACGAAGTGAAGACCTTTTTGGGTGAAGAACTTCCCGATGAAGATAAGGCCCTGATCGGCCATTACTTTGGCGAACTGCAATACTATGTGGTAAGGGATATGATCCTGCATGAAAGAAAGCGCCTTGACGGAAGGGGTACGGAAGACATCCGGCAACTGGCAATGGAAACGGATATTTTACCAACTCCGCATGGTTCCGCTTTGTTTACAAGAGGTGAAACACAGTCACTTACAACCGTTACCTTAGGAACTCCTTTAGATGAGTTACTGGTTGAAAGCGCACACAAATCAGATTACACCAAGTTTATACTTCACTATAATTTCCCCCCATTCTCAACCGGTGAGGTTAAGATGATGAGAGGGGTAGGCCGCAGGGAAGTGGGTCATGGTAACCTGGCCATGCGTTCATTGAAACAAATGATGCCGGGCAATGAGTATCCTTACACGGTAAGGGTGGTGAGCGATATACTGGAAAGCAATGGATCCTCTTCCATGGCTACTGTTTGTGCCGGTTCACTTGCCCTGATGGATGCCGGTGTTCCCCTGGCAAAACACGTAAGTGGTGTGGCAATGGGTTTGATCAAAAAAGACAATGACTTCGCTATATTGACCGATATATTAGGTGACGAAGACCACCTGGGTGATATGGACTTTAAAGTTACCGGCACACGGGAAGGTATCTGTGGTGTTCAGATGGACATCAAGGTAGATGGTTTAAGTATGGATGTAATGCGCCAGGCTTTGGCACAGGCAAAGAAAGGCCGGATGCATATCTTAGATGCCATGTATGCATGTACCCCTGCTGCAAGGGCGGATGTTAAACCGCATGCACCCCGGATGGTCAAGATCATCATTGACAAAGAATACATTGGCGCAGTGATCGGGCCAGGTGGTAAAGTGATCCAGGAAATTCAGCGGGAGACCGGAACTACCATCAACATTGAAGAAGTGGATAACCATGGTGAAGTAAGCATTTTCTCCAAGGAGAAAGAAGGGCTAGATAAAGCGCTTGCATGGGTGAACGGACTGGTAGCGGTACCTGTTGTAGGTGATACCTATGAAGGAACCGTGAAGAGCATTAAAGAATTTGGTGCTTTTGTTGAGTTCCTGCCTAAAAAAGAAGGCCTCCTGCACATCAGTGAAATAAGCTGGAAGCGCCTTGAAAGCATGGATGGTATTTTTAAGGAAGGAGACAAAGTGAAGGTTAAATTACTGGACATCGACCAGAAGACAGGCAAGTTCAAATTGAGCAGGAAGGCGTTGATCCCAAAGCCGGAGGCACAACCAAGGCCACAGGAAGGGAAAGCATAATTTTTTAGATCATACACTAACCGGCAGTACCAGCAAAACTGCCGGTTCTTTTTTTAGGGTGTATATAAACCCGTTTATTGATGAAGCCTAAAGAGTTTGTGCAGGTACATTTTAAAAATACCGGTGCTGAGCAGGCAGAAATACTGATCGCCATGCTCAGCAATACAGGGTATACCGGTTTTGAGGAAACGGGTAATGACCTGAAAGCTTTTATTGATTCCGAAATCTTTGACCGGCAGGACCTGGAAGCCGTTTTGAAGACAGTTGCTGTTGAATATGAAGTATCCTCTGTTAAAGAGCAAAACTGGAATGCGGAGTGGGAGGGGAGTTTTGAGCCGATCATCATCAATGATTTTGCTGCCATCCGGGCGGGGTTTCACCCACCCGTGCATCATGTCAGGCACGAGATCATCATCACCCCAAAGATGAGTTTCGGCACCGGCCATCATGCCAGCACCTGGTTGATGATCGGACAAATGGCGGACATGGACCTGGCAAACAGATCGGTAGTAGATTTTGGCACAGGTACAGCAGTGCTTGCCATACTTGCAGAAAAAATGGGGGCGGTCTCTGTTGATGCCATTGATAACGATGACTGGAGCATAGAGAATGCCAAAGAAAATATTGCTGCCAACAATTGTGCTGCCATACACATTTCAAAAGCCAACAGGCTGGAAGACGGAAAGGTTTACGATATCATTCTTGCAAACATCAACCTGAATGTGATCGTAGATAATCTTCCCATCATTGTGAAAGCAGCAAAAAAAGGCTCTGAAATAGTATTAAGCGGTTTCTTAAAGCAGGATGCACCGGACCTGTTGCAATTGGTTTCCGTTTTCAATCTCGGTCATATCAATACCAGGCAAAAAGGCGACTGGATATGCCTGAAACTTAAAATGGGTTGATATTAAATTTCATATCTAATACTATGTACATCATTGTAATAAGACGGTTATTCACATAAAATGAGGCCATAAGGTAAATAAACAGCTATCCGCAGTTAATTTATCATTATTTTTGTGTTCTCAACTCAAGCTAAGGAAACGAATGAAAGAACTGCTTCTTATTATTCTTGCATACCTGATTGGCTCTATCCCTACCGCTTTAATTGTCAGCAAACGATTTTTTGGTGTAGATATCCGGGATTACGGCAGCGGCAACATGGGCGCCACCAACACATTCCGGGTATTGGGTTCCAGGTATGGGACCCTGGTTATGGCAATCGACATTCTTAAGGGGATGGTTGCTGTTGGATTATATACGTTCATCCCTTTTTACATGCAGAATGAATTGGAACGCACCAATTTTATGATCGGCCTGGGCCTGGCTGCAGTGGCCGGTCACATATTCCCGGTGTTTGCCGGTTTCAGGGGTGGTAAAGGTGTTGCTACACTGTTTGGAATGATCCTGGCTGTACAACCCGTTATTGCGATAAGCTGCACGGGTGTTTTCCTGCTGGTTCTTTATCTTACCCGTTATGTTTCATTGAGTTCAATTTTAGCAGCCATAGCGCTGCCGATCTGTGTATTGTGGATATGGAATGAGCATGAAGTACTCTACCGGATATTTGCACTGCTGGTGGCCGTGCTGGTCTTATTTACCCACCAGAAAAATATAGGCCGCATTTTACGTGGTGTGGAAAGCCGCATTCCGATCCTCAAGCACCGCGACCGAAGAAAATCCCGCCGCCGCCAGGATCAATAGATCACAACTGACCGGGTTCAAGATCACCGGTGACCAGGCTCATCTTTTTTGTTTCCCTGATTTTATACTTTTATAAGGTACATTTTTTTATATTGGTACAGCAATTGATCATGTGTATCACAAAAACCCCTGACAAAATGAAAAAGTTTCTTTTATTATTCGTTGGATTATCCATGTTCATAGCCTGCAGCACGAACACGGTTACCGGGCGAAAGCAGTTAAAATTATTTCCGGAAGAAACACTGCAGCAACAGGCAGTCACTGAATACCGGTCATTCCTTTCGCAGAACAAGGTATTGAGCGGAACCGTAAATAAAGATGCGGAAATGGTAAGCAGGGTAGGAATGCGGATATCAAAAGCTATTACGGATTACTATACACAAAAAGGACTGGCCAGCGAACTGAACGGCTACAAATGGGAATTCAATTTAGTAGAATCAAAAGAAGTGAATGCATGGTGCATGCCCGGGGGCAAAGTAGTTGTTTACACGGGACTTTTGAACATAACACAGAATGAAGCAGCGCTGGCTGTTGTAATGGGGCATGAGATAACACATGCTGTTGCCCATCATGGCAATGAACGGATAAGCCAGGTTGCACTGGCACAGGGCCTGGAAATAGCCGGAAATATATTTACATCCGGGAACCAGAAAGCAAACAGCATCTTCAATAATGTGTTTTCTCCCACGGCACAGGTGGCGGTATTATTGCCCAACTCCCGTAACCAGGAGTACGAGGCCGATCATTTCGGGTTGAATTTTGCCGCCATGGCCGGGTATAATCCAAGGGAAGCCGTTCCTTTCTGGCAAAGGATGGGAGCAGCAGCCGGCAGCGGAAAACCACCGGAGTTCTTGTCTACCCATCCTTCCGATGAGAACCGTATTGCCAAATTGCAGGAATATATGAACGAAGCACTCAGCTATTATAAGCCCGTGGGCAAATAAAAGCCCTGAAATCCTTTAAAACTCCCTGTTTCAGGGAGTTTTTTTTGCCCAAAACTTTTATCTCACGAACAGAATGTTTATCTTTGCCCTTCATTAACCCATCTGCTGCAAGCTGCCCCAAAAGGGCATGTTTATTTTTGAGAGAATTTTGATATGTTTTTTTAATCATTAACTGCAACTGCATATGTCTTCACAATCGTTACTGGAAAAATTGCAATTAAAGGATGAAAAGAACCTCCTGATCCAGGGTTTACCATCTTCCGTAGAGAAGCAATTCATTAAATTGTCTTTTTCAAAAAATGTAACACCCCTGCTTTCAAAGCGTAAAATTGATTTTGCCCTTGTTTTTGCAGTCAGCCAGCGCCAACTGGTTGATATCTTAAAAGACGTAGTGCCCGTTTTGCAGGAAGATGCCAAATTCTGGATCGCTTATCCAAAACCTACTTCCAAGATCGCCAGCGACCTTTCCAGGGATAAGAACTGGGATTTCGTTTCCGACCACGGTTTTGAGGCCGTACGGATGGTGGCGCTGGATAATGTATGGAGCGCTGCCCGTTTTGAACGCATTCTTATTGAAGAGGGAACGGAAAATAAAAAAAGGTCTGCTTTTACAGCAGAGATCCTTCAAATGGCATAAACAACTTCCGTCCGTCCATCAAACTGCTCCGCAATTGCATCCGCATTATTTTAAAGGAGAACAGGGCCTGTAAAGAATAATTGCACGGCCTGCATTCCCTGTCTGACCTTCTTTATTTTTGTTACCCCTTATTATTGATGATGAATAACAAAAAGCACATTGTTGTCCTTTCCGGCGCCGGCATCAGTGCCGAAAGCGGGTTAAAGACCTTTCGTGACAGCGACGGATTATGGATGGGATATGATGTATATGAAGTGGCATCTCCACAAGGCTGGACCAGGAACCCGCAACTGGTGCTCGATTTTTATAATGCACGGAGAAAAGACGTGGCGGCAGCATCTCCAAACGCTGCCCATACCGGGCTGGCAGAACTGGAAAATGATTTTGATGTGACCATCATCACCCAAAACATTGATGACCTGCATGAACGGGCCGGCTCTTCCAGGGTCATACACCTGCATGGCGAGATCTTTAAAATGAGGAGCATCGCTGATGAGCATGAACTGTACGGGATACGTGGCGACATCATGCTGGGAGATACCGCCTCGGATGGCTACCAGCTCAGGCCCCATATTGTCTGGTTTGGAGAAGCCGTTCCCATGATGGAAAAAGCAGCTTCCATTGTCCGGGACTGCGACTATTTCGTGGTGGTAGGAACATCGCTGCAGGTATATCCTGCCGCATCACTCCTGTATTACACAACAGCCAGCCAGCCAAAATTCATCATCGATAAAAAAATACCCGAAAAAGAGCGCTATGCTGATTGTACACTGATCGAAATGCCTGCAACAGAAGGAGTGAAAGAACTAAGAAGGATTTTACCGGTCAGATAATTTTACATTCCTTTGCTGGCTAATTAAACAATATGTTCGAAACTTTTGGATATTCTGTAGAGGGAAATTCCGGTTCTGCACTGATAACTTTTTTGCTGGTAGTTTTATTTTTAATACCCACCATCTTTTATTTTATCAGCCTGCAAAAAGCGCTGGAGGCGGTCAGTGAAGAGAACAGGCAAATGCCTCCCGGGCAGGTATGGCTTTCACTGATCCCATTGTTTAATTTTATCTGGATGTTCTTTGTGGTAAATAAAATTGCAGAATCCTTTGCACTGGAGTGTTACCGGCTCAATATCCCTGTCACAGAGTCAAAACCCAGCCAGGGGATCGGCATGACCAAGAATATCCTGAGGCTTTGTTCCTTCATTCCTTTACTGGGCGTACTGGCAAATCTTGGCTTTGTTGTCTGCTGGATACTGCACTGGATCAAAGTGAATGAGTATCGTAAACTTATCATTGCCAATCGTGACAATTTCACCCTGGATGCAGAGAAAGGAATATTTCATCAATGAGATCTTACCCGGCAGTTTCTGTAAACTTTATACCTGCTAATTCCAGTTCCTGCAATACCGGATCATAGATCTCCTTTGAAGTAGGTATGTGTAATCCTTTTGACCGGATCAACCCGTTCAGGATCAATTTAGCTGCAATGCCCAATGGCAGGCCAACCGTTTTAGCCATTGCTGTCCGCAAACTATCTTCCCCTTTTACAACCAGGCAGCTTTTTAAACTTTTATTCTTTCCCTCCAGCACATATTCAAATTCATGCAGCATAACGATCATGTCCTTGTCGGCGGGCAGCATCTTCAGTTTTGTTTCTGCCAGGAATTGCAGGATGTCGGCAGAATTTTTGGCTGTGGCCGGAACCAATGCATCTTCAAATAATCCCAGGAATTGCAGCATGGCCTTATTCTCATCATTCACAAAAGGTAAAACAGGGGCAGACCATTTGGCAAAGGTCAGACCAGTTGGTTGGATGTTTTCTGTTTCATTTGTCAGTCCCGCATGCACAATGGCATTCCATCCCCTAAAAAAATCAACATGCCTTAGGGTGGTACGCATGAACGTAGCCGCATCCGGTAATTTATAGGTAGGTATATAACTTAATGAATCCCGGTTAGGGTAGAAGGCCAGGTTTTCCAGCCCGTCAAAAACAATTTTGTTGGATACATCAAACAGGTCGGCATATTTCACCGTCTTTGTTTCGTTGTTCAGTTTATACACTGCGCCTGATTGTCCGGCCATCACAATATTCCTGGGGTTCCAGGTTATTTTATAATGCCAGGGATTGTCATCACTTTCCGGCGCCACCAGTCCGCCGCAGTGACTTTTAAACGAAGTGATGCTGCCCCCTTTTGCTTTTATCCCGTCAATGATCCTCATGGCGCTCATGTGGTCGATGCCGGGGTCCAGTCCCATTTCACAGAGGAACAATAATTTCCGCTCGTTGACCTCATCCTGCAGACTTTTCATTTTATCATCTAAATAAGAAGCAGTGAGCAGGTGCTTCCGGTATTCCACACAATCTTTGGCAATTAAAAAGTGCAGGGCAGGGGGCATCATGGAAATGACCACATGCGCCTTTTGTATCAGTTCAGTCCGCTGTGCTTCATTGGTAACATCCAGTTGCACGGCTTCGGCAAAAGGGGAGTTGTTTGTTTTGGAAAGTACCTGTTCCCGGTTGGAATCTGCCACAATGAATTTCCAGTCGTTGATCCGGGCTTCCGCAACCAGGTAATCTATTAAAACAGTGGCCGATTTCCCGGCGCCGATGAGGACGATCGTTTTCAAGTACAAAAGTTTTTTGCAAGTTAAATGAAATGGCAATAGAAACGCTGATGACATGGATCCTGGCGGATAAAAACGGATAAGATCTGTGTAAAATCCGTTGCATCTGCGTCATCCGTGTTTCTATCCACAACAGCCCGGAATATGTGCGAAAATATACCCCAAAAACGCCCTTTTTTAAGTTCAAAAACGGGCTATTTTCGGTATCTTCGCAGCCTATAAAAATATATGGAAAACAACGGGAATTTAAACGAAGAAAACCTGCCGGAAAATACCGGCAATCTCAATAACCGGGGCAAGATCATACCGGTTAATATCGAGGAACAAATGAAGACCTCTTACATCGATTACTCCATGAGTGTGATCGTGGGAAGGGCATTACCCGATGTACGGGACGGCTTAAAACCGGTACATCGCCGGGTACTGTACGGCATGAATGAAATGGGCAATAACAGCAACAAGGCCTATAAGAAAAGTGCCCGTATCGTGGGTGATGTGATGGGACGTTACCATCCGCATGGCGATTCTGCCATTTACGACACCATTGTTCGGATGGCACAGGAATGGAACATGCGTTACAAACTGGTTGATGGGCAGGGTAACTTCGGAAGCCAGGGCGGGGATCCGCCGGCTGCCATGCGTTATACCGAGATACGCATGCAGAAACTGGCCGAAGCCATGGTGGAAGATATTGATAAAGAAACCGTGGATTTCCAGTTAAACTTTGATGACAGCCTGAAGGAGCCTACCGTACTGCCAACCAGGGTACCGCAACTGCTGGTGAACGGAAGCAGCGGCATTGCTGTAGGGATGGCCACCAATATGATGCCGCATAATCTTTCAGAAGTGATAGATGCCTGCATTGCCTTTGTGGATGATAATAATATAACCATTGAGGACCTGATAAAACACGTTAAAGGGCCTGATTTCCCGACAGGCGGGATCATCTATGGCTTTGAGGGCGTTCGGGCCGCCATGCATACCGGGAGGGGAAGGTTGGTGCTTCGTGGTAAAGTGAATATTGAGACCGGCGCCCATGGAAGGGAAAAACTGGTCATTTATGAAGTACCATACCAGGTGAATATTGATAACCTGGCTGCACGGATCGGCGAGATAACATCCGAAAAGATCGTAGAAGGGATCTCCAACGTAAATGATGAAAGCAACAGCAAGGAAGGCACCCGTATCGTGGTTGACCTGAAAAGGGATGCGGTGGCACAGGTGGTGATAAACCAGTTGTACAAACACACCGAGCTACAGACATCATACGGTATAAATAATGTGGCCATTGTACGGGGAAGGCCATACACACTCAACCTGAAGGACCTGATCAAGGAATTCGTTGATTTCAGGCATGAAGTGGTGATACGGCGGACAAAATATGATCTGCGTAAGGCCGAAGAGCGGGCACACATTTTAGAAGGGTATATAATCGCACTGAATAACCTGGATGAAGTGATCAAACTGATCCGCAATTCAGCCACACCAAATATTGCACAGGAAGGACTGATGAGCAACTTCGGCATGAGTGAGATACAGGACAAGGCGGTACTGGAACTGCGTTTGCAGCGCCTTACCGGCATGGAGATCGAGAAGATCCGGGAAGAACACGCCGAAATAATGAAACTGATCGAACACCTGAAAGAGATACTGGCCAATGAAGCCATGCGTTTCGGCATCATCAAGGCAGAACTTACCGAGATCAAAAATAAATTCGGTGACGAACGCCGTACCGAGATAACCTACCTGGATGATGAGATAAAGATGATCGACCTCATCGAAGAAGAAGATGTGGTGGTCACCATTTCCCACCTGGGTTATATCAAGCGTACTTCGGCCACCGAATACCGCCAGCAGCGCAGGGGCGGACGTGGCGCCCGGGGCAGCAGCACCCGGCAGGAAGATTATATCGAACACCTGTTTGTGGCATCCACGCATCACACGCTTTTATTCTTTACCGAAAAAGGAAGATGCTTCTGGCTGCCGGTATACCAGATCCCCGAAGGCGACAAGACCAGCAAGGGAAGGGCCATCCAGAACCTGGTCCAGATACCGCCCGACGATAAAGTAAGGGCCATCATTGACGTGAAGAATTTTGAGGACAAGGATTTTGTGAACAGCCATTACATCATCCTTTGCACCAAGAAGGGAATGATCAAGAAGACCGACCTGGAGGATTTCAGCCGGCCAAGGCAAACCGGTATCAATGCCATCAATATCTTAGACGGCGACCAGTTACTGGCAGCCAAACTCACCGATGGCAATTGCGAGATCATGATGGCGGTGAAGAGCGGCCGTGCCATCCGTTTCCCCGAAGAAAAGGTACGCAGCACGGGCCGTGGCGGCCAGGGCGTTGCCGGTATTGAAGTGGAGGATGAAAAGGACGAAGTGGTTGGCCTGGCATGTGTGAACCGGGAAGACAGGACCCGTACCATTTTGGTGGTAAGTGAAAAAGGATTTGGCAAACGTACCCCGGTAGAAGAATACCGCATCACCAACCGGGGCGGCAAGGGCGTAAAGACCATCAATGTTACCGATAAGACCGGTGCATTGGTTGGCCTGCTCGACGTGACCGAAAAAGAAGACCTGATGATAACCTGCGTAAGTGGCATCACCATCCGCATGCCGGTGAACCAGATCAGCGAACAGGGCAGGGCTACCCAGGGGGTGAAGCTGATACGGGTGGATGAAGGCGATGAGATTGCTGCCATTACCCAGCTGGATGAAGAGGACGAAGAGAACGGCGACATTACCGGTGAAGCAACCCCGGGAAATGAAACGACCGGGGAAGCTGCAGAGGCAACGGAAAGCTAAGCGCTGATAAATATGTTGAACATAAAACCCAATAGAGATATTGGGTTTTATGTTATTATTGATCCTGTATCTTATTTGTCTGGATCGTAAGTAAATAATCAAATAAACTGATCTCTTTAGGCAGTTCAATTTTTTTTCGTAACCTGTAACGGCTTACTTCAACACCCCTGACTGAGATATTCATCAGCTGTGCGATCTCTTTGGTGGATAAATTCATTCTTAGGTAAGCGCAGAGTTTGATCTCGTTGTTGGTTATGCCAGTATGTTTTTCTTTTAATGCGCTGATAAAATCACTATGTACTTTATCAAAGTGAAGGGCGAAATTTTCCCACTCCTTGTCCATATTGTCGTCTTCGCTGATGGTCCTGATTATTTTCTTAAGTTCGGCCTCTGCATCGGGATTGCTGATACCTTTCATGACATGGGCCAGTTCGGTCTTCATTTTAGAGACCAGTTCGCCTTTTTTAACCAGGTGCATAGCTGAAGAAGCCAGCTCAGAATTTTTATAATTGATCTCAGCTTCCAGTTTTTCATTCCGTAATGCTACCAGTTCACTTTCAGATTTAGCCAATTCAAGATCATGGATGTACCTGAGCTTTTTCTGTTCTTCTTCGTATTTTACCTGCTGCGATCTGAATCTTATCTGCTCCAACCTGTATAAAAAAAACAGTCCGGTAGCCAAAAGGATCAGGTACATGGCTTTTGCCCAGTTGGTTTTATACCAGGGCGGCAATATATTAAAGGTATATTCAGTTGTAGCAGATTCTGAACCCAGGTTGTTCCTGACTTTTACCTCAAATGTAAATTTTCCGGGTGGCAGATTGGTGTATTCTTTTTCTGTCCTGTTTGTCCATTCGCTCCAGTTGTTGTCATATCCTTTAAGCCGGTAACTGTATTCAAGATTGGCCTGGTAACCAAAAAGTGAGGAGGAATATTCAATACGCAATGTTTTCCAGCGGTAATTGATTGCGGGTACATCTTCCGGATCCTGAATTTGGTTTTCCTTATCGTAATATCCGCCAAATAAAAGGCTGTCGGTTTTATTTATTATACTCAAGGCCCGTATCTGTACCCTTAGCTTTGGCAAAGTCTGTTTGTATTTTTCATAGTTAATATGATAAAATCCTTTTTCACCTCCCAAAAAAATGTTGTTTTGATTTGCGGCATAAATGAACTCAAAACCACTCAGCATCTTGTTATTCAATTCGGGAAGTTGTATGACTACAGGTTCTTTTTTTGAAAAATCAATTACACCCAAAGATTTTTCATGAATAAACCAGGTATTGCCGTTGTTGTCTTCTTTCAGGTAACGGATGCTTTGATCGCCCAGCAGTTTATGATAAAATTCAGAAGGTTCAAAACTGTCTTTTACTTTATTGTAAACATAAACACCTTTTTCAGTTGCAACCACCAATTCGTTTTTGATGCTGTAAATATGGTTGTTTAATAAAGAGGGGAGCCCTTTTGTATTTGAATAAGCAAACGTACTGTAACTGTCATCTGCATTTTGGACTATTTTAAAAACACCGTGATAGGGGTGCGATACCCAGATATTACTGTCCTTATCAAGTTCAACAAACCGGGAAGATTCACTGAAACCCGGAATTACTCTGGATTGTATGAATTGGCCATTAACGTAATCAAAGATGGTTAACCCGGTATACCCCCCGGCAACAATACGGCCCGACGGAAAGGTATTGGAAAGCGGCACAAAATTCCAGAACCCTTTATTCGGAGAAACAGGTATGGCATCGTTATTCCTGATTACAAATGCACCTTCGTGATGACCGAGCAACAGTTGGTTATTGATTTTTGCAAGTCCCCAGGTTTGCCCTTTTGTATTGGTTACAGCTGTAAAACTGCCCTTGCTGAAACTCATATCCGCTATGGGTTGCATGGGTACACTGAATAAGCCATTTGAGGTGCCTAAAAATAACCGGTTATCATGCAAACTGGCAGTATAACCAGATCCGTCCTGCAATAAAGGTTTGATCTGTTTGATGGAACTGTTGTAGGTAATTAAATCAATGCCATTATCCAGGCCCAGCCATAAGTTACGCTGACTGTCAGAAAAAATACTGAGGACATTATTGTTCTGCAGGCCCTCCGTTCTTGAAAAACTTTGAATTATGTTTCCCTTAAAATCAGTAATATAAACACCCTTATTGTTTGTAGCCAATGCCATCCAATCCCTGGTTACAGCAGTGGCAGCATAAATACGCTCATTTTTAAAAACAGTATTATTAACCGATTCCAGTTCAGAGATTCCGTTGTTTGAAAGGCTGTATAACCCGTTTTTTAATGTAGTAATGATTGCGTTGCCGGGATTTACAGGCAACATGCCGGTAACGGCATCATTGACCGGTAAAGTATTTTTGCCGGGAACCGGCATCCAAACCTCATTTTCAAATCTTAAAATACCTGTTTTATAATCCTGTGCATATAAATTGCCACTGCAAATACCTAAAAAAGCCCACTCATTGGCAGCATGGTATACCACGGCAGTGCGGTCAGTAAATTTGAAGATTTTGGTGGGGGACCGGAAAAAGGTATTGCCATTGAATGATACAATATCCCATACATCTCCAAACGACCTGTCTTTAACAGGTATCCGGTCAATCAGGGTATGATATTGTAAACGCCCGTTACCGGCAGGGGAAAAATACCCGATCTCATCCTGCCCGCCGGCATATATGCGATTGTCAGGGCCAATTTCAACAGAGCGTACAATGGTTTTATTTGGTAACGGATAATTATTCCAGTACTTGCCATCAAAACTCAGCAAACCTTCATTATTTGCAAAGTAAACAATCCCGTTCTTATCCTGTTTAATATCCCAGTTTTGCAGGCCTGCTTTATACAACGGTTTGGAATAATTAATAATATCTGGTAGGCCAATAGTATTTTGGCAAAGGGCCTGTAAAGGCAGGGAAAATAAAAAAAGCAGTAGTTTCATCATTTTACCTGATAGTAAACATGAAGTTAGACAAAATTCTTATGATGTAGCAATGTAGTACCAATGTAGTACCTGAATCCGGTATTTTATACTTTGTGATGTAGTAATGATGTGGTGAAATATTTTAAAACTGTAGTGGTGCAATCTATATTTACATTTCGATTTCTGACCATTTTTTGATTCACTAAAACGAGCGCTATATGAAATTAAAGACCAGCATGCTGTGCCTGAGTATTTTACTTGGCACATTTTTCCTCAACCAGGCCTTTGGGCAAAATATTTCTGCTTCCGGTAAAGTAAAAAACAAAACAACCGGCGATCCGGTAGTTGGAGCAACTGTTAGCCTTCAGGGTTCTGCAACTACAACCTCAACTGATGCATTAGGAAATTTTACCATTTCAGTTCCTAAAGGAGGCAGAATAACCATTACCTCTATTGGATATGCACCGGCAAGTATACAGATCAACAAAGAAGGCGCTGTTACCATTTTGCTGGAAGAGGCATCTAAAAGCCTTGATGAAGTGGTAGTAGTGGGTTATGGTACCCAACGGGTAACCAAGGTTTCGGGTGCAATATCTGGTGTTAAGGCAGCGGCAATTGAAAAGCTGAAACCGGTAAGGGTTGAAGAAGCTATACAGGGCACTTCGGGTGTAAATGTTATTCAAAGCGGCTCACCCGGTGCTCAGCCATTGATACTTATAAGAGGTATCCCATCTTATAGTAATAACGGGCCCCTGGTGGTTGTTGACGGTGTACCTCAATCACAGGCGGACCTGAATTCAATTAACCCTGCTGATATAGAGAGTATTAATATATTAAAAGACGCCGCTACCGCTGCCATTTATGGCGTAAGTGGTGGTAATGGCGTAATAATAGTAACTACAAAAGCAGGACGAAAAAATCAAAAAACCGAATTTACCATAAACAGCTTTTATGGTATCCAGGAGGTTGCCAATACGGTTCCGGTATTAAATGCATCCGAATATGCAGCAATCGTTAATGAGGGAAGTACTTTAAGCGGTGGCAGTATTATTTTCCCTGACCTTTCCGTTTTGGGTAAAGGAACCGACTGGCAAAAGGAAATCTTTAAAAAGGCTCCGTTACAATCGCATAGCATTGCAGCAAGGGGCGGATCAGAAAAGGTAACTTACTTCTTATCCGGAGCTTATTTAAGCCAGGGTGGGGTTGTAGGCGGAATTGATAAATCAAAGTTCAACCGCATCAACTTCTCGTCAAATATCGCATTTGACCTGACGTCTAAACTGAAGTTCATTTTAAATGCCAATTATGTAAACCTGAGTTCAAAAGGTATCCAGGAAAATTCTTTTAACAGCATTATCGGCAGTGCATTGAACTACGATCCAACTGTTCCGGTGTACAACACGGTACCCAATACCGTGGGTAAATATGGCTTCAGTAACCTGATTTTATCTGAAATATTCAATCCCCTCACCAAACTGGAAAATACCTACAACAGGAATGTGGGGAATAAGTTATTTGGAAAGTTCGAATTGCAGTATGAAGTGATCAAAAACCTGCGGCTCAGTACACGTTTCGGTTACACCAAATATGATGGCAATGCCAAAACATTTACCCCGCTTGTGTTCTGGGGATTGAATAATGTAGATAACTCCATGAACGGGGATGGCACTACCGTGGCAGGCAAACACAACAGCGTAGCACAGGAAAAAGCAAACTATAACTCATTCACCTATGAATTGTTTGGCAATTATAATTTTAAAGTAGCCCAAAATCATTCTTTTGAAACAACGTTGGGATTCTCCATGCAAAAAGTCAGCGGTAATACAGCCGGCACAAGCAGGCAGGATGTTCCCTTTAACAGCTGGGAATTTGCAGATCATACCTCCGCAACAGGAAATAATTCAGCATCAAACCTTTTTGCCAATACAGGGTATTACTACCAGTATGAAAAAAGGAATGCTTCCTTATTTGGCAGGATAAATTACGATTATAAAGAAAAATACCTGGCTTCAGTAACTGCACGCAGGGATGGTTCTACTGCTTTTGGTAAGGAAAATAAATGGGGTGTTTTTCCTTCCGGCTCATTGGGATGGGTAGTCAGCAGGGAAAATTTCTTTAAATCAACATTCATTGATTTCCTAAAAATACGGGGCAGTTACGGATCGGTCGGATCTGATAATGTTAATCCCCAGTACCGTACGATCCTTACCGATTACCTGGCTTCCCTGTATGGGTCTGGTAACAGTATAGGGTATACTTATGGTAATAATTTTTCTTCAGGATCTACATTGGCCTCTTTGGGGAATGAAAAATTAGGCTGGGAAGAACAAACCCAGTTAAATGGAGGATTTGATATGAATTTTTATAAAAATAAATTCAATATCGCTGCTGATTACTTCGAGAAAAGGACAAAAGGACTGATATACCAGGCCTCAGCGCCGGCAGTAATCCTGGGGGGGCTTTCAGCTCCGTTTGCCAATATAGGTTCTACCAAATCAAGCGGCCTTGATCTTACTTTGGGATACAATGACCGAATAGGTAAAGACCTTAAATTATCTACTTCGGTAACGTTTACCACTGTTAAAAACCTGGTTACAGGCACCAATACAGAAGGTACAGCAAGGATCACAGGGGGTAGTTATTTTAACGGCCAATCCCAAACCGTAAGCGTATTTGAAAAGGGAAAAACACCTTATTATTATTATGGGTATAAAACACTCGGTTTATTTCAAACCTATGCTGAGATCGCTTCCAGTCCTGCACAACCAGGCGCACAACCAGGCGATATTAAATTTGCCGACCTGAATGGCGACGGTATCATTGATTCAAAAGATCAAACCCAGATCGGAAATCCATTTCCCAAATTTACTATGGGCTGGAACCTGAACCTGGAATATAAGAACTTTGACCTCTCTGTTCTGGCCTATGCCTCTTATGGTAATGATGTTTTCCGTGCCCTGGAAAGAAATGGCAACTATACCAATAAATTCAGCAGTGTATTGGAAAGGTGGACAGGGCCCGGTACGACCAATGATGCTAACAATCCAAGGTATTCATTCACGGATGCCAATAACAACAGCCGTGTATCTGACAGGTATGTGGAAGATGGATCTTTCATAAAGATCAGGAACATCCTGCTTGGATATAATTTTCAGTTTGCACCAATAAAAAAGATATTTAAAACGGTAAGGTTATATGCACAGGTAAAAAATGCATTCACGTTTACCAAATATACCGGGTTCGATCCCGAAATAGCTGCCCCGTTGCAGGATGTTGGTGTTGACCGTGGTGCATATCCCCAGGCAAGAACCTATTCTGTAGGACTGGATATTAAATTTTAATTCATTCATCAAATAATAGTAAAATGAAAAATATACAAGTAATACTAACAGGCATCTTACTCGCAGGAACGATGCTTGTATCCTGTAAAAAGTGGGTTGATTATGATCCGAAAGATGATTTTAAGATAACCGACCTGGAATATTTTAAAAGCGAAGCGGATTACCGGTCAATAGCAGTGGGTGCGTATGCTCCTTTGCAATGGCTTAACCAGATTGTTCCTGTAGGGGATATCATTTCTGACAATTCTGTAACAGGTGGCGAAAGTGCATCCGACGTACTCTCCTTACAGCAGATCAATAATTTTACCCATACGCCTGTTAATGGTACCACAGCCGACCTCTGGCAGTCCTGTTACGAAGGAATTAACCGGGTTAATTACATGCATCAGTATAAAGATCAGAATCCTGCAGGTCAAACCATTACGTTTCCGGGTAAAGATGCCTTATACGGTGAAGTATATTTTTTAAGGGGATACTATTACTTTACGCTTGTAAAAATGTTTGGAGGTGTACCCTTGTTTGTAGACAGAAGACTGAATTTTTTAGATCTAGGCACCATTACAAGAGCCACCCAGGCTGACGTATACAAGCAGATCGAAACAGACCTTACCAATGCCATTGCCGCGTTACCGGTTGTGCAGCCGGAAAAGGGCCGGGTAACCAAATCTGCTGCACAGGCTTTACTAGGTAAAGTGTATTTATACCAGAACAAATATGCTCCTGCGGCTGCCATGCTGGATAATGTAATTAATTCAAATGTATATTCGTTGGTTCCCGATTTCAATTCCATCTTTTTGCCGTCGGGCGAAAATGGCCCTGAGTCTGTTTTTGAAATACAGTATTCCAATGGATCGGCTACGTACGATTGGGGCCATGTTACCCGCGGGCAGGGAAATTACTCAGTGCAGCAATGTGGCATACGTGGCCTGAACGGAACGGCTGCCATGCCTTACAATCCCGGATGGAGCACCAATCTGCCAACACAAAACCTGGCAGCAGCTTATGACGCAGGCGATAAAAGAAAAGCAGTAACGGTGCTGGATATTGAAGCATATAAAACGGCCAACCCCGCATTCAGTATAACCTACCAGGTAGCGCCTTATCAGAATACAGGCTTGTACAATCAAAAATACCTGCCACGTAAAGGCGAAACATCCGGACAGGTAGAATTAAACTACTCCAATAATTTCCGCACCATTCGCTATGCCGATGTATTGCTGATGGCTGCCGAGGCGTATAATAAATCCGGAAATGACAGTAAGGCGCAAACCTATCTGAACCTGGTTCGCCGCCGGGCATTCGGCGATCTTTTACACGATATTACATCAACCGGTACTGCTTTATACGATGCCATTTTAGCTGAAAGAAGACTGGAACTGGCAATGGAAGGGGAACGCTTTTTTGACCTGGTTAGAACCGGTAAAGCGCCGGCTGTTTTAGGTCCATTGGGATTTGTTGCAGGCAAACATGAGTTGTTTCCTATACCGCAGGGAGAAGTAGATCTGGCGGGTTTAACACAAAATCCGGGGTACTGATATTTAACCAACTAAAAATAATTTTTTATGAATGCAATAAAATATTTCTTCAGCGCTTTTTGCCTTGTATTGGTATTGGGTAGCTGTACAAAAACGGTAAACGATGACATATCGTTTGTTGACGCAGCTGCAGCGCCGGATAAACTATCCGTACTGTTCGATATTACACAGGATAATTCAGGCCTGGTAACTATAACACCCAACGGCGAAGGAGCCATTTTTTATGATGTTTATTATGGTGATGCAACTACTACACCTGTTAATATATCAGCCGGAAAAAGTACAACACATGTATATGCTGAAGGGGTATATAATGTAAAGATCGTAGCACACGCAGTTAATGGCAAAACAACTGAACTGGTACAGAAACTGACCGTTTCTTTCCGGGCGCCGGAAAACCTGGTAGTGAACCTGGCCATTGACGGAGTAAATAATTTTAAACTGAATGTTTCTGCCACTGCTTTGTATGAAACGTTCTTTAAAGTTTTCTGGGGCGATGTTCCCAATGAGCCAGGCCAGTCCTTTTTAGAAGGGCAAACAGTAAGTCATATATATGCTGCTGTTGGTGCCTATACGGTCAGGGTAGTGGCTTACAGCGGAGGTGCCGCCACCACTTCATATACCACTACAGTGAATATCGTTGATCCAGTATTAATACCAATAACATTTGAATCTCCTACCGTTAATTATGCCTTTACCAATTTTGGTGGCGGTGTTTCAACAAAAATCGCCAACCCGCAGATGAATGGCATTAATACCAGTGCCAATGTGGCCCGTATGGTAAAAAATCCTCCTGAAGTTTGGGCAGGCAGTTTTATCACTGTAGGTAACCCTATTGATTTTTCAGCCAATAAAGTTTTCAGGATGAAGGTTTTTTCTCCCAGGGTAGGGGCAAAAGTCCTGCTGAAGGTAGAGAATCTTACAAACGGGGGAATATTCTTTGAGAAGGAAGTGCTTACCACTATGGCAAATACCTGGGAAGATATGGCATTCGATTTCAGGGCAATTAATACAGGCAATACCTATCAAAAAGTTGTTTTGATATTTGATTTGGGCACAACCGGAGATGGTTCAGCCAATTTTACCTGGTTATTTGATGACATCCGGCTTACCAACCAGATGCCGGTAAGTTTACTGGCCTTGCCGGTTACATTTGATCAGGCAGGTGTGAATTATGAGGTTACCGATTTTGGGGGCAACTTGAGCGAGCCTGCAATTGACCCGACCAGCGGGGCAAATAATGTAAAGAAAACAACCAAGACCGGCGGCGCTCAAACCTGGGCCGGTACTACTATCGGGGCAGGCTTTACGGCCCCAATAGCTTTTACAGCAACCAAAACACAAATGAGCATCAGGGTTTATTCTCCTGCTGCAGGTTTACGTATAAGGTTAAAAGTAGAGGACCGTACCAATAATACAAGATCGGTAGAAACCGAAGCCATGACACAGGCTGCCAATACCTGGGAAACCCTGGTATTTGATTTCGCAAATCAATCTGCAGGAACAGCAGCATTGAACCTGGCCTACACGTATGATATGGCATCCGTATTCTTTGACTTTGGTAATGCCGGAACCGGCAGCATATTTTATTGGGATGATGTGACCTTCCTGGCAGCAAACACAACACCCAATTACCTGGCACTGCCCATCAATTTCCAGAGTACCACCTATCCATATAATTTTGTAAACTTTGGCGGTGCCAATGCAACGGTTGTAAACAATCCCGATCCCTCCGGTATCAATACCAGCACACGGGTTGGCAGAATGGTAAAAGGTGCGCCAGAAGTATGGGCCGGCAGCTTTATAGACCTGGTAAACCCGATTAATTTTTCGGTACAGCGAACATTTAAAGTAAAGGTTTATTCCCCAAGGATAGGAGCCCGCCTGCTTTTGAAAGTAGAGAATCCGGCCAATGGTGCTCAGAATTATGAAAGGGAAGCCACAACCACAACAGCCAATGCCTGGGAGGAATTAACGTTTGATTATTCCGGGATCAATCTTGGCTTTTCTTATTCAAGAGTGGTATTCATTTTTGACCTGGGTACGGCAGGAGACGGGTCTCCAAACTTTACCTTTTATTTTGATGACATCACACTTAATTAATTTTAAAAATCAAGATCATGATAACGATTAAGAAATCATTCATTGCGTTTTTTTTGCTGACCGTAGTTTTCAGCAGCTGTAAAAAAGCAGAATATTCGCTTGGTGATATTGTAACGCCAACCGGCCTGGCCATGACCACGGTGGTTGTTGGTGCAGATGCTGCAAATCCTTTCGGTAATGGAACCGGCAAAGTAGATATTGCCGTTACGGCCGCCAATGCACTTACTTATAAAATAGATTTCGGCGATGGTACGGCACCACAGCTGGTTCCAACAGGAACCATTCAATACCGCTATGGCAGCCCCGGTACAGCCGAATATAATATCACGGTAAATGCCATTGGCACAGCAGGGGTCATGAGTACGCTTACCAAAAAGGTAAAAGTGTTTGTTAACTTCCAGATACCTGCAACGATCCTGGCAAACCTCACCAATGGTTCATCAAAAGTGTGGCAAACCGACCATGATGCTCCCGGGCATTTTGGAGTAGGGCCAAATACCGAGTTTGCTCCCATCTGGTATTCGGCCACGCCAAATTCAAGAGAAGCCTGTGCCTATGATGATGATATCACTTTTTCAAAAGACGCCAATGATAATGTAAAAATGTCGATCGATAACAAAGGTGCCTCTTTCTCCATCGGGGCTGCAACGGCATTTTATGGTTTTGCAGGCGGCGATGGTTGTTATGCCATTAATACCGGTGGTTTAAGATCACTGATCTTTATGGATGCAACATCAAATTCCACACCTGCGCAATCTACCCGGATACAATTTACTGTTCCCGGTAACGGCATTATCAATTTCGGAACCGGTGGAACCACGTACGAGATATTATCCATTACCGATACACAAATGCACCTGCGTAACATCGGCATTGACGGGAACTCCTGGTATCAAAAACTAATTAAAAAATGATGAAAATGAGAATAGCAAAGCACTCAACCATTTTGGCTTTCCTTTTTATTATCCTGTTAAGTTGCAGTAAAGGAAGCTCAGGTAACGGCAGCGGTACTACACAAACAGCGCCATCAAACCTGGTGGTTACGGCTACTCCAAGTACCGATGGAAGCGGTAATGTTGCTTTTACCGCTACGGCCACCAATGCCATAACCTATATCTATGAGTATGGCAATGGTATTATTGAAACGGTTCCGGGAGGCCTGGTTACGTACCGCTACACTACGGTTGGTAATATAACCTACACCGTAAATGTTACAGCAAAAAGCAGTTCAGGCCTGGCTATCAGCAAGTCGATACAGGTAACGGTGAATACGGCTGGCGGCGGCGCACCCACACTGGTATTCAGTGATGAGTTCAACTCCAATGGCGCTCCCGACCCTACTAAATGGGGGTACGATATCGGCACAGGCAGTGGTGGCTGGGGAAACAATGAATTGCAGTATTATACCAACCGGCCCGAAAATGTAATTGTACAGGGGGGTGTTTTAAAAATTATTGCGGTTAAGGAAAATTATCTTGGCAGCGCTTATACATCAGCCCGTTTATTATCAAAGGGTAAATATTCGTTTAAGTATGGCAGGATAGAGGTACGGGCTAAATTTCCCACGGGTGTGGGTACCTGGCCTGCAGCCTGGATGCTGGGCGATAATATCAACACGGTGGGCTGGCCTGCCTGCGGCGAAATTGATATTGCAGAGCATTTGGGCCGCGACCTGAATAAGATCTACGGTACCCTGCATTATCCAGGCCATTCCGGCGGCAATGCCGATGGAAATACCATCGTGATACCGGATGCCACTACGGCTTTTCATACCTATGCGGTGGAATGGTCGGCATCAACCATAAAAATATACGTGGATGCACAGTTGTACCATACGGTAACCAATTCAGCGGCCATACCATTTAATCAGAATTTTTTCATCTTAATGAATATGGCCATGGGCGGCAATTTTGGCGGACCTGTAGATCCTGCATTCACCAGTGCAACGTATGAGATAGATTATATACGGGTGTACCAGTAAAAGGTCTTTTTCGGGCTGCCGGCCTGTACCGGGCCCAACGAGCGGTCATTAATATAAAATAAGCGTTGATTACTGCATGAGTTAGTTATTAGCAGTTAGTTTTCTCATGAAGCAATCGTTATTAAGCGGATCGTATTCACTTATCCAGGTAGATACCTCCGCTTTTTATCTACTTCTTTACGTTTCAAAAAATTCTTAATGAACAAGATCAGGTATAAAATAGCAGGATATGCTGCGTTTGTTCTTTTAATATCCTTTCATGCAGCCGTTACGGCACAAACCAATATAAGGGGCCATTTACCACCGAAGAAAAAATAAATGTGCTGCTGCAGAAAATGACCCTCGAAGAAAAAATAGGGCAGATGAACCAGTACAATGGCTTTTGGGAAATAACAGGCCCTGCACCCGCAGCCGGTGATGCCAGGATCAAGTACGATCACCTGCGCAAAGGCAGGGTAGGCGCCGTATTAAATGTAAAGGGCACGGATAATGTACGTAAGCTGCAGGAGATAGCTGTAAAGGAAACACGCCTGGGAATTCCACTGCTATTCGGGTACGATGTTATTCACGGACATAAGACCCTTTTTCCCATACCACTGGGTGAAGCCGCCAGTTGGGACCTGCAAGCCATAGAAAGATCGGCCCGCATTTCCGCCATTGAAGCATCGGCCACAGGCATTAACTGGACCTTTGCGCCCATGGTGGATATAACCCGTGATGCCCGTTGGGGAAGGGTGATGGAAGGGGCAGGGGAAGATACTTATCTGGGTACAAAGATAGGCCTGGCCCGTATCAAAGGATTCCAGGGCAATGACCTGTCGGCAAATAATACCATTGCCGCCACGGCCAAACATTTTGCAGGCTATGGATTTGCGGAAGCAGGCCGGGACTACAATACCGTTGATGTAGGCACTTCAACGTTGTACAATATCATATTTCCCCCGTTTAAAGCGGCGGTTGATGCGGATGTGCAAACGGTAATGAACTCATTCAATACCCTTAATGGAATACCAGCCACCGCCAACCGGTTCCTGCAAAGGGATATTTTAAAGAATAAATGGAATTTTAAGGGATTTGTCGTTTCTGACTGGGGTTCAGGCATGGAAATGATAGACCACGGTTTTGCAAAAGATCTGGAACAGGTGGCGGAACTTTCTGCGAATGCCGGGAGTGATATGGATATGGAATCCTATGCGTATGTGAACCATTTAAAGGGCCTGGTTGAATCAGGAAAGGTGGAAGTAAAAGTCATTGATGAAGCAGTAAGAAGGATATTGAGGGTAAAGTTTGCTTTGGGATTGTTTGACGACCCGTACCGGTATTGCGATGCAAAAAGAGAGAAGGAGCTGATCTATCACCCGGATCATATGGCTGCTGCATTGGAAATGGCAAAAAGATCGATTGTACTGCTGAAAAATGAGAACCAGTTGCTGCCATTGAAGAAGAACCAGCAGAAAATTGCCGTGATCGGGGCCCTGGCAAATGACAAGAACAGTCCTTTGGGAAGCTGGCGGGTGGGTTCTGATGACAGCAGCGGCGTTTCTTTCCTGGAAGGATTAAAAAAATATACCGGCAATTTTCAATATGCAAAAGGAGCCGACCTGGCCATTGGACCTGTAAATTTCATTAATGAAGTAACGATCAATGAAACAGATAAAAACGGTTTTGCCGATGCGATCAGGCTGGCCTCCTCATCCGAGGTTGTTATCATGGTTTTGGGCGAACATGGTTTCCAGTCCGGTGAGGGCAGAAGCCGCACAAAACTGGACCTGCCGGGTGCAGCAGCAACTGCTGGAAGAGGTATATAAAGTGAATAAGAACATCATCCTGGTATTGATGAACGGAAGGCCCCTGGCAATTACCTGGGCCGATGAGCATATTCCGGCTATTGTGGAGACCTGGCAGGCGGGTACACAGGCGGGGAATGCCATTGCGCAGGTATTATTTGGCGAATATAACCCCGCTGGTAAATTACCCATGACCTTTCCCAGGAGTGAAGGACAGGTACCGGTCTATTACAACTATTACAATACCGGCAGGCCGGGCCCAAAGGCCGAGGTTTTCTGGAGTCATTACATCGACGAAAGCAATAAACCCCTGTACCCGTTCGGTTATGGTTTAAGTTACACCCGCTTTCAATACAGCAACCTCAGCATCCAGGCATCCGGTCAATCAAATTTTAAAGTAACGGTTACTGTAACCAATACCGGCAAAATGGCCGGCGAAGAAGTTGCCCAGCTGTATATCCGGGATAAGGTAGCCAGTGTGGTAAGGCCCGTAAAGGAATTAAAGGGATTTAAGAAATTCAGCCTGCAGCCCGGCGAGTCCAGGGAAGTGGAGTTCATACTCACCGACGCTGAACTTGGCTTTTATAATAATTCCGGGGAATTTATTGTTGAGCCGGGAGATTTTGATGTGATGGTTGGTACAAATTCACAAGAGGGGATATCAGGAAAGTTCACGAGGAAATAAATTATAACTCAACATTATGTCTAAGTAAGTTAGGGCTGTGAAGCAGGCAGTTGTAAGTTTTCCAGAACAACCGCGAAGTGTAGTAGGCAGTTCTGATGGTTTTAATGCGAAAGGAGTGTTACAGACCCGAACCGACGTTCGGAGTTTTGGCTATGGTATCGGTTTTTAATTGGAGGGGACTTTCTTTTGGTTGCATCTCGAATTTTTGTTTGCATTTCCCTTCTTTTCCTTTTGTACTCAATTTGTAGATTTCTATACCGAGCGTAAGGGTAGCTATGCCCATTAATATCCCAGTAAAAATTGAAATACTTCTATTAATATCGGCTTGCCTAGAATTTATTATCTCTTGGTTGTCTGCTCGTTTCTGTTCCTTTAAAAATATGCGCCCATTTAAAGTTATTAAGGCATCGAGATTATGATGCTTGGCTTCATAATCATCAACAGTCATATCTTTTAGGTCGGCATAAGGTTCGTTTGGACTTGGGAATTGGATGAAGCCTTTAGCATGAAGATCATCCAAAAGTAGTTTTAATTCTATGGCTCTATCCGCTTTGTTACGAGATAAATTTTTAAAATAAGGTAATAGTTTTTGCCATAGTCCAGGCCTTTCGTTTAAATAATTAAGGAATTCCATTTCCATCCCACTAATCTACGCCAAAATCTCCGCTCTAGGGTGGCGATGGCCGCATTAAAGCAGAACACCGTATGACTACTTAACATAAAGATTAGTTATAGGTTTCAGGATGCGCAGGAATAGCGACAAATGTCGTGTACCTTAGCGACAAATGGCGAAAGAAGAAAAGATATATTCAATTCCGCCTGGCGGAAGATGGCATATTGAAACAAATATGACTACTGGAGTGTCGAAGATAGTGCGACATCAACATTCTTTAGAAGGTCTTCAGGCCAATTCTTTATGTAGCGATACTCACGACAAACAGTATTGCCATCAAGACGATAAATGTGAAGCTCAACCTTCAGTCCATTCTGAATGATTTCTTCCTCAAAGATTGATAATGCTTTCTCTGCCTCTTTTGTACTATGTTCTATAAATGAATAGTCTATATTCTCCCCGTTTCGGAGTATTACCTCAAGCGTTTTTCCCATAGCAATTAATTTTCTCGCACCAATCTACGCCAAAATCTCCGCTCTATGGTGGCGATGGCCGCATTAAAACAGAACACCGTGTGCCTACTTAACATAATGTTAATTATAGGCTTTTTCATTTATAATAATTTAATTGGTTGCCACATACGATTTTTCATTAAATTGCCACATGAAAATCGTATGTGGCAACAAGGCATGAAAAAAGCCTATAATAGCCATTATGTGAAACAGGCACACGGGTAAATTATTTAAGAAAAGCCATTGCCACGCGCGAAGATAAATTAGAAGATTATGAAACCTGAAGATTTTAAATTAAATGTACCACAAATGCACAGAACTGACTTACCAATAGTTAGTATAGCTGAACAACAATTAGCTGAAATAATAGCTATAAGAGCTATGATACACGCCTATATATTAACAACTTTGGACGAAGAAAAGTTAAAAATATTTGAAAAATTTGTTAACTCTGTAAAATTAACGACTGTAGAAAACAGTTAAATTTACCCCTTCCATCTTTATTCCAGTAATTGAAAAGGTTTCGCTTTTACAAAGCGATGCTCCGCAGCTTTTTTCTTAAATAATTTCCCTTCCACCCTTCGTATGTAGTTGTAAATAAACTTACTACATACGCCAACCTGTTTAACATAACGCATAATTATAGGCAAATAGGCTGCTTTAATACGGGTTTTACCTTTTAATCAACGATCCCCGGACTATTCTTAGCCTGGGGATTCTGTTTAATAGGAATACAAAGGCTACTTTTGCCGAAATGCAAAAAGACTATAAAGAATTTAATTCATTCCTCTCCAATCTCAATATCTCATCGCTCAACCCCATGCAGGAAGCTGCACTGGAAGCCATTGCAAAAAATGAGAACACCGTTCTATTATCGGCCACCGGTTCGGGAAAGACCCTGGCTTTTTTATTGCCGGTGCTTGAACGCCTGAACCCGGAGATCAATGATGTACAGGCCCTCATCATCGTGCCCAGCCGTGAGCTGGCCATACAGATCGACGACGTGTTCCGCAGGATGCAGACGGGTTTTAAAGTAACGCTTTGCTACGGCGGCCACAAACGGGAAACCGAGGAGAACAACCTGAAGCAGGCCCCGGCCCTGATCATTGGTACGGCAGGCCGCCTGGCCGATCATATACGCCGCAATAATTTCTCGTTGGACAATATAAAGACCCTGGTGCTGGATGAATTTGATAAATCGCTGGAACTGGGCTTTACCGAAGAAATGTCCTTCATCACCGGTTCACTAAAGGGCCTTACCAAACGCATCCTTACTTCGGCCACCCATGCCGTAGCCATACCGGATTTCATAGGCCTCCGGGAGCCCGTATTCCTGGATTTTTTGCCGGAGAATGAAAATACGGGCAGCATGCTGGACGTAAAAACGGTTTTCAGCGGTGATAAGGACAAACTGGATACCCTGTTCCAGCTCATCTGTTACCTGGGCAACCGCTCAACGATCGTATTCTGCAACCACCGGGAATCGGTGGAACGCACCAGCAACCTTTTAACGGAGAAAGGAATACAGAATGTTTTTTATCACGGCGGCATGGAACAACAGGAAAGAGACAGCGCCCTCTGTAAATTCCGTAACGGTACTTCCAACGTACTCGTCACCACCGACCTGGCTTCCCGCGGACTGGATATCCCCAACATCCGGTACATCATTCATTACCATCTGCCGGCCAGCGAAGACGTGTTTACGCACCGCAACGGCCGCACTGCCCGTATGGATGCCAGCGGCACGGCTATTTTGATCTTATCGGCTGAAGAAAAATTACCGGCATATATCCAGCATGTTGAGCATATTGAACTGGAAGGGAATTATCCCCTGCCGGAAAAGCCAAAATGGAGCACTTTATTCATTGCCGCCGGAAAAAAAGATAAAGTGAACAAGATAGACATCGTTGGTTTCCTTTCCAAGAAAGGCGAACTGAAAAAAGAAGACATCGGCCTGATCGACGTAAAGGATTTCTTCAGTTTTGTGGCCGTGCGTAAATTAAAACTGGGCCATGCACTGCAATTAATAAAGAATGAAAAGATAAAGAATAAGAAAGTAAAAATTGAAATAGCAAGGTGATAGAAACACGGATAACGCTGATTGATGCGGATTAAAACGGATTTTTGTCACTCTGCGATACGAAGAATCCCACCGAAATAAAACAATACGGATGATTTGCAGGGATGCTTCGTACCCTGCCTTCCGGCAGGCAGGCTCAGCATGACAGAGCCTCTGGTTAAAAAGGACTACTCCATTTTTTATCAATATACACATTGGTGCCCGATAAGGTTCTCAGGAACGCTTCCAGTGCATTCATCTCCTGGCCGGTTAGGTTCAGGTGCTGTCCAAAACCATTTGGCCTGAGCTTTGGATCGAGATTGGTATTGCCCGGGGCGATATTGATGGTATTGTAATGCCCGATGGCATTTTGTAATGTAGCGAGGTTTGCTGTATGCATGAAGGGGCTGTTCACGATCCCGGCCGTATTGGTAAGATCCCGTAAACTGGGCGCCCGGGTAACGGTTATGTCAATGCCGGGTTGAGGAGGGATCCTTCCAATGATGCCGTTGTTGCCCGAATTGGGGGCAATGTCAAACTCCGGTGCATTGTGACAGCCATTGCATCCTGCCCCACCGTTTACCCGGTTACCGGTTGCATCAAACACAGGAGGATTTATAAATACCTGCTTTCCCATATTTTCAACAGGCGTGAAGTTGGGGAACGGCTGTCCGTCGTTTCCAACCAGCGCCCTGCCCGCATCATATTTTGAATCGAAGGACTGGATGCTCCGTACAAACTGCGCCAGGCATTCCTGCAGGCGGGCCTCGGTTACTGTGATATCGCCGTAAACAAATTTGAAGAGTTCGTTGTAATAATTTATTCCCTGCAGTTTTACCAGCAGGTTGGGCAGTCCCGGCCTTCCGTTCAGCCCGCTGAAACCCATTTCGGCATGATCCTGTATCGGTTTGGTGGTTTGTATTTCCAGGGTGGCTGCACGTTCATCCCAGAAGAATTTCTGTTCAACGGCAAAACGGGTGTTGACCAGTCGCATCGAGTGTCTTGCTGTTAAGCCGCCGGCAACACCTTTGCTGGCGATGGCCGTATCACTGAAGGCGAACTGCTGCCTGTGGCAACTTGCGCAGGAAATGGAATTATCAATGCTCAGGTTCTTATCGTAAAACAACACCCTACCCAATGTAGCTTTTGCATTGGAAATGGCAGCGCCCCCGGCATTCTCCTTTACAATGTAGTTGGGTTTGCCCTGGTTGGCATAATTAGCCAGGTTGTTGGGATCGATGCTGGTGCCAAAGGTTGCTTTGATCGCTGCATAGGGATCTGCGGGTGTAACCGGGGTGACCGTATCGCTGCTTTTTGAACAATACTGGAAAGTAAAAGCACCCAGGGTCAGGATACTGATAACGATCGTTTTTTTCTGGTACATATATAATTAATGGTTTAGGGTTCTCTCAGTGTATTTATGTTTTGATCAGTTGCCCGGCGGCGGCGGTGGCCCATCTTCCGGCCGCATCATGCCTGGTGGTGGCCCCTGCCGCCCGGGTGCCATCCGGCGCAACGCATCCTGGATGATCTCATCAAATCTATCCTGCTGTTCCTTATTGCACAAAGCCCTTAGTTTCTGAAAATGATAAAAGGTAAATTCATCCAACTGCTGGTCGGCTGCTGCTGCCCGGCCGCTGTATACATGTATTTCAGAATCGGAAACACCGGGTTTCTTCAACAAAGCAAACAGGGCTTCTTTTGCTTTTTTCTGAATGCTGTCCCGGATGGCACGTACACCTGCCTGGTGTTCGTCTCTCAGTTTTTTATATGCTTCCTGCTGCGAAGGGTCTAATTTTAATTCATGCGTAAGGAACTCAAAGACCTGTCCCCGCGGTGGCGGTAATTTTCCATCCTCTTTCCCGCCTGAACTTTTATGCGTCCATAATAAAGCCAGCGTTACAATATTGGCTGTGATCAGCAGCAATGTTATAACAGGAAGCCAGCGGTTGTTTGTAAAATTGTTCATGTTGTAAACTTTATTCGTACACAGATCCCGGGTTCAGGTTATAGGCTTTTGCAAAGCTTTCAATGCCGGCCGGCTGATCGTTTTGGATCACCACAGCAGGTTGTCCGGGTATTTTGCCCATTTCAAAAAGTGAAAAGATATTTACCAGCAACAAGACCGAAAGCGTTGCGGTGATGAATACCGGCCTGAGTACAAGTGCCTGCTTTTTCTCCGGCTCGTTTTGCATTTTGCCCAGCAGCCGGGTATAAAAAAAACCGGGGGCGGCTGATCTTTGCAGCCCGTCAAGACTTTTTAGTATCCGTTCCGTGCGCTGATCTGACGTATTGTTTTCCATTATCAAAATTTACCTGTTATAAGTTTAGATGTCGTTTTTTATAAAAACCTTCGCGGCTATGGCGGTAATTCATTTATCTTTTTCCGCAGGTTTTGTTTGGCCCGCTGCAGCAGGGAGTCTACGGCGGGTTCTGAAGTATTTAATATAGCTGCTATTTCCCGGTAACTTAGTTCTTCGACTTTGTTCAGGATGAAGGCGGTACGCTGGTTCCCGGGCAGTGCATCCACCAGTTTAAAAAGCAGGGCTGCGTCTTCTTTCCGTTCGTGCTGCACCCCCGGGTGGTTAAAATCTTCCGGTTCATACACAGGCTTATTGTCATCCCCAAACAAGTTGCCTAAAAAACCAAAGCGCTTCTTCCTTTTTTTGCTCCGCAGGTGATCGAGTGATTTGGTTACGGTGATCCGGTAAATCCAGGTAGATAAAAGAGAATCACCCTTGAATTGCTGAACAGAACGGTAAACCTGTATGAAAACCTCTTGCGCAATATCTTCGGCTTCGGTATGATGTTGCAGTAAGCCGAGGGCTGTATTGAATACCTTATCCTGGAACAGGGTAACCAATTCCTTAAATGCAGGCTCCTCCCCGTTCCGGAGGCCGGAAAGCAATTCCTCTTCAGTCAAAGGCGGTGCGATTTTAGTTTAGACGTTGTAAAATACAAAAACCAACGGTGAGCAGGTAAATAATTACCGCAGGGATCAGCCTCTTCTGTTCAACGCAGTTCCCCGGCGGGTTCATGGTCATCGTACTGGTTCCTTGACCGGAGCAGCTCTTTTTTCATCTGCCGTACTATATGCTGGTGTGATGCTGAGTTCACCAGGTTCTTTTGTTCATCCGGATCGGTCTTCAGGTCATACAGTTCCCATTCATTTACAGTATAAAAATAGATCAGTTTGTATCGTTCGCCCCGGATGCCGAGGTGTTGCAAAACTGTATGGTCGGCTTTGTACTCATAAAAATGATAATAAAGATTCTGCCTGGACAGGGTCTTCTGTTTGCCGGTAATGACCGGTACCAGGTCTATTCCCTGCATCCAGGCCGGAACCACGATACCGGCAGCACCCAGGATCGTGGGGGCATAATCAATGGTCTGCACCATATTGGTATTTACAGAATTTGGTTTGATGTGACCGGGCCAGCGCATCATCAGCGGCGCCTGCATCGACACATCGTACATCCAGCGTTTGTCGAACCACCCGTTCTCCCCGAGGTACATCCCCTGGTCGCTGGTGTAAATGACCAGGGTATTTTCTGTAAGATCATTTTTATCCAGGTAATCAAGCACCCTTCCTATATTCTCATCTACAGAAGCCACGCAGGCCAGGTAGTCCTGCATGTACCATTGATACTTGTATTTTAAAAGTTCATTTCCCGTTGGCCTGAGTTGCTGCAATAGTTTTCCTCTTTCCTCATAGATCTTTTTGATGCTGCTCCTGCCGGGTTCCGGAATGCGGTTGAAGATCGCATGGTAATAAACAATATCGGCAGAATCGGGCCTTAGTTCCGGGATATCCATTAAATATTTTGGATCAACTTTCAGGTCGCTGCAGAGTTTCAGGTCGTGCAGGATACTCATGGTCTGCAGGCGCCATGCAGTACCACGGCCTGCCGTATCCATATAAAGCGTGGCGGGTTCCGGGAATGTTTTGTTGTGAAACTGTTCGATGTACTTAAGCGGTGCAAAAAAATACCGGTGAGGCGCTTTGTGATGAAGCTGCATCAGAAAGGGTTTGCCCCGGTCCCTGCCATCTAACCATTGGAGGGCTTCACCCGTGATCACATCACTGGCATATCCATGGTAGGTGCTGGTATCGCATTTCATTGAAATGAACCTGGGTTCAAAATACAGGCCCTGCCCGGGAAGTATCTTCCAAAAGTCAAAGCCGGTCGGGTAAGAATGCAAATGCCATTTGCCGATGAGGGCGGTCTGGTAACCGCCCTGCTGCATCAGTTTGGGCATGGTGATCTTTGAGGAATCAAATCTTGTACGGTTATCCTTCATCCCGTTCTTGTGCGAATGTTGCCCGGTGATTACAGTGGCTCTTACCGGGCCACAGATGGAATTGGCTACAAAGGCACGGGTGAATAGAACGCCTTCTTTGGCAAGCCGGTCAATATTGGGTGTATGGATGAATTTTTTATTGTAGGCGCTGATGGCATCCGCATCATGGTCATCACTCATGATATAAATGATGTTGGGCCTTTGCTGGCCAAAACAATCTGCATGTAATAACAGGAATAAAATAAGCAGCCGCATGATGAATGTATTACAGGCAAGATACAACCCGGATGGTATTTATTTAAATGAATGGATAAACTGTTTTACCCGGGTTTCAAAATCTGCAGCGCCGCCGAATAAAAAGGAATGTTTTATCGGGATCACGTAGATGGGGAAGTCTTTCAGCTCGTTCACGAATTTTTCCAGCCGCACCGCATCTTTCTCCGTTGTTAACACGATCTTCTTTTCGGCTTTCATTTTTTCAAACTGCTGCTTGATGTCCCGGAGGTCGTTGCTGTGAAAAATGTGGTGGTCGTCATAACGCAGCATATCGTATGTGTGAACGGTATCGGTAAGCTGTTTCTTCAGCGGCGAGGGATTGGCGATGCCGCATACCAGCAATACCGCATGGTCATGGGTGATATTCAGTTCTTCTTTACTGAAAAGCTGGTAGGGTTTGCCGTACACGATCGTGGTGAAATAAACGGTCTGCCTGGCTGTTGGGTTTATTTCTGCAAGTATTTCTTTTTTTTCGGTCTCCCGTAAGTCTGCATTGCATTTGGTTACAATGATGATATCGGCTCTCCTGCTGCTGCTTCTCAGGTCCCGCAGGTTGCCGGAGGGAAGCATGAAATCCCTGGTGTACAGGTCCGAATGATCGGTCAGTAAGATATTAAGACCGGCCACCACCTGCCGGTGCTGGAAAGCATCATCTAAAATGATCACCTGTGTACCGGGCCGTTCATGCAGCAATTGTGGTATGGCCACCAGTCTTTCCTCTCCCACGGCCACCACCACGTCGGGAAACTTCTGGTGGAACTGCATGGGCTCATCCCCGATCTCCAGTGCCGTTGTATGCTCATTGGCTATGGCAAATCCAACGGTCTTTCTTTTATAGCCCCTGCTGAGTGTGGCGGTTTTAAAGTCATTCTTTAAAAGCCTTACCAGGTATTCCGTCATGGGAGTTTTGCCGGTGCCGCCTGCCGCTAAATTGCCCACACAGATAAGCGGGAAATTGAAGGATGATGATTTCAGGATATCCTTATCAAACAGTTTGTTCCGAAGCCATACTCCCGCTCCGTAAATAAGCGAGAAGGGGAACAGCAGGTATCTGAAACTACGGAGCATCGTTATGGGTCGTTTAAAAGGTTTAAGGGTTTAAGGGTCATTGGTTATTAGTCATTAGGTCATTAGGTCATTAGGTCATTAGGTCATTAGGTCATTAGGTCATTAGGTCATTGCTAATGCGCATCATTTATAAAGATAGAGAAGATCGTGCTGCCATAATTGCGTTCTGTTTTATAATGTTCAGATTTCTTGTAATCATTTCTCGGTGTATGTTCCAGCACAAACCAGCCGCCCGGCTTTAACAGGCCCTTTTCAAATACCTTCTTTGGTAACTCATCAATGGTAGTAAGGGCATAGGGCGGACCGGCAAAAATAAGATCGTATTGCTGGTTGGTTGTATCCATAAAACGGAACACATCCGACCTGACCACATTAAAATTCTCAAATCCCAGTTCGGTAGCGGTCTTTTTAATGAAGTCATACATTTTATCATCTTTTTCCACGATGGTAATTTCCGGTGCTCCCCTGCTGGCCAGTTCATAACTGATGCAGCCGGTACCCCCAAAAAGATCCAGTACTTTCAAGGTGTCGATATCCAGGTTATTCTGCAGGATATTGAACAGCCCTTCTTTGGCAATATCGGTAGTGGGCCTGGTATGGGGCATTTTAGCCGGCGGGTTGATCCTCCGGCCGCCGTGTATGCCACTTATTATACGCATAGTGCCTGGTAAAATAAATGACTGAAAAAATGGGGAGGCTGGCTTTTCAACTCTTCTGCCACGGTGAAATTGGCAGGCAGGTTCTCAAATTCTATTTGCAGGAAATATTTGTAAACGGCGGCATACAGGTTCGATCTTTTATCCACCATCCCGCTGAGGCGTAGTTTGGCTGTTTCGGGCTCCACGTCAAAACTCCGGCAAACATTCAGCAGGTGATAGATGATATCCTCCGGGGTATTGTAGGTAAAGTTCCGGATCACCTGCAGTTTATCGTCTTTACAAAGCATCAGCGTTAAACTGCCGGTGTAAAACAAAACAAAGAGTTCGTTGCCTCCCTTCCGCAGCTGGTCAACCAGTAAGGAATACTGGTGGCTTTGGGTGGCGGACGGAAGCAATTCTTCAAAAATTTTAGCTGCACTTCCCGGAACCCGGTAGGTATTGTGCAGGTTATGCTTGTACAGGAATTCGTGCTGAACATTCCCTTTTACCGCATCGCCAAAAACAAGGTTCAGCATGGCCGCGTTATTGTCCCGGTCAAAAAGATCCGGCGGCACCAGGATGCTTTCGGGATAAGTCCAGATGATATGGATCTTTTTATATTGCTTCTTCATCAGCGGCTCCCCTTTCAGGATATCTTCCAGTTCTTCATTCACTTCTGCTTCGGTCAGTTTATTGGGAAAAGCATACATGACCACTGCCTGGAAACAATCACCGGTATTAAGAATGACGAAGGAAATACCCATCGGGCCTGCTTCTATGAACAACTGGGCCGGGTTGGTATAAATCTTTGGGGCCTGTATATTAAAAGATGGGTTCACATTTTGTATTTGGGGGGACAAAATAAGATAATTTTGCTGACTTTATGGAAAGTACAGCAGTCACCCGGGATTTAAAAGTTAAGGTTACCAATAAACAGATACTGTCAATTGCCTTACCTATAACCCTTGCCATTCTTATTCCCCAGATAAACATGCTTACCAACAGCATCTTCCTGGGAAATTTAAGCACCGAGGCATTGGGCAATGCAGGCATCACGGGCGTGTTCTACCTGATCTTTGCCGTGGCCGGGCATGGGTTGAACAATGCATTGCAGGCGGTATTTGCCCGGTATGCAGGAAGCGATGACAGCGATGCTTTCAAAGTGATCCTTGCACAGGGCATACGCATCTGCCTGCAGTTTGCACTGGCCGGCATATTATTTACCTGGTTCATTGCGCCCTTCATCATGCAGCAGGTGGCTGATCCGAAGGCATACCCGGTGGAAATGGAGTTTTTAAAGATCCGGATCATTGGCCTGCCTTTTTTATTCCTTTTCCAGATGGGCAATGCCTTTTTAGTGGCATCGCTCAACAGCCGCTACCTGATGATCGGTTTTATTTGTGAGGCTGCCGTAAATATTGTGCTTGACTACTTACTCATCAAAGGACGTTTTGGTTTCCCGGCCCTGGGTTTCAACGGCGCTGCCTATGCTTCTGTGATCGCGGAAGTGATCGGGATGATCGTGGTGCTGCTGGTACTGTTCCGTACCGGCCTGAAAAAGCAATATGGACTGCTGAAAAGTTATGCATACGATAAAAAAATAACCAAGCAGATACTCAACATATCGGCTCCCCTGATGCTTCAGTACGTGATAAGCGTTACCACCTGGCTGGTATTCTTTATCCTGATCGAAAGCCTGCACGACGAGACCGCCAAAGCCATCAGCAATACCATGCGCAACGTATTCGGGCTTACGGGTGTTTTTGTGTGGGCCTTTGCCAGCACCACCAATGTTATGGTGAGTAACCTGATGGGACAAAAGCGGGAAGACAAAGTGCTGGAAGCCATCACCCGTATCATGATGCTGAGCATCGGTTTTTGTGTGGCCATGTGCCTGCTCATTAATATTTTCCCGGAAACATTTTTTGGGGTGTTTGGACAAGGGCCCGACTTTGTGCAAAAGGGAATACCGGTATTACGGGTGGTCAGCCTGGGTTTATTACTGATGAGCATTGCCAATATATGGCTGAACGGGGTTACCGGTACGGGCAAGACCAGGATGAACCTGCTGATCGAGATCATTGCCATTACCGTTTACCTGGTTTATACCTGGTATTTCATAAAAGTAGATTACATATCCCTGGCGATGGCATGGAGCAATGAACTGGTTTACTGGTTCAGCATCTTCATCATATCCTTTATTTACCTGCGGAGCGGAAAGTGGAAGACAAAATAAACTTTGCCTGTCATTATTGTTTTGCAGTGATGCTGTTGTAATAGCTGATGAGTGCGGAATAATCTGCATCCGATCTGCCAGACAGGTTTTTCATGCTGATGAAGGACTTGAGTTCCTCTTTCTTTTCGGGGAATACCCCGGGAATATCCCTGAACTTCTTAACGGGGGTAAAGACGCTGTTGATCACCAGGAAATACTGCCCGTTCGTTATGACCCGCTGTTCGGTGGTGGCAGCGTTATAGGGTTTATTTTCGTTAATGACCTTTACATAGCGTTTGTACAGGGTGACCTGGCCGGTATCCAGTACCTGGTACCAACCTTGTTCTACCTTGCCGGAAACGGGTAAATAATCCGAGTTTACAAACCTATATTTATTGCCGGTAGCAGAATCAGAAAGTATAACGCTTCTCACCGGGGAAGTGGAGATCATCTCCTGGCCATCCTGGCCGATGTAATGTAAACTGTTTTCCATCAGGTCGAGGCGCAGGTAAACACTGTCGTATGCATAACCACCGCTCATGATCACTTTTCCGCCCATCCATTCTTCTTTGAAATAGGGAGTGCCTTCCATCACCCGCACATATTTGTAGTTAAGGAAGGGCTGGCCTCCAACGGCATAATAAAGGCCTGCTGTATTGGGCAGGTTGTTCTTACTCACATCAACCACCTTTTGTGCGTACCCGGAGAAGGCGGGGAGAAAAGATAAAATTAAAAGAAAGGCTTTCATAAAAAGCTTTCCGTAAAGATATAAAAAGCAGGCAGGAATGAACCGTTAATTTATTTCGCTTTTGCCTGCTTTGCTTTTTCTTTTCAAGATTCTGCTTCACCCGGGTCTTCACCATCTTTGTCACCAGGGAGGCCGGTAAGGGGTTATCAATGCTGAACCGGATCGTTCCCTTCGATGTTTTAAAACCCTTCAATTCGTCTTTCATTTCGTTTATCAGCGATGCATTGCCAGGGAAAAAACTGCAATGGTCTTTGAAGCCGGCAAAATAGACCAGTATGCCGTGGTACCGGAATGCCGGCATCCCGTAACTGATCAGTTCTTCGGACTTGGGCGCTGCCTTCCGGATGGTTTGCCGCAGCTTTTCAAGCAGGGGCCGTATATGGACAGGCACCAGGGCCAGGTAGCTGTCAATGTCTTTTATGCGTATATCCTGCATGGTTTATTTTTTTTGTTTGTCAAAATGAAGCAGCCAGTGATTGCCGTATTTATCCGTCAGGTCGCCAAACAATGCCCCCCAGAAAGTGATCTCCAGCGGATGTTCTGTTCTACCTTCCCGCGAAAGATTCTCATAACAGGTCCTTATTTCTTTTTCACTGCTGCAGTTCAGCATCATTGAAACGGCATTGCCTTTTATCAATCCTTCCTTGCTTACCATATCTGAACCCATCAGTACAAAACCTTTTTTTGCCAGGGTGGAATGAAGAATGGAGTCTTTCATCTGCGGGGGCATCTTTTCCGATAACGGTGATTCCCCGATGGTCTGAAGGCTCAGTTCACCGCCCAGGCATTCTTTATAAAACAACATGGCTTCCCTGCAGTTCCCGGCAAAGGTCAGGTAGCTGCTGATGCCTCTCATCGTTCGGCAATTTGCTTTACCAGTTCCATGGCTTTTGGAAATACGTCCTTGAAATATTGCTGGAAGTCATCGGTGGTTTGTAACTCCGTATTCAAAATGGTCTGCCCGTTCTCTTCCGATAAGAAATAACTTTCCAGGGCACCGGCCCATTCGCTGCCGGTAACATCTTCTCCATTCTTTATCTCCCCCTGGTGTTTAAAGGTCATTTGGGTGTTGGGCACCAGTTTATCAATGACCGCAAATATGCCGCTGCCGCCGGGGCTTAGGAAATCAATGCGGCTCCCCTCCTTCCAGTCGCTTTTGGCATAAGAGCCGGCGGTGAAAACCGAGGTCCATTCCCGGTAGGCCCGGTCATCCCATAATGCACGCCATACTTTTTCCCGGGGTGCATTTATTTTCATGTTGAACCGTAATGTGAGCATACATTTATTTTTTGAAGGTCAATCCTTTTTCAAGTAATAGTCCTTTCAATAAGGGCATGGATGTCTTTCCCATTCCATGCAATGCAAGTATTTCCTTTTCACTGAAACCGGACAACTGTTCCGGGTTTCTAATGCCTTTGTTTTCCAGGGCCCTTCTTGCCGGTGCCGGTAGCAAAGAAAAAAAGCCGCTTTCCGGTTTCCGTTGCTGTTCACAAACCGGGCAGGTCAAACAACCGCTGCTTTTGTAATAGCGGTGGCCATTGCTGCATATCCTTGCTGTTCCTTTCCTGGCCGTCACGTTAATTAAGCGTTCATCAGTTTTTCAATATCGAATTTCTTCATCTGCATGAAGGCCTGCGTCACCCTCCCGGACCTGTCCGGGTCGGTCATCAGTTTGCCCAATACGGCCGGAACGATCTGCCAGGACACAGCAAATTTATCTTTCAGCCAGCCGCACATGCTCTCTGATCCTCCTTCGGTGAGTTTATTCCAGTAATGATCTATCTCTTCCTGGTTCCCGCAATTCACCACAAAGGATATGGCTTCATTAAAGATGTAATCGTGCCCGCCGGGCCCATCCATTGCAATGAGATCGTAGTTGCCAAGGCTGAATTCGGAATACATCAGTTTACCCGCATTTGCAGCATCTTCCGCCGGGTAACGCTCCATCCTTGCGGTGGAAGAATTCTCAAAAACAGAAGAATAAAAAGTGATGGCTTCTTCTGCCCGGCCGAATTGGGCATTCGTAAACAACATGGATGGCGTAATGGTCTGTTCGGTCCCGGCTGCATAGTGTGCCATCACCTGCCAGGTAAGTCCAAACTTATCCTGCACCCAGCCATACTGTTCGCTCCAGGGATATTTCCCGATCGGCATTAATGCGTTGCCGCCATCGATCAGCCTGTTCCAGACCTCGTTTGTTTCTTCGGCGGATGAACATTTTACAAAAAAAGAAATGGCCGGGTTGAAACGGAACATCGGGCCGCCATTCAGGCCCATGAATTTCTTTCCCGCCAGTTCAAAGTTCACCACCATGGGAGTGTCTACGGTTATTTTTGAGTTCTTAAAAATACCGCAATAAAATCCGGCTGCTTCCTGTGCCTGGCCGTCGAACCAAAGGCAAGGATGAATTTGATTGGTCATGTAATTTTTTTGGCGGTTATTAATTTGTTTCGGTGTATTGTTTGAAGTTATCCAATATTGCCTGCCAGCCGGCCCGTTGCATCTCGATGGGGTTCTCTCCTTCTGCTTCAAATGTTTCCACGATATGTGTCTGATTGCCGCTGCCTTTAAAATAGATCTTTACCTTCCGGTCGTCCCCGAGGGTCATCTCAATATATTCATGTGGCTTCACCACATCATAAATTCCCCAGAAATCAAAGCCCATGCTTCCGTCTTTTGCTTCCATCCGGGAAAGGAATTTTCCTCCCGGCCGCAGGTCATTTTCAGCCCGGGTTGTATGCCAGTCGGGTGAGGCGTTGTTCCATTGGGTGATGTATTCGGTGTTTGTCCAGACCTTCCATACTTTTTCGGCTGAAGCATTTACGGTTGCTTCGATGGTGATGGTTGTTTTTCCGGCAGTTGTCATTGTAGTTATTTTTAGAATGATCGTTTATTTTAACCGTACAAACATACGGCGGCTGTATTTATATTGTGCTGTGCAAAAACGACAATCCGGGGGCTGTTTGCGACAGATTATTTTCTACCTTTAAGGTATGAAAAAAGTAGCCATCCTGGTACCGGAAAGTTCGGTTATGCAGGCCATTGCCGATCCGCAGTACTGCTTCAGCGCCGTCAACCGGTTCCTGACCCTGTCGGGCAGAAAGCCCCTGTTCGATCTGCAACTGGTGGGAACCAAAAAACAAATTGAACTCAACGGCGGCCAATACACCGTTCACCCGGATAAATTACTGAAGGATGTAAAGAAGACCGACCTGGTCTTCATCCCTGCTTTGTTTGGCGATATGGCCGGGGCTGTAAAGGCAAATAAGGTATTGGTGCCCTGGATCGTTCAGCAATATAAGAAAGGCGCTGAGGTAGCATCCCTTTGTGTTGGCGCTTTTTTACTGGCATCTACGGGTTTGCTGAACGGGAAAAAATGTTCAACGCATTGGGGTTTTACCAACGAATTCCGGGAAATGTTTCCCGAAGTGGACGTACAGGACGGAAGCATTGTTACCGAAGATAACGGGATCTATTCAAGCGGGGGTGCCAACTCCTACTGGAACCTGCTGTTGCACCTGGTTGAAAAATACACCGACCGGGAAACGGCCATCCTGGTTTCAAAATATTTTGCCATTGATATTGACCGCAACAGCCAGTCGGCTTTTGCCATATTCAAAGGACAGAAAGAACACAAGGACGAAGCCATAAAAAAAGCGCAGGATTACATTGAGCATCATATTGAGGAAAGAATGAACGTAGATGAACTGGCAGCCAAAGTGGCTGTGGGCAGAAGAAGTTTTGAACGAAGGTTCCGGCTGGCCACCAACAACTCGGTGCTGGAATATATTCAGCGGATAAAGATAGAAGCTGCCAAGCGGAGTTTTGAAAGCAGCCGCAGGAACATCAATGAATTGATGTACCATGTGGGTTATACCGATACAAAAGCTTTCCGCACCACGTTCAAAAAGATCACGGGCCTTACCCCGGTTGAATACCGGAACAAGTATAACAAGATGGCAGCAATGGCCTAAGTATTTATTACACCGGTCATTTTATCTTTTTTAAGCGGCTGTCTTTTCCAATAGGTCAAACTTCTCCATATCCATTCCATGGGGCCAAACCGGAAGTATCGTAACCACAAATGACTCCAGATTATTTCTACGGCCCATACAGCAGCAACCACATAATACAATTGGTGGTATTCCAGGCGTCCGAATAATCCGAATCCAATGCCCAGGAAAACGATGTTGCATATAACGGATTGCATCAGGTAATTGGTAAAAGCCATTTGCCCTACGGGCCGCATCAGGGCAAACAGCCATTTAAACAGGCCCGATTTGTACAGCAGCATGATGAAGCCGAATATGCCGATGGAATGAATGAGGCGCTGCAGTTCATAAAACTCGAATTGTTTGTTCTTCACGATCTCAAACCAGTTGAAATTATAATTCACATCAAAGGTGACGAATAAATACGACAGGGGTAAACCCACACCAAGCCCGATAACGGCCATCCATGCATATACTTTTGTTTTTGCCTCACCCTGTAAAATACGTAGTTTAAAAAAAGCGAGGCCAATGAACATAAACAAGGGTGCATCAAAAATCGCCCAGTAATACATGGCCATTGTTTGTCCTTCCTCGGCCATTTTACTTCTTGTTTCATACAATTCAGCATAGCCGCCTCTCACTTCCTGCAATTGCCTTTCCATCTTTTTCTTTTTCTCTTCGGGTTTACTTTTATCCTTAAACTCATTCATGGCACCCAGTTGTTCCTTCTGTATATCGGTGAGTTTTATTTTTGTGGTATCGATAGCCGCAACGATCTCTCCTTTTGCTATTATATCTTTCTTTTTGTAGAGATCCCTGTTCTCCCTGGCTGTCATCAGCACCAGGCATACAGCAGCTCCTATTAACAGGTATTTGGGTGCTAAGCGGCGGAAAGCAAACAGCACGATTCCACAGATGGCATAATGATACAGTATATCCCAAAACCACAGTAATACATAGGCATGGAATATTCCAAATAGCAGCAACCACAATTGCCTGCGGAGAAAAAGTTCAGCCGGCATCAATCCGGTTGTTCTTTTTTCCAGCCTTGTCACAAAAATGTACATACCGGCGCCAAAAAGCATAGAAAAAATCCCTCTCATACTACCTTCAAAAACGCCCGGGCCGAAAACATACCAGAAAACATAATTGAGATCACCCTGGGGTTGCAATGAAAAATCGAAGATAGCTGAATGAGCCAGGCCAAAACCGGGTATATTCATCAGCAATATGCCCAGTATGGCGATACCCCGCAGGCTGTCGATTATCGTAATTCTTTCCTGCTGGGCGATTGGTGCGGCCAGTGAATGGGTCATTTGTCCGTTGGGCATGTATGTTCGTTTCGTTTATTTCAGGTAAGAAACGCAATTTTAATTTAAGAACAAAGCCAATTCAAATAACTCCGTTCTTTATAAGTAAAAAAAATACCGCAGCTGTTCAGGCTGCGGTACTCGTTTATCGTTTCAGTTATTTAATTAGACTGCCAGTTGTTGTTTTTAAAATTCACATCGGGGAAAGCCTTTGCCTCATCCAGGGTAACACGCTGAAGTTCTTCGGTGGTAGGCAGTTTTACTTTCCAGTTGTTGGTATTGTTCCATACTTCTACCGGTAATTTGAGCGTTCCTTTCACACCACTCTTTGTTTCATAGCTGATGTTTACGGGCAACGCCATCTGTTCCATGTTCACGATGTGAACGATGGCTCCTTTAGCCTGATGTATTCCCGGAAGGCATAATCAAAACGGTCGGGGCCGATTATCTCTTTACGCAGCAGGGACAGACCCAGCCCCGGTTTAAAATACAGCGCCACCCCGATATTTCTTTCCTTCATGGCATCGGGCGTAAGCAGGATGGGTTCACTGCCGGGACCGAATAAAAATGCAGCCACCTGTTCCATATTGGCAGCACCATCCTTGTATTCGCCGTTGTTGAAATCATCACCGGCCAATGAATTGATGAAGGTATTGAAGCCTTCATCCATCCATCCGTATTTCCGTTCATTGCTGCCAACGATCATGGGGAACCAGGTATGACCGAATTCATGGTCGGTAACACCAAACAGGTCGCCCTTGGTGGCATTGTAGCCGCAGAATACGATACCGGGGTATTCCATACCGCCGATATTGCTGGCTACATTCACGGCACAGGGATAGGGATATTCGAACCAGCGCTTGCTGTAATTCTCAATGCTGCCCTTGGTATATTCGGTTGACCTTCCCCAGCCTTTGGCTCCATCACTCTCAACCGGGTATACACTCATGGCCAATGAGGTTTTGCCGCTTGGTAAGTTCATCTTTGCTGCATCCCAGATAAAACTCTTGCTGCTGGCCCAGGCCACATCCCGTGCATTGGTTATCTTATAATGCCAGCTGAGTGTTTTTGATCTCGTTGGCCTGGAAGACGCTTCAGTCACTTCTTCTGCAGAGCGGATGATCACGGTCTTATCGCTTTTCTTTGCCTGCGCCATGCGGCTGAATTGTGTTGGTGTCAGTACCTCTGCTTCGTTCAGCAATTCGCCGCTGCAAACAACAATATGTGTTGCAGGAGCCGTGATGGTCACATCAAAGTCGCCATACTCACAATAAAACTCACTGGGGCCAAGGTATGGATCGGTGTTCCAGCCCTGCACATCATCAAACACACACAGGCGGGGGAACCACTGAGCCACGGCAAAAATATTTCCATTCTTTGTCTTTAATATACCGCAACGGTCGGCACCGTACTCCGGTAAGATAAAAGAGTATTCAATTTTTATCCTGGTAATATCACCTCCCGCCTTCATGGCTTTGGGCAGGCGTACCTGCATACGGGTATCGGTGATGACATAGTTGGCATCCGCATTTTCATTGAGCAGTTTAACTGAACGGATCTTATAACCACCATTGAAATCGCTTTTACTGTCGCCGTAGCGGCTGCGGCTGTTGAGGGGCATGCGGGCCTGTCCCCTGCTTTCTTTATTGAAAAGGTTCTGGTCGAGTTGCAGCCACAAAAAGGGCAATGCATGCGGGCTGTTGTTTTTATAGGTAATAGTGACCGTTCCGGAAACCTGGTTGGTCTCGTCATTCAGGGATACGCTGATCTGGTAATCGGCCTTATTCTGCCAGTAACCCACATTGGGTTCACCGGTTGCTGCCCTTGTAATGCTTGTGCCGTTTGGATAGAACAGTGGGGAGAAAAGTGCATGCGGATCGTACTTTGATTGTTTGATCAGGTCGTCCTGTGCCTGCAGGGAACCGATCGAAATGCTCAACGCTAAAACACTGAATACCTTTTTTATCATAAACTGATTTTTGAATTCCGAAGGTAACTAAATCGGCGGGTAAACGGTTGCCGTTTAACATAGAATTAAATAAGGGCGAAAAGCCTAAAAGTCTTTGTGATATTTTACGCCGACAGATCCTTCCATGCCGGGGATGGGCGGGTTCTTTTTCTCAACAGCAACCGTAATGGACAGGACCCGGTCATCCATTGCATGAACCTGGTGGGCGATATCCCAGGCAAGTGTTTCGAGGAGCTCAGTGGGAATTGCCATGCGTTGTTTGATCAGCTCATACACCGATGCGTAATTGATGGTTTGTTCCAGGGAGTCGATGCGGTCACCTGCATCAAAAGAAAGTTCAACATTTACTTCAAAATTATTCCCCAGGATCTTCTCTTCGGCATGTATGCCATGACAGGAATAAAAAAGCAAATTCTTAAGTTGAATGGTAACCATGGGACAATTGAGAATTAAAAATTATGAATTAAGAACCTGCCCTCCGGCAGGCGGGTTAGAATTTCATAGAATGAAAGAGACTTATTGAATTTAAAAGACTGAGTGAACCAAAGGCATTTTTAATTTTTAATTCTTCATTCTTAATTTATTTATCAGTGCAACCCTTTTTCCCCCAGGTAACGTTCAGCATCCAGGGCTGCCATACATCCTGATCCGGCTGCCGTTACAGCCTGGCGGTATATTTTGTCCTGAACATCGCCGGATGCAAATACACCTTCGATATTTGTTTTAGATGTGCCTGGAATGGTTTTGATGTAACCGGCATCATCCATATCAAGCCAGCCTTTGAAAATACCCGAGTTGGGTTGGTGGCCGATGGCAACAAAGAAGGCGCTAACCGGTATCTCCTGCTTCTCTCCTGTTTTGTTATTCTTTATCCGAACAGCATGAACGTTCTTATCTCCCAGCACTTCATCGGTTTCACTGTTCCAGTATATTTTTATGTTGGGCGTATTGATCACCCTTTCCTGCATCACTTTGCTGGCCCTCATCTCTCCCCGGCGAACGATCATGTGCACCTGCGAACATATCTTTGAAAGATAGAGCGCTTCTTCTGCTGCGGTATCCCCTGCACCCACAATGGCCACTTCTTTTCCATTGAAGAAGAATCCGTCACAGACTGCACAGGCGCTTACACCATAGCCATTCAGTCTTTGTTCGCTTTCAATGCCCAGCCATTTTGCCGATGCACCAGTTGAGATGATGATCGAGTCCGCTTCGATCCATTTTTCTTCATCAATTTCTACTTTCAGCGGGCGGACAGAGAAGTCGACCCTGGTAGCAAGGCCGTATCTTATATCCGTACCCATGCGTTTTGCCTGGTTCTCAAAATGCACCATCATTTCAGGGCCCTGTATCCCATCGGGGTAGCCCGGGTAATTTTCTACTTCGGTTGTAATGGTCAATTGTCCGCCGGGTTGAATGCCCTGGTACAGAACAGGATTCAGTCCTGCCCTGGAAGCATAAATAGCGGCGGTATATCCTGCCGGTCCCGAACCAATGATCAAACAATGTACTTTCTCAGTTGCCATAGATCTCCTGTCTTATTATTTGTGCAAATTTAGCTGAATATTTCCAGTTGCCGTTACCGGGCGATAACAGTTCCAACCTGGGATGCATATCCGCAGAATGCACCCAGTGCCCCGTTGCTGATATTGCCGATCACCTTGCCCGGCTGGGCAAATGGATTCCCGATGCTCTGCTGGTTGAATTCCCAGGTGTTCCAGAAAGTATAAGAAGCCCTGTCAATGTTGGAGAGTTTGAAATAAATGGTATCGCCCCGGCTGAAAAACTTATCATCGCCGGTTGGTACAGGCTGGTTCCGGTCAATACCCTGGTCAACCTGACCGGAATATGTTGTACCGTCAACCACTTCATCATTGAATACCGAGTTGAGGCCGGGCAGGAACCGTTCGCTGTTCTTCTTTGTGTAATACCTGATGTAATTGCCAAGTCCCGGTGGATCAATGGCCCTTGCCCATAAAACCCTTTTAGACGTATCGGCCGGTGCAGGAGCTTTTTTTGTCCAGAGCGAATCAAATATTTTGGTAAGCAAGGGAATGGTCGTTTTGGCGGCATATGTTCTTCCTTCGGCTTTGATGGTAAGATCATATTGTTTACCAAACTCCCCGGAAAAAGCCGTGGCAAGACTGGCTGAATCAATGCTGTAGTAATAAATGGAATAGCCATTACCGACCGGTACGGTATATTCTTTAAAGGTATGCGTACGTGTTCCGTTGTTCATGGTCACTTCGGCATTATGAACAAAGGACGATGCCAGTACCTGGGGACTGATGGCCCCGAAATAGTCCAGGCTTTTTGAAAGGGCTACGGTTGGCGCCAGCCCGTTCTCAATTTGCGCATCAACTACTAAAAGGGATGTAGTGGTTTTGAGATCAAAGTCAATGTTCTTTTCGCAGGAACTGAGGAACAGGCAGGTACTGAAAAATAAGATTATCCGTTTCATAAAGATCAAATTTAGATCAAGCCCGTTTTATTCCACTCAACGGTACGTTAATATTAGTTAACATTTATTCATCCCGAATGTTGCGAAGAGCTGGGGGATAAAAAAATCCTCCGGCTTTTGGCAGGAGGACTTTGATATAACCCATCAAAATTACATTATCCGAGATATGCTTTCAGTGCACCGCTGTAGCGGGCCTTCTGCAAACGCTTGATCGCTCTTTCTTTGATCTGGCGGATGCGTTCCTTGGTCAGGTCATATTTCTGGCCAATTTGCTCAATGGTAACCCCATTTTCCCCATCCAGCCCAAAATATGCATTCACGATCTCCGCTTCTCTGGGGCTTAAAGATTTCAGGACCCTGCGGATCTCATTTTTCAGTGAATCATGCATTACGTCCTCATCGGTCTCATCGCCACCTTTCAGCAGGTCACCCATGGCCACATCTTCTGCTTCATGCACGGGTGCATCCAGTGAAGTATGACGGGTATTACTTTGAAAAATGTTGTTGATCTCTGTTTCGCTCATCTCCAGCAATTCAGCCAGTTCTTCGGTACTTGGCTCACGCTCATGTTCCTGTTCAAACGCCATATATGCTTTGTTAGCCTTGTTGTAGGTGCCAATTTTGTTTTGAGGCAGGCGGACCAATCTGCCCTGCTCTGCCAACGCCTGCAGGATGGACTGGCGGATCCACCAAACGGCGTATGAAATGAATTTGAAACCTTTGGTTTCGTCGAAGCGTTGTGCCGCTTTAATTAAGCCGAGGTTGCCCTCGTTGATCAGGTCACTCAGCGAAAGGCCCTGGTGCTGGTACTGCTTTGCTACGGATACCACGAAACGCAGGTTGGCCTGTACCAGTTTGTCCAATGCACGCTGGTCTCCCATTTTGATCTTTTGGGCCAAAATGGTCTCCTCCTCCGGAGTAATCATCGAAATCTTCGAAATTTCCTGCAGATATTTCTCAACCGCTTGTGAATCACGGTTGGTAATCTGCGTTGCGATCTTAAGTTGCCTCATTTTCTTATATTAAAAATCTTAAATAGATAGAACTCTTATGGAAGAACAATAACTAGACGCATTTTGTTGGGAAAAGGTTGCAAACGAATGGTTAATGCTTCAAATTCCAGCGAAAATTATTTGCAAAGGTACGTTGCAACGGCCGTATTTCATAACGTTTGGGTAAAAAAAGGGATGAATGGGGATAATAAGCCACAAGTAACAAGCTTCAAGGGATGGCATGCGTTTTCTGACCCTTTTCGAATCCATATTCATACTATTTTCTAAGATCAGCCCCCTTGCAGCTTGGGGCCTGAGGCTTATCTTTAACCCATGATAGCAGATTTACGCTCCGATACTTTTACCAAACCTGGCCCGGCCATGCTGGAGGCTATGTTCAAAGCACAGGTTGGGGATGATGTTTTTGGGGAAGACCCTTCCGTTAACAGGTTGGAAGCCATGGCAGCCGGAATGTTTGGAATGGAAGCAGCCCTTTTTTGCCCCAGCGGGACCATGACCAACCAAATAGCCATTAAATGCCATACGCAACCTGGCGATGAAGTGATCTGCGATAAAGTAAGCCATGTTTACATTTATGAAGGAGGGGGTATCGCTTTTAACAGCGGCAGCCAGGTAAAACCAATTGATGGGGACCGGGGAAGGATCACAGCCGGCCAGGTTGAAGAAGCCATTAATCCGGATGATGTGCATAAAGCAAGAACCAGGCTGGTGAGCCTGGAAAATACCGCTAACCGGGGCGGTGGAAGTTGTTATGATTTTATTGAAATACAACATATTAAAGAAATCTGTTCAAAAAATAACCTCAGCTTCCATTTAGATGGTGCAAGGCTTTGGAATGCCCTTGTTGCAAAGAATGAGAGCCCAAAGCAGTACGGTGAAATATTCGACAGCATATCCATTTGCCTGAGCAAAGGCATGGGCACGCCGGTGGGAAGCCTGCTATTAGGAAGGCAGGCTTTTATTAAGCAGGCCCGCAGGGTAAGGAAGGTTTTTGGCGGTGGTATGCGGCAGGCCGGGTACATTGCTGCAGCCGGTATTTATGCCCTGGAGAATAATATTGCCCGGTTGGCTGAAGACCATGACCATGCCAGGCAGATCGCGGAAGCGTTGGACAAAAAGGAATTTATTGGCAATATCATGCCTGTTGAAACAAACATTTTGATCTTTGAAGTAAAAGGCAACTACGATTCGGCAAAAGGCTTTTGTGACAAACTAAAACAACAGGATATACTCTGCCTGCCCATTTCTCAAACCCAGGTCAGGATGGTAACCCACCTTGATTTTACTAAAGAAATGCTAAATCGGCTCCTGCAGGTGATCGTATCCATGTAAATGGGAAATAAACCGGCCGTGGGGCGTTTCCAGCCCAAACAAACACAGCCAACTATGAAGTTACGATCCATCATGGCGATGGCCATCGCCGCCTTATTATTCCAATCTTGTCAGAAAGAGCCCGATGCAGGCACCAGTGAAGCGAAAGTGAATTTCATTTTCAAATTTGATTCTACCCAGGTCAGGCTGAATGCGATCGGGCAACCGGCTCCCATGCCGGCGGGCCATGCGGGCCAGTCGCCGCGGTTTAACCTGATGAGCGCACATTATGTGGAGATGACCCCATCTCCTTTTACTGCTTTAGGTGCAGGTGCTGTTTTGTACAAAGCCCCTGAGGTCACCACCGGGGGCACCAAAGCCATTGATTTTGCCAACTCAAAATTTGCGGGCAACAACCAGGTTTTTCTCAGTGTGCCTGTTAAAAGTTTTGCTGCGGGCACCTATACCTGGCTCAGGGTTTCACTGGCCTACCAGAATTATAATGTGTATATGAATGCATTGGGACAAACCATTGATGCCACGGTAGCATCCTTCATTGGATATAATACCTATCTCACTAATTATAAAGTAAAGGATTCTACCGTAACAGTGAATGCAAATAAGTTACAGGGTTACTGGGCTGTGGAAGGAAAATACCTGGGCTTTGGATTTTTAAGTACCGGCCAGGCACCTCCCGGGGCAACTACCGTTCCCAATCCTTTGTTTGCCACTTCACCCATACCGCAGGGATCCTGCCTCGTTACCGGTGAATTTCTATCACCGCTTGTTGTAACCGGTAACGAAACAGCCGATATCAATATCGTAGTATCGCTTTCTGTAAATAAAAGCTTTGAATGGATCGACGTAGACGGCAACGGCACCTACGACCCCAATAACGGCGACCAGGTTATTGATATGGGTATCCGGGGAATGATACCGAAAAGACAATAAGATATAAGCACGAATATTTTAACAACCGGATCCGATAAAGATCCGGTTTTCTTTTTTAGAATGACGGGCACCGTCAAAAAGAACGATGCAAGTACTTACCCTGTTTTTAAATATCTTCGTCGTACAGCATTCTTAATTTTTCATTCTTAATTCTTCAGTATTTACATGTTCCCGAAAATAAATCCCACCACTACCCCATCCTGGCAGGCATTGCAGCAGCACCGGCAATTGTTTGAAGAAGTGTACATGAAAGACCTTTTCTATAATGATGCGGAAAGGTTCAGCCGGTTCTCCTTGCAGATGAATGATATTCTCTTTGATTATTCTAAAAATATCATCACCGAAAATACCATTGAACTGTTGCTTCAATTAGCGGAAGAATGCCGGTTAAAGGATGCGATTGAGGCCATGTTCACCGGCGAAAGGATCAATGAAACAGAGAACCGGGCGGTGCTGCATACCGCGTTCCGGAATTTTTCCGGCAAGCCGGTGATGACCGGTGGCGAAGATGTGATGCCGGGAATCAAAAAAGTATTGCAGCAGATGCAGGATTTTTGTTCCAACATACACAATGGCAGCTGGAAGGGATATACCGGTAAGAAAATAAGATACATCGTGAACATCGGAATCGGCGGCAGCGACCTTGGCCCGGTAATGGCGACAGAGGCGTTGAAGCCTTACTGGGTTGATGGTATTGAAACTTATTTCGTAAGCAATGTTGATGGAACCCATATCTCCGAAACGCTGAAAAAGGTAAAGGCTGATGAGACGCTTTTCCTGATTGCCAGCAAGACCTTCACCACGCAGGAAACCATGACCAATGCGCATACGGCAAGGAACTGGTTCCTGCAAAATGCAAAAGACGAGGCGCATATCGCCAAACACTTTGTTGCCCTGAGCACCAACGAAAAAGACGTAATAAAGTTCGGCATCGACCCGGCAAATATGTTTGAGTTCTGGGATTGGGTAGGCGGGCGATACAGTTTATGGAGTGCCATCGGATTATCCATTGCACTGACCATTGGCTACGAGAATTTTGAACAGTTGCTGAAAGGCGCTTATGAAACCGACCGGCATTTCCGGGAAACATCGTTTGATAAAAACATCCCGGTATTGATGGCGGTCATCGGTATCTGGTATGGCAATTTCTTTGGCACAAAAACAGAAGCCATTCTCCCATACGACCAGTACCTGCATCGTTTTGCCGCGTATTTCCAGCAGGGGAATATGGAAAGCAACGGAAAGTATGTTGACCGGAACGGCAACAAAGTGAATTATGCCACCGGCCCGGTTATCTGGGGTGAACCCGGCACCAATGGCCAGCATGCGTTTTACCAGCTCATTCACCAGGGTACACAGATCATCCCCTGTGATTTTATAGCACCTGCAATCAGTCATAATGCGGTGGGAGATCATCATCAAAAGTTGTTGAGTAATTTCTTTGCACAAACAGAAGCGCTGATGAATGGAACCACGCAGGATAATCCTTACCGGATATTTGAGGGCAATCGTCCGACCAATTCCTTTTTGCTGAAGCAAATCACTCCTTTCACATTGGGACAACTGGTCGCCCTGTACGAGCATAAAATATTTGTACAGGGGGTTATCTGGAATATTTACAGTTTTGATCAATGGGGTGTTGAACTGGGCAAGGTCCTGGCAAATAAAATATTACCTGAACTGGAGAATACGGACGTTGTAAGTTCCCACGACTGTTCTACAAATGGCCTGGTAAACCAGTATAAAAAAATGCGGTAACCAAAGACCCGGTTTTTTGAAACAGGTCAATACCTCGGGAAAGTAGAAAGCTCTTTCTCAGCTTTAAATCTTAAGACGCATGATCTGCCGGATCGCAGGATCTTAACATGGATGTTCCGGTATGCCGTAGCTTTCATTGGTGATTCTTCAGCCGGTTGCAGGTCTATCCTCCAGAGATGGTTGCCTTTTTTTGCTTTAAGAATGACCGGCTTATAATTTTCAGGATTATTTCCCGGAGAGGATGTATTTCCTTCGATACGGGCTACCGTTGCCTTCATTAAAAGGGTATCGTATCTCACAAACACAACTTTCGGGATCGCAGGACCGGTCGTTTCTATATAAATAAACCTTTCAATTACCGGTACAGGGGGCACGGGGTTCCCTTTTTCATCCACCATCTGTGTCCCGGGCATGGAAACGGTAAAATAAGCGTAGGCCTTGCTGAATTTGCACGTAACCTGGGCGCAGGATGAAAAGATGCCTGTACCGGCAACTACGATGACCAGGATCACTTTTTTCATTTACACAAGTTACAATAAAAAAATCCTCCCGGTGAGGGAGGACTCTGTTGCAATTAGGTTTGGTGTTTGGTTTACCACTTGTCTACTTCCTCAGTGCTTCCGTTATCAACGGAAATATTGGTTGCTTCAGGAGCTTCGGTCTTTTCTTCCGCTGCTTCAGCCGCGGGAGTTTCTGCAACTGCAACGGGTGTTTCGGCTTCGGTTGATACCGGGCGGGGTGCCTGTCCCTCTTCTCCTTCATACGGGGTGTCGTGGTTAAAGGCATCGAAGTCAAAGTCGGGCATTAATTCTGTTTTTACATAATCAACTGCCTCTCCCAGTCCCTTGATGAATTTGTTGAAGTCTTCTTTGTACAGGAAGATCTTATGCCTGTCGTACCCGTCTGAATCAAACCGCTTGCGGCTTTCCGTGATGGTCAGATAATAATCATTGCCACGGGTCTCCCTTACATCAAAAAAGTAAGTTCTGCGTTTTCCGGCCCTGATGCGTTTACTGTAAACACTGTCCTGTTTTTTTTCGTTGTTCTCGTACGCCACTGTTTTAAGTTTTAATTTTTAACGATAGCCTCATTTTTTTGGGCGAAGCAAAGATAAAATTGTTTTCCATTCTACAAAATATAAGTATCAGCGTTGCCGGGGTGGCTGGTAAAGGGCTGCTTGGCAACGGGCATTACTTTTCCCGGTCCTGTTCCTGCTGCCGGGCATACATTTCGGCATAATACCCTTTCCGCTCAAGCAACTGCTGATGGGTTCCCTGTTCGGCTATGCGGCCGTCGTCGATCACGATGATCCGGTCAAATTCAAACAGGGAAAATATGCGGTGGGTGATTATTACAGCCGTTTTGTCTTCCAGGTAACGGTACAGGTTGCCGATGATCTCTTTTTCGGTACGGGCATCCACGGCGCTCAGGCAGTCATCAAAGATCACAATGCGTGGATCTTTGATCAAAGCCCGGGCGATGGATATGCGTTGCTTCTGTCCGCCGCTCAGGGTCACACCCCGCTCCCCGATCATGGTGCGGTACCCGCTGCTGAATTTTTCTATTTCGTTGTGAATGCTGGCTTGGGTGGCTGCCGATCTCACCAGTTCATCCGTTGCTCCATCAATGCCAAACCGGATATTGTTGCTGACCGTTTCACTGAATAAAAAAACATCCTGGGGTACATAACTTACCTGCAGCCGCAGCCACTGGATGTCGATCTTGTTGATGGGGATTCCGTCAAAACAGATCATTCCCTTTTGTGGTTCGTACATATGCAGGAGCAGTTGTGCCAGGGTGGATTTCCCCGAGCCGGTCCTGCCTACAATGGCTATCTTCTCTCCTTTGTTGACCTGCAGGGAGAAATCTTTCAGCGCATGGATACCGGTATGCGGATACACAAAATCAACATGAGAGAAAAGGATGTTCCCCTGCAGCATGGGTTTTAGCGGCTCCGGTCCATTTTTAATACCCGGCCCGGTATGCAGGAACTCGTTGATCCTTCTCTGCGATGTGACAGCCCGCTGTGTCATGCTCGCCGTCCAGCCGATGGCACTCACCGGGAAGGTCAGCATTTGTATGTACATCACAAATTCTGCTATCTGCCCCACGCTGGCTCCTTTTACCTGGTTCACCACGTCCAGGCTGCCCACCATGATGGTGATCAAAGTGCTTAAACCGATGAGCAATGCCATGCTGGGAAAATAAATGGCTTCGGTCCTGGCCAGGCTAAGGGCATTGTCCCGGTATGCTTCACTGTTCTTCTTGAAAAAACCAAGCATGGCCTTTTCCTGCACAAATGATTTTATCACCCGGATGCCGGAATAAGATTCCTGTGCATTGGTGGTTAAACTGCTCAGCAGCGACTGGATGCGCTCGCTTTTTTTATTGATGATGGTATTAACAAAATAAATGCTGATGGCCAGTACGGGCAGTGGCGACAATGCAACCAGGGTAAGTTTGGGACTTGCCTTCATCATAAAAAAAATGCTGAAGCCGATCACCGCTGCCAGGTTGATGAAATACATGATGGCCGGCCCCGTGTACATCCTCACCCGGCTTACATCTTCCGATATGCGGTTCATCAGGTCGCCGGTGCTGTGTGTTTTATAGAAATTGGTATCCAGTTTCTGGTAGTGGGTGAATATCTCGTTCTTCTGGTCGTATTCGATGTGCCGGCTCATTACAATAATGGTCTGCCGCATCAGGAACATGAAGAAGCCGCTGATGATGGCGATCACAAAAAGGGTAAGGCCTGCATAGAGGATCTTATCGGAGGGGTTTTCTTCAAACTTTGCGATCACCTGCTGCACGGCAAAGTCGTAGTTCTTTTCACTTTCCCTGGTAGCCGGCAGGCCCGTGCCGCTTTGTTCTGTTTTTATGGAATGTACAACCGTATTAACCACGTAGCCCGTTATCTGGGGAGAAAGGATGCGGAAATAATTGGTGAGAATGATAAAAATGAATCCCAGCATAAAATGCCAGCGGTATTTCCAGAAATATTTATTGAGGCTGGAGAGATGTTTCATTCGGGAAGTAAAGGTAAATTAAAAATCCTCCGTATCAGACGGAGGATCTTGTACTGGCGGAGAGAGAGGGATTCGAACCCCCGGACCTGTAACAGTCAACGGTTTTCAAGACCGCCGCATTCGACCGCTCTGCCATCTCTCCGCCGCAAAAGTACGTTTTGAACTATTTCAACCCAAAAGTTTTACGAAACTATTTGGTCCGGGACTTTATCTTTTACCACCACCAGGTCCTTTAAGTCAACCGTGATGGGCATTACACCAACCTGCAGTACTGCTTTTTTCCCACGGATATCTTTTACGATACCTACCTGCCGGTTTTGTTTCATCTTTACTTTCAGGCCGATCTTTATCTCCCCACCCACTTCTTCAAATTTTTCATTCAGCTTTTTCTGCTGCTTTTCGGAAGTGATCTTTTCCTTTTGTTTGAACAACAGCGCATGGATCATCTTCACCACTTTATCCTTGTCGTCTGCCTTGCGCCATTCGATCACCATGGCCTTCAGGCGCCGCTCCATATCTTTTACATAAGCCAGCCGCTCTTCCGATATCTTATTCTGTTCTTTCAGCCGTTCGATCTCCTGCCGGTGCTTTTCCTTGTCCATCACCAGCTGCATTTCTTTTTTCAGCCGTTCATTTTCCTTCAACAGCTTCTGCAAGGAGGCTTTTTCCTTGTCAATATCCTGCAGGTCCTGTTCGGTGCGGTTAAGCAGTTTATCCAGGGTAAAATGATCTTCATCCACCAGTTTGCGGGCTTTTTCGATCAGTCTTTTCTCCAGCCCGATCCGTTCGGCAATGGAAAAGGTATAGGAACTTCCGGGCTTGCCCACGATCAGCTTGTATAAGGGAAGCAGTTTTTTTTCATCAAACTGCATGGCGCCGTTTATGATGCCCGGCACTTTGTTCGCCATCACTTTCAGGTTGAGGTAATGGGTGGTAACAATGCCCAGGCTGTGTTTATGTGCCAGTTCTTCCATGATCACTTCGGCAAAGGCTCCGCCGAGGCTGGGATCGCTGCCGCTGCCTAACTCGTCAATGAAAAATAAGGTTTTTCCATTGGCATTCTCCATGAAGTGCTTCATGTTCTTCAGGTGGGAAGAATATGTGCTCAGTTCAAATTCCAGGCTTTGTGTATCGCCGATGTGGATCATGATCTGTTTAAAGATCCCCATCTCACTGTCGGGATGCACCGGAACAAGCAAGCCGCTCTGCATCATCAGTTGTAAAAGCCCTACGGTTTTCAGGGTAACCGTCTTGCCCCCGGCATTGGGGCCGCTGATGACGAGTATGCGTTGCTTCTCATCCAGGGTTATATCCACCGGGATGGTGGGTTTGCTGCTCGTTTTGTTGTAGAGATACAGCAAGGGGTGAAAAGCCTGGATCAGTTTTACATGTGCTTTATCCAGTATCACGGGGAAATTTCCGTTGTACTCCATGGAAAATCTTGCCTTGGCCCGGATGAAATCATATTCCCCGGATATGGCATGATAGGTTTTAAGCAGGGATGCATATACACTCAGGTCCTGGGTAAGTTTTCTCAATATCCGGTACACTTCCTTCCGTTCGTCATTCTCCAGCGAAAAGATCGTGTTATTCAGTTCGGTTGTTTCTTCGGGCTCAATGAACGAGGTCCTGCGACTGTCACTTTCGCCGTGCAGGATGCCTTTGATCATCCGCTTTTGTTCAGCAAAAACGGCCAGCACCCTCCTGCCGTTCATGAAACTTTCTTCAATATCGGCCAGGTAACCCTGCTTGTTCAGCTTGCCTACTATCCTGTCAAAAACACGACGCAGTTCATTCCGCTTGCGGTAGAGGTTCATCCGTATGTTTCCCAGTTCTTCACTGGCGCTGTCTTTCACCTGCCCGGTCTCATCCAGTACTTCATCGAGCATCTCAATGATCCGCTTTTCATAATAGGCATCACTCGTCACTTTTGCCATGGCCGGGTAGGCGATCCGGCGTTCATTATCGAACCACCGGAAGATATTATTTGCATTGTCCGTCAACCGCCGGATCAGTAAAAACTGTTCCCCGCTCAGAACGGCACCCGGGATACCCAGTAATTTCAACTCCTTTTGCAGGGTATGGGTAAAATCATTGGGGAAATGCTGGCCACTTTGCTGCAACAGCCTGAATTCATTGGTCTGCTGCAATTCGGTTGTAATGAATTCTTTTTTGGTATGGATGCGGAGGTTATCGGCCCTGTACTTTGCATATTCGGTACGGCAATGCAGGGCCAGTAAGGTCTTTACCTTTTCATATTCCAGTTGCACCAATGCCGATTCAGGAAAAAATTTCATTGCCTGTTACCCTCGAGCAGGATTTTTAATTAAAGAAGGCAAAGGTAGTTTCTTATTCTTTATTTTTTACCGCTACTGTCTGCAACTCCTCCCAGGGGGTTGTTCCATCCTTCTCCCGCTTAAAAATAAATTCATTGCTGCTTAGGATCACAATTTCGGCAGTAGTATAAATGATGCAGCCCTCCATTAAATGCCCGCCAATGGTCTTGCCGCTGCAGTCGCTGACGCTGATGTGCAGGTGTGAGCCGTTTACCGAAACCGTTCCAGCAAGACTTAGGATCTCGAAATACCCGCTGTCGCTGCTGCCGGTTGGCTGGTTGGCAAAACGAATGGTATAGATTGTCAGGCTGCCGACAGCCGTACTGATCCATCCTGCCTTAATTTGCTTTTCACTGACCATTTTCTGAATTTCAGCTTTCAGGTCCTGGCCCGGCTTTAAACGGAAGGCATGAGAAGTGATGTTTTGCATAGCAGGCTTTTAATGACAGGAAAAAAAGATCGCGGATACTAAAATAATGAAACAGGTTCTCATTATGATTAATTCAAGTAAGATATTGAACCACATTGGAACATAGAAAACATAAGTGAACTCAAGGTGTCTATGTTCTTTCTATTGTGTACTATGTGCCTATATGGTTCAAAGGGCCTCCGTGTTAAACTTTTGTTGCAATAACTTGTTATACGATCTGTGCCGGGTAACTTTGCGTAAGTAAATGAAAAAATCACAACCATGTTAAAAGTTTTATTCATTTCGGTCATCAGCTTTGCAGGACTTAGTTCCTGTGCCCAAAAAGATAATTCAAACAAAAAAAATAATAAAATGAATGCTTCGACTTCGCTCAGCAATATCCCGGGTTCGACTCCGCTCACCCTTGATACAGCTACTTTTGGTACCGGCTGTTTCTGGTGTACCGAAGCCATTTTTCAGCAACTGGAGGGCGTGGAAAAAGTGACCAGCGGCTATAGCGGCGGTACCGTTGCCAACCCCACTTACGAAGAGGTTTGCAGCAAAACGACCGGCCATGCCGAATGCCTGAATATTCTGTACAACCCCAAAAAGATCAGCTTTGACGAACTGCTGGAGATCTTCTGGCAAACACATGACCCCACCACGTTAAACCGCCAGGGCGCCGATGTGGGACCGCAATACAGGAGTGTGATCTTTTATCATAACGAAGAACAAAAAGCAAAAGCGGCAAAGTATAGATCCGAACTGGATAAAAGCGGCGCTTTTAATAACCCGATCGTGACAACACTGGAACCGTTCACCGTGTTTTACCCGGCCGAAGCATATCACCAGAATTATTACCGCAATAATACCAGCGAGGGCTATTGCCAGTTTGTGATAAGGCCCAAGGTGGAAAAATTTGAAAAAGTGTTCCGGAATAAATTAAAGAAACAGTAAGTTGACCCGATAGGTAGTGCACCAGTCTGAAAATTTTGAACCATAAATTGTGTCGGGATATCCCGATAGCTGTCGGGATGTCGAAGTTCATCTTACTGTTAAATCGCCTTCGACAAGTTCAGGCTGACAACTATTTTTTAAAACTGATGCACTACCCCCGATACAAGTGAACAGGAGCTATTTTTTGACTCCTGTTTCTTTTGCAGGCATGGGTACTCCCCGGTGACAGGTAAAGCAGGTGACCGCCTGTACCTCGCTTGCCTTCACTTCTTCATTAAAGTGAAAATACTTTTCGTTTATGTCCATGGTCATCCGCATCATGTTACGGGCAATCTCTTTTTCAGGCTTTTCATCCTTGTCAAAGATCAGTGTATCAGCTTTTTTATCCCGGGTATGACAGTACTTGCAGTCAACCCCAAGTTCCAGGGCAAAGGCATCCATTATCTTATTCAGCGAATCTTCGGTGATATTTTTGGGAAGTACCTGCAGGTTCTTGAACTTATCAGCCCGGGGTTGCTTCACTGCGGCGATCCCTATAAGAACGAACAGGGATAAAACAAGGATCACTTTTAATTTTTTAAACGATTTCATGGTCTGTGACTTTTAGGGGTCTATAATTTTTTTACACGCCGTAACTCCAGCAGGTTTAAACTGTTTGGATAGAAATTTACGATGTTTAAATGAACAAGGTGAATGGCCATATCGTACCACAGGGGTACCACCGGGGCATCATTCATAACGATCCGGTCCATCTGCTGGTATAACCGGTAGCGCAATGAATCATTCTTTTGCGAGAGGGAACTTTCATACAACGCATCAAATGCCGGGTTCCTGTACCGGGTATAATTGGGCGGCGCCGGGTTCCTGCTGTAAAATACGCTGAGGTAATTCTCTGCATCGGGATAATCGGCGATCCAACTGCCCCGGAAGAATAAAGCCTGTGATTTGGAGGTTTGCTCCATCAATAAACTTTTCTGAACCACTTCCACCTCCACTTTAATGCCAACCTGCAACAGTTCATTGGCAATATATGTTCCCAGGTCGCCGTAGATGGGAATGGTGAGTAATTTAATGGCGGGTAGATCCTTCCCTTCCGGAAACCCTGCTTCGGCAAGCAACTGTTTTGCCCGGGCAACATCATAGTAATATCCTTTAACGGCAACCGGGTCAAACGAGGGCAACCCGGCCGGTACAAAGCCGCTTTCTGCGGCAATGCCGATGCTGTTCCGTAAATAGAGCATCATCTTTCTCCTGTTGAAACCATAATTGATGGCCTGCCTTATTTTCTGTAGCCGTAATGGTGAATTTTTCACCAGTTCATTATCATCATCCACCAGAATGCCAAGGTATTCGATGTTCAGGTAAGGATGTTTGTGCAGTTCGATCTTATCCAGCCATGTGCTTTTCAGGTTGCCGGTCTTGGTCAGCACTTCGTCTTTGAAAGAGGGATCGATGTCATCAATAAAGTCCAGGCGCTCTTGCTGGAACTCCAGGAACTCGGTTGCCTTGCTGTCGTAGAACGAGACCTTTATGCCGTCTAAATAGGGCAACCGGTTTCCATCGGTGTCGGTTTCAAAATAATGCTCATTCTTCTTTAAAATAAGTGCCTGCCCTTCTTCCCATGCCACAAAGCTGAATGGGCCTGTACCCACGGGGTGGCGACGGAAATCAGCTTTGTACATTTCAACCGCTTCGCGGGGAATTACGGAGCAGTACTGCATGCTTAATATCCCGAGTATGGACTGAAAAGGCCGGATGAGTCTTAATCGAAAAGTGCTGTCGTTAATGGCCGTAAATCCGTTCACAGAGTCCACCCGGTTGTTGAATATCCAGGCGCCCGGACTGGCTGTGTTCTTATCCACCATCCGTTTAAAACTGTACTCCACATCCTGCGCCGTCAGTTTTCTTCCCTTGCCGTTCGCAAAGCATGGATCATCTGTAAAGAACACATCATTGCGCAGGTAAAAAGTGAACTCCAGGTTATCGTCAGAGATTGTCCAGCGGTGAGCCAGGGATGGTTTCATCTGCATATTGCTGTCGATCTCGATCAGTGTATTGTACAGTTGATGCACCGCCCACATCACCTGTTTATTCTTGGCAAAAGCAGGATCCAGGGAGGCAAGTCCGCTGCTTTCGTTGTAGCGGAAGATCTTTTTATCAGTATGCCGGTGGGAAGTGCAGGATAGAAGGATTAAGGATAGAAGGATAACAGATACTGGATACCGGATACAAGATACAGGATACCAGATACGAGATCCTTGATCCTGGATCTGGTATCTTGTATCCAGGTCAGATTCTTTGTATTTTTTTTTTGAACGGCTCATTTGTAACAGGAAAGAAAACTAAATTAGCACTTATATACAAATACACATGAAACAACTTGTTAAGGCTTTTGTCATTCTTAATTCTTCATTTTTAATTCTCAATGCTGTTCAGGCTCAACCGCTGAACCAGAAAAAGGACTTTACCCGTGCGGATAGCTTACGGGGTGCGTATGGCCCTTCCCGGGATTGGTGGGATGTGTTGAAATATGATCTGCATGTGAAGTTCAATATCCCGGATAGTACGATCAGCGGGTATAATGTCATTCAGCTAAAGGCCTTGAAAAAAGGGAAGGTCTTCCAGATCGACCGGCAGGATCCGATGATGATCGACAGCATCCTGCTCCGCTCCAACGTGGATTATAAACCACGGAAATTTGGTACTACTTCCCTGATCAAAGTAAAAGCGAAAGACATCAGTAAGGAAGGCAATGCCTATTTGATCAACCTGGGTGATACACTTCAAACCAATAATGTTCATTACTTTTTTGTTTATTTCCATGGCAAGCCCCGTATTGCCCGCCGCCCGCCATGGGACGGAGGACTGATCTGGAGAAAGAGCAGGGACTTCAGTCCCTGGGTGAGTATTGCCTGCCAGGGCCTGGGTGCCAGCGTATGGTATCCCTGCAAGGATCATCAAAGTGATGAGCCGGACAGCGCCGAGATGCACATTACGGTTCCCGATACATTGATGTGTGTAGGCAATGGCCGCTACCGTGGCAAAATAAACAACGGCGATGGCACTGCAACCTACGATTGGGCAGTAACAAACCCGATAAACAATTATACCATCATTCCATACATCGGCAAATATGTTCACTTCAGCGAAGTATACTCCGGTGAAAAAGGGAAGCTGGATATGGATTACTGGGTGCTGCAGGAAAACCTGGAAAAAGCCAAAGAGCAATTCAAAGATGCACCGAAGATGATGAAGGCATTTGAACATTGGTTCGGTCCCTACCCTTTTTATGAGGACGGATATAAACTCGTGGATGCCCCGCACCTGGGCATGGAACACCAGAGTGCAACCGCTTATGGCAACGGCTACCGAAACGGCTACCGCGGCAGCGACCTGAGCGGCAGCGGCTGGGGATTGAAATGGGATTTCATCATTGTGCATGAAAGCGGCCACGAATGGTTTGCCAATAACGTCACTTCAAAAGACATTGCCGACATGTGGATACACGAGAGCTTTACCAATTACAGCGAAACACTTTTTACGGATTACTGGTATGGAAAAGAAGCCGGCAACGCCTATGTGCAGGGTACCCGTAAACTGATCAGCAATGATAAGCCCATCATCGGTACATACAATGTGAACAAGGAAGGAAGTGGTGACATGTATTATAAAGGCGGTAACATGCTACAATATCCGCCAGGTGATCAATGATGATGAGAAATTCAGGCAGGTATTGAGGGGGTTGAACAAAACATTTTACCACCAAACGGTAACCACCCGGCAGGTGGAGGATTACATCAGTCAGCAGAGCAAGACCGATCTCAGTAAAGTGTTCGACCAGTATTTAAGGACCACTCAGATACCCGTGCTGGAATACAAAGTGGAGGGGAACAAACTTTCGTACCGCTACAGCAATTGTGTAAAGGGGTTTAACATGCCGCTGAAAGTGAAATTCAAGACAGAACAATGGATAAAGCCGACGGAAGAATGGAAAACGCTGGACCTGTATCCGGAAGGCGACAATAGTTTTACGGTGGACCCAAATTTCTATATCATTACAAAAAAGACAGAGTAATTTAGCAGCAAACGAAGCTATGTCGCAGATCCGAAAGCAAAGTATTGTTTCCTCGCTGGTTGTTTATATTGGCTTTGCTATCGGGTTCCTTAATACCTATCTCTTTACCAGGCAGGGCGGTTTTACCCAGGCCGAATACGGGCTTACGGGTATCTTCATGGCCATTGCCAATATCATGTATTCCTTTGCCAACCTGGGCATGGTTGCTTATATCTATAAGTTCTATCCTTATTACAATGATAACCTGCCCAAAAAGAAGAATGACATGCTCAGCTGGGCATTGCTCGTTTCTTTGCTGGGTTTTTGCCTGGTCATCCTTGCCGGGATCCTGTTCAAAGACCTCGTGATCCGTAAATACGGTACCAACTCTCCCGACCTGGTAAAATATTACTATTATGTTTTTCCTTTCGGGCTTGGGCTTACCCTGTTCACTGTCCTGGAAGCATATGCCTGGCAATTAAAAAAGTCGGTGTTCACCAATTTCCTGCGGGAGATACAGTTCCGGCTCCTGACCACCCTGCTCATTGTTCTGAGCTTCGCCGGCATCATTGCGTCCTTTGACCTGTTCATCAAGATCTATTCGTTCACATTCCTTGCGGTGGCCATCATCCTGCTTGGCTACCTCGTATTCACGAAGCACATTTCATTCAGCTTTTCGGTAAGCAGGGTCTCTAAAAAGTTCTACCGGAAGATCATTTCGCTGATATCATTTGTATACGGAGGCAGCCTGGTGTTCACTGTTTCCATGGTAATAGATACCATCATCATAGCGGCAGTATTGCCCGATGGGCTGGCGCTGGCGGGGGTTTATACACTGGCACAGAATATTGCCAGCCTGATCCAGGCGCCACAACGAGGGGTGATCTCTTCGTCCATCGGACCTTTGTCGCAGGCATGGAAGGACAAAGATATGGGCAAGATCAGCAGGATCTACAACAGTTCATCCATCAACCAATTGCTTTTTTCCGTGGCCATGTTTGCGCTCATCTGGCTCAACTTTGATGATGCCGTGCTTAATTTTCAGTTGCAGCACCGCTACCTGGAGGCTGCATGGGTATTCTTTTTTATCGGGATGATGCGTATCGTGGATATGGGCACCGGGGTAAACAGCCAGATCATCAGTACCTCCACAAGCTGGCGTTTTGATTTTATTACGGGGATCATCCTGCTGTCGATCACCCTGCCACTCAATTATATACTTACCAAGTATTATTATGGTGTGACCGGCCCTGCCATTGCCAACCTGATCACGTTCACCATTTACAACAGCATACGGTATTGGTTCCTGTACAAAAAATTCAACCTGCAGCCTTTTAATCTTAAAACCATTTATACCATCCTGCTGGGGGCCGCTTCCTATTATTGCTGTTTCTTCTTATTCAGGGATATGCATGGTTTCGTGGGTATGATCGCAAGAAGTGTATTATTCATCCTGATCTTTGCTGCCGGCACAAAATTGCTGAACCTATCACCGGATGTAAGACCGGTCTGGCAAACCTTTCAAAAACGGCTGGGCATAAAAAAAGGAGATTGAGTATCTCCCATCAAAAGATCATGTAACACTTATTCGGAAGACCTTGAAGGCAGGGCTATCCTTCCACCCCCCGCATACCTTTTGCTGTAGTACGCTTCGTCCAGGCTGCTGATGATGACCCCGTTGCTGGTGCTGGCATGGGTAAAGTACCCGTTGCCCAGGTAAATGCCCACATGACTGATGGCTCTCCGGTTTTTAAAGAATACCAGGTCGCCCTCCTGCAGATACTTCTTTTTATCTTTTCACATTCAGCATATTGAGAACGGGCGGTCCTTGATAAGATCATTCCGTAAACATCATGCACCAGCGTGCCGGAATAGGCACTGCAGTCTATCCCGTCTTTGGTGGCGCCGCCATAGCGGTATGGAGTGCCCCACCATTTCTCCATGAAACTGTACAATTCAATATTGGTAACGGCCTCCACATCCATATTCAGCAGCTGGGCATATTTGAATTGCAGGGAGCTGCACTGTTCAATTGCGGAAGCTTCATTGCGTGCGGAAAGCCGGGCTGCAGCCGTATTTTTATCCTTAGAGCTGGCAGCAAGTGGCGGCCTGGGCGGAATGCTGGTTTCCGGCCTTATTTCGATCCCTTCAATAAATTGGGGTGATTTGTTTATAGCCCGGGTATCTGCAACCGAGTTAACAGCAGCCTGTGCGTTTGCAGAGATAGATGTTCCTGAAAAAAAGCCCGCGGCTACAGAAACAAAAATTAAGTGTTTCATACGATAAAATGGGGTTTTATGCGTAAGTACAACTTAGTCTTCTGTTCTTTACTCGTCTTCGATATTCTTTGACCGGGCTGATTAGCTGCTCCTTCCTGTGATTCCTGTCCTACTAACTGTTATAAAATAGATTTTTCTAATGCCTTGCAAAGGTAACCTCCCCATGCCGGAAATGCAACCCTTTAACGAATTATTAATAGTATGGCATAAACAGCTGTTTTAACAACTGCTGTGGAAAAACGAACAACATAAGTCGCTTATTGTTAACGATATTTGCAACCGGATACAAGATCTGGGATCCGGGATCTGGGATCCGGGATCCGGGATCCGGGATCTGGGATCTGGTATCATGTATCTTGCATCCGCATCAAGCATTACCATGAAGTTTTCACATTTACACGTACATACACAGTTCTCGCTTTTAGACGGGGCTGCTTCTATCAAAGGCCTCTATAAAAAAGCCATTGCAGATGGCATGCCTGCACTGGCCATCAGCGATCACGGAAATATGTTCGGGGCTTTTGAATTTGTGAAAGAGGCATATAATCACAAAAATGAAGATGGCACATTAAAGATAAAACCGGTTGTGGGCTGCGAGTTTTATATCACACAGGACAGGCACCGGAAAACGTTCAGCAAAGATGAAAAGGATCCCCGCCACCACCAGATACTGCTGGCCAAAAATGCCCAGGGTTATAAGAACCTGGTAAAACTTACCTCGCTCGGATACATTGAAGGCATGTATTCCAAATATCCCCGGATTGATAAGGAACTCATTCATAAATACCACGAGGGGTTGATCGCCACCACCTGTTGCCTGGGGGCATTGGTGCCGCAAACCATTTTAAAGAAAGGTGAAGAAGAAGGCGAAAATGAATTCAAGTGGTGGCTCAATATCTTCCAGGAGGACTATTACGTTGAGTTACAGCGGCACGGTATCCCGGAACAGGAAAAAGTAAATGCGGTGTTGCTGAAGTTTGCAAAAAAGTATAACGTAAAAGTTATTGCCAGTAATGATTCGCATTATGTTGACCAGAAGGATTTCAATGCACACGACATCCTACTCTGCATCAATACGGGCGAGAAACAAAGTACTCCTGCCCTGCGTGAATTCACCGATGACGATGTGCTGGTAAAAAACAAACGCTTTGCCTTTCCCAACGACCAGTTTTATTTTAAGACGACCGGGGAGATGTCCAGGGTGTTTGAAGACCTGCCTGAAGCGATTGACAATACCAATGAGATCGTTGATAAAGTTGAATTGCTTGACCTGAAACGTGATATCCTGCTCCCCCACTTTGTAGTACCGGCCAATTTCAAAAGCCAGGATGAATACCTGGAGAACATTACCTGGGCCGGTGCAAAAGAGCGGTATAAGATCCTTTCACCCGAAACAGAGGAACGTATCCGGTTTGAGCTGGGTGTAATTAAACAGATGGGTTTTGCCGGTTACTTCCTCATTGTAAGTGACTTTATACAGGCCGGCAGGAATATGGGGGTGTTTGTAGGCCCTGGCCGTGGATCAGCTGCCGGTTCGGTGGTGGCATATTGCATCGGCATTACCAACATCGATCCCATCAAATACAATTTACTGTTTGAGAGGTTCCTGAACCCCGATCGCAAGAGCATGCCCGATATCGATACCGATTTTGATGATGACGGAAGGCAGAAAGTGATCAACTACGTGGTTGATAAATATGGAAAGAACCAGGTGGCACAGATCATCACCTATGGTACCATGGCGGCCAAAAGCAGCATTGCCGATGTGGCAAGGGTAATGGATCTGCCACTGGCAGAAAGCAGGGCATTATCCAAACTGGTTCCTGAACGGCCGGGCATTAACCTGAAAAGATTATTGCATGCCCCGTTCACCATCAAGGAGGCAAATGCTGCGACAGGCTCAGCACGGGAAAAATCCCTGGAAGAGAAAGAGGCATTGGTGGCTGATGATATAGAGAACGTTCGGAAGCTTCGGGAAATTTATAACAGCCCCGGGCTGCAAAGCACCATTTTGCACGAAGCGGAAATACTGGAAGGATCGGTACGCAATACGGGCATTCATGCAGCAGGTATCATCATTGCTCCAAGAGACCTCACTGACCTGATCCCGGTTGCCACATCAAAAGAAAGTGAATTGTGGCTGACACAAATTGAAGGCGGTACCATTGAAGAAGCCGGCGTAATAAAAATGGACTTCCTGGGTTTAAAAACACTGAGCATTTTAAAAACCGCCCTGTCACTCATCAAACAGAACCATGGGGTGGAAATTGATATTGATACCATCCCGTTGGATGATGAAAAGACCTACCAGCTTTACCAGCATGGTGATACCAACGGAACATTCCAGTTTGAAAGTCCGGGTATGCAAAAATACCTGCGGGAACTGAAACCGGATAAGTTTGATGACCTTATTGCGATGAATGCCCTGTACCGCCCCGGCCCCATGAGCTATATACCCGAGTATATTGACCGTAAGCATGGCAAAAAACAGGTGCAGTACGACCTGCCGGATATGGAAGAGCACCTGAAAGAAACCTATGGCATTACCGTTTACCAGGAACAGGTGATGCTGTTAAGTCAAAAGCTTGCCGGTTTCAGCAAGGGCGATGCGGATGTGCTGCGTAAGGCAATGGGTAAAAAACAGATCGCTGTGCTGAATAAGATGAAGGCTCAGTTCATCAGCGGTGCAACGGCAAAAAAACACCCGGCAGATAAATTAGAAAAGATCTGGACCGACTGGGAAGCATTTGCACAATACGCTTTCAATAAATCGCACTCCACCTGTTATGCTTTTGTAGCGTACCAGACCGCTTATTTAAAGGCGCATTATCCCAGTGAATACATGGCTGCCGTGCTCAACCATGCGGGCAGCATTGATAAGATCACGTTCTTCATGGAGGAATGCAAGCGCATGGGGTTGAAAGTACTGGGACCGGATATCAATGAATCACAGAATGGTTTTGCGGTTAATAAAAAAGGTGAGATACGTTTTGGCTTCAGCGGTTTGAAAGGGGTTGGTGAGAATGCCATCCAGAACATCATTGAAGAGCGGGGCAAGCACGGCCACTTCAGTTCTATCTTCGATTTTGCGAAACGGGTCAATCACCGTTCTGCCAATAAAAAATCAATAGAGAGTCTTGCCTATTCCGGCGCTTTTGATTGTTTCCCGGACATCAGCCGGGCTCAATATTTTTACCAGCCTCCCGGCGATGTTACCGGGTTGGAAAAGATACTGAAGTTCGGAACTGTGTACCAGTCTAATTCGGCCAGCACAAGCAATACGTTATTTGAGACCTGCAGATGCCGGAGATCGTTCCTCCCGGCTGCCGGTGTGTGAGCCATGGCCACTGGCTATGCAGTTAGATTATGAAAAGGAAGTTACCGGTATGTACATGAGCGGTCATCCGCTGGATAATTACAAGTTCGAGATGCGGCATTATAACATCACAGCACTTGCAGATTATACCGAATTCAAGGCTGCTGTGACCACCCATCCAAACCCGTCCATGCAGTTCAGGCTGGCCGGCCTGGTGGTGGATGCCCAGCACCGCCTTACAAAAGCGGGGAAGAATTTCGGGATACTCACCCTGGAGGATTACAGTGGTAAAGCGGAGTTCATGTTATGGAGTGAGGATTATGTGAAGTACCAGAACTACCTGGAAAAAGGAATGATCGTACTGGTGGAGGGTTCGTTCCGCCAGCGGTATAACAGTGACCAGTATGATTTTAAACTGGCAAAGCTGCATTTGCTGGATACCGTTAAGTCGAGCCTGACCAGGCAGGTGGTCATAGACGTGGAGCCCCAGTTCATCAATGAGGAGATGGTGAATTTCATCGATAAGAACGTTAAAGCAAATCCCGGTAAGACATCCCTGAAATTCAACATCATCGACAGCAGGCACAAATTCAAAGTGGGCATGTACAGCCTGGAAAGAAGCCTGACCATGAATGATGAACTGGCGTCTTTTTTGAATGAGAACAAAGATATAGAAGTGAGTGTGGTTACGGGGTGAACATCTGAGTCGTTGAACCCGTTGCAGGGTTTAAACCGTTTGACCGAACCCTGCCAACCCTGAAACGACTGAAACGAATTCAACGATTGAAACATTTCAAACCCTGGAACGGTATTTTCCACCGCCACAATGGCTCATAATATGTCAATTATATTTTGGTCACATACTGTGGATATGTCATAACAGCATTTTAGCAGGAATGGGCTTAAATTTGCTCCCTTCTATACAATAAAATAAATTAACTATGGCACTAGAATTCACTGATTCGAACTTTAAAACCAATGTTCTGGAATCCGATAAATTATCTGTAATTGACTTTTGGGCAGAATGGTGCGGTCCCTGCCGTGCAATAGGCCCCGTAATTGAAGAGTTGTCAAAGGAATATGATGGCAAGGTGAACGTAGGCAAGGTAAATGTGGATAACAATCCGCAGATATCCATGAACTACGGCATTACCAGCATCCCGGCGATCCTTTTGTAAAAGGGGGCCAGGTGGTTGACAAATTGGTGGGTGCACAGCCGAAGGCTAATTTTGTAAAGAAAATTGAGCAGCACAAATAAGGCCTAACCTGTTTCCTTTATAAAAGAATCCCCCGTTTTCAGCGGGGGATTTTTAATACAGCAATAGTTGAGTTGTCCCGATAGCTATCGGGATCAGTGCTGTACGCTTTCCAATGCTTTGGGGTCGTGTTTGTGTTTGAACAGTATGGAGAATAATATGGAACCACCAGGGCATAAATGGCAAATGTGATCCAGATGCCCTGCCAGTCGTTCAAACCGTTGGGGAGACGAAATATTTACCAATAATATACCCACTTATTTTACTTCCCAGCCATGCTCCTACCCCATTGGTCATCATCATAAATAAGCCTTGAGCGCTGGATCTTATTTTCGGATCGGTAGTTGTCTCCACAAATAAGGAGCCTGAAATATTGAAGAAATCAAAAGCCATCCCGTAAACAATACAGGAAAGAATGATCATCCATAACCCTTCAGCGGGGTTGCCATAGCCAAGCAGACCAAACCGCAGTACCCACGCAAGCATAGAAAACAGCATAACTTTTTTGATGCCGAATTTTCTGAGGAAGAATGGAATCGTAAGAATAAATACCGTTTCTGATATTTGGGAGATTGATAAAATTATTGTGGAGTACTTTACCACGATGGAATCGGCATATTTGGGTATAAGGCTAAAGTCATTTATAAAAGAGTCACCGTACATATTAGTCAGTTGCAGCGCAGCACCCAGAAACATAGAAAAAATAAAGAACAAAGCCATTTTATATTTGGCGAACAATTTGAATGCATTTAATCCCAGTTGCTCAATAAGGGAAGCGTCTTTTGCAATTGTTTTTTGTGGCGGGCATTTGGGAAGGGTAAAGGAGAAAATACCCAATACAATAGCGCCAATTCCCCAATAATGAACTGGTTGGCATTGGCCTTACTCCCGGTAAGGTTGGTGATCCACATCGCCGCAATAAAACCAATGGTTCCCCAAACCCGTATGGGAGGAAAAACTTTTACAACATCGTATTTATTGTTCTTTAAAATTGTATACGCAATCGAATTGGATAATGATATGGTGGGCATGTAGCATATCATTGCAACTAAAATTACATAATACAAAGTATCGGGGTCATTTACTTCTGGGACATAAAACAACACGATCCCATACAAAATATGCAATATCCCATAGAGCCTTTCTGCATTGAGCCATTTATCAGCAATTATTCCTGTTAGTGCTGGCATGAAAAGTGAAGCAACGGCAAGGGTAGAGAAAATAGCTCCGAACTGGGGGAATGTCCAGTGTTTGGCATTCAGACAATAGGTCCCGATTGTAATCAGCCATGCCCCCAGACAAAGAACTGCATAAAACTCATCAGCGTAAGACGAAACTTGATATTCATAAGTTACCCGGTTTTGGTTTTAAGTACTGAAATTAGTTATTAATCGGTTGCATCCAATGGTATTTATCTTCCGCCGGACTCTATAAAAAATGTGATCGGCTGCCTTCGGTAAGCCCGGAAATAACGGCCGTATTTAATAGCGGGTTTCCACTTCGGTGACTTTTGTATGACCCGGAGCGCTTCTTTGGCTGTTCCGTACCCCGGGTCATTTTCGGCAATGATATCATAAAGCGTTCCATCCGTATCTACAATGAATTTAATTATGACCGTGTATTTTCCGTCGGGTGCATTGCTGTCTGCAGGTACCGAAGAATTCAGATTTTTAAACAGGAAGTAGCGCCATTCGTCATCTCCTCCCGGAAAGCTTGCCTCCTTCAGTATACGATCGAATACGGAGTCTGTTTTAAAAGCCCCGGTACTGTCATAGTCCTTCAATACTCCCCGGTTACCAATAAAATCTGCTTCAAAATTCAGCCTCGGTTTGCCATCAATAAATGAAATTTCCTTTTCTGAGAAGGTATTATTCAGGCTGTCTGTAAAAGAATACCTGAGAAGATGGAATGCATTCTTCATGTTATCGGTGCCAAAGTATTGCCCTAAGGTGAACCTGCCAAAATAGTAATCATATTTTGCATACGCTACCCGGATGCCCTGGCTGTATATTACGGAGTCGGTCAGGAAACCCCGGTTATCCCAGTATCGCCATACCCCGTTCATCTCATTATTTATATAACTGCCTTCTGATTCCAGTACCGTGTTGATGTGAAACGTACGGAATAAACCATCCAGTTCACCCAGGGTGGAGTCTTTAAAAGTTGCTGACAGGAATTTTTGTTCGGTGGTTTTTGCAAAACAATCTAGTACGAGGTGTCCGTCTTTTTCATATGCCTTGCCAATAACATTTGCTTTCCCTTTTTCAGCAAAGTTGAGGTTGGCGTCCATATAATAAATGTACTTATACGGCTGCCCGGCTGCAGCCACAGCGATCGTGAGAAGAAGAATGCTGATGAAAAACCTGGCTTTCACTGTTCAGTTCGGTTAGTTGTTGAACATTTCGGGAAGATAGCCATTTATTCTTCAACCAGAATAACCCCGGCTTTTTAAGCGGGATTATTCCCAAAAAAACAACGGGGGGAATCCATATCATCGTAATTTTGTAAAAATTTTTACGATGTCCTCTTCCCTTGATATTCTGACCGATACCGTTTCCGAACCCGGGCTCAAGACCATTGCCGGGAAAGTAAAGAACAGTGAACGGATTACCGACGATGAGTGCATACTGCTTTTCGAAAAAGGGAGCCTGGCTTTTGTGGGTGCGCTGGCGAATCATATCCGGGAACAAAAGCATGGGGATATAACTTATTTCAACCGCAACTTTCATATTGAACCCACCAATGTCTGTGTGTTCAGTTGCAATTTCTGCTCGTATTCCCGCCTGTATGCACACAAAGAAGATGGTTGGGAACTGAGCATCGACCAGATGCTTGACATTGTGAGATCCTACGATGGCAAGCCCATTACCGAAGTGCATATTGTGGGCGGTGTTCATCCAAAGATGAACATGGCTTATTTTATTGAGCTGATGCAAAAGATAAAAGCGCATCGCCCTGCCCTGCACGTGAAAGCATTTACGGCTGTGGAACTGGATTATATGTTCCGCAAGGCAAAACTAAGCATTGAAGAAGGAATGAAGCAGTTACACGACGCCGGATTGGATAGTCTGCCAGGTGGTGGTGCAGAAATTTTTCATCCCGCAATAAGAGAGCAGATCTGTGCCGATAAAGTAGATGCAAACGGCTGGCTGGCCATTCATGAAGCAGCACATCAGTTAGGCATGCACAGCAATGCCACCATGCTCTATGGCCATATTGAAAAATATGAACACCGGGTTGACCATATGCGAAGACTGCGGGATCTGCAGGACAAAACGGGTGGCTTCAATACATTCATCCCGCTGAAATTCCGCAACCAGGATAATGCCATGAGCCATGTACCCGAATCCTCTGTTACAGAAGACATGCGGCTCTATGCCATTGCCCGTATCTATCTTGATAATTTTCCGCACCTGAAGGCCTACTGGCCCATGCTGGGCAGGCAGCATGCACAACTCACCCTGTCCTTTGGCGTAAATGATATTGACGGCACCATTGACGACTCAACTAAGATCTACAGCATGGCCGGCAGCGAAGAACAAAATCCCGCCATGACAACCGAAGAGCTGGTAATGCTGATCAGGCAGGCCAAACGCAGGCCGGTGGAAAGGGATACCCTGTACAACGTGGTGAAAGATCACAGTAATACAAAACCTGCAGGCGATAACCTGCAGGCTGTGCTTAATTAATTGCCGGTATGACCAGGTTGCCCTTTCTAATTCTTGGATATGTACTGGGGATTGTTATAAATATCGGCCGTAACCATTAATTTTTTTGACTTAGGCGATACCTTCACTTTGCTGTTGTAATACTCGGATGCCCTTGCATTGTCTTTTACCAGTTCTTTCATTACCGCCGGGGAATATGCAATGATCTGTCCTTCATCCCCGTTTTGTACGAAATATTCTGTGATCGTTGTGTTGCCGTTGTAGTACTTACGGCTGTAGATATTCAATTTCCCCATGGCGATGCGTACAGCAAATCCAGGTAAGGTCTCTGCAGCCACATAGCTGATCTTTTTGGTGGAAAGTAATTTTTGTGATACCGCATAGCGTTTACCATCATGGTATGCCAGGACATCTTTGGCGTTAATTACGGTGTTCTTGTCAGCCACCAGGTGTGGCGTGACCAATACGCCGGTCACCAGTTTTAAACTTGAATACAGCTGGGTGGAACCGTCGGTCTTTATCACATAACAGGAAGAGGATACAGGGCCGCTGCTTTCTGTTTCGTTCATGGACTGGTCAACTGAATTCTGGGTAATGGCACAGGAATCAAGCATGAAAAGGGATATGCACACTAGTGCAATACTGGGTATAGATTTTCTCATATTATTAGGATTTAATCTATAAACGGAATATGAAAAAAAATATTGCTGTTTCAGCGGGTTTATTTTGAGAAATCTAAACAGGCCGCTTAGCTGTTCCTGATATAAAAAGCCTTCCATCGGAAGGCTTTAACTGATAAAAAGCGTTTTACGGGGAAAACCAGTTTTTACAAATATTGGCCGGATTCAGAGGTTTGGATATCAAGCAGTACAAAGCTAAATATCCCAATCCCAAAAACCAGTAGAAGCAGATACCGATCCCCTGTAGAATTTTGTCCACTAATTGCTGAATCAGGCGGTTTAGTTAACCAAGCCGGTATATTGCTGGGTCACTTTTTTAATGATATAGCCGCTTATCCAACCTACATAGGCATATTTGGCATAAATAAGTTTCTTATTGGGGTTGGCCGCATTTACTTCTTTTATCAGTTCATCCAGCCAGATCGTTCCAGCCAGTAAAGCCTTCTTATCGTAGGTATTAACAACTCTTGTTATATTTTTTTGCGAAACCCTGGCCTGTGCCGGATCGGCCATAAAAGACAGGTCTGGTTTTACCAGGTTATCATAGTCTGTAAACAGCAGCCGCCTGAATTCAGAGATATCCTGGCTGGTTATTTCGGTATAATTATAATTGGCGCTTTCCGGATGCATCAGCGAAACGATGGCCCACACCACTCCGCCGGATATGTACATGATATCCCTGTTCCGTACATCCCGTTTGATGAAAAATTCATTCATCACGATCCGTTTCAGGCTGTCTCTCCAGATATCCTCTGCGGTCTTTATGTAATTGTTCAGGTCGCCTTCGGTCTTTGATTCGATCAGCCGCTGAAACGATTTTGTACCCAGGGGAAATGTTACCGGTATGAATATCTTATTTTCATTGTAATACCCGCCCTTGGTATTGCCACTGCCCACGTCTAACTGTGTAGCGGTAAAACGGCGCTTTTGGGGAACAATGCCCAGCAGGCTTAACTGCGATTCCTGTTCGGGTGTGATATACGTGATCCGGATGGCCGGGTCAAGGTTCACAGGCCGTATGATATTGGCAAAATACTCCACTTTGTTATACTTGTCCAGTTCCTGTTTTAGCCCGCTGCTGATCACAATATGCACTTTGGCGGAAGGGATCTTATAACGGCTGCTGAGGATATTCCAGAGAATGGCGATGGCATCCTTGGATTCCTTTTCACTTTGGTAAGAAAGTGCCGCCGCATCGGTATTGATGGACGTATCGCTGATCAGGGTATAATCGTATTCCCTGTCCTTGCTCAGCTTGACCTCGATCACGCTTAATTTAATACCCTTGGCCCCTATCTCAATGCCGGCATACATATCCCCAATGCCCTGTTGACTTTTGAGAAGGCTTTCCACCACATCGGCAATTACGGTCAGTCCCATGCTCCGGTATATCCTTACCGCCGATCGGTAATTGCTGATGGCCATTTCGGACCTGTCTAATTTACTGTACAGGTTACCCAGCCCTTCATAAGCAAATGCCTGGCAGTATGCATCGTAATTGGCCTTGGCTCTTTGAAGGCCCTTGGTAAAGAATTCTTCCGCGGCTTCAAACTGCTGTGCTTCCATCAGGGTCGTAGCTGTTTTCAGCATCCGGAAAGTAGCCTGGCTTTTTATTGTCTGGCCAACACTGATATTGTACACAAAAAATAGACAGGTAACAAGAATGGTTTTTCTCAACATCACATAAATTTTAGGCAGGTTAAATAATAACATTGTTCTCTCCGCAAATGTATGGCAGTAAAGGGTTTTGCCACCTATCTTTTATGTAATTTGGTCCGGCGGGTTCACAAGATGTGACGATTTTGTGCAAAACCCGTGGGGGAAAATGGAGTAATGGCCGGCAAAAGCGAAAAAGCCTGCTTTTGCATGGAAAACCGCAGGTTGAAAAGGATAGCCTGCTGACCCGGCAAAGAAAACCAGCGCCGGGATCAACGAACCGGGTGGAAATGATTTATTGCTTGATGAAGAGTACAACAACCAATACCAGCGCAATAAATAAAAGCGTGAGGCAACTAACAGCCAGGTAAGCAATAGTTCTCATAGTGGTGGATTTTATGAGAATAAATTTAACAAAAACTGAACCAAGAGTTACCTAATGTGAATAAAAAAGATACGCACCGGTTTTTTACTAAGTAGATTTACAGGTGATATTAAAAACTTAAAGTAAGTTTACAGCAAAGCAGGTATTGAATAGTGCCTGCTGAATGAACCTGGCCTTACAAATAATGTCTATGAAAAGAAGGTACCTTTTACTGTTTGCTTTTTTGATGGCGATGATCATCGTGGTTTCCTGTAAGACCGTGGGCCGGATTGCTGCAAAGTACTGGCTCAACCGGGAGATAAAGGAATTTGTTTCCACCTGCGCGGATAAGGCCAAATTGGTTGTTGGCAAAGACAATGCCTATAAATATTGCGATTGTGCCGTGGATGTGGTGGCCGAGAGATACCACGATTACCAGGACGCAAAGAAGATATCGCTAGTGGAACTCATCGAATTTGTGAATAACTGCAGGTAACAGGCTGCATCAGATCTTCACCACCACATCGATCAATTGTTTCTTATCGGGGCTTTCCCACCGGAACCGGACCGTGTAAAGTTTTGCCGTATTGTTTTTTAAGCGGTATGGTATCTTTAATGTGTAATCAACATTGTTGTTCTCCATCGCTCCTTTCACCTGCTTTAAAAGGATATCGGTTATTTTCACTTCATTCAGGTTATCATCATACACCCAGAAATTCTCTCTTCCCTGGAATATGCCCGGAATGCTGGAACCTTCTATCGATGAGATGTTCAGGCTGGTATAAGCCATTTTGGGCGATACCCGGATGCTTGTGTCAACGGATACCAGCATATTCTTTGCCTTAAGCCCGTTTATCATTCCAACCGCCCCGTCTTTTACAGGAATTGCCCGGGTTGCTTTTGAAACCTGCAGGGCCTCACCCGGCCTGGCAAATGTAGCCGGCATTTCGAGCCTGAGCTGGTTTTTACCTTTCAGGTCATACAACCTCAGTTTTACCGTTCCGTTCATATTGGCCCTGGCCATTTCTGGGGTGATGGCAAATTTTATGCTCAGGACAACAAGGTCTTTGGAACCAAATCCGGTTTTTTCTTTGTTCAAAAAAAGGTTGGGTGTTCTTAAAAGAATATCTCCCCTTGGTGAAACAAGGATGAACTCCGCTCCTGCATAAACTGTTTTGACAGCATCGGCGGTAAAGCCTGTTGGTTGCGAAACGACCACTTCAATTTCCTTGTTCAAAGGCAGTCGGTTGCTTAATAACCGGGCTCCATCCACCTTCACATCAATTTCTTTTGCCAGGATCCCTTCATGGAAATATTTTAGTCCCGATAATGGCAGGATGCCATTTGACTGTGACTTTGACCCGGATGCAAGAAGGCCCGTGAAGCCGAGTGCAATTAAGAAACGTTTGATCATGGGGATTTGATTTTGTAATGTGGAATATAAGAAAAGGTCCGGGATCTGCTATTCAAATAATGCTGATAAAACGGAATACGCGGCATATTATTTTGTAGTTGATCGGGCGGGCCCCGGGGTTTCCGGGTTTTGGCTTAAAATTATGAAACAACCCCGGTTTTAATTGCGGGTCTAAAAAAAAGAACGCCAAATCAGTTATAACCACTAAATTAGTTGCCAGGAAAATCTTTAACCAGCGAACCGGAAAATGATCAACAAATACATCGCCCTTCTCTTATTTTTTATTGTGCCTGCCTGTTTGCCTGCGCAAAAGCAAAAGGCCGACAGCCTGGAGAACTTACTTACTGCAGAAAAGACCGACACCGGCAAGGTGAAACTCATGTGGCAACTGGCCGGTGTGATCAACGTGAATGACCCGGAACGGGCTTTGTTATTATCGCAGCAGGCCCTGGTACTGGCCACCAATATCAAATACAACGAAGGGCAATCCAAGGCGCTGGGCAACATGGCCTATACATTTAATATCATGGGTAATTATCCCAAAGCACTGGAACTGAACCTGCGCCGGCTTAAGCTGGAAGAAAAAGAGAATAACCCCCGCAACCTGGCCATGACATTGCTGAATATCGGAATTGTGTACCGCTACCAGGAGGAATACAGCGAGGCGTTGAAGTATTATTACCGGTCCGATTCGGTGATCAGGCAAAACAACATCGAGGAAGTAAAATATTATATCTACATGAACCTGGGTGATGTGTATGACAAACTTAACAATGTTGATTCCTCATTCAGCTACTTCAATAAATCACTGATCCTTTCCAATAATTTAAAGAATGATGACTATACCGGCAATTCGATGACCGGCCTGGGGCATACGTATTTCAAACAAGGCAATGCCCCTTTTTCACTTTTGTATTACCGCACTGCCATTTCATACCTGGAAAAGACCGGCAATACGGATGTGCTTTGCGAAGCCATGCTTGGCCTGGCCGAGTTATACGAACAGCAGCTGCATAAAAATGATTCGGCGGTTTTTTATGCCTCCCAGGCACTGCAGATCGCAGAAAAAGCGGCCATCTTACCCAAGCAACTGGAAGCGGCAGATTTCCTGTCCGGTCATTACAAGGGGATACAGAATATTGACAGCGCCTATCTTTATTTAAGCATGGTACAGCAACTCAACGATTCCATAAACAGCAAGGCAAAGATCCGGGAGCTGCAGGTTATTTCCAGTAACGAAAAACTGCGCCAGCAGGAAATAGAAGAAAATAAGAAAATCGCCCGGCGGGAAAGAAAGCAGCAATTGCAATACCTCTTTATCGGGATATTCATTCCGGGTTTTTTCTTACTGACCTTACTGTTAAGCAGGATCCGGATCCATACCCGTTTTATCAAGGTGATGGGTATATTATCGCTGTTGATATTATTTGAGTACCTCACCCTCTTATTACATCCTACGGTTGCCACGCTGACCAATCATACCCCCGTTTATGAAATGCTGATCTTTGTTTCCATCGCTGCCGTACTGATACCGGCTCATCACCGTTTTGAACAATGGCTTATAGAAAAATTGACCCATCGGGATGGGTCAATTAAATTGCGAAAGTTTAAATTAAAAGTAAAGGAGCCTTTGAATTAAGGCCGGCTGTCATCCTGCCACTATGCACCACCCGGCGTGGGCCTTGTTGCAGCAGTATCCCTTTTTGTTGTATCAGGCACGGCAGGAGCAGCAGGTGCAGCTTCCATTTGTTTTTCAGTGCTGACAGAATCTTTAGGGGCCTCATCTTTTTTGTCGCCGCTGTTATTGCAACTGGTCACAACAAGGGACACAAATAAAAAGGCCACAATCATTAATGGCAGGAAAATTTTGGTGTTTTTACTCATTTTTTGGGGTTTTAGGATATAAGTTTACAATTTATAATCCAATAATTCAAATTTTGGAATAAAAAATTGGCCTGTCTGCTTTCTGCAATCCCCACTATTGATAATTATACAACTGGTTAAAAAGGAATTTAAATGTGCCGTACGATTGCGCCCGGAAAGTGATTTCCGGCCCAAAAGCATACAGTTTCCCTTTTCCGATATTCGCTTCAAAAGCCACGATCCCGTTCTTTAAATAAGCCTGTCCCCATGCCCAGCCGCTTCTAAGTGGTTTATCGGCGGTAAACCAGGCAAGCGGTCTTATGGTTCCGCTGCTGACCGCATCGGGATTAAGGCGAAATACCGGGCTGTTGTCAAAATAAACATCTGTTTCTTTTGCCATTCCTGCCGCGGTCATCTGCTGGTTATCTGTGGTTACTTTCAAAATACTTCCGGGCGTAAAATATTTTTCCCTGGTCAACGACCTCTCGGCACCGTTTTCTACCTCCACCATGGCATCGGTGACCGGTAACTTAAGATGGTAAGCCAACTGGGTACTGCTCCCGATGGTAATAACAGAACCTCCCTGTTCCATGAAACTCTTTAATTGGGGAATGGATCTTTCTACGGTGATACGTCCCGTCATTGCCCTGAATTGCGGGGGGATCATGCTGTCAGCTGTTCCCCTTCCTCCCATTGCAAAACCCCGGCTGCCGGTACCCGGAATGGCTCCTCCAACAAAAATGATAACATCGTATCCCGATCTTAGGTTACCGCTATCGATCCCTTTGGGGTAAATGACGTCAAAGCTGTAATTGAACTGTTCCATCATCCAGCGAACCCATCCGGAGGGCATGGAACCCCCGTATGTATCCCATAAAGCGATCCTTGCCCTTTTGATTTTTATCAATGAAGAAGGTTTTTTTGAAACGGCTGAAAAATGCACACTGTTCTCCCGGGCAATTTTATCAATGACAGATCTTGATCTGCTCCCCGGAGGAATGTAAAATGAACCCATGTTATTTTCTGTGTTACCGGAAATGCGGTATACTTCCACACCGTTGTTCAATAAAATATTCACCGCCTTAAAAGACTGATTGGCCCGGGCATCCAGCAAATGCCCTCCGGCAGATGATACAACCGAACCACTCAATGCAAGTAAGGCTCCTCTTGGGTTTGATTCAAACGGCCCGTCAAATCCTTCCATCACCCTGTCAAACTGCACACCCATCTGGTAAGCCAGGGTCCAACCGGCTGCATCGTACGGGGGCACGGGTGGTCCGCCGGGATATTGAAAGTCATTCGGATGGTCCTGCGGTTCGAACATATCCAGGATATGCGGCCGGAAAGCCTGGTTTGTCTTGATGATGTATGAACCAGCCGGATACTTTTTCCCGGCAACCATAAAATCAGTTGTTGCTTTTTGCACAACCACACCTGTTTTAATGAGTGCATTCAGAAATTCAACTGCCGTGGCAAGATCGGGTTGATCAGCCGGTATGATATACCCCCTTGCATCTTTAAAAGCAGGATTTTTCATTACGGAATCATAGAACCTGACCGGCACAGTCCCGGTAGCGGTACGGTTCGCCCGTTTAAGTGAATCCTGGTACAGCCTGTTCATCTCTTCTATCCTCGATGGTGATAAGGACCAGGTATCTTTATTCCCTTTTTCGATGGAATTCCTTCCCATCCGGTATATGTTGTATAACAGGTCATCGCGGTTACGGGAAGCATAATTCAATACGGCATAGTTCAGCGAAACAGAATAATCGATTGACTGGCGGAACAGCCATTTCTGTGGGGTGACCGGGTTGGGCGTTGCCGCATTTGGGATCAGCCTGCCGGTAACAAGCGGGATCTCTGACGGGGCGGGGTTGCCAATGATCTCTGTCAACAGGCCGATCATGTTATGGAAATAGGTGGTGGTACGTAAGCCCCCATTATACCAGGTTGAAAAAACAGACCCTGCCTTGCTGGTGAAACCCGGTTTGGCTTCAGCATTCAGGCGGTTTTGCATGGCAGCACCTACTGCATCAAGCCCGGTGATGATCAACGGGTCAAAAACATAATTGAAAGGGTCCCGGTATGGCGGCCCGGCCACAACAGAACCTGCCGGCCCCGACTGGTGATGGTTATACATGATTTGCGGGATCCATTCCACGAATAGCTGCCGGGCAATGTTTTGTGATTCCTTCAGGTTGAGTTTATAAAAATCCCGGTTATTATCATGCCCGGCATACTTTTCATACAGCCTGGGCAGGTTTGCCATACTTCGTTTCGCAGGCACGCTGTCACGCATGTACCAATTGCTTACCAGTTCCTGTCCGTCGGGGTTGGCATGCGTCATCAGTATGATCACATCATCCAGTATGCGCATGGTCTCTTCATCATTCCTGCTCAGCAACTGGTATGCCGTTTCAATGAGCTGGTGTATGCCTACCGTTTCGGTGGCATGCAGTCCCCCATCGATCCAGACAACCGCTTTGCCTTCTTTGGCCATTTGTTTTGCCTCTTCCATGCTTACATCGGCATTGCCCATTTTTTGTGCGATCTGTTTGTACTGCTCCAGTTTATTCAGGTTTTGGGGCGACGTAACGATCAGCATGAACTGGTCCCGCCCTTCTTCGGTCTTACCGATCACCGTATATTTTGCACGGCCGGAAGCGGCGCCAGTTTTTTAAAATAAGCTTCTGTTTGGGTAAACGTTGCCAGCTGGTAGTTATCCCCTATGTTGAAACCAAAATGTTCTTTGGGTGTTGGTATTTTTTGTGCAGTAGATGGGTTCACTGCAAAGCAGAGCAGCAACAAAAGGTAAATAAGTCTCCTGGCAACCATATTTTTTTGAATTTTGGATACCAAAATAGGCATTTATTGACACGGAGCGTTATTTTTTAAAAAGAGGTTTACCCATGGTAAAAAGAATCCGTTATGAGTTAGATTTGTGTAACGGTTTTAAACATCCCGGTGCATGACTGAGAAAGAGATCCTGGAATTATCCATGTATATACTTGGCGGTTTGGCAGCCGGTTTTGTCATTTACAAGCTGGTGATGCCCCTGGTTGCAAGGCTGGCATCAAAAACCTCTATTAAATCGGATGACCTGATCATTAATACCATCCGCAACTGGGTCATCCCCTGGTTTGTGGCCCTGGGCCTTTATTCAGGCCTGCGGCGTATTGAGATGGAAGCGCAATACCACGACCGGATATTCAACGGGCTGCTTATCTTTTTCATTTTCTCATTTACGTTGATCACTGCCAAGGTCATTTCGGGAATGATACGGATAAAATCTTCCCATTCGGATACTATTATTCCTTCTTCCTCTATTATTGGCAATATCGTCCGCATCATTATTTACGTCATCGGGCTGTTGATCATACTGCAATCACAGGGCATTTCCATCACGCCCATGCTCACTGCATTGGGGGTGGGCGGACTGGCCGTAGCACTTGCCTTACAGCCCACGCTTTCCAATTTATTTGCCGGGCTTCAGATGATCGCCTCGGGCAAGCTCAATCCCGGTGATTTTGTAAAACTGGCATCCGGTGAAGAAGGTTTTATTGAAGACATCACCTGGCGCAGCACCACCATCCGCGGCGAAGCGGACCATATTGTCATCGTTCCGAATTCGAAACTGGCCGATATGATCGTTACCAATTTTTATTTACCCGACAGGGAACTTTCTTTTTCGGTGGAGTTTGGGGTAAGCTATGAAAATGATCTTGACCTGGTGGAAGGGATCACCCGGGAAGTCATCAGTGATACCTTAAAAGAAACAGAAGGCGGCCTGAAGGATTTTGAGCCGGTGATACGCTTTTTTGCCGTGGGAGACAACCGGGTGAACGTCCGGGCCATTCTACGGGTATCCGAATATTCATTCAAATTCCGTGTGCGGCACGAATTCATAAAAAAATTGCAGCACCGCTTCCGGCGGGAAGGCATTAAAATGCCTTTGCCTGTGCAATCAGTGTATATTATGAAAGACGGATCACAGCCAGACTGATCAGTCCTGCTGCTTTTTGGCTTTTTTCTTTTTTTGCTCCGGCAGAAGTTTGAAATAACTTACGTTGAACCGGTTATCCGCCAGGTCTCCCTGCACTTCGGCTTTCCGTATAGAATTACAAAAACCATCATGCGCATGTGCATCACCAAAGTCATCAATGGCAGCACCATCCACGTAATATGCCTTGCCGTCGATCCGAACGGCCAGGTCACAGGTATTGCCCGGCAGTCCGAATTTGCATTTACCACAGGAGGCTTCCACGGTCTGGACCTTTTTATCGGGATCGGGAACTGTTTTTTTCACTGCGGCTGATTGACTGAAAGCAGCGAATCCAACCAGGTTAAAAAGCAATAAGCTGAAAAGGGATTTCATATATTTCCATTTAAATATAAAGTTAAGCCAAACAGTGTGAAATCTATGAGGCAACGGCTTTTTTAAATCCTTCTGCAAGGAGATCATTATCCCGGTAGAGCAGGGTCTCATTCACGGTGATCATTATTTTATTTTTGCTGTCGGGGAACGGCATCCGGATATTGTATGTGTTACGCAATGTGGTCACCATTTTTTTACCCTCCACTTCTTTACCCAATTGAAGCTGGTATATATTGGTGCCGGCATTCAAGGCAGAAACAGTAATGCCGGGTATCTTATTCAGTGCAGTAAATAACTCCGAAGCTTTTGCAACTGCATTTTGCAATCTTTTTTCAAAGCCTTCCAGCCGGTGCAGCGCCATGGCGGCATTGGTCCAGTTGCTGTACATGCTTCCGCCGTGGATCTTGATAAGATGCGGCATTTTTTCAATTACGTTCTTATCCCCGCAAAGTACAGCCCCTGCTGCAGCGCCCAGGTATTTGTACAGGGAAATATAGACCGTATCAAAATAAGATGCATATTCTTTTATACTTACACCCGACCAGGCAGCCGCCATATATATCCTTGCGCCATCCAGGTGCAGCCGGATATTATTGGCACGGCAGTATTCGCTGATCTTTTTTATTTCTTCCAGCGATACCATTCTCCCTTCGGCACGGCGTACGGGGTTTTCGATGCATACAGCACCGATACCTGATCTAAAAACTTCCTGTTCACCCAGTGATTCAACAGCCCGCTTCAATTCATCTGCGGTAAAGCAGGTTTCCTCTTTGGCCAGGGGCATCAGTCTTTTTTGAAAAACAGATTGTGCGGCATCGGCTTCATCACGGTATACATGGCTGAGGTCCTGGACAAACACTTTGGTGTTTTCACCGCTCAGCACCGAGAGGGCCAGTTGGTTAGCCATGGTGCCCGTGGGCATGAAGATGGCTTTCTCTTTCCCGGTGATCTCTTCAAATTTCTTTTCCAATGCCGCCACTGCCCCATCCGTTCCGTACCGGTCCCGAACAATGGCTGCATTGGTATTTACCTGTTTCAGTATATCGATGTAAGCAGCCGGTTCAAACATTTCCCCGTCGCCAAAAAATTTAACTACCGGTTCATCCCATACAGGCTGGCTGGTGATCCTTTCCCTGGCAAACAGATCCCCGGCAGGTACCAGGGCCGGAAGGACGGAAAGCCCGGATAGTTTCAAGAAATTTCTTCTGCTGGAGGAAGACATGTTTCAAAATATTAAATGATCAGGAAAAACGGTTGTTTACCCGAGGTGCTTTTTGAAGAACGCTATGGTCCGTTGCCAGGCAAGTTTTGCTGCGGCTTCATTGTAGCGGGTGGGCGCCGTGTCGTTGTGAAATGCATGGTTGGCCCCTTCGTACATGTACAATTCGTAGCGGGTATTATTCTTCTTCAGCGCTTCTTCATAAGCAGCAATGCCCGCATTCACCCTTTCATCAAGGCTTGCATAATGAAGTTGTACAGCCGCTTTTATATTGACCACATCTTCAGCCGCCGCCTGCCTTCCATAAAAAGCAACCGCCGCCTTCAGACCCGGTAATTTTACAGCAAGGTTATTACTCATGGCGCCGCCCCAGCAAAATCCTACACAGCCGGCACTGCCATTATAATCTTTACGGGTACCCAGGTAATCATACACATTGATGAAATTCTGCAGGTTATTCTCTGCCTTCAGCTCCTGGAATTTTTGGCGGGCCTCATCCTCGTTGGCAGGAGCAGCGCCGATGGCTGATAAGGCATTGGGTGCAATGGCCAAAAAACCTTCCCGGGCAGCACGGCGGGCCACATCTTCAATGTGTGCATTCAAGCCCCTGTTCTCATGGATCACGATCACTGCCGGATATTTATTTTCTGCTTTTGGCCGGGCCACATAGGCCTGCATGTTCTGTGGCACGCCCGGATAACTGATCCTTTCCGTAAACAGGTCTTCGTCACTGGTGACCTTCATGCCGGCGGCATTCACTTCAATCATGGGAAGCACCGACATGGCTGCGGTAAGGCTGCCTGTTAATAGGACCAGGCGGCTGATGAATTCACTTCTTGTTAAAGGGATATGGGTATAATCGTCGTAGAGATTAATGATACGCTGATCCATATTCGTTTTCTTTTAAAGTTAGAAAATGCGTTTACTTTATTCGGATAAAGGACGCATGTAATTTTCAGGCGATGGCTTGTAACTCTTATACGGTTCTTTCACCTGTATAATCCAATTCGATCTCGTCGGGCTGATTGCACTGCGTGATCTGTGCAAAGGCGCTGTAAACGGCGCCGATCGACAGGGGCAGACTGAATAACAATCCTATTCCGCATGGCAGGGCGCTGATCAGTATGATGATGCCCAGCAAAATGAATAACCCGATCAATGGCAGCAGGTTCCTTGTACTTACTTTCCGGGAAAGTTCCATGGCAGGCCAGGCTTCCATTTTGTAGATAACGATGAAGTGTAATTTAAATGCCCAGATCACAGATATGAGCAAGGCAGCAACCATGAACAGCAAAAACATAATGATGACCCTCGCATTCAGGAACATCCCCCTTACCAGCGATTCGATCTCGGCCTGGTTTCTGTAAATACCCTGGCCTTGCGACAATGAGATGAGGTCCATGATCTGTGGTATGAGATTAAAGAAGAACATCAGCAGGAGGAAGACCATCACCGCTGTTTCGATCAGGGAACTTACCATGACCTGTGCCAGGTAATTGAATCCTTTGAACATTTCTCCAAAATCTGTCCAGGGAATGCCCCTGGAGATACGCCAGGTTATGTAAATGCCGCCCGCCATAAAGCAGGGACTCAGGATCAGATTATTGGCCAGGCTTCCTACAAAGGGGATGATGCCGGCAGCCATGCCGATGAAAACGGCCAGTATCCCTCCCAGGATATAGTATCCCAGGTGTTTGGAGATCAGGGCCCATCCTTCTGAAAGGGCATCGCTGATTGAAAAAGTAGAATTACCGGATTGGAGTTCTTCTATTGATTTCATATTTTTTTCTTTTCAAAATAAGGTATTTTTCTTTCACTAACTATAAAATCTTCCGGACAGCTGTGGGTATTACCGGCCCGTTTGTAAGGCATTGTTGTTCCCTGGTATAAAAGGTGGGGTCTTCAAAGGAAATAAGAACCCGGAAGCATTCCGCCCAGCGGCGGTCAAGAAAGGGTTACCTGCCGCCGGAAGATTTGCTGCGGGGCGGCATGGCTTTACTTTTTATTTTTTTTACTGAATCGGGTTTGTTGCCATTCACAGGCCCTGCATTCCTGAGACGGTCATTGGCACGGTATGTATTCCCGGTATCTTTCACCTGGCTTTTTATATTCTGTGCATTTGCACCGGAAACAAAAAAGATGGCTGACAGCATCAGTATGTATTGCTTTTTCATGGGAGGTTTTTACCTGTTAAATATACTTTATTAAGGCACAACCTGCAAGCTCAATTATTGAACTTCACCACTTCAAAGTCACTTCCATGTACCTGGCCAAGCCTGCGCAGGTCATCGTTATTCCATCTTTCGTCGGGGGCGCCGCTTATGTAGAGGTTACTGCCAATGTCGGCAAGGATAAGCCCGTATTTTTTCATGGCACGCAGGATGACCTGGTTGGTGGCCGAATACCCGCTGATGTCAAAACCTGCTTTCAATCTTATTCGTGCACCAAATGGCAAGGCGTACTGTCCGCCGGTACTGTTCACTTTGTGGCGGGCCGGGTAGATGTAGGCAGGTTTTACATTATTACCCGCCAGTGTAAAACGTATGGGATGATCGATCTCTCCTTTTACAATTTCATCATAGCGTACAAGGCCCGGAAATATGGGAAGGCCTGCTGCATCGGCGGATGTCCATCCTTCGGGGCGCATCTGGTTTGAATTCAGGTCAAAGACAGCGCCCGATGATGCATCCCAGTGATTGCCGTTGACATGCGCATTAAAAAGTTCATACAGCATTTTATTCTGAACATCCAGGGCGATCACATGCGCATCTCCGATGCCATTGCCTTCGATGGGCGCATTCAACGGAACCGGGTAAGGACCGGGATCACTTTCATCGCCATAATCCGTAAAGTGGATGGCCGTTTTCGGCTGATTGCCGCATACCACTATGTAAGGAATACCAATGGGAGCACCCTGCCATAGACCGCTTCCGAAATCTGCTTTTATGGCCGGCGTGGATATGGCTGCAATGATCTGTGTATTGTACGGGTCAACAGGCGAGGCCGATATATCCTGGTTCCATGGATTATCTGCCGGGAATACCTGGATGTTCTCTGCCGCTGTTTTGGTGGCTGAACAAACAGTTCCTCCCCCACCACCCGTTGTGTTCATTGGTTGAACCGCTTCCGTGTTTTTGCTGCAGGAGGTGGCGGTAAAAAGGATCAGTGCAATACCCGGAAGAAAAATGAGTGAGCAGAAACTGGTTCTCATAGACTGGATTTTAGCCGGAATGAATTCCCAAAAATCAAGCCAATGAACGCAGCATGGATGATCATTAAAAAAAACAGTAGTTCTACTTCGTAAAAACCTTAGCCTTTGCCTCCGCGGATGTTATGACCGGGATCACTTCAAACCCGGCAAGGTCATTCCAATGGCTTATCCATTCCTTCAGTTTTTCTTCGGAACTGCTTTCCATTACCTGGTAGCAGACACTAACTTCCTCATTGATCCAGCTGTTGATATAATGTACGCCTTCGGGCAACATTCTTCCCCGTTCATCAAAGCGTTTGTAAAGTTCTTTTACTTTACCCGGGTGAAATCTTTCAATGATCATATAAACCATGTGTATCGTTTTGATCGGTTTGAATTCATTTCAAAGCTTTTTCCAGTATCATGAATTCCAGTTTTTGCAGGTGTTTGCCGGTCATGCCGTCTTCCTCAAAGGGGTCCCGTAATCCGGTATCTGCATAACCATGCCGCTTATACCAGTTGATAAGTTCGGTACGTACCGATATTACCCGCATGTAAATGGATGAACAATGCTGGTCAAGGGCATATTCTTCGGATGCTTTTAATAACTGCTTACCGATCCCACCTCCCTGGAGTTCCGGTGAAACGCTGAACATGCCCAGGTAGATCCTTGAACCATGTTGCTGCAGGTTCACACAGCCGATGATATGCCCTGCGTCGTCAGCATATTTCAGCATTACCGAACCGGGTTTATCCATTACTTCCTGCAACATCGGTTCATCCGCCCGTGTATCACCTTCGATCAGGTCGGCTTCCGTGGTCCACCCCCGCCTGGACGCTTCTCCCCGGTACGTGTTGTTGAGCAGGTGTTTTATGGCAGCAATGTCTGCTGCAGCAGCAACGGCAATACGTGGATCGGAAAATGAGACTGTCATGCGGTAAAAATAAAGCGAAGGATCACTATTCAACAAATTTCCGGCCTTTGGCCATTACCAAAAAAACGATGCCGGTTATAAAACCCATGATGATGAACCCAACGATCCATAATGCCTTTTCCCCGTCGGAGACCGTTTTGCTTTTTGCAACATATACAATGCCCAGTATGCGGTAAGCCAGGCTGCTGAGGCCGAGTACAAGTCCCGGGATGAGCACGGCCGGGCTGAAGATGTTGGCCAGCAATTCAAAGGGATCGGCACCCGAATGATCATCTATATGAAATACGAATCCGAAGATGGCATTGAGGTAGGTTACCATAAAAACAACCGCTGCCACAACAGACAGGATGAAAAGTAAAAGGAATATATTATACCTGCTCATGTTTTTATTTTAAAGCTACAGCTTTATTTTGCGCCATGAACTGCCTGACCAGTTTTATATCCGCTTCCTTTTTTATCCTTTTTAAAATGCCGGCCTCATGGCTGATGATAGTCTCTGCTTTGTCAAAAGGAAGTTTGTCATATAATCTGCCGCCGGGAAAATGACAGGGTGAACAGATCTTGCGGAGAATGGGCTGAACCTGGGTCTTAAAATCCACCTTCCCGGTTTTGATGAAATGGGTGTTTTTGAAAGGCTGCCCGCCTCCTGTACCGGGTCACAGGAGCAAAACCAAATACCCAACCCGCATATGAACAACGGTATCTTCATACCAGCCTGTTTAATGGCTGGTTAAGTTAATACATTCCCGGTACTTTTTTTTACCGCCCGGCCAATCGGGCCATTGCCGTTTTTTACATCTGCTTCAAACAGCAAACCACACATAGCTAAAAATAACCGTTGCAATATTTTATGATTTTGACCATGCTATCCCTTTTTAAATTGTTGGATGAAAAAGTATAGCCTGCTTTTTTTCATTTTTGTTTTAGCCATTTCTATTGCCAGTGCCAACCCGGCAGATACGGTTATTGAGCGAAAGCAGTATCATACGAAACGGCTGACCGGCACTCCCGTTATTTTAGACGGCATCCCTTCGGAAGAAACCTGGAATGCCGTGGAATGGGGCGGCGATTTTACACAATGGCAGCCTGCAGAAGGGAAACCCCCGTCCCAGCCTACCCAGTTCAAGATACTGTACGATAATAAATTCCTTTACATTGCCTACAACTGTATTGACCGGGCCCCCGATTCCATTGATAAACGAATGGGCAGGCGGGATGCTTTTCCCGGAGATTTTGTAGAGATAAACATCGACAGTTACCACGACCTTCGTACCGCATTCTCTTTTACACTGTCTGTTTCCGGGGTAAGGGGCGATGAGTTTGTGAGCAACGACGGCAACAACTGGGATGCAAACTGGAACCCCATCTGGTATGCAAAGACCCATGTGAACAGTTCGGGCTGGACGGCTGAAGTAAAGATACCCCTGAGCCAGTTGCGCTACGGGAATGAAAAAGAAAAAGTGTGGGGCATACAGTTAATGCGGCGGATATTCCGGAAAGAGGAACGCTCCACCTGGCAACTCATTCCTCAAAACTCAGGGGTTTGGGTGAGCCGTTTTGGTGAACTGCACGGGCTGAATGATATTCCTTTTCACCGCCAGGTGGAGATTGCGCCTTATATGACCGTTCAGGCAGATAAATACAGGAAGCAGCCCGGCAATCCTTTTGCCGATGGGTTTGATATGAAACTCACGGGTGGGCTGGATGGTAAAGTAGCCGTAACGAACGACCTGATACTTGATTTTACCATCAACCCCGATTTTGGGCAGGTGGAAGCAGACCCATCACAGGTTCGGATCGACGGGTTCCAGAATTTCTTCAGCGAACGGAGGCCCTTCTTTATTGAAAGCCGGAATATTTTTGAATACCAGATCACGGGTTCACAGGCCGGCGGGGAGTACGATTCAGACCTTCTTTTTTATTCCCGGCGCATAGGCAGTTCACCGCATGGGTATGCCAGCTTATCCAATGGCGAATATGTAAAACATCCACAAAACACCAGCATACTGGGCGCAGCCAAATTCAGCGGTAAAACAAAGAACGGGTGGAGCATCGGCGTATTGGAAACTGTTACGGAAAGAGAGAAAGCGACCGTTGACAATAATGGTAAAAGAAGAAAAGAACTGGTAGAGCCCCTTACAAATTTTTTTGTAGGAAGGCTGCAGAAGGACATCCACAGCGGTAATACGATCATTGGCGGGATATTCACAGCGGTAAACCGGGAGCATGGACTGGACAACATGCTTCACCGCAGCGCTTATTCCGGCGGGCTCGATTTCTTACATTACTGGAAACACCGCACCTGGTATATCCGGGGCAACCTGGTATACAGTCATGTTACCGGGACCAAAGAAGCGATCCTGCGGACACAAACCGCATTTGAACACCTGTTCCAGCGGCCGGGTGCAAAAGAATTTTCGGTTGATAGCAGCCGTACCTACCTTACGGGCACCGGCGGAACGTTCCGTATCGGCAAGATAGGCGGACGGGTAGGTAAAAAAGGACAGGTATTTAAATTTGAGACAGGCCTTACGCTGCGTTCTCCTCAACTGGAGCTGAATGATATCGGCTTCATGCTCACGTCCAATGAAATAAATCACTGGACATGGCTGGGGCTGCATTACCAGAAACCATTTGCATTTTTCCGAAATGCACGGTTCAATTACAATCACTGGTTCCGTTGGGATTTTGGCGGACAGTTGTTGTATGAACAATTCAATGTAAATGCCCATGCAACTTTCCGCAGTAACTGGCCGAGCGGTACCGGCGTGACCTGGAACCCGTATGATGTTTCCAATACGGCATTAAGAGGCGCCGGTTCCCTGCGCAGGCCGCCGGGTATCGGTTGGAGCTATTATGTGAACAGCGACTACCGGAAAAAAGTGTATGCAAACCTGACCCTTTTTAAATGGTGGGGCTTTGATAACAGCATGACCGTTAACAGTGCAGGACTTACGCTCAACATTGTACCCATCAATGCCCTCAGCATAAGTTTAAGCGCCAATTACGATCAAAACTGGCGGCGGCAGGACCAGTTCGTGCGGAATGTATCTTATAACAATTCAACCCGTACCATCGTGGCACAGGTAAAACAAAGAACATTGCGTTTTACCGGAAGGATCAATTTCAACATCACGCCGGACCTGACGGTACAATATTACGGGCAGCCTTTTATCACCCGTCCCCTGTACAGCCATTTTGCCTATGTTTCCGATCCACTGGTAAAAAAACTGGATGACAGGTTCACGCAATTCTCTGCAGACCAGCTCAGCCAGGTGAATGGCAGCTACCTGGTGGATGCGAACAGGGACGGCATCACCGATTACAGTTTCAGCAAACCCGATTTTAATTTCGTGCAGTTCCGTTCCAACCTGGTCATACGGTGGGAATACCGGCCCGGTTCGGAGTTGTACCTGTGTGGTCTGAAGGAAATACAGCAGATGCGTATGATGACCTGGACAGCCCCCTCTTTACAAGCATGTTCAATAATGCTTTCAGCGGGGGCAATGCCCGCAATATCTTTTTGGTGAAATGGACCTACCGGTTCCTGCGGTAAACGGAAACAAACTATTGTTCATCCTTATCCATCCACAAAATGGAGTTGCCTGTCTGGTGTTCATTCTGTTCCCATAATTTATTGGCAGGATCAAGTATCCAGTTACCATCCACTACAAACTTATAGCGGTGTTTTCCTTTGTTCAGGTGGGCCCTGAAGACCCATTCGTCTCCTTCCCGCTTCATCTGGAAAGATCCCGGGTTCCAGTTATTCAGGTCGCCGGCAAGAAAAACCTTTTTTGCATTTGCAAAACCCTTTAACCGGAAAATGAAGTTGGGCCGGATGACCAGTATAAGATTATTCTTTGTAACGGGGTCAGCAAAATCCTTTCCATCGATCTTTAACCGGTATTCGTAATTGCCCGGACCAAGGGTGTAAGGTAACTCCCACCCGGATGCTGTCTTATTCATGAACAGTTCACCTTCTTTCCAATTGTTGAACGAGCCGAACAGGATCACTTTTTTTGCATCGGGATAGCCATCCAGTACAAACAGGTACGGATTACCCATCCGTATCACCGAATTATATTCGTTGTATTCATTCGGTAACTTTTCAGTATTGCCCGGGTCGGTGATCCATTTTCCGTCGGCAATATACCGGTACGTGTGTGTGCCTTCAGACAGGTAGACCGGCAATGCCCAACCGGTGAGGGTACGTTGCATCAGCAGGTTCCTTTCCTTCCATTCATTAAAACTGCCGGCCAGGTAAACCCGTTTTGCACCGGTATATCCTTCCAGGCTGAATGTATGATTGGTTTTAAAATAAACGGAGTTGTCATTGCCCATTCCGTCATTGTCCACATTCGGATTATCCTTATCAACTGTCCAGTTCCCGTCAATGATGAATTTATAGAGGTGTTTCCCTGGGCCAGCTTTACATTCGTTACCCAGCCGCTGTCGGTCTTTGTCATGGGCAGTGCGCCCCTTTCCCAGTTGGTAAAGCTTCCCGCCAGCTTCACGTTACCTGCATGTACATTTCCCCGGAGAAAAAAACCAACAACAGAATCGGCAACGGCAAAAGCTGCTTTGTTCTTAAACCGGTTATACCCGAAATGCACCTGGGCTTCGGGTACCGGCTCACGTCCTTTTTGGGTAAAGATTATTTTGTCTGCAACGTTGCTGATGTTGTCTGCACTGAACAGGGGTTTGCTGATGACGAGAAGTTCTTTATTATCTATGTCAATGTTCCAGCCCAGTTTTTTCAGGGTATCGGTAGAACCCAGGCTCATGCACTTCAGCAGGTCCAGGTCGTAGAGTTCATACTTTGTTATAAAACTGTCCAGGGAAGATCTTTCAATGTCCTTGCCAAGTGCAATGAACATTTTCCCGTTCTTGACGGTGTAAGAACGCACCGGTACCTGTGCATGCATTTGCAAGGAAGCCATCACCAGTGCCATGCAGCAGCAGATCTTCCGTACTTTCTTCCAGGTCATTTCAGTGCTCCTCATTTCCATATGTACATTTTATTGGTTACAAAGTTAAATCCTATTTTATGCAACGAAAGAAAATCAAAACCTAAAATTCCGTCAATACAACTGTTATCCGCCAGGCAGGTTTTTTCGAGGTTGGTGATGATCACAGGCAGGCTACCGGTATTCTGTCTTCCGATCTGCAGGTTGTTCAGGTTCCCGTACAGGGCTTCCACCTTCTTCGCTCCTGCCCCGGTGAGTTGAATGCGCCTTAAGATCTCTACGTTATCAAAGATCTTATCCGGCAGCCGGCTGTCCAGCAAATTCGATTCGGCACCGGAATCGATCATAAGTCTTAATTTTTTACCGGCCATGGTGGTACGGGTAACCAACTTGTTGTTCCAGATCTCAACCGGAACAATGCTGTATGCCGATGTATCGGCAAGCAGGGGATTTTTAAAACTGTCTTTTTTAAGTACCCGGCGGAAATGCAGCAGGCTGTTCTCGTAATCAATGATCAATTCAAACTGCCGCAAAAGCGACAGCCCGATGAGGCCGAATATCCGTACTCCCTTTGTATTCTCCAGGTGTCCCAGGTTCACCAGGTCTGCAGTAAGAACGCTGCGCTTTATGCAGCCAAAACGGAGTTCATTTACCCGGGTCTTTTGTACCATTGTTACTGCTCCTGTTATGCCGCTTTGTTCTTCATTCAGATCGGTGCTGACCGGGTAATCCCTGAAATAGGTAAGGTTCAGCACCAGGCCCGGCGCACCAGTATCAAGTATGAAATTACCCTCGGTGGTATCGGCCATGGCCCGGATAAGAATGAGATTGCCGGCACGGCTGAAAGGGATCGTGCAGGAAACCGTATCAGTTGCCAGGGCATCGATGCGGACCGGTGATTTCCTTACCGGCAACGGCCCTGTTTTATCATGGGCAGCATGCAGTGTTGCTGTTGCAAATACGGCAGCAATGATCAAACAGATATATCGTGTTACAGGGCTTATGACCGGCTATTGAAATGCTAATTTAAATGAAAGGGACAATACCCCGGGAGAATTAACTTGTTGTTGCATACTTGAACCCGGATGATAAAACAGCCGGTTTCTTTACGAAAGAAACCGGCTCTGTATTAACTGGACATGGCAATTAAAATACCGGCCTTGATATTTTAATACCGGATTTGCCAAAGGCTGTTTTGAATCTTGTATGTACCCGCAACGCTTCTGCATTTTTTTTCTGTGCCAGCAACGCCTTGTATAAACCAAATAAGGCCCAGCCGTTCTCATTGTTATAGAGCAGGTCTTTGCGGAAGATCTTTTCTGCATTGGCCGCATCGCCGCTTTCCAGGTAAGCGGTGCCTAAATAATGCTTGGGACTCAGTAACCAGTCACGGGGTTCGTTATAAACCATATTGGCTTCTATGGAATCGGCCTGTTTAAAATGCCGGATTGCGCCGTCATACATTTTCCGGTCAAGATGAACGGCTCCCAGCAAGAGTTGCTCAGCAACCCGGGCTCCTTCGGTCAGCGGTGAAAAAGGCGTTAAAGGTATTTTCAGCGAGCTGTCTTTCATCCATTCCCTCAATTTATCAAGTTCGGTTGATGCCCCGGTAAAATTGCTTTTGGCAGAGAAAGCCATACCCCTGCCGAAATGATACAACAGGTTTGCGTACACCTGCGATGCATCGGGTTGTTTTACCTGCAGCAGTTCATCCCATTTCCCAAAACGGATGTACAGCAGCACGGGTGTCATGTTTATGTATTGTACATAGGTTCCCATGGGTGCCGGGATGGATAAATAATCGGCGGGGATGCTGTTCTTTGTTTCCATGGCAGCCGCTTCCGCTACCGCATAATCCCCCATCATCATGGCATTGTTTGTTTTCATGTGCAGGTTATGGATGATGTACAGGAAATCGGCGCCCGTTACCGGGGCATATAAGGGAATGTATTTCTGGTAACTGTTCACCGCATGGATGTTCACCTCCACTCCTTTTTTATAATTACCGGTACGCAGGTAAATATGCGAAGGCATGTGTACCAGGTGTGAGAGGCCCGGGTTGGTAATGCCCAGCCTGTTGGCGCTCGGCAATGCCAGCGATGCAAAAGGCGAAGGTTCCATCACATGAATGTAATAATGGTTGGCGCCGGGATGCTCAGGAAATTCCACCAGAAATTTTTCCAGCACGTTTCGTATCAGCGGCGTCCATGGCCTGGGTGTGCCGTCGGCATTCCACAGGTCCCAGGGATGCTGCAGCATCATGGCATCGGCATAAAGAGCCTGGGCATCCGAAAGGGAAATATATTTTTCATACAACTGTTTCATCTTGTCGGTATAAACCTGGTTCAGTTGAGCCCTGGTCACATCCGTTGAGTCGGCAGTGTACCGGACCGACATGGCACCGATCAATCCTTTTTCAAAGGCGGTTGCATGGCCGGCAAGTTCATTTGCTTTGTTCACGGCAGCCAGTGCATCGGGCGATGCCCGGTAACCGAAGTCATTGATGTTGGGCCCATAGCCCAAGGCCTGCGCCCAGTAAAGCATGGCACAGTTGGGGTCGAAACGGGCCGCCTTCTTGAACGAAGCCATTGCTTCAATGATGTGAAAGCCATAATACATGTTGATGCCCTGGTTAAAGTAGAACTGGGCGCTGTCATTTGTTGTAGAGATCTTCCATTGGTGTTTTCCTGCGCCGGGCATGGGGGGAATATCGATCTCTTCGATCCATGTCCTCAGTTCATTCCAGTCGGGGCTGCATCGTATGGCCTTTTTTGCCTTGTACGCATCGATGTTCAGGGAAACTTCTTTTTTTGATCCGCTGAAGCGGAATGCAAACATAATGATGAGCGACAGGCTTGCTGCTGAAAGAAATAACCGTGTTGGCATATGGAATGATTTATCAGCATAAAAGATACAAACAAGCCATGCAGGAATCCAAATATTTTTTCACAGGGATGATGCAAAAGGGCTGATAGCTGGTAAAGCCATCAGCCCTTGTTAAAAGTGATCTTAGGGTTAATAATTTCCGCTTCCTGTCACGCTGATATTCTGCTTGGTGATTATATCGTAGACGGTACAGGAAAAAGTGAAACTCTTTGCCCCGGTTTTCGTGACCGTACCGCCGCTTCTTGTGCCATATACATTGGAGGACTGGCTCATCAAACCATAGAGCACGCTGCCTCCGCTTGAATTATACCCATCGTTGAATGCATAGCTGCCGCTGCTTTGCTGGGGCATGTTGTATATGATAAAACTTTCGCCGTTCGATGTGATTATTGCCACATCAATATTACCCAGCGGACCGCCGGTGCCCACATCCGGTACAGATGTACATACTCCGGAACGGTAAACTCCGCCGGCTGTATAATTTCCCGAACCGGTCCCTCCACCCCCACCGCCGCCGGATCCTGTACAGTTTGTGGTGGTTATCACCGGTGCGGTAACCGTTCCGCCAACAGGGGCTGTACCGGCATATACCGTGGAACTGGTTGTGGATACATTGTAGTTGAACGTGATGTTCCCATCCTTCACAGCCACTTTAGCCCGGTACTTTCCATTGGCATTGGTGTAGGTGATGTATTTGTTATTGTATTGTGTGGAAGCCAATGTGACCTTCACACCCGCAACCGGGCTTCCGTTCGTACATTTCACCTGGCCTTCAATTGTTCCAAAGCCAAGGACAAAGCGGTCAATATTCTGGTAAAGGGTTGTTACCGGGAAAAAATATTCGCTCCCGGTTTGGGTAATGCCGGTTGAATTATTCCATTTGCCCGAAACCGGATCGTAGCTCCATGCTTTGGCACCATTGGTGACCGGGTTGCCTGCACCGGCCGGAACCGTCACCGCTGCTTTTACATTGGCATTGGCAACTAATTTTTTACCTGCTGCATCCGTAAATTCAGTAGCAACAAATCCATAGCTGATCATGGCACCCACATCATTTCCTTCTCTTGCCATAAAATCTCCGCCGGGCATCAGTGAAGCCAGGGAAGGGTTATCCTGCCGGATATACCTGGCCGCCACTTTAACCTGCCCGGCATAGGGTGAACCATCTGCATTACTGAAAGCACCGGGTGCTGCTGTTACCCGGAGGCCCGTGCTGCCAACGGAGCCACCCCCTGCAGGCAATGTGCCCAGGTTGTTTTTTGCCATCAGTGAAATTTCTGTTTCCAGGCTGGAACCGTCGATATTATCCACGTTCTTGTAGCCGGTGAAATAGTTTGTGGCCGATGCTTCTACCTGGTAACTGGCCATATCGGGCAGCCCGGAAAAGCTGAACCTGCCATCACCACCGGTAGTGGTGGTCTGTCCGCCCAGTATTACGGTGGCTCCCGAAACAGCCGAACCGGTTTCATCGGTGACAATGCCCGAAACGGTAAAGGTCTTATCGTTCACTTCATTCTTTTTGCATTGCAAAAGAACAACGGATAAGAAGGCTGCCGCCAGCACCGGCCACAGTTTTATTGAAATGAGTTTGTTTAAGGTAATATGCATACAAATGTTTTACGGGTGATGTAAGATGTAATACGTATGCAAACCTACCCTGCCGCCAGGCAAAAGAGTGCGGGGTTTTCACCGTTTTTTGGCCGGGTGATTTAAGCAGCAGATAATTCCCGGGTACCCGAACCGGTCCGGAAGGCCATGCAGAAACTTAACATTGGACATCAAAAAGCTTTATTAGATTTATGGAAACTTAAGACCATGAACTGGCCTGTACTTATCATTTTTGGCATCCTTGCTGTTGGGTTGATCGTATTCCTGGTGGTACGTAACCAGAAAGATGAAAAGGAACTGGAAGAAGAGATCAAGCACGATTACCGCAAACCAAGGGATGACAAAGGCGATATAGAAATTGATGAAGTAATGAAATGATCCTCATTTCAGGAAAGTATCGCCCAATACCTATGGAATTGATTTCCGGATGGATATACCGCAAATGTATATATCTGTTTCCCATAAACACAGTCTGACTTTAATGGAAATGCACTAAACAAGTAAGCTTGTACTAAAATGCCAGGCCCGTGTGGCATGCCCTGGCTGTTGCATACGATCCATTCCCCGGTCCTGTTAACCGGTTCTTTACAATAGTTATATTTCTGTGAAAGCACCTAATGTGGTAAGGTTCTTGTATTTATTTCCTGTCTTACAAACACTACATATGAATTCATTTTTTACATCTAAATAAAAACACATGAAAACGAACGACCGGATCAGGAACGTTACCTTCCGTAAACTTTCCCTGGCATCCATTATCACTGTATTCATAGTATCGGTTCTGTACGCCGGGACTTCAACAGCCCAGGGCAACCGGCGTGGCGGAGAAAAAGGGAATGGCAACTGGAAAGAACGATCGAACCAGCCACCGGGTGGCGAACGAAGGAACGATGTGGCCATGGGCAGGGGCAACAAGGGTGGTGACTGGAAAAAAAATGATGCACCCGACTTCAACCGCAACAGGAATTATGAAGGTGGCAACATGAACAAGGGCAGAAATGATGACTGGAAGAATAACCGGAGAAATGACAATTCGGGTAACATCAACCGTCCAGGTAACAATGACTGGAAGAACAACCGGAGAAACGATAACCCGGGTAACATCAACCGCCCTGGTAATGACAACATAAATAACAGGAGGAGAAATGACAATCCCGGCAACATCAACCGGGGTGGCAATGATAATATTGCCGGGCGTGGAAATGATTATCGCCGCAACATGTACACAAGGGACCGGCCGGGTTATCGCCCTGTTTACCAGTACGACCGCAGGCCGGTGTATAACCGTTATGATCCAAGCTGGCGATATAATTACCTGCCCAGGAGAAACAGTTACTTCTATAACGTGCCATCAACTTATTTCAGTATAAGTTTTGGCGGGTTCAGTTACCGTTACTGGGATGGTGTATTCTACCGTCCTTACAATAACCTATTTACCGTTTGCGCTCCTCCTGTCGGTATCTATATAAATATTTTGCCGGTTGGATTCCGCAGGATATATGTACGTAATTATCCTTACTACTATTACAACGGCACGTACTATGACCAGCGTGGAAGCAATTACTATGTTGTTTCTCCGCCGCTGGGAGCCATTGTGGAAAGCTTACCCGATGGTTATGAGACCGTGGTGATCGACGGCGAGACCTATTACGTGGTTGATGGCGCCCAATACAAACCCGTGGTGGTTGAGAACGGCGAGATCTGGTATGAAGTGATAAAAGCAAATTGATCAACGGGCACAAATAAACAGAACAGGAAGGATCCGTCCTTCCTGTTTTTATTTATAGGTTACAGCAATGCGGAACAGTATATTTATTGTAAGGTTTCTCTGTCCCAGTTACGCATGACATCTGCAACGGACCTGCTGACCTTTGTTTCCAGGAAATCAACCAGCAATGCATCCGGTAATTTTTCTTTCTGCGCTTTCAATGCCTTCCATAATTTTGTAAACAGTTCCTTGCCACCGGTATCATAAATGCCGGCAGCAGCCGAATGCCAGCGGCATTGAAACCATCCATAGTTCTTCGGGTGCTTACTGCCCATCTCTTCATACAATTCTTCCACGTCATTCAGCCGGGTATAGGTATATTCTTTTGTGCCGGCACCCACTACCATTTTTGGAAAAAGGGTCAGGGCAGGCAATTGCTCCGGTTCGTTCTCTGCAATATAGGTGTGCAGTAAAATATTACAGAACAGCTCACCCATCCATAAGCGCTGGATGTTAAGCCCTCCCTGGAAATGAAAAGCGTGCCCCAGTTCATGAATGGCAAGCAGGTCAAAAAAAGGGCGCATGCTCACCGTGCCGTCTTCAACACGGTAAACGGCCTGTACCTGTTTGCTAAGTTGTTCGGGCAGCTGGTTCAGTGGTGGTAAAAACCCTTTCCAGAACGGGTTGTCTTCTGCTGCCACCACCAGGCTGTCAACACCTTTGTAATGCGGCATTCCATAAACGGGATTGGCAGCATACAATTTCCAGTCGGCAGTATCCAGCACCAATAATGTCACTTCCGGTTTAAACCCGGTGAGCTGCTGCTGATACCGGATGGCTTTGCCGATGCGAATGGCCATACCCGTTGCCCGTTGTTCATGCCCGCCATTGCTGTAGAATGTTCTGACGGGAACATTTTTTAATTGATTTAATTTGTCCCCGTTCTGGGCATTGTAAGAAAAAGGTTGCGTTGCATAACTTTAAATTTTGAATACAAAATTCAAAGTCCTGGCTGATCATAAATAGTACAAAAACGACATTATAAACGCATGGTTGCCTGCATCCGTACCGGTATGTGCTGCAGTTCTTTTTCAATTTCACCCGGTGTGGCCGCAGCAAATTCCCGGAAGTCACGGATCAAATGCATCTGGTCGAAATAGCCACATTCGTAGGCAATGGCTGTCCAGGCCATTTGCGGGCTGCTTTCATGAAGCCGGTATGCCCTGGAGAAACGGACCAGCCTGGCAAAAGATTTGGCGGGGATGCCGATACGGGTCTTGCATACCCGTTCAAACTGGCGCAGGCTTAAACAGGATAAGGAGGCGATCTTTTCAATGGGAACATTCCCGTTCTGCCGCATCAGTTCCAGCATGGCTTTATCAAATGGCAGGGATGGCTTAAGTATCTTTGATCGCTGCAGAAGGAATTGCTCCACCACTTCTTTTATCTCATCAAAACTTTCTGCTTCCTGCAGCTGTTCATTCACTTCTTCCATTTCATGGCCAAAAACATCGGCTGCATCGTAATTATCATCGATCATTTCACACAGGGAGATGCCGAGTAACCGGTGCAGGCCGCCGGGATGAAAACCCACCCGTACTGCTTTGTGGTTTTGATTGAGGTTGAGCAATACCCGGGTCAGTTGGGGGCCAACAAGTACACTGCGTGGCTGCAATAAAAAACCTTCCTCCGCCCTTACCTGTACTTTGATGCGGTCGTTGATATAGAAGAACAATGAGTTTTGCGGTGTGGGGGGATACGGAACAATGACCGGCCCTGCAGCAGCATTCATTTCTGCATGCACCACCATGATGCACTGGATGAGATCCTGCAACAACGGATGCGGCGTATAGAACTTGGTGACCAGGTGATTTTTTTACAAAGTACGTAAGAATTGTCAATCGTTTACCGGGCCTGTATTCCTTATCCGATGCTTTCCACCAGGTATTCGGTATCATTCATCCTGGCAAACTCACCGGCTTTTAAACCCAGCAGTTTCTGTCCGAGCGGTGACTGAGGCGATAGTGCCATCACGGTAATATCATTTATCACGGCCTTGCCCAACGCAACACTCAAATATAAATATCCCCGGTTGGTTTTGATCAGGCTGCCGTTCACGATCATGGCAGCCGACAGTGCAGGATCCAGTTTTTTGAGCATTGCTTTTTGTACCAATAATTCCTGCAATTGCCCACGGGTATTTGCCTGCTCTATCTGCAGCATGGCCAGGGCGGTCTCATGTTTGTCGCCTGCCGTACTTTTTGTTTCGTTGCTGCCGCTTTCCTTAAGGCCGGCCAATACCTGCTGCAGCATCGCCTCCCGGTCATTTAATACCTGCAGGTAGTGATCGTGAATTTTTTGTTTCAGGTTCATTGATGAGGGCAGTAAAGATACGCATTGAATGACTGAACCGCAGCGGCAGATCGTTACTGTGAAATACAAAGCAGGATCCCTGTGGTTTAAATATCCTTACATTTGCAGCAATTTTAAAAAAAGGATAATGAAAGTAGAAGAACAACTGGCGATTCGGAGCGGAAATAAATGTGAATTATGTAAATCCGGAGACAACCTGAAATTGTATGAAGTGCCTCCCCAGGATGGCCTTTCGGCCGATACTTCCATACTGATCTGCCCCAAATGCCTGGCACAGATCGAAAAGAAAGAAGAACTGGACAGCAAGCACTGGCATTGTTTGACAGAATCCATGTGGAGTGAAGTTCCGGCTGTACAGGTAACAGCCTGGCGGATGCTTAACCGGTTACGCAATGAAAGCTGGGCCATGGAAAACCTGGATATGCTTTACCTGCCGGACGAAATACTTGCCTGGGCAAAAGCAACCGGTGATCATGAGAATGACGCCAGTGTGGACCTGCACAAAGACTGCAACGGTCATCAATTGCAGAGCGGCGATTCAGTGGTGCTGATAAAATCATTGGACGTTAAGGGCTCCACCCTGAATGCCAAAATGGGAACCGTAGTAAAAAATATCCGGATCGTGGAAGACAATACCGAACAGATCGAGGGAAGGATCGAAGGGCAGCAGATCGTGATACTTACCAAATATGTGCGTAAGCAACAGGCTTAATTGCCCGCCGTGGTTCGTGTCTCCATCCTCCATGGTTCGTGTCTCCACGGACCATTCACCAGCCACCCGGTCACAATGATTACTTTACTGCTAATACCGGAATTGCAGGCGGGCAGGCAATATCTCGATGTCCAGTTTTTTTGCTTCCCCATATTCCCCATCCAGGTGGTATTGAATAACAGCATCACTTTCAACCAGGATCTTACGGGTGCGGTGGTGATGAATAATTGCCAGGCCCAGGTGTTTGCCCTTTTCAATAACGGGCAGGTAGCGTAAGCGCTCCAGGGAATTGAGTGCATCCGCAACCACCACATCAAATAACCCATCGTTTGCATCCGACTCCGGTGCAATATGAAATCCACCACCTGCCCGTCGGCCGTTGGCAATGTCAACCAGTAGTTTCTTTCCGGTTGTTTCCCATTCGGCTGATCGTATCCTATAGTTTTTTGACTTGTACGTGAATATCTTTTGGAGGATACAGAAAAGAAAAGAGGTCTTACCCGGACGTTTTTTCCGGCCGGTCAATGCTTTGGCCACTTCTCCTTCAAAACCGATCCCTACCCCGTTGATGAAATAATTTTCGTTGCACCTGCCGATGTCTACCGGCCTGGGAGCGGCATCCAATATGAGCTGCACCTGTTCCTCCAATGTCTTATGGCCATAAAGCAACCAGTGAAAATCGTTGCCGGTGCCGGCATTGAAAACAGCCAATGGTAATTGAATACCCGGGTACTTGTTAATGAAATAATTCAGCGTGCCATCCCCACCCACGATGAACACATCGGTAAATCCATCAAAATGGATTGGCCAGGTCCCGGTGAATAAGCGGTATGTCTTATTCCGTTTAGTCAGTTCACTGCAGACCTTTTCTGCAAATAGTACTGCCCTTCCGGCCCCTGCAAGCGGGTTGCAGACGATGGCGATATTTTTTTCACTGGTTCCCTGCATGATTGATACTTGTATCTCTGTTCGATCCTTTTATTCTAAAAACCGGCAAATGATCCATAAGAAATGAAGCAGGAAGAATGAACCAATATACTACCACACATCCCAATCCACTGCAATAGCTTCATTTCTCGATGTTGGTTTCTGCATTCCTTTGGTAAGCTCTGTCACCCTTGCTCCTACTGTCTTTTTCAAATCACTGATCTTCATGGTGGGGTATTTATCCATAGCTTCCATTACACAATAGGTGAACACGCCGTTCTTCAGGTCCCCTTTTTCCAGGGCAAATTCGGTTCCGGCTGCTGCGGAGATGATCGTAGCGCCTGTACGCTTGCTTACATTCACAAAAAGGTTCTGCATCAGTTCGTAACTGTTTTTTACCCCGATCTTTTTGGAAGCATCTCCCGAACCGGTAACGATCACTCCACGGGATACTACATTGTTCGTTGAATCAGGGGTCATTTCCTTCATTTCAACCTGGAACTGCAGGTATCCTTCTTTATCGAGTTCGCCGCTGTGGCAGGCATCAATCATCAGCAGTTTTTTACGGGCGGGAATACTGTCCAGCAGAGCTTCCAGTTCATCATACGGTAACCCGTTCTCCTGTGGCTTACTGAAATTGATTGAATACGTGGAGAGATAATAATCGCATTCTTTACTAAGCAGTCCGTGGCCCGAATAGGAAATGATGACCTTATCATTTACCCCCGTTAGCAACAGTTTCTGCTTAAGAGCCTTCACATTTGCAGTGGTCACGTGCTGGTTGAACAGCGTATCGATGCGTATGCCGTTCCCGTACTTCTCTTTTAGTTTTACCGCAAGGTCACGGATGTCCTTTGCACTGTAATTGAGATTGTATTTGGCATCTCCGAATTTATCGATCCCGATCCCGATAAAATGGATATTTTCTTTTTGTTTTACCGGGGGAGCATAGTTCACCAGCAATGGCATGCGGTAACTTTCCGTTCCATTGACATTGGTAACAGAGGTTTCAATACGGTTCACGCCCTGTGATAACTGAATGGTTATGGTTTTATCAAATTTTTTACCGTTTTTATCAAGCAGGCTGATTCCCTTTTGCCCAAACACCGGCACTTCATTTACCCAAACATTATACCGGTCAAGTTTGTAAGTGCTGTCTGTTCCTTTTATATGCAGGGAAAGTATTTCGTTTGTTTGCTCAGGTGCAATTTCCTCCCTGTTTACAAAATCAGCTTCGGGCACACTGTAGCCATCACGGAATGAAGTGGTATCTATACCTAGTTTTTTGATGCGTTTATAATACGCATGCCGGTAAGCATTGATGAGGTTTGTATCCGGATTGCCGATGGCTTCCAGAACCAGGTCGGGCCGGTTGTATTTTACATCCAGCTGTTCAAAGGAGATCACTTTTAGATCCTTTTGTTACATAATGGAGGAGTTTTGATGCATTGGGAGTACTTTGATAATAGCCAGAAGGAAGCTGGATAAAATAATCTGCACTGTCCACTGCAAAAAAAGTATACAGGCATTTCCCTGTTTGTACATCCCATAATTTGGATGTGTTATCCCTGGATGTGCTGATGATATTATTTGCATCGGGGCTGAAGCCAAAATAATTTATAACATCGGTATGCCCCGTGAAGTGCTGCAGGAAATTCCCGTTCGTTGCATCCCATAGTTCCATCCCGTTGTCAGCTGTTGAATTGAGTATGTACCTGCTGTCGGGACTGAATTTTGAACCTACAAACGAGCCCTGGCCCTTCATACTATACAGGAACTTACCGTTCTCTGCATTCCAGAAATAACCGTTTCCCTCTTGCCAATCCGTTGAAAATATCGTTTTCCCATCGGGGCTCATCATGCCCCAGGTAGTTTCTCTGCAGGTATCGCATCTTAATCCAAATAAGAATTTTCCGTTTGTTGCATCAAATACCCTGGGTGCCCTGGTAGTATTTGCAAATATCTTTTTGTCATCTGAACTGAATTGTGAAGCAGTTGATTCTATCTTAAATAATAGCTTCCCCGTATTGGCATCCATTATTACCGTGTTTGTATCCTTCTTATCGGGTTCATTATCATAATAGCTCCAGCCGGTTATTATCTTACTGCCATCATTACTGAAATGTGCAAAGGCCATTCCCGGGTAACGGGTACCGGTTCGTTCAAAAAGTAAATTTCCATTCGTGGCATCGAATATTTTTGCAACAGGTGATTGAATGGCTGTCAGCAGTTTTAACCCGTCCGGGCTCATTTCTGGAGGAACAAGCCTGGTTACAGATTCCAGGTCTGATTCAGAAGTGGGATCTATTACTACCCGGGAGGTTCCTTTCAGATCAATATGTTTGCCGGAATTGGCATCCCATACTATAACGGTTCCATCCTCCGATCCGCTTACGATCTTTTTTCCATCCCGGCTGTATTGAACCGAGAAAACAGCTGCATCGTGTTTTGAAAAAACTTTCAGCAATGTTCCTGTTTCCCTGTCCCATGTTTTAAGGGTTCCGTCATCCGATGCGGTGATCATTTTTTTTGCGGCTGTTGGGTCTAATACGTATTCGGGACTAAAATCTGCCGCCCTGCTGTTGAATGTATGGCTCCGCAAGTCAGCAAGCAGTTTCCCGGTGCCCGCATCCCATATTTTGGCTGTACCGTCATCCGAAGCTGTTACTAGTTTTGTACCATCCTTGTTGAACTGCATAAAATTGATCGCATCGGTATGACCGGTGAGTGAATCAACCAACAGCCCTTTATCCAGGGTCCACAGGTAAGCGGTCTTTTCATTTTCTGGTCCTAGCTGTAAATTATTATGGATGGCAGTATTTAAAACCGCAGCAAATGCATTACCGGATGCGGCGGCCACATTTCCCCTGGGGCCTCCATCTTCCAGCATTGTTTCGGAATTTTCAACCTTATTGGTATTCCCTTTTTTTGTTTGTATTAATTTACGGGTTGCAGCATCCCAAACCATTACTGCTTTAGTATCGGGCCGGTAATCGGCTACGATCATCTTCTGCAGGTCGGGTGTAAAGAAGAAAGGATCGTCGTTGAATTCATTTGAATCGCCGTTTATCTTAACGGTAACAGTACGTTTCGGCCTCCATGCAGCAACATCCCAGGTTATGGTCTCATTGAATGATGCTGTGATGAGCTTTTTCCCACCGGGGCTGAATTGCATGGTCTTGGGCAAGGATGTATGATTTTTATACCTGTGTACCACCTTGCCTGTTTTCGCATTAAAGATCTGAAGGGAATTATCTCTGAGGGCAGCCGCAATCCAAATACCATCAGGGCTGAAGTGTATACTACTTACCCTGTTTGTTTGTCCCTGTAACTTAAAAATAAGTTTGCCGGTAGCAGCGTCCCATATTTTACCGCTATCAGCGATCGTCAGGATCATTTTACTATCCGGACTGAAACAGGCCATAGTGGTGATTCCAAATTCAGCTGTCAGGTCTGCGATGTATGTACCTGATACCGCATCCCAGATCTTAACCCGTCCCTGGTTATCTTTCCAGCCGGTAAGGTCATACGATTGTGTAAGAACCTTTTTCCCATCCGGGCTGAATTGTGCATGAATAACGAAATCAGTATGGCCTTTCAGATCTGCCAACAGGCTTCCGGAGCTGACATCCCATATTTTAGCTGTATTGTCCTTAGATGCAGTAACAACTTTTTTCCCATCGGGGCTGAAACGGGCTTCATATAATTTACCGGTATGCCCGATCGGCAATACCAATTGAAGTTGCTGTGCAAAACAATAATTACAGGAAGATGCAATAAAACAAATACAAACCTTAAAAAAAGGCTTTAGCATATTACGAAGATTTACTAAAAGGTATATCTTTTTGCCAAATACTTATCAAATAAAAGGATAAGTCAATTAGCAGTTTTATGTAGAACTACCAGACATTCCAGTCCACCGCAATGGCCTCATTTCTTGATGTTGGTTTCTGCATTCCTTTGGTAAGTTCTACTACCCTTGCTCCCACTATCTTTTTCAAATCACTGATCTTCATGGTGGGATATGTATTCATAGCTTCCATCACACAATACGTGAACACGCCGTTTTTCAGATCTCCTTTTTCCAGTGCAAACTCGGTTCCTGCAGCGGCTGATATGACAGTTGCTCCCGTGCTCTTGCCTACATTCACAAAAAGATTCTGCATCAGTTCAAAACTGTTCTTCAATCCCAGCTTTTTTGACCCATCCCCTGTTCCGGTAAGGATCACCCCTCTTGAAACCACGTGGCTGGAATCGAGTTCAGCCTTATTTATTTCCACCTGCCGGTATTCTTCTTTGTCCACTTCACCGCTGTGGCAGGCATCGATCAGCATCAGCTTTTTCCTGGCGGGAATGCTGTCCAGTAAATTTTCCAATTCCTCATATGCCAACCCGTTCTCTTTCGGGTCATCAAATTTTATAGAATAGGTAGAGAGATAATAATCATAGTTCTTACTCAACAATCCATGCCCGGAATACGAAATAATGACCTTATCATTCACCGTGGTCTTTTGTAGCTTTTGCCTCAGCGCTTTCACATTACTGATGGTAACGTTCTCATTAAAGAGGGTATCGATGATGATCGCATTCCCGTATTTCTCTTTCAGTTTGTCAGCCAGGTCATGTACGTCCTTTGTACTGTAGCGGAGATTGTAGTTTGCATCGGCAAACTTATCGATACCAATGCCGATGAAATACGTTTTTTCCTTTTGCCTGGCTGCAGGGATATAAGTAACGGTTAATGGTATGCGGTAACTCTCGGTACCGTTTACATTCGTAACCGAAGTCTCGATCCGGTTCTCTCCCTGCGATAATTTAATGCTGACTGTTCTGGCAAAACTGTTGATATTTTTTTTGCGGATACTGATACCCCGTTGTCCAAATACCGGCACTTCATTTACCCAAAGGTTGAAGCGGTCGAGTTTGTAAGCCTTATCACGGCCTGTGATCTGCAGGGTAAGCGTTTCGGTCTTTTGTTCCGATGCAATGGATCCCCTGTTTAAAAAATTGGCTGCTGGTACACTGTACCCGTCCCGGAAACTGGTTGTATCAATGCCCAGTTTTTTTATGCGTTTGTAATAGGCATTGCGATACGTGGATACCAGGGATGTATCTGCATTGCCAATGGTTTCCAGCACGATATCGGGCCGGTTATATTTTACATCCAGTTGCTCAAAGCTGATCACTTCCAGGTCATTGGTAACATAATGAAGCAGCCGGGCCGCCCCGGGAGTGCTTTGATAATAACCGGAGGGGATCCGAACCAGGTAATCCGCACTGTCCACGGGAAAAAATGAAAATACAAATTCATGCTTAAACATATCATACAAACGAACCGTATTGTCTTCGCAGGTTATCAGTAGTCTTCTACTGTCGGGACTGAAGTGTATATCAGTGACAAAATCATCCAGGCCAAATCCACCCTCTAAATCTTCGTGATCCGGTTTTCCCGGATAGTGCTTAGATGTATCTACTGGCATCCCGGCAATACTCATTACTGTATTAATGATCTCGTTCCTGGTCTCTTCCGGTACAGACCAGTAATTCACAACATTTGCGCCCCAGCCAATACGTACCATTCCGTCGGGACTGGTACTATCTCTTACGAATTTTCTTCTTTCGTCAAGCATATCTGCATAGCGGGGATCTTTGATCCTTTTCCTGGTAACCGGCTTTATCGAATTGTCAATTTGAAAATTACCATTCTCAATATTTAATACCAGGGTACCGCTGGAAGTGAAGACATGAACCTGCTTTCCATCAGCACTATAAACTGAATTCAGAATCTTATTGGTGCGGCCTGTTAAGTTAACCGTGTTCTTTCCGGAAACTGCATCCCATATTTTAGCAGTTTGGTCAGCAGATGCGGTCAGTATCTTTTTCCCGTCGGGACTGAACAGGGCATCATTCACCTGTCCGGCATGTCCTTTTAATTCCATGATGAATCTTCCCGTAGCAGATTCCCAGATCTTAACCTGGTTCCCCGAAGCAGTTATTATTTTTCTTCCATCCCCGCTGAAACGGGCAATGTTAACCCGGTCGGTAAAACCCCTCAATTTCATAATGACATTCCCGTTCTCTGCCTTCCTGACAGAAACGGTGGAATCCCGTTCGGGCATGATCATTTTTTCCCCATCCTGGCTGAAGAAGAGCAGGAAATCATTCTCATCAATGCTTTTATAAACCAGGTTGCTTAACGTATAAAGCCGTTTGCCATTGCGTGCATCAAAGAATATGGCCGTTGAATAATTCTTCCGGGGGTCGTCAAAGTCAATTTCGTACTGGGTGATCTGTCCTGCTATGTTCCCGTCGGGGCTTGAAACATATTGTACATACTTGTTAAGGGCTGTTACGGTATCAACAAGAGCCTCGAAAACGCTTACCATTTTTTTACTGCCTTGAATTCCTTTCCCCATTGTTTCATCCACGGTAACAGTGCCGGTTTTTTTCCCGGCAGCATTGTACTGGTTTATTCTTGTACTGCCCGAAATATATTCATCATGATAGTATTGGGAATACTTCTTCCCTGTGTTCATCTCCCATATTTCCATAACACCATATGCGTCATTATATTGATCCTGGAAGTTCAGTACCATGCAATTCCCGTCCGGCGTGAACCGGGCAGATTTCAATGGCGCCAGCGTTGCATCTACATACGGTTTGAAGTCTATCAGCAGTTTACCCGACCGGGTCTCCCATAATTTACCCGTACCATCATTGGAAACCGTGACCAGTTTTTTCCCATCCGGGCTGAACTGAATTTCTGTAACCGAACCTGTATGCCCTACCGGCACTACAAGTCTGGGGGGCTGTGCAATACAAATACTTAGTGCGATGAATAAAAAATAAATGCAGAATACTAATACAGTCCGGGTCAGCATATGGAAACTTTGCTAAAAGATAAAACAAAACTGCCGGTTTAAGCTGTTTTACCATGATCTCCCATCGTTGCTATGTCTTTTTCAACGGTGAAAGGGTTCGTGTTCCCGGAAGCAGAACGGGGATACTGTTTTATTCCCATTGCGTTCTTTGCGAATAACCTTGCGTTCTTTGCGGTAAAAATACAGTAACCGCAAAGGACGCAAAGAAATTACAACGCAAAGGGCGCAAAGGGTGGTTACATGGAATTGAAAGCTGTTCTTAACCCTTCACCGCTCCTTTCATCTTGATGAACATCTGCTTTCGTTTTGTTACCAGGCGCTCCGGGTCATAGTAAGTATCGCACCAGGTTCCTGTTTCATCCAGGGGCTTGCTGAATCCTGCCGTGGAAAAATTATGTGTGGAAGGTTCCGCTTCTTTCAGCTTCTGCAGGTAACGGGGCATGAAATGATCGAACATCCGGGAGAACTCGGTGAAGTAGATATCCGCTACCCGCTTATTCCCTTTTACAACAAGCATGTTCTCGTCGTTCCGGGTAAGTGATTCATCACTGAAATTAGCTGAGCCCGATACCACCACGGGCGAAGCGCTCAACGGATCCACAATAAAGAACTTGTTGTGTACATACAATGTGCTGGCCCCCGTGGTTGCCTTACTGGTCATTTCCACCACCCATTTCTCCACAGCGGTATTCAGCACTGCGCCCTGGGTCTTGATCACATCCCGGTCGTTGGTGATCACCTTGTTCTTATCCCCTCCCTTATCCGTGATGATGAACCGTAAATAGCCCCGGTCTTCCGCATAGAAATCCTTGAATATCTTTTCAATATTAAAGGGATAGATGATGCAGACCGCATCCGTGGCGCTGTCCATCAGTTTTACATATTCCTTCAGCAGGGCGTCTGTTTTCCGCGGACTGAAGATCACTTTTGTTCCCTGGGTAAGGTTTGTGCCGTCAATGTCTTTCTGGATGCTCTCTGTTTTGGCTGTGAAAGTTTCCTTGGCAGGATTTTGTGCAAGGGTATCCCAATAATCCTTGTATTTCTTTGCAATCGTCTTATTACGTATCCAGTGGCCGGTATTGCTGTGACCGAAAATGCCCCGGATGGTTATATTGGTTGAGCCGGACCAGACCTGCACAGGGCTTCCATTTTCCAGCAGCAGCATGAATTTATTGTGCGGCTGTGCCACCTGGTAATCCCGGGGAATACTGATGCTCTTTAACCCGGCCTTCTTTATCTCTTTTTCATTAGCCGTTACCTGATCGGGCCGGGCACTGTAAACTATTTCAAGGGTGGCCCCTTTGTTCTTTGCTTCCTTCAGCGCTTCCAGGAAAGGAGGATAATCCAGTTCATAAAATGCACAGAGCAGTTTGTATTTGCTGATCTTGGCCTGGGCAACAAATTTCAACAGGCCTTCGGTATACAATTCCCTGCCTAAAATGGCAAAGGCCCTTGCCTTATCTGCTGCGGGAAGTGCCGTGATCTTTTTCTTATCAAACTTTTTTGCATAGGCCTGGCATCCCGTTACACCGAAATTAAAGAATACCGAATGTTCCCCGTCGTGCAGTTTTTCGGTGGTCACTTTTAAGGTGGTTGAATACCTGGCTTGCATATTATCCCAGGTGCCAAACATGGCTTCGAAGGTATACTTATAGGTCTTTCCCGGGTCGGCAGTATAGTCCTTCCATAAAAAGGTCTGCAGCGGCGATAATTTTTGCACCGGGTTAGCGGGATCGTCTGAAGCAAAGCGCTTGGACCCGTTCAGCAATACAGGCTGGGCATTTCCTTCTTTCCGGGATATCTTAAAGCCCATAAAGCCCTGCCCGGTAACTTTTGTTTTATTGATCTCCAGTGCCAGCAGCACGGTTTGTGTACCGGCCACAGCATAGGCTTTCAGTTCATTGTCGGTGTTGTAGTAGCGCATACAGGTTTGTTTAATTTTTTAAAAATATTTTCCAGGATGTATTTTTCTCTTTGATCTCAACGGAAGGAAGCATGGCCATATTAAAATGCCGGGTAGGGATCAGAAATGTACTGCAGGTCACTGAACATTCATATACCACAATGTGGTAAGTTCCTGGTTCATTTCATAGGGTAAAAACACGGTTTTTTCCGTTAAGCGTAAAGATCACCCGGTTACTAAATAATTAAATTCCGGGAATTTACCGGTTTACCCGGCACCCCCGTATCCCCTTCCGGAGATAAGCTTCACCGGCAGCTAATAAATACGCCGGGTCCGTTAAAATTACTTTTCTTTGCAACTTCTATGGCTTTATTTATCGCATCCCTTAACTCCGGCAGCAACGGCAATTGTTATTATGTCGGGAACAGCAAGGAGGCTGTTTTGATCGATGTAGGCATTTCCTGCCGGGAAACAGAAAAGCGGATGAAGCAACTGGGTCTCTCCATGAAAACCGTGAAGGCCATTTTTGTATCGCATGAGCACGGCGATCATATCAAAGGGGTTTCCACACTGGCCAATAAGTACAGCCTGCCTGTTTATATCACCGGGCTGACCGCCGGCAATGGCCCCCGGCTGATCAGGCATCTTTCAAAAACATTTGTTGCAGACGAACCTGTAGTGGTTGGTCAATTGACAATAACCCCTTTTACTAAAAATCACGATGCAGCCGATCCGCATAGTTTTATCATTAGTCACCTGGGCATAACCGTTGGTGTATTTACGGACATCGGCACCGTATGCAAACAGGTCATACATTATTTCAAGCAATGCCATGCTGCTTTTTTAGAAGCCAATTATGACGATGCCATGCTGGAGAACGGTGGCTATCCCCTGCATTTAAAGAACCGCATCCGTGGTGATAAGGGGCATTTATCGAACCGGCAGGCGCTGGAATTATTCCTGCAGCACCGGCCCTCCTTTATGTCGCATCTTTTATTGGCGCATTTATCAAAAGAGAACAATAGCCCGGACCTCGTTGGATCCCTGTTCAAAGAAAATGCGAACGGAACAGAGGTCATTGTGGCTTCCCGGTACCAGGCTACAGCGGTTTACAGCATTACTGCAACGGGAACCGTGGAAACCAATACGCATCCGGTACCTGTAAAGCCGATGCAGTTAGCTTTGTTTGGATAAATATGCCTCGTCCCGGTCTCTGACCGGGATGCACTGGTTAATGGACTTTGTCCAAAATAACTGATCAGAAATAAAGTTCAACGCAGTAAAGGATCGATTCCGGGGCAAATAATGAACCTGCCGGCAGGCAGGTTCGCTGCTCAATATTCATATCTTCGGTAGTGTCCTATTTTGAATGATTGTCATCCTGAGGAACGAAGGATCTCCTGATCAGGATCGTTTCCTTAACCTGAGATGCTTCGTTCCTCAGCATGACAAGTCGCAAAATATTCAAAATAGGATACTACCATAACTTCCCGGAATATACCTGTATAAATAAAAATGTTAACTTCCCTTATTCTAAAGTTAACATCAAATACCCCCATCATGTCATTAAAAAGAAGAGATTTCATCAACATTTCTGCACTTGCTGCTGCTGCGGGGATCATTCCAGGCATTGGATCCAAGAATGCCGGCGCAAACAACACATCATCGGATAAAATGCACGCTATGCTGGCGGATGTGGTGCCCATCACTGTAGAAGAAAGAAAAGCACGGGTAGAAAAAGCACAACGCCTGCTCAATGAACAAAAAATAGAAGCCCTGGTACTTGACTCCGGAACATCGTTGATATATTTTACCGGCATCAGCTGGTGGCCCAGCGAAAGGCCCATGGTTGCCATCATACCCGCCCGGGGAGAAGTAAGCTATGTTTGCCCGGCTTTTGAAGAAGACCGTTTGCGTGAACTTATCAAAACAGGAAAAGAGGTGTATGCCTGGCAGGAAGATGAAAGTCCGTATAAACAAATGGCGAATGCACTAAAAGATGCGGGCATCCGGTCCGGGAACATAGGCATGGAAGAACGGCTGCGGTTTTTTATAATGGATGGATTAAGAAAAGAAGCGCCGCACCTGAACATGGTAAGTGGTGACCCGGTCACCATCCCCTGCCGCCTGATAAAATCTGCTGCAGAAATTGCCCTGATGCAAAAAGCCAGTGATATAACGGTGGCTGCCATCAAAGAAGGAATAAAGGGTTTGAAAGAGGGAATGTCACCCGGCGATGTGGCTGCGATCATCACCGGCACCCAGCGTAAACTGGGCAATGATCCCGGTTTTGCCCTGGTGCTTTTTGGAGAAGCATCCGCTTTTCCGCATGGCACCACCAAACCTCAGCGGTTAAAAATGGGAGACGTCGTGTTGATGGATTGCGGTTGTGAAGTGGAAGGCTATAACTCCGATATCACCCGTACCACCGTATTTGGAGAGCCCAGCAAACGGCAGTTGGAGATATGGAACCTGGAACAACGCTCCCAGCTTGCTGGCTTTGCCGCTGCAAAAATTGGCAGGCCCTGTGAGGAAGTGGATGCCGCTGCCCGTAAAGTGATCACCGATGCCGGCTTTGGCCCCGGCTATAAATTACCGGGACTTCCGCACCGCACCGGCCATGGCATTGGCATGGACGGACATGAATGGGGCAATATCGTAAAAGGAAATACCCTGAAATTGGAGCCGGGCATATGTTTCAGCATCGAGCCCACCATCGCGATACCCGGTGAATTTGGTGTGCGTCACGAAGACTGTGTTTATATGACCGAAGCCGGGCCAAAATGGTTTTCCCCGTTAAGTAAGTCGGTCAGCGAGCCTTTTGGGTAGTTGGTTTAATTCCGTGTACAGATCATTTTTTTTGTCTAAGCGGGGTTTTCACTGCATACACCTGAATAATATGACTCTTGTGTGAAACCCCGATGAATAAAGACTCTTGCACAATAATTCTTCCAATTCTCTGACTTTAGTATAGATTTATAGAGTGACAGAATGCTGGTTTTACAGCATTCTTCATCGGGGTTTCACGTAAGAGCTTTAAGAGCTTAAGAAGTAGTCTGTGAAAACCCCGCTGGGACGAAAATATTCTTTTCGCACTTTCTTTCCTGGCGCAAGTGAGAGTTACTGAAAACCTAACCGGGTAAATATTGATCCCGCTTGCGAACAGTTGTGCTAACAAAAACAGGTATAAATACGGTTTTTTTGTTAATGGGTTTGTTCTACTTTGTCCATCAATCGTTGTCCAATGCCGGATAACGATCCTGCCCCTGGCCACTTATTTTATAACTCCTAAAAATCACCAACATGGAGAAGCCAGGCCAGCAAGACATTGCAGAACTCAGGGAACGCATCAATGCCGATCAATCGATCCTGTCAGACCTTAAAGAATTACTGGATTACTTACCCGCCTGTGAATATGAACTGATAGTTTTTATGGTTCAGAAAAATACCTGGCAGGGATTTGTACCTCCGCCCCCCTCCGGCTTCAAGGCCGGTAACGGAAGTATTGAATTGGGATTGATCCTTTACTGGTTAAAGAACCCGGGGCAGATCGATTTCAGCAAGTTCACCGCAAAGGAGAAGAAAGACATCCTCGATTTCATCGACCTGGTCGACTTCCTGCTTGCCCCTTCACAGATGACCCTGCCCAATTATGGTTTCTTTACTTCAAATAAAGAACTGATCTATACCGACGGTTCGGTACTTGGCACGAGAAAATGGGCTACTTACGACCAGGGCTGGTTCATTGCATTCATTAACCTGCTGGAATCGGTGGTACGTGTACTATGGTACAGCGGCGAATATTTACCCACTACCACTCCCCAATCATCCCATTGAAAGGCGCTGTGCCCGGTAAGGTAAACATCGCCATCATCGGCGACTGGGGCACGGGAGACACTGTTTCCAAATCCATCATCAACCAGGTAACGCCTTTAAAACCCGATTATATTGTTCATGTGGGCGACGTATATTATGCAGGAACGCCATTGGCTTCGGATCCCAATGGCCAGTATTATTTTGACCCCGGCGAAGAACAAAACAACCTGCTTGTTCAATGGCCACCCGCTTATGCCGGAAGATCATTTACCCTTAACTCAAACCATGAAATGTACAGCGGGGCAAATGGATTATTCTATCGTGCATTGGCTGCCAAAGCAAATCCACCGGGTAATGGCAGCCCCTTCAGCGCCCAAAAAGGCGCCAGTTGTTTTGCCCTGCAATATGCAGGATGGACGATCCTCGGCCTCGACTCAGCCTACATGGCCAGTATCAGCAATGCATTCATGAACGGCAGCATCGGCGGGACCTCCGGGTTCCAGGGCCAGTGGATACAAAAGCTTGGCCTGGCCCCGGGCAAGACAATTGTGCTTACCCATCACAACGGCTTTGCCGATGATTGCACATCCGTTTCTCCTTTATGGGCGGAGATCAAGGCGGCGCTTAAGGGTGATCCCTATGCCTGGTACTGGGGGCACGTTCATAATGGCATCGTGTATAATTCGCCCATCAGCATTCCCGGCCTCAGCACCAAAACATTTGCCCGATGCCTGGGTCATGCTTCGCTTCCCTACGGACCGGCTTCATCGCTGAATGGCAAACCCATTGCATACAAAGCCAATAACCTGCAGCCACCGCCATCAAAACAATTGTATAATGGCTTTGCCATGATAACACTTCAGTCAACAAATAACGTGCTGACAGGCATCACCGAAAATTTTTATGACCTGAGTAAAGTGAAGCAACCGGTGTGGACGAAGAAGATATTTTAAAGGGCAATGATCAGCCGCTGTAATTAAAACCCCGTCGGGGCATTTCTGAAAATAAAAATTTTAAATACTACATCATGAAAACAAAATTAAAAGCACGGTTGAACCAGCCAGTCCCGTGGCTGCACCTGCTGAAAAGGCGGGAACTTACAAAACCAAAAATGCATATAAGCAGTGCAAGTGTTGCCGACCTGGCTAAAACGGCAAAGATTTCCAGAAAACTGGCGGAAACAATCAAAGCTGAACATGAGCATGGTGCGTTACTGGGTGTAAATGACCTGGCATCAAGGATCAAACTCAGTTCAGCCGTCCGGGCCAGGCTGGAGAACTCGGTTGTATTTCCTTTGCCCGGGCAAATAAATATCTTATCGGTTAAAATTGACGGGGAACGCCTGTTCTCCGGCAAGCCTTATGCTTTTCAGATAGACTTTGTGCCGGCGTTTGACGGAGAGGTAACGATGGCCCGCATGGAAGTAAAATGGAAGGGCCGGCCTTTTGAAGTGCAGCAATTGCTGAGCCCGGAAGAAAGCAAAAAGGGATCCGTCATCCTGCGTGCAGGTAAGGAACATGCATTGCCTCCCGGGCCCGTTGAGCTTACCTTGACGCTTTATGATGCTGCGGGAGGAGCCAGCAGTTATTTACTGGATGAATGGGGCTACCCTTCCAATCCCTTCAGTCTTTTCCTGTCACCGTCAAACCGTTCCATTTATAATGGAAGTGTGCGGCCCGATTGGGACGGGACCAACTGGAACACGGGATTCAACTTTACCTTACTCAACGGTGATAATGTAACGGTAAGACTGCAAAGGAATATGGTATGGAAATTCTGGGATGGCGGCGTAGGCGGCTCCCTGGTTGATTCCGGAACATGGACATGGGGAACAGCCATATCGGTAGGCCCTTATGGCAGCGTTGGCGGCTGGTTCTCTGTTTCTGCCCCACCCGGTAATAATATCTTTAAAAAATACGAAGGAAAGGAAGACATGACCTTTGAACTGATCTTTACAAAATCAGACGGTACTCCGGTAACGGCAACGATAACCTGCCGGATCATGGGTGGCTGGGGCATCAATATCATAATGGTGGGAAGCTATAGCGCCGCAGAACAGACAACCATCAGCAACGGGATTGCGGATGCCAGGAATGTGTATGAGAACTTCGGACTCACTTTTTCTTCTGTTGACTTCTGGTCGATCTCCAATGCCCAGGCCGGGGGCTATACTGTTTTAAATGATGATGATGAATTTGATGACCTGGTTGATGACTGGACCGTTCCGGGTAACAGTGTTGACTGCTTTGTGGTAAGGGGCTTTTATGCTTCAGTGGCGGGACTGTCGCCGGCCCCCGGCCCCGATGGTAAGGATGGTACCTGTGAGAGTGATGGATTGGCCGTGAGCAACAGCATGGTTTGCCTGGCCCATGAACTGGGACATTATATGGGAGGCCACGATCATGCGGATAGCCTTGGGAGGGATAATGTAATGCATTCTATCTGCGGCGGAAGGCAATTCACATACGACCAGTACAAAAAATTCTTCAACCACGGATTTACACGGATCGTTCGTTAAACCTAAACTATTTTTTATGAAAACATTTGATCAGCCAATAAGTGTAAAAAGTGCGGATGGAAAATCCTGGATCCGCCTGAAATATAATGAACCACGCCCCGACCTGAAAGTACCTGTCATCAGGTCAACTAAAGTTAAACTGGACAAGGACCTTCATTCTTTGACCATACTAAGGTTAGGTGTTGAAGAAGTGCTGCACCATGGGTGTACAAAGCATGGGCTGGCATCCTTGCAGCGGTCGGGCCCGCAGGTGGGCAGTATCTTATTAAAGATCGCAGCCGGTTTCGGTAGCGGCAATGGCTGCTGTGATAACTGCCTCAACAGGGCGGTGGCAGCCATGCGCTATTTTCCGCAACCACAGGTACAGGAATGGTTAATGAAAATAACCGGCGACCGCAAAGCAAACATTTCAACACGTGCCCAGGCCATATTGTCCCTTGGATATATGAATAACCAGGCATCGGAGAAGTTGTTATTGGACGTATTGAAAAAAGACCCGAGTGATGCGATCCGCAGATCTGTGATCGTTGCATTGCAACGGAACATCAGGCCTGGCCTGTTGAATGTTCTGGTGGAGCATGCAAAAAATGAAAGCGCACACGGTGTGCTGCAGCAACTGGTTTATGCCGCACATACCATCAGCAGGCGATACAAACTTCCCTTGCCGGCGGGTTTCCCCGGTTTAACAGAAACCAGGAGGCCGGCAAAGCCCCTGCTCATTCCATTACATAAAAAATTACCAAGATGAAAAAGTTAACCGTAAAAAGAACAGATGCCCGGCCTTACCAGGACCTGCCCATGGCCGGTCACCTCGATAAAAAACAATTTGATCATGCAAAAGCTATAACGTTCACGATGGCCAATAAGCTGAAGATGCTGCTGGTGCCGCCGGTGGATTTTTCCCAGGCAGGGGCCATGGGCGATACCTGGCTGCTTCTGCGGGAGAATGACTATAACGGCTATAGCGCTCAGGAAATAATGCTGCTGCCTGAAAAAAATAAACTGACCTATAAGATGATGGTCATACGCAGGTCGGGCAGGTTATTTTCAAAAGGAACCGTACGCATTGTTTCCCGGACTGAAGCCAGGCTGGAAGCCCTGTTCCCGTTGACCAAAAGGGGGAAGCTAATGCAGCAGTTGAATGGTAAGGTTAAGAAGAATAAGTGGGCTTTTGATACGAAGTATTAGCAGAGACTACAGCAGATGATATTTTTTCTCAGCAATGGTTCTCTTACTGGCGCAAGTGTTCCGCCCCAGGGTCACTTGTGTCGTTAAATCGCTAGGACTGATCCCCCTTACTGGCGCAAGTGTTCCGCCCCAGGCGGGTCACTTGTGCCAGTTAAATTCGCCCGGATTAAATCCGGGCCTGCCTGCAAAAGGATATCACCGATTTACCGGGCTGCGGTAAAATATAAAATTTCCGTTTGCAAAACCCGGACGCAGTACGGTAGATTAAAAAAAGGCACAAGTGATCCCAATAACTTTTCGTTTGTAATTTAAGAATTGCGGTAGGGAACACTTGCGCCAGTTGGGGGAAAAAGATAAAACAAAAAGAAAAATATTAGTATTAAATATTACTTTGTAATAATCCTTTTTATATGAAATCTAATAGAAGGCATATCATATTCAAGCTAGCAAGTCTCCTGAAGCCTGAGCAGGAAGATCCCGAAAATAATTTAAAAAGTGATGTCATTGAAATTAAGGAGGACAAAGTGGAAATAAGAAAGAGTTTCGTTGCTCAATTTGCAGAAAATCAAAATCACAATCAGAAATTATTTATTCAATTCTTGTCTTCGGTTCTATTTGTAATCATAGGTTTTGCATTTGTTTACTCAAATACTGCCACAAAATCAGGTATTGCAGTATATAATACAAAAACAGAAAAAGGATCTAACTTAATCATACCTATTTATATCCAGGATTCTTTAAAAAGTATAAATAAACTCGAATCTGATAGTCCAAAAATGCAAATAGATTCGATTAGAATATATCCGGATGTTGCAAACGTGAAAAAAAATATGGATGGAGCGATCTTATCTTTTTCTGTTTCAAATTTACTTGGTATATACTTGTTCGCTGAAATCGTATTGTTAATCCTATTAACAATTATACTCCATACCGGATATACTTATCGCAGAGATCAACAGGTAGTTTATCGTATAAGGCAAACAAGTCTCAAAGGGCCAGACTACTTTAAAATATTTGGTAAAAAAAGCTATGATCCGTTGAATAAAAATGCCTACGATTTTCTACCCAATTTTAACTTGATAATATTTATGGCTATCTTTTAGTACAAGCAGCACTGTTTGCTGCTATGCTAAATTATTTTAAAGATAGAGGTTCTGATGAGTTTGATAGCTTTGGCAGTGTGAAGATTAATTATCATAAACTAACCTATTCCCTTGGTTTCCCAATGCTTATTGATGTTTTCTTGTATGTTTATTATTTTAACAGGTATAAGTATACCGTAAATAAAAAAAAGACTTATTTGCCCGAATTAAATACTCTTGATTTTACCAAAGATGAATTGAAGTTATTAAATATCTTCTGGCCTGTAACCATATTAATTTTGGGTATAGTAAATTATTTCTTTTTAAAATTATCCATATATGGACATTTGTTGCATTTTCTTTGATTATATATTTATCTGTTTTTATTAATCGAAAGCTTTTTATTAGTCTAAAACGAAAGAAAAGCTCAAGTCTAAATAATGAACCAAAATATTATTATAAAACAATTCAAGGTTTAATCTATTCAGGAATTGGGGCCTGCTGGTTTTCTTTGCCATTTATTTTTGCAAACCAATTCAATTCCATTAAGCTGTCTCCCATTATATCTTATTATTTATTATTATTGGGGTGCCATTAAAATTTCCTAACTGGTACTTGAAGGTTAAAACCAACAATAATACTTTAGGATTGAACTTGTATAGATTTATCCGAAAGCACTTTGATTACTATTATTTTATGCTGGCTTACCTTATCGTGATTTGGATTTCGGGGCTAAAATGGTTAGATACCGTGATAACCTTATTTTTTGGAATTTACGCTTGTATTGTTGGGAGACGCATATTTATTAAAGCAAGGTCCCATCTTGATACAAACTTAAGAGATCCAGTATGAATTAAGTATTTTAGGTTTTAACTACTTATTTTTTCATAACAATAGGCAGCGTCCATCTTTAGAAGCAATTACGATGGTGCAAAAAGACTCTACTGAATTATTACTTACTGATTATCTCTAAAAATTTTCAAGCTGCCATTTGCATTGGTCAATGCATAATTAATTTTTCAAAAGGAACAGAAAGTTTTAATTTTTTTATCCCAGAGCCTTGATATTCAACTTCAGTCAAAATTTTATTTTCAAGTAAGATTGGAAGGATATTTTTTAAAAAATATTCAGCTCTAACTCCAAGACGGACTCTGAAGATGTTGTCGTTTACATAAGTAGTTCGAAGGAATTTTCTCAAGGCTTTTTCAATAAGTTGTAAATCTTCATCTATTTCTACGATTTGCATAGTTTCCTCTTCTTTTTATTTCTGAAATAGATTAAATCAAACGAGTTATTTTTATAGGATCATAATAGGCAATTTCTGTATCAATATTTTGAATGCAAGAGATTTGACAATCTTTTAATGACCCTGCCTTATGAGGTTCAGTTGTGTTATCAAACTCAACCCTATCAAAAAAACAATTCACAAAACAACAATTCTCAAAGATTGAGGATTGGATACTTGTAGATTGAAAATATGAATTCTTTATTTCCAAATTTTTTAAGACTACTTTGTATAATGAATTTGATGGAAAAATACAATTTTCAACATCTGCATGTTTGACAAATTCGTTAGTAAGCAATTTAATTGCGATTCCTCCATTGTTCTCTAATAAAATGGGATAACCTCTCCAATCTGTATCTTATTTAAGACTTCTACAACAATTAGTATCTCAATGAAACCCTTATTAGCGAGACTATTGTATTAGTTGTTGTCTCGAATAGAACACCCTTTCTCATTAAATTTTTAATTTCCAAAATCTCATTTCTGTTAAACTTTGAGCAATATATCCCAAAAGAATTCTCTAAACTCATCATGATCAAATCGAAACTGACCATTGTTAGTTTCTGATTTAATTACTAATGCATGTTGCTTTAGCCGCTCTTTTATTTGTCTTCCTAATAGTGGAGTTATTTTTTGTGATTCGCAAAAAATATCAGATATTAAATCAAGGATCGGTTCTTGCAATGAGTCTGTATTATTAAGCCACATTTCTTCTGCAATAACTGAAAGAATCTCATAGTGTTGCTCAATTGTTAGCAATGGTTTGGAAGGTTCACCAGATCGATCAATCCACTTAGTTTCTGCTTCTCTTTCAATAATAGCATTGATAAATTTAGGAAAATATTGAGTTGTATCTTCAAGTGAATTGCCTATTAAATTCAAGTCATTTGAAGCTTGAGCAACATCCAATAATTGGTTTACAAGAACCGGTCTTGTCAATAATGGATGTTCTGGATTTCCAAGTTTTCTTACTATAAATTCATAGATACCTTCTGCATTTTGAATATTTCTTAGCTCTGCATACTCAATAAATCTTTGCTTGTCCCAGCGATTAATTGACAATCTTGAGAAAGTAACTGCATTTGATCCGATAGTATCAAACAGTTTAGCCTGTGAACTGAAGCTTTTATAATCAAAATATGCCTTCCTTGCTGCAATTAGAATTGCTCCAGACGAGCTTAACTTGTTCATCAAATTTCCGGTTGCAGATAATGCTTCTCCCGTTGAACTTTCCATAAACATTTCTTCAAATCCATCAAATGCTGGAACTATCATGCCCAACTTTACTAATTCCATAAAAGAATCGTAGTAAAATAAACGAAATCTAAGTCTATTAACTAGAGATGCGATAACAATATCATCAAATCTAAGAAAGGGCCTTCCTCCAAGCGGAATTGGAATTAAAAGCCATGATGTAGTTTTAGCTTTATAAGCTAATGCTTGTTGACATGCAAGTTCATTTATAAGAGTTGTCTTACCTTCCCCTGCATCAGAAGTTAAATAAATAACACTAGACGAACCAGGGCTTTTCACATTTAATTTTTCACTTAGTTTGTTACTCGCTTTTTCAACAAAGGATTCAGTTTCTGTTGGGTCTATCTCAGTATCATCTAATAGTAACCCACTAGGCTGTACAAAGTTTTTTACTCTTGGCGTATACTCCAATATTCTATCAGCTAATTGATGCAGATTTGCTAATCGATTTGCGATCCAATGAATAGCTTTTTGACTAGTATCATTTTCTATAACATATAATTCCCCATCTTTTTCCTCAACTTTCAAATCGATTGATTCACCTCTGATATCAGCTAAAATTCTTCCTTTTTCTACAATAACATCAGACTGGACAGCAAATGAAATAATAACTCTTTTAAATCAGAATAATTCATAGTTAAAGTTGCTTTTGAATATAGTTAGAATTTGCAGTTCTTAAATAAAATGGGTTTATATATTGTCCTTTTGTATGAATTTGGGTCACTTTGACACCTGTATCTAATGCCGTAAGTATTCCTGGCCAAAAATCATCATCAGAAGATACAATTCCAACATTAGAATTTTGGTATGCTGCATAAATTAAATCAGAGGTTAACATTGTATCAACAAGTTTTTGTTCACTACGGTAAAGGATGTTTTCAGGTTTTATTATCCCGCAAACTGAGCAAATATTTGTTGTTATGAAATTATATACTTGATATTGGACATGGATTGTTGGAGCAACCGTTAGTTAGGGATTCTTGCATCTAAGTCCATTTGGGGCACTTCGTATTCGAAACGTATGAAACAAATGCTTTAATGGTTCAGAAATTAAGCTATAAGCCATTTCAACTCGAACAATTACAGAAGTGGAACTATCTGACAAATACATTCTTGCTGGGAAATTGGCACTAATTTCAATGGATAATCCCTGAGCTAATCTAGTAAGGTTATTATTCTCATACCATCCTCCATAAAGCCGAATTTCAATATTTACTCCTTTAATTTCGGGTGGATTAATTTTCTTTATAACTTTTTCGATCACATATAATAAACCTTGCCTTTTATCAACAGTTTTTAAATTATCATAATCAATAAGAATTAAGTTTGGCATATAGATGAATTGAATCTTGTTAATTTGGATCTTTTTTAACTAGTAGTCTCTGCTTCAATAAAATATCTTAAAGATATGCCGTAAAAATGAGTGGCACAACAGTAGAACTACCTAAAATGTAGCTCTTCCTAATGTTAGATGCTTTGTACCCTGCCTACTTATCTTCGAGTAGCCTCAGTCACATGCCCCATAGCTTCAGCGATAGGCATAGAATATTGAACAAGTAACAAGGAAAATCGTATCACGAAGTACATCCCGTTCATTATTCATCATTCCTTGTTCCTTGTTCAATATTTGCACCGTGATCCTGCTTCGGTATCCCGATAGCTATCGGAACAGCATGATATTCCATTTAGCATGTCAGGATCCTTCTTTATCAGCCGCATCCGTGTCATCCGTGTTCTATCTCCTCAATTCACCCCCCGGTTCCCCCAATTCATCCCTCCTGCCCTTCTTATAAAAAATGAATGGCGGCAACTTTGCGCCAGCCCATACAGGACTTAAAGTATAACCATAAAAACATTTTATGAAAAGGAATTTTATCTTATCCTTCATTCTTTTAGTATCAGTATTCAGCGGGTTTGCCGCACCGCCAACGGTTCCCTCAAGCAACCTGGCATTTCCCGGCGGCCAGCCTGGATGGCAACCGCTTTACCATGAGCTTCAACAAGGGCAATGGCGCTTTCCGCATCATTGTGGTAAAAGCCGGAAGCCCGGTTAGTGGCTTGCCGGTGAACGGAACAGAGTATACCGCCAATGCAGCATACGGTACGGCCGGCACCGAATTCGCCCCCGGCGATGGATACGTGGTGTTCCGCGGCAGCAATGGCAGCGCCAGTGTTTCGCAGGTAGTGACCAACCTGCAGGCCGCAACCACGTACCATGTGGCGGTGTTTGAATACAACGGCAGCGGCGCACTCACGGAGTACCTTACCATTGCACTCAGCGGGAATGTGACCACCAAGTCGGCGCCCACGGTGCAGGCAACCATCACCAGCTTTACCGCCATTACCGGCAACAAACTCACCATCAGCTGGAGCAATGGCAACGGCGAAAGAAGATTGCTGATCGCCCGCAAAGCTGCTGCGGTAAACGCGGTTCCGGTAAACCTCACCGACTATTCATACTCCCCCATCTTTGGCAGCGGTGCTGTTCTGAACGGCGATAACTATGTAGTGTATAAAGGCACGGGAACCAATGTTACCGTTACCGGCCTCGATCCGAATACGGTATATCATTTTACCGTTTTTGAATACAACGGAAACCTGGGCCCTGTTTACCTTACACCGGGAGCAGCGGGCAGCCAGCTTACCAATGCCGGGCCTACACAGGCTTCTGGTACCATCTCATTCAGCAATTTTGAAGGCAACCGGGTAACTACCAGTTTTGCCCCAGGCAATGGCAGGTACCAGCTGATCATCGCCCGGCAGGGACAACCCGTGACAGCCGTACCGGTGAACGGCCAGGTTTATACCGCCAATACCGCATTGGGTGCAGGACAACAGATCGCTCCCGGCGAATGGGTAGTGAACTCCCTGGGTACCGACCGCACATTCACCAACCTGTTGCCCGCCACCAGCTACTATTTCCGGGTTTATGATTTTGACATGGATGCCGGGGGCAATACCTATTACCTTACTTCATCCTATTCGCAGAACAGCGGCAGTACAGCAACCGCACCTACCGTGCAGGCAAGCAATGTAACTTTTGAAAACGTTACCGGGTCTTCCATGAACATCCGGCACGTTGCCGGTAACGGAACTTTCCGCTTAATAGTGATGAAGCAGGGATCAGCGGTTGATGCCACGCCAACCAATCTTATAAAATATACCGGTAACCAACTCTTCGGGCAAGGTGCAGAGATCACTCCCGGTAACTACGTACTCACCGGCGGACAGAATGGAACCTTACTCAATGTATCGGGCCTTACTCCCGGTCTAACCTATCATGTGGCGGTGTTTGGATTCAATGGCAATAACTATCCTGTGTATGCCATACCGGGAGCAACCGCCAGCATAACCATTCCCAACGAACCAACGGCCCCGGGAACCAATATGACGTTCAGCATCATGCAGGGCAATGCATTCAGGGCGCAATGGACGGGAGGCGATGGAGCGAGGAGAATTGTAGTGGCAAGAAAAAATACAGCGGTGACAGCCATGCCTGTTGACGGCGTTAGCTATACGGCAAGCAATGTGTTTGGCAACGGAACGGAGATCGCTCCCGGCCAGTTTGTGGTATACGACGATGTGAACCGTATTGTTGACCTGCAGAACCTGGAGATCGGCACCACCTACCACCTGGCCGTATTTGAATACAATACTTCTGCAGCAGGGCCTGATTATCTTAGTTCTTCATTCCTTGCAGCAAGTATAACTACTTTATCAGCGCCTTCTGTACAAACCGCTGCTTTGTCGGCAAGCAATATTCAGAATACACAGGTAACTATAAATTATTCAGCAGGCAACGGAGGCAGCCGCCTGCTCATCATGCGTGCCGGTTCGCCGGTGAACGTGGAGCCGCAGGACCTGGTGAGTTATAATTATTCTTCGGTGTATGGCGTGCAGGAGATCGGTACAGGAAATTACGTGGTGCTTAAAACCAGTTTAGGGACCAGTACGGTAGTAACCGGCCTGTCGCCCAATACACAATATTATGTGAGTGCTTTTGAATTCAACGGTTCCACCGGACCGGTATACCTGCGCCCCGGATCTTCATTCAATTTTACCACAACGGGTTCGGGTGTTACGCCGCCAACCAGCAATGCCAGCGCCGCTTTGTTCAGCCTGATCGACGGCAATAAATTTTCGTTTAACTGGAACAATGGCGATGGCGCCAAACGGATCGTAGTGATGAAGCAAGGCAGCCCGGTAAGTTTTACCCCGGCAAATGGGACCGAATACACGGCCAATGCAGCATTTGGTACCGGCACCGACCTGGGCAGCGGACAATATGTGGTATTCAACGGTACAACAAGCAGTGTTGCCATCACCAACCTGCTTCCTTCCACCGTTTATCATTTTGCTGTGTTTGAATACAACGGCAGCGCAGCAACAACTACCTATTTAATTGCAGGCGCATTAACAGCGAACCGCAGCACTGCAACAGCCCCGGCTTCGGGAAGTACTGCCTTGAGCGGAACAGCAACAAATCTTACGATCAACATCAGCTGGACCAGCGGCCCGGGCGACGGAAGGATCGTAGTGATGAAAGAAGGCAGTGCCGTAAGCGGTGTGCCGGCTGACCTGAGCAAGTACCCTGCCAATGCGGTTTTCCAGAACGGTTCTCAAATTGCCGCCGGTGAATACGTGGTATATGCAGGAAGCGGGAACAGTGTTACCGTTACAGGATTGCAGGTCAACAAGACCTATCACTACAGCGTGTTTGAATACAATGGTATTGATGCGCCGGTTTACAATACTGTCAATGTGGTAAGTACCAGTACACTGGTAACAACACCGCTGCCCTTAAAATGGTTGTACGTGAACGCCACGCAAACCAATGCAGGCATCGTAGTGAAATGGGGAACAGCGCAGGAGATGAATGTAGGCCTTTTTATTGTTGAACGCGGTACCGGTGATGGAAACTTTGGCTTCATCCGGAAAGTGCTGCCAAAAGGAAATGCCGTTCAGAATGATTACAGCATAACCGATGCTTCCAGGCCTGAAGGAACGGTTTATTACCGCATCCGTCAACTGGACCTGGATGGCCGGATGAGCTACTCCATTATTGTGAGGGTAAAAGTGGATGATCCACAATCTGAGCCGAGGCTGTACCCTGTTCCTGCAAAAGATTTCACCAGCATCAGTCTGCCAAAGGGAACAGCGAAAGCAGAAATAAGCATCTATGACATGACCGGGAAAATGATAAAGAGTAAAACAGTCATGAATGGAGAAACGATCGCATTACAGGGATTGCAACCGGGTATATACAATGTGTTGATCGTTGATAAACAAAATAAATATACAGAAAGGCTGATCATACAGTAATTAGCAGGATGACTGCATGATACTAATGCCCCCGAAAGCAAGTCGGGAATATTGAACAAGGAACAAGGAATGCCGAATATTGAACGGATGTACTTCAAAATTCAAAATTCCTTGTTCCTTGTTCAATATTCATTTCGTTCCTTGCCTGCCGGCAGGCAGGTTCGCTATTCATTTAACCGTCATCTTATCCATCCACCTCATCACCTCCACTCCTTCCCCTGCACTGCAGGGATTATCAACCTCATCCAGAAAATACTGCACTACTTTTCCGATCATCGGCTGCTGTACATGCTGCAGGGGTTCAAAATCAAAACGGGTGGTTTGGTTGTTGATGAGCAGTTCAATGCTGTTGCCGCTGAAAAAACCAAAGCTCAGTTTACCAGTGCTGCCGGTTATTTCGCAATGGTCTTTGCTTCCGGAAGCAGCAAAACACCAGTTGCCGTTAAACACCATTCCGCTTTCAAATACCATTTCGCCGGCAACGGTATCGTGTGCTGCATACAGTTTGTTTTGATCTGATGCGGTGCCGTGTATCTTTTTTGCATTGCCAAAAAGCCAGTACAGTATATCCAGCTGGTGTGGGGCCAGGTCATGAAAAAGCCCGCCGCCAGAAACGGAAGGATCTACCCGCCAGGCATTTTTTTCAATGGAAAGCTCTTCGCTGGTCAGTGCAGGGCGATAAAACTCAAGCTGTACAAGCAGGGGTTCACCAATGGCATTATTACCGAGTAACTCTTTTATCTTTTTAAACATCGGCCACTCACGCCGGTAATGCGCTACCACCAGTTTTATATTTTTTTCTTTTGCGGCATCTGCCATTCTTTTGGCGGCTTCATAATCCAGGGCCATCGGCTTCTCAACGTACACCGGTTTACCGGCATTGATGGCGGCGATCGTATATTCTTCATGCGAGGATGGCGGCGTGGCAATATAGATCGCATTCACTCCCGGATCGTTGATGAGTTGACCTGCATCACTATACCAGCGGGGAACATTATGCCGTCGGGCGTAGCTTGCGGCTTTTTCTGCATTACGACGCATAACAGCCACCAGGGCAGAGCCGGGAACTTTATTAAATGCCGGCCCGCTTTTTAGTTCGGTCACATCGCCGCAGCCGATGATGCCCCAGTTGATCGTGTTCATGCTCTAATTTACGAAGGCATGGGCAATATTGAGCAAAGAATGCAGCATGCTGAAGTATTGGATTCGGTGATGATCCCTTCACTTGTTCAGTATTTTCCCAGGAATAGATACGTTTATTTTGTTGACTTTTTTCAAGTTAGCTTTTTTGGACAAAGCCCAATAACCACTGCATCCCGGTCAGAGACCGGGACGAGTGGGCTTACTGTGTTGATTTTTTCAAGTTAACTTTTTTGGACAAAGTCCAATGACCATAGCATCCGGTCAGAGCCGGTGTTCGCTTTTGGACAAAGTCCAATGACCATAGCATCCCGGTCAGAGACCGGGACGAGTGGGCTTACTGTGTTGATTTTTTCAAGTTGGCTTTTTTGGACAAAGTCCAATGACCAATGCATCCCGGTCAGAGACCGGGACGAGGGACATAAAGATGGCGATGAAATCCGAAAAGAAAAAATTAACTTGGGAAGACAAGCACATAATATGAAGCCTTTATTATTTGCCTTACTGTTAACGACCACCATTATCAGCACTGCACAACTCAAACCGGTTCCATCGGGCGTTTATGTCTGGAACGACCTGCCTGTAAAGAAAGAAGCACAACGGGAATCCCGTAAAATTGCAGAAGGTACAACCAACGAGTTTGAATACTTTGAGATACATGCAACTACACAATACAAGGGAGCCCTGCCCAGGCCGCCACATGCACAGGATGATATTGAAGAACTCATCATCATCAAAGAAGGCAAACTTACATGTTCTATCGGGAACAGATCAGCCGAATTAACTGCCGGCAGCGTGCTGCTGATACCTCCGCAGGAGATGCAGACCTTTGAAAATACCGGCGACGGGCCCGTCACCTATTACGTGCTGATGTTCCGTTCCAGGCAACCGATGAACATGGAAAGAAGTACAAAGGCCGGCGGCACTTTATTGCTCAACATCGATTCACTGGCCTACACCGAAAAGAACGATAAGGGCACCCGTAAATATTTTGACCGCCCTACCGCCATGTGTGCAAACTATGAAATGCATACCACCACGCTGAATAAGACCGGCCCCAGTCATGCGCCCCACCAGCATATAGACACCGAGATCATTTTACTGATCAGCGGTGAAGTTGAAATGACCATCGAAGGCAAGACCTACCGGGGCGGCGCCGGCGACCTCTTCCTTGCAGAAAGCGGAAAAATGCACGGCGTTGCCAATGCATCGGATAAGCCCTGTACGTATTTTGCATTCAAGTGGAGGTGAATGGGATTTTATTCTGGACTAAGTCCATTGACCAACGCATCCCGGTCTGAGACCGGGACGAGCCGGCATTTCCACAGTATTATGCACCGGTATTACCCGCACAGGTGGTTTATTCTGTAAATTAATTTCATTACCTTTTCAGCATGAAAAAATATTTCCTGGTTATCTGCAGCCTGGCTGCCCTTACAGCAACTGCACAGCAAATTAAAATTGAAAAGAATATTCAGCAGGCCATGAACAGGATCGATACCAATACGATCCGTTCCCATATTGCCTATTTAGCAGATGACCGGCTAAAAGGCCGGTTGCCCGGAACAGAAGGCTACCAGCTGGCAGTGGATTATGTGATCGGCCAGTACAAACAGATCGGCATAGCTCCCCGTGGCGACGATGGCGGCTTTACCCAAAAACTGGTGCTCAGGAAATCCATCGTGAATAACAGTTCTGCAGTCGCCGTACTTAAGGATAAGAACGGCAATATTGACTCATTGGTTTTTGTAAAAGATTTTTCCCCGCTTCCTCACCCGCTGAACCAGGCAGCTTCGGCAGAAGGACAACTTGTATTTGCAGGCTATGGCATTGAGATCCCTGGTAAATATTCTGATTACACGGGAATCGATGTAAAAGGAAAGATCGTGATCGTATTGGCCGGTGCACCGGATGGATTATCCTCCACGCTGACCGCTCATTTTTCAAATGGCGGCAATAAACTGAATACGGCCTTTAATAAGGGCGCAGTGGGAATTATCGCAGTGAATCCAAATGCAAGACCATCTGCAAATCTCAGCCCGGTGCTTCAATCCAATGTTGCTTTAAACCCGGATAAATCAGTCGCTTACGGACGTGGGTTTACCGGCAACCTGAATGGCGTGCTTGCCGGCTCCAGGCAATTGTTCAACCGCCTGCTGATGAATTCGGGCAAGAATATTGAGCAACTGCTGGCCGACATCAAAAAAGGGAAGAACGCCTCGCTTGAGCTTCCGTACAGTATTTCTTTTTCTTACAGTACCACACACAGCGATTTTGAAAGTTATAATGTGATCGGTTTAATTCCGGGATCCGATAAGAATTTAAAGAATGAATATGTTGTTCATTCGGCACACCTTGATCACGTAGGTATTGGCAGGGCAGTAAATGGTGATTCCATTTATAACGGCGCACACGACAATGCATCGGGTGTGGCTTCCTTACTGGAGATCGCCCGGGTATACCGGTCTTCCGGGGCAAAACCAAAGCGCTCCATATTAATTGTGATGGTTACTGCGGAAGAAATGGGATTGCTCGGCTCTTCCTATTTTGCTGCAAATCCGACAGTACCCGCTGCTTCCATTGTTGCCGATGTAAATACAGACATGCCTACGGTAATAGCGCCGCTCCTGTCTGTAGTACCGCTGGGTGCCGAACATTCAAGCATCATGGGTAATGTACAATTTGCGGCCGGTTACCTGGGCCTTGATGTAGAGAAGGACCCGGAACCCAACGAAAACCGGTTTGTGCGCAGCGACCAGTATAGTTTTGTGGTGAACGGAATTCCGGCCTTACACATCAAATACGGTAATAAGAGCAATGTTCCGGGTTTTGATATGGTTGCTTTTGTAAAACAATGGCGGGCCAAATATTATCACCAGGCTGCAGACGGCATGGATGGCATCTTCAATTTTACGGCCGCAAAGACCTATGTTCAATTGAATTTTCTCATCAGTTATTCCATTGCCCAAACCCCGCAACGGCCGGTATGGAATAAAGGAGACCTGTTCGCAGTTTCAAGATAAATGCATCACACTGATGCTGTAATGATGCCTGGTAAAACCTGTCGCCTTATTTTACCAGATAGTAACGGTACCAGCAGAAAGAACCAATAGTCCGGCCTTTTGCAGATATTCCGGGTTTTGTCTGTAAGCAACAGTTCTTCTGTGCTTTATGCCTCTATTTAAATATATGTTTCATGCTGCAATCCTTCACCGGCAAACCAAAATCATGATTTTTCCTTCCAGCCGTCATTTTTTTTGAGAATATAACAGGGTAAGTTGTAACAGAAATATCTTTCATCCTAAATAAAATTTTATGAAAAAGATACTGTTACTGTTCCTGGCATTCCCGGTACTGGACAGTTATTCACAAAAATGGGAAAAGAATTACGAGTTCGTGGACAACTGCATCTGTGGCCTTTCCAAGGTTAAAAAGAACGGCAAGATCGGGTATGTTACCAAAGACGGTGCGGAGGTCATCAAACCGCAATATTCCGATGGGCTTGCATTCAATGAAGGATACACCGCCGTTCGCATGGATTCGAAATGGATGTATTTCGACAGCACCGGCAAGGCCATTACCGATGCCGTATATGAAGATGCCATGAGTTTTAAAAACGGCCTGGCTGCCGTGGCCAAAAACAACCTGTATGGATACATCAATGTGTCCGGCCAGGTGGTGATCCCGTTCCAGTATTCCAATGCCCGCAGTTTTTCTGAGGGCCTGGCCCCTGCCGCCAATGCCAAAGGTTATTGGGGTTTTATTGATACCAAAGGCGAATGGGCCGTTAAGCCTTTCTATGATTTCACCGGTGAATTTGAGAACGGGGAAGCCCGGGTGATGAAGGGCGACAAGACCTTTTATATTGACCGGCAGAACAAAGTGCTGCATGATTAATTAATGTAGAGACCTCCTGACTCCTGTCCTGTTCATCTCAGCACGAACGGAACAGGAAAGTTTTATGCCTGCCCTATTTCAAATGCCGATTATCTTTTTTATTTTGTAAGCCTAAATCAAAACTACTAGTATGAAAAAAATGATCATCGGCGCCCTTGTTGGCGGCATTATTCTTTTTGCATGGCAGTTCCTCACCTGGGGTGTGCTGAACCTTCATGAGGCGCAGCAGAAATATACACCCAAGCAGGACAGTATCCTCAGCTACCTGAATTCACAGTTCAGCGAAGACGGTGCTTACCTGATGCCGAACTTCCCTCCCGGCACGTCAAATGAGGAGATGGAAAAGCAGATGAAAGCTTCGGTAGGAAAACCCTGGGCGCAGGTGGTTTATCATAAGAGCATGGACGGCATGGACAAGATGTTCATGAACATGGGCCGCAGCCTGTTGGTCAATATTTTAATAATCGGGATGCTAAGCTGGCTGCTACTGAAATTACCGACGCCGTCGTTTGGCACTGTTTTCATTGGCACATTGGGCACGGGCCTTATCATTTTCCTTCATGCCCCTTATACCATGCACATCTGGTACGGCAGTTTCGACCTGATGGCGCATTTCGCCGATGCCATTGTGAGCTGGGGTGTTACCGGACTATGGCTTGGCTGGTGGCTGCGGAGAGCATAGGAACCGAAATGAATTTGCAATATCGAAAGGCAGGGCTTGGTCCTGCCTTTTTTCATTTCTGTCATTTGCCCAGGCTGCCCCCGATCAATAAACTCAGCCCGGCCACATAGCCCCTGCCGGTGGTAATGCTTTTTCCAAAATTAAAAAGGATCATAGGCCCGTTGATACCGGAACCGGCTTTGTCGAAGCTGATGCCGGCACGCAACTGGTAACCCCAGAATTCCTTATGCGCCCTCTTCTGCTGGGAGTCTTCATAATAGTTTACAATATTGGTATATCCTGCTCCTGCGCCGAGGATGAACCCAAACTTTGAATTCGGGTCGTTGCCGGATGCAGAACCCAGGTTCAGGCTCAGCATGGCCGGTACATTGATACCGAAATAGGTTCCTTTATCCAGGTTCCAACCCACTGTACAGGGTATATTAAGCACAATGGAAAAACTATTTGTATTTAAAAATTTTACGCCGGGCCCAACGGTGAAGGATGGCAGGTAGGCTGCTTTCGATCCGTCCTTCCATGCAGCATATAAAGATATCCCACCTTCCAGGTAACCGGTCACTGCTTTTTGAGAAAGAACGGGAAGACTTAATAAAAGACAAGTGACGGGTAACAAAAACAGTTTTTTCATACAGGTTGATTTAAAACAGTAAATAAAAAACGGTTATGAGCACCCGATCCGATGGTCCAAACCCGGAGATCGGTAGTGTCCTATTTTGAATGATTGTCATCCTGAGGAACGAATGATCTCCTAACCAGGATAGTTTCCTTAACCTGAGATGCTTCGTTCCTCAGCATGACAGGTCACAAAATATTCAAAATAGGACACTACCGGGAGATCCTGGTCAGATGATCTTTTTTGCAGGAACCTCAATTTCCTTTTTTCAATGCCTGCCATGTCCAGGCCGCACCCACAAGGTCCACTATGCCAAATCCAGCTAAAATGGGCGGGGCCAGCTTAAGGATCGCAAGTACTGCAAAGGCCAGGCATACAAATGTGCGGACATGCACGGTAAGTTTAAACATTCCTGCATCATTGCCTGCACCGCTCCGGTGGTAATAATAGCCCAGGCAAATAACAAGGACCCCTGCAACCCGTATCCATACTTCATTGGTTTCGGGCAATTGAATTGTTCTTAAAAAGATATTGGGATCAGCAAAAGGGTTGATCCGACAACATACAGGTAAAACCCGAAATAATAAACAGATCTGGCGGCTGCGGTCATATGCGTTGGTTTTAGTATAGGCTAATATACAAACCTGGTTGCGAAAGAACGATTGGCGGCTGTTTTATTTATTAACCCGTATGGTATATGAATGATCGAACTTTATCTCCCTGCCTCAAAAATTCTTACATTCGTACGTTCAATAAACCAACCGTTTTGAAAAAGAGACAGGACTATATTTCGTGGGATGAATACTTTATGGGGGTGGCGCTGCTGAGTGCCTGCCGCAGCAAGGACCCCAACACACAGGTTGGCGCCTGTATCGTGAATGATAAGAACAAGATCGTGGGTGCCGGCTACAACGGCCTGCCCATTGGCTGCGATGATGATGAATTTCCCTGGGAGAAGGAAGGCGATTTTTTGCAGACGAAATATCCGTATATCTGCCATGCTGAACTGAATGCTATCTTAAACAATATCGGTATGGACTTAAAGGGTTGTAAAATTTATACCGCACTGTTTCCTTGTAACGAATGTACCAAGGCCATTATACAGGCCGGCATCAGCGAAGTGATCTACCTTTCCGATAAATATGAAGGATCGGATGTTTTTAAAGCATCTAAGTTCATGCTTGATAAAGCCGGTGTAAGGTATCGTAAGGTAAAGGCAAAGATGAACAGCATCCGTTTGTCGTTTGATGAGAAGGATGTTTGAACTACTTCAGTCTCTGCTTAAGATCAAGATTGTTCTTCCTCAACGTATCCAATGCTATATCATACCCGGCATCCGCATGACGGATCACGCCCATGCCCGGATCGTTTCTTAATACCCTCGAAAGCCTTGCAGCCGCATCATCCGTTCCATCCGCCACGATCACCATCCCGGAGTGTATACTGTACCCCATGCCTACCCCGCCACCATGATGTAAGGAAACCCAGCTTGCGCCACCTGCCGTGTTTACCAATGCATTCAGTATGGGCCAGTCGGCAACGGCATCGCTGCCATCCAGCATGGCTTCTGTTTCGCGGTTGGGTGAAGCGACAGAGCCCGTATCCAAATGATCCCTTCCAATTACAATAGGTGCTTTTACTTTCCCGGTGCGAACCAGTTCATTGAATGCAAGTCCTGCTTTTTCCCTTTCGCCCTGCCCCAGCCAACAGATACGGGCCGGCAATCCCTGGAAGGCGATCTTTTCTTTTGCCATCTCCATCCAGCGCAGCATGCCTTTATTTTGGGGGAACATATTCATGATGACCTCATCCGTTACCGCAATATCGGCCGGATCCCCACTCAGCGCTGCCCAGCGGAAAGGGCCTTTGCCTTCGCAGAACAGCGGACGGATATAGGCAGGTACAAAGCCCGGAAAATCAAAACAACGGCCGGGTTTGTAATGAGGGGTCTGTGTTTTACTGCCGGGGTGCTGCTCTTCAAATTCTTTTGCCCTTGCCCGGATATTATTACCGTAGTCGAAAGTAATGGCGCCCTTGTCCATCAGTTCAAGCATTAGCTGTACATGCAGGTGCATGCTCTCGTAACTCAGTTGCATATAATGTTCAGGATCCTGCTCCCTCAACACATTGGCCTGTTCATTGGTGAGCGTATGGGGGATGTAACCGATCAAGGGGTCGTGTGCCGAGGTTTGGTCGGTAAGTGTGTCGGGGATGATCTCCCGTTGTATCAGCCGGTCAAGCAGGTGTACGGCATTGCACAAAACACCAATGCTTTTGGCCACCCCTTCCTTGCGGTAATGCATGGCGGCATTGATGGCATCATCAATATTGGTATGCTTTTCATCCAGGTACCTGGTTTCGATCCGCTTGTCGATACGCCACTCTTCCACTTCAGCAATTAAGGCAACGCCTTCGTTCATGGTTATTGCCAGGGGCTGGGCGCCACCCATGCCGCCAAGCCCGGCAGTAACGTTCAGTGTTCCTTTTAAGCTGCCGCCAAAATGCTTTTCGGCCGCGGCTGCATAGGTTTCATACGTGCCCTGCACAATTCCCTGCGAACCAATATATATCCAGGACCCGGCGGTCATCTGCCCGTACATCATCAGGCCCTTTTTTTCCAGTTCGTCAAAGTGTTCCCAGGTGGCCCATTTGGGAACCAGCTGGCTGTTGCTGATCAATACCCTGGGTGCATCCTTATGTGTCTTCAGCATGGCCACGGGCTTGCCGCTCTGTATCAGCAGGGTCTCATCTTCCTCCAGGTCTTTCAGCGCCTTAATGATGAGGTCGAGACTTTTCGAAAATTACGGGCAGCTTTACCACGGCCGCCGTACACGATCAGGTCATCCGGCCGTTCAGCCACTTCGGGGTTTAGGTTGTTCAATAACATCCGCAATGCGGCTTCCTGAACCCAGCCTTTGCAATTGAGTTTGCTGCCGGTGGGTGTTTTGTATTTTACTGCGTCATATTTTTTTACTTCGATCATATGCTGATTTGAAAATGTGAAAATTTGAAGATTTGAAAATTGATGATTCACTTTTCGAAAGCAAAATTAACCAAAATAGCCGCATGTCCGATCGCCAACTTGTCACATTTTCAAATCTTCAAATCGATTTAATTAAATAACTTCACCCGCTAATCAGCATACCATGAGTATACACATCAGCGCAAAAAAAGGCGAAATTGCCCGGATCGTTCTGTTGGCCGGCGACCCGTTGCGGGCGAAACATATTGCTGATAATATGCTGGCGGATGTGAAGCTGGTGAACAGTACCCGGAATGCTTTTTATTTTACCGGCACCTATAAGGGAGTTTCCGTTACCGTGGGCGCCAGCGGAATGGGTTGCCCTTCCATCGGCATCTATTCGTACGAACTATTCAACGAATACGATGTAGCCTGCATTATCCGCATCGGAACGGCCGGGGCTTACGAAGTGAGCACAAAAGTGTATGATGTGATCAATGCAGATAAGGCATTCAGCGAATCAACCTATGCCAGCGAGGCTTTTGGGATCATCGGCAACTGCATCACCCACCAGGGAATGGCTTATGATATCATCAATGAAACGGCCACCAAAATGAATATACCGGTGAAGGCGGTCAATATCCATTCCAGCGATGTGTTTTACCGGAGCCAGGGTGGTAAACCTCCGCTGGCAGAAAAGAATGATTGTGTTTGTGTAGAGATGGAGGCCTTTGCCTTGTTTGCCAATGCGCAATACCTGAAAAAGATGGCTGCCACCATTCTTACGATCTCGGATGTTATTCCTACGCATGAAAGCATGTCGGCCGACCAGCGGCAGAACTCCCTCGATAACATGACGAAGCTGGCATTGGAATCCGTGGTGGCGATCAGCAAAAGAATTTGAAAATTTGAAAATGAATTAATTTGAAAATGAAAAAAATAGCGTTCAATTTTCAAATCGCCAAATCGATTAATCTTCAAATTGGTTTATAAACTCTACGGCCCTCATCATATCCTCGTGCAGGACCCGGTCGCTGTGGTTGAAGGAAACTTCTTTCCGGAAAGCAGTTACAATTCTCTCAAGTGTTGCGGATGTTCTCAATGGCCTGCGGTATTCCAGTGCCTGCACAGCCGTGAGTAATTCGATCGCCAGTACCTTCTCCACATTGTCCACCACCCGCTTGCATTTTGTTGCCCCGTTGGCGCCCATGCTCACGTGGTCTTCCTGGTTATTGCTGGATGGAATAGAATCGACAGAAGATGGTGTGCACAATTGTTTGTTCTCACTTACAATACCCGCCGCCGTGTATTGCGGTATCATCAGGCCGGAATGAAGTCCCGGATCTTTTACCAGGAACAACGGCAATCCTCTTTGCCCGCTGATAAGCTGGTAGGTCCTTCTTTCTGAAATGCTGGCCAGTTCACTCATGGCAATCGATAAAAAGTCGAGGGCCAGCGCCAATGGCTGCCCGTGAAAATTTCCCCCGCTTACGATCAGGTCATCATCGGGAAAGATATTTGGATTATCGGTCACCGAATTGATCTCTTTGATGAATACATTCAGCACATGACCGAATGTATCTTTTGTGGCCCCATGTACCTGGGGTATGCAGCGGAAGGAATATGCATCCTGCACCTGTGATTTTTTCCGGCCGGCGATCTCGCTGCCTTTTAAAAGTTCACGGAGCGTTGCTGCCGTGTCTACCTGGCCCTGGTGGGAACGGATGGCATGAATATTCTCAAGCAGCGGTTGCGTGGTGCAGTCAAATGCATCGAAACTGATGGCAGCTATGATATTGGCCCAGCGTATCAGCCGGTTGCACTGAACCAGGTTATGCATTCCATATGCGCTCATGAACTGGGTGCCGTTGATGAGTGCCAGCCCTTCCTTGCTTTTTAATTCAATGGGCTTCCAGTTTAATTTTTTCAGTGCATCCGCAGCAGGCATTTTTTTGCCTGCATGGTTAACCTTGCCCAGCCCGAGCAGGGGAAGACTTAAGTGGCTGAGTGGCGCCAGGTCACCGGAAGCGCCCAATGAGCCCTGGGTATAGACCACCGGCAACACATCATTGTTGTACATATCCATCAGCCGCTGCACCGTTTCCACCTGTACACCCGAATGCCCGTAGCTGAGTGACCGTATCTTCAGGGCGATCATCCCCTTTACAATATCCGCCGGTACTTCCTCCCCCATGCCGCATGCATGCGATTTGATGAGATTGCTTTGCAGTTGCTGCAATTGTGCCTTGTCGATCTGTACATTCTGCAAAAAGCCAAAGCCGGTATTGATGCCATAAAACAGTTCATCCGAATTATTGAGTTTGGTATCTAGGTAATCCCTGCATTTCCGGATGCGACTGATGGCTTCGGCAGAAATACTGATCGGGTTATTGGAAAAAAGCATCTCTTTTAACCGGTGAAGATCAGTTGTGTGTTCGTCGATGTATAAATGGTGGTCACTCATGAATGCAGCAATTAGTTTGGCCAATCGGTAAAAAAATATAACTTGGACAAATCTAACACAAAAACCGCTTTCGGATATGGGATTATTAGCCCTCGCCATAGCTCCCGGTATTGCCATCTGCCTGTTCATTTATTTTAAGGACAAATACAATAAAGAACCTTTTAGTTTATTGCTCTGGTTGTTCATCCTGGGTATGTTCAGTGTCATTCCTGCTTTTTTTGCCGAAACCGCCCTTACCAAACCGGTGGAAAGGCTGGTGGGTGAAAGCGTTTTTAATACGGCCCTTTTCTCCTACATCATTGTAGGCCTCAGCGAGGAAATGAGCAAGTTCCTGGTGTTGCGGTATTATGCTTTCAGCCGCAGGTCCTTTGACGATCCTTTCGATGGCATTGTTTATGCAGTGATGGTGGGAATGGGTTTTGCCACACTGGAAAATATCGGTTACGTCAGCACCTATGGCTTCGGCACTGCCATAACAAGAATGTTCTTATCTGTTCCTGCCCATGCCAGTTTTGCCGTGCTGATGGGTTACCATGTGGGGCTTGCAAAATTTGACCCGGCCCGGCGAAGCAGGTTCCTGGTACTGGCTGTATTCTGGCCCGTACTTTTTCACGGCACTTTCGATTTCTTTTTATTTCTCGGAAATACATGGCTTCATTTCCTCGGGGCATTGGTATCTTTTGTAGTGGCTGTACGTTTATCGTTCAAACTCATCCGCAGGAAACAAAATATCTCCAAAGACCATCATGCGGGGATCGATTCCATTACCGGCAACAACCACGATATAATTTAAAACTGTATTTATGAACCAAAAGATCATGTTACTCCTTATTACCGGTATCAGCATTTCAATTGCAAATGCACAAACGGTCAGGCTTCTTAATTCGGGAAGCAAAGCATCCTTCCGCGGGCTGAGTGTGGCTACCGATAAGGTGGTCTGGGTCAGTGGCACGGGCGGCACGGTTGGCCGTTCGGTTGACGGCGGTGAAACATGGACCCTGATGACTGTCAAAGGTTTTGAAAAGACCGATTTCCGCGACATTGAAGCCTTTGATGAAAAGACAGCCGTCATCATGGGCATTGCCGAACCGGCCTATATTTTAAAAACAACGGATGGCGGTACCAACTGGAACGTAGTATTTAAAGATACCACCAGGGGAATGTTCCTGGATGCAATGGATTTCTGGGACGACAAACAGGGAGTTGTTATCGGCGATCCGGTCAACGGCAGGATATTCTTAGCACAGACCAATGACGGCGGTGATAACTGGCGGGAGATGAAGGTCAATACATTTGCCGTTGATTCGGGTGAAGCCTGTTTTGCCAGCAGTGGCACCAATATCCGCAAGATAAACCTGGTAGCGAATGTATACGTTACGGGTGGAAAGGCCTCTCATATCTTTATCCGCAACGAGAAACGGGAAATGCCGATCGTGCAGGGATCAGAATCCACCGGCGCCAATTCGATCGGTGTAAAAAACACCCATAGTTTTATCGTGGTTGGCGGCGACTTCACTAAAAAAGACACTGTGTATAAAAACTGTGTGATCACCAATGATGGCGGAAAGACCTGGACCGTACCCGATGTACCCCCGCATGGTTACCGGAGCTGTGTGGAATACCTGGAAAAAGAAAGCTGGATCAGTTGCGGGTTGAACGGCGTTGATTATAGTAAGGATGGTGGCAGGACCTGGAACTGGATCATCAAAGACAGTTTTCATGCAGTACAAAAAGCAAAGACCGGCAAAGCCGTTTACTTTTCCGGTGGCGGTGGAAGGATCGGGAAACTGGTGCAATAAAAAAGCCGGTGAAGAATCACCGGCCCCATGAGGTATGTTAAGTAAGCATTACCTGTGTAAAACAATTCTTCCCAATTCGGTATCTTCTCCGAACCTTATCGGGACATTGTTTATGACTGAATCCTTGTAGCCATTGGATGGCCGTATTATTACAGTGGCTGTATTTGACCGGATACCCCTAATCCTGAACTCTCCATCATGTTCCGGGATCGCGGTAAGCGTATCGTTTCCGGAAACAGCCATCACCAGGGCGGGTAATGCTGCCGAAGGACCGATCTCCCCCTCTATCTCACCGGAATTACCCCGGCAGAAATGACTGAGTTTTAATTTCAGTTCCAGCCTGCCGTTGCTTTTGATGCGGATGGAACCATGGCCGTCCATATCAAGCCATATCCGGAAACGCCGTACGCCAATGCGATCCAGGCCACCATGTACATCAATGGTCAGTACGGCATCACTGCTGTGCAGGTCGAGCGGGATAGCAACCCCGTTGAGCATAACATAATTGCCGTTGCCCAGTGTTAACCGTATCTTTTTTACTTCGCCATTGGGGATATAGCCCGATGCAAGTAACGTGTCGATTCCGTTCCGGAAGCGCAGGATATTATATACGCCGGACCGGATGGTCAGTACATCCCAGTGTTCGGCGCCCGATGAATCTTCTACTTTCACTTCCAGCTTCCGGATGTCAATAAAGATGGAATCAAAGATCTGGGAAGGGTCGTCGGTAAGCATCACCTGCAACTGGCTTTTACCGGCAGGCAGGTTGCCGGTATCATCCACGGCTTCTTTCTGGCAGGAAAAAAGGAGGATGATGGCAGCGGTGAACAGGGAAAGGAGGATGAGTGGTTTTTTGTTTTTCATATGAACCAATTTTTTTGTGATGAGATCTTGTCCGGATAACGATCGCTAAATTAATACCCGTTCAGTACCTGTACGGGTAAAGCTCACCGAACCGTAAAAAATCAGTTGCTGAACAGGGAAAAGCAGTGCCTGTATCATTCCGGGCAAAATAAAAACGCCCTGTCCGGGGGCGTTTTTAAATGAAACAGCTGCAGGCGGGTATTACTCTACTGCAGTAATGATCTTCATCTTCACATAATCCTTCAGCGTGGAATTGTATATCTCTTTTTCCACGTAGCTGACCTTGATGGACCTGTTGAGGTGATTTTGTGATTCGTTGACGAGTTTGTTGGATCCTTCAAAGTATTCCATCCACCAGAGTTTTTCTATTTTGCCGGACGCATCTTTAACCTGGATATGCGAAATATCCCCGGGCATGATCTTTACCAGGGTACCGCTGATGACAAGTGTCTTGTTTTCTTTTCCCATCGATTCCTTCATCGCCTGCGGGTTGCTCATGAACATTTTTAAGAACACAGGACAGTCTTTGGCCAGTTTCATACCCACTTCCCTGCCAATGTTCTCCATGCTTTTCTCGTCTTCAAAATCCATGTTGTATACACTCTTCAGTTCCTTTTCATACTTTATGATCACCGGCATCATGGCCAGGCCCAGCTCCAGTTCCAGTTCTTCCATGCTCTTGTTGGAGATGTCTTTTTTGGCGATCTCATCGCAGGTCTCCTTCGACATCATTTTTAACAGGCTGTCTTTTGAAACCTGTGCAGAAGCTACGGGTGAAAGAAATAATAAGCAGATGCAGGAAATGATATATTTTTTCATACGTGAGATTAAAGATTAAAAATAGGGCAAAAAGGGTTTGAAAAAATTTATTTTTTGAATGCAAAATACACGGCACCCAGAACCAGGATAAAGCTTACGAGGTATTTCCAGTGAAAGGGTTCCTTCAGGTACCATACAGCAAATACGGTAAATACCACCAGCGTGATGATCTCCTGCGTGATCTTCAGCTGGAAGCCGGAAAACCCGTTTATAAAACCCAGCCGGTTGGCAGGCACCATCAGGCAATATTCAAAAAGGGCAATGCTCCAACTGATGAGAATGGCTTTCCACAACGGAAGGGAGGTGTTCTTTAGATTGCCATACCAGGCAACGGTCATAAAAATGTTGGAGGCAGTAAGCAGGAGGATCGTGCGTAACATGTAGCGCTCACGTTAATTAGCTGTTTTTCCGGAAAATAATATTCAGTAAAGCCAGGAGAACAACAGCTCCGATACCAGCCGTTACAATATAATTAAGCCAGGTTGTACCCGTGTTGATGTGTAACCCCAGTTTCGGCAACAGCCAATAACCGATGAACCCGCCGGCAATACCTACAACAATATTACCAATAAGACCCAGGCCGCTTCCTTTGAAAACCAATCCCCCAAGCCAGCCGGCTACAGCTCCTAAAACAAGGGTGATGATGAGTGATTCTGTTTCCATGATGGTGATTTTAAGGGTGATGAATGATGATGCTGGATACTAGATGCTGGATGGATCTCGATTATCGAATAGCTTTTAAAAATTCACACCGTACCTGTATCCAGTATCTTGTATCTTGTATCTTGTATCCAGTATCCGGCATCTTGTATCCGGTATCCGGCATCTTCCTTAATTCAGGCTCCTGAAATCCACGGGCACCAGCTTGCTCACCCCGGCTTCCTGCATGGTAACGCCGTAGATCACATCCACCGCACTCATTGTCATTTTGTTGTGGGTGACAATGATGAACTGGCTGTTCTCGCTGAACTTTTTGATCATCTGGGTGAACTTGCCTACGTTGGCATCATCCAAAGGGGCATCCACCTCATCCAGGATGCAGAATGGTGCCGGCTTGATCAGGTATATGGCAAACAACAGGGCGGTTGCCGTCAGTGTTTTTTCTCCACCGCTCAACTGACCGATGGAGGAAGGACGCTTGCCTTTTGGTTTGGCAACAATATCAATGGCTGTGTCGGCAAGGTTCTCCGGGTCAACCATGATCATGTCGGCCGTATCGTCTTCCGTAAACAGTGCTTTAAATACTTTCTGGAAATTCTCCCTTACCTGGTTGAAGGTATCAAGGAATTGCTGGTTGGCCGTTGCTTCCACTTCCTGTATGGTCTGCATCAGGCTTTCCCGGGCAGTTACCAGGTCATTCTTCTGCTCCAGGATGAAGTCGTACCGCTTCTTCATTTCGGTGTATGCTTCAATCGCTGTTGGATTGATCTCCCCGATATTTTCCAGGCGCTTGCGCTGTCTTTCATTTTTTTCTTTCAGTTCTTCCAGCGGCGTGTCGGTTGTACGTGGCTCGTCAATGATCTCATCCAGGTCAACCCTGAACTCAACATTCAGCCGCTCTTTCATTCCTGCCAGCTGCAGTTTCAGGTCGGTGAGTTTGTCTTTGATCTCGTTCAGCAGGGTATCAATGCCTTCCTTCGATTTGTGCTTAAGCCTTAACTCACTTTCTTTTTCTGCCAGTGCATTGCGCAGGTTGTAATAGGCCTGGTCTGCCTCGTTCAGTTTCTTTTCCTCGGCTTCCTTATCATGCAGCATGGTGATGACCAGCGTTTCCAGCTCTTTCAGTTTTTCAGCTGTCTCATTGATGCTGGCAGCCGCTTCACTTAATTGTGAATTGCTGTTCTCGATCTGTAGTTTCAGATCATTGAGCTGGTTACTTTTGAATTCAAACTCCTGTTTCAGCGAAGCGATCTTACTTTGCTGTTTGGCAAAATGCAGGTTGCCGTCGTTGAACGTGGTGGTGGCGGTATTGTATTCCTGTTCTGCCAATGCATAATCCTGCTCCACCAGCTGCACTTTATCGGTAAGTTGCTTTAACTGCGAATTGTATTCCTCCAGCATGGTACGGGTGCTGGCGATCTCTGCATGATTCGATTCCAGTTGCTGCTGCAGTTCGGTAATCCGTGCACTGCTGGTCTCTTCCAGGTGATGCAGGTTCTCTATCTTGTTCTGCAAAGAGAAAACCTGGTTGGTCAGCGTGATGATATCTGCCTGTGTTTGCTTAATGGCATGCTCTTTCAGTTGCTCATTAAAGGCGATCACTTCATTGTGGTGACTTTGAATGGTTGCCTTCAATGCATTCACTACGGTTTCCTGTGCTTCGATCGCTTCAGTAAGTTTTTCCAGGTTCTTCGCCCTTCCTATTTTCTTTCCTTCAAACAAACCAACGCTTCCGCCGGTAAGCGAATATCGGCCCTTTACATATTTACCCGTCTTTTCAAGTAATATAGAGCCGTTGCTGTGGTGAGCGGAGTCGAATCCACGGAGTGCATCATCGCTTTCGGCAATGAAAACATTGCCCAGCAGGTATTTGGCAAGGTTGGCATATTTGCCATCGATCTCTATCACACTCATCGCAGGGATGGTACCCTCCGGCTGATGCGGGGCATCAAACTCGATGAATTTATCCAGTAAAAAGAAGTTGGCCTTCCCCTTCTTGTGCTCATCCAGCAGGTGAATGGCCTGTAAACCTTCTTCCAGGTCATTCACCACGTAATAGTTCAGGTATGGTTCCAGCACATTCTCCACTGCGGCCCTGTATTCTTCCTTTACATAAATGATATCGCTGAGCAAGGGTGCCGTATGGTTCCATTCCGGGTTATTGTGCAGGAATTTCACACTCTCGGGGTAACCTTCCATAGAATCGATCAGGCTCTTCAGCAGGTCATGTTCGTTCCTGCGGCTGTCGAGTTTGCGGTTCTCATTGGCCAGCTCATTACGCAGGCCTTCCATCCTGTTCTGCGTTTGCAGAATCTGCTCTTTGGTGAATTCGTGGTGTTCCTGTAATTGTTGCAGGCTTGTTTTCTTTTGCTCCAGTTCTTCTTCCTTCTGTTTCTTCTCCGGCTCCAGTTGCTGCAGTTGCGCCTGGCGCTGTGCTTTCTCTTCCTGCACCTGGCCGATGGTGCGTTGCAGGTTCAGGATAGACGTATCGGCTACCGCCACTTTCTTTTCTGCTTCAAACTGGTTGCGCTGAATGGATTGGTTATCCCTGCGCAGTTCATCAATGTGGCTGCGTTTCTCATCAAATACCCGGCGCTTCTCTTCTACGGTGTTCTTTAACGCTGCCAGTTTTGTTTCAAATTCCTTCAGTTGAACATCGTCTTCTTCGATCTGCTTGCTGGTGAACTGTATGCTTTCATCCAGGCCGCTTAATTGTCCGCCGGCTTTTTGCAGAAATTCATTCAGCCCGGCCTCTCTTTCCTGCAAATATTGCAGGCGCTGGCCGGTTAAGCTCTTATCATTTTCCTTACTGCGGACTGCATCCAGCATATCATTGAACGCATGCTGCATCTGCTGCAGGGCCTTTTCCTTCTCTACCAGTTCCAGTTTTTCCTGTTCCAGCAATGCTTCTTCTTTGGCAATGGCTGTTTCCAGTTCGATCCGCCTGTCCACTTCTGCCTTTTGCTTTTCATTCAGGTCGTGGTAGGTGATGTTAAAACCTTCCAGTGCCGCTTTGGCCAGTTCAATACTGACCTCCTTGTATTCTTTCTTTATCTCGAAATACTTCTCTGCTTTTTTTGCCTGGCTTTCGAGGCTTTTCAGCTGGTTGTTGATCTCAAACAACAGGTCTTCAATACGGGCAAGGTCCTGCTCAGCTGCATCCAGCTTCAGTTTGGCTTCTTTCTTTCGTGTTTTGTATATGGAGATCCCGGCAGCCTGTTCCAGCATCCGGCGGCGGCTGTTTTCCTTATCCTTGATGATATCGTCCACCATGCCCAGTTCAATAATGGCATAACTGTCGTTGCTTACACCGGTATCCATGAACAGGTTATGAATATCCTTCAGGCGGCATGCCACATCGTTCAGCCGGTATTCGCTCTCCCCGCTTTTGTAATACTTGCGGGTGATGGTCACGGTACTGAACTCGGTGGGTAACAGGTTCTTGGTATTTTCAAATGTCAGGCTTACTTCAGCGAGGCCGCTGGCGCTGCGTGTTTTTGAACCGTTGAATACAAGGCTTTCCAGGTTTTCGCTACGCAGGTTGCTTATTTTATGCTCCCCGATCACCCAGCGGATACTGTCAACAATATTGCTTTTTCCACAGCCATTGGGGCCGATCACCCCGGTAATTCCCTCGTCAAAATTGAGTACGGTTTTATCGGCAAAACTTTTAAATCCTTTGATTTCGAGACTCTTTAAACGCACAGTTTTCTATATTTTATGTCAGACGGCAAATATAATGGAATGAACCAATAGAAAATTTTGATTTTTTACAGCGATTCTGCTAGTTATTCACAGTGACGGCAGGGTTGGTATCTGATCAACGGTGAGGCCATTTTGCTTTATCCACAGGATTTTTACTCATGCTGCCGGGTAAAAGTCCGATTATCATTTCCGTAATATTTTAAAATCCGGCTCAATAGAAGGTCAACCTGCTTTTTTCCCCGGATTTTAAGCAATAAGCCGGGTAATAACCCGTTGTATTTACGTTACCATGGCCAAAATAGCGGGCAAATGTGGTGACGACTTTTAACAACCTCTTTAAAAAACCAATCTTATGAAAAAAAGTTTATTCGCCATTCTGTTGGCTACCGCCACGATCACCATTTTTTCCTGCCAGAAATCCCCGGTAGAACCCAGGGCTGCATCAACGGATGAAGGTCCTGTTTGGGGCAGGGAAGGAATTGCTGAATGTCCTCCAACCGAAGTAACATTGATGGCCGGCCAAACGATCAATTCCGGTACTGTTTCCGTAACCAATGATGCAGACTTCATTTATGTTACTTATACAACTGCCCCGGGATGGTATTTGACCCAGACTCATCTGTATGTGGGTGAATGCGGATTGATCCCTGTAAATAACCCGGGTAACCCGATGCCAGGTCAATTCCCTTATTCAGGCTCACATAACTATGTAACCACATTTACTTACCAGGTGCCTATTTCGGCCATACCAGCCGGCGAATGCGGTTGCATTGCAGCACATGCCGTAGTTAAACAATTAAATGGTTCCGGCCAGGTTGTACAAACACAAACCGGTTGGGGAAATGGAACCCCTATAAACCTCAATGGGGGCAACTGGGGAATGAAATTCGATTATTGCAGTTGCGTTCCTGAATAATATAATTCAGATAATAAAAGAAGGCCGGTACAAATTGTACCGGCCTTCTTTTGCGTTAAAATCTTCCTAAAGCAGCAAAAGCTTTTTACTGTTACGAACCAATTCGTATTTTTGACGGTAAAAAATCAGTATGAGAAAAAATATTACACTCTTATTACTCCTTGGTTGCTCCGGGATCTATGCTCAGCCCAAAATGCTTACGCAGGCTACCATCACAACAAAGACCACCATTATATCCCCCGAGGGAGATGAAACTCCTGCAGGGAATTTCACATCCGAAAGCGGTGAACAGGTACGGGTGATGCGCTTTGGCGGTGACGGAGAAACAAAAACAACCACCTGGCTGAAAAATGACCTCATTAAAACCTTTTCAGAAAGTGAAATGGGCAGAACAACAGTGATACGGGACAATTCGAAAAAACTCACCACTACCATCATGGAAATGATGGGCAGGAAATCCGGTTTTTATGCCACCGATGCCGACCAGGAAGAAATGAGGAAGCGGATGGACAGCATGATGCAGAGCCGCAACCAGGCCGGGGTATCGGGTGGTTCGGGCAGGACCCCGGAATTCAGTATTGAGTATGTGAATGAATCAAAAAAAATATCCGGTTACGGGTGTAAGAAAGCACTGGTCATTGCAACCCGGGGAAATGGCAGAAAAGATACAACCCAGGTCTGGTACTGCCCCGATTATAAATTGCAGGGTATTGCCAGCACCGGTGGTTCAATGGGAGGCTTTGGCGGCTTTGTGAACCAGGCAGGAAGCAATGGAATGGAGAATCTGGAAGGATTTCCCATGGAATACGAGCGGAACATGGGCCGTGGCCGGAAGATGACGGTACAGGTCACCAAACTGGTGATCGACAAAGACGTGAACGATAAGGAATTTGAAATTCCAAAGGATATAGAGGTGAAACCGATGAAAGACATGCAGAACGGCGGCGGCGGGCCGGTATTCCAGATGCGGACCGGCGGATAAAGCGACTACCAGCAAATAAAAAAGCCTCCTGCAAGCAGGAGGCTTTTTTATTTGCTGGGTATTTATAGTTTATCTACTTCTTCTTTTTTCTTCAGGTATTCTTCTGCTTTTTTAGCATCACCTTTTTGCTTGTACACATTGCTGATAACATCCAGTACCTGCTTGTAGTTAACCTTGTCGGATGTTTTGTATTCTTTCAGCTGGGAGAATAACTCAATGGCTTTTTCGGCATAGGGTAAACTCTCCATCAACGTGGATTTGCTTGCCGCCAGCAGCTCATTTTTCCGCTTCACTTCTTCCGGTTTGGTTCCCTTGACCTTGTTGGCATCTTCCATGAGATCGAACGAAGTATTGTAATAATAATTTGCCAGCAGCATGTTGGCATCAATGGTTGAATTGATGGCAATGGCTTTCTTAAAAAGTTCCGGTATCTTTTTCTTCAGGATAGCCATATCCTTTACCTTGGTATCCTGTGAATAGATGAACTTCACCAGTTCATAGCCGTAATTGAAATGGACCATATAGTTGTTGGGATGGGTAACAAGCAACTCTTCATAGGTCTTAAAAAGTTCTTCGCCTTCCAGTCCCTTTACGGCAAATTCAATTTCAACGGCTTCCCAGTACGGATCGGTCGGGTAATGCTTTTTGGCCCTCGAAACATATTTGGTAAACATTTCCTTGTTGCCTTCTTTCCGGTATTTCTTCACCAGTTCATCATATGCCTCTGCATATTTTTCATCTGGCAGGTCGGCATCCGCGATTTTCTGGTAATAGATCATGGCATCATCGGTCCGTTTAAGCTCATTGCTCAATACTGCCAGGTTCCATACAATATCGGTATCATGCGCCGAGAATTTCAGGCCATTAGGCCCGTTCATGCTGCGGCTGTACACGTAGTCATGCACTTCGAGGGTCTGCTTGAAAAGGTCGCAGGAAGCTGCATAGTCCTTCGCATTGTACATTTTTACACCCAGGTCATACAGTCCATAGTATAAATTGTAAATGGTTGAATTGTTTTCCTCGGTGGTCAATGGCGCCTTCGGGTCAAGTTCGTGGTACTTCTTCAGCGCATTAAAAGCCTCCTGGCTGAGGGCCTTGCTTTCTGCTGCCGGTTTGTTTGCCTGGCGGGCAAGGTTGCTGTAAGTATACGCTTTGTAATACCAGCCCGGGGCCTTGGCAGCATTTTTTTCGATGCCCAGGTATTTATCGATCTCAGGTTTGGCTTTGTCAAACTGGTTCAGGATAATGAATTTTTTTATTTCATCCAGGTCCTGGCCCTGGCTAACCAGCTTTCCCAATACCATAACCAATGCTAAAAGTTTACGCTTCATGATTTCTTTTTTTGGACGTTAAAGGTAATTATTATTGTTATGCAGGATGATTTTTGCCGCAAATTTTCACAAATCACAGCTTGTTTTTATATCTGTTCATAAAAACCTGATTTATCTGCCCCGATTACATAAACTGGCGTAAATTACAGGTTCATTATTTCTACGTGATCTCTCAAAACAGCATACAGCAGATTCTCAGCCGCATCGACATTGTGGAGATCGTGGGTTCCTTTGTGAAACTTAAGAAAAGGGGCGCCAATTATTTAGGCCTCTGCCCTTTTCACAACGAAAAGACACCCTCTTTCACGGTTTCTCCGTCAAAGGAGATATACAAATGCTTTGGTTGCGGCCGCAGCGGCAACAGCATCAGTTTTTTGATGGAGCATGAGAAATACAGCTACGTGGAAGCCCTGCGCTGGCTGGCGGCAAAATACAATGTAGAGATCGAGGAGAGTGAGACCAGCCCGGAGTACAAGCAGCAGCAACAGGTAGCCGACAGCCTCTACATCATCAATAATTTTGCACAGAAGTATTTTACCGGAGCATTGTTCAACAGCGAAGAAGGACAGGATGTTGCGCTGAGCTATTTAAAGGAAAGGGGCTTCCGGGAAGAAGTGATCCGAAAATTTCAACTGGGCTATAACCCCGAAGCAAGGGATGGATTTACAAAAGCAGCGCTGGCATCGCAATACAGTCTTGACTATTTGCAAAAGACCGGGCTGGTGAATGTCCGGGATGGCAATGCATACGACAATTACCGGGGGCGCATCATCTTTCCCATTCACAACCAGAGCGGCAAAGTGCTTGGCTTTGGCGCCCGGATCATCCGGAGCAATGATAAAGCGCCCAAGTACATCAACAGTCCCGAAAATGAGATCTATGTAAAAAGCAAGATCCTGTACGGCTCTTATTTTGCCCGCCAGGCCATTGACAAAGCCGATGAATGCCTGCTGGTGGAAGGATATACCGATGTGGTGAGCCTGCACCAGGCGGGTATTGAGAACGTGGTGGCAAGCGGCGGCACTTCCCTCACTCCCGATCAACTGAGGCTGATAAAAAAATACACCAACAACCTGACGATCATATACGATGGCGACAGCGCCGGTATCAAGGCTGCCCTGCGTGGCCTTGACCTGGCATTGGAAGAAAGCCTGAATGTTAAACTGGTGCTGATACCGGACAACGAAGACCCGGACAGTTATGTGAACAAGGTGGGCACCGGCGCTTTCATTGATTTCATCAATGCCGGTAAAAAGGATTTCATCCTCTTTCAGCTGGACATCGCATTGAAAGATGCCGGCAACGACAGCAATAAAAAGTCGATCGTGGTGAACCAGGTGGCCGAGACGATCTCAAAGATCAACAAGGCAGAGGATTTTACAAAGCAGCAGGATTATATAAAGCGGTGTGCCGAGATCCTGAAGATCGAGGAAAGCGGCCTGCATGCATTGGTGAATAAATTCATCCGGGAAAAAGTGAACAAGGAAGAATCCCGCTCAAACAGGGAACAGCGTTTTGAACAGGAAAGCCTGAACGGCGAACCGCTGCATGAAGCAGACCAGGATGTACTGGCGCTGTTCAATAAAGATGAGATCCATGAACAGGCCATGATCCGGAGCCTCCTGGAGTTCGGGTTAAAGCAATGGAACGGGGAATTAAAAGTGGCTGAATATATCTTTACGGAGATCGATGAGAATCATTTGGAGGAATTATTTGATAACAAGGAACTGGTAAGGATCTACAACACCTACAAGGCATGGTACCAGGCAGGAATAGAACCCACCCCCAAAAATTTTCTTTACCACGATGACCTGCAGATGAGTTCCCTGGTGGTACGCATCATGGATTTTAATTACGAAATAAGTCCTAACTGGAAAGAACATTTCGAAGGCCATATTGCCACCCGGGAAGAACTGTTTGCGGAAGAGGTTTTCTCTACCCTTAACTATCTCAAGCTGCGTAAAATAAAACGGCTGATGGATGAGAACCAGCGTGACCTGGAGAGAACCACTTCAGCCGAGGACCAGTTGATGCTGGTACAGACACACCAGCACCTGAAGCAGATGGAAATTGAACTTACCAAACAACTGGGTACGGTTATTTTCAGATGATTGAATATTGAACAAGGAACAAGGAGTCATGAATGTTGAAGTGTGGAACCTCGATATCCGAAATTCCTTTTTCCCTGTTCAATATTCTTTACTTTTCTCCCGCCATCTTCATGATCAACTCCCACTCCTCCGGCTTTACCGTCTGTACACTAAGCCTTCCCAATCTTACCAGGTCCATGCCTGCAAACCGTTTATCTGCTTTTAATACGGCCAAAGGGACCGGCTTTTTTAAAGTCTTTGCTGCTTTTATATCCACGGCTACCCAGCGGTCGTCGCTGGTGGTAGGGTCCTGGTAAGCTTCCTTAACCACTTTGGCGATGCCTACTATCTCAACTCCTTCATTGCTGTGATAAAATAAAGCCTCGTCGCCTTTTTTCATTGCCCGCAGGTTGATACGTGCTGCATAATTGCGTACTCCGCTCCAGCAGGTTTGTTTGTCTTTTACCAATTGATCCCAGCTATAGGCCGAGGGTTCTGATTTTACTAGCCAATATGCCATGCGAATTAAAAATTAAGAATTAAAAATGGAGACCGGTAAGATCCCTGGCGTAAAAATACTGACTGCATAGAATAAATACCTGATTGTGCAATTATTTTTTGATCCGGCAATCCAAACCCCTTCATATCCCGTAATTAAACCTGTTGTCGGCCTTACGACAAAAAGCTAAAATCATTCATCTAAAAACAATTACAATGAAAAGAAAGAAACTACTGCTGGCAGCGATCGCTGCGGCAACATTGATCACCGGGGGCATCATCTATGCGGCCGACCACATAGATACGCCTGCCGTAACAGCACAACCAACAGATATCACCGATCTGTATGTTTTCCGGGCGCAGGATCCGAACAACCTGGTGTTTGTAGCCAATACACAGGGCCTGCTTGCACCGGGCAGTACCGCAACCGCCAAATTTGATGAAAACACCCTCATTGAATTCAACATCGACAACAATGCAGATAACATCGAAGACCTGGTCATCCAATGCAAATACGATGCTGCATCAAACAGTATGCAGGTTTACGGCCCTGTTTTACCATCTGAAAAAGGAACAAGAAGCAGACTGGAGGGAAGTGTAAGCGCTTCTGCTGCTGTAACAGCCTATGGCGCTGCCGCACCAGTCATCGGAACAGGTATTACCGGTATCAGGGTCTTTGCCGGCCCGAGAGATGATCCGTTCTTCTTTGACCTGAACCGCTATAAAGCGATCCTTGCCGGCACCGCACCCGGATTTAATAACCCGGGCAGCGACACATTTGCCGGCACCAACGTACTGAGCATTGTGGTGGAAGTTCCAAAAATATTATTGAACGCTGCCGGTAACATCAATGTATGGGTGGAGACCAAGAAGAAAATTTAATTACGCAACACATTAAACAGATAAAAATGAAAACAATAAAATTATTTACGATCGTATTGGGAAGCGGCCTGCTTGCTGCATCCTGCAAAAAAGAGGATGACAGCACCCCGGCCCCAACGGTTTATTACCAGCAACAGGACCAGATGGGAAGGCCGGCCATCAACACGGTATTCAATGTGCCGGCAGCCGACAAAGATGCATTCAACGTTACCACGCCATCCAATATGGGAGCTGCTTTCCAGGCAAAATTCCAGGCAAGGTTACTGGCATTGAACCCCGGTTATACCACCAATGCACTCACATTGAATGCTTCCGCATTCACCGGCATACTGGCAACAGATGTACTGGGTGTTTCAACAACCGGGGTCACCACTTTTTTCGATGGCACCAATGTACTGACCGGGCGGAAACCGGATGATGATGTAATTGATGTGGAGTTATTGCTGATCTTCGGCGGACCAGCAGGTACCAGCAATCCCGGGCTTACCAAAGATAATGTGAATGGAAACGACAAACCATTCCTTGCTTCATTCCCCTACTTAGCGGCCCCTTTTTGATCCGTGCACTAACATAACGCGGCGGAGAATTATTTCTTCGCCGTTTTCTTTTTACTCATTTCATACTTCCATTTAAAACCGGTCATCAGCCACCTGCGTAAATAGGATAAATGGCTGGTAAACGGATACCAACATGAAAAAGCTTGTTCTCCTGGCAATCTTAAAATTACTGTCGCCGGCATGGGAACATGCACAAAATTCGGTGCCGGAAAAACTGCTGGTCCCGCAAACAAGCAAGGTCCGCATCCCCCGGAAAGATGAACCCAGGCATGATCCGTATTTTATAAACAGTCTTGCTATTGCAGAACATGAGGAAAAAAATATTTTTTCTTTTCTCAATAACGAACCGCTTCTGAAACTATCGCTTTTTCCAAAAAGGTCCCTGCTGTTCTTTACTGAGATCACATTCACCGACCTGCTGGAGAACAGCATTAACCGCATAAAACCAACCCTGCTGAATACCTATGACGATCACATAGATGAACTGTTCCGGGAAGCCCCTTCCCTGTTTAAACTGAAGTGTACCATTGCATTTTAATTCAAACCCTCCATCCCGGTTTTACGTACATGACCTTACGTAACCAAAACAAAAACAGCATGCATACAAAGAGCCATCACCGTCCCTTAAGAAGATTTGGTCTTATGATCCTGTTCTTGCTGGTAAGCCAATCCCTTTTTGCCCATGATGTAGTGGGCGAACTGGAAACGATGAGCAGGACCGATGCGGCCCTATTGTACCTTAAACTGGGTTTCACACATATCCTGCCCCTTGGTTTTGATCATATCCTTTTTGTGCTGAGCCTGTTCTTACTCAGTCCCCGGTTAAAACCAGTGCTCTGGCAGGCGACAGCATTTACGGTTGCCCATTCCATCACTTTGGGACTGGCCATGTTCCATGTGATCACACCTTCTTCCAATGTCGTTGAGCCCATCATAGCGCTGTCTATCATGTATGTGGGACTGGAGAATATCGTTTCACCCGGTTTGAAAAAGTCAAGGATCGGTATCGTGTTTTTGTTTGGGCTGGTACATGGGATGGGCTTTGCCAATGCGCTGGGAGAACTGGGGTTACCTGAAAATGCATACCTGACATCCCTGGTCATGTTCAATGCGGGTGTAGAACTGGGACAAGGAGCCGTGATCTTATCCGCCTTCCTGTTGTTTGGCAAATGGTTTGGAAATAAACCCTGTTACCGTAAAGCCGTTGTGATCCCACTCTCTGTACTGATCACCCTAATGGCAGGATATTGGACAATTGAACGGCTGTTTTTCTGAAAATACCGCCCCGATGGGGCTTTTACACGTTCGATGATCGGCATTTTCTACCAATATGCCGGCCCAATGGGCCTTCAAAAATATCCAAAGATGTTTTCCGGCCTTGCTACCCTAAAAAATAAACTGGTCAATCCCCGGGGCAACATTTTATGATCTGCATTTTTACCAACAAGCCGGACCAGTGGGCTTCGAAAATATCCATAGATGTTTTCCGGATATGTTACTCTAAAATGGGCAATAACTGCCTGGGCAACTTCATGGCATTTACAAATATGCCGCCTAGGCTAAATATCCATAGATGTTTTCCGGATATGTTACCCAAAATGCCGGCAATAAACTGGCCAGCCCCCTGGGGCGAAATTTTGGTAATAGAAAATAAGATCTCTTTATAAAACCCCGTAGGGGTGACATTTTGAAATATCACCCGACGGCCTTATACCGGATAGGATTAAATATTTCTCCGGCAGATACCTTGCCTATTCTGATAATACCGCAAGTTCCGGGTTTTAATTCGTTGCCCGTCTTTGTACTTTTGTCTTACTATGACAGATTACGAAAGAATAGAAAAAGCCATTGTTTACCTAAAGGAGAACTTTAAGGAACAGCCCGACCTGGATGCTGTTGCCAGGCAAGTGCACCTGAGCCCTTTTCATTTTCAACGGCTGTTCAAGGATTGGGCCGGTGTGAGCCCGAAGAAATTCCTGCAGTTCATCAGCGTGGAATATGCAAAGGGACTTTTGAAACAGGATCTTTCTTTATCGGATGTGAGTTTTGAAACAGGATTATCCGGCACCGGCCGGCTGCACGACCTGTTCATCGGCATTGAAGGCATGACGCCCGGAGAATTCAGGAACGGTGGTGAAGCGCTGAAGATCAATTACAGTTTTGCAGAAACAGCATTTGGTGATATCATCATTGCCTCCACGCCCAAAGGCATCTGCCAGCTTGCTTTTGTAAAGGATGAAAGAGCCGGGATCGGGAACCTGCAATACTTTTTTCCAAACGCCAGCCTGTTCCAGAAGACCGATATGATCCAGCAGGATGCGCTTCGTTTCTTTACCGGCGACTGGAGCGACCTGCAAAAAGTCAAGCTGCATTTAAAAGGAACTGCTTTTCAATTGAAGGTCTGGCAATCCTTATTAAAGATCCCTTTTGGAAATATCTCCACCTATGCATCCATTGCAGCTGACATCAAAAGCCCCGGCGCATCCAGGGCGGTGGGCTCAGCGGTCGGAAGCAATCCCGTTGCCTTCCTCATCCCCTGCCATCGCGTGATCAGGTCTTCCGGCGTTATTGGTGAATACCATTGGGGCAGCGAACGCAAGACAGCCATACTCGGCTGGGAAGCGGCGAAATGTTCCCCGGAAAATTAAGTCAGCAAGTTTCGGGTTGCAGCAGGATCATTCGTGCCGGAACTTTACATTCTAAATTTAAACACATGCAGAAATTCAAGATCGTTCCCTTAACCGGGGAATATGCCAAACAGATCCGTGAAACACGTAAAGATGATTTCGGCCACGAAGTGACCGAACAGACAGCAACCGGAAAGGGTCCCTGCCGGGTGTCATTAAAGCCATTTCGGGTGGGAGAAGACAAGCGCCTGCTTTTATCACACAGCCCCTTTGCCATTGACAATGCCTTTAACCAGCCCGGCCCCATTTTTATCCACGCTGAAGAAGTGGAAGTTTATAAAGACATTTACCGCTTCCCTCCCGAGATAAAAGCAGATAAAGAGAATTTTCCCCTGTCTTTGATCGGGTATAGCAAAAGCCAGAAAATGGTCTTTACCAAATTGGTTGGTGACCGGGATGTTGATGAACTGATCCCGGAAATATTCGGATCCAACCCCAAAATTGATTACCTGCATGCGAGGAATGCGGAGGCCTGTTGTTTTATTTGCAGGATCGAAAGGGTTTAGAAAAATCGTTTTTCAATGGCAGGCAGGGATTTAGTTGACCGGAATGAGTGGAAAACTCCCGATCATTTCCTTGCTCTTTTCTGCCATTCCACTAAAAAATAAATAACCAGTCCCGCCCCGGTCGCAATGGCAACATCCCTGAGTTCATTCAGCCGGGAGCTGCCCAGGAGCCAGGCCGTTATTGCTATACCGGCCACGGCAAAGAACCTGCCATAGGGAATTTTAAAATACCCGGTTTGTGCAGCATTCTTTTTCCGGAGCCTGATCAAAGCAATACAAACAATGCCATAGATCATTACCCGGGTAATGGCGCTGAGGGAGGCCGCAGATAGAAAAGAGTAATTGATGGAGACAATGATCGTGGCGGTCATAAACAGCAACAGCGACAGGGTGGGTGTTTTGTATTTTGGATGAATAAAGGAAAATACCTTCGGAAATTGTTTTTCTTCACTGAACGCATAGGGCAGGCGGGAGCCCACCAGCATGATGGCATTGAGTGTGCCGGTCACGGAAAATAAAGCGCCGATGGCGATGATGGTAGCGCCGGTTTTGCCCATGAACAAGCCGGCCGCCTGGGCCAGGGGTTTTCTGCAGAAGCCAGCGCAGGCAATGTGCCGATGGACACTACCTGTATCAGGATATAAATGACCGCTATGATGAGGGCGGCAAGCAGGAGGGCAAAGGGGAGATTTTTGCCGGGATCCTTTACTTCACCGGAATTCACCAGCACCGACTCAAACCCTCCGAAAGCAAAGACCAGCAGGAGTACGGTAGAAGAAAAGGAAGAAAAACCAGGCACCAGCCGGATCTCGAAATTCTTTGGTTCAATAAAAAAGGATCCGACGATTATAAAGAGCAGTAAAGGCAGGAGTTTTGCAACTGTTAAAATATTATTCACCCGGGTGGAGTCCTTTACGCCGATATGATTTATAACGGCAAGGAACATAGTTAATGATATAATGCTGATGATCCGTGCGGATGGGAGGGTGAACCAGTCCGAAAAAACAGAAAGATAGGTGACGAGCAGGTTGATAAGCGCTGCATACGTGATCAATCTTGTTACCAGCAGCAGCCAGCCTGTAAGAAATGCCGGCAGGGGGCCAAAGGAGGAAAGGGCATAGAGGTAAGGCCCTCCGGTTTTATCAAAGCGGCTGCTGACCTCGGCAAAACACAGAATGATAACGAAAACCGCAATGGCGCAAACCCCGAATGCGGCAATGCTGTACACCCCTGTTTCCCTGAATGTTTTTGCCGGCAACCCAAATATCCCTGAGCCAACCACGCCATTGATGATGAGCAGTACCATTGCCCATTTCCTTATACTCCGGTTTAGCATTGAGAAAAGGTAATGAAAAAGACTGAACTGAGTTAAAAACTCATAACCATTGCATCCCGGTCAGAGACCGGGACGAACGTGAAAAGACTGAACTGCGTTAAAACCAATACCCCGATGATCCCGGTTAAGTTCAGTCTTCCAAAGCCTCCTCCAGGTACCTTACCATCGAAGGCCCCAGGTCATACCGGTTCTTGTATGCCGCTTTAAAATACTGCTGTGCATTGTAACCCTTCTTTAGTCCCTGCATGAATCTTCCCATCCAGTAAAGTTCCGGCGCTTCCAGTGGTTTGCCGGAGACATATTGCTGACAGATCTTTGCTGCTTCCGCAGTTTTATTATTGCAATACAAAGCCCATACATACCAGGCATAGGTCTGCGGAGTGGCCCGGTTCAGCAATTCTTTTTTGCAAGGGCTTCTGCTTTTGCCGGTTCGTTCAATATGCCGGTATATAGTTCGATCATATACCTGTTATACATATTGCCGTAGGCCGGGGCCGTTACTGCATCAGCATATTGCTGTGCATATTTTTTCTGCATCGCCCTATCCCCTCTTGCGTCAGCAAGTTGTGACAATTTAAAAAGTGTGTCCGGTGTTTTTGTCTTTGACTGAACAAAACGGAATATCTTCTCAGCCAGCGTACCATTTTTATCGTGCACCAGTGCCATCCATCCCAGGCCCATGAGGGAATGAAGGTCGGCGGCATTTAAGCGGATCGATCGCATATACAGTTCATTGGCTCTTTGCAGGTTCCCGGTGTGCAGGTTCAGGTCTGCTTCATTGGATAAGGCAGCCTGCTTCAGCGTAATATTCATTCCGGCAATTGCTGCTGCCCGGTGCATGGCTGCCAGGGCGCTGTCCGCTTCTCCCTTGTAATGCGCCAGCCTGGCATAGCGGAAATTATAACCGTAGTCATTGTAGTCTGCGATCTTTTTCAGTTCTGTTTCCGCCAACAGGTATTGCCCTGATTCAAAAGCAACATCAAAGGAAGCGGCAACGGCATCGTATGGTTTCACATCCGCCTTCTTTGCTTCGGCCAGCAATGAATCTGCCTGTTTAAAACGGTGCTGCAGGATGCTGTTGCGCACCAGCGCCATGTTGGGAGCAGATTCTTTGTGGCTGTATGTGCCGTCTGCCTTTTTTAAAATACTATCTGCAGCAATGATGTCATGGATATCTCCCGAAAGGTGGAAGCGTTGAACAAGTGTGGAAGCATACCTTAATTCATTCAGCAGCCCGGGATTTTTGGGATCGATACGGCTCTTCCAGAACGGAAGGTCTGTTTCAACAGACCTTATCATTTCCGGTTCGGTGTAATTGGTGAGGAGGCTGTCAACAAATTCTGCTGATACAATGGGTTTGCTGTTTTCCCTGCAGGAAGCAACCAGTAATAATGCGGCTAAACCGAAGATGAGTTGTTTCAAGGTCAACGTTTAACCGTATATACGGCTAAACCGCAGGAACGGTTCTTACGGGAGGTCTTTTTATTCCCATCCACTGGCCAGCACATCTGCAATATGCATGGTCTTAATGGGCAGGTTCTTTCCCTTGATAAAGCCCTCCAGCTGCATCAGGCAACTGAGGTCGGTGGAGATGATGTATTCAGCACCGGTGGCCATGGCATTGCTCACTTTCTGGTCGGCCATACCGGCTGAGATGGCGTCAAATTTTACTGCAAAGGTCCCGCCAAAACCGCAACAGGTTTCCACGTCATTCATTTCAACCAGTTCAAGTCCCTTTACCTGGCTTAATAATTTACGGGGGCCTTCTTTGATCCTGCATTCCCGCAAGGCAGCGCAACTGTCGTGATAGGTGGCTTTTGCATTCAGCTCGGCGCCGTAATTCCCGATCTTGAGCACATCGGTCAGGAACTCGCTGAATTCATAGATCCGTTTGCCCAGGTCCTTCACCTGGTTGTGCTGCGAGGAATTATCGAATATCTTTCCGTAGTAATTGCGCACAAAGCCCACACAACTGGCGCTGGGGCCAACAATGTAATCAACGCCATCGAAATCTTTTAAAAACTTGCTGCAAACATCCCTTGCTTCATTGCGGAAGCCGGCATTGTAGGCGGGCTGGCCGCAACAGGTCTGGTTGGTATTGTACAGCACTTCACAGGTGGCTTTCTCCAGCACCTTCACCATATTAAAAGCGGTCTGGGGGTAAAGCTGGTCAACAAAGCAGGGTATGAATAGCTGTACTTTCATTTTATTTCAATGTCTTTAAGTATTCCTTTACCGGAACGGTTTTATTTTCCAGGGGATCGTAGATCTTTACTTCCATGGTCTGCGGGTCTACATAAAAATGGTACCAGGTCTCAAAGCGTTCGTCACTGTCGTATCCTGCCAGTACCGAGATCCCGGCACCCTGGGTATTATCAAGCATGAATGATATACCCTGTTTGTGGTTGCTGATGGAATCAATATAGCGGTTGCTTTTTTGAACAAACGGGAGTTTCATCAGAACAGCCGTTACTTTTTGCTCCAATGCCGTATCAGTAAATCTATGAATGTACTCCTGTTCGGCTTTCACCCCTGTTCCTTTGGGAACCGGGTCTTCTTTTACTACCGGTTCTTCCGTAACGGATGAATCATTATTACATGCTGTAAAAGAAAGAACTACAAAGACAGCAAACAGGGTCCTCATGTAATTTTTTATTTAAAGGTAGCAACTAATGCCATCATCTTAACTGCCGTTACAGCTGCTTCTTCTCCTTTGTGGCCGTGTTTACCACCCGTACGCTCATCTGCCTGCTGCTGGTCATCTACCGTAAGTATCCCAAAGATGGTGGGCACCGGTAGGGAAAGATTGAGTTGCACGATGCCATCAGTGACGGCTTTGCATACATAATCAAAATGCGGTGTATCGCCCCGCAGCACACAACCCAATGCGATGAAGGCACAGGGTTTGCCGTCTTTATACTTCATGGCTTCCCAGTATTTTTTTATGGCAAAGGGAATTTCAAATGCGCCGGGCACGGTGATCAGTTTATGGTTCACGTTGTGCTGCTGCAGCACCTGCAGGCAACCTGCTTCCAGTTTATCCACGGTCTGCGCATTCCATTCGGTACGCACAATTACAACACAGGCATCCGGCGGTAGCTGGATGCCTGTGGTATTATTTAAGTTAGCTGAGTTTATTGACATAAGCGTGAAACCTGAGTTGTGAGTCGTGCGGGATATTCCCAATAGCTCCGTGCCAGTTCCTTATTGCCGCTGTTCTATTTTGTTACACCAAGTCTTGCCAAGTACTTTTCTACATCCCCTGATTTTACATGTGAACTGGCAGGATAGGTATCATTCAGTTTTTGAAAAAGTTCAATGGCGTCTTTTGTTTTGCCAATTGACTCCGCATACCTGCCCGCCATGAACAAGGCTTCCGAAGCCATTCCTTCATCACCGTCCACCACCGAAGCGGCTTTCTTGTAATAAGACAATGCGTCATCGGTCTTCTTTTGTTCTGCATAGGCATGGCCCAGCATTTGATATGCTTTGCTTTGTATCTGGCTTGCACCATTGCCGTCAAATTCCTTCAGGTACTTGATGGCTTTATCGTATTGCTGCAGGTGCAGGTAGCATGCGCCGGCCATGAATCCGGCCCGGTTGCCTGCCGGGGTACTCCCGTAGCTGCTGATGATCTTCAGCAGACCGGTAACGCCTGTCGCTTTATCTCCGTTCAATACAATGTTGACCGTGTCTTTGCCAAAATTTGACTCCGTGGACATTTTACCAAAGAGTTTCTCTGCCGGGAATATCAGGTCATTGGCTTTTTTCTCATTCGGTATCTGGAACATGTACTTGTAAACCAGGTACCCGCTGGTCAATACGATCACCACCGAACTTGCTACGATGATAAGCTTGCTGTATTTTGCCCAAAAGCCTCTTGCTTTTTCAATTACATCAGCTGCTTCCATTTCTGCTTTTGCTTGCTTCTCTGCCATTTAAAAGAATTAAAAATTATGAATTAAGAATTAAAAATTGTTAGTCTACAATGAATGGATAGTCTTCCTGTACATATACGTCCTTCAGCAGTTCGCTGTCATCCGGCCAGGGACTTTCCTCGGCAAATTTCACCGATTCCTCCACTTCAGTCCGCACCCGGTCATTGATCACTTCAATATCTGCATCGGGAACTTTATACTGATCCTTCAGGGTCTTCAGCACGTGTTCGATCGGGTCCTTCTCCTTGTACTCTTCCAGTTCTTCTTTGGTACGGTATTTCTGCGGATCGCTCATACTGTGACCTTTATAGCGGTATGTTTTAATTTCAAGTAAAGTAGGCCCGCCCTTCTCCCTGGCCCTGTTCACGGCCCTCAATACACCGTTGTGTACGTTCTCCGGGCTCATGCCATCGATGCTGTCGCTGGGCATATCGTATGCATCGGCCAGTTTATAGATATCCAGTACGTTACTTGTACGGGCTACCGAAGTGCCCATGGCATAGTAGTTGTTCTCGCAAATGAACACTACCGGTAATTTCCACAACATGGCCATGTTAAAGGCTTCATGCAACATGCCCTGGCGGGCGGCGCCGTCACCAAAGAAACAAAGCACTACGTTATTTGAATTGCGGTATTTTTCTGCAAATGCCAGCCCGGCACCCGTGCCGATCTGTGCACCTACGATGCCGTGCCCACCAAAGAAATTTTCCTTTACGCCAAAGAAGTGCATACTGCCACCCTTTCCCTTGCTGCAGCCGGTGGCTTTGCCGTATAACTCAGCCATACATGATTTAGCCGAAACGCCTTTAGCGATAGCCAGGGCATGGTCGCGGTAGGCAGTGATGAATTTATCATCCGGGTTGGTGGCGGTCATGCAACCGGCTGCAACCGCTTCCTGCCCGATGTACAGGTGGCAGAAGCCACGGATCTTTTGCATACCATATAACTGGCCCGTCTTTTCCTCGAAGCGGCGTAAAAGCAGCATCAGTTCGTACCAGTATAAATAAGTTTCTTTGGAAAACTTTGTAGCCAATGGGTTTTAATTTTAGGCGGCAAAGATAAGGGAGAAAAGGGAATTATTAACAGGGGGCTGCTAATTCGAAAAGCCTGATTTAAAACCGTTTCGGCTACGACATCAAACGCATCACCGGATCAGGCTTATGTTGCCATTAAAGGTATAAAGTTTACCCTCCCGGTCCCTGAATTTTACCACGTAAACATAGGTACCCGGATCAAGTTGCTGGTTCTTATACCTTCCATCCCATCCTTTACCGACCTCTTTTGACTGGAAGACCAACTGACCATTTCGGTTAAAGACCTGCAGGAGGTACCCGGTCACTTCTACATTTAAACCCGGCCGGAAATGATCGTTCTTCCCATCATTATTTGGTGTAAAGGCATTGGGTATGCCGGTGGGAATGCAATTGGTCTCATAGAGGATGATCGAATCAGACCCGGTACAATTATTAAAGTCGGTAACAGTTAAAGAATAAATGCCGGGATCCCTTATTTCAACTACCGCATTGCCTGCACCTGTATTCCATGTATAGCTGCGATAGCCCGGTACATTTATCTTCAGCACATTGCCTGCGCAGAGTGACTGATCCCCGGGTAAAAATCCTTTGGCAGCGGAACGATATTCTTTATGATGACCCTTGCCGTGGCGGAGCAATTGAATTCATTGGTAACGGTAACACGGTATGTACCGGTGGATGTTACAGCATAAACCGGTTGCATACTGTTGTCCTGCCAGAGATAACTGTTGAAAGTGCCGGGGTTGAGAACGATGCTTTGTCCTTCGCAGAGATTCCGGTCGGCGCCCAGGGTTGGTTTGGGCAAAGGATCAACCGTGAGGCTGGTAATAAGAATTGAATCGCAGCCGGCATTTGTTTTCAATGTATCATAATATACGCCGGTGCTGGTTTGCAATCTTCCCCCGGCAAAATATCCCTGGCCCTGGCAGATGCGGACAGATTTGGTACCTGTTGCCCGGCTGATGGTAAGATGCAGGTTGATGATGATACTGTCGCAGCCCAGGTCATTTAATACCACATGAACATAGTTGCCGCTGCTGTTGTATGTCCTTCCGTTGAGGGTATAGGATGTGCAGGTGTTGACGGTAAGATCTGTAGTAACGGCGGCATTGGAACACTGCCTGAGTTTCTGAATAAAGATCTCACTTTGCCCTGCTGAAGTGAGTTTGTATTCGTCCGGGCCGGGATCGAAATCCTTGGTCCCTTCAAAAGTGCCGGCCACGAAGATATTATCCTGTTCATCCAGTTTCAATGTATACCCGCTGCCATAAAACGAACCGGTGCCCTGCGCTACCCATACAAATTCACCGGCAGTATTTAATTTCAACACAAAAATATCGGGATCGCCGGTGGCGGTAAGTATGCGTGTGCCTGGGCCGGGGTCAAAATCGGCCGAACCATTGTAATGGCCCGTGGCATACACATTATTATCTGCATCGGCTTCCACGGCAAAACAACGTTGAAACGAAGGGCCGATAATATGTTTTACCCAAACGAGGTTGAAGTTGAGATCATATTTGGCCACAAATACATCTTCATCGCCAATGGGTGAACTCAATATGTTTGTCCCGGTACCGGTATCAAAATCGGTATTGCCATCAAAATACCCGGTCACCAGTATGGAACCGGCATTATCCGGTTTCAGGCTCGTGCAACGTACCCTTCCGTCCCCACCCATCCTTCCGGCCCTCACAAAACCGCCGTTTGCATTCAGCTTCAGGATAAATCCATCGCCAAAGCCATTGGAACTGAGATCATATACATTGCTGCCGGGATCAAAGTCCACCGTACCCCAGAAAAAGCCGGTGGTATAAATATTATTCTGCCCGTCGAGGCCAATGGAATACGCCCCTTCCGACAATGTTCCGCCAATTTGTTTTGCCCATATAAAATTCCCGGTATTGCTGAGTTTGCAGATATAGATGTCGGTTGAGCCCAGGGATGTCATGTTATAAATGCCCGTGCCCGGGTCGAAATCGGATGTGCCGTCGAAATACCCGTTGAGGTAAATATTACCGGACCTGTCAAGTACGATGGCATTACTGAAATCGTTGGAAGGGCCGCCGATCTTCCTGGCCCATACAAAATTCCCGTTGTTGTCAAATTTGGAAATGAATATGTCTTCGTTACCGGCAGAACCCAAAGTGGTCACCCCCGGGCCGGGATCAAAATCAAGTGAACCAAAAAAGATACCCGTCATATAAATATTCCCGGCCGAATCGAGGGTGAGTGCATAGCCGGCCTGGTACCTGAAATCACCGATGCTCTTTGCCCATACCAGGCTGCCATCGGGCCTGTACTTGGCCAGGAAAATGTCTTCGGCATTTACCGACCGAAGATCGAATACCCCGGTGCCGGGATCAAAATCAGTAGTGGTGGAAAAATAGCCGGTGGCATAAACATTGCCTGCTGCATCCAGCGCCAGTGCCTGGCATACGTCAAATGAACTGCCACGCATCTGGCTGGCCCATTCCAGTTTGGCTGACTGGCCATTTGCAACGGCAAGGCTGCCAAACAGGAAAGCGAATATGGCAGGGAAGCTTTTCATTTCATATCTAAACGTAAAAAACCGGGCAAAGGTTTGGTGCCGTCCGCTGTAATACCCGGGGTTTGAATGCTAAGGCAAGCAGGAGCAACCGGATGCTGCTTTTAGGAAGAATCAGCGGATCAGCAAGAAACTACCATTATTTACAGATTCCCAGCCATAAATATTGGAGAATGTAATGCGGTACACATAAGAGCCAGAGGGTTGATTTTTGCCTTTGTAAGTTCCATCCCAACCTTTCCCGTATTCGTTTGTCTCAAATACTTTTTCACCGTAGCGGTTGAATACAATAAAACTGAAGTTCTGAACAGCCTGGTTAATGGTAGGCTTGAAAACATCATTTTTTCCATCGCCATTCGGTGTAAATGCATTGGGTATGCCGATGGGAATGCAGTTGGCCCTTAGAATGGTTATCGAGTCCGTACCGCTGCAGTTATTATTATCTGTTACAGTGAGGTAGAATGTTCCGAAACTCCTCAGCGAAATATTCCCCAAAGTGGAACCTGTATTCCACAAATAGTCCTTATATCCCGGCACGGATATTTTTACTTCGTTACCATAACATATCTTTTGATCAGGCGGTAAGAAGTTCTTAGGTACGGTATCTATTGCCAATACCTTCAGGCTGTCTGTTGCAGTACAAGTATTGACATCGGTAACTTTTACCCAGTATGTACCAATACTGTTGACCGTGAAGTTTGGTTGCGTGCTGTTATCCTGCCAGAGATAGCTGTTAAAGACTCCCGGGGTAATTATCGCCGCTGAAGACACACAAAGATTTCTGTCAGGGCCCAGGTCGGGGTTTGGTTTGGGATGTACTGTTAAGGTTGTTGTAATCACAGAATCACAACCAAGGCTGGTAAGCAACGTATCTTTATAAATACCTGAAGTAGTTTGGTTGGCGCCACCGGCGTAGTAGGTTTGTCCTTCGCAGATGGTTGCGTTTATTGAAGTGAATTTCCTGTTGATGATCAGGTTAAGCGTGATGATACTATCGCAACCTGCAGCGTTTGCAATAACCTGTGTATATGTACCAGTGCTTGTATAGATATGTCCATTCAATACATAGCTATTACAAACAGCAGCATTAATAGTAGAGTTTGTATTCCCAATACATTGACTCATCTTGTGGATATAAACATTAGTACTTCTGGTGAACTAAGGGTATATATTCCAGGGCCCGGGTCAAAATCAACTGTATTTTCGAATGCTCCTGTTGTATAGATATTTTTTGAGGCGTCAACATTAATAGAAAAGCCATAATCATACCACACTCCACCCATGCTTTTTGCCCAGATCAAATCGCCATTGTTATTAAGTTTACAAATATAAATATCGGATGCATCCGTTGAGGTAAGGTTAAACACACCCGGACCGGGATCAAAATCCCCGATCCCTATAAACAGCCCGGTAATATAAACGGCGCCCAGGTTATCAAGTGTAATGGCAAAATGAGTTTGCTCATACGAATTTGGTTCTTCTGTATTACCAAATTGTTTTGCCCATATTAAATTCCCATCCGGGCTTAATTTCAAGACAAAAATATCATTTGTACCTGTCGAGGTAAGGTTATAAGTACCTGGTCCTGGATCAAAATCAACCGTTTGACTGAAATGTCCCGTTATGTACAAGTTACCCGAATTATCATTCACCATTGCATAAGAGATCTGTGCTGCAGAAGTGCCAAGCATCCTGGCCCACACAAAATTCCCATTGCTATCTAGTTTCCAGATGTAAATACTATGGGGAGATGACAATAAGTAGATACCGGGGCCAGGATCAAAGTCTGATTGATAATGAAAAGTCCCCGTTATATAAGTATTCTCTTTCCTATCGAGCACAAGTGAAAATCCCCATGATGATGGTATATCCGGGCTAGATGGTGGGTCCTGGATCTGTTTTGCCCAAACGAAATTGCCGTTTACATCCAGTTTTTGAACGTAAGTACTGGGACGTCCATTCATTTCAAACAAACCTGGCCCAGGATCAAAATCTGTCCGAGACGTAAAATACCCTGTTGAATAGACATTTCCTAAGGCATCTACCTTAATTGATGAACCTCTTGAATGGGCAGCACCTTGCGCTACCAGTTTGGCCCAGATAAGATTTCCATCTTTATCCAGTTTACTTAAAAATGCAGTCTGGTCGGAAGGAGGCGATAGATTTAAAACTCCCGGGCCCGGATCAAAGTCTGTAATACCCCCGATAAATCCGGTAATGTAAATATTCCCTGCTTGGTCAAGCTCTAGGTTCCTGGGTTCATCATTACCCGGACCATCGAAGTGTTTTGCCCAGATAAAGTTACCGGCAGCGTTCATTTTCGATATATAAATATTGGTAGAACCATTGTCTGAAGTCAGGTTAAATACTCCGGGGCCTGGGTCAAAATCAACTGTTCCTGCAAAGACCCCGGTTGAATACACGTTACCCATCGCATCCGTTTTTAGCGAGATGCCATAATCGAATAAGGAACTGCCAAATTGTTTTGCCCACTCAAAATTTAATACTTGAGCCTGTAGATAATTGGTACAAATCACAAATAGTATAAGCAGTATTTTCTTCACGTGCAGGATCAAAATTTAACTTTTACAAGGGCTAATCCCGGATAAAGATAGCGTTAACAATGATAAATATAAAACAGCAACTACATTCTGTATCTTGCAGCCTATGTTATTTCTTCGTAAAATAACCCTCACCCAGTTCAAGAACTATAACCTCCATTCTTTCGTTTTCGATGAAAGAGTTACCGGCATCTGTGGCCTAAACGGCCGGGGCAAGACCAACCTGCTGGATGCCATCTATTACTGCTGCTTTACCAAAAGTTATTTCAGTAAAACGGACGGATTGAGCATTCAGTTCGACCATGACGGTTTCAGGCTGGAAGCCATCTTTAAAACAGCAGCGGAAGACCAGAAACTCACCTGCATCAACCGGCTTGCCGGTAAAAAAGAATTGCTCCTCAATGATGTGCCTTATGAAAAATTCTCGCAGCACATCGGCAAATTCCCCGCCGTGATGGTGGCCCCGGATGATATTGAACTCATCACCGGCGGCAGCGAAGAAAGGCGCCGGTTCATGGATACCGTGCTGAGTGAGATGGATGCAGACTACTTGCAGGATCTTATTAAATACAATAAGGTTTTACAACAGCGGAACAGTTTGTTAAAGCGATTTGCCGAACAGGGAAAAACGGACTGGCCCCTGCTGGAAGTGCTGGACGAACAATTCATGGGGCCGGGAAACCGTATCTATGAAAAAAGAAAACAGTTCACCGAAGCCATGATCCCGCTGGTGCAGCAATTTTATACACAGATCGCCGGAAAAGAGGAAAAGGTTTCCATTCAATACAACAGCCAGCTGAATGAAACAGATCTTTACAGCCTGCTTAACCAGTACCGGGAAAAGGATTTCCTTTTACAGCGCAGTAATGCGGGCATTCACAAAGACGATATAACGATGCAGCTGGATGGCCAGGTATTTAAGACCACGGCTTCGCAGGGGCAGCGTAAGAGTCTGTTGTTCGCTTTGAAACTGGCAGAGTTTGAGTTGCTGAAAATTAATAAGGGTTTCACCCCCCTCCTTTTGCTGGATGACGTTTTTGAGAAACTGGACGATAACCGCATGCACCGGCTATTGCATTGGGTTTGCACCGAAAACATCGGCCAGGTGTTCATTACCGATACGCACCGGGAACGGCTGGAAGAAGCGTTTGAAAAACTGGGGACGGAGTACCAGATCGTTGAATTGTAAGAACCGATACGGGATACCAGATCCAGGATACAGGATATGTATACTGCCAGCATTCTGTATCCGGTATCTCGTATCCCGTATCTGGTATCCTGTATCCGGTATCTTGAATCCTGCATCCCGCATCATTGCCTTACCTTTACCCCATGGGAGAAATTTCATTACAGGATGCCATCAACCAGTTCCTTCAAAAAAGCCGGCTCAAGAACGGCATACAGGCATTGCGTATTGAAGACGTGTGGGAAGAAGTGATGGGGAAAACAATCGCCAAATACACCGACAAGATACAGATCATCCATTCCACCTTGTACATAACTACGTCGGTTGCCCCGCTCAAGAATGAATTGCTTTTTCAAAAAGAAAAGATAAAGGAAAGGGTAAATGATGCATTGGGTGAAAAGACGATCAAGGATGTGGTCATTAAGTAATACCGATGCGGGATACAAGATACCGGATACATGATCCGTGATTTAAAATACCTTTAGTAAAGAAACATCTTACATCCTGTATCTCGTATCCTGTATCCTGCATCCTGTATCCTGTATCCGGTATCCTGTATCCGGTATCCTGTATCTCCCCTTACTTATTCTCCAGCGGCCTGACCACAAACCCTTCCTTCCGCAGCAAAGCGATCAGTCCTGCCTGGCCTGGTAAATGACCGGCGCCAACAGCAACAAATACCGGGTCTTTATGCATGATGGTTTTCAGTTGCCCTACCCAGTTCCTGTTCCGGTTGTCGAGCATCATATCTTGTTTGTCTTCCATCCCGTAATCCTTGTCATTCATCATCCGCTCCATGGCAGCCATGTCCTGGTTCTTATAAGCACTCACCATCGAGTCGAAGAAGCGTTTTGACCTTTGCAGGCTGTCGATCGTTTTGAGGAGTTCAACCGCCTGGGCCTCATAGGGAATGCTGTCAAAAACAGATGCCTGGAACGCGAGGGTCTCCAGCCCCAGCAGTTCCTTCTTGTTTTCCTTGGCCAGCTTTGCCAGTTGCTGCTCCACGCCACTCACCGTTTTACATTCCATCAGTTTGGGATAAATGAGCGAGGTAAGCATCATGGGCTTGGTTCCCTGGTAAAAACCAAGCGATGTTTTCAGCGAATCCTTAAAAAATGATTCCACCCGTTTGTATTCTTCAGCCGTAAAAAGGTCCTTCAGTTTTTTACCGTTCTTCATCTGCATCATGTTCAATCCCCCCAAGATGGTGGTAATATCATCCATGTCCAGTTCCATGTAAACCGCCGAAGCATTTTTTACCGCCTGTTTCAGTGCATCACTGAATAGCACATCCTCTTTACAAAGCAGGTGAAAGGTACCGAGCAGGTAACTGGATGTTGTAAGCCCGTTGCCGCTTACTTCCCACAACACGGTATTATTATCCGGGTTTGTTTTGAACTGAACGGGAGCCTGTGCTTCAGCAGGCCCTTTTATCAAGAGAAGGATTGCCAGGTAAAGAAGTCTGATCAAAAAGGTCATGAATAAAAATACAAAAACAATACGATCATAGATCCTTTTTATTATATTAGCTGAAACATCAAATATGAAAACGGCCGCTTTCTCATTCCTGCTCGTTCTTTTTTTCCCGTTGGGCACCATTGCACAAAAGGGACAACCCGGTTTTGGTAAAGTGGATAAGGCCGACCTGCTGATGACGGACTGCGATTTTGACAAGGGGGCCGCTGCCCTCGTACTGCTTGATTACGGCAATACCTATTACGACCGGGGTACCGTGGGGTTCTCCACATTTAAGACCGTTTATGAAAGGAGGACACGCATCAAAATATTAAAAGAGAGCGGGATCGCACTGGCAGACGTGCGCATACCGTATTACAACCGCAACAATGAACAGAAGATCTTAAAACTAAATGCGAATACTTACAACCTGGATGCTTCCGGTAAGGTTCAGACCACGGAAGTAAAAAAATCATCCATTTATTCAAAAAAAGTTGATGCCAGTCACGCAGCCATGATCATTGCGTTTCCCGAAGTAAAAGTGGGGAGCATCATTGAATATAGTTACAGCATTGAAACAGAGACCATCAACCTCAATGACTGGTATTTCCAGCACCGCATCCCGGTACGGTTCAGCGAATACCAGCTGAAGATTCCCCAGTTCTTCCGTTTTTCCATACAGCCGAATGTAGTTGACCCCATTGAAGACAAACAGGATGTAAGCACAGAGATCATTTCCATGGCGGAAGGAGCGCTTGAAACCAAAGTGCTGACGAGCAAATACACCATGCACAACCTGTTGGGGATAAAAGATGAACCCTTCATGGGCGCCGCAAAGGATTATATGCAGCGGATAGAATTTCACTTAACACAGATCGACTACGGCGACCGTACAGATGATATCAGTACGAAATGGAGTGATATCATAAAAGACCTGAAAAAAGATGAAAGTTTCGGGCTGCAACTTGAGCACAATGTACCGGCTGCTGCTCCACTGGTTGAAGAAGCAAAACGGGTGGCGGATGCTGAACAGCGGATGAAATTCCTGTATAATAAACTACGCCAGGACCTTACCTGGAATGAGGATAACGGCATTTATACCGATATCGGTATCGCCAGGACATGGGAAACAAAAAAGGGTAACCTGGCAGACATCAACCTGTTGCTGATAAAACTGCTGAATGATGCCTGCATAAAGGCCCAACTCATTCTTTTCAGTACACGGGACAACGGCCTTGCAGTGCCCAACTACCCCAACAAAAGCCAGTTCAACAGCGTGATGGCGATTGTGACCATCAACAATAATCATTTTGTCCTGGATGCAACCAACAAAGTGATCCATTACAGGCTCATCCCGGAAGAAGTGGTAAATACGAACGGGTTCATCGTGGAAGGCGAGAACGGGCGGTGGAAAGAGATCATTTCAGGCAGGAATCATTATAAGGTAACGGCTGCTGTACAGGGCGAAATAGATGCAGAAGGGAATATGAAAGGCAGCTGCCTAGTGAATTGTTACGATTATGCCCGGGTGCAGCGTTGTGAAGAATGGAACAGCAATAAACAGAAATTCAAGGAAGATCATTTTTTAAAGCCCTACCCTTCTGTACGGGTGGAAGAACTTACCATCAACAATGCGGAAGCGGATTCGATGCCGCTGGAGCAGAAAGTGAAATTCAGTTCCGTGCTCAACAGTTCGGGCAATTACAAATATTTCAGCGTAAATCTTTTTTCCGACCTGGACATAAACCATTTCGTTTCAGAGACCCGGTCATCGGATGTGGATTTTGGCGTACACCAGGATTATAACCTGTTTGGTAATTTCACCATTCCTGCCGATTATGTTTTTGACGGGCTGCCCGAAAACATTGCCATGGCCACTGCCGACAGGGGTATCATATTCAACCGCACCGTGAATGCAGATGGGAACCTCCTGAACATACGGATCACGGTGGAATTCAAACGGACCTTCTACCCTGCCGACAGTTACCCGGATTTCCGGGAGTTTCACAAAAAGATGTTTGATAAACTGAATGAGCAGGTGGTGATAAAGAAGAAAACAGCGCCCTGATAAATCCCCTTTTAAATGACCCGGTATAAACTGCCCCCCGTTTCAAAAAGCCTGTCAATCCTTTTTTCTGTAGCGGCATCTTTTTCCACGGGCGGAGCATGATGAGGCTTGATCCGGGCATCGATCACCAGTGGCCCATGACAGCCCCAGTGCTTCTTTTCGGTAAAAGGGTTGATCCCATACATATCATACGAAGGGTTGCAACGGGTGAATGTTACCCACAAAAAGTTATTGAGTCTTTGGCTTACAAAAGCGGCATCATCACAGATCACGATCAGCGGAATGCCTTTTAATTGATCATTGTACATCCCACATTGCTCATTGAGCATTTCCATCTCCTTAACAGCCGCTTCATAATTTGTAAATGGCCTTGCCTGCAGGGCAATTACCCCCGGCATTACCAGCCGGGCATTTTCAAACGACTGCAGATCCTTCAATACAGCAGGCACTTCAGTATTCAGTTCCCTCCGGGATGGTCCGTAGGCAGCCAGCACAACCTTGCTTCCGCTGTTAAGACCGGTGCCCGAATAGTCCAGGGTATCCATGGTGGTGTTTGTATAAAAATGGATATCTCTTTTCAGATCGATCCGCTGCAAAACATAGTTGAAGTATTCTTCAACATTGTGTGTGCTTAACGTATGCTCATCACCGGCGGTTATAAATAAAAATTTAGCAAGACTCAGTTGCCCGGTACCTAAAATATGGTTGGCAATGGTTAATATCTCAGCCGGTTGTTTTGCCTGTGCATATGGTGTATATCTTTCGCTGCCGATGGCAAGTAATAACGGGTGAACCCCTGCCGCATCAACGGCATGCACTTCTTTCAGTCCCGGTATTTCCTGCTGCAAAGCTTTGCCGGTCATTTTATGAATGAGTTGGCCAAAACTGGTATCTTCCTGCGGCGGGCGGCCAACAACCGTAAAAGGCCAGATGGCATTCTTTCTTGCATAAACCTTATGCACTTTCATTACAGGAAAATCGTGTTTTAAACTGTAATAACCCAGGTGATCACCAAAAGGTCCTTCGGGTTTGTTATCATTTGGATACACTTCCCCCGTAATTACAAAATCAGCATCGGTGCTTATGCAAAACCCATCTTCATATGTGTACCTGAACCTTCGTGCACCCAGTACGCCGGCAAATGTCATTTCACTGATCCCTTCCGGCAGCGGCATCACAGCGGCCACACTATGCGCCGGCGGCCCGCCGGCAAACACACTTACTTTAAGCGGTAAGCCTTTTTGACTGGCTTTGGACTGATGAACACCAATACCCCGGTGCAATTGATAATGCAGGCCAGCTTCTTTGCCCGGTTCATAATCATTGCCGGATAACTGGATGCGGTACATGCCCAGGTTGGCATGCATGATGCCGGGCTTTTCAATATCCTCTGTATACACCTGGGGCAGGGTTACAAAGGCCCCTCCATCCATCGGCCAGTGATGGACCTGGGGTATGTCGGAAATTTTTATCTCTTCATACAAGACCGGTCTTGTTGCCGGATCCTTCTTCGGCAATGCATTCAGCGCTGCTAAGCCGGCACTGAAATTCTTAAGGGGGCTTTTAATGGCCTTTACCGGGTCGTCCTTCAATTCGATCAGTTGCTGAACGGTCTTTAACGTATCCCGGAAAATGAATTCACTTCGTTCCAGCGTGCCGAAGATATTGGATGCCGCCCTGAACTTACTTCCTTTTACATTTTCAAACAGCAGTGCCGGCCCGCCGGCCTCGTGCACCCGCAGGTGAATGGCCGCCATTTCCAGGTACGGATCAACTTCTTCTTTGATGCGGATGAGCTGGCCATTGCGTTCCAGGTCGAGTAAACAATCTTCAAGAGAGCGATAGACCATTAGAGTTTATTACAGGACAAATGTATAACAGAATCGCAAGAGAAAGGGGGATTGTTGGTGTAGGATACCAGATACGAGATTCAGGATTCAGGATGGAATCCGGGAATTGAAATATTCATGCTATAGCAGGAAGGTTATTGCATCTCGCATCTGGCATCTGGTATCCTGTATCTTGCATCCGTGATCTCATCGGGATCCGGATTGCATCCGGTATCCTGTATCTTATTTTTTTAAATACATCACTTCCTTCACCAGCTTAACCGTTCTTGGAACATCCGGTAAATAAGCAGCCACAAGGTTTGGCGCATAGTGCATGGGAGCATCAGCCGAGGTTATCCGGCGGATGGGAGCATCTAAATAATCGAACCCTTCTTTTTGTATGCGGTAGCTGATCTCAGACGATACAGAGGCAAAAGGCCATTGTTCTTCAACAATAACCAACCGGTTCGTCTTTTTCACACTTTCGAGTATCGTGAACCAGTCTAACGGACGGATGGTTGCCAGGTCAATAACTTCCGCTTCGATGCCTTCTTTGGATAATTCCTCTGCAGCAGCAAGGGCGATCTTCATCATCTTATTGAAGGAAACGATGGTTACATCTTTTCCCGGCCTTTTAATAAATGCCTTACCAATAGGCAGGAGGTATTCTTCTTCCGGCACTTCACCCTTATCCCCATACATCACTTCACTCTCCATAAAAATGATCGGATCATCGTCACGGATGGCGCTTTTCAACAGGCCTTTTGCATCGTAGGGATTGAAACGGAGATGACCTTTAACCCAGGAATGTTCGCATATAAAGCCTCAAAAGCGGTGGAATGCTGGGCTCCCAACTGGCCGGCGCTTCCATTTGCTCCCCGAAAAACGATCGGGCAACCAACCTGTCCGCCACTCATTGCCAGCATTTTAGAAGCGGTATTTAAAATTTGATCTAAAGGCAGCACGGCAAAGTTCCATGTCATAAATTCAACGATCGGGCGCAGGCCATTTTGAGCAGCGCCTACTGCAATAGCGGCAAAACCAAGTTCGGCAATGGGAGTATCAATAACCCTTTTCTCCCCAAATTCATCCAGCATACCCTGGCTCACTTTATAAGCACCATTGTATTCCGCTACTTCCTCTCCCATCAAAAAAACCCGTTCGTCTCTTCTCATCTCTTCCTGCATGGCTTCCCGCAGTGCTTCTCTAAAGGCTATTTGTCGCATTTGTGTAGTTATGTTTATGTCCCGATGATTTTCGGGAGCAAATTTATCTTATCAGGGGCAGATGAACAAATCCTGTTCAAAGGCTCCTGACGGCATTGATGAAAGCGCTTAGCTTCTGGATATCAAGCTTTCCATTACTGCGGACACCACTGCAAACATCCACCCCGAAAGGCTGAACCGTTTCAATTTTCGATGAACCCAAAATAAAACAAGTTGATTTTAAAATTGCTTCTCCAGCAACACCTTTACATTAAAAGGAAGGTATTTTAGAATGTCATCATTCTCGCACACATATCTTTTCATCCGCACATACCCGTTTCTTTCATGCGCCTTGATGATGGAAGTATTGTTTTCGAAGCAGGATAACTGGGCCCTGCAGATATTCGGGTCAAGTTCTTTTGCGTATGCCAGGTGCACATCCATCAGTTGCTGGGTGATGCGTTTTCCCCGGTGGTTATCGTCCACAAATACATATTCAAGCTGGTAGGTACCCATGGGCCGTTCAATGTGCAGCATTTCTTTGATCATCTCCATTTTGGCCTGGGCCTTGATCACGCTTTCCCTGGGGAAAACATAGGAGATCAGATTAGACTTAAGCAGGTTGGATGACATGCCATCGTAATAGCCTTCTACCCAGCCGCCCAAAGCGCCCACCGGCTTATCGCCATACCAGGCAATGAAATAGCTGCTCACCGAAAAATCGCAGCCATCCACTTCTTCCTGCAGCATGGCAATGATGAGTTCCTTTACCTTTTCTTCCGACAATTCAAAGAAATTGGCGAGGCCGAGGTTTTCCGTAAAACTTTTTTCTGCGCCAATGATCACATCGGCTAAAAATTCAACATCATTCAGGGTGGCTTTCCTGATCACGTATTCTGATTCCATACCGTTCATTTTGCTGGTTTATATTTATATATTTTCTATCACAATGGCACTGGCCCCTCCTCCTCCGTGGCAGATCCCTGCAGCGCCGTATTTAGCTTTGTTCTGCTTTAATACATTGATCAGTGTCACCACGATCCTTGCACCGCTGCAGCCCAGCGGATGACCGATCGAAACAGCGCCGCCATTCACATTTACTTTGGACGGATCCAGTTTCATGCGGCGGCTGTTCTCAATGCCTACCACCGAAAATGCCTCATTCAGTTCCCAGTATTCAATGTCTTCCATTTTCAGTCCGGCTTTGGCAACTGCTTTGGGTACGGCTACTGCCGGTGCTGTGGTAAACCATACCGGCTCCTGGCTGGCATCGGCGTAAGATACTATTTTAGCGATGGGTTTCAAACCCAGTGCCGCTGCTTTTTCCTTACTCACCAGAACAAGGGCGGCAGCGCCGTCATTCATGGTGGAAGCATTGGCGGCAGTTACCGTCCCATCCTTCTGAAATGCGCCCTTCAGGCCTGCCACTTTATCGAACTTTACTTTATACGGTTCTTCGTCCTTTGTAAAAAGCAGGGGGTCTCCTTTCTTCTGCGGAATTTCCACCGGTACGATCTCTTCATCAAATTTCCCGCTTTCAATGGCAGCCTGGCTCCTCTTATAACTTTCAATGGCAAAAGCATCCTGGTCTTCCCTTGTTATTCCGCAGGTTGCAGCACAAAGCTCTGCAGCATTACCCATTGCTTTACCATCATATACATCGGTGAGGCCATCCTTTGCAAGGCCGTCTATTAATTGTGCATTGCCATATTTATTGCCCCAGCGAAGGCTATCGGCATAAAAAGGAGCATTGCTCATGCTTTCCATACCTCCGGCAACCACCACATCGGCATCGCCCAGCAATATGCTTTGAGCGCCCTGCACAATGGCTTTCATGGCGCTGGCACAGACCTTGTTAATGGTTGTGCTGCAGACCGTATCCGGCAGGCCGGCAAATTTTGCAGCCTGGTGTGCAGGCGCCTGTCCCAGGTTTGCCTGTACCACAGAACCCATCAGAACCTCTTCTACCAGTTCGGGGGCAATACCGGCCTTTTTTAAAGCGCCTTTTATGGCGATGGCGCCCAACTGGGTGGCCGTAAGATCTTTTAATGAACCTCCAAAACTTCCAATGGGGGTACGAACCGCTGAAATGATATACACTTCTCTCATATAGCTTGAAATTTAAGATGCAAATATAAGCATAACCGGCTAAGCAGGTTCAGACACCGGGCACTAAGGAAACCGGCTAAACCCTGTAAAACAGTTTACGCTTTTGCTTGCAAATGACAAATCTTGTTTGTAGCTTGGCTACCCCCATTATTTTTAAGGTATTGATTTTTTAAAAACTAAATTCTTTAAAAAATGAACAGAAACAATTCAGGAATATCACCCCGCCGGAAATTCCTGGGAACCATTGCTACAGGCGCTGCTGCATTCGGACTATCCACCTTCGGTGCATCTACCAGGGCGAATGCAGGCATAGTATCCTCTCTTGAAAACAAAACAGATCACCCGGAGACCCGGAAGAATGGTTTAACCAGATAAAGGGCAAACACCGGATGGTGTTTGATGTGGTTGATCCAAAACAAGGCAAGGAATCCATTTTACCTTTCGCATGGCCAAAGGTCTTTTTACTCACCAATGCTGCCACCGGAACCCCGGAGAAGGAAAGTAATGCCGTGGTGATATTGCGCCACAATGCCATTCCCTATGCCATGGAGGACCGCCTGTGGGCAAAATATAAACTCGGCGAAGTATTCAACATCAAGGACGATACTACCGGTGCCCCTTCGGTACGTAACCGTTTCTGGAAACCGAACCCGGGTTACAGCATACCGGGTGTTGGACCGGTGCCCATCGGCATTAATGAATTACAGGAAAGCGGCGTGATGTTCTGTGTGTGCGGCATGGCCATCAATGTGCTGAGTGCGGTGGTAGCAGGCAATATGAAATTGAATCATGAGGAGGTGAAGAATGACTGGCTTTCGGGTGTATTGCCGGGTATTCCGTTAATGCCGTCGGGCTTGTGGGCCATAAGCCGTGCCCAGGAACACAAGTGCTCTTACGTACGCGTATAACAGAGACCAGATACAGTTTTAAAGTGAGAAAAGGCTGCTGGATCCAGCAGCCTTTTTATTGCCAATGCCCGTACCTGAATTCCGGTTACCATTTATCATAACCCCTTCGCTTTGGATGGGTGAACTTGTTTCTTCTGTCATAGAATTTATCCATCACCATACGGATTTCACGGTTTCGCTGCTCTTCGAGGAACCTTACCTGGCGCATTTTATCATACCGGCTCATGAAGAATCTGCTCTGCACCGCAAGGATCCTGTTATCGTATTCCCGGTTTATCCGGTTGATCTGCATATCTTTTTCACGTGCAGTGAAGTAGTAGGTGTTGCCACGGCCATCATGCTTGTCATACTTGTCGAAGCTCTTGCTTCCTTCATCTTTGGGATCATCGTACCGGTCTTTACCGTTCCATTCTTCCTTCGGGCCATTTTGTGCAAATGCGGTGGTAAACATCAATCCGGAGATCAATAGTGTAAACATCTTTTTCATAGTTGTAATTTTTAAAAGTTAATAATGCCCTTAAGATGTTTTGTCATACCGGATGTTTACAAAGGATATGTTAACGGATATAAAGCATTTGTTAACAGCCCGATGCACGCTTCTGCCATTTATAAAAAAAGCAACCCCATTTTATTTATTTTCGTTAGTTTAGAATCAAAATCAAAACAAACGGCATGAAACATTTATTTGCAGCAATTACACTGTTAACACTGATCCTCTTTGTGTCCTGCGCTAAAAAAACAACCCCGTCCGCTACGGCAGCAGAAGCACCGAAGCCCAAAGCAACTTCCTATACTGCAGATGTATTACCTCTTATACAGGCGAAATGCGCTCCCTGCCATATTCCTTCCAAAGGAGGCAATAAGGCAAACTTTGAAACCTATGCCACGGCTTCAAAATTTGGCGCTGCCATGGCAGAGCGTGTTCAGAAAAACCCCGGTGAAAGAGGTTTCATGCCCATGCGGAATCCAAAACTTTCAGAAACGGAGATCAGCATTGTAAAAAAATGGGTTGAAGGCGGGATGGCTGAAAATTGAGTTTCCCTTTACGAACTTTTTATTCTTGGGTCAATGATGCGGTACAAAACATCCGCAAACAGGTTGATGAGTATAAAGATGCATGCGCTGAGCAGAACAGATCCCATCACAACGGGGTAATCCAGTTTTTCCAGCGCATCCACGGTTACTTTGCCGATCCCTTTCCAGCCAAAGATATATTCAATGAAAAAAGCGCCGGCAAGCAGTTCGGCAAACCAGCCGGTAACTGCTGTGATCACCGGGTTGAGGGCATTGCGTAAAGCATGTTTGAAGAGGATGGCCCTTTTAGGCAGACCTTTTGCATACGCGGTACGTATGTAATCCTGGTTCAGCACATCCAGCATGGAACTGCGGGTGAGTTGTGTGATGATGGCCAGCGGGCGGATGCCCAATGTGAACGCAGGAAGGATAAGATTTTTAAGGTTGAGGTATTTTGCCCCGGTCACTTCATCAATGTCGTACCAGCTACCGGTTAAATTCAGGCCGGTATAATCATGCAGTACCACCCCAAATAAAAATGCAATGATGATGGCCATAAAAAAGGAAGGCGCCGATATGCCGGCAATACTGGAGAACACCGCCGTGGTATCCAGCCAGGTCCCTTTTTTAATTGCGGCCAGCACTCCAAGCAAAATACCGGTGAAGCTGGCAAAAAGCATGGCAGCAAAAGCCAGGATCAATGTGCCGGGCAAAGCCTCCAGCAATACCTCCCCCACTTGTTTTTTGGTTTGATAACTTTTGCGCAGGTAGGGCATCTTTATGCCAAACCTGTTCTCTCCCCCGGTAAAAAAACCCCGGAGCTCCCTCTTTTCAATATCCGCCCGGCTGTGAACACAAATGGGTGAAACATCATTGAGATAAAGAAAGAATTGCTTCCATTTCGGCTGGTCAAGGTAAAGGTCACTCCGTATATTGTCCATGGTTTTCTTATCGCCCGTTTGTCCAACGACCATCCGGGCGGGATCTCCAAAACCCTGGAACATGACAAAGACCAGTACCACTACCCCAAGCAGTACAAATACAGAATAGAATAATTTTTTAAAGAGGTAGGTCATGCTTTCGGTTTATGTTACCTCACTTTACGATCTTCCTGGCGTCTTCCCAGCTCCACTTGTTTTTAATTACAGGCCCGTTCATTTTGTACAACGTAGGGTTTACCCGTGCAGCCGTTTTGATGGCTGTAACGTCACAGGTAAATACCGGCACAGCAGCCTGCCCCGTTCTGTTGAATACCGTGTTCGCTGTTTTACTGTCGGCCGTTACCACATAAACCGGCAAAGCAGACCTGGAATAAAAATCAATAAACCCATCATACCAGACATCCTCTTTCCGGTTGAATTCTTTTACAAAAAGCAGGTAGTATTCTCCCGGCTGGCTGAGCACGGCTTCCGTAGTATCGTTCCCGCTGGCGGTGGTTAAAATGAAATCATTTATCAGCGGCACATTGTTCTTGCCTTTTTCCAGCAATCTTTGCTTTCTGTCCACAAACTCCCAGGTACTGTCTGGCAGGGCATCCACTTTAAATTCTTTTGACGCACCGTTCTTCCGGTACACAAATACATAATCGTATTTGTCGGGGATGGCATCCTTGGGCATTTTACGCAGTTCCAGTATATTATTTCCCGCCTGGAAGGGTAAACAATCCTTAACAGGCAAATGGTGCAGCACATACCATTGCAGGCCCAGCACACCGGAAAGACAAAGCGTGAACAGCACAATATTCACACGATTCGGAAGGAAGGGCCGGATGTGTTTTATTCCAAATAAAATGATCAGCACCAGCAGCAGCAGGATGATGTCCTTTGTAAATGTCTGCTCCGGTGTAAGCGGGATGCAATCGCCAAAACATCCACAGGCCCTTATTTTGCCGCTGAACAGAACATAACTGGTAAGGAACGTGAAGAACAGCATCAGCAGCAGTAAAAGACGGGAGACGGTTTTTGTTTTCCAGCCCAGTAAGAGCGCCACACCCAGTACCACTTCCAGGGTTATCATCAGCACAGAGAACCACAGCGACTGGTCATGCAGCCAGTCGAGCAGGCTTACCAAAAAACCGCTGCCTGCCCACGCTTCAAAGAATTCCTGCATTTTATACGCCAGCCCGAGCGGGTCAATGGCTTTTACCAATCCTGAAAAAATGAACAACGTACCAACCAGGATCCTTGAAATACTAACGGCTATCTTCATAAAGTAAAATTCAGTTTTACAATGAATCATTCGCTATGAACCATGAACTATGAGCTATGAACCTTTTCTTCCACCAGTATCAATGCAAACACTGCATAGTTTATAATATCATAGAAATTGGCATCAATCCCTTCGCTGATGATGGTCTTGCCTTCGTTCAGAAGGATCTGTTTGATGCGTAATACCTTCGCCAGTATCAGGTCCGCAAAACTTTCCTGGCTCATCTCCCGCCATGCTTCCCCGTAATCATGATTTTTATCCTGCATCAGTTTTTTGGCAATGCTTACTTTTTCGTTGTACAGTTTCTCCACGGTCTCTACCGGCAGTTCTTCCAGCTCATCATCCTGTATGTCCAGCTGTATCAATCCGATGATACCATAATTAAGTATGCCTTTGAATTCACTGATGATATCATCGCCTATCTTCTGAACCCCCGTCTGCTGTACGGTACGGATGCGTTTTGCTTTTATATAGATCTGGTCGGCAACAGAAATGATGCGGTAGACCCGCCAGGACGTTCCATAATCCTTTGTTTTCTTCAGGAATATCTCTTTGCAGGAATCAACAGCCCTATCGTATTGCTGGTTCGTATTCATTTATCAATATGCATTTGTAACTTCGTGCGATAATAACTCAAAAATAACTGAAAATACGGATGTACAGCATAAACTGCAGGGGAAGGCTTTTGAACATACAGGAGCCACTGGTGATGGGCATCATCAATGCCACACCCGATTCCTTTTATGAAGGGCATCTGAATTCGGGCATGGACGGCATCGTTTCGCTTGCTGCAAAAATGATCGGGGATGGCGCAGACATACTGGACGTTGGCGGATTAAGCACCCGCCCCGGCAGTAAACCCGTTTCCCTGGAAGAGGAAACAGGCCGTGTTGTTCCGGTGATCAGGGCGATCCTTAAAGCGCACCCGGGTGCAGTTATTTCTGTTGATACGTATAACAGTGCTGTTGCTGCAGCAGCTGTTGAAGCCGGTGCTGTCATCGTGAATGACATCAGCGGTGGACACCTGGATGAGGATATGCTTATCACCGTTTCCCGCCTGGATGTTCCTTATATATGCATGCACATGAAAGGCACACCGGAAACCATGCAGCAGGATCCGGTGTATGAAGATGTGGTTAAAGAGGTACTTGATTTTTTTATTGCCAGAATAGAAGTATGCACCCGGCTGGGTATCAGGGATGTCATTGTTGATCCCGGTTTTGGCTTTGGAAAAACAATTGAACATAATTTTCAACTGCTGAAGAGGCTGGAAGTATTCTCCATCCTGGAAAAACCGCTCCTGGTGGGTTTGTCCAGGAAGGGCAGTATCTACAAAACATTGGATACAACAGCCGCCGGCGCCCTCAATGGCACTACGGTATTAAACAGCATTGCGCTGATGAACGGCGCTTCCATTCTACGGGTGCATGATGTGAAAGAAGCCAAAGAGGCCGTTACACTTTACAGTGCATACAAAAAAGCGCCCTGATCTCCCAGGGCGCCTCCATCATACATTCAGGTTACTTATTTCTTTGTTGCTTTTTCGATGCTGTCAACACGGGCTTTTTCTTCCTCCTGCATTTTCCGCATCATTTCCTGCTGAAACTGGTTCTGTTTGGCAGTATAGGCTTCTTCTGCCATTACATCCTTCACCTCCATATCAAAAACAAGGATTGAATTCGGCTTGATCTTATCTCCATTTCCTGCTTCACCATAAGCCAGTGAGGAAGGTATATAGACAGTGGCTTGTGAGCCATTCTTAAGCTGCAGCAATGCATCTGTCCAGCCCATGATCACCTGGCCTACTTCCCAGATCTTCACTTCATATGGTTGTGCATGCATGAATTTCGGGTCAATATTCGAATCAAATACAATTCCGCTGTCCAGTGTCTTACCGGTGTAGTTAACCGTTACCACACTGTTGAAATTGATCTTTTCGCCGGTACCTTCCGCCTGTATGGAAACATAAGTACCCCATTTGGTCTTTTCTGCTTTGATGTTGTTCTTCGCCAGGTATTCTGCAATGATCTTATCGTCTTTTGCAAGCTGCTCTTTATTTTTGGCCATGTCTTTTTCAACATCTTCCATCTGCTTTTTAAACAGCTTTGGTTTCATCACGATCTTTTCGGCATTGTTGGCGCTGTCGGCCTGGTCCCTGGTTTTGAAAATATTGACCAGCCGCACATGGGTGTAGAGGAATTTTCCTTTTTTCATATAAGGAGGCAGGGGCTGCCCGTTCATACGGCTCAGCAGGCTGTCTGTCAATATGCGGATGACCAGGCTGTCGCCGATCCGCAGGTTACGCATGATCTTAAAGTATTCAAGGGGCGTACCTACTGAATCAAACACCTGTATGCGGGGCATGAAATCATGACTGTCGTACAATATGGAATCCTTTGTACCCCCGTTGTAAACCTGCTTTACATGGAGCTGAATAAAGTCGCCGTAGCCCGGCTTATTACCACTGCCCTTGGCAAAAAGTTTATACTCCAGGCCCTTATCGCCCTTCTTAAACCCCCCGGTACAGGCAGCTAAAGCCAGAACGCAGAAAGCCAGATAAAAGAATTGTTTCATTGTGTGTATTTTTTAAAATTGATAACTGCTTAACTGATCGGTATTTTCTTTAATGGCCGCTTTGAATTTGGCCACCACTTCCTCCAGCGGCTCTTTATTAAAACCACCGGCTGCATTGAAATGCCCGCCGCCATTAAAATATTTACGGGCAAAACTGTTCACATCAAACCCACCCTTGCTGCGGAAGGAACTTTTGCGTTCCTCTCCCCGGTCGATGATGATGGCTGCCAGTTTGATGCCCTGTATGCTCAGCGGGTAATTCACCAATCCTTCGGTATCGCCGGTCCGGATATTGAACTTGATAAGATCTGACTGCGGAATGGAGATCAACGCGGTGTTGTATTCATAAAAGACTTCCATCCGGTTCATCAGTACATGGCCGATGAAACGGAACCGGTTCTCCAGGAAATTATCAAACAACTCTTCATGCACCCGGCTGTGTTGCAATCCCTTTTCCTTGAGGTCAGCGATCATTTTGTGGACACTGGCGGTGGTAGAAGGAAAACGGAAAGAACCGGTATCTGTCATGGCGCCGGCATATAAACATTCGGCCACGGCTTCATTGATCTTATCATCGTGACCAGATGCTTTGATAAAATCATACACCATTTCAGAGGTAGAACTTTTACCGGTATCGCTGTTGCCATACGCAAATACTTCCACCTGCGGTTCCCGGTGATGGTCAATTAATATCCGGTCGCCCTTTGCAAGCGCCAGTTTTTCTTCCATACGCTTGGTACGGCTCAGTACATTAAAGTCGAGGCAGAATATCCAGTCGGCCGCATCAATGGCTGCATTGGCCTTTGTTTCCACCGCTTCATAATCCAGTACTTTTTTACAATCGGGCATCCAGTTTAAAAAAGAGGCCCAGTTGGTAGGTGAAATAACGGTAACGCTATGCCCGAACTGGATCAAAAAATGATACAGGCCCAGTGCAGAGCCCATGGCATCGGCATCGGGCTTCTGGTGCATGGTTATCACCACGTTCCTGGGTTCGCTTAACTGAGTGACTATATTTTGTAATGGCTGCATAAAGCGGCGCAAAAGTAATTGAAAGTTTCCAGTTTCCAGTTTGAAGTTTGAGGTTTGTAGTTTATGGTTTGTGGTTTTATAACAGCTTTCTAACTGAAAAACGCCAGAAACTTCAAACCTCAAACAACAAACTGCCTATCTTTGCGGCTCAAAAAAGAAAAAAATGAGCAACAGAACATTCACAATGATCAAACCCGATGCAACAGCCAAAGGAAATACAGGCGCCATCCTATCCATGATAAATGCCGCAGGTTTCCGCATTGTTGCCATGAAAATGACAAAACTCAGCAAAGAAAAGGCCGGTGAATTCTATGCCGTACATGCTGCCAGGCCTTTTTACGGGGAACTGGTTGAATTCATGAGCAGTGGCCCTATTACCGCAGCCATACTGGAAAAGGACAATGCGGTGGAAGATTTCCGCAAACTGATCGGATCCACCAATCCTGCCGAAGCGGCTGAGGGAACCATCCGCAAATTATATGCTTCCTCCATTGGCGAAAATGCCATACACGGAAGCGACAGCGATGAGAACGCAAAAATTGAAGGCGACTTCTTCTTCAGCAAGCTGGAACAATTTTAAACAGAACCCAGGCACCATAAAAATGCCCCTGTAAAGCAGGGGCATTTTCTTTTAAATCAAGCACAAACAAACATGATCCAGGGTTAGTACAGGGTAAAAGGAATTAGCCTTTTTTGGGGATTACCTGCCTGTTTAACGACTGGTCCGGAGCAGATATTGCATAAACCATGCCGGGTAGGCGGCCGCCGGGCCCTTTTACCGGAAAAACGGGGGTTACGGGCAATAATCGCTAAAAAGGAATGTTGTAGATTTGAGCCTTGCTATAACGAAGCCTTCTTTATGAAAAATATCAAACTGATCGAAGTACCCTCCGAAATAGGGGCCGGTACCCGTGGCGCCAGCCTGGGCATTGAGGCCATCAAGATCGCAGCCCTGGACTTTATGAGCAATTTCTTTGTTCACTTCCCTTCCGAGAAGATCGAGGTGGAGAACCAGATATTATTCGAACCCATCCAGTCGCCTTATGCCAAGCGTATGCAGGGCGTGCTAACCATGTACGAGCGGGTGAGCAAGGCTGTTTGCGATTCCATCAAAGGGCACTTTTTTCCTGTTGTTATCAGCGGCGACCACAGCAATGCCGGTGGTACCATTGCAGGTATTAAGATGGCAAAGCCCAAGAGCAAATTAGGGGTGATATGGATCGATGCCCATGCGGACCTGCATACCCCCTATACCACTCCCTCGGGTAATATGCACGGGATGCCCCTGGCCGTTTCCATTGCCGAAGACAACAAAGAATGCAAAGTGCACGACCTGGATGAAAAAACAGCCAGGCAATGGGAGCAGTTGAAGCATATGGGCAAGAGTGGCCAGAAGGTTTTACCCGAAGATGTGGTATTTATCTCTTTACGTGATTTTGAAAAAGAAGAGAAGCACCTGATCGAGAAACACGGCATGAAAGTGATCACCACGTCGGAAGTGCGGAGAACGGGAGCTGAGAATGTTTGCCGGAAGGTGCTGCGCTACCTGAGCGACTGCACCGATATCTATGTAAGTTTTGATGTGGACAGCCTGGATGCTGCTATTTCCAGGGGCACGGGAACCCCGGTGAGCAATGGATTGAAAGAACGGGAAGTGGAAGACCTGATCAGCAAATTCATGCAGAACCGGAAGATATGCTGCTTTGAGATAACCGAAGTGAATCCCACGCTGGATAAAGAGAACCTGATGGCCGAGATCGCTTTTAATATCCTGCAGCGGAGTGTGAATGTGCTGATGATGAACTAGACCCGGTTTTTTTTAACCACATAGGAACATCGGTAACATAGCTATGTTTTTCCTGGTGTTCTCTCTTTCAATATGGTTCCCTTGTTTTAATTTTATTTATGCTGAAACTTTTCCCGCTATTTATTGCCCTTCTCTTTTCACAAACATCGTTGGCCCAGAAAGATCTTTATGCTGAATCCATAAAGGCATACCAGAAAAAATATGTTGATGAACATGAAGTGGTTGGCAGGAAGGACAAAAAATACTTCCGGTTCTTTCCCGTAAACAGCCAGTATAATGTGTCCTGCCGCTTTGAAAAGATATCCGATACCGTTGGCTTCACCATGAAAACATCGGCCAATACCCTGAAGCATTATTTCAAATACGGCCGGTTGCACTTTAGCATTTCCGAAACAGAATACCACCTGTTTGTATACCAGGGCAAAGACCTGATGCAGACCGAACAGTATAAGGACCATCTTTTTGTTCCCTTCACCGACCTCAGCACAGGGGATGAGAGCTATGGCAGCGGCCGTTATATCGAATTCTACATACAGGACATAAAGAACGATACCCTGCAACTGGATTTCAATAAAGCATACAATCCGTATTGTGCGTATTCAACCGGGTATAAATGCCCCATACCACCCCGGGAGAATGCATTGCCGGTTGCCATCAGGGCCGGGGAGATGAATTTGCCAAACCCCATTGATATGGAGCAGAATACCCACCAACTGTTAATGATCAGGCCGGTAAATTTTGGTTTCAATGCCGAAACAGCCGTTAATAATACTTTTCAAAAAAACATAGCGGGTAATATTCAGCAAAAGGCCCTGCAGGAGTTTGATGCAATGGTGGACCTGCTCCGGAAAAACCACCTGGATGTACTGGTGATTGAAGATACTGCCGATCCCTCCACCCCCGATTCCATTTTCCCCAACAACTGGATCTCTTTTCATGAGGATGGCCGGCTGTTCCTGTACCCCATGTTTGCACCCAATCGCCGGCAGGAAAGAAAAGCGCATGTGCTGGATGCCATTAAACACAGGTTCGCAGTTTCAGAAGTTGTTGACCTGGGCAAATACGAAGCAGAAAATATTTTCCTGGAAGGAACCGGCAGCATGGTACTGGACAGGGAGAACAGGATCGCCTATGCCTGTCTTTCGCCCCGAACGGATGAGAAGCTGCTGAATGAATTCTGCAGGATCCTTGGATATTCCCCGGTAACGTTTACTTCAACGGATGGCGGAGGAATTGCCATTTACCATACCAATGTGATGATGTGCATTGCAAAGACCTTTGCCGTTATATGCCTTGCATCCATCCGGAATGCGGAAGAAAGAAAAATGGTTGTTTCCTCTTTGCAAAGAACAAACAAGGAGATCGTTGATATTACTTCAGACCAACTGAACCATTTTGCCGGAAACATGCTGCAGGTGAAGGATGTTAATGGCAACCTGTTATTGGTGATGTCGGCACAGGCTTATAATTCTCTTACCACTACCCAGGTTGAAATGCTGCAAAAGCATAACCGTATCATTCATTCTTCTTTGGATACGATTGAAACCGCCGGGGGCGGCAGCGCCAGGTGTATGATGGCAGAGCTGTTTTTTGGGAGGAAATTTTAGGCTGATTCATAAGATTATGTAAAAAGAATTGCCTGTAGCAGTAAGGTAAAGTAAATTTATACATCAACTAATTTTATGGGGAAATCACTAACCAGTAATAAATGGGCTTTTCTAAAAAAGATCAATCAAGTAGACAATGAAATTATCTTAGATATTAGCTTTGAGCAATTACCTGCTGACACTTTAGCTGAATTTCAACAACAAATATTCATCTCAGCAAAATTGAATATTCAAAATGCCAGGAATATTTCATCAGTGGTTTCTACACTTAAAGGTCTAATAGATGATACAATTGACATAGATGCCGTGAATGAAGACACTTTACAAGTAAACGGAGAATATGAAGAAATTATAACGATAAAATGTGATAGCTATCAGTTTTTTGAGAATCCATTTAGCCTGGATGACTGGAAAAACGAATACTTTGCACTATGGAAAGAGATGCAAAATGACAGGGAAGAGTCTTATAAGGATCTCAGTAAAAAAAATGCTCTTATTGAAAAAATAGAGCATCACCTATCAAAAGAAAAAATAAACGCTTTTACAAAAATGAAATACTACACTGATCAGAAACTACCTGTCAAAGTTGAAATCCAGATCAAACAAATCGATCTTATTGACCATTTATTCAATTTTATTAAGCTATCAAAGGAATAGAAGTTATCTAGCTGGCGTACTTATAATAAAGGAATGCCGTTCGGCACATATCCCAAATAAAAAATTTCATTCCCTTCCACAAGTAATACCCATGGGGCGATTATAACCCCATCGGCTTAGACGAACTCTTCTTTGAAGCAGGCTAACTGAAGAACGACAGGAATTCTTTTCCCGGATACAGATATACATTTCATCATGCCTATACAACAATTCATACACTGCCGGTAAGCGCTGTACGATCCGTCTCAATAAATTCGCTCCGGTTTCGATATTTTAATTCAACCCGAAAAACAACAGCCATGAACACAAAATTCTTCTGGGCTATGGCCCTGGTACTTACCTGTACCTGCACGACCCTGAAAGCCCAAAACACCCTATTCACCCAGTCGGTCAAAGGAACAGTCACCGATGCAGAGTCAAAGAGACCCCTGCCCGAAGCTACCGTAACCATCAGCGGTATCAGCAAAGGCACGGTTACGGATTCGCTGGGAAATTTTACCATCCCCGATATCCCGGTAGGCCGGCAGACACTGCTCATAACACGGATGGGCTATGAACAGAAGATCGTTCCGGAAGTATTGGTCAGTTCCGGGAAAGAGATCTTTCTCAATGTTGCACTGACCGAAAGGATCAAGCTATTGGATGAAGTAAAAGTTGCTGCCCGTAAGAACAAGCTCAGGGCCACCAATGAATTCGCCACCGTGAGTGCCCGTTCCTTTTCGGTGGAGGATACCAGGCGATACGCCGCTTCTGTTTCTGACCCGGGCCGGATGGCGCAAAACTTTGCCGGGGTAAGCAATAACGGCGACATGGATAACTCCATCGTGGTACGTGGCAATTCGCCCAAAGGGGTATTGTGGCGGTTGGAGGGTATTGAGATACCAAGCCCCAACCACTTTGGCGGACTGGGTTCATCGGGTGGCGCCATCAGCATGCTCAGCAGCAGTATGCTGGGCAACAGCGATTTTTATACCGGCGCTTTCCCTGCTGAATTCGGCAATGCACTATCCGGTGCATTTGACCTGAACTTCCGCAACGGGAACAAGGATAAGATGGAACGTACATTTTCCATCGGCGCTTTAGGCATTGAAGCATCCGCCGAAGGGCCTTTCTCAAAGAAAAGCAAGGCGTCCTATCTTTTCAATTACCGGTATTCCACCCTGGCCCTGTTAAAAGGTTTCCTTGACCTCGATGGCGGCGTGGTGCCGGAATACCAGGACCTTTCTTTCAAACTGGATTTTCCTTCCAAAAAAGCGGGAACATTCTCGCTGTTTGGCATTGGCGGTACCAACAAGGCAGAGCGTGATGTGGAGAAGGATAACACAAAATGGGATGAGGATAATGAGAATGTGAATTACAGCGGAAAAGGAAAACTCGGCGTGACCGGGTTATCTCACCAGTATTTCCTGACAGCAAATTCATACCTGAAGACCGTACTCAGTGTTACGGGCGACCGGTATGATCTAAAGACCGATACACTGAACCCGGCAGAGAATTATTCCAGGGTGGATGTTGTGCGAACCAGATTCATCAATACGGCTTACCGGGCCAGCGTGTTGTACAACAATAAACTCAATACGCAGCACCTGCTGCGGGCCGGCATCATTGCAAGCCGGCTTGGGTTCGATTATAACAGTGAATACTATGATGAAACAGATGGATCCTGGAAAAGTTTCATCAACGGAAAAGGAAATGCCATGTACTACCAGGCTTATGCCCAGTGGAAATGGAGGTTGAATAACAAATGGACGGTAAATACAGGATTACATGGCTCTTTCTTTGACCTGAATGACAGCAAGAGCCTGGAACCCCGTGCTTCTTTATCATACCAGGTGAAGCCCGGCCAGTCACTGACCATTTCCGGAGGGCTGCACAGCAAACCAGAGCACCTGTCTACTTACTACTTTAAAAATACCGATGCATCCACCAATGCGGGCGACATCAACAAATCGCTGGATTTAGTAAGGGCCGCCCACTTTGTTCTTGCATATGACCGGATCATTTTCCGGAATATCCGTGTAAAGGCGGAAGCGTATTACCAGCATCTTTATAAAGTTCCTGTTGAGAAAGACAAGGAGAGTGAATTCTCCATACTGAATGCCAGTGATGTATATGGTTTGGTGAGTGTTGATTCTTCACTGGTGAGCAAGGGTAAAGGAAAGAACTATGGGATCGACCTGAGCCTGGAAAAACCATTTGCCAATAATTTTTATTTTCTTTTTGCCAGCTCTGTTTTCAGGTCCACCTACACAACATACAGTGGTAAAGAATTCAATACCCGTTATGCCAGGGATTACCAGTTCAACCTGGTGGCGGGTAAAGAATGGAAGCCCAAGAAAAATCAACTGCTTGGCGTGAATGCAAAAATTGTTGCCAGCGGTTCACTGCGGGACTCTCCCATCGACGTGGAAAAATCAAAACAGAAAGGTGATGTGGTGTATGTACAGGATCAGTATTACACATTGAAAGGATCCCCTTACTACCGTTTCGATATCGGGTTCTCTTATAAAATAAACAGCAGAAGGATCACCCAAACCCTCCTGTTTGATATCCAGAATATCAGCAATCATAAGAACGAATTTTATTCATACTATGACCGGGATCGTCAGAAAGTGCGGAAGGTCAATCAAACAGGTATCTTCCCAACGGTCAGCTATCGTGTAGAGTTTTAAGTTTGAGGCGTATACTCATTAAATTGCCCGGGTTGTCCGGGCAATTTTTTGTATTCGCCCCGGTCGGTGTCCTCACCGACCAAAATCAATAACTGAACCAAGGCTGGTTCCATCTCCGGATAAATAAATTAAAAACCGGAGGCACCCCTAACACTTCAGCTGCTCCCTCCTATCCGCAAGTCCATATACATACCGGGTTAAACCGCCGCCCACTGTCTCCGGCAGCAGCAATTACCTGAATTATGTTTCCGGAATGTGTACAAGCTTTGCAATGCCGCAGTATGCTCGACCAAAACAATTATTTAAATTTGGAAAAACCTTATGTGTATGAAACGCATACTCTTGTACGCTGCACTTCTTTTTTTACCTGTATATAACCTTCAGGCCCAGTCTTTCAGTATCAATACAGATGGTTCTGCTGCACATGGCAGTGCCATGCTGGATGTAAAAAGCAACAACAGGGGGATCCTGATCCCCCGGCTTACAACGGCACAGCGTACTGCCATTGCATCGCCCGGAAAAGGCCTGCTGGTTTATGACAGTACTCTTAATAATTTCTATTACCACGACGGCGCAAACTGGCTGGAGTTATTTGCCGACAGCAATAAATTATGGAGGAAAAATGGCAATGATATCTATAATGCCAATACCGGGAAAGTGGGTGTTGGTATATCAGGTCCGCAGAGCCTGTTGCATGTAAAAGGAGGAGCGGTATTATTTGACAGTACCATTGGCGCTACCCCGGTTAGCGGGATCGGCACGCGGATGATGTGGATACCCGAAAGGGGATCCTTGAGAGCCGGGCGGGTAACAGGTACAGAGTGGGACGCGGCTAATATCGGATTCATATCGTTTGCAGCCGGGTTTAATGTGCGTGCCTCCGGGGCGCAATCAATCGCCATAGGCAGTGGCGCAGTCGCATCTAACTTACAAAGTATTTCATTTGGTTCCGGAACTGCAAGCGGTCAGCGTAGTTTTTCGCTTGGTGCTGCAACGCAGGCCAGCGGCTCCATCGATGCTTTTGCCATTGGATATGCCACGATTTCTTCTGGTGCTGCATCTTTTGCCGGAGGAGAATATTCCATAGCTTCCGGCAATCAGGCATTTTCATTCGGAGACTCCTGTCGTGCGCTGGGTAACCAGGCGGTAGCATTTGGTGACAGTTCTGCTGCAACGGGTGCAGCGGCATTTTCAATGGGCTCACATAACATTGCTTCCGGCACCTATTCCATTGCGGCTGGCTATCGCAATTCAGCTTCCGGTATCAACGGAATTGCCATGGGGTATCGAAGCATTGCCAGCGGTGATTATTCTATTGCACTGGAATATTCAACAGCCAGCGGGGAAGGTGCAATAGCCATGGGCACATCGGTTGCCAATGGGGATTATTCCGTTTCTATTGGACAATTTAATACCGTGAATGGTTCTTTTGGCAATGCTTGGGGATCATTTAATACGGTAACCGGTAACAGCGCAACAGCACTGGGTAGCTCTAATATCGCAAGCGGAACCTTAGCCATTGCAGCAGGCTCTTATTTGAAATCCAAATCCTTCGGCGGAACAGTAACCGGTTTGTATAACGACAGTACCAATGCTGCAAATCCGCTGGCCATCAACAGCCTTAACCGGATCTTCCAGGTAGGCAATGGCACGGCAGATAATGCCCGCAGCAATGCACTTACCATCCTGCAGAATGGCAATATCGGCATCGGTGAACTTAACCCGGCAGTACCCTTGAATTTCACATCCACCCTTGGAAATAAAATAGCCCTGTGGGGGAACGGCACCAATCATTATGGATTAGGTATCCAGGCATTTACCATGCAATTATATTCTGCAACACTCAATGATGATATTGCTTTTGGATATGGCAACAGCGGTGCGTTTACAGAAAAAGTACGGTTCAAGGGAAATGGGAATGTGGGTATCGGAATAGACCCGGTAACAAAACTGCATGTAGCCGGCAATGAAACATCAGTCAACGGTGAAGCAGCAGCCATCCGGATCAGCAATACAGCATCAACCAATAACTGGATCCTCCGTACCGGGGCTGCAGGAACCGCCACCCCGGCAGACGGTTTTAGTATTGGTGATAATTCCTTTTATCGTTTTGCAATAACTGTTGCCGGAGATGTTGGTATCGCTACCATGGCGCCAACTGCAAAACTATCGGTGAATGGAACGGCTAATAATACTACCGGTGCCTGGGGTGTATTTTCAGATGCCCGGATCAAAGATGCCTCAACGGATTTTACTGATGGTCTTAATGTCATCAAACAAATACGCCCTGTAAAATTCCGGTACAGCAATGATGCCCCTTTCCATGCGCCGGGAGAACAGGTCGGAGTGCTGGCACAGGAACTGGAAAAGATCGCACCCTACATGGTCTCTCAAAAAAAATATGAAAAGTACAATGACCTGCGTGAAGTGAACAACCAGGCCTATACTTTCCTGCTTATAAACGCCGTGAAGGAACAACAGGTACAGATAGAAGAACAGAAAGCCATTATTTCAGACCTGCTGAAACGCCTTACATTGGTGGAGAAGAAAATAAATAATTAAGCTTCCCGGCCTGCCGGTGTCCTCACCGGGTGGACAACAAAAAAACCGGGAGTCTCCTCCCGGCTACAAACTAAACATCAATCGCAAAAGCGGTGGTATAATTTAAAGTCCCATGGTCATTTTTTTCTGGCGTAATTTATTCAGGGATGGATCCAGTTCAATGGCACGGTCGCACATCTTCTGGCCTCGTTCAACCTGTCCCTTCTTCTGGAAACACATACCTGCCTGGTAAAGGGCCTTGCCGTCGTTCTTATCTGCTTCCAGCAGTTTCTGGCAAAGCTCCAGCGACTTATCGTACTTCCTGCTGTCATAATAAGCCTGCGCCATATCCCGTAATATATCTTTATCCCCGGGCCGGCGTTCATATATTTCAAGCAACAGCTTCTCGCCTTTTTCATATTCACCACTATAGAGGTATGCAAAACCAAGGTTCTCGTTAAAGTCATTGCTGGCTACATATCCTTTTTCAACAGCCTTGTTGAAATACAACACAGCGTTCTTAAAATTATTGTTGTTGTAATAAAGCAGTCCCAGTTCAAACAACCAGTTGCTCTTGTTATCATTCAGCTGAACGGCCTTAACATAATACGGGATCGCTTTGTCCTCATACCCCATCTCCAGATAATTCCGGGCAAGGGTGTAGGTCAGCTCTGCGTCGTTCGGGTCTTTTTCAACAAGCGGCAGCAGTTTTTTCTCTGCCTTTGCATAATCTTCCAGTTGAAAATATGAAAGGGCGATCAGCCGGTCGGCATCCGGGCAGGTTTTGCAATGCTCTGCCAGGTCGATCGTTTTTTGAAAATGACGGTAATTATAATTCAGCTCGATCAATTCCCGGAGGACAACATCATTGGCCGGGTCTATCTCATAGGCACGGGTAAAATTCTGTTTGGCCTCGTCTATTTTACGCATCTCCAGGTTGGCATAGCCATTTTCAACATATGCCACGGCAAAGTTTGGGTTCAACTGGATCGCTTCATCAAAATATTTGCTGGCTACTTTGTAACGCCTGGCATTCTTTTCCTCAACACCTTTATTGAAATAATAGGATGAACTGTCTTGCGATTGTGCGAACAATGCCGGGTAAAAAGATACTAAAATGATGGTGAGGACGTTTTTCATATGGGTAGGTGCACAAATATCGTTCCTGTTTAACGGAATATCACCCCTCCTAACGCAGGAAGATGGATGTTTATTTCATATATCCGGGCCTTTTTATCAACTAATTTCACGGTGGGCTCCGGATTGAACACATTGCCGGTTCCCCAGTATTTTTTACTGTCGCTGTTGAACACTTCTTTCCACCCTGCTTTTCCCTTTACACGGATCTTCCAGTCCTGCCTCACCACGGGGGTCATATTCAATACTACCAGCATATCATCCTTTCGGCTGCGTGCCTTACGCAGGTAGGCCACTACCGATTCCTGCCGGTGATCAAGGTCAACCCATTCAAAACCTTTGGGGTCAAACTGAAGTTTATGCAGGGCGGGCTCGTCCTGGTAAAGAAAGTTCAGGTCTTTCACACACTCCTGCATCATTTTATGGCAATCGAACCGGAGTAAATCCCAGTTCAGTTCACTTTTGTAATTCCATTCGGCTGTTTGTGCAAACTCGTTGCCCATGAACAAAAGCTTGGCACCCGGGTGTGTAAACATATACGTGTAAAGCAGGCGCAGGTTGGCAAATTTCTGCCATTCATCGCCCGGCATTTTATAAAGCATCGGACTTTTTCCATGCACCACTTCATCATGACTGAAGGGAAGCATGAAGTTCTCATCATAATAGTACATGATGCTGAAGGAGAATTTATCCTGGTGAAACTGCCGCATCAGCGGGTCCATCTTGAAATAATCCAGTGTATCATGCATCCAGCCCATCATCCACTTCATGCCAAAACCAAGTCCGCCTGACGTGGTAGGTTTGGATACGTTTGGCCAGTCGGATGCTTCTTCGGCAATGGTCTGAATATCGGGGAAGTCGCGGTAGACCGTTTCATTGAACTGCTTTACAAATTCAATGGCTTCCAGGTTTCCGTTGCCGCCAAATTCGTTGGGTTCCCACTCCCCTTCTTTCCGGGAATAATCAAGCCGGAGGATGGAGTTCACGGCATCCACCCGCAATCCATCAATGTGAAATTCATCGAGCCAGAAACGGGCGCTGCTGATGAGAAAGGAACGTACTTCTGCCCTTTTGTAATTAAAGATGTAGCTGTTCCAATCCGGGTGATATCCTTTCCGCATATCTCCGTACTCGTAGGTATGAGTGCCATCAAACATGAAAAGGCCATGGGCATCATATGGAAAATGCGAAGGCACCCAATCGAGGATCACCCCGATATCCTGGTTGTGAAAAGCATCCACCAGCGCTTTGAATTCATCGGGTGTTCCAAACCGGGAGGTGGCGGCAAAATAGCCCGTACCCTGGTATCCCCAGCTTCCGTCGAAAGGGAATTCCATAATGGGCATCAGTTCCACATGGGTAAAACCCATTTTTTTTACATAGGGCACCAGGTGTTCAATAAGCTGAACATAACTGTTGAAACTTTCTTCATCCGAACGCACCGGCCGCATCCAGCTTCCCAGGTGCACTTCATACACACTCCAGGGGGCACTGAGGGCATTGTTCTTTTTTCTTTTCTTCATCCAGGAAGCATCGTTCCATGTAAAACCGGAATGCCAGCTTATGGATGACGTGGCAGGCCTTAGCTCTGCGTATTGGCCATAGGGATCTGCTTTCATCAGCTCAACCCCTTTATAGCCCCTGATATAAAATTTGTAGTTATCTCCTTTTTTAATATGGGGTACAAAGCCTTCCCATATTCCCGATTTATCAAGCCGTACAAACAGTGGGTGCAGTTGCCGCTTCCATCCGTTGAAATCACCCACCACCGAAACCTTAGTGGCATTGGGCGCCCATACCGCAAAATAAAAACCATCAGTATCCAGGACATTGATAAAATGACTGCCGAATTTTTCATAACCATTGTAGAGCGTCCCGTTCTTAAAGTTGTTGATGTCTTCATCCGTAAAGAGCGAATAATTCCATACCGGTTTCTCGGTATCCACAAAATGTTCTTCCTCATATTTTACCTGTGGCTGAACCGGTGATACAAGCATGGTCCTGGTTTTCTTTTTTACCGGTTGTCTTCTAGTTGTTGCCATTTGTGGAATTGAATTGAAAAAGCATCAGTAAAATATAGAAATTCGTTTTAACGTAAATTTAAGAAGACGCTTTTAGTTAATGACAATTAAAATATACATCTTTAACTAAGATTTTAGTTTCGTACTGAAAAACAAAGCCAAAGTATATGCCCAAACTATCTGCCCTGTTGATAGCCATCCTGTTCTTTGCTATTAAGGCAAATGCCCAGAACATTACGGTGACCGGTTCTGTGGCCGACACCGCCGAAAGAAAAGCGATCCAGAATGCAGTGGTAGCACTGCTCACTGCCAAAGATTCCGTCCTCTACAAATTTACCCGTACAGATGCCAATGGCAGGTATTCGTTCAGGAATATCCAGCCGGGCAGTTATGTAATGATGACTACCCACCCCTATTTTGCCGACATGGTCAGCGATATTGAATTGAAAGAAAACGAAACAATCGTCCCCATAACCGCCCTCACTTCAAAATCCAAATTACTTGCCGAAGTGATCGTAAAAAGCGGTTCGCCCATACGTATCAAAGGCGATACCACTGTTTACACAGCCGACAGTTTTAAGGTAAGGCCCGGGGCCAATGTAGAAGAGTTGCTGAAAAAACTTCCTGGGATACAGGTGGACAAGAGCGGAAAAATAACCGCCATGGGCGAACAGGTAAAAAAAGTGCTGGTGGATGGCGAAGAATTTTTTGGTGATGACCCGGGCATTGCCACCAAGAACCTGCGGGCAGACGCGGTGAAAGAAGTGGAAGTATTTGATAAAAAGAGCGACCAGGCAGCTTTTACGGGAATTGACGACGGGGTAAAGGATAAGACCATCAACCTGAAGTTGAAAGACAATGCCAAAAAAGGCTATTTTGGCAAGGCAGAAGCCGGTACCGATTTCAATAATTACTACAACAACAGCATCATGGCCAATGCCTTCCGGGGCAAGCGTAAACTGGCCGGCTATGGCATCATGAGCAATACGGGGCAAACCAACCTCGACTGGCAGGACAACCAGAATTATGGCGGCTCAGATAATACGAATATGGAAATGATGGATGGTGGCGGCATCATGATTACGAGTGAGGGTGACGGAGACAATTACTGGAACGGCCGGGGGGGTATTCCCAAAAACTGGAATGGCGGGCTGCACTACAGCAACAAATTCAATAACGGGAAACAGTCGCTCAACAGCGGCTATAAAATAAGCAAGGTGAACAGCCCCAGCGGTGAAAGGAATTATACCACCAACTTTGTCGGCGACTCTTCATTCTCATCAAGCCGCATAACGGATGCCGCTACTTCTAAATTAAAGCAAAGCCTTAATATCACTTTTGAGACCAATATTGATTCAGCCAACTCCCTGAAGTTCACGGCAAGGGGCAACCTGAACAATACCCGGTCAAACAGTTTTTTTGACCTGGTTTCGCGTGACAGCAAATCCCTGCTGCTTAACCGCAGCAGCCGGAAAACGATCAGCAATACCGATAATGAAGCATTGAACAGCACCCTATTGTGGAAGCATAAGTTCAAAAAACTTGCCCGCACGCTCACCGTGAACATGAACTACAACTACAGCAGTTCAAATACAAAGAGCAATCTTTTTTCGGATAACGAATATTATTCCGGCGGCATCCTTTACCAGCAGGATACCACTGACCAGGAAAATAAACGGGATAACCGTACCAACACATTTTCAACCACCCTCACCTATACCGAACCGCTTGGCAAGGACATTTTTCTTTCCGCCAGTTATTCGTTCAGCCGCATCGGAAATACCAATGACCGCTTCAGTTATTCAAAGGACCTGAATGGCAAGTATACGTCCATCATAGATTCGCTGAGCAACTCCTATGTTTTCAAACAAACGGTGAACAAGCCGGGGATCAGTTTACGGGTGGCAAAGAAGAAATATAATTTCAGCATTGGCGGCGACATTTCGGTAAGCCATTTTGAACAGGACAACCGTACCACAAAACTTTTACGCAAATACAATTTCACCAATTTTTTCCCCAACGCGTCTTTCTATAAAAAGTTAAGCGGTTATGGCGGCATCCGTATCAACTACAACGGTTCAACCAAGGCCCCCAGCCTCGACCAGTTGCAGCCCATTACCGATAATTCCGATCCGCTGAACCAATACATCGGCAATCCCGGCCTGGATCAATCCTTTAATCATTCGCTGAACCTGAACTACAGTTTTTACAATGTACTGAAGGAAAAGGGCATGTGGTCGGGCATTTACGGCAGCATCACGCAAAATGCGTTTGTGAACCAGACAGAATACTTTTCCGGCGGAAAAACAGTGCGGCAGACGGTGAACACAAACGGTAATTATTATTTCAACCTCTATTCCAACTACAATTTCAAGTGGAAGAAGCCGAACATCAATATATCCTTCGGGCCAAACGCATCTGTTTCGCAGAACATATCGTACATCATCACCAACGGTGTATTGCAAAGGGCTGCAAACAAAAACCAGACCTATGGCATCAGCGCCGGCCTGCGTAAACAGAAAGAGAATAAGTACGAATTCTCCATTGACCCGAGCATGAGCTGGGTGCGCAGCAGGAATTCGGTCAACAGTACCGCTTCTGCCAACTACTGGCAGTTCAGGGTTGAAGTTGACGGGGAAGTTACCTTCCTGAAAAAATTCAGGCTGGAATCAGAGGTTCAGTTCCAGGCAAAACAGAAAGATCCCCGTTTCCCTGCAAAGAATGAATTCACGCTGTGGAATGCTTCCCTCAAACGCAGTTTTTACAAGGATAAATTCGAAGCATCCCTGTCAGTCAACGACATACTGAATGAGAACCGTGGCTACGACAGGAACTTTTACAACAACCAGTACACAGAGACCTTTTACAACACCCTGAAGCGTTTCTGGATGGTTTCCATCACCTGGAACTTTTCGAAGAACGGGGCGGCGCCAAAGAATTTTTAAACCGATCAACTGATTCATATGCGATACATATTATTCATCCTGTTTTCTGTTTTCTCCTGTACCCTGCAGGCACAGGTGTTCATTAATAAGGGTATGATCGAATACCAGGTGGTGCTGAATAACCACAAAGCCCTGGGGGAAGGTACCTGGGCAGAGATGATCAGGGATAAGATCCCCAAACTCTCCACCAATTATTACAAGCTCACGTTTGATGCAGACAAAAGCATTTATCTGTTCGACCGGAAGGATGAAAAGACAAAAACTCCCTGGGGCAATGATGGTGCGGAAGATAATATCTGGTACAATGACTATGCACAGGAGAACTTCGTCCAGCAAAAGTCGGTATTCGGCGATACGTATATCCTAACCGACAGCCTTATTCACATCAACTGGAAGATGACCAATGAGTCAAGGGAGATCGCCGGGTTCAATTGCCGCAAGGCGGTGGGCAAATTATTCGACAGTGTATATGTGTTTGCCTTTTATACCGATGAGATCACCGTAAGCGGCGGGCCGATGAGCCTGCATGGGTTACCGGGCATGATCATGGGCATTACCATACCCCGCATGTTCTGCAGCTGGGTGGCCACCAAACTGGAAGTGAACGGTGTGAACTACAGCAAAATAGCCGCCCCCACAAAGGGCAAAAAGAAAAAAGCGAAAGAACTGCAGCAAACCGTAGTGAGCGCCACAAAGGATTGGGGCAACTGGGGGCAGCAGGCCGTATGGAATATATTCTTGTAGGGTCGTGTGCTCAGATCACAAATCCATCCGGCAGGATGGCGCCTTTTTTGACCACCACGATCCCGTCCTTCACCGTGAATAAAGCATGGTCACTGTCGGGCAAATGAGCGCCGCCTGTTATGCTTACATCATTACCGATGCGGCAATCCTTATCCACGATGGCATTCTTTATTTTACAACGTTCCCCGATCCCCAGCTTAGGGATCCCTTTCTCCAGTGAGTAAGCCATTTCGGGTATCGTCTCATAATAATCACTGCCCATTATATACGTACTGTCTATTTCTGTTTCCTTCCCGATCCGGGTACGGATGCCGATCACGCTGTTTGATATCCGGGAGGCACGGATGATGCAGCCCTCCGCCAGGATACTGCTTTCGATCAATGTACCGGCCACTTTCATGGGCGGCAGCATACGGGCACGGCTGTAAATGGCCTTGGTGTTGTCGAATAAATTGAATGGAGGTATCTCCATCGTTAATGCCAGGTTTGCCTCATAGAATGAATAGATATTCCCGATATCTGTCCAGTAACCGTCGTACTGGTAACTCAGCACTTTGTATTTATCAATGGAGGACGGGATGATCTCTTTACCAAAATCGGTTGCATCTTTTTTGTCTACCAGCAACTGGTCGAACAGCAATTTCCGGTTGAAGATGTAGATGCCCATGGAGGCAAGGTAGTTGCGGCCGAGCACCTGCATTTCCGGCCCGGTATCACTGGTCCAGTCGGGCAGTAGTTCCCTGGCAGGTTTTTCAATGAACGACGTAATATAATTATCCGCATTGGCTTTTAAAATCCCGAATTCAGATGCTTCCCTTTCCGGAACCGGGATGGTGGCAATGCTGATGTCGGCGCCTTTGCTGATATGGGCTTCCAGCATATCACCAAAATCCATCTGGTACAGCTGGTCGCCACTGAGTATGAGCAGGTATTCAAATTCATTGTTACCGATGTGCTTTAATGACTGGCGTACCGCATCAGCGGTTCCCTGGAACCAACCGAGGCTGTCGGGCGTTTGTTCCGCTGCCAGGATATCCACAAAGCCGCTGCTGAAGGCACTGAACTGGTAGGTGTTCTTTATGTGCTTGTTGAGTGAAGCAGAATTATATTGGGTCAATACAAACATGCGGTTGATGTTCGAATTGATGCAGTTTGAAATGGGAATGTCAACCAACCGGTATTTACCGGCAATGGGTACGGCCGGTTTGCTTCTTGTGGATGTCAACGGGTATAAACGACTGCCTGCGCCGCCGCCAAGGATAACGGCAACTACTGATTTGCTGATCATATATTGGTTTAGATTTGACGTATGGAATTATATAGGTTGATGTATTTTTCACAACTGGTCTCCCAGCTGTTGTCGATCTTCATGATGTATTCCCGGATCTCCTCCATCTTTTCCTTATCCTCGTAAAGTTCCACCGCCCGGTGAATGGAATAGGTGATATCCCAGACGGTGGCTGCATTAAAACAAATCCCATAGCCATTTGGTTCACCAAAATCAATGACGGTGTCCTTTAACCCGCCCGTGCGGCGAACAATGGGAATGGTGCCGTAGCGCAAAGCATACATCTGGTTGAGGCCGCAGGGCTCCACCCGGCTCGGCATGAGTAAAAAGTCGGCGCCGGCATACATCTGGTGCGATAACTTTTCATTATAGCCGATCTGTGAATTGTAATAACCCACATACCCGTTGTTCAAAGCGCTTAACTGCGATTCCACGGCAGGGTCACCGCTTCCTAAAATTAAAAAATTCATTTTAGTTCCGATATGGCTGAAGGCATCATTTATTGCCTGGGGTAAAAGATCGGCTGCTTTCTCTCCCACCATCCTGCCAATATATACAAACAATGGCTTTTTAATGTCAAGCTTAAAATCCTTGCACAGCTTCTTCTTGTTAAGCTGCTTGCCCGCCCCGGAATCCTCCATGGAATAATTATCGAGGATGTATGTATCCGTTTCCGGGTTCCACACATGGGTATCGATCCCGTTCAATATGCCGGTACATTTTGCATGTTCTGTCACAAACAACTGTTCCAGCCCGTTTGCATGCCGGGTAAGTTCCTCCATATAGCTTGGGCTTACCGTGGTCACCCGGTCGGCACACTTTACCCCGCAGGCCAATGGGTTTATGGTATTGTTCCAGTCCAGCAGTCCCCACTGCCAGGTATCCCAGGAAGGGATATAATCGCTTTTGTCCCACCCCATCCATCCCTGGTACTGGGCATTGTGAATGGTAAGAACAGTGGGCACGGCAGAAAGCTGTTTGTATGCAAAACAATGCCGCATCATGAATGGCACCAGCGCCGTATGATGATCATGTACATGCACCACACCGGGACGGTGTTCCCAATGGCTTATCCAGTCAACCACCGCGATCTGGAAGGCAGTGAACCGTTCTGTATCGTCGTCATAGGTATACACATTCTCCCGGTCGAGCAGCCCGTATATATCCACACAATAAAGGTCGAAACTGAGTTTGTTTGATTTTTCTTTTATGATGGTATAATCCAGGTACCGGCTGCCCATCATGAAGCTGCCCTTGTGTTCTACGTTCCATTCATTATCGTAGAGGAATTTTGTGCGGTGCATGGGCACCACTACTTTGGCGATATGCCCGGATTGCTGCTGGTACTTCGGCAGGGTTCCCACCACATCAGCAAGGCCTCCGACCTTGGCGTAGGGGTAACTTTCTGCACTGACGTGAACGATCTCCATGCTGCTGATTTATACAGGTCAATTTAGCAATCATTTTGTTTCAAACCAATTAAATTAAATTTTTCATGCTGCCCAATTTATTTTACTTTCAGCCATAAAATTTTTAACGACATGCAAACAGAACAACAAGATCTGATCACCCCCAAAAACGGCCCGGCGCTGAAAGAAACCAACTATGGTGCACTAAGCACCCTGGTCACCGTTTTTTTCTTTTGGGGATTCATTGCAGCTGGCAACAGCGTGTTTATTCCATTCTGCAAACATTACTTCCATTTAGACCAGTTTCAAAGCCAGTTGATTGACTTTGCATTTTACACCGCCTATTACATCGGCGCCCTGATGCTTTTTGCATACGGTGCATTCGGAGGTAAAGACCTGGTGGGTAAATGGGGGTATAAAAAAAGCATTGTGTATGGATTGCTTTTCTCTGCACTGGGTGCAGCCGCCATGATCATCGCAGTAAATGCCAACACGTTTGCAGGCATGTTGGTTGGACTGTTCATAGTGGCACTTGGATTTTCTTTACAGCAAACCGCCGCCCAGCCCTTTGCGATCTCACTGGGCGATCCTTCCACCGGTACCAGCCGGGTGAATCTCGGGGGAGGCATCAATTCATTCGGAACAACGATCGGGCCCATTGTGGTGGCCATTGCGCTCTTTGGATCAACGGCTGCCATTACTGATGAGAAGATTGCCAGTCTCAGTTTAAGCAAAGTGATCATCCTGTACACCTGTGTAGGCGCCTTGTTCATCGGCGCTGCGGCATTGTTCTATTTCTCCAAAAAAGTTCCCGCAGGAATTTCGCTCGAAAGAGTGGAAAGCGGCACCAAGGCCCTGTACACCTTACTTATCATGACCGGGCTTTTAATAATCATGTTCGTACCCGTATTCAGCAGTTACAAAACAGATCTCAGCAATGCAACCGATGCCGAGAAACATGCATTGGAAGCTTACCGGCTGAACTGGCTGCTGGGTGCCCTGGCCGTGGTAGTGATCGGCCTGCTGGCTGCCAATATGAGTGCTAAGAAAAATGCCGTGGGATGGGGCGCCATGAAATACCCGCAACTGGTGCTGGGCATGCTGGCCATTTTTGTGTACGTAGGTGTGGAAGTCTCCATAGGAAGTAATTTAAGTGAACTGCTCAAGCAACCTGAATTCGGTGGATTTCAGTCCTCGGAAGCAGCGCCCTATATTTCCATGTATTGGGGAAGTTTAATGATCGGGCGCTGGGCAGGGGCTGTTAGTGCATTTAAATTATCAAACAATGCAAAGATCCTGCTGCAGATCATTGTACCGTTAATTGCCTTCGGGGTCATCATCGGAGTGAATACACTGGCAAAGTATGATATGCAAAAATTGTATTTCTATGTAGTCTGTGTATTGATCCAGATAGCTGCTTTTTACTTCAGCAAAGACAAACCAGCCAGAACCTTAATGATCTTTGGGGTATTGGGTGTTGCAGCCATGATCATAGGTACCTTAACAACCGGCACGATCTCTGTCTATGCCTTTTTAAGCGGCGGGTTATTCTGTTCCATCATGTGGCCCTGTATTTTTACGTTGTCCATTGCAGGATTGGGAAAATACACTACGGAAGGATCTGCCTTCCTCATCATGATGATATTGGGAGGTGGTATCATTCCGCCTATCCAGGGGAAGATCGCTGACGTAATAGGTATTCATCAGTCATACTGGGTAGCCGTTGTTTGTTTTGCGTACCTGGCTTTCTTTGCCTTTGCAGTAAAAGGCATCCTGAAGCGCCAGGGCATTGACTACGATGCACAGGTTGAAGGAGGCGGACATTAATCCCGGTATGCAAAACATACCCGGTATCTTATTCATCACTAATTGCAGTTAATATGGCAACCAGGAAAGATTATGCGATAGGCATCGACATAGGCGGCACCACCACCAAGTTTGGTATCGTAAATAATAAAGGCGAAATACTGGAACAGGACCGCATCGCCAGCAATGAACACGAGGTAGTGGAGGATTTTATAGAGGACCTGTACAACAAATTAATGCCCATGATCGATAAGTCGGGCGGCATTAAGAATTTTGCAGGCATTGGCATCGGCGCCCCCAATGGGAATATTTATACAGGTACCATCGAATACGCTCCCAACCTGAAATGGAAGGGTATCATACCCCTGGCAGAACTGGTTCATAAAAAATTCGGGCTGCAGGCGAGGCTCACCAACGACGCCAACGCTGCTGCCGTGGGCGAAATGATGTATGGCGCCTGCAGGAATATGCGGCACTTCATCACCATCACCCTGGGAACCGGTGTGGGAAGCGGGATCGTTATAGACGGGAAGATCGTGGTGGGGCATGATGGCTTTGCCGGTGAACTGGGCCATACCATCATCCGGCCGGGCGGCAGGTTACACAAGAGTACGGGCATGCGGGGCAGCCTGGAATCCTATGCATCGGCCACCGGTGTAAGGGAAACAGCCATCGAAATGCTTACCAAGCACCCCGAAGAGCCAAGCCTGCTGCGCAACTACAGCATCAACGACCTTACCAGTGAATCGGTATATGAATGTGCCATGCAGGGTGATAATATTGCCAACAGCATTTTTGAATTCACCGGGCAGATTCTGGGAGAATCGCTGGCCAATTTCATCATGTTCTCCTCCCCTGCGGCCATTGTATTGTTTGGCGGACTGACCAAGGCGGGCAACCTGCTGCTGAACCCGACCCGTAAGCACATGGAGATGAACCTGCTGCCCATTTTCCAGAATAAGGTGAAGCTGCTGTTTAGTGAATTAAAGGAAGCAGATGCCGCGATATTGGGGGCCAGTGCCCTGGTTTGGGAGATGAATGATTGATAAGATCCCTTAAAATAAAACAGCCCTCAAATGAGGGCTGTTTCTAATCAGTTCACATAGAATTATCTGACTCTTAAAACGGGTCTTAACTTGTAATCGCCGTTTCCCTCCTGTTTAACAGACAGGGCAGCATCAAAATCAATAATGATCGTTTCAAGGGTTTCCTGGAGTCTCTTATTTACTTTGATCTTTAGTCCCGATTCGGCGCCACTGGGTATGGTCAGCGCATGAACAACCCCGAGTGTATCAACGATGGTATTATTGGGTCCCAGTATGAACCGGATCTCTTTTACCACTTCGGTGGGGAATGCCCCGGTAGCCAGCAACGTGTCTACCCCGTTCTGATAATCCAGCAGGTTGTAGATGCCGGGATAGGTATTCAATGTTACCCATCCACCGGTGCTGAGTGTATCGTCGGAAAATTTCACCCGCACCTCCCGGATGTCAACATTCACTTCATCAAAATGCGTGGGCGCATCTGTCAACCGTATATTAAGGGTTGAAGTACCTGAATTATTACTACTCTCCTTTTGGCAGGAGATCACAGCAAATACTACGGCTGCCAATGCCAGTGACAAGCCTAAAGTCAGCTTTTTCATAAAATTTAATTGAATTTATTTACCAAAGAATGAACCCGGAAAATTGCCAGGTGTGATCAGCTATTATGTATGATAGCTACCACCACAGCAACCAGGGATATGGATAATAAAAGATCAGTTTTTTCATAAAATGTTTGTTTGTTAATTAATTGTAACGAAAAATCGTGCCAGTATTCAGGCATTATGCGGAAAAGCAGTATTGGTGGAAAATTAAGGGTTTCGTTAACCCGGCACTCAGTTCTTTGAGATGATGAAGACAGCAGGAACCGGTCGCTGGCCTCCCTTATCACTGGGTTCAATGGTCTCTTTGCCATTAATGAGCATGCAGCTGCTGCCGCCGCCATCGAGGTTCAGGGCTTCCACGCAGCCAAGGTCTATCAGCAGTTTGGCTTCCTGTTCAAGGGTAGCACCTTCGGCAAGGCCGGGAAAACGGCCCTGGATGACCAGGATGATGAGATGGCCGTTATTTGTATACCCAATGCAGGTACGGGGATGTTTATCGTTGATTGCCTTACCGGCAAATTTCAATTCCTCTTCATTGCTGATCTTCACCTGCCCGTTCTGCACGATCACGGGGCCACCGCCAATGGCAGTTCTCATCTTCCACTTTTTATAGCTCAAATAGGAATAGTTATGGAGAAGGTATTGGAACGAAGGTCTTGAAACGGAGTCCTTGACCGGTTTCATACCTGGTACCTGGCTGGCATAAGCAAATTTCCTGGAAGAATCAGTCAATGTCCATGCAATATCCGCATTCCGTTTCCGGTCAATTCCAAAAGCACTTGCCAATGGGTGCCTGTATTGAAAGGTATCCTTTCCCCGCATGGGAAGAGAATGGTTGTTATACCCAACCAGTTTTCCTTCCTTGATCACTGTATTCAGGTTCTGGTTCTTATCAAAATTGAAGAATGTACAATTCACCACCAGGAGCGGCTGGCCGTTCTTCTCATAAAATTTAGCGGGGGTCAACCTTCTGCCAAGCGTGGTATCTACAGTAAAATTGAGGTTTCTGTCCTTCAGTTTTGCCTTTACATAATACGCAATGAATGGGTTCCCGTCCAGCGGATCGGTTGTTTTAAAAACCTGTACCGAAGACGGCAAGGGGGCATACAAAGAATCAACATTTACCCATTTGACCTGGGCAAAAGATACTGGCTGATTTAATAATAAAAAGAACAGGTATATAACAACCCGGTAATAAATACCCGGCCATTTACATGTGAATACTGATAACCGGTCCCTCCATCTTTTCCGCATCTCTTTGCATTTTATCATGATCATATGTATATACATTGATTGGCCATTGCAGCAAATCTAACCGGTAGTTGCTACTTTACCATTTCACGGAGGTCTTTAATGTACTGCTGGTTATTGTCCATGGTAATGATGCCCCGCCTTGGTCTGTCGAGATCAATGATCACATAAATAACAACAGTGGTAAGAAAGATAAACCCAGCCACAGCCAGTTGGTTGAGCCGCTTGCCGGGTTCCAGGCAGTAGCCGATAAAAAAGCTGCAGCAAAGCGAAATTATAAATAACAATATAAGCACCGATTCAGGAACCGTTGCCACGGATGCAGCTTCTCTCTCAGTGGCAATATCGATCATGGCATTCAATGCAGGCATCATCTGGTTGCTGGCAGCAAGATTTGCAGGATCCTTCGACAGACCGGCAGCTCTCTTCCAGAGTAAAGCCGCATACCTGCCTGCCTGTTCTTTCGCAACAGTGATCTTTGCCTTATCCCTTTTTACCTCATAATAATTTATCCTGGCTTCCACATAGGCGGTAAAATCTTTCCTGAAAGCAAGCCGTTCACTGTCGCCATACATATCTGCCCGCAGTATGGCTGTGCCAATATTGTTTGCTTCCGTAATGATGATCTTTCTTCTTGCATCAAAACGTGAATCCGCTTCACCAAAAGTAAATGCCAGCATCAGGGCAAGCAGGCCGAATAACGATGCTTCAACAGGCCCCAGCCCTTCGGCTCTGGTAATGGCCTTATGCCGGAGTAACAGGCCGAAATAAACCATACCCACCATCAAAACAAAAAGAATACTGCAGAGTATCCAGGCATCCGTATTGTACAAAAGTGAATATTTCATAAGCAGATTTAAAAAAAAAGCCGGAGTAAATCCGGCTTCAAATATAAGGTGTAGCTAGTTGATTTTTTCCTCCTGCCATTTACTACGGCCATAGCCGGGTATCACGTGCTTTTCACTATGGTACGAAGAACGCACCAGCGGCCCGCTTTCCACATAATCAAACCCAAGTTCGTATCCTATCTCCCTGAATTCAGCAAATTCATCGGGATGAACAAAACGGGCAACCGGTAAATGTTTCTGGTTGGCTGAAGATACTGGCCGATGGTCACTACATCCACCTGGTTTTCCTTCAGGTCTTTCAGCGTCCGGATCACTTCTTCTTTTGTTTCACCCAATCCGAGCATGATACCGCTCTTGGTCCGCATACCACCTTCTTTAAGTGTACGCAGCGTTTCCATGCTCCGCCAATACTTAGCCTGGATACGTACCTGGCGTGTCAGTCTTTCTGTGGTCTCAATATTATGGCTCACCACTTCCGGTGCTGCTTCAATGATGCGTTGAATATTCTCCCGCTCGGCTTTAAAATCAGGAATGAGTGTTTCCAGCGTTGTTTCCGGGTTTAATGCCTTTACTGCTTTAATGGTATTGTACCAGATGATGGAACCACCATCCTGCAGTTCATCCCGGTCGACCGACGTAATGACCGCATGTTTAACCTTCATCAGGTTGATGGCTTCCGCCACCCGTTGCGGTTCATCCCAATCCACTTCCAGGGGCCGGCCGGTAGCTACATTGCAAAAGCCACAACTACGGGTACAGATATTGCCCAGTATCATGAAAGTTGCGGTGCCTTCGCCCCAGCATTCGCCCATATTGGGGCAATTGCCGCTTTCACAAATGGTGTGCAGTTTATGGGTATCCACTAAATTCCTTACGTGGCGGTATTCTTCGCCAATAGGCAACTTGACCCTTAGCCAGTTTGGCTTCTTTGGTTTTTGTTCAACGATTCCGTCAATCACGGGCAACTCTGTCATGAAAGTAAATTCTGGGTAATATCTTATTTTCTCCTTCCGAACTCAAAGGCAACATAAGCGGTAAAGAAAAATTGTTTTTGTTTGTTATAGAGCATCTGCGGGACCTTCTTTGAATAAAATTCAGCTACCACACCTGTTTCAATAGCCGAAACAAGATCGTTGTAACGGCCGTAATCAAAACGAAGCGCCGGTTTTACATAGAGCCCGGGTGTTAACTTCAAATGATTCCAGCCCCTGCCCAAATTCGGCCCGCCATAGTAGGGGCCATTGATGAACAGTAAACTATCAGGAGAATCATACCGCACATAGGTATGTTCTCCTGCCTTGTCCACTTCCACTTCATAGGCCCGCAGCACACCAAGGGTAATACCTCCTCCCACATTTGCAGTAATGCTTACGCCGTTCTTATTGCTTTTATTACCGAGCAGGAACTGTTTCTGTACGCCCAGTTTTACCGGGTAAAAATAATTGATCTTACCATAAATAAGCGGGGCAGTGGATGCCAGCGGGTTACTTTGTTTTTCTTCTTTCTGGTGTTTGCGTTCGCTTATCTCAATCTGGTACAAGGTAGACCTGCGTATGGACCTGGAATAACCTTTCTCAAAGAATATCCCGTAGCCATCCGATATCAGTTTCACCCCAAACAAAAAGTGTTTTTTGTAGGCGATCACACCTTCTTCTTCCAGCCGGATCATGGCATTTATCTTTTCCCGTTTTTCTTCCTTCCGGCTCTTCTTGCGTGGTGACTTATTGGTCTCCTGTGCAAAAATGGCTGCCGAAAGACCTATGAAGGCAATAAAGATCACTAATCGTTTCATGTAAACTTTTTACAGTCGTAAATTTATGCAAAAATACAGTGCCGTCAGTAAAGATGATACATTTGGAGTAAGAACCGCTGCATTTTGGCCCATAAACTTCCTAAAAAATAAATTTTTAACAAATGACTGCTTCGATCGTTTACAAAGGCCATTTGCGCTGTGAATGCACCCACCTGCAAAGCGGCACGGTCATCGAGACCGATGCCCCTACTGATAACCGGGGCAAGGGCGAGCGCTTCAGCCCTACCGATACGGTTTGTGTTGCCCTGGCCACCTGCATCATCACCACCATGGGCATTAAGGCAAATGACATGAATATTGACCTCGTGAATACTTCCATTTCGGTCACCAAACACATGCTGAATGACCCCAGGCGCATTGGCAGGATCGACGTTATATTGAATTTCCCTGCAACGCTGAACCTGGATGAAAAAGACAGGATCGTGCTGCAACGGACCGGCGACAACTGCCCGGTGATGAAAAGCCTGCACCCCGACCTGCAGACAAATGTGGAGTACCACTGGGGATGATCCATTACGGGAACATTGCAGATGGCCGGGCCAGTGATAAGATCAGCTTCTTAGCAGTTTATTCCCTATAGCACAGTCGAGGCAGCGTTTTTTATTGCAATACGCATTCTTAAGCTGGATGAAAGCCTGCGAATCGAAAGCCGTTCTATTCGGCAGTTGCAGGGATGAGAAGCCACGGGTGATCTCGTTCTTCTCTGCAGCGATCTCTTCCAGCCACCTGAGCGCTTTGTCCTTATACCCATTTTCATTTTGATGATGACCGTAAGCAAACAGGATCGGGATCACGGTATTGACCAGGATATTACCGGTCATCTGTGCCCCCAGTTTTTTCTTTTTAAATGCGGAGATCTCGTCAAACACATAGTGATAGTGCCAGTAATCATTGGCGGTTACCTGCAGCAATTCCATTATTTCTTTCAGCCCCGCGCTTTCTTTTATCCGGGAGAACAGGTGCAGCCGCTCATGTACCAATATGGCCAATTGTGCCAGCCTTACCGTGGGAAAATTGGAAGGACGCATACGGAGAAAAAGCAGGTTTGGTCCCGGGCCTGTCAGTCTATATTTCTTTTTCAGGAACCGGTATTCCCGTTGCAGCAGTTTGGGATACTCTTCGGTGAATGCTGCATCCAGCAACCCGGCCTGGCCAAACAAGAGGGCCTCTACCTCCTGGACCTGGTTCTTGTGTTTTGCCAGGATGCTTACCGGAATTGATCGTGCGATGATCTCAAATGCTTCACTGTTTAGCCTGGAACCAAAATTCCTTGCCATCAACCACCAGAGGGTTTCCTCCCAATGGAAATTATTTTTTTGCAGAAAGCCTGAAATAAACCCTGTTTTCAACTGCAGCCTTTCCACCAGCAGCCGCTCCTTCCACGATGTCCAGGTTATGGCACTGGCGGAATGAATATTTCTTTCGCAGGGGATAAAGGAGTCTGCCCGCATCAGTTCATCGTACCTGTGCAGTAATATTTTGGGCACTTTATCCTGCAGCACCAGGGTTGAGAACGGGAGGTGCAGGTCAACATCATGCTGCCAGACCACGTGCAGGATCACATTCTTATAATTCTTATCACTGCTGTGCTTATGGTTCTTCCAGTCGGAACTATTGATATGCAATTCAATGCTGCCGGCCCATACCGTTCCTTCTATGTTGATCTTTGCATCAGTAAAATCAGGCCCCTGGTTGGTATTATACATTCCCGGGTGTATCACCTGCAACAACTCCGCTTCGGAGGTAAATAGTTCTTTGGCATTGAAGTATTGAAACTGCCAGATGTATTGCAGCAACCGTTCGGTCATGGGAACGTTTTAAACGATTAAGGGTTTAAATCGTTTAAAGTTATGCGGCCAAAAGGGATCTCCTATGTGCAAATAAACCTGTTCTTCTGTTTTTTTCACCCTTAAACCCTGCAACGATTTAAACGTTAAAACCCTGCAACGATTTAAACATTGAAACCCTGCAACGATTTAAACGTTCAAACCCTGCAACGCTTTAACAACCCTGCTCACCGGCAATCCCATCACGTTATAAAAATCGCCGGTAACAGACCGGATGCCTACCACACCGATCCATTCCTGGATGGCATAGGCCCCTGCTTTATCGTAGGGCCTGTACTGGTCAACGTAGAATTCAATTTGTGCCGGGGTGAGGTCATGAAATTCCACTTTCGTGGTCTCGGCAAAAGCAATTTCTTTTTCTTCCGTAAGCAGAACAACGCCCGTTATCACCTGGTGCATCTTACCGGACAGGCGGGATAAAATAGAGATGGCATCATTCCTGTCTTTGGGTTTACCAATGATCCCGTTCTGCAACACAACAATGGTATCTGCTGCAAGAACAGGCTTGCCTGCAGCTGTCATATCCCATACGGCAAGGGCTTTATTGCGGGCGATGTGTATGGCAATTTCTTCGATCGGCAAATGCTCCGGGTAGGATTCATCGGTTTCTTTCACCAGCACTTCAAAAGGCACTTCGGCCCATTCCAGTAATTGTTTGCGGCGGGGAGATTGGGAAGCTAAGATGATCTTTTGCATGTGGCAGCAGAAAGTTTATGAATATATCCTGAAAATGAACATGGAAAGGATGCCGGCCATCATCACATATTTGATGGCAGCACTTAACCGGTGGTAATCGGCTGGGGTTTGTGCGGCACGAAGCTTAAAGATCACCCATATCAGCGGAATGATGAGCAGCAGGAAAGAATACAAAGCACTCCACCACCAGCCGAACTGCATCACGTACACCTGCACCACACAGATTATGCTGATAAGGACCACCAGCCATACTGCCACAAACAGTTTACTGGCCGGAATACCCCACACGATGGGCATGGTCCTGCAGCCATAGCGGGCATCCCCTTCCATATCTTCCAGGTCCTTCACCACTTCCCGGATAAGGGAGATGATGAATGCAAAGCCGGCATACAGGATGGATATGCGTATGAATCGGTGAACATATATATCGTAGTAGGCAGGATCGCAGCCGGCACAGTAAAAGGTACGGTAATAGCAAAGGAACACGACAATGATCACCCAGGCTGTCAATGCTGAGATCAGGATATTGCCGATAAGCAGTTTCTTTTTCAACGAAATGGAATAACCGAACAGCAGCATCACGCAGGCGAAGTTTGATATACCAAGCCAGAATGTTCTTGTGGTCAGGTCAATGTACACACTGATGATGATACCGGCCAGTGAAATTAGGATGTGCTGAACAATGGCCCATCGCCGCTTGATCGCCTTGTCAATTACGGTCCGCTCGGGTTTATTCACCTGGTCAATGTTCAGGTCAAAATAATCGTTGATGATATAACCGGCTGCCGCAATGAACACAGATGCTGTAATAAGAAGCAGGAAATGCGTGCTGCTGAATTGGGTGTAAATGCCTTTGCTGAATAAGGGTTGAACCAGGGAGAAGTAGAACAATACCTGCGTGATGGCTATGAAGGCCAGGTTTTGCCAGCGAACCAGTCTTAAAAAGGCAGCTATTAATTTCATGAACCGTTTATGCAGCGAAAATAAGCATTGAAACCCTAAATGCTGAATCTACTTAGACGAGACCGTGGTATCAAGGTCCCAATGGTCATTCAGCTTCAGCACTTTTTCGATCACATCCCTGGCACAGCCCTTTCCTCCTTCCAGTGGTGAGATATAATGGCATATTTGTTTTATCTCGGGCGCCGAATCAGCAGGACAGCAGGGTAAGCCGGTAAGCTGCATGGAACTATGATCAGGTATGTCATCACCCATGAACAATACCTCAGTCCAGTTGAGCTCATTTTGGGTGACGTATTCAATGAGTTTATCCTTTTTGTTCTCCACTTTTAAGAAGCAATCCTTCACTCCCAGCCTGTACAATCGTTCTGCAACGGCTTCCGAGGTTCCGCCGGAAATTATCACAACCCGGTATCCTTTCTTTATTGCCAGTTGAAGTGCATACCCGTCTTTTATGTTCATCTGCCTCGCCATCTGCCCGTCGGCCAGTATCAGCAGGCTGCCGTCGGTGAGCACACCATCCACATCAAAAACAAATGTTTTTATGGTCTTGAATTTTTCGAGGATGTTCATACCCTGTCCCCTAAAGGGGAACTTAAATTTGAAGTGAATAATTTAATTCAGGCAAAAATAGAATTATAAGAGTGTGCCGCAAATAATAAAACGAGAATTACCCCCCTTTAGGGGTTGGGGGTTGGTTATCCCTCCATTCATACACCCAGGTGCTTTGTATCATCTCCAGGTGGCCTTCGTTGCTTTGTTCGGCCTTACCGGCAAAGTTGGGTATTTCCATCACCCATTTATGCAGGTCGGTGAAACGGATACGGTATATCTGGCTTTCGCCAAACGCATCCCCGAAGCGTTCATACAGCTTCATGGCAATGTCTTCATAATCGTTCCAGTGAATGGGGGGTTCAAAAGTCATGGTATGTTAATTGGTTAATCGGTTAAATAGTTAATTGGTTAATCCGTTAAATGGTTAATTAGTTAGTCGGTTAACTTATTGATCCGTTTAAACCAATTACCGGATCAACGGATTACCGGATTAACGGATTAACGGATCCACATTCCCTATTCGCCCAGGAATTGAGTCTGGTCAGGCAAAGTAACAGAAACTTCTCCAACCCCATCCAGCAACACACACTGGCATCCCAGTCTTGAATTCAGCCTGGGATTGACGGCCCGGTCAATAAAATCTTCTTCCTTATCACTCAGTTCTTCCAGGAAAGCTTCGCCCTGGTCAACATACAGGTGGCAGGTACTGCAGGCACAAACGCCGCCGCAGTTATGATGAAGTTCGATGTCATTCTTCAAAGCTACTTCCAGTATGGACTGGTCGGGTTCAATACCGGTCAGGGTAACCGGCTCAAGACCCTTCTGTTCAAACTTAAACGTTATACTGTACATAATCCGCAAATTTCGGGGTGCAAACCTACTTTAATATTACTAATTAAGGAAAATATAGATTTAGTTTGATGAAAGAAGGGTTATGGAACCACATAGGATCATAGGAAACATAGAAAATACATATAGCTCTGTAGTTGACCTATGTGTGCTATGTACTCCCAATAGCCATCGGGATGGTTCAAATTACGATACCGCTGTTTTCTGTTTGCAAAGTAAAAAGGTTTTACTATTTTACTTTCCGGTATAAATCACCATTCAATCACTGATGAAAACAAGTCGCATCCTTTTATTCGTACCCCTGGCAGCCCTTGTCGTGCTGTTTTCCTGTAAAAACAAAGGAAAAAAAGAACCAGCGGCCCCGCCGAAGGACACGTTGATCGTACCGGTAAAAAAGACCGAAAAGGTTGATGTCCCGGAAGGTAAATTCCAGCGCCCTCCCATCATTAATATAGTAGATACCCTTGGCCCGAAAAGGATCATCATTTATGCCCGCGACAGTGCAAGGACCTATGAACGTATAGGTATGAAACTGGCCAAACTCTACGGAACAAAACTGGCCGAGACAATTAAAAAGAATAATCTCAAGCTGGCAGGCGCCCCGCTTGCCTGGTATAAAACAACCAGGGCCCCGTTCTTTTTTGAAGCCGGGCTGCAGGTGAACAAACGGCCGGGTAAATTATCTCCCGGTGTTCAGGTAAGGGAATTGCCTGCAGGGAAAGTAGTACTGGCCCATTTTTACGGCCCCTACGACCAGTTGAAGCAAGGCTATGATGCGATCAAAGAATATATGAAGGACAATAAAAAAGTCTCTGCCGGCGCTCCTTTTGAGATCTATGTGACCGACCCCATTGATAAGAACGGCAAGCCGGTCGATCCCCATAAGGTACAAACCGATATTGTATTCCCGATCAAATAGGCAAAGTCTAAAAAAAAAATGAACCACATAGGAACATAGGACACATGGAAAAAACATAAAAACGGCATTCAACAATATTCAACAACATTCAACAAGATTGAACCACATAGGAACATAGAAAACATAGAAGTACTTTTGAAAACTTTGAGTCCTATGATTTCCCGGTCATTAACATAAAAAGGGCAGATCCCTCGTACCTCTGGATGACAGGAATTGGAATCCTTTTGAGATCACGCCTATGATCCCTTCATGATACTGTCGGTAAGCTTCAGGTAAATATATTTGAGCCGGGGATAATTTGCCAGCAGGCGGAGGTGTTTATCCAGGGTAAATACGTCGTTGCGGATGGCCGGGCCCGTCTGCACTTTTGCCGGGGAATGATCCTGCACACGAACCGCTGTTTCTTTTATAAGCGGGGCAAGCAGTTTGAAATCAATTTTTTCCTTTTCGCAGAATTCTTCGGCCAGTGTATACAGGTGATTGGTAAAATTGCTTACGATCACAGCAGCTACGTGCAGCTTAAGGCGTTCTTCATCTGATGCCCTGGCAACTTTACCGGAAATGGTTCGGGCAAAATCCCCGATCAGCGTAATGGTCTCTTCGGAATTGCCATCAATGAGTAAGGGAATATCCTCTGTATAGTCCATTTCCTTGCGCAGGCTTTGCAAGGGATAAAGGACACCGTAATTCACCGAAATATCCTTCAATATATCCATGGGCACCGAACCGGCCGTATGCAGGATGAGTTTATTTCCGAGATGAAAAGACTTGTTCAGTTCGTACAAAGCGCCGTCACTTACCGCCAGGATATACACATCGGCGCTTTTATCCACGTCATCATTGCTTCCGGAGTAAGCACAATGCAGTTCTTCCGCCAGTACTTTTGCATGGTCAATATTCCGGTTCAGCACCTGAACAACCTGGTGATTGTTTTTGTTGATAAGGCGGCCCATCACAGAAGCCACATTGCCCGAACCGATGATTACAACCCGCATGACATATCTTTGATTTTTATGAAACTCTCACAAAGATTAACCATTGGTTATATACAAACCAAATTTAAGTTGCTGACCCTGTTGTCCAAAAAAAAGGCAGCAGCAGCAGCTTTCCGGTTATTCAGCACTCCTTATTTAAAGACAAAAAAGCAAATACATCCGCTACATGCAGAATCCATCCGTTTTACACTGAATGGTTTACAGGTCACGGGCTTCCGCTGGAACCATCCCCGGCCGGAAAAAGCATTGATCCTTCATGGCTTTGGCTCGGCTGCCCATAAATTTGAACACTATGCCATACCGCTGGCCGAAAAAGGATATGAAGTACTTGCTTTTGATGCCCCCGCCCATGGCAGCAGCGAGGGGGAAACGACCAATGCAGTTGAATACAGCGAAATGATAAAGAAAGTGATGGCTGATTTCGGCCCCATAAAAAGTTTCCTGGCACATTCATTTGGCGGGATCGCATTAAGCCTGGCGCTGGAAAATATGCCGCACAATGAGAACACGAGGGTGGTACTGATCGCCCCGGCCACCGAAACCACCACCGCCGTTGACATCGCCTTTGATATGCTGAAAATAAAAAATGCAGCCGTACGGAAGGAATTTGATGCCATCGTTTTACGGCTGAGCGGAAAAGAGACCACCTGGTTCTCCATGCGCAGGGCCATGCACCATATCAAAGCACAGGTGCTGTGGATACATGACGAGGACGACGGGGTAACGCCCTGGGCCGATGCACAAAAAGTGAAAGAAGACAACCATCCGAACATTCATTTCGTTATTACAAAAGGCCTTGGCCACCGCAAGATTTATCACGATCCTGCAATAAAAAATAAGGTAATTGAGTTCATGTGAGGATGATAAAATACTGTTACGGTTTACACGATTTATTTTGATTTTTCAATTTTAAAGTAATATTGCACCGGAACATGCTGCCGGTTGAATGCAGTTTGGAACACCAGATACTATTGTAAATACTGTTGATGCAATGATGCTGAAACACCGTACCACAGCGTATTGCAGCGTAGATATAAAACCTGATTATGGCTAAAAACCTGTTAATTGTGGAGTCGCCGGCAAAAGCCAGGACCATCGAGGGCATACTGGGGAAAGACTTTGAAGTGAAGAGCTGCTTCGGGCATATCCGTGACCTGGAAAAGAACGATATGGGCATCGATATCAAGAATAATTTCCAGCCTACTTATATAGTATCTCCCGAAAAACAAAAAGTGGTGAACGAATTAAAGAGCCTTGCCAAAAAAAGCAAGGAGGTCTGGCTGGCATCGGATGAGGACCGGGAAGGAGAAAGCATCAGCTGGCACCTGGCGGAAGTACTGGGCCTGGATCCGAAAACGACCAAGCGGATCGTCTTTCACGAGATCACCAAACCGGCCATTCAAAGCGCTGTGGAAAATCCTCGTACCATTGACATGAACCTCGTGGATGCACAACAGGCACGGAGGGTGGTGGACCGCATCGTGGGTTTTGAACTGAGCCCGGTGCTGTGGCGTAAGATCGGTATGACCGGTGGACTAAGCGCCGGAAGGGTTCAGAGCGTGGCGGTTAAATTGATCGTAGAGAAAGAAAGGGAGATCAACCAGTTCGTTCCCGTAAGCAGTTTCAGGGTGGAAGCTTTTTTAGCAGCCACCGACCTGAATAAAAGAACGGTTTCCTTTAAAGCCGAAGGGAACAAATTTGACCAGGAAGACGATGCTGCAAAATTCCTGCAGAGCTGTATCGGCGCTCAATATACCGTAAAAGACATCCAGGTACGCCCGGGAAAACGTACGCCGGCAGCGCCTTTCACAACATCCACCTTACAGCAGGAAGCCAGCCGGAAACTGGGTTATGGCGTTAGCAAGACCATGCTGCTTGCACAAAAACTCTATGAAAGCGGTAAGATCACGTATATGCGTACCGACAGTGTGAACCTGGGAGCAACAGCCATGGATGCCATCACTGCAGAGATCAGGCGGAGTTATGGAGAACACTATTTACAGGTACGCAGGTACAAGAACAAGAACGAGAGCGCCCAGGAGGCCCACGAAGCCATCCGTCCTACCTACATGGAGAACAAATCGGTGGGCGACCCCGACCTGAACCGCCTGTATGAACTGATATGGAAACGCACCATCGCATCGCAGATGAGTGATGCCGAACTGGAGAAGACAACAGCTAAAATAAATATCAGCACCAACAACGAGGACCTGACCGCCACCGGTGAAGTATTGAAATTCGATGGCTTTTTAAAAGTATACTTCGAAGGAACAGATGATGATGAGAATGAAGGAAGCGACGAAAGCCGTCTACCCGATCTGAGGGTTGGACAGGTACTGGATTTTCAAAGCATGACCGCTACGGAACGTTTCAGCAAGCACGCTGCAAGGTATACAGAAGCCTCGCTGGTAAAGAAACTGGAAGAACTGGGTATTGGCAGGCCGAGTACCTACGCTCCTACTATCTCCACCATTATTAAACGTAATTATGTAGAGAAAAAAGACAAGGAACCTGTTAAAAGGGATTTCCGTATTTTAAAACTGCAGCACGACAGTGTAACGAAGATCACCGAACAGGAAAATACCGGCGCTGAGAAATCAAAGCTCTTCCCTACCGATCTTGGTTTGGTGGTAACCGATTTTTTGAACCAGCATTTTGATAAAGTGATGGATTATTCCTTCACCGCCGAAATTGAAAAAGAGTTTGACGAGATAGCCGACGGCAAGATGAAATGGAACAAGATGGTGGGTGATTTTTACACGCCCTTTCATGAAGGGGTGGAACACACGCTGGAGAATGCCGAGCGGGCGGTGGGCGAACGTGCACTGGGCAACGATGCTGCAACGGGCAAACCCGTCATTGCCCGCATGGGACGCTATGGCCCGATGGTGCAGATCGGCGTGCTGGATGATGAGGAGAAACCAAGGTTTGCCAAACTGAGGCCAACACAGAGTATTGAGACCATCAGCCTGGAAGAAGCCATGGAGCTTTTTAAACTGGGGGCTCCCCTGGGTGAATATGAAGAGCAGGAAGTGTCGGTGAATATCGGCCGTTTCGGACCCTATGTAAAATGGGGCGACCAGTTCATTTCCATTCCCCGGGGTGAAGAGCCCAATGATGTTGACCTGGAAAGAGCCATTCAGATCATTGAAGCAAAGAAGATAGAAGACGCCCCCATTGGTTTTTATGATGAGAAGCCGATCACCAAGGGCAAGGGCCGTTTTGGTCCCTTCATCAAGTGGAACAATATGTTCATCAATGTGCCCCGTGCATATAATTTTGATCTCCTCACGCAGAAGGATTGCGATGAACTGATCGCAAAGAAAATGGAGAAAGAAGCCAACCGCTATATCAAACAGTGGCCCGAAGAAAAGATATCCATTGAAAATGCACGCTGGGGCGCCATCATCAAATTCGGCAAGAATACCTACAAGCCCGGCCTCAACAGCAATGGAGCAAAATATACTCCCGATGATTTAGCTGCCCTGGAGCTGGAAGATGTAAAGAAGATCATCCTGGCGCAGGACCCCAAGGCATTTGACAAGATGGGAAAGAAAGCGCCGGCAAAGAAAAAAGCGGCCGTGGCTGCCAATGCTGCGCCCAAAAGATCTGCGGCGAAGAAGAAGTAGCCCCGGTATTTTATTGAGCAATTATTTTCACAGCCCTCCCACCCCGGTCGGTGTCCCCTCCCACCCCGGTCGGTGTCCCCACCGACCGGAACACTCATTCAGCAAGTCATTCCTTTCCTGGTTGCTGTCCTCTCCAACCATGGGAAGAAGAACTAGCACCAGGCATTTCATTAATCAATTATTTTTTTTACATTGTACTTATAGCAATGAGTCTTGTGCTGTTTTGTATTTGGGATGAATATAAGATGGAACAGGGAATTGTTGCAATACAAATGTTTGCAGAAACTCTAAAAATACACTGTACCAATTGAAGTTAATAACCTGGAATTGCAAAATGGCATTTAGGAAAAAAATGTATTTTATCCTAAAAAACAAGCCTGACATTTTAATAATACCAGAATGCGAACATCCAGATAAATTAAATTTTCCTAAAGATCTTCCAAAACCGGCAAGCACTTTATGGCATGGTAGAAATCAAAATAAGGGGCTTGGCGTTTTTTCATATGGAAAGTATAAACTTAAACTTCTTAAAAATCACAATTCAGAAATCAAAACAATATTACCTATAAAAGTTTCTGGAGGAAATTTTGACTTTATACTTTTTGCCATATGGGCTTACAATCCATTAGACAGAAATTATAATTACACAGGCCAAGTTTGGAAAGCTTTAATTTTTTATGAAAAAATTCTTAAGAAACAAAGCGTAATTCTCATTGGCGACTTTAATAGTAATGTTTTGTGGGACAAATTAAATCGAAAAAGCAATCATTCTATGGTTGTTGAAAAACTTAAATCTTTTGATATACACAGCACCTACCATCATCATTTAGAGGAATTGCAAGGAAAAGAAACTCAACCAACTTTCTTCATGTACCATCACAAAAACAAACCCTATCATATTGATTATTGTTTTGCCTCTTCCAATTTCATAAAAAAATTAATTAATGTAGAAGTTGGTGTTTATGAAGAATGGAAAAAATATAGTGATCATAAGCCGTTATCAATAACTTTCAACAGTGAGTTTATCTAATGATCTTCAGTCAACAAATGCATTTATGCAAGCCGGGCAGGTGGAAGTAAACCAAACTCGTCCCGGTCTCTGACCGGGATGCAATGGTCCAGAGTTTTCAACTCAACCAACTTGCGTTGGAACAATAACCTTCACTGGTAAGTGTTCCGCTTACCTCCCACCCCACAGCCCTGCTTTATTTTAGTTACTTTAGCTGCCAAAACATTTGAAATGGAGCAAACCATTTTTCCTTTTGACCGAACGATACCTGGCATATATGAACAGTACCTGGGGCCATATATTTTTGAGCCCTACGCTGTGTATGTCAGCAGCCGGATAAAAGGCTCCCCGCAACAAGTGCTGGAAATAGCATCCGGCACGGGACGGGTTACCCGGCATATTGCCGAACGCATCGGTAAATCGGCAACGCTTACAGCTACTGATCTGAATCCCGGTATGCTTAATATTGCCCGGCAGCAGGTAGATGCATCCAATGTGGAATTCCGGGAGGCCGATGCAGAGGAACTGCCTTTTCCGGATAACAGTTTTGATTGTGTGATCTGCCAGTTCGGGTATATGTTCCTGCCCGAAAGACAAAAAGGTTTCAATGAAGCATGGCGTGTTTTAAGACCCGGCGGCCAGTTCTTATTTGTTACCTGGGATAAACCCGAAAACAATATCACTTACCATATCAGCCACCAGACAGTTCTGCAATTTTTAAAAACTCCACCACCCTCTTTTTATGGAAAGCCTTATACTATGTACGACCCCGTTGAGCTGCAGAAACATCTGGCAGATGCAGGATTTACAAAAGCAACCATTGAAAAGATCAGTTTGCAAGGAGAAAGTCCTTCGGCCATGGACGTCGCCACCGGTTTCGTGGAAGGCAATGCCATCGTACATGAAATTCTGAAAGAAGGCCCTGAACTATTAGAGACCATCAAGCAGGCAGTTGCTGCAAAGATCAATGAGGAGGTGAGTAAAGACCCGGTTCGTTCTGAACTGAACGCCTGGGTGGGGGAAGCATTTAAATGAAGAATGATCTCGCACTCGTCCAGGTCTCTGACCGGGATGCAATGGCCCAGAGTTTTTAACTCCCTGGTTGCTTTCACACCGACAGGAACCACGTAAAATGAAACAAGTGTTTCGAGACAGTAACCAAGGCGAATCACGAGGACAAAAAAAGTTCTTTGTGTACTTTGCGCTGCATTTTATTTGCGTTCTCTGCGGTAAAAAAATAACCGCAAAGAACGCTGAGTTTTTTTGCAAAGAGCGCAAAGGGATCCGGTTGCTTACATCTTTTCACAACGCGGGGTTCATGTGACACGAAGGCCTCAGGCGCTATGTATCTGTGCCGACTAAGTCCAGCCAGATAATAACAGTAACCCCTTTTAGTTTTTCTCTACCACATCGATCGATGCCGATTTAATACTGGAACAGTTATACCGCAGCCCGCCAACTTCAACGGTTGCGGTTATAGACTCGTTCTTCAGGCCCCTGGTATCTACCTGGATGGCAGCCGTGCCTTGTCCACCTGTAATGGTACCATTGCTCACCATCCAGTTATAGGTAACATCATATTTATCATAGGCCTTACCCAGTGGCTTAATGCTGAAAACAGCCTTCTTCCCTTCCGTGACCTTAGCGCCGGCAGGTACAGTTAATACAATAGTTGGACAAGGCAGGGTATCTTTTACCTGTGCCTTTGTATGCTGGCCAGCCAGGAATGCGGCTACAAACAAAACAATCATTCTTTTTCATCGTATGTTTTTATTAAATGATGTGGATGGGTAAAGTTACAAAACTCAATATCACTGTTATACGTACTGCCGGGTATTTTCCCGGCCCGGTTCCTGTCAAACCCCGCCAACTTTCTTCTTTTCCTTAATTAGTTTTTGTACCTTATCTGCATTATTCATTAACCTAAAACAACTTTTATGGAAATTCTACCATTGATCATTCAGTTGGCTTCCGGCGCTATCGGGGGCAATGCAGCGGGTAAATTAATGCCTAAGCAATCACTGGGCACCGTTGGGAATTCAATTGCCGGTATTGTAGGCGGCGGGTTGGGCGGACAGTTGCTTGGCATGCTCGGCATCGGCGGCGATGCGGCAGCCGGAAGCATGGATGTGACCAGTATCATCACCAGCATTGCAGGCGGCGGTGCCGGAGGTGGTATATTGATGGCCATTGTGGGTCTAATAAAAGGTGCGATGAACAAGAAATGATTTTTTATAACTGAACCACATAGGCACAGTAGAGAACATAGAAATCCAGGAAATCTAAACCCTTTGTGCCCTATGTGGTTCAAAAAAGCAGACTATTTAATAATCAATAGCCAGCTACGGTAAAACTATTTGTATAACGGCCGGCAAATAGGCCAGCCGGTCTTACTTTAATAACTCCAAACTCGTCCCGGTCTCTGACCGGGATGCAATGGTCCGGTTTTCAACTCAAGCACATAGGCCACAGTAGAGAACATAGAAACCCGGGAAATCTAAAGTCTATGTGTCCTATGTCCTATGTGGTTCAAAACATCAGGCTGATAAAAGATACATAGCCAGTAAATAGTAAACCTATTAACAGTACGACCGGCAATTAACCCTGCCGGTTTTAGTTTAATAACACCTGTGGAAAATTTTAACTTTCCGGTTTACGTTCATTTCACGAGATTGGTCTCAAATCGTTTACCACTTGAAAGAAAACAAAGAAATAACCGCCCTGCTTCACCTGATCGATGACCCGGATGAAGACGTTTACAGCACCGTAAGCGACCGGATCATCTCCTTCGGCAAAGACATCATCCCCAACCTGGAACACCTGTGGGAAAACACCAGCAGCGAAGAGGTACAGGAAAGGATCGAACTGCTCATCCACCGCTTACACTTCCGTGACCTCACCGACGACTTTACCGAATGGGCCGCAGAAGACACCGGCCTTTTGCAGGGCGCATTATTGGTTGCCCGGTATCATTATCCCGAAATGGATAATACGCTGGTTCACCAGGAAATTGAAAAACTGCGCCGGAACACCTGGCTGGAACTGAACAACTACCTCACTCCCATTGAGCAGATCAATGTGGTGACAGGTATCTTTTATAATTACTACAAGCAAAAGGGGGTGGAATTTGCCTACAACAATCCCGATGACTACCTCATCAATAAAACGCTCGACAGTAAAAAAGGCAATGCCCTCAGCAACGGCATCATTTACCTGGCGCTTTGCGAACTGCTGGATATACCGGTGAAGGCCATCAACATCCCCCGCCAGTTCATCCTTGCCTATTTTGATCCGCAGCACGACATCCTCAACCCGGTAGGCCATGCGTCTGAAAAAATAAATTTTTACATCGACCCGCTGAACGGGCAGATGTACAGTCACAAGGATGTGGAAGCTTATTTCAAGCGCATTTCCGTTCCGCCGGTTCCTTCCTATTTCAGGCCAATGAGCAATAAGCGCATCATCCAGTACCTGCTGGAAGAACTAAGCAAGTGCTTCGACAATGACCGCAACCGCTACAAAATGGACGAACTGCTTTTGCTGGCAAACCTCCTGGAAGAATGATCTACCACGTAGTGCATAAGGCAAGTTGGCAAAAGGCTGCCGCCCGGGGTTTTTATGAAGCGGAATCGCTGGCAACAGAAGGTTTTATACATGCCAGTAAGATAAACCAGGTGGCTGGGGTGCTGGAACGTTATTATAAAGGCCAGGAAGGGCTGTTGGTGTTACACATTGATGAACACAAACTCACGTCTCCGTTCACCTATGAACTGGCGCCTTCGGTGAATGAAGAGTTCCCGCATATTTATGGCCCGCTTAATTTAGATGCCGTTTGTAAAGTGGAAGAGTTATAACCCGGCCCGCTGGGCAGCAAACCAGTTCCGTCAAAGGTTTAAGTCGTTTAATTCGTTTATTAAATGATCAACCTTAAACGACTTAAACGATTTAAGCGATTTAAATGATTTAACGACTTAAACGATATGATCTCCTGGAATGATTTTGAAAAAATTGATATCCGTTCGGGTACCATCCTGGAAGCAACCGATTTTCCCGGGGCCAAAAAACCGGCTTACCAGCTTAGCATCGATTTTGGAGAGCTGGGCATCAAAAGATCATCGGCACAAATAACGGCCCTCTACAAAAAAGAAGAGCTCATAGGCAGGCAGGTGATCGCCGTGGTCAATTTCCCGGTTAAGCAAATTGCTAATTTCTTCAGCGAATGCCTGGTGCTGGGTGTTTACAATGAGAATAACGACGTAGTGCTGTTGCAGCCTTCCTTGCCTGTTAAGAACGGGAGTAAGATCGGGTGAACGAAAAGCCGATCCCGGATACAGGATACAGGATGCAGGATACCGGATGCAGGATACAGGATGCTGGTTACTGGATATATGTTTGATTTCCTGATACAAGATCCAATAGCCCCGATCTTGTATATTGTATCCTGCATCTGGCATCTGGTATCCTGTATCCCGTATCTTGCTTCTTCTTCCATATTCCCTGTACATTTGGTATACCAATGAACGTCGAAATTGCCTATTACCAGTCTCCCCTGGGTGCTCTTGAGATTCGGAGCACGGGCAGCGCTATATCCGAGATACTTTTTGTGAACTCCTGGAAGGGCGCAAAGATCAATGAAGCAGAGCTGAGTTTTGTTAAACCGAAATCGGCCATCATAAAAAGCTGCTTTAAACAATTGGATGAATACTTTGCCGGCAAGCGGACCGAATTCACCGTACATATTGCACAGGTTGGAACGGATTTCCAGCAACAGGTGTGGACTGAGCTTTGTAAGATACCTTATGGCCGTACGATCAGTTACATGGAACTCAGCAAACGCATTGGGAATGTAAAAGCGATCCGGGCAGTGGGAACGGCAAACGGCAATAACAGCATCTGCATCATTGTTCCCTGTCACCGGGTCATTGGCAGCAATGGCGAATTAGTAGGTTATGGCGGCGACCTTTGGAGAAAGAAATGGCTGCTGGAGCATGAGAACAAAATAGCCAATGGCGTACTGACCCTTTTTTAATTCCCCTTTATTTCAGGTCAGCACTGCCAAAAGAAAGCGGCAAAAGTAATCCTGCGGTTTTTATGATAAAGACCTTCCCTTCCATTCCGCTTAAGATAAGGCGAATGGGATGTTTGGTCCGCTCTTCATATTCCACCAGGCTCTGGCGGCATATGCCACAGGGAGAAATGGGATGGTTGCTCTCCCCGTTATTATTATGGTAGCTGATGGCGATGCTTTCGATGGCCACACCGGGATACAGGGTTGCTGCCGATGAAAGCAATACCCTTTCGGCACAAAGTCCTACCGGGTAAGAAGCATTCTCCTGGTTGGTTCCGGCAACGATCTCCCCGTTGACCAGTTTGGCAACAGCGCCCACATTGAAATTGGAGTACGGGGCATAGGCCGTATCTGTAACTTCCCGGGCTTCGTTCACCAGCCAGGCATCCTGTTTCTCAAGATCATCCGCAGAATCATACACTTCATAGCTGAACTGGTATTCTTCTTTATTCATGATACTACTTGTTTGAATTTTCAGGGTGCAGACAAAAAGTCCTCCCTGCACTGCTGCAGCGAGGACCCATCTGTATCTTAAAAATAAACATTTATATTCAAAAAGCTGAATTTATTTGATCCAGCGGAAGAGCCGGTTCCAGCGTGGGCCTTTTTCCCAACTGAACCAGATGAGGGATGCCTTACCTACCACATGGTCTTCGGGAACAAAGCCCCAGTAACGGCTGTCGAGTGAATTGTGGCGGTTATCGCCCATCAGCCAGTAATAATCCATTTTAAACGTATAGCTGGTCGCTTCTGTTCCGTTGATGAAATATTTTCCATTGCGCTCTTCAAACTCATTGCCCTCATATACCTGGATGCAACGCTGGTAACGGATGAGGTTATCGTGCGTAAGCGGAATGCTTGCCCCTTTCTTCGGTATCCACAGGGGGCCGTAATTATCCCCCGACCAGGTACGGCCGGTGGAATCATTATAATAAGGGAACAGGTCATTTTGATGATCCATGTAAAAGTCGGTAAGGATATATCCCTTGGGTAAACTGAGTTTTGCTTTTTCGGCATTGGTGATGTTCAGCTGGTAAAGGTTATTCTTTATCTGCCCGAAATCATTCTGTTCTTCCCGAACGTCGATGCCGAAGTTGTGCAGTTTTTCTTTATCCAGGTAATCTCCATCCGGCACCTGCAGCAAATAGTAACGCTGGGCCTGCGGAAACTCCTCGCCGGGTTTCCCGTTCACATACAGTTTGCCGTTTATGATCTGTATACTGTCGCCGGCGATGCCCACACAACGTTTTATGAAATTCTCCCGTTTATCCACCGGCCGGGTGATGATGATGTCGCCGTAATCCTGCCATATCTTATCCCTTCCTTCTTTCCGAACCGCTTCATAATAAGTGACACGGCTTCCGAAATTCAATTCATCATTGATCAGCGTATCATTTACCGGGAAGTTGAATACCACGGCATCATTCCTTTTTACCGGGCTGGCAAACCAGCGGGTATAAGGGATATGCACCCACTCCACATAGGATTTTACATTCAGCCCCGGGATGGTATGATGCACAAAAGGCATGGCAACCGGTGTGTTGGGTAAGCGGGGGCCATAGGTTGATTTGCTCACAAACAAAAAGTCGTTCACCAGCAATGTTTTCTCCATGGATGGCGTGGGAATGGTATATGCTTCAAAAACAAAGGTTCGGATGAGGGTGGCAGCTACTACGGCAAATACAGCCGCATCCACCCATTCCCGTAATGTTGATTTCTTATAGTGCTTCACTCCTTCCGGACCGATATACCTGGTCTTGCTGCTGAAACCAACATAGGCCGGGTAAATGCCCGCACTGAAAACGGTGGCCGCGTGCTGGTAGAACCTGAACTTATCAAAACACTTGATGAACTCGATCAGGATCACCAGTGTAAAGAACCACCCGGCAATGGGAATGATCTGGGCAAAGAACCACCACTTGGGTTTTTTGGCCACTTCCAGCATCACCCAGGTATTGTAAAAAGGGATGAAAGCCTTCCACCCGGGACGTCCCGCCCGGATGAATAATTTATAAAGTCCGACCGAAGGAAGTATTACCAGTAAAAGCGCAATCAGCAAGAGTACCGTTATCTGACTTGAATCCATTTAGTGTAAAATTTTTTGCGTGCCAAAAATACCATAATTAACCGGTTGGCAATGATTTACAGAAACAATGTTTTAAAATGTTTAACATACCCCGGTCAGTCCTCCTGCAATATTTCATTGATGCACCGGCTTATAGCTGCGGCCTTGTTCATGATCATGAAGTGCCCCCCGTTTTTTATGGTAAACGTTGGCTTGATATTTTTTATTGGGAACATCCGGTCATTGTCGCCGTGAATATGAATGGTCTCCGGGTGTTTCCAGTTGTTCTTCCAGTTGATGGCCTCGTTCACTGCCCAGTTGGTATAACTGATATCCACTTTCTTCCGGTATTCAGATGCGATCATCTTTTCCTCCTCCGAACCCGCCCCCAGCATGATATTCTGTATCGGCTCGGTAAGCCGGGATGATCGTAGCGGAACGATCTTATGTAACCTTAATCTGGCAACAACCTTCATCCAGGTTGGCAGTTCGTCAGATGACTTTATGCTGGAAATGAGGATGAGTTTTTTAACCGGTACCTGTTTGGCAATTTCGGTACAGATCATCCCGCCGAAGGAAAGACCCATCAGGATGGGCTGTTCATCTTTGATACCGGCCCGCATTCTTGCCGCGTATTCCTGTATGGTCTCATTTTGCCCGGGAATAAGCCAGGGGATCACTTTTAATTCATATCCCTTCACCCGCAGTTTTGAAAATGCCCGTTCATCTGCCCCCAAACCACTGATGCAATAGATCGTTTTCATACCCCATCCCTAAAGGGAATTAAGATTTGTTTTTTGCAATTATTTCACCCCTATGTATATTGTCCATTGCTTATTGTCCATTGCCTATTGTCCATTGACCACTACTTCTTCGGCAGCACATAGCTCTCCACATCTTCCAGGGTGATGGTCTTGCCGGAGAGGATCACCAGTCTTTCCACCACATTCCTCAATTCCCGGATATTACCTGTCCAGTTATATGCCTGCAGTGCATCCATGGCATTTTTATCAACCGATTTTTTGGGCTGGCCGTATTCAACTGCGATGATGTCGAGGAAATAATCAACCAGCAGGGGGATATCATCCCTTCGTTCGTTGAGCGATGGTACATGAATGATGATGACCCCCAGCCGGTGGTAAAGGTCGAGCCGGAAATTCTTTTCATCCACTTCCTTCAGCAGGTCTTTATTGGTTGCGGCAACCACCCGCACATCCACCGAAATATCTTTTTCACCCCCCACCCGGGTGATCTTACCCTCCTGCAGGGCACGCAATACTTTTGCCTGGGCGGTGAGGCTCATATCGCCGATCTCATCCAGGAACAATGTGCCGCCATTGGCCGTTTCAAACTTTCCGATGCGCTGTTTTACTGCCGAAGTAAAAGAGCCTTTCTCATGACCGAACAATTCACTCTCGATGAGTTCGCTGGGGATTGCCGCACAATTTACCTCCACCAATGGGGCCGTGTTGCGGTTGCTTTTTTCATGTATCCACCTTGCCACCAGTTCCTTGCCTACCCCGTTCTCGCCGGTTATCAAAACCCGGGCATCTGTGGGAGCCACTTTCTCAATGGTGTCTTTTATTTTCTGGATCGGGGCACTGTTGCCCACCATTTCCAGCACTTTGCCAACTTTGCGTTTCAGCACTTTGGTCTCGGTTACCAGGTTCTGCTTGTCGAGGGCATTGCGCAGGGTGATGAGCAGGCGGTTCAGGTCAGGCGGTTTGCTGATATAGTCAAAAGCGCCTTTTTTAACGGCTTCCACAGCGGTATCGATATTGCCGTGGCCGCTGATCATAATGACCGGGATATCCGGATTAACGGTTTTTGCTTTTTCCAGGAATTCAATGCCGTCCAGTTTGGGCATCTTGATATCGCAGAGCACCAGGTCGTATGCTTTTTCAGAGAATTTCTTCAATCCTTCTTCCCCGTCACCGGCTTCATCGATCTTGTATCCTTCGTAACTGAGTATCTCGGTCAGGGTCTTACGGATCGCTTTTTCATCATCAATGATCAAAATATTGGCCATGGGTATTAACAAATCTTTTATGTGGACTGAATGCTAAACTGCATCAAATAGCAGTTAGTCAAAAATAACCAATTATGGGGTACAAATCACTGTTTATATTTATCCTGCTGTGTTCCCTTGCCTGCCATAATAACGCAGGGTCATCTGCCCGAAGCGAAATCACGGTGACCTCTCCCGGAGAAAATCCATTTGGATAAGGGCTGAATTCCTTTTTGCGCAGAAAGAATTTGACAGGATCCTGTTTTATGATAATGCAAAGACTGCTTATAAATTTTCACCCCCTTATACAAGGGATCATTTCCCGGCATACCTGGAAAGGGTCTTTGGTATGTGCGGTACGGCCTCGCTGGCCAAACAATTAAACCGGGTTGAAAGCTTTAGCCAGGTAATGCCCGGAGATGTGATCATCCGTGGCGGTTTTCCCGGACATGCAGTTATAGTAATGGATGCGGCCATAAACAAAAGCGGACAAAAGATATACCTGCTTGCCCAGGGTTATATGCCGGCACAGGACATTCATGTTTTGATCAATCCGGCCAGTGAAAACCTTTCGCCCTGGTATGCCGTTTCCGAAAGCAGGCTGATAGAAACCCCGGAATACCGTTTTACAAAAGAAGAGTTGAGGAGATGGTAGGTAGTGTCCTGTTTTGAATGATTTTCATCCTGAGCCTGCCTGCCGGTAGGCAGGGTACGAAGGATCTCCTGATCAGAATCGTTTGCTTAACCTGAGATGCTTCGTTCCTCAGCATGACAGGTCAGAAAATATTCAAAATAGGACACTACCGGATGGTAAACGGTTTTTGAAATGTTGATTTTTGCCGTTACTTTTGCCACCGGTTTCGGGACGTAGCCGCCGCCATTGGCGGGACACTCACCCGGGGCTGAAAATAAAAAATGTTCGGGACGTAGCGCAGCCCGGTAGCGCACACGTCTGGGGGGCGTGTGGTCGCTGGTTCGAATCCAGTCGTCCCGACTTTTAAAATCTCTACTTTTAAGGATAGGGATTTTTTTATGCCCCATTACGTTTACCTATTGCTAAGCCTGAAAGATCATAAATACTATAGTGGAATTGCTTTTTAAACAACTCATTAATTCTTCCCAGCAACGTCTCCTGCCAAGGGACTTTGTGTCAACGAAATTTGTTTTAACTTACACAACGTCCTCAGCCAGCACACAAATCACAGGAGAAACGTTGCTGAGAACAGAGATATTCTATTTAAAAATAAATTTCCCATTATGGGAACCTTTTAGTACATTTGCTAAAAGGCAATTTTTTGAGAGTAATTGCACGAAAGATATTAAGGGAGTTCTGGGTAAAACATCCAGACTGTGAACAACAGCTTAAGTCTTGGTATAAGGAAGCGCAAAACGCTCAATGGAAAAACTCAAATCAGCTTAAAAAAGACTATCCTTCCGCAAGCATTTTGGGTGACAATAGAGTTGCTTTTAATATAAAGCACAATGACTACAGATTAATTGTTAGGATCAATTATCACTATCAAATGGTATGGATTCGCTTCATTGGTACGCATAGTCAATATGACAAAACCGATGCAACAAAAATTTAAAATATGACACTGAAATTATTAAAAACAAAGAAGGATTATCAGGCTGCTTTGGACAGGCTTGAAGTGATTTTTGATGCAAAACCTAACACACCACAAGGGGATGAACTTGAAATGTTAGGATTTCTTATTGAAAAATACGAACAAGACCACTATCCCATCGACTTCCCTGATCCAGTAGAAGCCATTAAATTCAGAATGGATCAGTTGGGGTATACGCAATCGGACCTGGCAAATGTAGTAGGGCTTAAAAGCAGAGCAAGTGAAATACTGAACAGAAAACGTAAGTTAACTCTAGAAATGATTCGCAATTTGCACAGTACGCTTCGAATCCCAACCGACGTATTAATTCAAACTTACTAGTCGCACATAAACACAACCTCTTCCCGGCAACGTCTCCTGTAAAGGGACGTTGCGTCAACGTAATTTGTTTTAACTTACACAACGCCCTCAGCCAGCACACAAATCACAGGAGAGACGTTGCTGAGAATAGAAGTTAACTGGATATCATTCAGAAAGGGAACTAAGCATAGATCCACATCAATATGGGCTTCTTTGATGCCTTGATATACTTGGTCAACGTGGTAAGGAATGCGGGGGCTACTGTAGGGCAACCGGCACTGTGGAAAATATGGTAGGGAAAGACCTCGGTTTCGGGAACACGCTTATCGGCATGCAGCACAATAGCCCGCTCAAAAGCCCTGTCATTGGTACTGTCCAGTCCGTACAATTTATAGGCTAACCCGTATGTACCATTATAAGCACTTCCTATTTTGTATCTTCCTAAGGATGTTTTATAGCTTGATGGTAAATTGGAAAACTCCAGTACGTCGTTGCAACCTATTTTATAAGAACCAAGTCCATGCGAAACCATGGAGGAAGCTTCCAAAGATCCTGTTTTCAAATTATAAATGAAAAAACGGTTCTTTCCGGAAGGCAGCGACATATCAACAAGGAAACAATACTCCGCATTAAAATTATTCGCTTTGATGTAGGTCTCCAGTTCCGTTGCCCGTTGCTTTAACCGGGCTACAGCAGCATTGTACCTGGTATCGATATGATTTAAGGAAGAATCTTCAGCCACATTTGCGGTCTTCGTGTCTTTCACAACAGAAGCCTCATTTTTCACCGTGTTGTAAGAAGACGGGTTGTCATACGAAGTTGCTTTTGCCAGGCCGTCAGCTGGCTGCTGCATGGCAAAAACACTCCCATAGAATGCTGCATTAAGTAATACAAACGACAAACAATATCTTATTACCCTTCTCATTACTATAATTTGATTGGGATAGCTCAAATCCCGTGCAAAACTACCGATTTAAGTAAAAATGTCCTGTTAAGACCTGTTTCCCGGCCATATTTAGTAAACCCTTAACATGCACCTAAACCCGCCACTGAATAGTTTTCTATTCGTGACCTTTAAAGTTTATTTTTATAGTGCAGAAATTGAGGCCAATGAATGCTGCATATGACTAATATCCCATCTATAAGAAATACCCTGTTCAGCGATGGTATATATGCAACAGGCATATGTGTATGTTTCACTTATCCGTGGAGATAACAAATATGAAAAACAGAACAAATGGCAGAAAGGTATTCTACAGGCCAGGCCTGGCATTATACGTTTCCCTGGTCTGCCTGGTACAGGTTTCGCTTTCATCCCGTTTATTCGCACAGGACTTTTCTGCCTATGTAAAGACAAGGGAAAGCCTGGTAAAGACATTAAAGAGCAGGGAGATCGACAAGACCTTTACACAGGCCATCGATCATTTCTACTATACAACCTGTGACTCACTGATCAAAAAATATGTACTTGTAGAGGACAAACCAATAATTGATATCCTCCTGAACCTGTTCCGTTCCTGCGAGGACAAACTCAACAGCAGGTCCATCACTTTCCTGCGCATACCTTCCTTGAACCATAATTTCCTTTTGGCGCTAAAAACCTATAAGAAACAGCCCCTCCGGAATATATTCCGGGAGATCGGTATTACCCAAACAGCCATTCTCCAGTCTGCATTTGACGGTTTATTGCTGGGCGACAGCATCCGGACCATCGTTGGCCTCCGGGAAATGCTGAATAATCCTTATTTCATTTCCACCCGGATCCACCTGCCCCGCTATGCACGCTTTAAAGACACATTGCTTTATTTCCTGGCGAATGACGCACCCGATATCCTTACCAGGAAACTTGCCGAAAATGACACCCGGTTCATTGAACTGGTGAACAGGAGCAATAACACGACCGTTAAGGCCGTCAGCGGGGTGAGCAGGGATAATTATTATGACCGGATCATGCCATTCAGCCTGGCGATCTTTGAAAACCGTATCAGCATGGAGAGGGTCCGGGAACTCATCCTCTGTCCGCAGGATTATTATGAAGCGTTCATCGAGGAAGCCTTATGGCTGTATAAAAACCCGGATCCTGAAAAAAAGGCTTTTTTACAACAACCGATCCTGAACACGAACAAGACCCTGTCGAATATTTATTTCATCCGTGAAATAAATATGCTGCACGAGGCTCCCGATAAGACCCGTTTCCAGGTATTGAATACCCTGACAGCCAGGGACCTTTATTTTTTATTGATCGGCGGCAGCGGCCAGTTGTATACATCCAGCTTCATGTATGTTTATAAAAGATTCCTGGAGAAAACGGAAAAAGAAGGATTGAATAAATTCTTTGAAGATATTGACTATTACCAGTTCAATAATGTGATGGCAAATATCTCGGGCTATGGCCTGGTGGATGACCTGGTCAACCGACTGAAGGAAGAAAAAGTTGCCGGGCTGATCGGGAACTATCTGACCGGGCTTACCAACAGGCGCCTTACCGATAATGAGATCATCCTGAATGCAATGACCCTGGCAGAAGTACTTTACGAGATCAGGCACCACGCAACCATCCGGGACATCCTGGTCAGGCAGATCGATGAGATCCTGCAACAACCCGGGCTGCAGTATTTTTTTATGCACCGGCGGATGTACAATGGATTCAAAGACATCCTGCTGAATAAGATCAACTATAAAACCGATGATACCTACGACGTGCTTGCCATCAAACGGTTACAAAAGAACAACACGATTGTCCAGGCCTGTTTCTTTTATGATGATGAGGACGCCGCCAGTTCATTCAGCAACAGCACGGCGGTTTTTGATAATGCAACCTGGGACAGGACGGACCGGGGTAATTTCATTGTCTTTCATTCCAGGTCGGGCAATGCGATGAAGGTTTATATGAACAAGCCAAACACACAAATTGGTTTTGATTCTGCACAGAATGAAATGCTGTTTGCCATTGAAAAGGAAGGTTTTGAAGCAACTTCCTTTATTCACCGGGGGCATAGTTATTATTTGCATGAGAGTTTAAATAAAATGACCTCATCGGGCCAGTTTGTATTCCTGGGGTCCTGCGGGGGCTACAACGAAGTTTTAAAAGTATTCCAGCTGAACCCGGATGTGAATGTTATTGTGACACGGAATATCGGGTCCAAACTGATCAATGACCCGTTGCTCGACAGGATAAACAGGGAGATGGTCAGCAATAAGGATATCGAATGGAATGTATTGTGGCAGGAATTAACCGCAAGATTTCAATCCAAAGTGACCAGGGACCTTTTCTCTTCTTATATCCCGCCCAATAAATATATCGGTGTAAAATTCATCCGGGAAGTATTTAACTATTAAATTGCTATGCAGGAGCTGCCTGCCGATTCAATATGAGCCAGACAGAAATACTTAAAAGCTTTGTATTATCGGTTTATGATCCCGGTGATGCTGCTTTGGAAAAATTCTTAAAGATCTGGCAGGAAGATTCTGCCCCAAGAAAATCTGTACTGACCCGGGCCGGCGAAACCGAACGAAACCTCTATTTCATCACCGAAGGCATTCAACGGGTCTATTATTATGATGAGCAGGACAGGGAAGCAACCATCGTGTTTACCTATGCCCCCTCCTTTGGCGGCGTGGCCGACAGCTTTCTTACCCAAACGCCATCCCGGTTCTTTGTGGAAACACTGACACCCAGCACTTTCTTAAAGACCAGTTTCCGGCAACTGGATGAATTGATGAAAGCGCATCACCTCATTGAACACCTTATCCGCATTTCCACCAATTATGCTTTTGCGGGTGTACTGGAAAGAATGATAGAGGTACAATGTTTTACCGCAGAAGAAAAATTCCGCTCACTGATGAAACGGAGTCCGCATATTTTAAACCTGGTGCCTCACAAATACATCGCCAATTACCTGGGCATGGATGCCACCAATTTCAGCAAGCTTTTGGGAAAAGTAAGATTATGAAAACAGAAACCACTTGGGAACATAGAGCACAAAGGTGATGTCAGGTGTCAATTTCTATGTCCCCATGTGGTTCAGGTATTACCCGAAATTCTGGTAGTGTCCTATTTTGAATGATTGTCATCCTGAGCCTGCCTGCCGGTAGGCAGGCTCAGCATGACAGGTCACAAAATATTCAAAATAGGACACTACCGAAAATCTTGGTATTTACCAATAATTAATTTTTCTGTACGCAGCAATTTTGTGTCATAAAAATTAATCACCATGAAATATGTTTCAAAAACACTCCTGGATGGTTTGTATACACAAACAGAATCCCACATCACAAAAGCGGTCACCGGGTGGCAGCAAATGCCCGCCGAATTTTTTACAGCACAACCCGGCCCCGGCAAATGGAGCGCTGTTCAATGCCTGGAACACTTAAACAGCTATGGCCGTTATTACCTGCCTGCCATGGAAAAAGCCATCGGCAAAGAAGATCAGCAAGCTGATCATGCCTGCTTTAAAAGCGGCCTGCTGGGAAATTATTTTTATAAGCTGATGCTTCCCGGATCTAATGGCATCCCAACGAAGAAGATGAGATCCCCCAAAGACCACCGGCCTGCCGAACAACTGAATACGGCACAGGTGCTGAGTGAATTCATCAGCCAGCTGGAAAAACTGGAACAACTGATCACCCGTTCGCAAAAGCGGGACCTGAACCGGATAAAAGTTCCCATCTCCATCGCCCCGTTCATAAAGCTGAAATTAGGCGATGTGCTCCTGTTCTATACGGCCCATATACAGCGCCACCTGTTGCAGGCAGAACGTGCGATGCTGGCAGCAGGATACCAGCCGGCAAAGGGAACAATACTCCCGGTAAAGAACAGCGGGGTACCTGTTTAACCAAATTCCGCAATTCATACCACCGGTTCGCCATTTCATTCAGCATCCGGTTGATTGACAGCATGGGGATATGGATTTTTGTTTCATCAATCACCATTAAAATTACAGCCATGAAGCGTTACAACATTTTTTACCAGGTCCACAAGGGATTAAGGGCCATGCTTTACGAAACAGCCATCCTGCTGCAGCAGACCGATTTCAGCAACGAAGAAGAAACCAATACCATTGCGGAATGCATCAGCGAGGTGGTGGTGCTGTTCGACAAACATGCCCATTCCGAAGACAGCAATATTTTAAATACGATTGAATCATTTGAACCATCGGTTGCCGGTTTATTTGCAGCCGAACACGTAAAAGATCATGAGTTGAGCAACCGCCTTACTGCCCTGGTGAATATGCTGCATGCCGCAACCCTTGATCAGAAAAAGAACAACTGGGAAGTGCCCTCCGGGTGGCGTTCACCGAATTCGTGGCATTTAACCTGGAACATATGGCCAAGGAAGAAAGGGAACTGAACCGGCTGCTGTGGGATAATTTTTCTGATGAAGAATTGCACGGCATCACCATGCAGATCATCTCCCAGATACCGGTTGACCTGCTGAATGCATTCAACTTCTGGATGATGCGTGGGCTCAGCAACAACGAGATCATCCACTGGCTCAAACAGATCAAGAATACAGCGCCGGATGCCGTATTCAACGGCATGATGCAACTGGCAGAGACGGAATTATCACAACAACGCTTCAGCATCGTTACGGAATCGCTAACCGAAGGCGCCATGCTGGCCTGAACAAACAACAATACGTATAACCATAAAAAACAAAAGCCATGAAAGTAAGATCATTATTAGCCGCAGCACTGTTCGTTACCACAACAGCCTTTGCGCAAACAGAGAAAAAAATAGACACCAAAAAAACACAGGTTCCCGTATTCAACCAGGTCAATATCGACGTTCCCATAGAAGTGGTGCTGGTTGAGGCAATGACCCCGGGGTCATTTACCTGGTGGGTGATGCCAGACTTTTCGATGACCTAAACCTGGATGTAAAAAATGAAGAGTTGAGAATATCAGCTAAAAAGATCATGAACTACAAATCAAAACTAACCGTGGAAGTGCATGTAAAAAACCTGGAAAAACTTACGGTTCAGAAGGAAGCCCTTGTCTTTTCAGGTAATACACTGCAATCTAAAAAGGTAAATGTATACATCGCCGGCGGAAGTAAGGCAAGCCTTGTATCAACCGGTTTGATATTCATCTACTCAGAGGATGAATCAGAACTGGTTTTCTTACGCAAAACAGCGGGTGTAACGGTCGAAAACAGGTAATAAGCATCCATAGTGTGTTTGGGTTGAAACAGGGGTTTTAAAAGCTCCTGTTTTTAGTTTTACAGCCACAAAGCTTGCTGAAGCACAAATTTCCCGCCGGGTTTCGTAACCTGAGTTTTTTTTAGGATATTTGCCCAATCTCCTGAAATAATGAAGATATTAATAAAGCAAGCGCAGATCATTTCCCCCTCCTCTCCTTTTAACGGACAAATCAAAGACATTTTAATTTCGAACGGCCAGATCGCAAAGATCGCAGATTCGATCACCGAAAATGCCGACCAGGTTGTTGAACAGGACGGGTTGTGCACAAGCATCGGCTGGATGGACCTGTTCGCCGATTTTGCCGACCCGGGCTTTGAATACAGGGAGACCATTGAATCGGGAGCAAAAGCCGCAGCCGCAGGTGGATTCACGGATGTGATGCTGGTGCCGAATACCAACCCGGTTGCCGACAGCAAATCACAAATTGATTACATCATTCAAAAAGCAAAACAACTTGCTGTAAATATACATCCCATTGCTGCCATCAGCAAAAAGACCGAAGGAAAAGAACTGGCCGAGATGTACGATATGCAGCAGACCGGGGCCATCGCTTTTAGCGACGGGATACACCCGGTTCAGAATTCGGGCCTGCTGCTGAAAGCGCTTCAGTATGTAAAAACGGTTGACGGAACCGTGATACAGGTACCGGATGATACCAGCATCGGTGCAAACGGCCTGGTGAATGAAGGACTTATTTCCACACAGATGGGCTTGCCCGGCAAACCGGCCATGGCCGAAGAACTGATGGTGGCAAGGGATATCAAACTGGCAAGGTATGCCGACAGTAATATCCATTTCTCCGGCGTTTCATCCCCCAAAAGCCTGGAATATATTAAACGGGCAAAGGAAGGAGGAATAAAAATCAGCTGCTCCATCACTCCTTACCAGGTATTCTTTTGCGATGAGGACCTGCAACAGTATGATACCAACCTGAAACTGAACCCGCCTGTACGGAACCGGGCCGATATGATGGCCATCCGCAAAGCCCTGCTCGACGGAAGTATTGACTGCATAGCCTCCCACCACCTGCCGCAGCATTGGGACGGTAAAGCCTGTGAATTTGAATATGCAAAACCCGGGATGATAAGCCTGGAGACCATGTTTGCCGCCGTACATACGGCCGGTTTGCCGGTAGAAAATTTTGTGCAGATGCAAACGGTGAATGCACGGAAACTATTTGGCCTGGCGGTTCCGGAGATCAAAGAAGGAGAAATGGCCTGTATCACTTTATTCAACCCGGGTGCAGCATTTACTTACACCGAAGGAATGATACGGTCACGGTCAAAGAATTCAGCTTTCCCCGGAAAGAAACTGAAAGGGACCGTGCTGGGTATAATCAATAAGGGACAAATACAGTTGAACCAATAATATGCTGCAGAAAATAAATGCTACCAGAAAGGGATTGCTGACCGGGTTATTGATGGCAGGGCTGGTATTGTTCTTTTATTATGGATTGAAATATCCCCTTAATGGCAAGGAACAGTATGTCATTTACAGCATTTACCTGGCCGGGATAATATGGAGCCTGTTCGCATTCATGCAGGCGAAGGGTGAGAACAAACCATTTAAGGAATACTTTTCAACGGGCTTTAAGACATTCATTGTAGCCACTTTATTAATGGTGGTCTTTACCTTTATCTTTTTTAGCTTTGATACATCCTACAGGGAATCGGGTATTGCAGAAAATAATAAATTGCTTTTACAGGAAGGGAACCATACTCCCGCTGAAATTGAAAGTAATGCACAGCAACTGAGAAAGATATTTATGCCGATGATGCTCGGGATCACCACGTTCAAATACCTGGTATTGGGAGCGTTGGTAACAGCAGTGGGCGCTGGTTTTTTAAGTCAACGAAAACAATAAACGATCAAGCATGCACCTTTCAATTGTAATACCGCTTTATAACGAGGAAGAATCATTGCCGGAATTATCGGCATGGATAGAAAAGGTGATGCGGGAGAATGATTTTTCCTATGAAGTGATCATGATCGATGATGGAAGTACGGATGGCTCCTGGAAAGTGATCGAAGGTCTCCGGGATAAGAATACCAATATCAAAGGGATAAAATTCCAGCGCAACTATGGCAAAAGCGCTGCACTGAATGAAGGCTTCAAGGCATCGCAGGGAGATGTGGTGATCACCATGGATGCCGATATGCAGGACAGTCCCGATGAGATACCCGAACTGAGAAGAATGATCGTGGAAGACGGGTACGATATGGTGAGCGGATGGAAAAAGAAACGGTATGATAATACGCTGACAAAGAATATCCCCTCCAAGTTATTCAATGCCGCAGCCCGGGGAATGAGCAAGATAAAGCTCCATGATTTCAACTGTGGCCTTAAATCGTACAGTAAAAAAGTTGTGAAGAGTATTGAAATATATGGCGAAATGCACCGCTATGTACCTGTGCTGGCCAAATGGTCCGGCTTCCGGAAAATAGGCGAGAAAGTGGTGGAGCACCGGGCCAGGAAATACGGCGTTACCAAATTCGGATGGAGCCGTTTTGTAAACGGGTTTCTCGACCTGATGACCATCTTTTTTGTAGGCAAGTTCGGGAAAAGGCCCATGCACTTTTTCGGGCTGTGGGGCACGGTATGTTTCCTCTTTGGCCTGATCATTTTCCTTTACCTTACCGTCTCAAAATTCTTTTTCGACCAGACCGGTCTCACACAACGGCCTTTGTTCTTTTTTGCCATACTGGCCATGATCATCGGTTCGCAATTATTCCTGGCCGGGTTCATCGGGGAACTGATCTCCCGCAATTCACCGGAGCGGAATAATTACTTAATAGAACAAAAAACGGGGTTTTAATGATAGAAACACGTGACCTGAAAACCAAAGCCCAAGGTCGAACCTTTGGGCCCAGAAGAAAATAAAACCACCCTAAACAGTGTCATCAGCGTTTCTATATAAAAAAATAATCATCATCGGCCCGGCGCATCCTTTACGTGGCGGTGGCATGACGACATTCAATGAACGGCTGGCCAAACAATTCCATGATGAAGGTCACCAGGTAATCATTTATTCTTTCTCTTTACAATACCCCGGTTTTTTATTTCCCGGCAAAACACAATTCACGGATGAACCGGCGCCTGCAGGCCTTGACATAAGGACCCGGATCAATTCGATCAATCCTTTTAACTGGCTGCGTGTTGGCAGGGAGATCAAAAAGCTGGGTCCCGATATTGTGGTAGTACGTTACTGGCTCCCGTTCATGGGACCCTGCCTGGGAACCATCCTGCGCATCATCAAAAAAAACAAGCACAGCAGGATCATCTGCATTGCCGACAACATCCTTCCCCATGAAAAACGGATCGGCGACAAGCCCTTCACCCGTTATTTCATAAAACCCGTGGATGCATTCATAACCATGAGTGAAAAAGTAATGAACGACCTGCGCTCATTTACCAGCACCAAACCGGCAAAGCTTGTTCCGCATCCGCTGTATGACAATTTTGGAGAGAAGATCACGAAAGAAGAAGCCAGGGAAAAATTAAAAATTAAAAATGAAGAATTAATAATCCTGTTCTTCGGCTTCATCCGTAAATACAAGGGCCTGGACATTTTGCTGAACGCCATGAAGTTGCTCCAAAACCGCAAACCTGCCTACCGGACAGGCAGGCCTCAAACCCCAAACATTAAACTCCTCATTGCCGGGGAATTTTATGAAGACCGGAAAACCTATGATGAGCTGATAAGCCGCTTGGGTATCAGGGACAGTCTGATAATGCAAACAAGATTTATCCGTAATGAAGAAATACGATATTTCATGTGTGCGGCTGACCTGGTGGTGCAACCTTACCGCAATGCAACACAGAGTGGCGTTACTCCCCTCGCCTATCATTTCGAGGTTCCCATGATCGTTACCAATGTGGGCGGCTTACCATCCATGGTGCCGGATAATAAAGCCGGGCTGGTTGCTGAACCCACAGCAGAATCACTGGCTGAAAAAATAACCGCATACTTTGAAAAAGGCGAAAATTATTTTATCCCCGGCCTGCTGGAAGAAAAGAAAAAGCTGAGCTGGACAAAAATGGTTGAAAGCATACTGAACGTTTAAAGGTTGAAGAGTTGAATACATCCTGAAGAGACCGGGGCTAACCCTTAAACCCTTCAACCTTTAAACGTTTTAACCTGGCCACCCTTTAAACTTATTTACAGTAAATTGCGATCTTAAATAGCTACATGATCTTCAGAAGTAAAGCTCCTTTAAGAATTGGCCTCGCCGGGGGGGGCACCGATGTAAGCCCGTACAGTGACCAGTTTGGCGGAGCCATCCTGAACAGCACCATTTCTCTCTCTGCCTATGCATCGATAGAACCGATGGATGAAAACAGGATCATCATCCGGGCATTTGACAGGGAGGAAGAACAGGTATTTGATGTGGCTGAACAATTGCCCATTGACGGAACACTTGACCTGCTGAAAGGTGTTTACAACCGGGTTCAGAAAGATCATCCCATGCCATTGAAGGGTTTCCGGCTCTCTACTTTTGTGGATGCACCGGCTGGTTCAGGCCTGGGAACCTCTTCTACCCTTGTGGTAGCAGTACTCGGGGCATTCCTGGAAATGCTGAAAATAAAGATGGATGAATACGCCATTGCAAAATATGCCTACGATATAGAACGGAACGACCTGGGATTAGCAGGCGGTAAACAAGACCAGTATGCAGCCACTTTCGGCGGCGTCAACTTCATGGAGTTCTATGCCGGTGATAAAGTGATCGTAAATCCCCTTCGCATCAAGCCCCAATACCTGTATGAACTGGAAAATAACCTGGTGCTGTATTTCACCTCCACTTCCCGGGAAAGCGCCGCCATCATCAAAGAGCAGGTAAAGAATGTGAATGAGAAGAACGAAAAGAGCATTGAAGCCATGCACCACCTGAAAGAACAGGCAAAGATGATGAAGGAAGCATTGCTGCAGGGAAAGCTGGATGAGATCGGCGTCATTCTTAATTATGGTTTTGAACAGAAGCGGAACATGGCTGCCAATATCAGTAATGATGCCATCGAAAAAGTATATGCCGCTGCAAAACAGGCCGGTGCTACCGGCGGAAAGATAAGCGGCGCCGGCGGGGGTGGTTTTATGATCTTTTATTGTCCCGGTAACACCCGTCATGCGGTTATTAAAACATTGAATAATTTTGGCGGACAGGTCAGGGATTATTCGTTCACCAAGCACGGGTTAACTACCTGGGCTGTTTAACTAAAACTATGAACCAGATAAAGGATATCATCCAGGCTTCCATCACCGTGAAGCAGGATGTGCTGAAAGATGAGACCTTGCAGAAAACCGTAAAAGATTGCATTGCCGTGATCGTGAAGGCATTCCGGAACGGCAACAAGGTCCTGTTCTGTGGCAATGGCGGTAGTGCTGCCGATGCACAGCACCTGGCTGCCGAGTTCAGCGGCCGTTTTTATACCGACCGGGATGCATTGCCTGCCGAAGCGCTGCACTGCAACACCTCGTATCTTACAGCAGTAGCCAACGACTACAGCTATGATGTGATCTATTCGAGGCTTATTAAAGGCATCGGCAACAAAGGCGATGTACTGATCGGCCTGAGTACCTCCGGCAACAGCAGGAATATTTACAATGCGTTTGAAGTGGCAAAAGAAAAAGGGATGACAACCATTGCGTTCACCGGCGCTACCGGCGGAACCATGAAAGCGCTTCCCGACCACCTGATCAATGTTCCTTCTACCGATACCCCAAGGATACAGGAAAGTCATATCATGCTCGGCCATATAATCTGTCAGTTGGTAGAAGCAGAATACTTTGCTGCCCCAAACCCCTAAAGGGGCTTTAGACTCTAAGAAAATAAACCTTATTATTAAGTGCAAGAACCTAAAGATATTGAACTCCAAAGCTCCCCCTCATCCACGGACAAGGGGTTGGAGGTCGAAGCCATCATACTTGCCGGGGGGTTGGGAACACGATTGCGTTCTGTTGTTGCCGATATACCCAAGTGTATGGCACCGGTCGCAGGCAAACCATTTATTCATTTTGTGATTGAACAATTAAAACGGCAGGGGATCAACCGGTTCATATTTTCTCTTGGGTATAAACATGAGTTGATCGAAGAATGGTTGCATGCACAATATCCAACGCTCAATATTCAATGTTCTATTGAGGACGAACCACTGGGGACCGGGGGCGCTGTTAAACTGGCCTGCAGCCATGCAACCGGTAAAAATGTGTTGATACTTAACGGCGATACTTTCTTCAATATTGACCTGGAGCTGCTATCTGCATTTCATGAGACCATGGATGCCGATTGTACCCTTTCGTTGAAACCGATGCAGGATTTTGACCGCTATGGAGGGGTGGAGATCAGCCATGACCATTCCATTACCAGTTTCCGGGAAAAAAGCCATTACGAAGAAGGATTCATCAACGGGGGTATTTATGCACTGAACAGGGAAAAATTTCTGCAGGAAGACCTTCCTCAGAAATTCTCTTTCGAAAAAGATTACCTGGAGCAGTTCTTTACCCGCAGAAAAATGGTTGGCCTGGTACAGGACGAATATTTCATTGATATCGGCATACCGGAAGACTATGAAAGAGCGCAGGTAGAATTAAGAATTAAAAATTAAGAATGAATCCAACCAATTCGTGTAATTCGTATTAATTAGTGTATTCCATGATCGATCTGACAAAAATAGATAATAGCTGGACGCTGTTCCTTGACCGGGACGGGGTGATAAACCATGAAAAGGAGAAGGACTATATCCATACCTGGGATGAGTTTCGTTTTTATAAAGGTGTTAAAGAAGCCATGGCTGTTTTTGCAAAAAAGTTCAGGCATATCATCGTTATCACAAACCAGCGGGGCATCGGCAAGGGGGTAACCCGGATGGAGGATGTGGAACGGATCCATAAGAACATGAAGGCAGAAATTGAAAAGGCCGGTGGCAGGATCGATGCCGTTTATTTTTCACCGGATGTGGAGGATACCAGTCCCGACCGGAAGCCGAACAATGGCATGGGATTGCGGGCGCTGAAAGACTTCCCGGATATAGATAATGCAAAGGCCATCATGATCGGCAATACACTAAGTGATATGCAGTTTGGCCGCAACATGGGCCTGAAGACCATTTTCCTGCCAACCACCCGGCCGGAAGTTGACCTGGATGATGAACGCATTGATGCTGTGTATGATTCTCTCTTATCGTTTGCAAAAGCCATCCGTTGATATTTAATTACCCTTGGGTTTCGTGTAATGCCCTGCCTTGTTCTAAGCTTAAGTTAAATTTTTAACAGCGCCGGTAATTTTGCAGCCAATATATTTAAGGAATAACTATTTTTAAGGCATGAAGAAACTAGTGGGTTTATTCCTGGTATCCATTCTTTGCCAATCATCCTTTGCACAGGGTACCGGCAGGAGCGATCTTAAGCTCCTGCAGCAAAAAGAAGACTCGTTAAAAGGGATTGCCCGGAAGATCATACAAGGCATTAATGCAGACGACCGTTTCAATGCCGACAGTACGTTCACCCGCATGCTGGTAAGGGCGCTTAAAACACCGCATTCATTCCATTTCCCGTTCGATTCGCTGGAAACGGTATCCAGGTTATATGCACCCGACAGCAGTTTCCGCATTTTTACCTGGCAACTAATCATCAACGATAATATCATCCGCCAGCACGGGGCCATACAGATGAAGACCTGGGATGGCGCATTAAAATTATTCCCGCTCATCGATAAATCGGACGTGACCACCGGCATTGCAGACACCATCGGGAATAATTACGGATGGATCGGCGCCATTTATTACAAGATCATTCAGAAAAAAAGTTCCAACCAGAATTATTATACCCTGCTGGGTTTTGATGAGAACAATATCCGCAGCAGCCGCAAGATCATTGAAGTACTCAACTTCCTGAATGATGAGCCCACGTTTGGCGGCCGCTATTTCAGTTACGAGGAAGACAGTGTTTTTAAGTCATCCCAAAGCCGCTATGTGATGGAATTTAAAAAAGATGCAGGCCCCCGCCTGTCTTACGACACTGATATGGACATGATCATCGTTGAACACCTGGTTTCAGAATCCAATGAGCCGAAAAAGGAATGGACACTTGTTGGCGACGGGGATTACGAAGGCTTTAAATGGAAGAACGGCAAATGGGTGCATGTAGAGAAGGTGTTCAATTATGTAACACCAGATGGACAGGCGCCGCTGCCCAATCCTGTCCGTAATCAATCAGGAGATCTGATGGAAGATAAATTGGGCACTGGTAATCCAGTTGAACCGGGAAAAAAGAAAGGAAAGGGAGAAGAGGAATAATATCATTCTTACACCAGGTATGTTCCCAGGTCAACCACTTCGCCTTCTCCCAACTTGAATTTTTCCATACTGTCAAGGTCCAGGTCACGCATTACCTTACTTTGAAAGATGAGGGCTTCTCCCCGGTATAAGGCAAAATACAGGTCGGGGTTTATTTCGGGGTTCAGGAAATCCTTATAATCACCGTGTTTGAAAGATATCTTTGCCACGCCGTTATCGTCCAGCGTACTCCTTCCGAGGTAATCATCTTCCATCAGGTCTTTTTCAAACAACCGCATCTCGTAATCAGCGCCGATCAAAGGGGTATCCGTGCCTTTGGCGATAAAGCGGGCCATCACTTCAATATTCATATCGGGATTCAGGGAAAAACTGCTCATGGTCTTTGTATTTAGATCAAAATTACGGTTAAATGATTCTGCATAGAATAATTTCTTTGCGTCCTTCATGAAAACCTTCGTACTCTCTGTGGTAATACTTCTGCTTCTCCCAGGATAAATTAACCACAAAGGGCACGAAGAAAATACAGCATGAAGGGCACTAAGCGTATATCTTCAGCCTCAACAGTTTCAGTTTATGCAGTATAAATCCAAAAGTATTCACCACAATACCCCATCCATAGCGGCAACTGCGGCGGAAGTTTATGGAAGAGGCATCGGCAAAATATTTTGCCGGGCAGCTTATCTCCCCGATCATGTATTTTTTATAGATGATCTGCAACAACAACTGGTTGTCAAAAACAAAATCATCGGAGTTGGCCATAAAGTTGATATCCCTCAGCACTGCTGCGGAATATGCCCGGTAGCCGGTATGGTACTCCGATAATTTCTGTCGCAGTAAAATGTTCTGGAACAACGTAAGGCAACGGTTGAAAAAATATTTGTACCCCGGCATTCCATTCTGCATGGCATCCTTTCCAAGGATGCGGCTGCCGATCACAACGGGGTACACATCGGTGGCGATCAGCTCCGCCATAGGAAGTATCAGCTTTGGATTGTACTGGTAATCGGGGTGCAGCATGATCACGATATCTGCGCCCAATGCCAGCGCCCCGGTATAACAGGTCTTCTGGTTGCCACCATAGCCTTTGTTATTGTCGTGCTTAATGACATGCCGGATGTTCAATGCCCGGGCCACCTGCACGGTTTCATCGGTGCTGGCATCATCCACCAGGATCACTTCATCCACGATGTCGAAAGGAATGTCGGCATAGGTCTGTTCCAATGTTTTGGCTGCATTGTAGGCCGGCATCACCACCACTATTCTCTTTCCTTTGAGCATTAATAAAGTTTTTTTTATTATTCTGAACCACACAGGACATAGGTAACATAGATAAAACATAGATCATTCTATGTTTCTATGTGGTTCAACCATTTCTTCTTTACTTTTCAATATCCTTCTCACCCACTTCAAACAGCAAATAACTATGCTCCACGTGCCCCACCGGTCTTAATTTCCGGATCCATTGGTATTTGCCGGTATTCCAGATATCAAGATAGCTGTCGACCACGAGTACGAATTTCCCGGTTTGCGGTCCTTCCGGCGCCCTTTTTATTTCCGGGTGTTTTTTAAGATGGGCATCCAGCAGGTATTCGGCCTGGGTGATGTTGAGATTACTGGCGCCCACGTATTGCCAGGCATTCTTTTTATGCCCGATGAATTCATTGGTATAGGGATAATAATTATTGAAGTACTGCCCCACACTCATCAGCAGCCACAGGCTGAGCATAAGAAGTAATAACTGATCCCCTTTTTTTCCGGCCTTTTTATAAACCAGTCCGCAAAAAATAAACAGCAGGGGGTACAGGAAAATAAGATGCCGGATGCCGCACTGTGTATTGTATAAAAAACTCATCAGCAGGAGAAAGTAAACAACCGGTGCCAGCAAGAAGAACTCATTCCGCATAAAACCGGTAAAGCGGGAATTGCGCAAGCAGAGGAACGTTGCCCATCCGGCAAGGATAAGATACGGGATGGGCGTTTTAAAAAAGATGCTTACAAAATAATAATTCCAGAAACTGCCGCCGGTACTGCTTTGGCCCAGTATGGTCACATTGGCAAAGGAACTGTTTGGATGGCCACCGCCCAGCTGGTCGTAATATTTGGCCTGGTCAAGACCGGTAACAAACAATTCAGACAAAGGGACCGGCATCCGGCCCGGCAACAACTGCTGCAGTTTTTGAAACAGCGAACTCATAAAATGATAATCCCCCAGCCGCGTATTCATGTGCCAGAAAACAAACCCGGTATTGATGACGACCCAGCTGATACCGGCTGCGATGAGTGTCTTTATAAAAAGGGGTGACCATTTTATTTTCTCTTTCATCACTGTGGCATAAACCAGCAGGCAAAGCGGCGCCAGCACATACAAATGAAAGAGGGATTGCTTCACCAGTTGCGATGCCGCCAGCATTAGGGCAAACCAGATGAAATGTTTATTGCTGCCGGTATTGCAGAACCGCCACAGGCAATACATGGTGGCCAGCAAAAAAAAGACGGAATAGGTTTCGGTGGTCACCAAAACCGCATGCGCCATATTATTGGGGCAGCATACAAATAAAAAAGCGGAGAACAGCCCGGCGTTGACCCCATATAAGTTCCTGCTCCAGTGAAAAACAAGCAGGATGATCAGCACCGAAAAAAACAGGGTGATATACCGGCCCCGGATGGTGTCGGTGGTGCCCCAATCATTGCGGGTAAGGTTTTTATGCAAGACCTGCTCCACCGCCCTGGGCATCACATTCAGCACCGTGACCGGCATCTTGCTGTTATCTTTCTCCGGATTGGTACGGGCAGGGTCGCCTTTCAGCATCTTGATGCCAAAAGCCATGTGAGAGCCCTCGTCGGCCGTAATGGATAGGGCATTGATGGAACAGATACCGTTTACCAGGTACAGCAGAACAAGCAGTGAAAGGAGGATGGTGTGCTTCTTATTCAATAGAAATACTTCGGTAGTAAGCACTAAAGATAAAATTCAAAGACAAATATTCAATGTACAATTTTCAATGCTCAATATTCAATTGGAACAGTCCTTAAGCAAAAAACACTATGCTGAGAAATGAGGTGATTGGAGCACCCTGAACATTGAACATGGAGGGTTGTATATTGAGTATTTAATAATATCGAACAAGGAATTTTGAATTTCGAAATGGGTTTCCGGTCAATATTCAGAATTCCTTGTTGCTTTGACCTCACCCCAACCCTCTCCAAAGGAGAGGGAGATGGATTTCGATTTGTATGAGATCCCGTTTGATAATGATATTCTTCGCAGCAATCTTTGCTTGGTTCTTCTCCGTGATCAGCACCCTGCCAGCTGGCGAAGAGGGAGTTGGATTTCGATTTGTATAAGATCCCGTTTGATAATGGTTTTCTTCGCAGCAATCTTTGCTTGGTCCTTCCCATGATCAGTCCCCCGCCGGCTGGCGGGGATAGGGGTTAGTCATTCAATTTTAATACGGCCAAAAAGGCTTCCTGCGGCACTTCCACATTTCCGATCTGCTTCATCCGCTTCTTACCTTCTTTCTGTTTCTCCAGCAGTTTACGCTTACGGCTTATATCGCCACCATAACATTTGGCGGTAACATCCTTGCGCATGGCACTGATGTTCTCCCGGGCCACTACTTTCGCCCCGATGGCAGCCTGTATAGCGATCTGGAACTGCTGGCGGGGCAATAATTCTTTCAGTTTTTCGCAAAGCTTACGGCCAAATTCCTGTGCCCGGGCACGGTGGATCAACGCACTCAATGCATCCACCCGGTCTCCGTTCAATAAGATATCCATCTTCACAATATCACTCTCCCGGTATTCGATCGGGTGATAATCAAAGGATGCATAACCACGGGTCATGCTCTTGAGCTTATCATAAAAGTCAAAACGATCTCGGTAAGCGGCATGTCAAAGGTCAGTTCAACCCGGGTGGGGGTCAGATAACTCTGGTGCATGAGGATACCACGCTTGGTTATGCAAAGCGTCATGATGTTGCCGATGTATTCGGGCTTGGTGATGATCTGTGCTTTGATGAACGGTTCATCAATATGGTCGATCCTCGTGGGGTCGGGCATTTCAGTGGGATTGTTGATGCGTATCACTTCGCCCTTTACCGTGGTGGCCACAAAACTTACGTTGGGTACCGTGGTGATCACCGTCTGGTTGAATTCCCTCTCCAGCCTTTCCTGTATGATCTCCATGTGCAGCATACCCAGGAACCCGCAGCGGAAGCCAAAGCCCAGGGCCTGTGATGTCTCCAGTTCAAAGGTGAGCGAAGCATCGTTTAGCTGCAACTTGTCCATGCAGTCACGCAACTCTTCAAATGCATCGGTCTCCACCGGGAAGATGCCGGCAAACACCATCGGCTTCACGTCCTCAAAACCTTTGATCGATTCTTTACATGGGTTCACCGTGGTGGTGATGGTATCACCCACTTTTACTTCCTTGGCATTCTTGATACCGGTGATGATATAACCCACATCGCCTGCCCGCACTTCATTCTTAGGCTCCATGCCCAGTTTTAAAATACCCACTTCATCGGCGCCGTATTCCAGCCCGGTATTGCTGAACTTGATCTTGTCGTTCTTTTTTAGTGTGCCATTAAAAACACGGTAGTACACAATGATACCCCGGAAGCTATTGTACACGCTGTCAAATATCAGGGCCTGCAGCGGGGCATCCGGGTCACCCTTGGGAGCAGGAATGCGTTCGATGATGGCGGTCAATATCTCTTCGATGCCGATGCCGCTTTTTCCGCTGGCCAGTAAGATGTCTTCAGGTTTGCAGCCAATGAGTTCTACGATCTGGTCGGTCACTTCGGGTATCATGGCCCCATCCATATCGATCTTATTGATCACCGGGATGATCTCTAAATTATTGTCAATTGCAAGGTACAAGTTGCTGATTGTCTGTGCCTGTATACCCTGGCTTGCATCCACCAAAAGCAGGGCGCCCTCGCAAGCGGCCAGTGCACGGCTCACTTCATAGCTGAAGTCAACGTGACCAGGGGTATCGATCAGGTTGAGCACATATTCCTCTCCCTTCCAGTTATAATTGATCTGTATGGCGTGGCTCTTGATGGTGATGCCCTTCTCCCTTTCCAGGTCCATATCATCCAGCACCTGGGCCTGCATATCCCGTTCGCCGATGGTATGGGTGAATTCCAGCAGGCGGTCGGCAAGGGTACTCTTTCCGTGGTCAATATGGGCAATGATGCAAAAATTTCGGATGTTCTTCATGTACTTCTGTTCCTCGTTTTAAGAGGTGCAAAAGTAGCGTATTTTGGGCACTGAGCGAAGTCGAACTGCGATTAAGATAATTTCGAACAAAGCCGGTGAATGTGTGAATTGACAGGGACACGGATATACAATGGACGTACCTGGTTCCCGTAAAGTATTATCTGTTCTTTAACGCTCCCCTGGCATAAATCTTGCCATTCATTAGTATGCTGCACACCCACCTGAACGCAAAACGCAATTATTTCTTTACCCCTCTTGCCTGCCTGGCTCTTTTTACCAGCCTCCTTTCTTTTTCGGAACCTAAAACAACCGGACTTGCCGGGGATGTTTTACACGAAACCAACCGGTTCAGGAGATCGAACGGCCTGCCCGAACTGATCATGAAAGAAGAACTGAATGTCCTGGCGCAAAAACACAGTGCGGACATGGCTCGTGGCCTTGCAGATTTTGGGCACAGCGGCTTTTCAAAAAGGACTGCCCAGGCAAAGAAAAAAATACGGCTTGCCGGTTTTTTTGCCGAAAATGTTGCCTATGGCCCAACTACGGCAAGCCGGGTGGTCAGCATGTGGAAGAACTCGGCAGATCACCGGAAGAATATGCTGGGCAACTATGAATACATGGGCATTGGTATAGCAAAAGACCGCAAGGGCCGCTTATATTATACCGTGCTGTATGCCGGTTGATTTTTCCCAAAATGAACTTCAGAATACAATATTTGTTGTACAATGCAACGGCTTTATATTGCAGGTACCAGACCCGGATGCGGGTAATAATTTACCAACAGTCATACCACCCTTCCCGAAAACTATTTGTATCTTAAACCCGGCTATACGACAAGCTGTCAACTGCCACAATTTTACCGGCTTTTTCTACCTGCAGCGATGGACAAGTAAAAAAGTAAGAAAAATACGGGGCCACTAATTCTCATATGAAAAAAACTGCACACAAAAAAGCCTGGTACCTGGTAAATGGCATCACGATGTACCGGATCGTTGCCGCTCCTTTTTTACTGGTTTTGCTATTTACGGGTCATTACAATTTATTCAAATGGTTATTGGGTGTAAGTTTTTTTACAGACCTGATAGATGGCTACCTGGCCAGGAAATTCAAAGTGGCCAGCGTATTGGGCACCAAACTTGATTCCATTGGTGATGACCTGACCATACTGGTTGCCATGACCGCTTTATTTTATATGAAGTGGACATTCATTAAACAGCAAAGAGTTCTGTTCATCATCATGTTCTCCCTTTTCCTGGTTCAAACCACCTATGCACTTATCCGCTATGGAAAGATCACCAGCTTTCACACATACCTTGCCAAGGCCGCAGCCCTGGTTCAGGGTGTTTTCCTGTTACTTTTTTTCTTTACCGATGAACCCAGTCTTTTTTTATTTTATGCAGCAGCCATCATTACCATACTGGAATTAGCAGAAGAGACCATCCTGGTGCGCCTGTTACCTGCCTGGGAGATAAATGTGAAAGGCATTTACTGGGTACTGAAAAGGAAAAGGCAGGAAGGAAAAGGGAACCCGGCCCCTTCATAACCGGGCCTGTTTGTTGCAATACGGAACAGGATCGGTAACTTTATTCAAAATTACATTCAATGAATACGGATAAAAAGATAGCCCCGGCAGAAAGGGAGGAAATGGATGCGGAGATAAGCCCTGCTGAAAGATCGTTACTTGACGAAAGCATGGATAATGTCGTGTCGGTTGATAACAACAATTTAAGAAGATCGGTACTGGACAGCACCGATGCAGATGGCGACCTGGTAAATGAAGCCAGTCATGACCTTACCGGTGAAGACCTGGATATCCCCGGCTCCGAACTGGATGATGTAGCCGAGGAATCGGGCTCGGAAGACGAGGAAAATAACGGGTACAGCTCTGCGGATACGGAATAGAAAAATTTACCTCTTCCTGCTGCGGTTCCTGTCTTTCCCCTGCGGGTTCAGGGCGGGTTCCTGCCAAACCGCTGGATAACCGGCACCAACCAACGCCATTCTCACTATCATCCAAAAGCATCATATACTGCGTACTCAGCAGCAGCAGTTGGCCCATCGTTTTCATTATTGGCCAACACAGACAGCATTTGAAAAACAAATGTTCATCATTATATTTACGGATTGCGTTGTTAAAACTAATTTCAGGATCACCAAAACGAAACAGGTATGAACGATCAAACTTCCAGGAGGCTGAAAATGCTTGGCATGCTTTTATTCCTGCTTGGTTTATTAACCGGGCTACTCATCATGGAAATGAAAAATACCCGGATGGGCCTGGCGGCCCACCTGGAAGGCGTTATGAACGGAACATTTTTAGTGGTGGCAGGCTTTGTGTGGAATGAATTAAGGATTTCTGCAGGGTTAAGGAAAATACTTTTCTGGACCTTGCTGTACGGCACATTCGTGAACTGGCTTTTTACATTGCTGTCGGCCATTTTAGGAACATCCCGGATGACCCCCATTTCAGGAGCCGGGTACTCCGGAACAGAACTGAATGAGAACCTGGTTTCTGCGGGCCTGGTAACCGTGGCGCTGACAATGGTATTTTCATTGGCAGTGATCATTTACGGTCTAAGGGGCAAAGTGTGATTCGTATTTCTCAACCGGGTACCTGTGCAGGCCAGTGTGCAGGCTGCAGGACCCGCTGAATAAACCCATACCATGTTTCCCATAAAAGATCCCGGGTAATTTCACCCCGGGATCTTTAATTTACCTGTTTCCCTTTATTGTGAACTCAGGTCTTTACGAAATTTCATGAGAGACTGCTCCCGGCTCTGTACATTGGCATTGTTATCCAACACTTTTCCCCTTGCATCCCAGGCATCCTGGCCGTATTCTTTAAGATACGCATCTTTAAATGCATTGGGCGGCAGCCCACTGGGGCCATAATAATCTGTTTCCAGTTCCTTGAACCCGTCCTTTAGATTTCTTACCTGCACCCTGACCGGGTCGGAGCCTGACCATAACTGGGTATACACATTAACGCTAAACCGGCTGGCCGGGTTTATTTTAGACTGGATCAACGATCCCCTTCTGCCTTCCCGGATCGTTTCTCCCTGCATCCCGTATTTTATATGCGTAACGGTAACCAGGAATTTTTCTGCCACCACCTTACCATTAAAACTTGCCGTATCATCCCAGCGGTAAGTGGCGTTCATTCTTTTTTCGTCGAGGAAGGGAAAAAAAGATTTTTCCAGGTCCAGCGCATGTTCTTTTGCATTGGGTTTTGCCATGTCCATATCTGCATAGGAAATGGGGCCCTCCACAATATGGTAATAACCCATGTTGGGGCCGCTCACTACTTCATACACATCTCTTTTGTCGGCTGCCTGGTGAAATTTTGCAAGGTGTGTTTTCCAACTGGCCTCAAAAGCAGATCTCATTCCTGCCTTTGGTTTGACGAAATTAACGGTGTAAAGGGTTTTGCCTTGTCCGTTTGCAATGAATGCGGCTGCAATGAACAGCCACAGAAAAAATGTCTTCTTCATTTTTTTTTAGTTTTAAGTTAAAAATAATTACGCTTCACGGGGAGGGGGTGCAGGTGCGGAACAAGGGCAGATCAATATTCTATGGCATGGCCGTAATGACCACCGCTGAAAGAATATGTTAATGAAAGTATATATTAAAGTATGAAAATGCAAGCATCCGTATAAATTAATGCAGCGGAATTCATCGCAGGTGCTGGCTAATAGCAACTTAAGAATGTTTGCAATGATCTTTTCACGCCAATATCCTTGCTGAACCGGCAATGACATGACCGGGAACAAGTAGAATAAAATCTACAGGCGCTGTTCTATTCTGGCTACAAATCATTACCCCAGACGGAAAAATAATAAAATTATCAAAATCATTTCTTTATTTGGCTAAAGAATATTTATACCTTCGGACTCATTGTTCCCCTAACTAAAACCAAGTTTATGAAAAAGATCATCGCCTCATTGGTTTCATTTTTTCTTTTATTGTCTCATGCCAATGCACAAACCTGTACAGGAACCGGCAGAATAAATTACCAGCGTTGGAATAACATCAGTGGTTCTGCCGTTTCAAACCTTACATCCAATGTAAATTATCCGAACAATCCGTCTGTCACCGGAACCAGAACCACGTTAGAGATGCCTACAAACCAGGGAAGTAATTTAGGTATCCGGATGTATGGATATATCTGTCCGCCAACCACCGGTAATTATATTTTCTGGATCGCCAGCGATGCAAGTGGTGAACTCTGGATAAGCACCACCAGCAGTTCGGCAAATAAAGTGCGGAGGGCTTATAACACCAGCTCCACCAATTCAAGGCAGTGGAATAAATACAGTACACAAAAATCGGTAGCTATTGCGCTTACTGCCGGCCAGTTGTATTATGTGGAAGCGTTGATGAAAGAAAGTAGCGGAAGCGATAACCTTGCTGTAGGATGGGCCAAGCCAGGCCAGTCAACCAGTTCACCAAGCCAGGTGGTCCCGGGATCAAGCCTGGTTGCCCAGTTACCCGATACCCAGGCGCCAACAGCACCTACTAACCTGGCTTCATCTGCTATCACTCAAAATTCCTTTACTCTTTCCTGGACGGCTTCAACAGATAATGTGGCTGTGACCGGTTATGATGTTTACCAGGATGGTGTGAAAATAAATGCAGCCAACATTACGGGCACTTCGTATAATGTCAGCGGTTTGACAGCTGCCACCACCTATGGCTATTATGTAAAGGCAAAAGATGCTGCAGGAAATGCTTCAGCCAACAGCAGTACCTTGAATGTTACTACAAGTTCACCGGATCTTACTCCCCCATCTGAACCAACAAACCTGCAGTCATCGATCATTACGCAAACAAGTTTTACACTGAAATGGACAGCGTCAACAGACAACATCGCTGTTGCGGGTTATGATGTGTACAGGGATGGAGTGAAATTGAATGCTTCGTTGATCACCACCACCACCTACAATGTATCGGGCCTTGTCACTGCCACCACGTATTCCATGACGGTAAAGGCGAAAGATGCTGCCGGCAACGAAAGCGCAGCAAGTGCAGCCCTGCCGGTGACAACCCTTATTTCTGAATCGCCCTCCGAAACATTTACCATGCGTACCATCCGGCTAACCAGCGGATGCCGCATGACCTGGTTTATGGCCCCGATAATAATATCTGGTTCACCGAAAGATTTGCGGGTAAAGTAAGTTTTGTAAACCCGGCAACAAGTGTAAAGACCACGGTACTCACATTGGGTTCATCCATGGTTCAGGTTGGTGGACAGGATGGGCTGATGGGACTTGCACTGCACCCGGAGTTCATGACCGGAAAGCCGTATGTTTATATTTCCTACACCTATCAATCTCTCAGCAGCACCGTACGCAAAACAAGAATTGCAAGGTATACCTACAATTCAACCACGCAGGTACTGGAATCTCCTGTGACGGTATTGCAGGATATTCCCGGCAGCAACGACCACAACTCTGCCCGCATCGCCATAGGACCTGACCAGAAATTATATTATTCTGTTGGCGACATGGGCGCCGGCCAGTTTGATAATATTAGCCGGGTGAACAATGCACAAAACCTGAATATCTATGAAGGAAAGATCCTGAGGCTGAATACCGAAGCGGATGGTTTGGGTTCATTTATACCAACCGATAACCCGAACGGCAATGCCGTTTATTCATTTGGCCATCGCAATCCGCAGGGATTGGTCTGGGGCAATGTAAACGGTACTAATATCCTGTACAGTGATGAGCATGGCCCTTACAGCGATGACGAGATCAATATAATAGAAACCGGGCGCAATTATGGATGGCCCAATGTGATCGGCTGGTGTGATGGCAACTATAACGGAAGGACGACCGGTGGCTATACCATTGTTAATGAACAGAACAACTGTGCAACGCTGAATGCAAAAGAACCATTACGTTCTTTATTCCCTTCCAGCAATCCCCCGTCGGGTGGTGATAATATGCAGTGGCCATCGGTGGCGCCATCGGGTGCAGATTTTTACGGCAGCAATGCCATTCCCGGGTGGCAAAACTCCCTGCTCATAACCAATCTGAAAAAAGGGACCGTGGCCAGGTATAAACTGAGCAACGACGGGCAGGGCATCATTTCCGATACCACCCATTATTTCCGTGGACTGGGCAGGTTCAGGGATGTGGTTGTATCGGCTGATGGTATGAAAATATATGTTGCCTGTGATTCCAGCGGATCCACTTCGGGTCCAACAGGTGGTGTTACAACAACGCCGGCGAACCCGGGCAGTATCCTTGAGTTTACGTATGAACCGCCTGCTCCTATTGCGCCGCTTTATACGAACCAGGTTAAAGAAGAACTGAAAGACAGGAGTATTGATGTGTATCCCAACCCGGCAAGCACCTACTTCATTGTATACAATTACAAAGATGCCGGCAGCCGGATGATCGAACTGGCAGACATGAATGGCAGGATCGTTGCCCGGAAAAGATCAGCAGCCATGGCCACCCGGATGGAAACAAGCCTATTGCCCAATGGGCTTTATATCCTGCGGGTAACAGACGATAAAGGCAAAATGATCCGCGCTGAAAAAGTTATTATTCAGCATTAATAAAATCAACCTTACTTAAAAGCCACTTTTCTAAAGTGGCTTTTTCATTTATAAACAGAGCGTCTTTACTGATATAGGACAAGTTGGGATAATTTTAAATAGAAGCATGGTCTCTTTCCGGGACCTTGCCAAAAATTAATTACAGCAGTAAAATGATATTCTAATTGCTGAATACAATTCTGTAAATGGCGCCTCTTGCATCATCGCTTACCAGCATGGCGCCGTCGGCAGCAATTTCAATGTCAACCGGGCGGCCCGTTACCTTTCCGTTATTGTTCAACCAGCCCGTAGCAAAAGGAACATACTGAACCACTTTATTATTTTCCAGCCGGATCATCGTTACCCGGTAGCCGCTTTTTTCGCTGCGGTTCCAGCTTCCATGTTCCGCAATAAAGACCTGGTTCCTGTATTCCGGTAAGAACATCTTCCCGGTATAAAAGCGCATCCCCAGGGCAGCCGCATGCGGCATCAGTTTTTTTGCCGGCGGGGTAAATTCAGAACAGTTCCGCTTATTGCCAAATTCAGGATCGGGTGTATCGCCCTGGTGGCAATAAGGAAAACCAAAATGCATCCCTTTTTTTGGTGCATGGTTCAACTCTTCGGCCGGCATATCATCCCCCATATTATCACGGCCATTTTCCGTGAACCATAATTCTTTTGTTGCCGGGTGCCAGTCAAACCCCACCGTATTACGGATGCCCGATGCATACACTTCAAGCCCGCTGCCATCCGGGTTCATGCGTGACAGAGACGCATAGATCTCATTTTCCTTTTCACAGATATTGCAGGGTGCGCCAACAGGTACGTATAATTTATCATCGGGACCAAATGCAATGAATTTCCAGCCATGATGTTTGTCGGAAGGAAGTTTATCATTCACTACAACCGGTTCCGGCGGGTTGCCTAACCTGTTCTCAATACCATCATACCGCAGTATGCGGTTCACTTCTGCCACATACAGGCTTCCCTTGCGGAAAGCCACACCATTCGGCATATTCAATCTGTCATCAATAACAAATACCTTTTCTGCTTTGCCGTCTTTATTGTCATCAAGTACAGCATACACTTTATCTTTTGACCGGTTGCCTACGAACAAGGTCCCTTTTTCACCCCAGCACATGCTCCGGGCATTTGGCACTTCTGCAAAAACAGAGATACTGAACCCGGGGGGCAACGTGATCTTGTCCAGGTCATACTTTTTAAAGAGGTTGGTTTCCTGGCCGGCAGCGGTGAACTGCAGCAGCACCAGGAACAAAAAAAGAACATTGTATTTCTTGCGAACCATAACAGGGGTTTAGAGCTGATATAACACAATTGAGAAACTTCTGTTCGTCTGCATTGTAAAATTAATTCAAATTGACCGGAAGATATCTTTTAAGTGGCAGCCGCTCATCGGTCAACCCAGTCCCCTGCCGCCGGTCACAAAACGGTAAAGCCCGGGCAGGAACTTCCGGAGTAAGGCACCGGTGATCACGGATAAGGCAATAAGACATAAAGGCAACAAAATAAAGGTGAGCATCCGGTATCCAGCCCAATCGCGGACGTGGAGAAAAACAGCCTGCGTGGCATATACCACCCCGGGTGCATGCAATACATATATCATAAAAGAGAAGGCAGAAAGCCATACAAACCAGCTTTTGCCCATGCAGTATTTCACCAGCGCATTGCAGCCATACCAGGCACAGATCAACCCGCTTAATACAACCAGCTTATGCATCAGCAACAATACAAGCTCAATACCGTTGAACGGCGCCTGGAAAGCCAGTATTGTTTTCGCAATGGAAAGAACTGTAAAAACAACAAACCACCATTTTAACTGCAGCCACTTACCCGGAGCATCAATATCAAAATTGGTCTTCTGCATCCATATGCCCAGGGAAAAGAACAACAATCCCTCTCCTTCGGCAATGATAAAACCGGCCGTGGAAAGCCAAAGCAGAACGGCAATGGAAAAGAATATCCATCGGGCAACGGGGTGGGTTACACAGTATCGCAGTGCAGGGTATGCCAGGTTATAAATGAGCAATACCCGGATGAACCATAACTGGTAAGAGACGGGGAAAAATATCCACCTGGCCAGTACTTCGTACCACTGATACTGCTGTAGCAAGACCCGGTTCTCATCCAGTTGCATCATGTGTGTGCGGGCAACAATATCCCTGCTGTAAGGAAATAATTCCAGCACAAAAGTCAGCAACAAACCAACGGCGCTCCATATCAAATAAGGATACAGTAAGGTCTTTACCCGTTTGGCCGACCGCTGTTTATACGGCGTATGATCGCTTCGTGCAAACAGGTAACCCGATATGATGAACAACATCGGTATGCGGAAACGGAAGATCCCGTTGGCCAGCCAGTATTCTGTAAATGCGGTAACGGTCATCGGTTCGCCGGGCATGGTCCATGGCTGCAAATAACTGAGGTTAAGATTGTACCCATGCACAAATACCAGTAAGAACATGGATACAAAAGACCAGAACCTGAATTTTTGTGAGTTAAAGGCAGATAACATGGAAGGTACCGTTGGTGCTGCAATAATAGTTACAAAAACAATACCTGTGAAAAAAACGTGCATTCGCAGAATGATCTCACCGGGAGGAATCACAGCTAAATAACTAATTTCACCGGAAAGGAATTAATGGACCGCCGCTCATTTTTATACAACAGCATCCTTGCAGGCGCAGGGTATTCATTACTGAATAATTCCTGCAGTTCTTCCCGGATGGCCGGGCAATCATACGATGTTCCGGAAGCCCTGCAGTTACAGATGTACGATGCAGCCCTTGCCATTGCCAAAAACAAGATACGCGGCGGGCCGGCTGACCCGGTTTATAAAAAACCCTTTGTGGATGCTGCTTTCTCTCCCAACATTTTTTACTGGGATACCTGCTTCATTGCCTGCTATGCCAAATACCATCCCACAGAACTTCCTGTTGCCAATGCACTGGATAATTTTTACGACCGCATGGATGAAGATGGATTCATCAGCCGGGAATATACCCGGGAAGGAAGGACCATGTGGCCCAAAGAACATCCCGTGAGCATTAACCCTCCCCTGCTGGCTTTTGCCGAACTGGAATTGTATGGCCAGCTTAACGATGCAGGAAGGTTGAAACGGGTTTACCCGTCCTTACAAAAACACTTCCGGTTCCTGCTTGAGCATTACCGCATGGACGACCATCTTTTCTTCAGCGACGGGCTCGGATCCGGAATGGACAATATCCCCAGATACCCGGATGGATGGCAGGACGACGGCAACGGAATAAAGCTGCACAATTTATACCCCGATATCTTTAATTATGATGGGCTGAGCCCTGCGTGGAACAAACAAGGCCGTTCGGTTGATTTTTCTGCACAGATGGCTTTGTTTGCAGAAAACCTGGCCAGCATTGCAACCATCATCCGGCAGGAAGATAAAGTGGCTGATTACCGCAGGATTTATGATGAAACAAAAAAAGCCATCAATGAACATTGCTGGAACGAGACCGATGCATTCTATTACGACCTGGGTTATGGAAAACAGATCCGGAGAAAACACATCGGCATGTTCTGGACATTGATGGCGGGCATCGTTCCCGGAGAAAGGCTGCGTGGTATGATAAAACATCTTACCAACCCGGCCGAATTCTGGAGAACCATTCCGGTGGCAAGTTATCCCGCCAACCAGGAAGGATATTCAAAGGAGGGTAATTACTGGCTGGGTTCTGTATGGGCGCCTACCAATTACATGGTCTTACGCGGACTGCTGCGCTATAATAAAAAGAAAACAGCCCGCCGCCTGGCTAAACAATATTATTGGGCCGTTGCAGAAGTATATAAACAAACCGGGACTTTTTTCGAGAACTATGCGCCGGATGCAGTGAGTAAAGGAAACGAGGCGAGGCCGGATTTTTGCGGATGGACAGGCCTCGTGCCAATCGCCGTTTACAGGGAGTTCATTAAGAATCATTAAGTCTAAATAAAAAAGGAATGTCAGTCTGAGCTTGTCGAAACAGGGCTTAATTGATGTACTGACCCGTCTTCGACAAGCTCAGACTGACATTCAAACATTCATCGCATCATCCTTTGCCAGGAAGAATATTCAAAACAGGTGAATTAAAAACCTGCCTTAACTGTCTTACCCGGCTCTGTGGAAATAGCTGCCCTGTGCAGAATGATCTTTTCCAATGCCATGTCGAATGATATTTCAATCCAGCCATTGTAAATATCTCCGTTCTTCTTCACCTGCACAGGCAGGTATTTCCGGATGGCCTGTTTCCAGGCGCCCTGCCAGAAAGAAGCCCCTGTCTCGGGTATGATCTTTTCGGCAAGCAGGATCGATGAAACCTCTAACCACAGGTAAGCCGGGTGCTGGAGCATTACCTGGTCACCCTTATTCAATACAGGAGACTGATCATTAAAATCATTCAATAAACGGCTCTCTGTACCTGAACTGACATAGTATTGGCGGCGGTCCCTTTTCAGTATGGGGTCGCCCACCAGCAGGGTGCTAACAAGGAAATCATCCGTACCATCGCTGTTGATGTCGATCTTTTTTATTTTCCCGAAAGTAATGGACTCATCCTGCAGGTTGAGGTACTGCATCACCGGATGATCAACCGGGGTTTGTGGCTGGGGTCTTTTCTGCAGGCAGACAAAATCAGTACTGCCAGTGCAAGGCTGCAGATCTTTTTCATGATTGCTATACTTTTTGATTTCCGTTATAAAGATGCAGCCCATTCCCTTATCAAAGACCGGCTTTGTGGATGAAGTGAATCATTATGCGTATGAACTGCGGATCTCCGGCCAGGCAAAGATCCGGTTGTCATTTCATCTTTGGGGAGTTTAAATGAGATGGGTTCTTTTTATCGCCTGCTGTTACCATCCTTTTTTCAGCCACTGCCCATAACCCCTTTAATGCAGGTATGGAAGTTTGCAATAAAAACTGTTTTATATACCTTTAAAGCCGCCGCCGGTAACCTGGCATGAAGAACAGGATGTAACTTAAACCAAAGAAGCCCTTTATGATCTCTTATAACCCCAAAGACTGGTTCACATTCATCTTCCGTTTTCATAAAGCCGATACGTTCCGGCAGTTACTGCCCCTGATCTTCGCCATTTGCCTGTACTCCGGTATCATCGCTTTTCTTGAACTCGAATACTGGAAACTGTCTGAAGAAAGCTATGTCCGCAATATACCCGTGATGCACACCCTGCTGGGCTTTGCCATCTCCATGCTGCTGGTATTCCGCACCAATACCGCATACGACCGCTGGTGGGAAGGCCGCAAACTATGGGGCAGCCTGGTTAACAACAGCCGCAACCTGGCCATGAAGCTGGCCAGCATATTGCCCAAAGAGGATACCGAACAACGTTCTTTCTTCCGCAAAATAATTCCGGCATACGCGTATGCGCTCCACAATCACCTGCATAAGGAAAAGACCAGGGTGGAATTGTTTGAAGAAGAAGAACACAAACATGTGTTCCAGCAGATAGACCAGAAAAAGCATGTGCCCAACCAGCTGGCCCTGCTCATGTACCAGCACATACAGGCATTGCAAAGGGAAAACAAGATCAGCGGTGAGCAATTGTTATTCCTGAATGCCGAACTGCAATCCTTTACCGACATCTGCGGCGCCTGCGAACGGATAAAGAACACCCCCATCCCCTTCTCGTACAGCGTGTTCATCAAAAAATTCATTTTCTTCTACATCATGACCCTGCCCTTTGGGTATGTATTTCAACTGGGCTTTTACATCATCCCGGTGGTGGCCTTTGTTTTCTATGTTCTGGCAAGCCTGGAGCTTATTGCCGAGGAAATAGAAGACCCGTTTGGCGGCGATGCCAACGATGTGCCTACGGAACTCCTGTCGCAGAATATACAGCGGCACATTGCGGAGATCCTGTAAAGCAGGGTGTTGATTTTTTTCAAACAGCAGAACCCTTCAATCGCCCCATACATTTTAAAAGTATGCTGATGTTGTACAATAATAAAGGGGCTGCAAAATTGCAGCCCCTTTATCATTCAAAACCTTATTTACTTCTTAATGATGATCTTAGCCATCTTAACATCCGGCCCGTTCTGCATTTTAATAAAATACATGCCATTGGCCAGGGTACTTACATCCAGTTTGCGGTTATTCATTCCTTCTGATACTGCAACCGTCCTGCTCAATACCACGGCACCGGTCTGGTTGATAAAGCTGATGACGGCGTTCCCGGCAACATCGGCATTAAAACCAAGGCTGACCGTATAGCCAACGGGGTTGGGGAATACAGTAAGTTCATTGCCGGATAATTCCAGCACGTTCCCGCCATCGCCCCTGGAGGCAGTTCCTGTCTGCACCCGCAGCGTATAACAGTTGGTTGCATTCCAGTTACTATTATTGCTTGGATAAACCCTGGCATAATAAGTGCCTGCAGTAACGGTCCTGTTGATGGTCTCATTGGTTGTTCCGCTGTTACTGGAGGTTTGCAATGTGCTGCCGCTGCTGTTCAATAACCGTAAATGGTAGTTGGCCGGCAGGGTTGTCAGTGTCATAGTGATGGTGCCTCCGGTACTGATGACAAATTTATAATAGTCATTATCCCGGGAAGGATTTACCAATCCCTTAATATCTGTATTCAAAGGGATGGTTGCGGCACCAGCTGTTGTGCCGTTGGTGCTTATATCATACGGACCGGGACAAACAACCGGTGCTGCAGCAGTAGTAAACTGGGCCTGTACATAATTACCGGTACCGGCAGGACAGGTTGCCCTTACCCTCCAATCGTACAAAGTAGCAGAACTTAAGCCGCTTAAATTAACGGAAGTGGAAGTGGTAGCAGTTGCCGCATTTATCCAGGTGCCTGATGCATTTGCTTTATAATCCACATCATAACTGCTGGCACCGCTCACAGCAGCCCAGCTAACTGTGGCAGATGTTTGTGTAATGGAGGATGCCGCTAAGCCGGTTGCATCTCCACACAAAGCAGGCGCACCGATGGTGAAATTCGCATTGGAAATATCAAAGAAGATATTACCAACGGCTTCCACTTTTATGCGGCAGGTAGTGCTTTGAGAAGCAGGAACGGTAATTAGTTCCGAGCCATCATTGGCAGTAGCTGTTGCTAAAACAGTGGGGAAGGTATTACCGCCGTCGGTGGATAATAAAATATTCACGGTAGCACAATTCACGGATCCGGCATTGGTTCCGTTCACACTCCAGGTAACCGTTGCAGCACTTCCTGCACCCCAGGTTACGGCAGTGTTTGGAGCCGTTACGGCAAAAGGCCCGGCCGTATTCGTTACCGTAACCACGGCATCGGTAAAGGCTGTCTGGCCAATTTTCACGCCGGGTTCATATGGATTGTTATCCCGCACCGTTACCCGGAAATTGAGGGTCCTTGAAACAGAACTTAATGCTTCAATGTTTGCACCGGCATCACCGCCTGGTAAGGGCGGGGTTACATTCAACCCGGAAAGGATGGTCGATAATCGTGGAAAGCTGCGGGTTGGAGATGCAGTTGCCGGAAATGATAACCAGTTGGGCCCCGTTGTCTTTGTGGGCGATGCCACACTGCCTGTTCCGGATGTAGAGGAATTATCATTTTGTTCCCAACAATACGTGATCGGGTCATTCTCCGGGTCTGTGGCAGAACCGGTTAATGCAAATGGCGTACTGATGGGAATGGTATAGTTGCTGACCGCTGCAATGACCGGGGCATGGTTAGCCGTCATATTCACCGATACCGGGCAGGTTTTGGTGGCCAGGTTTGCCTGTATCTGTGAAATGGTTGTTTCATGAAATATATCTATGGAATGTGGGGCCACATCCTGGGATGTTATGCCTGCATACCCCATGATGGTTATGCCGGAACCAACTTCCTTGTTTTGTCCCGTACCTTCCAGCGACATGGAAAAAGTATGATTTCCCCCCAACTGGTGCCCCACTTCATGCGCCACATAATCGATATCGAAATTATCTCCCTGCGGGATGCCATCGGCTGGTGAAGTAATGCCGGCACCTTTGGCCAATGAAGTACTGGTAGCAGGATTCACACAAACGCAACCGATACATCCGGCATTGCCGCCTCCGCCTGATGCTCCAAACATGTGGCCAATATCATAGTTCGCATTTCCAATTACGGAAGTAAGTGTTTGCTGCAGTTGCAGGTTCCACTGGCTTAAATTGGTTGAATACGGATCCGTTGACGGGCTGTAATAAATAACAGAGGTTGTATTGGCAATAAGATTCAGGTGCAATGCCAGGTCTTTTTCATAAACCCCGTTGCAACGGGTAAGGGTAGCATTGTAAGCGGCCAGAACCAGACCCACCTGGGCCGAACTGGTGGCGCCAAACCAGTTGGCATACTCCCCGTTACAGGATTGAGCCAGCCGCATGGTCTTTATTGTACCGTTTGAACTGCCGGTAGCAGAAGAAACAGGCAGTTGCGATTTCAGATCTGCATCGTATTGTTTTTCCTCTGTAGAACAGGTCCAGGGCAATTTCCCCTTATCCCTGTGTGAGCTGTAAACGGAATACACTGCATGGTCTTTTGAATACGGTTCAATGAACTCATTGTTCTTATCGGTTCTGAAGACCATTGTCTGTATCCCCTGCGGAGAGATGCTCAGCTTTAGCGTGGCATACCTGTCTGTGATCCCTTTACCGGAAAAAGCCCTGATCTCGGGGAAACGGGCCTGCAAGCCGGGTTCAAAATTGGAAGCCTCATACACTTCAAATTGCTCCGGTTACCTGCCGCATTCGGCAATGAGATAACCGTGGTTTGATTTGAAGATCTTTTATCAACAATGGAAAACAGTGCCTGCCTGAAGGGTTCGATATTCAGGTTGAATAACCTGAACTCTTTCGGGTAGGATAACCGTGCAACCGCTTTGTCTGTTATGATATTACCCGGGCTGTCATTATTCACAGACCAGAATTTATCTGCCTGTGAAAATCCCAAGGTAGTTATCAAGGCCAGCAGGATCGTCAGTAGTAAACCTTTTTTCATAATGGAATGGTTTTGATTTGAAGATTGAAAAGGTAAATGTAAAATAAGCTTTTTTAGAAAAAAAGAGTAAAACTACCCGCTGCCCGGGGGAAATAAACGATGGCAGATCTGTGGCTTTACTATCCTCTTATTATGAATAATTACAGGCGGGCCTTCCCCGGTTATTCCTTTTGCCGCTCAGATCCCCTGACAGGAGGTTATTCGCATAATTTCAATGCCTCGGTATTTTTACTGCTTATCTGCAGTTTGTTTATCTTACCCGCCTTATTGTAATACAATACCAGGGTGCCGTATCCCATCTGGAAAGCATCCCAGTTGGCGTCCTTCAGTTTTGGAGTGCCCAATAATCTGAACAGGCTGCTTCGGCTTGTTCCCATCAATGCTGGAGTTAACTTTCCTTTGAACTGCTCGTTTATCTCAATATAATTACGTTCGGTATAAAAGAAAATGCCTTTGTCCTTAAAAAATACCCCGGCACAGGCCGAGTTCGTACTTTGCTCCACCACTTCGGTGGCACAGGGGAACCTGGTCTTTATTTCTTCAATGGCAGAACGGGGATACAACTCATTGACATTGCCGTCCATTACGTCTACCCGGAAGGGAGGGCATACCGCTGTCGGCTTCAATTGTGATTTACCGGCTATTGTTGCCAGGGAAAGAATGATGAACAGGAAAAGATTTTTCATATCGGGTGGTTTTAATGATCAGATATTGAGATACAGTACCTCCGGATCCGCAGAATGCTGGAAGGCCAGCCAATATACAGCAAATACCCTGCTAAAAAAGCAGGGCGGGTTTAAAATCCCCGCCCTGTTAATAAAACAGGACTACATAAGATGCATAAATACTAATGCTTGCCTGCACCACCCCACCACAGTAAATAACCCTTCAACTGGTAAGATGAGATGACCGTTTGCGCCGTAAGCGAAACCTTTGCTTCGGGGACCAGGTCTTCTTTTTGAATATTCAGGAATGTCATCGCTTGCCCGCACATGATGAACTTTGCGCCCAGTTTTTTAAGTTCTTCAAGCGCCTTCAGGTTTGGGTTATCTGTTTTGAACTTTGACCGGTAATATTCATTGGTACCAAAGGCTTTTAATGCACCGGCGTGCACCACCAGCACCGGGGTTATTTTTTTAACCGGCACGCCGGCAGCCACATGCAGGTTGATGACCCGGGCCACTTCACTGATCCCGTAGTTCACCTCTTTGGCCGTAGAATCGGGGTTGAGATCGGTCAACTCAAACAACAGCTTATAATCCAGGGTTGGGTCCGGCGACTCGGTTATATCGCTCACCGGTATGATACCCGAGAATTCACCTGCCTTTAAAACAGGATACTGGGCACGGGCTTCTATCCTGTCCCACCTTTCCTTTTCCTTGTACTCTTTTTCGATCTTCATGGAATCTGCATGCATAGCCGCCTTCAGGGAACTGTCTTTTTGAAATTTTCGAACAGCCAATATGCTGTCTAAATTGGATGTTTGAGAAAAACCAGCCAGGCAGACGATGCAGGCAAAAATGAGCGTTGAGATCTTTCGCATTGATTTTTAGTTTTGGTTTAGTGAGTAATATAATGAATTATTTACAATACTGCATATGGTTCATATTGATCTGCGATCCATGGCTAAACCGGCCTGGTGGTGCTGGTAAAAAATGCCGGCTGGTCCATTACAAAGGCTGCTAAACCAAATGGAGTTTTATCCGTACCTGAATACGGCGATCACCTGCGATCAAGATGTAGGAAAAAGAACAGGGAAGAAAGATCTCCCGGGTAATAAAATTGCTAGTGATTTCTGATGTAGTATTTTATCCCATTAATGTTCAAGACCTGTATACCGGTTTTCATGCTGCCGCTGTATTGTTCAAAAGAAGAATAGTAAGTGAAGCTGTACCGGTCAATGCTTTTTATTTTACCCCGGAAAGCCTTGTCCTCGAATGAACCATAATAACTGAACTGGCTTGATCCCATAGATTTCAATTTACCTTTCAGGGCCTCATTCTCATAGGATGCATACCAGGTAAGATTATTCTGGCCAAGGGTCCTGACCAGCCCCCGGTAAGCCGCATCCTCGTACGAAAGATAATAATCGAACCCGATATTGCCGATGCTCTTCAATTTGCCTTTCAGCATTTCGTTTTCGTAAGAGGCATAATAGGTGATGAGTGTTTTACCGATATACTTTATTTTTCCCCGCAGCGATTCGTCGTCCAGTTGGTTGTAATATTCCACCCTGCCCACATAGGGCTCCAGCACACCGGTATAATTTTCCTGGTAGCCGATGTATTTATCATATCCCCACTTGCTGATGTTCCCGTCCCGGCTGACATATACTTCCACATTTTCATCCAGTCCAACGGAAAAAGCATCCACCTGGCCGCTCCCCGTAATGGTTATTTTGGAAATATGCTGGCCAAAGCAAACAGCAGCGGTCAGCAAAAGCATGTTAACCAGGATGATCTTTTTCATAAAACACCACATTTTGTTCCATAAAGATACACAGAAATAAATCCCGTTCTGCACTACCCGGAAAAGGGCTTATTTTGCAGGCATGAAGCTTCTACTCTTACTGCTGGCGGTCATATTATTTTCCTGCCAGGAAAAATATAAGAACCCACATGTACTCATAGAAACGCAACTGGGCGATATAGAAGTGGAACTTTTCCCGGAAAAAGCACCCGCCACGGTAGCTGCTTTTTTATCGTAAGTTGATTCCGGGTTCTACAACAACAGCAGTTTTTATCGGGTGTTGAAAACAGAAGAATTGCCCAGCGATAACAATACCGGGATCATACAGGGAGGTATCTGGCAAACAAAACCCGGGTTAAAACCGGCCATTCCGGGTATCAGGCATGAGCCTACCGGAGAATCGGGACTAACCCACCAATCGGGTACCATATCCCTTGCCCGCACCACTCCCGGCAGCGCAGGCACCGAGTTTTTCATCTGCATCGGCGACCAAAGCCCCCTTGACCAGGGCCGCCGGGGAACCGAAGACGGACTGGGCTTTGCCGCGTTTGGTAAAGTGGTTAAAGGAATGCCCGTGGTAAGAAAGATACAGGGACAAGAAAGCCACGGAGATAAATTTGATGAAAAGATCGTCATCAATAAAATAGCAAGAATGTAAATTCCGCCGTCAATGAATTCTTACTGCTGAACCTTTTCACAGGGGTTTTGTTAATGATGGAATACAATCGCAATTTCATGACCAGGTACATTCTATTTTTGACAGCTTCGATCTATCTCGCATCGTGTTCATTTTCTGCCAAAACCTCCGAACGCTATTTTGAAAAGGCAAAAGGGGATACCTATGATGTGATCGTGGTGCCCGGTGTTCCCTTTACTGAAAAAGGATGGGACAGTACGATGAAGGCCAGGGTATACTGGTCAAAATATCTTTACGACCGGGGTATTGCCAAAAACATCATGTATTCCGGGTCTTCGGTTTATTCACCTTATTATGAGGGGCATGTAATGGCCCTGTATGCCATCGCCCTTGGTATTCCCAAAGAAAATGTTTTTTCAGAGACCAGGGCCGAGCACAGTACAGAGAACCTGTATTACTCCTACCACAAATCAAGGAAGCTGGGCTTTAACCGCATTGCCCTTTCCACTGATCCTTTCCAGGCGAAACAATTAAGAAGGTATGCAAGGGTCAAAGTAAATAAGGAGGTTGCGCTTATACCCATCTTATTTGACACACTGGAAGCCATGCGGCCAATGATGATCAACCCGGATATAAATTACCAGCAGGCCTACAACAAGGATTTTGTTCCCCTTCCGTCCCGTGAATCATTCTGGAAAAGGTTCAGGGGAACAATGGGAAAGAATGTAGATAAGACCGCTTATAAATAGCGCCGGTTATTTTACGGTAAAGTCCACTTTGATATCGCCCCACAACAAACTGACCGTGCCTTCTGCAGAAATGCTGAAGGACATTTTTCAGCGGCCGTATCTGCTTTCTTTGACCGTACATTCACCCGCAGCACATCATCGCCTTCCTGGTATTTGAAAGCACCCCACTGGTTCCAGGTCTTGTTGAAGATGATTGTCCAGTCCATACCATTTGCAATGGTAAACAAACCATATTTTCCTTTGGGCAATGCTTTCCCTTCAACCATCACATCCTTGTCCACTTCAAAAACGGTTGCTTCATTGGCACCGGTACGCCATACTTTTCCTTCCATCGGCTCAATGTCCTTGCCAATGGTCCTCCCTTTCAGGGATGGCTGGCTGTAATCTATCCGGATGGTCGCCTCCCCTACTTTCTGGGTGGCTGTTGCCGGCGGACTTGGGCGGCTTGACTTATCTTTTTGAGCACAGGAAACAAGTGAAGACAGCAGTAATATGCTGAAAAGACTGAAAGAAAACAGGTACTTCATGGTGTAAAAATTTGGGGGTTACAAAAAAACAGGTACCAGGGTCAATGATCCCGGATCACCTGTATGAATACCTTATAAAGATAAATGAAAGTTCCTTACCGGTAGAATCATATCAGCCAAGCCGCTCCCAGATGATCTCCCCTACGAGGTCCTTATTTTCATCAATGACCACGTAAGCGGCATATGCTGAATCTTTTTGCCGGGATGCCCGGAGCATTATTTTATGGGCTTCGTATTCACTCAGTTTGAAGGGGCGGCTGGGGTGAAGGAATGTCCTTACCCGGATGATGATGGTACCCAGTTTTCCGGTTGCCCTCATTTCCCTTTCCTTTGGGAACAGGTCTTCCTTCTGGATATTACTGTACCCGTTTTCTGACAGCCATGATTCAACAAAACTTTCGCCGGTAAGCTCGATTTCGGTAGTGACTAAATTTCCCATATTGACCTGGTTTCGGTAACCAAATATATGGGTTAAAGGATACAAACAAGTAATTCTACCCTAAAATATTAGTAATTTCCACATTAAGATTTAAAATTACTTTACTGGTAATTAACCGTTTGCTTATTTTATGTAGAAAGCCAACTATGACCTCGTCAATCCGGTATAAACCCGATCGGTACAATGATCTCCCACCTGTTTCTTACGAGCGGATTGATAAGATCAGTATCCAGCAAGTGGGAGAAACGCAGCCCAAAACTTAGCGGAAATGCATTCCAGATCTTCGTGTCAAAATAGACTTCCCCGCCGGTACTTCGGTTCTTAATTTCGGTAAGCAGGCCGTTCACCCTTGCCTTTGCATTGGTATGGTCATAAAAGGCATTGGCCCGGATACGCTGGAAGAAGATGATATTGGCAAAACCCCAATCGGGGTAAGCAATGGGCAAATGATAATTCACCCCCAGTTTATACATTCGTCGCGTAGACAATGCCTCATACCCCCTTGCATAAGAGAAATTCTTGCTGAACAGGTCTGGTAAACTATCCCGCTTTTGCCAGGCCGCATCGACCACCAGGCTGTGGTTAACAAAGAATCCCGGAAAATAAAATGATCCGTTTGCAACAAACTTATGGCTGTTGCTGAAATTAAATGCATCCCGGTAATTCAGTGAAACGGATTGTGCCCAACGGGGATTGATGTGCTGCCTTGCCTGCTGGCTTACATTACTGAAGCGTAAAAAGGCATTGATGTATTTTATGGAATTGTTTGTGAAAACATTTTTGCCGACTCCCCGGTAATAGTACTGTTCGATATTATAATCAACACCGGCATATAAGAATTTATTTGTGCGGCCGCCAACAAAACGAAGCGGAACAGAAATGCCTGCATTTAATTTTGCTGAATTAAAACTTACTGACCTTCCCACTGCAGTATCCAGGGTACGGTTAAAACTTTCTTCTGCGCCCAGGCTTACAACAGGGAACCAGCCTGCATAAGCGCCGTTAAACCCGATGGTATGGCTTTTATCGCTCCGGTTGTAGGTATAACTGATCACGTTGCTGAAACTGCTGAGTACATTATCGCTGAAAACTGCGTAACCAAATTCGGGATCGCTGATCACGGGACGCCAGCTGTGAAAGTTAAAGAGCCGGAAAGATTTCCTGTACCGGGTAACGGGATTTTTCATACTCCCTGTGCTGGTTTGCTCAAAACTGCTGTCATTAAGGGTATATAAAATACCGGCCCCGGTCATAGTATGCAGCGAATCGGGTTCATAGCTGCTATTGCTTGTAATAAAATCCAGGGGAGATATCTCTTTCAGGGAAGCCGCACCGGATCTTGCCAGCCGGTAGCCGGATGAAGTAAAAGCAGATACAAGCATCTCTCCTTTTGAATTAAGCACCGGGTGATAAACCCCGTTTGTATTATTGGTTACCTGGTATATTTTTTTTGTAATAAGGTTTACGGCAAAAACCTTGTCAGCATCTTTATGCATGGCGGAGAAATAAACCATATCGCCTTTTACAAAAGGATAGCCAAGTACATTGAAGGAGAAAGGGGTAAGGTTATCAATGGCTCCGGTGGTAAGGTCAATCTTTGCCAAAACCATATTCCCTTCGGGATTTCTTGCGGCCGATACCGCCGTATGGGCATCAATATATTTTGTCTGCGTGAAGAAGTAGTTTCTGGGGTTGGGGATTTTTTGTACCAGTTCACCATCCCCTGCATTCAGCCTGCATAGGTAATTGGTGCCATCGTTATTTACACGCACAGCCAGGATCTCCGTTCCTGCTGCATTTATATCCGGGGAAAAATATTTTGACCGAAAACTGACCTGCCGTTGTTCTCCTGTATTAATATCAAGCAGTTTTATCACACTGAAATCCCGGTTGCCCCACCTGGGATCCGACCGGTAAGCCGAATAAACGACTTTCCCATTCCGGTATGAGTAATAATTATCCAGAACGAGATCCCTCACTAGTATCTTCTTTTCTTTTCCGCCTGCCAGCAGGTAAAAAGCATTGATCTGCCTGTACGAACTTTTAACCACCAGTATGCTGTCGTCACTTACATAATACGGGAACTGGTAATTCACTACATTATTTTTTACTGCCGGTGTCAGGTAATTCATTACCTGCGCAGAAATGACCTTCCTGGGAAAGGCCTGCTCCTTAAAATAATTCATGGCATCTTCCCTGAAGGCCTGGTAAGTTTTACCGGAATATCTTTCTATGGCACGGTTGAAAGGATAAAAAACTCCCCTGAACATCACCGCATCATTCGTTACCTTCTTCCAGAATTCTTCCCCGTACTTCACATACCCGTATGCCGTTAACAGGTAACCCAGCTTATAGTGGTCGGGTGTAAAATCCCTGTAAGAACCATTGCGTAATTTCATCCAGGAATATTTCCGGTTATCCAGCCAGAGGGATTTAAAATCGTTGTAAAAAGAAGGCAGGCGGCCCCGGCCGTGGGAATTTACCATTGTTTCCTGCCAGACAGCATCGCCTTCAAAAAAATAGTCAGGCACCGTCATCCCGTTGGCCAACAACTGCCCCTCCTGCCCCAGGATAAATGAAAATACTTTAGTGAACCCCTTATTGAAATTGCTGAGTTGCTGTATATGCCTGTCTTCATGAATGATGAGGTTATCATCCCAGCGGATACTTCCGTTTGAAAAATTATCCTGTGAAGGGGTCATGTACATTTCACTCATCACCGGCGCCATCCGTACATAGGCATTCGGGAAAGTGGTCTGGTTTTGCAGAACGATATTCCATTTTCGTTGTTTGCCCCCGATGGTTACCGCGGTTTTGTCTCCCAGTAATTTCACCACGTTGGCAATGCGGTTTGCCTGGCTGTCGAGCTCTTTTGAAAAAATGACCCGGACAGCCGGCGTATTCACCTGGTACCATTTCAAGGAGGAAGGATTGCCGCCAAAGTTCTGTGCCTGGCAGCAGAAAGAAAAAAAAGCAAAAAACAAAACCAGCGAAACGATTTTTTTCCAGACCATAAATTAAAGTTAACAAAAGAAATGCTGGAAAATATAAACCGTATTAACTTTGACAACATACAATAGAAGACCCCGTTCATCTTTATTACAGTTGATGCACTATGCCCGTTTTTGAAACCAACCGCTTATTGATCTGCAGGTTCACAGCCGGTGATGCCCCCTTCATCCTTGAGTTGCTGAATGATCCATCCTGGATCCGCTACATCGGCGACAAGAATATACGGACCCTGGAAGATGCCAGGCAATATATCAAAAATGGCCCACAAAAAAGTTATGCCCGGCTTGGTTTCGGACTATACGCAGTTAAATTAAAAACCGACGGCAGGCCCATCGGCATGTGCGGACTGCTGCAACGTGATACACTGGAACATGCAGACATTGGCTTTGCTTTTTTACCCGGGTACACCGGGAAGGGCTATGCTTTTGAATCGGCCGAAGCCATATTAAAACATGCCCATGCTGTGTTAGGCATGAAACGCATACTGGCCATTACTTCTCCCGAAAACATCAGCTCGATCGCTTTGCTGGAAAAGCTTGGTTTTAATTTCACAAAGCTGATAAGGCTTTCCGTTGATGCGGATGAGCTCAGGCTGTTTGAAAAAGCAGCCGGATAAGCCCCGGATCGGTCATTCCCATACCCCAATAATTAAACCGGTTAAAATGCAAATACCTGAATAAGTTTTGTATTTTCGTCAAAAATCACCTGCATGAAACTATTCGTAGCCGGGTTACCATACGACCTGGATGATGCTGAACTCACAGAAATATTTGAAAAATTTGGTACGATCGCTTCCGCAAAAGTTGCCATGGACCGGGAGACCGGCAAAAGCAAAGGGTTTGGTTTTGTTGACATGCCAAACAGCGAAGAAGCAAGAGATGCCATTGAAAACCTGAAAGATATCTCACTGGGTAAAAAACCACTGGTTGTAAAAGAAGCAGAAGAAAGATCCGGTCCGCCATCTGGCGGAGGCGGCGGGGCAAAAGGCGGTTTCAATAATAACAGGAACCGGTTCACCAATAACCGCGACCGGTATTAAACACCGCATTACCATTTACCATATCATATTAACTGAACAGCAGCCATCCTGCTGTTTTTTATTTGCCCCCGTTCAGAAAAAATAAATACCTTGACCGAAAGAAAAAGCCTCCATGAGAATTGCGTTGACCGGTGCAAGCGGCCATTTGGGTTCGGCCCTGCTGCAGGAGATCTGCAAAAGAAATATTCCTGCCAATGCATTGTCACGGGATGAGAAAGCTGCCTCCCTTAAAGACCTGCCGGTTGAAATAGTAAAGGGCGACCTGTTTGATACGGGCTCATTAAAAAAACTGATGCAGGATTGTGATGTTCTTATTCATAGTGCGGCCGTAATTTCTGTGAACGGAGATCCCAGGGGCCTCGTTCACCGGACAAATGTAGAAGGAACAAGGTCGGTAATAGACATTGCCAGGCAGGCCGGCGTAAAACGATGCATCCACATCAGTTCCATTCATGCTTACCGGCAACAACCCTCTTCACATATTTTAGATGAACAGCGGGACCCTGTTGATGAAAATGCCTTTGCATACGACCGTTCCAAACTGGCCGGGCAGCAGATCGCACTGGATGCCAACGGGCGGGGCATGGAAACGATCGTTGTTAACCCCACTTCCATCATAGGCCCGCATGATTTCAAACCTTCCTTAATGGGACAGGTGATCATTGACCTGTACAGGGGCCGGCTTCCCTTTATTTTCAACGGTGGATTTGATTTCTGCGATTGCAGGGATGTTGCCAATGCCATCCTGAATGCAACTACCCTGGGAAGCCCCGGCGAATCATACCTGCTGGGCGGAAAGTGGCACAGCCTGAAACAACTGGTACAGATGATCTCAGCCGTATCTGCCAAAAACATCAACGTGGTTGCCTTGCCTGCCGCTGCTGCAAAAGCAGGCCTGCCTTTCGTGAAAGCACTGGCTTCCCTGCAACGGAAAGAACCGCTTTATACCCGGGAAGCGCTGGAAGCCCTGTTCAATGGAAACCGCTGCATCAGCAGTGATAAAGCAAAAACAGCATTGAATTACACAAGCCGTCCGCTCCAGGAAACGCTTCAGGATACTATACAATGGTTTAAGAATAAAGGTTATCTTGGTTACTAAAATAAACTGCTGACTGTTTTACCATGCTGATCTCCTTCCCTACTTACCAGGCAATCATATATACATGGATCGGCATCGCTGTTTTCATCTTTTTCCTTCTCCTGCGTATCACTGCTCCTTATGGAAGACATAGTTCTGCCAACTGGGGGCCACAGATCGATAACCGCTTCGGCTGGTTCTTTATGGAATTCCCGGCGCTTGTTGTTATGAGCTATGTTTTGATCAGGAATATGACAACCCATTCGATGGCCATCGGGATCATGACCGGGCTTTACTGCCTGCATTATTTCAACCGCAGTTTTATATTCCCTTTCCGGCTGCATACCAAAGGAAAAAAAATGCCGGTGCTCATCATGGCTTCCGGCATATTCTTTAATCTCTGCAATACGTTTCTCCTGGGGTACTATTTCAGCAATTTTGCAGTCAATGAGAATGACTGGCTCACCGATACGAGGTTCATTGCCGGGATGCTGATCTTCATGCTGGGGGCATGGATAAACTGGAGGTCAGATAATATCCTTATCAACCTGCGGAGGCCCGATGAAACAGGTTATAAGATACCCCGGGGCTGGCTGTTCAACCAGGTGAGTTGTCCGAATATGTTTGGTGAACTGATCGAGTGGGCGGGTTTTGCAATACTGTGCTGGAATTTACCGGCGCTTACCTTTTTTATCTGGACATCAGCCAATCTTATTCCCAGGGCACTGGCCCATCACAAATGGTACAAAGAACAATTTGAAGAATATCCCGGTGACCGAAAAGCGGTCATCCCTTTTTTACTTTAGATACGTATCAAACCAATCTATAAAATTCTTCTCTTCCACGTCCCTGTTCCTCCAGCCGTGGCCACCGCCGTCTTTAATGATGTAGTTGCAGGGAACCTTTGCTTCCCTCAACCTGGCTATGAACGATTCTGACTGCTGCATGGGAACCACGATGTCTTTATTTCCGTAAATGATGAGTACAGGGGGATCATCTGAGCTGACAAAGTTTATGGGGGAATTTTCTTTTGCGATCTGCATCCGCTTTTCCAGGCTGGTTACCGGTACATAAGTACGGGTGGTATCGTTCCATACTTTAAAATCGAAAGCGCCGGCAACTCCCATCAGTGCCAGTCCTGCCTGGCTAACGGTGGAAAAAGTATTGGGCTTGCCATAATTCAGGAAATCGGTTGGCGGGTAAAACACGGCAGCAGCCTGCACGCGGGCAGAAATCTTGTCAACCGGGTCTGAAGACCTTGTATCAGCAACCTCATCGGCCGTTGCGATCATTAAAGATAAATGGCCACCGGAAGAAGAACCGGTGATACCGATGCGTTCCCCGTCTATTTTGAATTTTGCTGCATTGTAACGTACAAAACGCACAGCCCTTTTCAGGTCAGTAACTTCATCCGGTATTGCATAGCGAGGCTGGCAACCCACCATTACCCCAAATACAGTATACCCGGCATCTATATACAGGCCCGATCTTTCCGGGAAAGCTTCCAGCATCCTTTCGGAAGAGACCCAGTTGCCGCTGAGCACGTAGATGATCGCTTTGCCATTGGCATGCTGCCTGGGTGCCAGCATCATCATGGTCAGGGCCATGCCGTCCTTGCGGCCATAAATGAGCTCCGTTTTAGTGTATTTTAAACTGTCCTGTGCAGTCCCGCACAGCGTTGAAAAACTGATGAGGGCCAGGATGAAGTACTTCATAAAATAAATTTCTGTTTATTCAAACAACTCAGGCTGTGAATTGTTCGGGTGTTTCTGCTCCCATTCCATCTCAATTGACTTGCTGTAATCTGCAAGCTTGTTGCCCAGCGCTTTCCAGCCCATCACTTCCACCACTTTGGTAATTTTAACTTTTGCTTTACGCACCTGTGCCCCCCTGCCGCTTTGCATGGCCAGTATGGGTTCTTCATCGGTGGTAACCGTTTCAAGATAATTGCCATCCCCTTCCTTGATGAAGAAGAATTTATTGTGCAGGGTAGAGGTCTCTATCCTGAACCGCTTTACACTGTACTGGAGTTTTTCTTTATCGAAATAAACGGCGGTGATGATCTTTCCCGGGTCGAATTTTTCAAGCAGCAAAACCTTTTCGGTATCAAAACGCTGGGTCAGTTCCTGGTCGGTTATCTCATAATTGCCGTCATTGTAGATCACCAGCAGCCGGTCTTCGGCATCAAACTTACCCAGGTACTCCCCTTTCTCTTCGGTATTGAGCCGGCCAAACTTATTATCGAACCAGAGTTTCTTTGCATCCAGTGTGGATTTACCAGCTTCTTTGAACTTAACGGATTTGACCGGGTACTTGGTAACCTGGTTGCCGATGCTTCCCCTGCCCTTGATGTCCTGTTCTTCAAAATAAAAATCAAATTCTTTTATCCGGGCGCTGCAGTTGGGGCTCAGGATCACTTTCACTACTTCGGCCTCGCCGTTTGCATTGGCCGAAAAATAATGCACCCTGCTTTTTTCGGATCCCTTCGTCAGGTCATATTCCTTATCCCTGGTAATGCCGGTAACATTAAACCGCTTGGCAAAACTCACGCCCGTCTTGCTGTCCACATAGACCATATTGTAGGTAGTGCGTTCGTCATTCTTCTGGAAAACGGCCACATGAATGATGTCCTTTCCGATGAATACCTTATCGGATACTTTCACCACCTTCATGATCCCGCCCTTGGTAAAAGCGATGATGTCATCAAAGTCTGATACCTCGGCAACCAGTTCGTCTTTTTTGAGCCCGGTACCGATAAAACCATCCGCAAAGTTTGCATACAGCTTTGTATTGGCAATGGCAACCGTTTTGGCCTGTATCACATCAAATAACCTGGTCTCTGTTTTGCGCTCCCTGCCTTTGCCGTATTTTTTCAGGAGGTTCTCATAATATGCCACGGCATAATCGGTAAGGTTTGCCAGGTCATGTTTGACCTGTTTGATGTCTGCCTCCAGCGCTTTTATCTGGTCATTCAGTTCATCAATATCCAGCCGGTAGATGCGGCGTACCGGCTTTTCGGTCAGCTTGATGATGTCTTCCCGGGTAATGGCCCTTTTCAGTTGTTTCTTGAAAGGAGTGAAAGCCTTGTCAATTGCTTCCAGCACTTTTTCCCAGGTCTCGTGTTTTTTCTCCAGCTCCTTGTATATCTTTTCTTCAAAGAATATTTTCTCCAGCGATGTATAGTGCCATTTCTCCTGCAGTTCGGCCAGCCGTATTTCCAGTTCCCGGCGCAGCAACTCACGGGTATTATCGGCAGAGGTTTTCAGGAGTTCACTTACTTTTAAGAACCTTGGCTTATCATTTTCAATTACACAGGTGTTGGGAGAGATGCTTACTTCACAATCGGTAAAAGCATATAAGGCATCAATGGTAATGTCCGGTGAAATGCCCTGGGCCAGTTCCACAATGATCTCCACCTCTGCGGCAGTATGATCGGTCACTTTCCGGATCTTTATCTTACCCTGGTCGTTGGCTTTTACAATGCTTTCCATCAACTGGGTGGTGGTAACACCGAACGGAACACTTTTTATCACCAGTGTTTTCTTATCCTGCTCTTCAATGATAGCCCTCACCCTGATCTTTCCGCCCCGGACACCGTCATTGTAATTGCTGGCATCCATGGTGCCGCCTGTCTGGAAATCGGGCAGTAATTCAAAGCGCTTGCCACGCAGGTATTTAATGGATGCATCTATCAGTTCACAGAAATTGTGAGGAAGTATCTTCGTTGCCAGGCCTACGGCAATGCCTTCAGCGCCCTGGGCCAGCAGCAAGGGAAATTTCATGGGCAGGGTCACCGGTTCATTTTTTCTTCCGTCGTAACTCAACGCCCATTCGGTTGTTTTTGCATTGAAGGCCACTTCCAAAGCAAATTTGCTCAGCCTGGCCTCAATATACCTTGATGCGGCGGCTTCATCACCGGTGCGTACGTCGCCCCAGTTTCCCTGCGTATCGATCAGCAGGTCCTTTTGCCCCAGGTTCACCAGGGCATCGCCAATGGAAGCATCGCCATGCGGATGGTATTGCATGCTTTGCCCGATGATGTTGGCTACTTTATTAAACCTGCCATCATCCATTTCTTTCATGGCATGCAGTATACGGCGCTGTACCGGTTTCAATCCGTCTTCAATGGCAGGAACCGCCCTTTCCAGGATCACATAACTGGCATAATCCAGGAACCAGGTCTTGTACTGGCCACCGATACCGGAGTCGGTGTGCTCGTATTCTTCTTTGTTCTTACTTTTCGCCATATCTGTCTTAAATACAAATTTTCAATACGCAATGTTCAACACGCAATGTTCAGTTGAAGCAGCTTTTATTCTCGTCAGATTCCCCGGACCGACCTGAGCGTTGAATATTGAATATGGTTCATTGAACATGTTTATTTTTCCCGATCATACCCAGGTGGGTGAATTTAAAGCCTTCCTCCAATTTTAATCCATAGCCTAACATCCTGTCCATGGAAGAATGCCCGAACATTATGACCCCTGCAATTGCGAATGGATCATGAGCATAAAAAAGGCCTGCCATAAAAATTGCCAATGCCAGCCCTTTGTGATGAAAGACATTGTAACACACCGCTCCCACTTTGTTTCCGAGCAGGTAACCCAGCATACTGATATCGGGCCCCAGTGCCAGCAACAGATAACACCACCAGGGCACCCCCCAGAAATAGAGGTTGGAAATACTGAACAACAGCATGACCATTTCTTCCAATTTGATGATATTCTTCATACAAAATGAGTTTAACCGGCAGTATGGAGCTTTACTTCAAAGTCCTTCATTTTCCCAACCGTTCCCTGCACATCAAAGAGTTCCATGGCGATCATCGTTTTCAGGCGCCACAGCAAATACATATCCCCCGTTTTCTGTTTTGCCTTACTCAAATAATGATGAATGATCCTGGATGCCTTCTGCCAGTCGCTGGTGATGAACTTCTTTAACTCGGCATCATAATGATCATAGTCCTGCTGGACCAGTTTCTTCCCTCCTTCCAGCAGCCGTATCCCCCTGTTCTCGTTGCAGAGTCTTGTCCACTCATCCGGGTCCACTTCAAATTCGCTGAGGGTTATTTCACGGGCAAGTTTTTTTGCTTTTACAAATTCCTTCGCCGGTATCTCAGACAGGTTCTCCGGGTAAAAAAGATTTCCCTTTTCATTCAGGAACGGAAGGTTGTTCAGGTAGAGAATGAATATCCTGCCGGGGTAATCCTTTAACTGGCTCATCAGCCAGTAATACCCGCAAACATCATGCTTGTTCTGTGCGGCCCATATCCAGATCGTTTCTTCCGCATTGGCATCCAGCCGGGCTTTGAGGTCTTCCACCGTTTTAACATCATCCACCTCACCGGAATCCGCATGGCCATCCATATCGCCGCCGGCCAGTACATCCCGCCACCATTGCCTGCGGTTCCCGATCCCTGCTTCGGTATAAATCCCTGTCAAAGGACCTACTGCAAAGTCATCCTTTATTTGTATGATATCAGCCTGTAGTGTTTCGTCCAGTTCAAAACTCTTTTCTAATGCAGCAATATCTGCTTCCTGGAAAACGATGTGAACCATATAAAAATTAAAAATTAAAAATGAAGAATTAAGAATGGTCAGTTCTCAATTTTAAAGATGCTTTTGTCATTATATCATTCCTGGTCATAAAAGAATTTTTAATTTATAATTCTTAATTCTTAATTACTTCATCTGCCAGGTCCAGTTCTACTTTTAGGTTCTCTATTATAAAATCCTGCCGGGATGGCGTATTCTTTCCCATGTAATATTCCAGTAAATGCTGGATATGCGTTTCGGGTAATAACATCACCGGCTGCAGTTTCATATCATCCCCGATGAACCGGGCAAATTCATCCGGGCTTATCTCACCCAAACCCTTAAAACGGGTTGTCTCCGGTTTATTGCCGAGTTTCCGGGTTGCTTCCTGCTTTTCTGTTTCGTTGTAGCAGTAAATGGTTTCCTGCTTATTGCGTACCCGGAACAACGGGGTCTCTAATATATATACATGCCCGTTCTTCACCAGGTCGGGGAAGAACTGCAGGAAGAAGGTCATCAGCAACAAACGGATGTGCATACCATCCACATCGGCATCGGTAGCGATCACTATATTATTATACCGGAGGCCTTCATAACCTTCTTCAATGTTGAGGGCATGTTGCAACAGGTTGAACTCCTCATTTTCATAAACCACTTTCTTGGTCAGCCCGAAACAGTTGAGCGGCTTACCCCGCAGACTGAACACCGCCTGCGTATCCACATTCCTTGCCTTGGTGATGCTTCCGCTGGCACTGTCTCCCTCGGTGATGAAAATGGTGCTTTCTTTTTGTTTCTCCGAGATCCGGTCTTTGTCCTTGCCCGTTGCTTCATCGTTGTAATGAAACTTGCAATCCCGCAGTTTCTTATTATGCAGGTTCGCTTTTTTGGCCCGTTCGTTGGCAAGTTTTTTAATGCCCGCCATATCCTTGCGTTCCCGCTCGTTCTGTTCAATGCGCCTTTTAAGGGCATCCGCCGTTTCCGGGTTGCGGTGCAGGTAGTTATCCAGTTCCTTCCCCAAAAAATCGCCAATGAAATTCCGCATGGACGGGCCGCCTTCAAAAACAACCTGTGAGCCCAGCTTTGTCTTGGTCTGGCTTTCAAAAACAGGTTCCTGTACCCGTACGCTAAGCGCTGCACAAATGCTTCCACGTATGTCGGCCGCATCGTAATCCTTTTTATAAAACTCCCGGATGGTCTTTACACAGGCTTCCCGGAAAGCCGCCAGGTGGGTACCTCCCTGGGTAGTGAACTGGCCGTTCACAAAACTGTAATACTCTTCGCCGTAATCATTCTCATGTGTGATGGCGATCTCAATGTCATCGCCGGTCAAATGAATGATGGGATAACGGATCTCGTCTTCGTTGGTCTTGCGCTGCAACAGGTCCAGCAGGCCATTCTTGCTTACATAGCGTTTGCCATTCAGGTTCATCACCAGCCCGGCATTCAGGTAGCAGTAATTCCAGAACTGGTTATCGAGGTATTCCTGTACAAAATGAAAGTTCTTGAAGACCTTTTCATCGGGGATGAACGTTATCAGGGTGCCGTTCTCCTCCGATGATCTCACTTCTTTATATTCTTTGATCAGCACCCCCCTTTCAAACTCGGCTGTTTTTTCCTTGCCCTCCCGGAAAGCCGATACTTTAAAATAATTGCTTAATGCATTTACGGCCTTGGTACCTACGCCGTTCAGGCCCACACTTTTTTGAAAAGCCTTGCTGTCGTATTTGGCGCCGGTATTTATTTTGCTTACCACATCCACCACTTTGCCCAACGGGATGCCACGGCCATAATCCCGTACGGTGATCGTTTTATCTTTTATCTCCACATCCACATGCTTGCCATATCCCATGGTATGTTCATCAATGCAGTTATCGATCACTTCTTTCAGCAATACATAGATGCCGTCATCTGGACTGCTGCCATCGCCCAGTTTGCCGATGTACATACCGGGCCGCAGGCGGATATGCTCCTTCCAGTCGAGGCTCTTTATGGACTCCTCCGTATAATCAAATAGATCTTTCTCGGCCATAATTATTGATCGTTAATCTGTTAATTTGTTAATCCGTTAATCTGTTGATCTGTTAACTGGTTGGAGATGTAGCCTCAAAACTAAATGCCGCTTTACGGATTTACGGATTAACCAATTAACCAATAACGTTCTTCAAGGCTGCGAATATAACGGAATGCAGGGACTTATGCTTTGACCGAATTATCCACATCGGGTCCTTAAATGTGAGAAAAAGGCTGGTTCTGTTCAGCAATAAATTCAGAGTGCAAAAAATTTGATGGGCGGTTGCGCTAAATCATACCCGGGTAAAGCGTACCGCCTTACCTTTATGAAAAGTATGATCATGAAACGAATTAAAAGCTCCATTGCTATTTTTTCAGCCCTGTTCTTTATTTCCTGCAGCAGTACCAAACTCGTTTCTTCCTGGAGGGCAGAAGATGCGGTAACAAAAGAATATCACAATATCATGGTCTGGGGCATCCTCACCGAAAAAGACAGCGCCCTGCGCAGGGAGATGGAAACACATCTTATGAATGACCTCATCAGCAAAGGTTACCATGCCATTTCCAGCATGGAAGTATATGGCAACCGGGCATTTAAAAAATTCACAGAAAAAGAGATCGTGGATGAATTTAAGAACACCGGTGTGGATGCCGTGGCAACGATCGTTTTGCTGAGTATGGAAAAAGAAGAGATCTATGTGCCAGCAAGAATAGTGGAAAGACCGGCCAATTCGTATGACCAGTTTGATAAATATTATTCCAGCGTGTTTGATAAGATCTATACGCCCGGTTACTACACTTCCACCACCAAATATTTCTGGGAAAGCAATTTCTTTGAAGTGGGTGCAGACAAGCACATCTATTCTGTCCGCACCCGCTCATTCGACCCCACTTCTGCATCCGGCCAGGCCCACGAGAACGGGCTTAAGATAATAGAGGATATGCAAAAGAAAAAAGTGATCGTTGACCTGAATAATAACAAACAGCAGCGTAAAAATTAAAATAGTAGTAGCTTTATCCAAATCATTTACATGAACCTTGATCTGTCTGGAAAGACCGCCGTGGTTTGCGGAAGCACACAGGGGCTGGGCTATGCCAGCGCTGCTGAACTGGCTTTACTGGGAGCCCATATTGTTTTGATGGCCCGTGATGAAGAGAAGCTGGGGGCGGCGGTAAAAACGCTGGATACATCCAAAGGGCAGCAGCACCAATACCTGGTGGCTGATTTTTCGGATACCGCCAACGTAAAAACTGCCATCGATGGTTTTGTGAAAAAGGCAACGGTTCATATACTTGTCAATAATACCGGGGGCCCCCCGGGCGGTACTGCATTAAATGCAAAACCCGAAGAATTCCTGGCTGCATTCAATAACCACCTCATCAATAACCATAACCTCACCCAGGCCGTAGTGCCGTGCATGAAAGATGCAGGCTTTGGCAGGATCATCAATATCATTTCCACATCTGTTAAAAGTCCCATTGCCGGTTTGGGCGTAAGCAATACCATACGGGCCGCTGTTGCCAACTGGGCAAAAACACTGGCAACCGAACTGGGGCCCTTTGGCATCACGGTAAATAATGTGTTACCGGGTTTTACCAAAACCGTCCGGGCCGATTATGTGATCGCTTCCAAAGCAAAAGCCGCCAATAAAACGGAAGAGGAAGTGATGAAGGACCTGGTGGCTGAGATCCCTGCCGGAAGGATCGGGCAGCCCGAAGAATTTGGCGCTGCGGTTGCTTTTCTCTGCTCCCCTGCCGCCGCTTATATCAACGGGATCAACCTGCCAGTTGACGGAGGAAGGCTGGGTTGCCTGTAAGGGAAGGGATGCCGGATACGGGATACCAGATGCCGGATACAAGATCCTGGATTACCCCGGCTATGAACCTCAAACTTCAAACATCAAACTTCAAACCCTGCTTCCAAATATGAAATACATCCTCCTCGTTGCCGTCCTGTTCATCCATACGGATATCTCCGCCCATTTTTATAAGAAAGAAGCCGGCCTGGCTCATACATTTTCCATCGTGGCAAGAGACCCGGTCACGGGTGAAATGGGCGTGGGTGTGCAAACGCACTGGTTCAGCGTAGGTACGGCTGTCAGTTGGGGCGAAGCCGGCGTGGGCGTGGTGGCAACGCAGTCTTTTGTAAATAAAAGTTATGGCCTCAAAGGGCTTGCGTTGATGAAGCAGGGAAAAACGGCCCCCGATGCTTTAAAGGAATTACTGGCCGCTGATGAAGGAAGGGAAGTGCGGCAGGTGGCCATGATCGATGCAAACGGGAATGTGAATTCCTTTACCGGCAAAAACTGTATCGACCATGCGGGTAATATCGTTGGCAGGAACTATTCGGTCCAGAGCAACATGATGCTTACCGATAAAGTGAATGAGGCCATGGCAAAAGCATTTGAAGGCAGTGAAGGAAAGCCGCTGGCCGAACGCATCCTGGTTGCCCTGCATGCCGCCCAGGCTGTTGGGGGTGATATCCGGGGCAAACAATCGGCCGCTATCCTGGTGGTGGCTGGCAAAAGCACGGGCCAGCCATGGAATGAACGGTTGATCGACCTGCGTGTTGACGATGATACTGCACCGCTGGATGAACTGGACAGGCTGCTCAGGCTGTACCGGGCTTATGAGCACATGGACAAGGGCGACCTGGCCACGGAAAAGAATGACATGAAACTGGCCATGGAAGAATACGGCACTGCGATGAAGATGTTCCCGGAGAATTTAGAAATGAGATACTGGACCGCCATCACCCTGGCCAATAATAAGAACGTGGGTGAAGCTTCAAAAATGCTGCAGGCGATCTATCAAAAGGATCCCAACTGGCGGGAACTTACCCGCCGGCTGCCCAGGGTGAAGCTCCTTAACGTTTCAGAAACAGACCTGAAGGAATTATTGAAATAACTTTGCAAAAAAAAATGAAATGAAAGACCTGTTCCGCCTTGTAAAAACCATCCTCTTCTCTGTACTGTTATCCTCCTGCACTGCACAATCAAAGACCAGTTTATCGGCAGAGGAATTTGAAAAAGAGATCAGCACAAAAGAGAACATACAGATACTGGATGTACGAACACCCGGTGAATTTTTTTCCGGCCATATAAAGAATGCCTTACAGGCCAACTGGAACGACCCCAAAGAATTTGAACGCAGGATCGCCTTCATTGATAAGAATAAACCCGTGTATGTATATTGCCTTTCGGGAGGAAGAAGCGCTGCGGCGGCCCGGAAACTCCGGAAGATGGGTTATGAGAATGTGTATGAACTGAGCGGGGGTACCAATGCATGGAAAGCTGCCAGCAAACCCCTGGAAGGCAGCAGCAATGAAAAGCAGATGAGCAGGGAGGAATTCAATTATGCCATCAGCAGTTCAAAGACCGTGTTGGTTGATTTTGGCGCCGAGTGGTGCCCGCCCTGCCGGAAAATGGAACCGGTACTGAAAAGCCTGGAGGCAAATAACCCCGGTAAATTCACCCTGGTTAAAGTGGATGGAGGCCGCGACCAGGATATCCTGCAGCAATATAAAGTAACGGCACTGCCCGTGTTCATCATTTTTAAAGATGGAAAACAGGTTTGGCGCAGGGATGGCATGGCGGATGAGAAGGAACTGGCTGAGCAGGTAAAATGATCTACTCCTGTGTCCTTTCTTTAATAAAATCACTTACGAGGTAACTGATCAGTTTACCGGTTGATTCATTCTTTCTTCCATCGGCCAGTTGGGTGGCGCCTTCGCAGATATGCAGGTAAGCAACTTTGGCATCCTGGGCTGCAAAGGTCACGAACTTCCTTGCATGCAAAGGACCCAGGCCGGTTGGCGTGAGGGCGCTGCTGAGGGTATTCTCCACGCAGTCGAGGTCAAGTTCGATGCCGGTATAGGTATCCTCGGTAAACCCGGTTGCATGGGCCACGGCCTGTATGAAATTCTTCCGTTCGTGGATGAAAATGTCCTCGTAGCTGATATAGTCAATGAATGGATTGTTGTGGATATCCATCAGCACATTCTGTGCGATATAATTTTCGTGCAGCCCGATCATGCAATACTTCCCCAGGTACCCGTCTTCCTCGGCATAGCGGAAACCATTGCCGCTGTGACGCCCATCGGCTGCATTGTAATCGGTATGTGCGTCCAGGTTTATGCAATTGATCTGCGATAGCGGAATGAGTTCGGCCTTGTGCAGCCCCTTGGCCACGCCTTTAATGATTGGATAGGCATTATTATGTCCCCCGCCGATCACAATGGGTATCTTTTTAAGGGATGCGATCACTTTCAGCAGGTTCTCCACCTCCTCATCAATGATATGAATGGCGTGGCGGTAGGCATTGATCTTTTCTTCCGCATTGTACGCATTGTTCTCGATCAGGAATTTAACATCGCCAAAATCAAAATGGCCCAGCAACAGGATATTTTCGCCGGGCATAAGATCATTGCTTTGTACATTCAGAAATGCCGACAGGAAGGAAAGCCAGGCCGTATCGGTTCCCCCGATGCCGTAGTTGGCCTTTACGCCAAAATCTTCCGGTATACCCAGTACAACATAGCGGGCAGCGGATTGCTGAAGCACTTCGGGCCATTCTTCGCCGTTTTTCAGGTACTGCAGCCGCTCCCCGATCTTTGTTTCAAAACGGCGTACCCGCGTGAGCGATAAAATGTCTTCCTTGCTGTAAAACTTAAAATGTTTCATCCGGGAAAGTTAGGGAAAATCTTACTATCCGGTGGCCCGCCGGATGCGCAGGTAGTGTATCAGTTAGAAAAAATAAATGTCAGCCTTTGTCATCCTGAGTTTGTCGAAGGGTGTCGAAGGCGATTTATCAGTACGATCAGCTTCGACATCCCGATAGCTATCGGGACAGCCTGACAGGATTTGTGGTTCAAAATCTTCAAACTGATACACTACCGATTCGTAAGCAAACAGGCAGTATTCAAGGCAACACAGGGCAGCATTTCATGCCGGTTACTTTTTTAATAATATTAACGGCCTGTTTCTTGTCAATATATTCTGTTGGTATAATATTTGTTTGGTGCGGAGTATGAAAAAACAAACCAGAATTTCCGCAATCTTAGTGATCCTCGGTATCAGTTTATCTGCAGCAGCCGCTGCACAAGACCGGGGAACCCTTTCGCCTGTACAAAAAGGCAGCATCACATTTAATGCCGGCATAGGTTCCGGCACGGAATACAAAAGTGATTATTACAATTCCGCACTGGGCACCAAGGGCGCTCTTGAGTTCGGTTTATGGCAGGCCGGCCCGGGAGTAATAACACTGGGTGTTGAAGCCGGCGCTTCCTTTTCGAGCGGAGGTTATTACGACAATTACAAAACAAGTACCCTGATCGTTGGGGGCCGTTCTGCCTGGCACCACGGCTGGAACGTACGGAACCTGGACACGTATGCAGGCCTTTCTGCCGGCGTGGGTTTTCACCGGTACGAGTACAACAGGAACGGGAATGTAAAGCAGAATGAAGTGATCCCGGTATTTGGCGGCTTTGTGGGTGCTTCTTACTTTGTCACTCCTTCATTTGGTTTCAATATTGAAGCCGGGTACGATATTACCCGAATACAGGGCGGTATAATCATCAAATTGAGATAAGCTTATCCTATTTTTGCTGCCATGGCAGCAAAAGTGTATATCCCGGATATTGTCTTTACAGGCGATACATTTCTTAAAGCACATGCCGTGCTGGTTGAGGACGGCATGATAAGAGATGTATTGCCTGTTGATGTCCTGGATAAAGATATCCCTGCCGAAGCATTTCCCGGCAGCATACTGGCCCCTGCATTCATCGACCTGCAGGTATATGGGGCTCATGAAAGATTATTCGCCGTCTATCCCACCCCTGCATCCCTTCAATCATTAAATGATCATTGTGCTAAAGGCGGCGCAGCTTTTTGCATGCCCACTGTTGCCACTAATGAACCGGAAATATTTTATCAATGTATTGATGCGGTAAGGGAATACTGGGAACAAGGCGGCGAAGGAATATTGGGATTGCATATCGAAGGCCCCTGGATAAACCAGGTTAAAAGAGGCGCCCATATTGAATCATTGATCCACGCTCCCACAAAAGAAGAAGCCGAAGCATTATTGAAATACGGCAAAGGAGTTATCAGGATCATCACCCTCGCCCCGGAGGTCTGCAGCCGGGAAGTGATCGGTCTTATTCTTTCATACGGGATAAAGATCTTTGCAGGCCACAGCAATGCAACATACGAAGAAGCCATGCAAAGTTTTGATCACGGTATCACGGCCGTCACCCACCTGTATAATGCCATGAGCCCCTTGCAGCACCGCAGCCCCGGTTTGGTGGGCGCCGCATTCAACCATCCGGCTGTGATGGCAAGCATTATCCCCGATGGGCATCATGTTGATTTTGCAGCCGTAAAAATTGCCAAAAAGATAATGCAGCATCGACTCTTTGCGATTACCGATGCGGTGACAACCACTGCCGAAGGATATTACCGGCACAAGCCTGAAGGAGATAAATTTACTGCAGACGGTATTCTCAGCGGTTCGGCACTGACCATGTACAAGGCATTGCAGAACCTGGTGAACCATTGCGGTATTGAACCGGATGAAGCGCTGCGCATGTGCAGCCTTTACCCGGCACAGGTGATGAATATGGATGATAAGCTTGGAAGGATCGCTAAAGGATATAAAGCTGAAATGGTTTTGCTGCCGCAATTGCCCGGCAGCACAGCCGTGAAACTCCTTTCCTGACCAATATCATTGGTAAAATCATAAAACAACCCGCCGGTCTCTTGCATCTCTGCCCGAAAAGATTTAGATTTATAGCAGTTCTTTCTTTTCACGTTTAAATTGAACCGTTATGAACCTCATCGAAAAATTTGAATACTGGGGTGACAGGCATCACCCGAAATGGCTGGACCTGATCCGCATTGCTTTAGGGATCTTTCTCTGTTATAAAGGCGTTGACTTCCTCCGCAACACCAGTTCGCTCATCAGCCTGATGAAGAATACTTCCCCTTTCAGTGAGTTCATGATCATACTGATCGGGCACTATGTAACTTTTGCCCATATTTTAGGCGGGCTTTTTTTAACCATCGGCATGTTCACCCGTGCAGCCTGCCTGATCCAGATACCGGTGCTCATGGGAGCCATCGTCTTCGTCAACATCAATGCAACAAAAGATGCATTCAGCCCCTATTCCGAACTGTTCCTTTCCATCATCATCCTCCTGTTACTTATTTATTTCCTGATCATCGGCAACGGGCCGCTGTCTGTAAAAATGCCGCCGGAAGAGCACCAGAAGGAACACGAGGATTATATAACCCGGATCAAAAAAGACCGGCATGAGATATAAAGAAGGGGGATCCCTTCTTTAAAATAATGCAGGAAGAGAAATGGAAGGAGTACCTGGAATGGGAACGCTTATTCAAATATTATTTTCTCATTCACCACGTTTCCGTCGTACGATACACTCAGTATGTAAAGGGTCTTTACACTGAACAGGTTCGGCACTTTGAATTTTATGGTGCGGTTGCCTGCCGGGTTTACCTGGTTATAATATAATTTTTCGCCCAGCATTCCATAAATGGTCAATTCCACATGGCCGCTCACTTTTGTAAGGAACTCCACATTGATGGTGAAGTTGGTCACGGGATTCGGGAATACCCGTATATCCTGCCTGCCGGTATTCTTCAGTTTTACGATCTTTGAGTAGGTGGGCGCTCCCTGCCTGGAGATACCCTTCACCCGGTAATATACCTCGGGGGCATTGATGCGTTCATCCATGTAAATATATCGTTCCTGGGTGCTGTTGCTGGTATTCCTCACCGTATTTATTTCTGTAAAGCTGGTTGCGTTCTCAGAGCGTTCAATGCAGAAGCGGTCAAAGCGGTCGTTCTCATAAACCTCAAACTCCAGTTTGGCAAAGCCGCCATCCCAGCCTGCCTTTAATTCAATTCCTTCCAGGGGCAGCAATATCTCGTTGAAGATGGGAATGGTCTGAAAAGTTCCATTGAGGATGGTGGCCGCCTCCGTTTCCGACGTGCAGAGCCACTTCTGCATTACGGTAGAATACAGTTGCCGGTAATCGTATTGCAAGGGAACCTGTGTGCTGCCGGTTGGATTGGTTGGCAACACCGGGGATGTGCCGGTAACTCCTCCATTCAGCATGGCGCCAAAGAAAATTACCGGGGCGCCGGAACCGTGGTCGGTGCCGTAGCTGGTATTGTTGATCACCCGGCGGCCAAATTCACTGAAGGTCATGCCGGTCACTTTTGTTGCCTTACCCATCAGCGTTATGTCGTCCTGGAATGCAGAAATGGCAACGGAAAGCTTGGAAAGGATATCCGCATGGGACCCAGCCACCGTATTACCGGCCGTTACCTGGTCAACGTGCGTATCAAAACTATTCGGGTGATTCACGATATAAACGGGTGTCTTCAATCCGCCCCCTACCAGCCTGGCCACGATTTTCAGCTGGTCTGCCAAGGTATTGCCCGAGGCCGGATACATGGTGGATTGTGTTGCCTGTGCATTGTAAGCAGTTGAAATACGGGTAGTATATGCATTGCTCTGGTCCTTCATGAGCCGCAGGAAAGTTAACTCTGTTCCATAATCACTCAATGGCGCCGGACCAGGGGTACCCGTTGCCACATTGATCAGGGCAGAAGGGTTGGGTGCATTATAGCCCATGTTTATATTAGGACCGGCCAATGACAAAGGCAATGCGCCACCGATCTGTATGGCCAGCGGATCGGGGCTGTTTGTATTGGGATAGCCCGTGGGATAACCAGGATACGCCATATCCAGTTGCCGGCCCAGCCAGCCCGTGCTTGGTGAAGGGATGGTAGTAGAACCGGTGAACCATATATCCTGCGCCTGGAAATGGCTGAAATTGGGATTGGGGTATGTAACACCTTGTACCAGGTTCACCTTTCCTGCATCGAACAGGTTCTTCAATCCCGTCATGGCCGGATGCAGCCCGGTAGTAGTTGTGCCGGTAAGGGGCAACACAGATGCCTGCGGCAATAAAATGTTGGGTCGTGCATTGGTCAGTTCGGTATACCTGTCCAATGGAACCACCATGTTCAGGCCGTCATTCCCCCCATTCATCTGGATGATCACAAAGACCCGGTCGCAATTGGCAGTAGGCATGGAAAGCGCCTGCAGCAGCGGATGGAGGTTGGCATCTCCCGCAAAGACGGGGATCCCCTGGATCATCATCGGCACAGAAAAAAGTGCAGTGTTCCCTAAGAATTTTCTACGGTTCATGATCTGAATATTTTATTACTACATCAGCTGGTATTCGGCCAGTTGAAGCAGGGTTGTTAATAAGGAATTGAGCCGGGTCTTTACCGTATTGGTATTGGCGGTGGTTGGATTGGCCACATAATTATTCCATGCGGTCGTCCAGTAATTATTCGTTACCTGCCCGCCCAGCAATGTCTGCACCTTTGTATCGGTCTTATACGTTGCCGGCAGGTCAACCGGGAGCAGGTACTGAATGATGATGTCGATCAGCAGATCCGGGTCCTGGATGGTAGCGCTGGGAAATTGCTGAACAAAAGCAATGGCATCTATCTTGATGCTGGTGCCGCCCGTTGTGAACCCGGTTATGAAACTGGTGAGTAAAGAGGCCCGCTTCTGGATGCTGTAGGAATTGATCCAGTTCTGGTAAAACATCGGTTCCTGGTAATAGGCTTTCCAGCCGGATACATTCGGCACCAGTCCATAACCCTGCTCCAGGTTACTGTTGGCGTAGGTGTGAAAATATTGCCAGATGGCATACTGGTTTATCACTTCGGAAGCGCCGGGAGCAGCGGTTGTATTGATATTCAGTGTCCGCAGGGTGCCGGCTATGAAGTCTATTGGGCTTTTTATCATCACGCCCTTATTGGCCACATCAAAAAAGTGTTCGCTCTTGAAGAGCTTGCTTACCACCGGGGCCATCTCCCAGTTACTGCTCACCATGAATGCTGCCAGCGGAACAATTACATTCGCCTCAATGTTTGCATCAATATCGTAGTACACAAAATACCGGTAAAGCCTGCGGCAGATATACTTTGCGATCGTATCCTGCTGCTGGGTGAACAGCATATCAAAGAAGATATCAAATTCATTGGCACCGGCAGCGCCTGCCTGGTTATTGATCGTTGTATTGCCAAAGAAGGCAGAGAAGGTCTTGTTGGTCTGGTTATGATACGCCGAATTAAAACCGGGATTGAACGGGTACGCGGCTACAAAACCAGGAACCCTCCACCCGGAAAAGACCTTTGATGCCGCAATGATATCCGGTTCGGTATAGTTCTGCGTAGGTACTTTTCCCAGCGTGAACAATTCCATTAATTCCCGGGCAAAGTTCTCATTTGGCACCGAAGCCGTACTGTATTGATTGCTGAGGTAAACCAGCATGGCAGGCATTTTTGCAATGGCCTTGATGAGGGTCTTGAAATTACCCAGCGCATTGGTACGAAGCAGGTTCATGTAATCGTTGCACATGGTGGCAGAGTTATTCTGCATACCCCGTACGTCGTCAAAATTCACCGGGATGAAATGGTACCAGAACAGGGTCATCTTTTCACGAATGGTGGTGTTCTCATTGATACATAATCCCCAGCTCCAGTCAATCAGGCTGTTCTGGCGATATGAATTAACAGTGCCATCGTTGCTTCCACCGGCATAGGTAAGGTTAGTAGTGGTCCAGCTGTTGCCCAATAAGACCCCGCTGCTGTCCACTGCTGTATTATTGTAATGATTCAAAGGCGTGGCGGAAGGATTTGCCGGGGCGCTGAGAGTAAGCATGGCATCCACCGCAGCCGATGGAGTTAATGCAAGCAGGGTTTCCAGTTCTGTTTTCTTAACGCCAAAACCAACCCGGCGCAGCAGGTGTGCCACTTCCCAGGTTGTCCAGGCCCCTGCATAGGGATTAAGCCCGCTGGTAACATTACCTACCCTTTCAAGTAATACCGGTCCGCCTGGCACAGGTGTTTCCATCCGCTGGCTGTAGCGGCGTGGGCCCAGGCTCTTCCGTGCATATTTTTTGAATAACGGATCGGGGCCATCCGGTGGCGGTTCGCCCGGGGTGCCTGCTGTTGTATCCCTGGCAAGGCCTGCAATGTTCTTCAGAAAATCTTTGCGCTTTAATTTCTCTTCCGGCATAAACAATGGTTTGATATGTATGAATGTTTGGTCAGCCTGTAAAGGCCGGCATTAAAATCCATTACAGGGATTGGGGTTTAATGCTAATGGTAAGTTGGCAAAGGGGGGATAAGGGTTGCTCCTGAACGATCAAGGTCCATGAAGGTAAAATAATTACGGTTATATCAAAAAATATTTACGCCTTATTTTAGCTTACCGGCAATAAATTAATATTTGAAAGGGAAAGGGCTTCTGTCAATGGCATTTCTTAAATAAATTTTAAGGATACGCCCATTAACCTGTCTTTATCTTAAACGCTTTTGGCGGATCCCCACACCCCGTAATTTCGGCTCGTGGAGACAGGAACCCGGGCGAGAGAATTGCATTACCTGCACCCACTTTTAAACTCATGAGCTGCCGCCTGGTCTCTGACCAACGGCGATTTTAATTGTGCTGCTTATAATTTTATACTGCAGCTCATTGACATTTTTTTGAAGGTATTGCTTTATGCCATGGCTTTGCACCGTTGGTAGCAGACCAGACGGCGGCGTGTGCTGGTGCACCAGTTGGCTTACGAATGGAAGGGGACAACCACGACGGCGAAGGTACACTTGCGCCAGTTGGGGGGCCAGTGGGTGTACCTTTTTAATCATCCAAAATATTACCGATATTATTAACCAAAGACTGGCGATTCGCATTATTTGAAATTTTTATGATCAAATAACGTCTGCCTGTGATTCCCTCATCCTCGATTACATCTTGTACTCCCTCCAAATTCTTGATTTCCTTAATTATCTCATTTATTTTATCCTTTTTATTATGTCGAACAACAAATTTTAATTCAAATCGATTTTCTTTGTTGGCATTTGTTTCTAACCCCTCTAATTTGTTCCTTAACTCCGTATTCTCTTTCAAAATCTTCGCAAATTCTCCTGCCAATAATTCTGTATTCCCAAGTTTGTCGGCTCTTATCCAACCAACAAGTTCATTCCGATCACTAAAATTAGATAAAGCTGTAAAAATGAAAAGTTTAATATCCTTAACATCATCCCAGAATTTAACAACTTTAGTTGATACTTTGCTTGTAAATTTTTTTAATTCTTTACCATAAAAGACCTCTACTGCAGTCTTTCCAAGTACTTTTACTTTATCTCTAAGCCCCTTTTCAGATATTACCAAAGAAAATAAAGGCATATTTTTTTTAGAAGTTGCATATTCATATTCAAGTTGTATATAACTCTTTCCTGTCTTTTTATCTACACTACCATATCGACCACCAAGTATTAAAAGATATACATCAGATTCATCGATCCATTTTTTTATTACTTCCATTTGAGATTCATTGCCTGCTGAGAAAAGTTCCATGCCAGCAGGTATATGGCCAGACAATAAAATTGCTTCGACCGCCGCTTGTCTCTCAAGTATCAGGTCCGTAAAAGTTGAAGAAACAAAAACTTGTAATTTCTTATCCTTCATTAATACTAATTTATGAAATAAGGTAAAATCAGATTGGTTTAATAATAAGAAGTTTAAAATATCTTATCAATTATGTTTTATAAAAGACAATCATTTTTATATATTCTTTGTTTACAATCATAAAAGCATAGAATAGAAATATTTCAAGTATAATCCCAAGTACAATTATCCACCATTCAAAAACATTCAAACTCAAAGAAAACACTATTAATGGAATATGAAATAATGACGATCTAAATATTCTAATTCTTCCTCTCCTCCGATAAATACGCTCCCGCAAACCATCCTGCCCGTATATTTTATTTTCAACGGAATAAAAGTCATCAGTTGTAAACTTACGTGTCTGATTTATTTCGTCCTCTTCTTTCGTTTTTTCTTGTTCAATCCTATTAGTGAAATAAAATTTTAAATCCTTTTTTACAAGTCCTTTCCTCCACTTATGAGTAACTCGATACCATATTGTATCCATCAGCATTCCCAAAAGATATGTAAATCCCAAAATCGCTGCGCCCATAAGCACATTAAATTGATTATTAAAGATGGAATTATTTAAAGATTCAAAAATAATTTTAAAGGGACATGCTCAATTTTTAATAGGATGAGAGTTAAGAAGAGTAAAACCTGGAATCCTATTATTAAGTATTCGGCTATTAACATGGGTACATTCATGATAAAAACAATTAAGATTTAATACTCATTTCTATGCTTTCAAACTTTCGAGGACTCAGAGGAGTAATGGATAGGACAAGATGAAATTATGGAGGATTCCTACCCTAAATTAATTTTTCTTTTAAGGATTTAATAAAAATCAATACCCAATTAAATATATTCTACCTGATGAAATAACTAAAGCACATTACTTATTGTTGTAAATAGATGAGTTTGAGCTATTTAGTATTTGTTATTAAAAATTACAGTTGTAACCCGGCAGAATTAAAAGACGTCAAGTGATCCCATGAGCTGTACGTTTATGATTTAATGATTTGGGATGGGAACACTTGCGCCAATGGGGTATTCTAGTTGAGTAAAATCTTTCTGTAAATCGGAGTTTGATCGATAAAACTTATTTAGATCCAGTTATCTTTCACGTCGCTAACTAGAAATTTTTTAAATTTATTATAAGGAGGAAACTTCTCAGAAAATTGCTCAAATGCCTTTCGCTTGGATACATTGTATCGCACTTCTTGTAGATTTTGTAAATTCTCATATCCCATTGCCTTGGTTCGTGTCTTCACGAACCATTTCGACCTCACTTAAAGTTTCCTAAAGATTTGCAGTACAAATGAGTGACCCCGCTTGCAGACGGGGCAAGCTACAACGATGTTGCTAAAAAACAAAAGCTGGTAACAAAATGTACCAGCCTTTGCGTATGAGATTTTTTTTCTTTTACTGCTTCCCCTTATACTCAAACACCAGCACCGCATTCTCCGTAAGGCTGGCACTGGAGGACAGCTCAAAACGCTGGTCGCCGGCATTTACCACAATAAGTGCCGTATTGGGAGGTATGCTGCCCAGGTTATGTGCAAAGAGTACAATTTCGTGCTGCGGGGCTTTTTCATCAAGTACCAGGTTTACAACAATGGCCTTTTCTGTAAGGCCGCGGTTGGCCACCAGTAATTTATTGTTGTAATACACACTGATGGAATCTCCATCCACCGTGCCATTATCAAATATATTGAGTGTGATGTTTGATACAGATACCGGTATGCGTTTTATTACTGTATTCTTACGGCCCATGGCATTAGGTGTAACAGCATCTTCTTTTTTTACCGGTGCAGCACCTGTGTTTGTATTTATCTTATACTCTTTGGGTACTTCTGCACCCATCAGGTTCTTGCCAAAATAATCCCAGCGGCGGCGGGTCATATACAGTGCATCAGCGCCATAGCCGTGGCGGGCATTGGGGAATACCACCAGGTCGAAATCCTTATTGGCTTTTTGTAAAGCCTCCACCACCAGGTAGGTATTGTAGGGGGGTACATTATCGTCCATACCACCATGTGCCAGCAGGAGTTTGCCTTTCAGGTTGCCGGCATTGATCTGGTTGGCCTGTTTGGCGTAGTTGGTAGTTCCGTCGGGGCCTTTTTCTTCGAGGCCAATATATCGTTCGCCCCAGTCGTCTTCGTAGTTGCGGTTATCGTGATTGCCTGATTCGGAGATACCTACTTTATAAAAATCAGGAAAAGTGAACATCGCATCGGCCGTGGCAAATCCCCCACCCGAGTGGCCCCAGATACCAACTTTATCAAGATCCATATAGGGCCTGGCCGCTGCCAGTTGTTTTATACCGGCCACCTGGTCGTCGAGTGTATTGGCACCCATATTACCATAACAGGCATCATGAAAAGATTTGGACCGGTCGGGGTTGCAGCTTCCGTCTATGATAACAACAATGAAACCCAGATCGGCAAGTGCCTGGTGATCGCCACGGGCGGGACCAAAATTACGGGTACCAACTCCCCCGCCCTGCGGACCGGGATACACATAATTGACAATGGGATATTTTTTTGATGCATCAAAATCCCTGGGTTTGAACATGAGCCCGTAGAGGTCCCATTTGCCATCATTGGATCTTACCTTGATGGGCTCGGGGGGCCTCCAGCCTGTTGCAAGGAGTTTGCTTATGTCCGTACGCTCCAGCTCAGTAATCAATTTACCCTTCATATCCCGTAAAACAGAAACCGGCGGCACATGGGGTTGCGAATAATTATCGGTAAAATATTTCCCGTCGGGCGACAGGGTTATATTGTGATTGCCATCTTCGGGTGTGAGCAGTTTGAGGTTGCTGCCATCAAAATTTATGCTGTAAAAATGTGCAAAATAGGGATCACGGCCCGGCTCACGCCCATTCGCCATAAAATACAACACCCGTTTTTCTTCATCAATTTTTAATAATTGGGTCACTACAAATGCACCTTTGGTAATTTGGTTTTTGAGCTTGCCGGTGGTTGCATCGTACAGGTACAAATGTCCCCAGTCATCCCGTTCGCTGTACCAGATGATCTCGTTGTTCTTATCCAGGAAACGGTTGTTGATGGTACCCTGCCCGCTTTCATATTGCGTGGCAACTTTTTCTTCAAAGATCTCTTTTACATCGCCGGTGGCCGCATCGGCGATACGTACTTTTTCTATTTTGTGATCGCGGCTGGTGGAAACAAAAAAGAGTTTAGATGCATCGGCATTCCACTCATTATCATCATAGGGACTACCGGATGAGATATCATCACTCAGGGTTCCCCTCCGGTCATCGGCAGGTATCTTTAAACGGACCAGTTTGGGTACATCCACTTCTATGATCACCCGTTCTATCTGAATCACTTTTTTATCTTCGGGCAGCGGGTATTTCCATTGCTCCAGTTCTGGTGCCCCAACTTTTGTTTTAACGAGATACATATCACTTACATGACGCTGATCCTGCCGAAAGGTTGCGATCTTTTTTGAATCGGGGCTCCAGAGCATGATGGGCCGGTCGCTGTGTGTCCAGCCGGCATTGTCGGTTGCATAACCATAATCTTTTACCCCATCAAAGGTTAGCTGGGTTTCTTTTTTTGTTTCCAGGTCCCTTACCCACAGGTTCCAGTCTTTAATGAAAGCTGCTTTTTTGCCATCGGGCGAAAGACTTTCATTTCCACCGCCCCTGCGGCGACCTGCAGTTGCTGCAGCAGGAGCATCCGGCAGGATCGATTTTTTATCAGGGCCAGTTTTACGGCTGCCGTCGGCCGGGTTTATCAAAACAAATTCCACTCCCCCCGGTACAGAAACAGAATACCAGAACTTACCGTCCGGCAACCAGTTTGGGCTTACATTATACCGGTAAACGAGTTTGCTGGTATTAAAACCTAAGGCTTTGGTAGCCTGGTCGTAATCGGCCGTGCTCAATGTTCTTTTATCTGATTGTGCATTTGCTGCAACAGCAAGAAAGGCGATCAGTGCCTGGATAATGAAAATTTTCTTCATGATGAGACTCACCGGTATTGGTTTATGCACCGGGGAATTAAATGTAGGGAAAGTATTTTATATGCAGCGTGGGAATGAGATGAACGGTATGACCAATTTGAACCACAACTTGTCCCGCCAAAGGCGTGGATAGGCACATAGTACACCTCGTGTATTGCGGTGTGGCTTTCTATGTTCCTATGTGGTTCAAAAAATCATTTCCCCGACAACACCCATTGCACCGCCCGTTCCATCACCCGGTCTTTCTTTTGCCGGATATCATCCAGGGTATTGGCCACTTCGATATCGGGCCTGATGCCGGTAAAATCCTTTTCATCGCCATTGGCCCGCAGGAACATCTTGATGGCCGTGGTGGCAACAATATGTGTATTCGGGAGCATGAAAGAAAATATCTCCCCGAAATCATTTGCAGGCTCTGCCGTCTGTTCCCCTACCAGCGTGGCCAGTTGAAAATCCTTGATGGCATTGGTGAGCATATTGGCGCTGCTGAAGGTTGCTGTCCCGATCAGTACAGCAACCCTGCCTTTGTAACGAAGCGGGTTATCTTCCGGCTTCTTAAGCTTTTCTGCCTTATACGTGTACATCTTCCCATCTTCCCAGTCCTTAAAAGGGTCATCCACCTTCAGCATTGCAGCAAAGGCTTTGGAATGGCGGCTGATGCGCATCTTCATGCCGCTTGCATTGAGGTATCCCTTATCACTGATGTAACTGATGAGCATATCCCCCAGCCCGCTGTCGCCCCCTCCGTTCTTACGGATGTCGATGATGACGCCGGCTGCATTCTTATCTTTGATCTGCTGGAAGGATTGCTGGAGGAAGCGCTGAAAGGAATCCCGTAACCGCCCGTTCATGCTGGTGAATTCGATCAGCGCAATATTATTCTCTGTAAAGTTTAAACTGAAGGGTTTTGTAGGTACCGACAGTTCGGCAATGATCAGTTTGGTGATGCTGTCGGCCTGCTTATAAGTGAACCCATCGGTTGTAAACTCAACCGTATCTTTATTAACGACCGCTTTGATGCGGAAAGGGCTCAGGATCCCGTCCATATAAAGCAGTTTGCGGATACTGTTCTTCACCTGCAGTTTCTTCCAGGGTTCCAGGCCTCCGTATAAGGCTGCATACTTTTCATAGAGCTGCCCGAAGGGTATCCCGTTTATTTCCGTGATGCGGCTGAAGGCCGGTAATTTGTTTGCAGCACCCAGGTCACGCTGCACCACAAATGCCCCGTTATCAATATCGTAGCCCAGGTAGGGGAAACGTACACAATCATAGGTATATAAACTGTCGCTGACCTTATTGGTGGCAAAACCAAGATGCCCTTCATCCAGGGCGCCTACCAGGCGACTGATGGCAAAGCATGCCTGGAAATGGGTAACGCTGTCGGGCAGTTGGGCCAGGATAGCTGCCTGCAGCCCTGCCATCTCTTTTTGCTGATGGTATGATAGGGATTCACATGGCTTTCTTCCATTACCTGCTGCCAGTACTGCATGTCTTCCTTCAGCAATTGCTTTGAGATCTTTGAGGTGGCAAATCCATGTGGCGGGTTGCTGTAGTACAATACATTCTTCTGCGCCTGAACGCCGGTCGCCAATAACAAAGAAAGTACTGCCGGGATCAACCGGAACAATAAGGGCCTGGGGGAGAACCAATCCATAGTAATAGATTTAAACGGTCAAATTTCGGCAAAATTCCTTTCCCCTGCACCAGTATTCAGGTGAACGGTATTGCAGGTTTTACCACGGAAGGAATATGGCCTGAATTGACAGAAAACTCCTGAAATTAAATCCCGCTTTCTGTTCTCCGTGATACCAGTTTGCCTCTTTGGTAAATATCTTCTGGTCTTATTATAGTACCGCCGGTATCAACCGGAACAATAAAGCCCTGAGTGAAAATATATGCATAAGAATAAGTTTTATAAGGATCAAATATCGGCAGGATCCCCGGCAGGCAAAAGCGGTTTGCGATGAATTGAGGAAACCGGGATATGAAATGCACCTGTATTTTGTTAACTTGTTGTATTCATCCGGCAATGACATCATTATTACCTGTTAAAAACAATTTACTGCCCGATACCTACGGGTTGGTGTTATGCGGTGGCAGGAGCAGCCGCATGGGTACGGATAAAAGCATGCTGCTGTACTACGACAAACCGCAGCGCTATCACCTGTATGATATGCTGCAGCCCTTTTGCGAAAAGGTCTTTATCTCCTGCAATACAGAACAGGCAAAGAACATGGAAGCCGGTTATGCTTTTTTACCTGATGATCCATCTTATGCCAATATGGGCCCCATGGCGGCATTACTCACTGCCTTTACACGGTTTCCGCAAAAAAATATGCTGCTCATCGGGTGCGACTATCCATTCTTAATGGCCGTTCACCTGCGCCGGTTCTCGGCTTATTGCAATGGAGAAAGGGCTGTGAGTTTTTATAATGAGCAGGCGGCTGTTTATGAACCGTTGCTGGCATGGTATCCGCACGAGGTATTTGATGCGATCAAAAAAAAGCAGGAAGCCGGGGAATATTCCTTACAGCATTTCTTAAAGAGCAGCGGGGCAGTAAAATTCCGCCCGGGCAATACGAAAAGCATGACAAGCATTGACACCTACGAAGATTTTATTAACGTGTCCACCCGGTTATTTCATGAGCGCCTGACTTTCTTTTAGTAATTTTAGGGCATGAAGGATCCGCAGGTTGAAAATATCAGCATAGTAAAGATCAGCGGCACTGAGATAACTGAAACGGCCGATAAGGTTGCCGTGGAAGAGCCGCTGGAGATCCAGCTGGCATACAGTACCCCCACCGGCCGCATGCTGAAGAATATTGCCGTAACCATGCGTACCCCGGGCAACGACGAAGAACTGGCTGCCGGTTTTTTATTCACCGAAGGCGTTGTAAAGGATAAGGAAGCGATACTGGAAATAAAAAAAAACCACGCAGATGATAACCGGGTATTGGTAACGCTGAAAGAAAATGTACAGCCCGTTCTTGCGAATACGGCAAGGAATTTTTACAGCACGTCCAGTTGCGGCGTATGCGGCAAGGCAAGTATCGAAGCCATCCGCATTGTTTCGCCCTATATCAATGCAAAGGATACCATCTCCATCAAGGCATCCTTGCTTTACGATTTACAGGATGCGGTTAAAGCACAACAGCAGGTCTTTGAAGAGACCGGTGGCATCCATGCCAGCGCACTGTTTGATGCGGATGGAAAGTTCATGATGCTGCGGGAAGACGTGGGCAGGCACAATGCACTGGACAAGATCATCGGCGCCGCATTGCTGAATGACCAGTTACCGTTGAACAACTGCATTTTATTTTTAAGCGGACGGGCAAGTTTTGAATTGCTGCAGAAATCAGCCATGGCGGGTATCAGGCTGATTGCTGCTGTGGGCGCCCCTTCCAGCCTGGCCGTGGAGATGGCAAAGGATAATAATATTACGCTGACCGGTTTCTTAAAAAGCAACCGGTTCAATGTCTATTCGGGTGAACAAAGGATTACCTCACCCCAACCCCTCTCCTAAGGAGAGGGGCATGGATCTCACTGAAAAAAGATCTAATATTTATGTATTGTAACTGCTGCGGAATTTGAATTCAAATTCAATAAGACAGTGATATCAATGGAAAATTGATGAATATTGCTTCAATGATAAAATGGAAATAATTAAAGTTAAATAATAATCAAATGCCCGGCCTCCCTCTCCTTTGGAGAGGGAACGAGGGTGAGGTCAACACATGAAACTAAGAATAAAAGGAAATTCAGTCAGGATACGGCTTACGAAAACGGAAGTAAATACCATCGCCACTACCGGATACCTGGAAGAAGAAACGGTATTTGGGAATAATAAGTTTGCATACGCCCTTCAAAAAGTGGAGGAAGGCAATGAACTATCCGCAGCCTTTGACGGAAATAAAATGACCATGTTCGTGCCGGCTGCATTAACCAACGGCTGGCCTGCCAACAAGGTAGTGGGATTCGAGGCCAGTATGCCCGTTGCAGGCAACAGATCGCTTTATCTTTTACTGGAAAAGGATTTTGTATGCCTTGACCATACCACCGAAGACCAGAGTGACAATTACGAGAACCCGAATAAAATCTGCTGATATTTAATAATCGTCGCACCTCTCTTATGATCATAAGGGTATATTCCCATGCTTTTTCCGGGGGCGTTTCACCACTTTGTTTTCCAGCATGGCAAATGCCTTGATCAGTTTTTTACGGGTTTCTTTAGGCTCGATCACTTCATCAATAAAACCTCTTTCTGCAGCCTGGTAAGGTGTGGCAAATTTTTCTGCATACGCTGCTTCCTTTTCCAGCAGCTTTTGTGCCGGGTCCGCAGCTTCCTGTATTTCTTTTTTGAATATGATCTCGGAAGCGCCCCTGGCGCCCATTACAGCGATCTCTGCTGTAGGCCAGGCAAAGTTCATATCGGCTCCAATATGCTTGGAGTTCATTACATCATATGCGCCTCCATAGGCTTTTCTGGTTATTACCGTAACACGGGGTACCGTGGATTCACTCAATGCATATAATAATTTAGCGCCACTGGTTATAATGCCATTCCATTCCTGGTCGGTTCCCGGTAAAAAACCCGGCACATCCACCAATACCAATAAAGGGATATTAAAACAATCGCAAAACCGGGTAAACCGGGCACCTTTTCTCGAACTCTCGATATCGAGTACGCCTGCCAGGCAATTCGGCTGGTTGGCAACAATACCGATACTCCTTCCCGCCAGTCTTGCAAAACCTACAACAATATTACCGGCATAATCTTTATGCACTTCAAAAAACGAATCACCGTCACATATCCCGGTGATCACATCCTTAATATCATAAGGCTGGTTCGTACTTTCAGGAATAATGTTTTCCAGCACCTCCCTTGTTTCGTCGACGGGGGTATAGGGGATTTTCAACACCACGTCTTCGCAATTCTGCGGCATATAGCTCAGCAGTTTTTTTACCTGTTCAATGCAATCCATATCGTGCAAAGCCGTAAGATGTGTGACGCCCGATTTGATGGAATGCGTGGACGCACCGCCCAATTCTTCAAAACTTACTTCTTCATTGGTCACTGTTTTCACCACGCTGGGTCCTGTTACAAACATGTAACTTGTGTTTTCCACCATGATCGTAAAATCAGTGATAGCGGGTGAATACACAGCGCCCCCGGCACAGGGCCCCATGATGGCGGATATTTGTGGTATAACACCTGATGCCTGCACATTGCGGTAAAAAATATCAGCATACCCTCCCAATGAACGCACCCCTTCCTGGATACGGGCCCCACCTGAATCATTTAATCCGATCAGGGGTGCTCCACCCTTCATGGCCATGTCCATGATCTTACATATCTTTTCTGCATGTGTTTCGGACAAGGCCCCGCCAAAAACGGTGAAGTCCTGTGCAAAAACATAAACCAGTCTGCCATTCACCGTTCCATAACCGGTAATTACACCATCGCCATAAAACTGTTGTTCGTCCATCCCGAAATCCCTGGTTCTATGAAGAACCAAAGCGCCTATCTCTTCAAAAGATCCCGGATCCATCAATAGTGCAATTCTTTCCCGGGCCGTAAGTTTTCCTTTTTTATGCTGCGTGGCGTTCCTGTTTGCACCACCACCCAATTTACCTGCTTCAATCTTTTCCCGCAGGATGTCAACCTTTGATTTCATTGTGCCTGTTTTTAATGTTGTGGTCCGGGTGATTGCTTTAAGCCAGCCTTCTTTTCCAACTGGTGGTTTTATGTTCAACCGGTTTCAGGATGTTTTGCTGATCAAGCCAGTATGCAAGGGCTATCAATGCAGCTGCTTCTGCATTCGCTTTCTGTTTTTCTTTGATCCGTTCTGGCGTGTAATGATTTTTTACAAAATGCGTATCAAATTTTCCATCGAGGAAAGCTTCGTGTTCAAACACAAAGGTTCCAAAAGGCAAGGTGGTGGCTACCCCTTCTATTTTAAAATCTTTGATGGCTCTTTTCATTTTTTGAATGGCTTCCGTTCTGTCCTTACCATGTGTCACCAGTTTGGCGATCATGGGGTCATAGTATACAGGAACAGGCATGCCTTCTTCAAACCCATCATCCACCCGTACCCCTTCGCCGGCAGGTTTACGGTAAGTAGTCAGTGTTCCGGAAGAAGGTAAAAAATTATTCAACGGGTCTTCGGCATATACCCTTAACTCCACCGCATGGCCGTTGATGGTAACCTGATCCTGGGTAAAACTTAACTTTTCTCCCCTTGCGATTTTTATCTGTTCCTCCACGAGGTCAAGGCCGGTGATCATTTCTGTTACCGGGTGCTCTACCTGCAACCGGGTATTCATTTCCAGGAAATAAAAATTCATTTTGTCGTCCATTAAAAATTCCACGGTGCCGGTGCTTACATAGTTACAGGATCTGGCTACCAGTACGGCTGCTTCCCCCATCTTCTTACGCAGTTCAGGAGTTAATATGGCCGAAGGAGCTTCTTCCACCACTTTCTGATGACGACGCTGTATACTGCATTCCCGTTCAAACAAATGAACCACATTCCCATGCATGTCTGCCAGTACCTGTATCTCAACATGCCGGGGGGAGGTTACATATTTTTCAACAAATACGGAGCCATCGCCAAAAGATGCTTTTGCCTCGCTGATGGCCCTCAGCATCTGCTCTTCAAAGTCTGGTTCCTTTTCAACTATACGCATACCTTTACCGCCACCGCCGGCAGATGCTTTAATAAGTACCGGATAACCGATTTTTTTTGCTGTTTCCTTTGCGATCGCAATATCATCTATGGCTTTATCAATACCAGGCACCATGGGTATATTGTACTTCTTTACACATTCCTTGGCCGCCAGTTTAGAACCCATGATCCGCATGGCCTCGGGGCCGGGACCAATAAAACGGATACCTGCATCTTCCACTTTTTGAGCAAACCCGGCATTCTCACTCAGGAAACCATACCCGGGGTGAATTCCATCCACGCCCAGTTCTTTGCAAAAGGCAATGATCTTATCCCCGTTCAGGTAAGAGTCAGAAGAAGGGGGTGCACCCAGGCAAACGGCTTCATCGGCAAACAACACATGTGGCGCATTCCTGTCGGCTTCAGAAAAAACGGCCACCGACTGCATACCCATTTTCCGGATGGTACGCATGATACGTAATGCAATTTCCCCGCGGTTGGCCACTAAAATTTTTTTCATCACAAGTAGTTGTCCTTAATAAAAAGATTGAATGAAAAACCAATTATTCAAGTTCTGCCAGAACCTGGCCTTTTTCCACAGCTTGTCCGGCAACGACTGCTACCCGTTTGATCTTTGCATCGGCATGGATCATAATACTGTTTTCCATCTTCATAGCAACCAGGATCAGTATCTTTTCTCCCGCAAAAACCTGCTGTCCTTCAGAAACGGAAATTTCCAGTACCAGCCCTGGCATAGGGGCCTTTATTTCCCTGGTATGCCTGCTGCTGACTGTACCAAATCCCATTTGATCCAACACCTGGTCCAGTTCATCTTTGATCTCAATGAAATAATTTTCCCCGTCTATTTCGATCGTTTGTTTCTTTGCCAACCGGTCTGCTTCGATCAGTTTTGCATTCACTGAACGGTGATCCAGGATCAGGTGAACGCTTTCAGGTGATTGGACCAGCAGGTCAATAGCTTCAACCTGTTCTTTTGTAAATTGAAATTCAAACCCGTTTACACTTACTTTATACAAGCTGTTCTTTTCCGGCATACCTGCATTATTTATTGGTATATCAATCTGCGATTTTAAAATGGAAGTTAAAACAATCTGAACTATCCGGATGAACCATTTTTATATTTCCCCTTACTCTTCCGGATCGTACAAGCCACCACTTTATATTCAGGGCACATGGCTTCGCTGTCGCTGATGCTGGATGTTATATTATTCAGCATGATATCCGGAAAATGAAAAGTACTGCTGAGTATGCCTGGTTTTACTTCATCGGTGATCTTTGCTTTGATATCAACCTTGCCACGGGGCGATTCCACACAAACCATATCCCCGTCATTGATCAGGTGTTTACGGGCATCTTCTTCGCAGATGAGTAATACATCTTCTGTAAGTATATCCACATTCTTCGTGCGCCTCGTCATGGCGCCGCAGTTATAATGTTCCAGTTCACGGTTGGTGGTGATGATATAGGGATACTCTTTGGTATGCTGTACAATTTCTTCGGACTCCCTGAATGCATTGAACATGAATTTTCCCTTTCCCCTGGTAAATGTTTCCGTATGCAATATCTCCGTATCGGATCCGTCTTTCCGCACCGGCCACTGCTTGCCGTTATCACCCAGTTCCTCCCATTTAACACCGGCAAAGAACGGAACGATCTGTGCGATCTCATCCAGCAGGGTACCCGGGTCATAATCTGCCTGTTCATAACCCATGCGGTTCATTATGTCAACAATGATCTGCCCATCGCATTTGGTTCCTTCAATGGGTTCCACCACTTTATTTACCCGTTGTATCCTTCTTTCTCCGTTGGTAAAGGTTCCGCTTTTTTCGAGGAAGGAAGCGCCGGGAAGGATTACCGTAGCCAGTTTGGCTGTTTCTGTCATGAATAATTCCTGCACCACAAATAATTCCAGTTTATCCAGGGCCTTTACTACATGATGGGTATTGGGATCTGTCTGGGCCATGTCTTCACCAATCACCCAGATGGCTTTTAATTTATCATTCAATGCCGCATCATACATCTGCGGAATTTTTAAACCGGGATGCAGCGGCAGTTTTGCATGATAGAACTCTTCGTACATTTTATGGATCTCCGGGTTGGTCACATCCAGGTAACCAGCACCCTGGTAAGGCTGGCAACCCATATCGGCAGCGCCCTGTACATTGTTCTGTCCACGCAGCGGGTTAACCCCCACGCCCCGGCGGCCGATATTGCCGGTTATCATGGCAAGATCGGCAATCAGCATCACGGTAAATGTTCCCTGCGAATGTTCCGTTACGCCCAATCCATGAAACGACATGGCATTCGGCGCTGAAGCATAGGCAATGGCGGCATCACGTACAAGATTCCGGTCAACACCGGTGATCTTTTCCAGTTCATCAATATTGAGTTTGAGAATATGCTGTTGAAAATCTTCGTAACCTTCTGTTCGTTTACCAATGAAATCCTTGTCCTCCAGTTTCTCACTGATGATGTAGTACAGCATCATGTTCAGTAATGCCACATTTGTACCGGGACGTAACTGCAGGTGATAATTTGCATAACGGGCGAGTTCAGTACGCCTCGGATCGATCACGATCAGCGTCTTTCCTTTGATGGCCTGCTGTTTCATTTTTGCACCGGTAACCGGGTGTGCATCGGTGGGATTGGCGCCGATCACCATCATGCAATCGGTGTACTGCATGTCAATCACCGAATTGGTGGCAGCACCGGTTCCAAAAGTGCGTTGCATACCGATCGCAGTTGGTGAATGACAGACCCGGGCACAGCTGTCAATATTATTGGTGCCGATCACCGCACGGATGAATTTCTGCATCAGGTAATTCTCTTCGTTGGTGCAACGGGCAGAAGAGATACCGGCAATATGATCGGGGCCATAATTATTTTTTATCTCGGTCAATTTGTTCGCAATGAAATCATAGGCCTCCTCCCAGCTCACCGGAACAAATTCACCATTCCGTTTTATCAACGGCGTACGGATACGGTCTGCATGATTGTAGAATGAAAAAGCAAAACGCCCTTTCAGGCAGGTATGGCCCTGGTTGGCTTCTGCATCATAGGGTGCCTGTATGGAATGAACTTTGTTTTGTTTTACCGCCACGTCCAGGTTGCAGCCCACGCCGCAGTAGGTACAAACGGTGCGCACTTTTTTGTCGACGGCCACGGATTTGGACTCAAACACATCCGAGATGGCCGAAGTAGGACAAGCCTGTGCACAGGCGCCGCAGCTCACGCAATCCGATTGCTCGAAATTGACTTCCATGCTCTTGATGATATGGGTGTCGAAACCCCGGCCCGACATGCTCAATACAAATTCACCCTGTACTTCATCGCAGGCACGCACACAGCGGTAGCAGTTGATGCATTTGGAAAAATCGGAGGTCATGTACGGATGGCTCAGGTCTTTTTCCCTGTGCAGGTGATTCTTCCCGGGAGGATAACGTACATCACGTACGCCCACCCGGGCGGCAACCGTCTGCAGTTCGCAGTTGTTGTTCACTTCGCAGGTAAGGCAGTCGAGCGGGTGATCGGTAAGCACCAGTTCGATGATATTCTTTCTTAACTTCTGAATGCGTTCTGAATTGGGGTAGATGTATGAGTCCGCCATCACCGGTGTATGGCAAGAAGCCTGTGATTTAGCAGTGCCGTTCTCTGCAAGCGCCACATCCACACTGCAGACCCTGCAGCTACCGAAGGGATCAAGGTTTGGTGCATCGCAAAGTGTGGGCACATAGTCCTGCCCGTAATTCCTGCGGATGAAAGCTAGGATGGTTTCGCCTTCCTTTATCTCGTAGGGCTTGTTATCAATGTAGGCAAAACCGGCCCTGGGTTTACCATTGGCTGAACCATAGGTGACCGTAGCGCCCTTTGCCGCCTGCCCTTGTTTATCTTCTCTTCTGTAAACGATGCCCATAGCAAGAATCTTTTATTTAATTATAACCGCAAAGACACGGAGACACTAAGGAAAAAACTTTGCGGCTTAGCGCCTTAGCGGTAAACATTCCTTCTACTTAAAATACACTTTCAATTCGTCATTAAAATACTGCAATGCATTTTTTACCGGCAATGGCAATCCCCCACCCAATGCACAAAGCGAACCCGTTTCCAGTGTCTCCACCAGGTCATTCATCAACTGCCGGTCAATTTTATAATCGGAGGTTCTTGCCTTGTTGATCAGTTCGTAGCCTCTTGTAGAACCTAAACGACATGGGAAACATTTTCCGCAGCTTTCATGGGCCGTGAATTCAAATAAATGTTCCAGGTATCTGATGATGGGGAATTTTTCCGGCAGGCACACGATGGAAGCATGTCCCAATAAAAATCCGTTCTGGGAGAATGATTCAAAGTCAACCGACAGGTCCTTTATCTTCTCAACCGGTACCAATCCGCCAAGCGGACCACCAATGTGCATGGCTTTTATCTTTTCTTTGAAACCGCCGCCAAGATCATTAATAACAAGTTCAAGCGGCGTACCCATATCCACTTCATAAATGCCGGGTTTTTGGAAAAAGCCATCCAGTGAAACCAGTTTTGTTCCGGTAGATCTTCCCTTACCGATGGAAGCAAATTTCTTTCCCCCGTTCTTTATCACATAAGGTATGCAGGCAAGCGTTTCCACATTGTTAACCACGGTGGGTTTGTTGAACAGTCCTTCCTGTGTGGGATACGGCGGCCGCACCCGCACTTCGGGCCGCTGTCCTTCAATACTCGATAACAGGGCTGTTTCTTCTCCGCATATATAGGCGCCCATGGCCCGGATGAGTTTGAAATTGTAACGGAACCCGGTGCCGAGGATATTCTCTCCCAGTAGATTTTCTTTGACCAGGTCATCGATGGCCTGCTGCATGACCTCCTGCGATTCCGGATATTCGGCACGGATATATAACACACCGGTATCGGCACCCACGATATACCCGGCGATCATCATTCCAAGCAGAACAGAATGCGGCTGTTGTTCCATCAGGTAGCGATCGCTGTAGGCGCCGGGGTCGCCCTCATCGGCATTGCACACAATGAATTTCTGATCGCCTGCGGTGTTGCGGCAGGAGTCTAATTTGAATGCGATCGGAAAGCCTGCCCCACCCCTGCCCCTCAAGCCCGATTCTTTCAGTTCGGCCAGTAATGCTTCCGGTGTATTTGCCAATGCAGCAGAAAGCGTTTTGTAATATTCCTGTATTCCTGGGAATGCTTCGGTTAAAACAGGTGTACCGTAAGAACCCACCTGGTAACTGTCAGCCAGTTTTGGTTTTTGACTTTTGACTTCCTCAACCTGGTCTGCAGCCTTTCCCGAATAGTTCTTACCATCATAATTAAATGCGCTGTTCTCATGACATCGGCCCAGGCAGCACATTTCACCGATCTCCTCCGCATTGAACTGTCTGCTTAGTTTTTCCCTCAGTGCATCCTGTGTACCGGCGGTCATGCAGGCGCTGCCATTGCATACAAATACTTTCTTACCCTTATTCTCTTCTTTTAAAAAATCGTAGAAACTGGTGGTGCCGAACACATTGGCCTTGCCCACCAGGAACTCGTTTGCCAGTTCTTCCATCCTTGCCCGGGAGGGCGTACCTGTTTCCTGTGCAGCGATGCCAAGCCCTTCAAAGAGGTTGGTTTTTAACCCCTTCCTGCCGGATAGTTCGCCCAGGTTCTTTGACATGGTTTTAGTTTACAGCAATTTAAGAAATTCTGGGGGAAGAAAGGAGGATTTTGCGAAGAAAGAATGCAAGTTTTATAAGAACCCTTGCATAGATTTTTGTTTATGCTCTACTGGCAAGTGTTCCCATAAACAATGCCCATTATTTACCAAAATGTTCATGGGATCACTTGTGCCTTGTAATTCACCCGGATTGTACCCACTGGCGCAAGTGTTCCCGCAAACAATGCCCATTATTTACCAGAATACCCAAGGGATCACTTGTGTCTTGTAATTCACCCGGATTGTATCCGGGAGAAGCAGGGAAAAAAAAATATATTTCAACATCTGTTTTAAAAAATCCGGACACAGTCCGGCAGATTTAAAACGGCGTCAAGTGATCCCATGAACTTTACGTTTTTAATTTAATTATTTGTGTGGGGAACACTTGCGCCAGAGGGTTTTAATAAATCCGGACACAGTCCGGCAGATTTAGAACTGCATCAAGTGATCCCATGAACTTTACGTTTGTAATTTAATTATTTGTGTGGGGAACACTTGCGCAAGAGGGTGGAATGATGAACAGAATTCCGGACTTCTACGTTCTGCATTCCTTGTTCCTCGCTCGTTATTCGTATCCTTACCGGCAAGCCAGCCCCGGTTCCTGTTGCAAATTAATACCAGGAAGCTTTGTGTACTATTTGAAATAGCTATTTGTCCTTTTGGGAAAAACCAAACCGCAAAGAATGTTAAACTTCCCCGCTTCCGGGTCTGCCAAAAACCACTTTGGTCAGGTTCCTTAACCCCTTCGTTTTTTTCACATCACGGGCAATGGCACCCAACTCGTGGGTGATGATACTGGGTATATCGTTTTTCCTTGGCCGGTTTTTGGTAAGTCCGTAAACAGGCTTTTCCACTTCGGGTTCAAACGTGCCGAAGATCCTGTCCCAGATGATGAATACAGCGCCGTAGTTCTTATCCAGGTAATTGCGGTTCTGCGCATGGTGTACCCGGTGATGGGATGGAGTATTGAAAAAATATTCAAACCAGCGGGGTAGTTTATGGATGATCTCGGTATGTATGTAAATCTGGTAATAAAAACCGATCTCGTCGATCAGCAGGATCATGATCGGGTCGAAACCGAGTAAGGCCAGTGGCGACCAGAACAGGAAGCGGTATGAGAAATGCAGGAAGTTGCCCCGTACAGATGTAGTTGAATTGAGCATTTCGGAAGAATGATGCGCCACGTGCATGGCCCAGAAAAAGCGGCTTTCATGCGATACCCGGTGGTACCAGTAGGCAATGAGGTCGCTCAGCAATAAAAGCAGGAGAATGTTCCACCAGGTATTGGGGATCAGGGTAAGATGCCATATCTCCTGCAGCCAGGTGAAATAAGCCAGGGTGAAGCCCTTGACCAGTATTTTTGAAAAGGAAGTAAGTAAGCCCAACGAAAGATTAACGGCCGTTTCCCTGGATTCATACAGCCGGAGGTTTTTTCGTATGCTGATAATCAACTCTACCAGGACCAGCAGAACAAAAACGATCAGTGCAATCGTCTGTGCCGTGGAATAAGGGGTGGCAAATATCCTGTCAAGGAAATTCTCTATATTCATAGCCGGGTTGAATTATTAATGTGAAAAGTAAAACTTCATATTAAATCAACAGCATATGGTCATTGCAAAATTATAATCTTTTATCTTTAAACCAACCAAACAAAATAACATGAAATCAAAAATTCATTTTCCCGGGCTGGCCCTGTGTGTGATCTTATTATGCTACACCCTGGCAGCCTGTAATAACCAGGCCGAAACAAAAAAGCCGGTCACGGCAGATGAACTTTCGCAGATGAACCGGGATTTTGCAAAAGCCCTGAATAATAAAGATGCGGTGGCGGCTGCCAACTGCTATACGGAGGATGCTACGGTACTTCCTCCCAACGAAGCGCCCGTTACCGGCAGGGCCAATATTCAAAAGTATTGGGAAGGGGCCATTGCCGCAGGTACTTTTGACGTGGACGTGGCAACCATCTCTACCGGCAGCAACGGCGACCTGGGCTACGAGGTCGGGCGCTTTCAAATGAGTTTTAAGGATTCAACGGGCAAAGTGACCACTGAAAGAGGCAAGTATATTGAACTGCTTAAGCGTGGTGCAGATGGAAAATGGATATCCACGCACGGGATCTGGAATACAGATACGCTGGCGTTAAAATGATCTTTTAAAACCCATAAGGTTTGCCTGGCCTGCCGGCTCTACTGCAGACCTTATAGGTTTATTGATGAACGGTGAGCCTTCCTTTTGAATACCGGATACTGTAGTAAAAAATATTCATGAGATATTTTTTTACTACAGTCCTCTCTTTTGAAACCTGGGAACCGGTGAGGATTGCATTGCTGCCAACCTGCGAGACAGACTTTATAGGTTCATCAAAAGATATCTTCCCTATTTTTTTTATCCAGCCCGATCCATTTCCCGAATGCATCCAGCAGTTCTTCTTTTTTTACAGATTCCATGATGCTCCGGCTTAAATGCCCGGCGTTTTTGGATAATTTGCTCCCGTCATCCGCAACGATCAATGGATGATGCCAGAAACTGCAACTGCTTAAATAAGGGATATTCAACCGGCTGTCGAGATAAAGCTGCATGGCGGTGGAAGCAAGCAGGTCTTCCCCCCTGCCGATATGGGTAACGCCAAAATGCCTGTCGTCGGCCAGTGACGCCAATTGGTAAGCAGCAATACCGTCCTTTCTTCTCACAATAAAGGAACCCGCAGAAAGTTCCTGTGTTACATTGCCCAGCGCTTTGTCATGGAAACTGGCCATTGCAGGCGCCTGTATGCGCCATGCAACAGCCGGCGATGAAAGTGCAAGTTGCTTTTCCCTGCAGTTACAGATCCCGGAAGCCAATTCTTTACGGCTGCATGCGCAGGCAAAGAGAAGTTGTTTACCGGTGAGTTCATTCAGCAGTTCATCATACAATTCCCTTCGGCGGGCCTGCGACCAGTTTTTTTCAAGATCATCGGGGCCGGTGGGGCCAATGTCCCAGTCTAGTCCCAGCCAGTCGAGTACACGAAAAATGTCATCCAGGTATTCGGGCCGTTTACGTTCCGCATCCGCATCATCTATCCGCAGCAATACCTTGCCGCCATTCGTTCTTGCCCAATGCCAGTTGAGCAGGAAATTGAAGATATTTCCCGGGTGAAGAAAGCCGCTTGGCGTGGGGGCAAGTCTTGTGATCATAAAGCGATATTGCCTCTAAGGTAAAGAAACCTGTAAAGTCATGCCGCATGCGATACAGCAGACCTTACAGGTTTAAAAATGCTGCTTTACTTAATCATCGTCTTTTTCTTCTTTGTCTTTTTCCTGCTTATCGTTCTCCCCTCCTTCTTTTTCATTTCCATTCTGTTCACCTACGGCAGCGCCGCTCCTTATTTCGGTATGGCGGATCTGCCCGCCGTAATAACCGGTACGGGCCATAGCTGCAAAACAAAGAGCCGAAAGGATGAAGGCAGTCAAAAAACCTGCCTTAGCCATTTTGTTCTTCTTCCACTGTAAGAACAAGGCCAGTAAAGCGATGGCCCCGGTGATCTCCATCAGCCAAATGGCGATGCTGGCGGCTTCTTCGTGCAGTTCGATGAGCGCTTCGGATACCCCCGGTAATTTCTCAACAGATTCTTCTGCCGGTTCGCCGGTCAGGTAAACGGGTATGGCCATCAGCGCCATCAGCACCAGCAGGGCCGATGCGATGGATTTCAGATTGTCCTGGTTCTTTACTATGGCCCATAGTAAAAGGATGCTGCCGATGAGTGTTCCAATAATGGGAAAGTGGTTCAGCAGCAAATGAAGATGTGTTGTATTCATTGCTTAAATATTTTAATGTTAAAAATCACCCGGATGCTACATTCCCGGCATGACAAAACAAACCGGAGCATCGTTAAGAATTCAATTGATCCCAGGCGGAACGGGGAGGCTGCCAGATGGAATCCAGGTACAGGGAGGAAATAAATGCATCGTTGGGATCAAAAAATGTCGTGTTGCAGATGGCAACGGGTTTTTCCAGGCTGCATACGGGACGCAACGGCAGGTAAGCAAAAGAGAAAGCAGCCGGGCTTTCTGCCGACTTGAATGGCAGCCGGCTGTCTTCGGCGGCATCTTTGTCTGTTCCATCCTCGCTGCAATAATGCATAAAAAGAAAAGAGAGCAGGTCGGTCTTCCTGTCCTCCTGCCGGTGGTCGTAATAATGGTCTACCAACTCAGGCATTTTTTTCAGCTCCCTGGCAATGGTGCCCGAAAGCATAAAACTGAAGAGCAGGAAAAATGCAGCTATCTTTTTTGAATACAGCATGCTGCAAAGTACCCACAAAAAAAATAACGGGTCATGATCTTTGTCAGTTGATGCCAGGCTCCGTCATTTTTTAGCAAAAGTTTAGTTTATCCCCGGGCGGGATAAACCGGGATGATCATTGCCACTTACCAATAACGGCTGTACACATGATGCCAATCATACTCCCGGTTAAACCGCTTTGCTATTTTACGGGCAAAACAAACTATGCAGCAGGACCGCATCAGCCGGCAGGATGTTGAACAGTTACTGAAACTTTCACTGCTCAACGAACCGGGTCATTCAAAACGTTCAGAACATTTGCTAAGGCGGTTGACCGAATGCAAACCCGCCAGCGTGGCTGTATGCAGGTCATACCACGATGCCCTGCTCTTCATGTACGTACATGCCTGCAATAACAAAATACAAGGACTGGCAGAAAAAGGATTGATCCAGGCAAGGGACCATGTTGTTTCTGTTATGAACAGTTCCCGCCGGCACGATCAGCTTTCATTGAGCGGCAGCGGCATCGCCGGCTCCATGCTTACCTGCCAGTTCAGTTTTGCCATCACCCATTGGCTGGTGGAAAGATTTCCCGGAAGCGTGAACCTGCATTCTGCTGCAGGGGATGCGGATGCAGGCGGGGCGATACTGCACCGGCTTTTTCCCCGGGTAGAATATTATTATACTACCCAGGGAAAAATGACGCTCCTAAAACGGATCGGATCGGTTACGGGAAAAGACAGATCCTTACACAAACTGGTACATACTTTCCGGCAACGGATCGCAGATGAAAGCCTGCGTGAAATCCTGTTTGATGACCTGCAGGTATTCACATCCTGGAAACTGGATGACCCTGTTTTTAACCGCAGTTTTATCAAAGGCATGCTCCTGCCGGTGTTTTATCACAAAAAAATAATGAAGCAGGTCAACCTGCCGGCACTTCTTGCAAAGCCGCTTCCACAAAAAATATTGTTAACACCGAAACAAAGCACCCGGCTGCTGGATGTTGCAAAAGCATCGCTGGCTTTTTATTCCAGGGAAACAGAACCAATAACACTTGCATCGCCAGGCGAGGTAAAACTTTTTTCTTTTGGCCGCGGACTTGCCATTGCCTTGTTTGGCATAAAACCACCGCGGCGCCTTTCTTTAGAATCCTATATCGGCTATATGGTCTTCAAGAACAATGTGCCGGTTGCTTACGGAGGCGGTTGGATATTTGCAGACCGGTGCAAGATCGGGTTGAATATTTACCCGCCTTTCCGCAAAGGAGAATCGGCCCTCCTGTTTGCAGAAGTACTCCGGTTGTACCAGCGGCTTTACCATGTGCAACGGTTTGTGGTAAAACCTTACCAGTTCGGCAAGGGAAACAAGGAAGGCTTACAAAGCGCTGCTTTCTGGTTCTATTACAAACTGGGTTTCAGGCCACAGGACAGGAACCTTGCATCCCTTGCGGAAGCGGAATATAAAAGCGGCCGCAGATCCGGGACCGGGTTACTGAAGCGGTTCACCGGAAGCAACCTGGAACTGTCATTAAACCCGTTGTTGCCGGAAGATATGGATCCGGAACTCATCAGCAGGATGATCACACACATGATCCTTAAAAAATTCAACGGCGACCGGATGCTTGCACTGGAAAGATGTTCATCCATACTGAGGAACCAATTACGGGTAAAAGACACTTCGGCATATGAACCGCATTTCAGTGAACTCAGCCTGCTGACGGGCCTTGTACCGGGCATTGAGGCCTGGCCTGCGGCAGAAAAAATAAAACTGGTCCGGTTGCTGAAAGCAAAAACAAACAGCGATGATGCGTACATCGGTCAATTGCAGAAATGCAAAAAACTGCTGACCGGTATTTATGAAGTATTTCAAAATCAATAAGCATTGTACGGTTGTTAAATGAAAAAACCTTCAGCAATGAAGGTTTTCACAGGAGTTAGTAATTTTTTACGATGGCCATTCCGGAATGGTTCACCGGTTTTCACAGGACCGGATCGGTCTCAGAGGTTTGGAGGTTTGGATAACTGGATCTTTTAACAATGTAAAGATGCATTCCTGTTAAAGAAAGGCCTATAGTCCCAATCAGGAAATGGTTGTAGTTGTTTTACGAAGGGCCATACAAAAAACACGAGGCCTGGTAAGAGATCACTACGTGGCAGTAACCTGTAAATACCCGTTCATTTAACAGGGTTATTATCCCGGTTCTCTACATTTACTGTAACTTGAAGGATCATACCCCGCCCGGTAATAAAATCACCGGTATCTGTAAACCAATTACGATGCCGCCTGTTAAATCAAAGATGCCGGAAGGATCTGTTCCCATTCCCGACATGTTCCCCGCAGAAGTATTCCGGGTGCAGGCCGGGTTACGATCCCGGGCCGCTGGAAAAAAGGTTGAAACAGGCGCTCCAATATGAACCGGAAAAAAGTAAAGCAGTTAAAAAATGAAAACCGCTGACATACTCATATTCGGCCGGCATACAGGCATCATGCAGAATGTGATGTCCTTTCTGAAGCAGCATGGATTTACCCGCACAAAAGCGGTTTTCACAAATGAGAATGCAATGCACGAACTTACCACCGGGAGATACGATGTACTGATCATTGGCGGCGGGGTGGATCATGAGACAAGAAAGGCCATCCGGGAATATATAGCAGGAAAAAAGATCCGCACCAGAATAGTGGAGCACTTCGGCAACCCTTCTTCGCTGCCCGATGAGATACGGGAAGCCATATCCTGAATTGTTTTAAACTATGATCATTGCTTTGGCGGGGCCTTGAAATCCGGGTTATCGTACATCGATTTGTTGAACAGGTAATACTTGCCGTCGCGGTTGTTGCGCCAGTAACGCCGGCCCTCCAGGTCGTAATAAAACCTGCCGTCCACGCTCCTTTTGGCAACGCTGTCGTTTACGATGATCACTTTGGGGACAGCCGTTTTTACGGTGGGCCTTTTTACCGTGGCTGTTTCTGCTTGTCTATTGCCTGTTGAAGGATGACTTCTTTTATGACAGCCAATAATGCCTGAACATTACTGTAACGACGGACAATAAAAGGAATGATCTGGCCAACGGTGGGTTGTTTTGCATACCCTACCAATAATTTAACCAAACTATGTTAAAAGTTTGCAGAAACTGAAATTCACTTCATTTAATATGTGTGAGTCACGGTTTTTAAATGAAGGGCAAACTGCCTTTTTTTACTTCTCAGCCTGCACCTGCTTCAGCATCCTCCGGGCATTTTCTCCTGTGGCGCCATGCGGGTCGAGTTCAATGGCCTTATTATAATATTCGATAGCCTTGTCTTTTTGTTTCAGTTTCCAGCATGCTTCAGCCATGCTATCCCAGGCATTGGCTGATTTTGGAAATAACCTGGTATTAAGTTGAAAAACAAAAAGGGAAGCCTCCGCCTGTTTTCCGTTAAGCATACTGTAGCCGGCATCATTTATCCTGGATTCAAAATTTATATACCGGTACTTCGGATCGCCGATCATTTTTTTTGCTTCCTTCTCTACTTCATCCGGCTTGCCCGCTAAGAACAGGTCCCGCAGCCGGGCCATGGGATCGAGTATCACATCCTTCCCGGAGAAATTCAGACAGGCTTCCAGTGCCGGGTCCTTATTTGTCCGGTATTCTTCAAAGCTCATATCCACTGCCAGTTGCGGACCGAGCCAGTCGGCATTCTCCCATTGCGGTTTATCCTGCCACCAGGCAAAGGAAAGGAATACCGGTGTGCCGGACCGTGGCAGTACAACACGCCGGTTATCCCCGTAAAAATTAATGTTCTCCGACGTTGGTTCACCCACAAACAGGGCATTGGTATAATTGCTGAGTTCATTGACCAGGTTCTGGCAGGCAGAAAAAGTACGGCGGCCTATGATGACAAATAATTTCCCCGGCAGGTTGATCTTCCTGTTCTCTATGATCCCGGTTACGATTGGTTTATTTTTATAATTATTACCGCCGCCATTCAACCGCACATCCAGCACCAGGCGCTCACATCGTTCTTATCAATGAAATCAAATACTTTTTGTAAAATGCAGGGATGGGTTCCTGCGGATCATCCAGTATCTGGCTGTGACGTACATAAACTGTTTTGGTGGCAGGCAGGTATTCAAAATAATAGATCTTGTCCAGGTCTTTGAGGTAATTAGGTATCTCAGACTGGCTGCGTGAACTTACCCAATCTGTGCCTGGGGTAACGAAGCCATACCTCCTTGGCAGGCGGAACGCATCTCTTGCTGCAATTACCTGCTCAAAGGTCTTGCCGTCCTTTTCGAAGGTATAGGTGACCGATTGCTTCAATTGTTTAATTACTTTCTGTGCATGCAATGCTTCGGGAATGACCAGGTAATCCGGTCCATTTGATTTAAAATATTGTTCGTTCTCCGCCGGCACCAGGGGCCGCACAGCTTCCAGTACCTGATTAACGGGAACTCCTTCCACTTTCAGCAGTTTTGCTCCCACCACCTGTGCATACTCCCGGGCAGCGCCTTCAACGTAAATGCCATCAGAAAAATGGTAAAAGTTGATGGGAGCCACCTGGTACTTCACCGGGGATTCCCTCCAGCTGATATCCGTATGCCCGTATTTGAAGGAAGACACGATGCGGGCAATTCCAGCCAGCACCTCGTGGTGCTGCAGGGAAGGGATCTGCTTGTACAGTTTCTCCACTTCCGCATCGAATGCTTCCGCAGTGATCTTTTTAAAAAGAAATGGATAGTCTTTTTGAACCGTCTGTTGTAAAAAACGCAGATCATACTGCCAGTCAGTGCTGGTAAGTTTCCCGACAGCGGTTTTTGAAACAGCAGGCGTAACGGGATGCCCTTCCTGGGCATACACAGGTACGGCAATGCTGCCCCATAAAAGGAGAAGGACTATTTTTTTCATGGCTGATGTTTTCAGAAAGTTATGATATTCAACAAGACGGATGCGTTGAAAATGTATAAACGGTTAAAACAGGCTGGTTAATTTTTTCACCCGATCTTTCCTCAATGCATACAGGGCATATTCCCGGCCATGTACAAATCCGCCATGCCGGTAAGCTACATTTCCAGCGGCCCTTCCCAAAGCACTTCTTCGATCATCCATTTGTCGCCCTGCCGGGAAAGTAAAATATAATCCACCCCCCACCAGGCGGTCACTTTGGCGGCGGCAACCGAATGCATGATATCCAGCACCTCCACTTTTTTTGGGGCACCTGCTTTGGCAAAATTCTTTTTTGCCATTACCCTTTTGGCATAATCAATGGCCTGCTGAAAGGTCATCTGCCCGTCGGGTTCATACTTGCCGGTATTCTTATTCTTCCAGTAACCAGATTTGTAAAGGCTGGGTTTTATGCTGCGGATGAGTTTGCTGGTATCGCCTTCATAAAAGCCTTCAATATAATCCAGGCAGGCGGCTTCTACTTTCGCCCGCGCCTCCTGGGCGGATGCAAACGTTATGACAAGACATAATAATACTGTGGAGATGATCTGTTTCATGGCTGAAGTTTTAGGAACTAAAAATATGGATTATCCGGCCAGATGACCGGCCGTTCATGTAAATACTGTTGTACAGAATGAGCAATTAACTTTACCTTACAACTATCAAATCAATTTCACCAAAACTACCGTCATGCGTACAGTTTTATCTTTCGTTCTATTGATCACGGCATTCGGCGCCGCTGCACAAAATTTGAGATCAGGCGGCAAACTCAAACCTGAGCAGGCCATCATGGACATCCGGCATTATACCGTTGCACTGGACGTGGACCCGGAACAAAAGACCATTAATGGCTATACCGAGATCGATCTCAATCTTTCACAGGCCACGAATATGCTCCTGTTTGATTTCTGGCATGGTCTTACCGTTAGCCGGGTTTGGGTAAATGGCAAGACAAACAGTTTTACTCACGGCAACGACGACCTGGTAAAGATCAGTTTGCAGCAGCAACTGCCTGTTGGAAAAGTAAATGTGAAAATTGCGTACGGGGGCAAACCGGGTATTGCTGAAAGGGCTCCCTGGGTGGGTGGCTTCCAGTGGGAGAAAGACAGCAAGGGCAATCCCTGGATAGCAGTTACCTGCCAGGGCGAGGGTGGTAAAATTTATTTCCCCTGCAAAGACCATCCCAGTGATGAACCCAATGAGGGAGCCGATATGATCATCACCGTTCCCAAAGGACTGGTAGTGGCGGCACCCGGGCTGCTGCAAAAGGTGAGCACCAAAAAAGAAAAGTCAACCTATCACTATAAGACCAATTACACCATCAGCAATTACTGCATTGTATTCAATGTTGCCAGATACAAAGTGGTTAAACGTATGTACACAACGGTTAACGGCAACAAGGTTCCGATGGAATATTATGTGCTGGAGGAAAATCTTGATAAGGCAGAAAAACTGCTGGACCTTTACGAACAGACCTGCCGCATACAGGAAAAATATTTTGGTGAATATCCCTGGGTAAAGGAGCGCATCGCTGCCTCTGAAACACCCCACCTGGGCATGGAACACCAGACCAATATAGCCTATGGCAACAAATACAAATATACCCAGGTGGGTGGAAAAGATTTTGACTGGTTGCTGCACCACGAGTTCGGGCACGAGTGGTGGGCCAATAAAGTAACCAACCGCGATTGGGCGCATATGTGGATCCAGGAAGGCATCTGTGTTTTTGGTGACGCCATGGCCACCCGGGAACTGGCCGGTGAAGATGCCTATTTAAAAAGAATGCAGCAGACAGCCCGGGCCACACAAAACCGCCTGCCCGTTGTGCGGGGTGAAGAAGTAGATTCGGACAGCGCTTACTACAGCGACATTTATGGCAAAGGCGCATTCTTCATGCACACCCTGCGCTATGTAATGGGCGATGAAGTATTTTTTCCAACATTGAAAAAACTGGCTACGGCACCGCAGTATACGTACGACAATACCGTGACCACAACTGATGTGGAACAGCTTTTCAGCGGCGCTCATGGCAAGAGCCTGAAGTCTTTATTCCAGCTCTTTTTATATACCACCGATAAACTGGAAATACATGTAAGGCAGACAGGCGATGACAAATACCTGGTTAAACTGCTGAACATGGATATGCCCCTTCCCGTTGAGATCATTACCGATGCAGGGTCAAAGCGGATGACCATTGATAAGAAAGGCTCCATCATAACAAGTAAAACTCCCATACAGGTAGATCCCAATGTATTTTACCTGAAGAAACTGATCATGGAATAAAGTAAAAGTCCTCCCCCTGAGGCGGGAGGACTTTTACTTTGTAAACATTAACTAGGGCAGGAAAGAATAACCATGCCTCAGTTTCCACATAAAGTATTTTTCCAGGATCACTTTGTTGAAGTCGTAAAAAATATTCGGCAGCATGATGGCAAATGACCTTGGTTTAAAAAGATGGTTGCTTACAATAAGCACTTCTTTTTTACCGGCATCCATTACACAAAGCCCGCTGATCTGTCCCCATTTTTTTGATCTCAGTTTTGTTTCTCCCCTGCTGAGGCGGATGATATTCTCTGCTACGATCTTCCCGGTCTCATCGCTGGGGTAACCTGTTTTAGGAACCGCATACGGGACCTTTTTAGAAGTGAATGGTGCAGGTACATCCACGGTCAGACCGGCGCCCCACACATTTTTATATTTCTTGTGCTGGTAAGTTCCTTCCACATCCAGGAATCCATTGGCCTTTGAATCCAGTTTGGGAGAGTTGCGGATAAAGTCAACCCCCAGGAAGGGAGGCATCAGCATGATAAAACGGGTGGCAATGGTTTCCCCGTTGCTGAGAATAATGCTGTTGGCAGTAACTTCCTTAACCCCTACCTGTGTGCGGTAATGGATGTTGAACATTTTCATGAACATTTTCAGCATTCCTTCGCCGCCGGGCATCCCGTCAATACCAAAGTGGCCCAGGTAATCTTCCGGGGTTATCCAATACAGGTCCACTTTCTTCCGGATGTTCTGGTCACGCAGCCATTTTTCTATGTTGAATAAGAATTCATAGGCAGCTCCCATACATCCGGCATTTTGAGTGGCGCCGATCACAATGGGCCCTGGATCTTTCTTGAATTCTTCCAGTTTCTCCCTTGTTTTCATGGCGCCGGTGGGTGTGCCAATGTATGAAGCATATTCCCGCACACCGGGGGCAATGTCGAAATTCACTTTTGGCCCGGTGGCAATGATCAGTTCATCATAGGGATAATTCCCTTTTTCGGTATATACCACCTGTGTATCCGGGTCAACATTTAACGCAGTGGTGCACACAAATTTTACGCCCCTGCTTTCAAAAACGATCCGGCGGGGTGTTGATATTTCACTTACTTCCCTGCGCTTAATGGGAACCCAGATGAGGGAGGGTATGTATAAAAAGTCTTCGTTGCGGTCTATCACGGTCACTTCCACTTTTTCTTTCATTTTTCTTTTTAATTCGAGGGCTGCAGTGGATCCTGCGAAATTTCCTCCTACTACTACTATCTTTTTCATAACGGGCTATTTAAAGAGATGAAGATTAATGTTTACGGTGTAAAGTTCGCACGTATACTGCGCGGGGACCTGTAACAATTGTTACAGTAGCAGTATAAACTGATGACGATCAGGGTATGTTATGGCGGATATCAGGTACCCGGCTTACCGGCAACATTGTTCAGTAAGGAATATTGTTTTTATGGCCATGGCCTGGCTATTGAACGCGGATCCATTTTAAACAAACCGGCTTTCCTGTTTTGATACGCTTTCCCGTATCAGTAAGCAAACCCGTTCGGGCATCTCTTTTAAAGATCACGATCTCATCGGAATTTTGATTGCCTACCAACAGGAATTTCCCGGAAGGATCAAAATTAAAGTTCCGGGGTGTCTTTCCGAGTGTTGACTGGTGACCGACCAGGGAGAGTTGCCCGGTTCTTTTATGGATGCTGAAAATGGCTATCGTGTTTGCGTCTGCACGGTTGGAAGCGTATAAGAATTTACCGTCGGGAGAAACATGTATGTCTGCACTGCCGGCAAAACCGGTATCTCCTGCCGGCATGCTGCTGATGCGTTGTTTGCTTTTCAGCGTTCCGTTCTGCTGATCAAAGACCAGCACGGTACCGCTCAATTCCTCTATTAAATAAGCATATTTTCCGGAGGGATGAAAACACAAATGCCTTGGCCCTGCCCCGTCGGTTGATCGGGCAAAGGGCTGCGGGGCAGGCTCAAGTTTCCCGGTGGCTTCATCAAATGCATAGATCATCACTTTATCTATTCCCAGGTCGGGCACAAAAAGAAAACGGTTATCTGCAGAAAAGATGGTACAATGAACATGTGGCTTAGCCTGTCTTTGTTTATTCACACCCGATCCTTTATGCTGGATAATACTGGCGGCAACACCCAGGCTCCCATCGGGCTGTACCGGGAGCACCGATAAACTTCCGCTGCTGTAATTACCGGCCACCACCCACCTGCCCGTTTTATCTACGGTCACATAACAGGGATGATCACCCCCCGATGGCTGTTCGTTGATATAGGCAAGCTTGCCTGTTTGTTTATTAAAAGCGAATGCAGTTATTTCTCCACCCTTCCCGTTACTGGCAGCATCTTCCTGGACGGCATATACAAATTTCTCATCCGGTGAAACTGTTACAAATGAAGGATTGGAAATTTTCACGTGGCTGATCTCTTTAAATGAACCATCTCCACTGTTGAACTGGTATACATAGATGCCTTCACTCAACCCCCCCGTATATGTGCCCGTGATAAGATAGTACTGCTCCTGCGCAGCGGTTACAAAACCCAGAATGGAAAGCAGGGCGGTTAAATAAAATTTATGCTTCATACCCGAATATACAACAGCTTTACATGATTGGATACTATCCGGTTCGATCCCCGTTTAACTCCTGTTTTTTTTTACCCGTTAAAACTCAAATTGCTTTGATTTTCAATAAGTCAAGGTCCCGGGGCCGGTGACCAATCGCACATTTGGTTCCGCCCAAAACCTGTAACTGCTGAAGTAATATTTTCTCCATCTTTTCGTTTTAACTGAATAAAATCCCATTTGTGAAAAAGCTTTACCTCCTGATCCTGTGCCCGATCCCCTTATTCGTATCAGCTCAAAAAAAAGTGGACCTTGATCCCTATAGTTTTACGGTTCAGTACCGGTCGCTTCCTGTAATGAAGATAGACAGTACCTACCGCACGTATAACGTGGTGATTGAAGGGACCCGGCTGATGCAGTCATTCCTGGATGATATGTCGCCGGAAAAGACCGTGTTGCTGGACGGCTGGAGGAAATTACCCGAGGGAGGCCATCTTACCATAAAAGTAAACCTCGAAGACCTGTTGCCCGAATCGATCTCGGTGAGGGAAAGATCAGAACAGGTTAAGAACAGGTCCGGCCAGGTAACCGGTAACCGCACCTATTACCATGAAGAAGTGAGATACAGTTTTGCAGCAAAGGCAACCATCACCGATTACAAAGGCGCTCATATCATGGACATTGACCTGGCAAGCCGGAGATACAAGTACACGTACAACAGCCCGGAGTTCGCACTCAGGCCATTGGCACAGGGCTATTTCATGCTGAATACGTTAAAGATCACAGAAGACCTGTATCGCAGGTGCGTTAACAATGCCATGCATACACTCAGCGGGAACATCACCGAAAATTTTGGATTCAGCAAAGTAAGTTCAAGGGACAGGATGTGGATCATCGACAGCCGGAAACACCCCGAATACGATGACCACCGGCAGGCTTTCCGTCAGTTGACCGATGTTTTGTTCAGCATGAATGCCGACAGCTCCATTGAAAAAGCAAAAGAAAAGCTGAAACCCGTTATTGATTATTTTGAACGCATTAAAACAACCTATTCAAGTTCCAGCAAGCACGACCGCAAAATGCGGTACGCCAGCTACTTTAACCTGGCCGTGCTGTATTACTATTTAGACGATCCGCAGATGATGATGAAGGAAGCCAGGGGATTGATCCTGAACGATTATGATACCCGGGATGGGGAAGCGTTTGAACGCACGGCCATCTGGCTCAGGAACCTTTTTCAAACCAATAATATCTATACCCGTCATTTCAGTATCGACCCCTCCAGCTTTAAAGGTCCGTTTGAAAAAGAAGCTGTTTCCGTAAAATAGGCTGTTCTGCAATACACATGTTTCCTGGCATCTTCCGGCATGAAGCATGGTTTAACGTACCGGCAAGTAGTGCATCCGTTTGAAAATTTTTAACTACAAATCCTGTCATGCTGTCCCGATAGTTATCGGGATATCAAAGCAAATCGTACTGCTAAACCGCCTTCGACAAGCTCAGGCTGACAACTATTTTTTCAAACGGATGCACTACCATTGTTTAACGTACCGGCAGATCTTCTGGATTTAGCCCGTATCTTTCCTGTAACAAAACTACTGGTCATGGATGCTGCAGCACTTAAAGAATTACAGACGCCTCTCAAAGAAAAATACCGGGAAGACCCGGGATCTGCCATGATCACATTAAGGGCAGAAGGAAAGATCGGGGAAGGAATATCCTGCAAGGTAGATACCGGTAAGGCAATGACCGAAGCCGGGCTTCACCCCGCCACGGGTGGAACGGGCATGTTGGCCTGTTCGGGAGATATGCTTTTAGAAGCCCTGGTTGCCTGCGCCGGGGTTACCCTACAGGCAGTGGCAACCGCTATCGGGGTGGAGATAAAGAACGGAACGGTAAAAGCAGCAGGTGATCTTGACTTCCGGGGTACGCTGGGTGTTTCAAAAGAAGTGCCTGTTGGTTTTAAAAGCATCCGGCTGGATTTCATACTGGAATCAAATGCAACAACCGAACAACTGGAAAGCCTGGCCAAACTCACCGAACGGTACTGCGTGGTTTACCAGACACTGGCCCGGGGAGTAATCGTTGAAACAAAATATCATACGAGCTGAACATTCATTAACAATACATACATAAAATAATAAAGCCCGTTTGGAAACGGGCTTTATTATTGCTCATTGCATTCAACGTTATTTTGCCGTAGCCGGACTAATAATGGTTCCAACCTCCACAATTGTGTTGGCAGGGAAGCCACCTTTTTTTGCATGCTCTTTAATAAGCTCTGCATTTTTGGCTTTGTAAATACAATAGATCTTGTTTCCGGTCACATAGCTCTGCAGCCACTGGATATCGGGTCCCATTTCGGTAAGTACCGAGCATGATTTCTGCGAGATGCCTTTTAATTGTTCTGCCGTGAATTTCCCGGCGTCGGGAATTTCCCTTTCAATAAGATAGGTTTTCATTTCTGTTGCGTTTTGTGTTTTAGAATTGTCTGTTTGTTTTGCGGTTTGTGCCATAGAAGCATAACCGGTGAAAAGAATGATGGTAATGAGCAGTGTTAAGCGGTTGGCGATGCATTTCATAACAGTAGTTTTTGAATTGTTAGAAGATGACATAAAACTAATACCGGTATGCACCGCCGGGCTGTAACAAATCAGTCAATGAATGGTAAATGAACTGAAACAAATCGTTCAATGAATGGTAAAATCTGGTCGCCGGAAATGGATGGCCTGGTGCAGCAGTTCGAGATAGGCCATGGGCAGGAGGCCGTACTTCTTTTTAAAACACTTGGTAAAGTAGGATGGGCTGCTGAATCCCGATTCAAAAGTTATCTGTGAAATGCTGTATGGGTTCTTCCGCATCAGGTCTTTGGCTTTCGCCAGCCTGAATTCCTTCAGCAGTATATTGGGTGATAACCCGGTAAGCTGAATGGTCTTCCGGTACAACTGCGATTTGCTCATGGCCATGGCCCTGCAGTAGTCCTCAATATCAAATTCAGCATCCTGCCAGTTCTTTTCCAGGTTACCAAACAGGGATCCCAGCAAGGTCTCATCCAGTGGCGACAACGCCAAAAGACCGCCCCCCTTGATCTGAAAATGATCTTTTGCCACCAGTTCCTTAACGGCCGATGCAACCACGATCTGCATATTGCCTGCAATGGCACACATATACCCGGCCAGTTGAAGGGTATCACCAAACAAATGGTTGCTTTTTTCAACCGGTTCGCCTGCATTGATGGCTACCTGTACAGCGCTTGCCCCATCATTGTATTCCTGCATTTCCTGTTTAATGGCCAGTGCACAGGAAACAGCTTTGGATGCCGATGTGAATGAAAGGATGAACCCGGTTCCGCTGTGTTCCACTTCCCTTCCCCCATGACGCAACAGGTTCCTCCTGATGGTATCATTTTGCCTGTTCAGCAGCTCATAGGATCTTTCAGTGCCAAGTTTATTTTGCAATAAAACGGGGTCTGCAGTCCGGATCACTACCAGGGTCCGGAAGGAAGGGTCCGCAAAGACCTTTAACCCATCATCCGTAGTTTCTGCTTCTGAAGGATCATATATCCTTCCCAAAAAGGAAGACACCACGTCGGGGCTCACTTCAATGATCCTGTTTGGTATCAGGCCATGCGCCTTTCCGTGCAACTCCTCCACTGCTTCTTTTGATGGCGCTTCGATGAGGCAAAAAACATTTTCCCTTTCCTCATCGATCCAGTAGGTCATGCATTTGCATGCAAATTCATCCTGGTGCATCAGGTCCTTGTGATGGGCTTCCGCTACACCCCGGGCCTTAACACCCGGAACAATGTGAACATCCATGTAGATAGGCATACCTGTTTCTGTTTAGATCAAACCGGGAATTCCCGCACCCATATCATCCGCTTCAAAAAAGCGAGTTAAAGATATACTGGAATTCTGAGTAAGTCAATATTTATGCGGAGAATAGCAGAATACAGTTATACAGTTGCCCATTTCCATGCACAGGAACGGGGATCCTTTTATGAATTTCCGGAAATAATCCCAGATCAAGTGATTTGATGATGGATATCATTATTATTAAAGTCCGCCTGTTGTAGCTTTCCACAAAATTCCGGAGTATGAGAGTGCGCCTTCACCATTATTTCAGATCCGGTGGCCTGGCAGCACTGTTCTTCATGCAACTGCTTTTATTTTCCTGCACGGAATTTTATTTTTCTGCCCCCCAGCCCGCAGGCCGGGAAAATATCGTTGAGTTCCCGGAAGGATACCTGGGCAAGTGGTATTCACAGGATACCGGTACGTATTCTTTTGAATTCACTGATACAGTGAAAATTTCCGGGCAACAGGATGGTCAGGGTGGCCCGTATCCAGACCTGCAGGGTACTACCGGCGCCAACGGCATTGCTCCCTTTGCCAAAGAAGACAGTTCATTCATCATCATAAATAAAAAAAATATCCAGTTGCTCTTCTTTTCCACCGATAAGATCGTGACCGGCGCCTGGCCGAAGCTGAATAAAAGTTCGGAGTTCATTTATTCGGGGGATAATACATACAACTGGCTACGGTCCGTCGAATACGACAGTTTAAAAAGGCCCGTGGATACACTGGAAAATTACCTGCTCTATGGGAACATGATCTATGAAACAGACGACAAGGGATACCTGGATAAAGGATATCCGTATGTACTTGATAAAGACACGATCATTGTTGCCAAACGGGATACCATTTGCATCGACCTGGGGGAGAATGCTTTTTTACGGAAGCTCGACGATCGTTTTCATGTACTCAATATCCGCAGCCGGGTACTGGGTGAACATAGTCCCTGGTGGCAGATCTTTATCCTGGAAAAAACGTCCGCAGCAACATTCAGGGTATGGGAATGTTCGGTAAAGGCAAAAACACTGCCCTCCATGTTCTATCCCAAAAGTTCGAGATCAGACCTGTTCTATTTTAACTGCAACTGGACGAAAGCGGAAATGATGCAGCTGATGAAAGAGGAATATTTCATCAATACCGGGGATTATTTCCGGAAAGAATAATGTCTGCCCCTGTGCAATGGCCGGGTAGATCTCCCGGGCACGCCATCCCGGTGATGACCTTCATGATTTTTGATGATGCCCGTCATTGAAACCGGCGTTGGCAAAACGTAACTTACGATGCTGCGGAATGCAGCCCTTCTCTTTGCTGCATCCCGGCCTTCGATCGAAACAACATTCTTCACTTCAAAGGAAATTTTATGAATAAGAAGATAATCAAACTGACCTCTGCATCCGGTATTCCCTATGCAGAACACGAAAATTCGATGACCATCGGCTCACGGGGCCCGGTGCTGCTGCAGGATTATATCCTTCATGAAAAGATGGCCCATTTCAACAGGGAAAGGATCCCGGAAAGGGTTGTTCATGCAAAAGGCACAGGCGTATTCGGAAAATTCACCGTTACCCACGACATCAGCAAATACACGAAGGCGAAACTGTTTGATACCATAGGAAAAGAAACAAAGGTCTTTGTACGCTTCTCCACCGTTGGTGGCGAAAAGGGTTCGGCCGACAGTGAAAGGGATCCCCGTGGTTTTGCTGTTAAGTTCTATACCGAAGACGGCAACTGGGACCTTACCGGTAACAACACGCCGGTGTTCTTCATTAAAGACCCGAAAAAATTCAGTGACTTCATTCACACGCAGAAAAGGGACCCCAAAACAAATTGCAAAAGCCCGACGATGATGTGGGATTTCTGGTCATTGAATCCCGAAAGCCTGCACCAGGTGCTGATCCTGATGAGCAACCGGGGTACCCCGTTCAGCTTCCGCAATATGCACGGCTTTGGCAGTCATACCTATTCCTTCATCAATGCACATAACCAGAAATTCTGGGTGAAATTCCATTTCATCACCAAACAAGGCATCAAGAATTTCAACAACGAAGAAGCCATTGAAATGAAAGGAAAAGATCCGGATCATGCACAACGGGATATGGTGGAAGCCATTGAAAAAGGCAATTTCCCAAAATGGATACTGAAGGTGCAGATCATGCCCGAAAAAGATGCCAAGAACTACCAATGGAATCCGTTCGACCTCACCAAGGTTTGGCCGCACAAGGATTACCCGCTGATCGAAGTGGGCGAAATGGAATTAAATAAGATACCCGAAAACTACTTCCGGGATGTGGAACAGGCAGCTTTTGCGCCCGCCAACGTGGTGGATGGCATCAGCTACTCACCCGATAAAATGCTGCAGGGAAGATTGCTTTCTTATCCCGATGCACAACGTTATCGCCTGGGAGTCAATTTTGAGCAGATACCCGTAAACCAATGCCCGTTTGCCGTGAACAATTATCACCGAGACGGCATGATGCGGGTAGACCAGAACGGCGGAAGCGCTGCCAATTATTATCCCAACAGTTTTGATGAGATCTATGTGGATATGAAATACCAGCAACCCGCCATGGTGATGGAAAGCCAGGTGGCTGATTGGTACGACCGCAATGCGGAAGGGGATAATGATCACTACACCCAGCCGGGCATATTGTTCCGCAAAGTGATGAACGAGCGGGAAAAGAGGGATACCATTCATAATATTGTTGAAGCCATGAAAGGTATCAGCGGACCGGAAAGAGAAGCGATCATTAACCGGCAGTTGTGCCACTGGTTCAGGGCGGATGAGCAATTGGGAGAAGAAATAGCAAAAGGATTGCAGGTGGATACAGATAAAGTGATGGCCCAGTTGAAACGTCATCCGGAAATGGCATGAGTGTATGCCTTGTGAAGAAGAAAGGGAACATAAAATTATGTTCCCTTTTATTTAACCCGGAGGCTTTCACCGGGGGAAAATAAAAAAGGCCACCCGGTTGAACGGATGGCCTGAAAAGATGGGGGTTAACTTATTTATTGTTTGACCACTTTGGTCCGTACTGTTTTACCTCCCTGGCTTGCTTCCAGGATATACATACCCGATACGGCATTGCTGCCAAACAGGTAGGTCTCTCCTGCTATACCCTTCCGCACCTGAACCAGCTTACCCGTCATATCGATCATACGGATCTCAACCGCTTCTTGTGACCGGCTCTTCACTTTCAGGTTAAAATAACTGCTGGTTGGGTTAGGCCATGCCGTTACCGATAAGCCCGGAACCTCCGGCTCGGTATATTTAGGTATGGCGCCCGGATCTGTTCGTGGCAGCGGGTTGCAGAATGGATCAGTTGTCGGCACTACCGTTACCGTAGTGGCACAGGTTGCTATATTACCATTCACATCCTTCACCGTCCAGGTGATCGTGGATAATCCCAGGTTAAATATTCCGCTTGCATTGATACCCGATCCCGTGCGGCTCGTGGCTCCCGTGATCCGGAAATTGGTAAGGGCTATCACACAATTATCACTCTGTACCAGCGGTGGAACGCTGTACGTGTTATTGGCAACCTTACAGAAGGTTTGTGCCGGCGGACATACAAGCGTTGGCGGCGTTACATCCTTCACCGTTACGGTGAACGTACAGGTCCTTGCATTGCCCGTTTCATCAAAGGCAGTATAAACAATGGTGCTTACACCGGTAGCATAGTTCATCGTTGGTACATAGTTGATGCCCGTATTGGGAGATCCTCCTGATGTAACTCCTGTCATGGCCCATATTAATTTGGTTACGCCGCAGTTGTCATTAAATACCGGCGGCGGTAAGGTTACCGGGGTAGCCGTACATACTGCCCCTGTATTTACGATCACACTGGCAGGACAGGTAATGGTAGGCTTCTCCACATCGTTCACCGTTACCCGTTGTACACAGGTACGGGTATTGCCGCTCTTATCGGTTACCGTCCAGGTCACATAATTCACGCCCTTCTGGTAAACAGCCGGGGCATCATTGGTAACCGATGCGATACCGCAGTTATCAGTAACCGTTGGCGTGCCCAGGCTTACCGGGCCGGTCTTATAACATTTACCCAGGTCTGTGTTCACGTGTTTGTCTGCAGGGCAAAGGATCGTAGGTGCGATGGTCTCTTTTACCAGCACCGTGAAGGAACAGGTCCTTACAATACCACCGGTAAAAGTGGCTGTATAAGTAACCGTGGTAGTACCCACATTCATATTCCGTAATCCCAGGTAGTTGATACCGCTGGTTGGTGAACTCAGCACCGTAGCTCCCGTCAGTTTCCAGGTGAGCTTGGTAAGCGTACCGCAGAAACTGGGGTTGGGTGTATTCACCGCTTTGAAACAGATCACGTCAGTGATCGTCTCAACCATATTAGCCGGGCAGGCAAAATGCAGCGCCGGGTTTACCGTTACCGTTGCCGTGATCGGTGTTCCCGTGCAGGTTACATCACCATTGGTATAAGATGGCGTGATGGTAAAGGTCACGGTTACCGGGGCTGCCGTGGTATTGGTCAATGTACCACTGATATCTCCTGTGCCACTGGCTGCTATACCCGTTACATCAACCGTATTATCCCGGTCCAGTTGAATACCGTACCGGCAACACTGCCACTGTTTACAATAGTAGTGATGGATGAACCCGAACAAATGGATTGTGATGATGGGGTGGCCACCGCATCCGGTATTGGATTAACCGTTACGGTCACCGGATCGGAACTACCGGCACAACCGTTCTCATCCGTTGCTGTAACAGAGAAGTTGCCGCTTTGCGTAACATTGATGGTTTCTGTTGTAGCACCGGTTGACCAGAGATAACTGTAGGTATGCGGTAATGTATTACCGTTCGTTGTTCCCTGGGCTATCATATTCTTGAGGATCGCTCCATCGGCCTGGCTTACAAAGACCGAAGGAATGGTTATCGTTGGATCTGCACCGCCCATATTTACAAGGCCTGTGGCATTATTGTTTACAATAATCACCCCGATAGCTCCTGCATCCTGGGCGTTTTTAACTTTTATAGTAAATAAGCAGGTTCCCCTGTCTATCACCGCCACTTTACCAGTCAATGATCCGGCTGTATACGGAGAGCATCCCAAATAACTGGCCGTACCGTCAGGGATATAAACAAAGTCTCCGTTAAGGGCTGTGGTTGTTATCGGTGGTCCGAAAACTGCCGTGCCTATGCCCATATCAATGGTATATGGTGTCAGCACCCGCAGGTAATTCGGGTATGCTACCACAGCGCTGAGGTTAACCGATCCACCGGCACAGAACTCAATGGGACCGTCGGCTCCTATACCAACTACCGGTGATACCGTTGCATGAATAACAACCGGGTTGCCTCCGTACGTGGATGCACAGGTTGGGTTACTGATATGCCGGACCGAAATGATATAATAATTGCTTGGTGCCAGGCCGCTGAAAGTAGCAGATGGCTGCCAGGTAGCGCCATTATCAATACTGTATTCCAGTGTTCCCGTTCCGGTCGCATTCACTACAATGGTACCGGTTGGTACCAAACAAGTTGGCTGGGTAACGGCAGGGGCAGTTATTACCGGAGGCGGGTAAACTGTTACGGTCACCGGATCGGAACTACCGGTACAACCGTTCTCATCGGTTGCCTGAACACTGAATGTACCGCTTTGCGTAACATTGATGGTTTCTGTAGTAGCCCCGGTTGACCAGAGATAACTATAGGTATGCGGTAAGGTATTGCCGTTCGTTGTTCCCTGCGCTATCATATTCTTTAGGACCGCACCATCGGCCTGGCTCATACTTATCAGCGGAATAGTTATAATTATACTGGGATCTGAGCTGCCCATATTAAAAGGGCCTGTCGGTTTGGTTGTTAACAATAATAACACCTATAGCTCCTGCATCCTGGGCATTTTTAGCTTTTATAACAAATGGGCAGGTACCTCTGTCTATCACAGCCACTTTACCGGTCAATGATCCGGCTGCATACGGTGAGCATCCCAAATAACTCGCTGCTCCGTCAGGGATATAAACAAAGTCTCCGTTTAACGGTGTGGTTGTAACAGGCGGCCCGAAATTAGCAGTACCTATGCTCATATCAATGGCATAAGGAGTATTCACCCGCAGGTAATTCGGGTACAATACCACCGCGCTGAGGTTGACCGATCCACCGGCGCAGAACTCAATCGGACCGTCGGAACTTATAGCAACTACGGGCGGTACCGTTGCATGAATTACAACCGGGTTACCTGCGTAGGTAGAAGCACAGGTTGGGTTACTGATATGCCGGACCGAAATGATATAGTAATTGCTTGGTGCCAGGCCGCTGAACGTTGCAGATGGCTGCCAGGTAGCGCCGTTGTCCACGCTGTATTCCAGCGGACTGTTACCCGTTGCATTTACAACGATCGTTCCCGTTGGTACCAGGCAGGTTGGCTGCGTGACTGTTGGGGATGTAATTACAGGTGGTGTACATGAGCAACATTGACGGGAGAAAATATTGAAATTATCTATTCGCCATCCGACGGCTGAAATCGAATTATCAGTTCCCATGCGGAACCTGAATGTCACATTTTGACCAACTACGGTCGCAGGTAACGTAACAGCAGTAGTTATAAAACCATTGCTGTTGCCTGACCATGCCTGCCTGCCTGGTAGAGGATTATCACAACAAGTGCTTAATGTTCTGTTATAACCACCTGCAGTGAATGTACCGCCTGCAGTCACGATATCCTGGTAAGGAGCTCCACCAATTGAAATTTCCAGCACTCCGCCGTCAAAGCCGGATTCGGTATTATAATTATTCTGGAAACTCAATGAATTTCCGGCTGATGCTATAAAAATTGATGGCGTTTCAATGTTTCTGAGCGAAACAACGCCCGGGTTATCTACAAAAATGGAATTAGGCGCCGACACGGATGCTACGTTCGATGTTTGCCACGGACCGGAAGTACCCGTTTCATTATTTGCAACCCAACCGGCAGGTAATGACGGAGCGGTAACCGCATCAAAGTTCTCACTAGAGATCGAAACAAGCGCACCAGTTGCAAATTTATAGGTAACATTTCCCAGGTTATTTGCTCCATCCTGCAACTGCAGCGTAAGTGTAATGGTGTCACCACAAGCTACGTTTGATGCCGTAAAACTAAATGAACGGGTTACATCGGGATTGCTTGAAACCAGTACGCCATAATTCTGAGGACCACTGGGATTTGTAACACCGCCGGTGGCTTGTAACGTGGCAACCAGGTTGGTAGTACCAACAGGTGCCAAATTAGACAGGGTGAGATCAACCGTTACTGTTTCATCCGGATCAATACCCAAGTTCGGCGGTGAACAACTTTCAGCAGTGATGGCCGATCCGGCAGTAACAATATACGGTGTAGTTAAGCAGGAAGGGTGCAGATCAAAAGCCGGCGTTTGGTCAGTAACACTTAAACTGCTGCCTTGAGATGCACTGTACCCAATACCCCGCCTGGCAAATGCTTCCCAGATCAGGCATTGGTTTGCCCCACCGTATAATGCCTGGTCTGCTGCAAGTATGGCATTGCGCCCATCCACGAAGCCAACACTGCAGGGTTGCAGTTTTAAACCCGTTGTTACCAATCGCATAGAAACAACATTACCTCCGGTAGCGTTGGCATCGTACAGGTTCGCACTGATCCCTCTTGCCTGTATCAGATTCCAGGTCATATCCCAAAGGATGGCAGCCCAGATTTCACCACGGTCATGCACCCTTGAAGGAATGACAGTTGCATATACCCAGGGATTTACTGCCATATTGGTGCTGTAAGGGAAATGGCGGATACCCAGGTTTGGTGCAGCCGTACAAGGTGGTACCGGAGCCGCATAGGGGCATGCAAAGATGCTTACATTATTCAGTGCATAAGCTCCCATATGCCTGGGTATGTTAAATCCGTCGTTTACTGAAGCAGTAGCCCAGTTGGTGGTAAACATTAAAGCGTAATAATCGCTCCATCCCTCACCCATTTGTTCAGCTCCGGATAAACATACAGTAGCCCCGCCGCCGGTTAACCGTATACTGATGCCATGGCCATATTCATGCACAATAATACCGTTATCCACATCACCATCCCTGTTTGGGTTTACGCCGTTTAAATTAAATAAATACATCTGCATCCTGCCGGATGCTCCGTCATTTGGGGTACTAAAATTTGCATTATTGGTGCCGCTGCCATCCTGGGCTTCCGCATTCACATGGTCATTTCCCACTCCACCCCGGCCCAGGTTATCATCCTGGAAATTATGTGCCGGTTCGTCAAAGCCGTACTGGTACATGACATCATGTATAATATTATTCCAGTAAAATAAGTTGGTTACATTAAATTGTTTGTTTGGTACCGGAGCTTCCTGTAATGGATCAACAGTAAAATTAGGTACAAAATCAAATGTCAGATCAGGCAGGGTTGTAGTTGAACTGGCTGATTTAGCAATGGTACCTGTATTAGAAGGAGCAACCCTGTCCTGGTATGCCCAAACGTTATTACCACGGGTATAATCATATTCTATTGCTGCAAGGCCGGTGTGCCAGCCTAACGTGGTGGCATTTCCCGGGGCTGCCAGCCATGGATTTGTTCTTACAGCCGGCCCGGCAATGTTCGGTTTTCAGCCGGGTATGGTATTACCCGGTAAGATGAATTGTTTACCGCTAATAAGTTATTAAGCGATGTCCCTGAGTTCGTAAAAATATTTTTAGTTCCGAAGGGATCATTGTCTGTCACCCGGGACTTCATTCACGCGTGGTGCCGGGTAAGTTGCAGGTTTAGTGTCAGACGGATGCCCCCAATTGTCATAAAGGGTTAAATTGTCCACGTAATGTCTTATTATTAATCGCATCATACAAACAAGCCAATAGTCCGGACTTGTAGATTGGTAGTATATATACCTGCCATGCCAGGCGTAAGCCTGCCGTTTGTTCAGACTTTTTTCTTTTTTAATTTTCTGATTTTGCTTCATACGGGCTGATAAACAAGCTCACTTTGATATCTTCCAGTGCCAGTTTCCCCTTATCAAACACAGATAAAAACTTTCGGGCCATTCTCTTGCTTTTTATTCATAACAACAGGCATTTTGATGCGGTCAATTTCCTGGCTGTTACATCAAAGCCTGTTGAGGACTTAGATAAAGGATTGGACATTTTTGACATTGCCGCATCGATCCACTTTTACTAAACGGTTCCCGGTTGGCCAGTACAATTGATTATCCCGGGTGATGTGTACATTCAGGATGGCATTGTAAACCGGGATGCCGTTCACGGTTTGCTGAAAGTACACATTGGTTACCCCGCTTTGCTTACTGAAAGTTTCTGAAGAGACCTTCATCTGGTCCATATCGGCTGCAGAGGCGCCGGCTGCTATGGCCTGGGGTTTAATAAAATCTTTGGCAATGCCCGCTTTTGAAACGAACTGGCCTTTCTGTTGCGCCCAGGAAGCAAGGACACAAAATAAAGCAGCTAATAGCAAAACTGTTTTTTTCATAAAAGTGTTTTATCAGGTTGTAAAGTATAAAGAGAAGCAGTTAAGTTTAAAATGAGAGGATGGTATATATTATCTTATGATTATCTTATTAGCCTGGAGGAGCAGGCCCATCCTGTTTATATCCGGCCAGGGTAGAATAAACCTGGTCATGACATTTGCACATCATATAGTCAGCTGTTTAAGGTACAATTATCCTATCCGGCAATAATCGTCGGTTAAAAAAACAAGTCAGGGAAACGTAATTAGCTAAAACTACAGAGGAGGTAATGATCAATGGTTATTGGAATATTTCCTATCGGGGATCTGCCGGTATTTGAATATGGCAGATTTTTACTGAAGACAAATATTAACCTAATAAATCAAAAAAGCAAATTTTATTTTAAACAAATTTTAATTGTTGATAAAATGGGGGTTTTACACAATTGCTGCTGTTTGAAATAAAACACCTAATCCATCCCGTGATGATGGCCTTGTTAACGGGCATGAGCATTTGCCTTATGAAGAAGAAAGGATCTATGGGCGGAGAAACCTATAAGGTCTGCCGGCAGCAAAGCCAGGCAGCAGGCCTTATAGGTTTGGCTACGAAAAATAAAACCGGCTGTAATACTGGATCACAGCCGGTTCCTCTTTGCAGAATTCAGATCATACTCTTTAGCGGACGACAATAATTCTCTTCACCTGTGTCTCCCTGGTTTCTTTAACAAAGACCCTGAGCATATAGATCCCGGGATCCAGGTTATCGAGCCGGAGACGGTCCACTACCCCATTCCACCTCCTGATCTCCTTACCGGACATATCATTGAGGATGATATCGGAAGGCCCGATGCCATTCGGCAGGATCACTTTAGCTACCCCGGTGCACGGATTCGGATAGACGAGTATCTCCAGCTTTCCGGCATTATTCTTAACCAGCCTTATCTCACTGAAAATACTGTTGCCATCCAGGTTAACCTGCTTGATCCTGTAATACAATTCACCTGCCCCTGCCAGGTAATCCCTGTCCTCGTAACCATAGTCCAGTAACAGGTTGCTGTTACCATATACGGCTTTTGAAGGAACAAAGGCGATGGCCTTGTAATCATAACCGGCCTGTTTCCGCTGCACTTCAAATCCTTTGTTGTTCTGTTCAGATGCTGTTTGCCAGTTGAGTACTATTTTGTCTTTTACCTGCTGTGCAGTAAAGGATTCAAACTTCACCGGGAGTACACCGCATCCGTTCTCGATCCGTGCAGTGGTTGTATTGGGCCTGAGCGGAACAGTTACTTCCACGATCAGCGGCATACCGGAAGAAGGATCCTGGTTGCTGTACGGTAAATAACCGGTGAGCGGGGATGTATAGAACCCGTTTGCAGGCAATGTGATGATGCCACATTCAAAAACAACGGTATCGGTTGGATTGATGATCCCGAAAGGCGGGTAATCCAGGTGAACATCGTATTTAATATTATCAAGGGCCGGTCCTGTATTCTGGATCAGCACCTGGAATTGCCTGGGGGATACTGCAGGAGATAATGCCAATGGGTTTAACTTCATTGATGACAAGACCGGCACCCTGTGAAGCGCAGTGAACATTCTTTCCATTAGCTGCCTGGCTTGCCCACACATCAAACCGGATCGTTTGTGCCCCGGTGCAGGAAGGCAATATCAACTTTACATTCTGAAGGGTCATCCGTTCAAATATTAATTCATTGTCCAGGTGAACCTTAACAACAGATATACCGGGTTGCTGCGGCAATTCATAAAACGGGTCGGGATAATAGGTTGTGCCCATATAAGGGGAGTCGGCATGGTTATCCATAATAACAAAGGAAGACAACGTGTTCACCAGGTCCGCTTTTTTAGGATATGCAGCAGCATTGCTGTACATATTTATCCAGTTGGCAGCAGGTGTATGGTAAACCGGTTCGGCCCACATATGTATATAGGCAAACTTATTCCCACCATTAACCTCCTGTGTCCAGGAAAGATCCAGGGTCACTTCACAGGTACTGGTATTCACCTCCACAAGCCGGACTTTAAGATCAGAAATGATACACTGGGCTGAAGTATTTTGATCAACAACGGTCAGAAAAGCCATTGCTAAAAAGAGTAGAATCTTTTTCATAAAAAACGATTTAAAGGTTCGCAATTTTTTGATTACCCAAAGGTTTTTACACGCCGGAATAGGATTTCATCGGCTTTTTACGGGAGAAGGATCGGTATGCTCATAACGAAAGAACTTTAACACAGTATAAAGTTACGTTGCAACAAAAGCCATAATTGTGATGACAGGCAACAGGCAATATGATACCCGTCACTTATTAATATTAACCAGATTTATTCCGGAAGAAAGGGGCTAAAACGATATACTGATGCCCCATTTGAATGCCCAGTTGCCGGATGCTTTTGGCAACGCATAATGGCCATACCGGTAAAATACACCCCCACCAATGCCGATATATGCAAAAGACAAAAGGCTGCGGCGATATAAATTCTTTACCAGCAGTCCTGATTCAAACAAACCTTTTTCCGGCACTTTATAAGAAATGAACTTATGGGCACCGGCATTATCCAGGCTTCCGTAACTGATGTTCTATACAACAATGATCTCGGGCCTTATGGAAATATTCTTTGGCCTGAAAAGCAGGTTGCCGAAATTATGTTCCAGGAAAAGACTGGCTGATCTGCCCGAAACAAATTCATACAGGCCAACGGTCTGGAAACTGTTGGGAACATACAACGTCAGTTTTTTTCCCGAGTTCGTTGCCCGGGTATTGAACAAACAGGAATAGGGCACTTCTCCCCAGACCCCTCCCGCTTCGAATTGTAAAGATGTAGTACCTAATTTTTTTAACTGGAAACGATGATTGAACCGGATGACTGCTTTTGTATAATCCAGGTCGCCGTTCATAAATCCTTTCAGTCCCCTCGATACCTGGACCAGCAATTCTGTTGTAGCCGCTTTGGTCCGCAGTTTCGACCTGCCCACCCGGGTATAACTTTCTCCCCGGGCGAACCGGATCCCGATACCCAGTTCTGTATTGTGGAAACTGCGGAAGTTCTTCCCGGTATTTGCGTTGTTGTATTCATATGCATACGCGGCAGGATTTCGGTTCTCATTCAATAACCAGGCATCTGATTGAATGGAAGGCCAAAGCCGGGTGCTGAAATTTATTTTAAACTGTTCAACACTGTCCATACGTGAACGTAAGAAATTACGCAGCGACTGGTTGGAAAAAACAGATCCGTTGCGTACAAAATAATCTACGTTGCCCGGCTCAACTATGTCCCTGCTGTAATCAAAACGCAGACTTGTATTCGTTCGCTGCTGGAAATTAAACTGCAGGTTCCCTCCGTACTTCCATGCTTTATCACGCAGTCCGTAACCCAGGTAACCTCCAACAGAGAACCATTTACTGAACAGGGTGTTTGTCTGCAGGCCGGCCCCCACGCGGAAGGTCTCGTATTTGCTGATACCGGAAATGATGTACTTGAAAGGGATGTCCACCCCGCCCCAGGGAATGCCTTCGATGGCAAGTATTTGAAAAGCCTTGTTTATTTTTTCGATCGAATTTTTATACCGGGGCGGCAGCATTTCAAAGGTCTCATATGTGATCCTGCTTTTTTCACCCAGGGTATCGGTACGCATTCTTTTCCATGCTGAGTCGGGGCGCTTGCCGGCCTGCGGATGATATTCCAGTTGCACATCCGTAAAATCGGATATTGAAAATGCATTGCCGATTTCCACATTGCTGATGTAGCAACGGGAATCCCAGTACAACAACACGGAATCGGTCCGCAGGTCTTTTTGGGAAAGGGTGGTGTTCAGCTGCGAAGGGAACCAATGACCGTTTACCCGTTCGTATTTCTGTTGCAAACGGAAGGTGAAGATCATTCCTTTTTCATCGGCGGGTGATGCCATGATATTCTCAATGGCATACCCGTCGGAACTAACAGAGATCAAACCCTTCAAACCGTTGAATTTCTTTCCGGCCCTGGGCTCAAAACTGATGATATAGGTTGTGTCCCTTTCATGCAGGATCGTTTCTTTGAGACGGAACTTATACATGGAGATGCTGCCTTCGGCCACCGGGCTTACATAACTTTTATTATTCATCACTAAATAATCCCTGTAAAAACCAAAGGGCTGAAAATCGGAAGTGGTCACCCCAAAGGTCGGGTTCTTCAATCCGGAGAATTTTGTGGCCAGTACGGTTTCCCTCGTCTGCCCCGGGAATTTAAAGATGCGTTCGGTATAGGATTCCGTTACCAGCAGGTAATTCTCTTTGAACCGTTTGGCAAGTTCGGCTCCCCGCTGATCCCCGGCGGTATCTTTTGCTTTTTCAGCCAGCCGGTTCAACGGGTCGGTTGGTTGTTTTTGTTCTTTGCGTTTGCTGCTGTCGCTGCGGTTCATGTTCCAGAAACGGTTACCGGCTGCCAGCGCTGCAATGGTATATGCATTGTACCGGAAAGAAGGCTGCTGCTCCGGGTCGTTTCTTTTTTTATTGCGTTGCAAAAGTTTGATGATACGGTGTGCCGGGTTCTCATTAGAAGAAATGATCACCGCCTCCAGCTGGTCCTGTGCCCGTTCGATGAACAGGGAAACAGGGCCAACGGATCTTGCAACCCGGTGTTCTTTCGTCTTATAACCGATATAACTTATTACGAGTATGGCATTTGCCGGCAGGCGTTCAAAAGAGAACTGCCCGTCGATATCGGTCACCGTTCCGCTTTTGGTTCCTTTAAGGGTAACACTTACAAATGCAAGAGGTGCTTTGGAAACAGCGTCGTAGATGATCCCGGTGAACCGGTCAGCCTGGGCATGTAATAAAAAAGGAAGCGGGAATACGAATAACAAAAAGAAAAGCTTCCTCCGCATTTTATTTGATTAAGGGGCCTGGAATAAGGCTATAAAATTACGGGATTTAACATAGTACGGTCTTGCTTGAGCGTTCCGGTCGGTGAAGACACCGACCAGGGGAATTGCTTCCTCCGCATTTTATTTGATTAAGGGGCCTGGAATAGGGTTATAAAATACGGGATTAAACATAGTATGGTCTTGTTTGAGCGTTCCGGTCGGTGAAGACACCGACCAGGGGGATTGCTTCCTCCGCATTTTATTTAATTAAGGGGTCTGGAATAAGGCTATAAAATTACGGGATTTAAGACAGCACGGATCTCTTGTCCGGCAACTTTATTCACTTCAGTATATCATACCCGCTTTAACCAGCCGGTGATGCTCATCCTGCTGCGGCGGGTCTTTAAGACCCCGTGTTCGGTCTCATCGCTTTTAAAAAGCACAGCGGTTTTCGATCGTGGTAAAATATGTTGTACCGCATCGTTCTCATACAGTTCCAATTGCCCGCCGTCTTCTTCCAGCCAGTTCTCATTCAGGTAAGTAATGAGGGAATATTTGCGGTTGCTGTCGTTCCGGAACTGGTCTTTATGTCGTTTATAAAAACGGCCCTCCTCGTATACTGCATAATGGAATTCGTATGCATTGATACCTGCATAACAGGTTCGGTTAAGGTGGGATATGAAATCTTCTGCCTGCTGCAGGAATTCATTTTCAAAGGGGTTGTCATGCGCTTTATCCAGCCAGTATATTTTATCACCCCGCATTTTCTGGTCCGCATCTTTCACCCGTTCATTCCCGATGCCTGCTGCGGTCATCAGTTCCTTTTCCTGTAAATGCCGGATATTCTGCTGAAGCCCTGCCGACAAAGCTGCTGATAAAAAACCGGGAGCAATGCCAACCTTATTGGCAAGGTAGCTGTCTATCAGCAGGTCAAATTGTTCATTCATGATAAAGGTTGAAAAGGAAAGGTAGCGCTTAAAACCGGGAGATGTTTTTTTGTTTTTGGTCCCGTTCCGGGCCTGGGAATTAACCACAGATTTACACGGATCGATTCACAGATTTGCACAGATTATCTGTGGCCATCTGTGAGAATAATCTGTGAAATCTGTGGTTAAAAAAAATCAGTTACAGACAACTTCAACCGGTGAAGAAAGGAACCGGAACAAAGGCTTGAATTATGCAGTATGCAATTGCTGCCATCGTTCCCTGGTAATGGCATATACATAATCCAGTTTGGCAGGCTCTCCATAATAAGCAGTCTCCTCCTCCCCGATCTTTACAGCACCGAAGCGTTCAATAGAGACCTGCGAACGTTTGTTGACCGCCCCGATATAAAATTTAACCGTATCTACATACGAAAAGATATGATCCAGCATCAATTGCTTTAAGGCATAGTTATACCCCTTTCCCCAATGGCTTCGTATGAAAAATGTATACCCGATGGAAACCGTATTTGTTTCGGGGTAATGATCGCTGTAGCGGGAACTGCCGATCACTTCATTGGTTTGGGTATCCCTTACCAGGAATGCGCCGCCCGATCTCATGGCGCCGTCAAAATAATTTTCAAATGCAGGACGCTGCCACCTGTTCTTATTCGGGTGTTGTTCCCAGATGAGCGGGTCGGATGCGGCCCGGAACAGTTCTTCAAAGTCTGTTTCCCGCAGCGGCGTTGCCGTTACCAGGCTGTTCTTAAGAACGGGTTGAAGATCAATGGATGCTTGCTGCACGATGGTAAGATTGTAGTGACCGAATGGATACAAAGCTAATGAAGTTGAAAATAGGATGGTTGGGGAACCGGAAAACGGTTGCGGGGAAACTGCACCGGCAGATGTCAAGGAATTGTTAATTGAATGTTTGAACAACGAAACAGTCCCTGCCCCGCCGAACCTTTTCCTGCAACGCCTGTTTTAGGGTTAACAAAAACTACAAATCATGAAATTCATTTTTTTATCGATCCTCACCCTCCTCTCCCTTACCAGCATGGCACAAAATGACAAGAAAAAGCAAGGACATTCGGGTTCTATGGCTACAGTGCATGGCATTGGTATCAGTTTTCAGCAATTCAGCGGGCTCAACAGCCGCATAGCAGCTTACCCGCAATACAAGGGCCTTCGCGATTACATGGGCACCATCAGCCTGGGTTCACGCAAAGTAAATAAGAACTTCATCTCCGACTTCACCATCACCGGTGCAAACAGCATGAGTGGCAACCGCAACAAGAAAAGCAGCAACCTCCGTTCACTCGCTGCCGGACTGAGCCTGGGGTATGATGTGATACCTTCAGAAAAGATCATGCTTTACCCGATGGTTGGTATTGGTGCAGAAGGATTCCAGGCAAAGTTTTACAAGGATAATTCAGGCGTGAACTTTAATGATGTATTGAATTCTCCCGGCACGCAGAATGCGATCCGTGCGGTTAAATTCACCAACTCATTTGCAACCTATAACCTGGGACTTGGGTTTAGTTTTAAACCAGAAAAACGGAGTTGTTCTGTAGGCATCCAGGCAAGCTATACCGGCAGTTTCAACAGCAGGGCCTGGAAGAGCAGCGACCGCCAGGAACTGGCCAATGCTCCCGAAGACAGGCTGAGCCGATTCCAGGTGGGACTGGTATTTTCCGGCATGCCGGGATTTCATAAATAAGAGAATAGATAAAAGGTCTGCCGGAAAGCAGACCTTTTATTTATAGAATATTGCTTCTCATTTTATCTTTTTCCCTTCAATATCCTGCCCTCCCTGGTGAAGGGTAAGACTGGTAACAACCCCACCGGCATCTTTATTAAAATCAATACTTGCCTTTACTACTTTCAGGAAGAAGGTACCGGGCTTTTCAGCATATATCTCAAACTTTTCCTGCCCCGTGGCCTGTGCAAAGATCCGGTTGCCCTGTGTGGTCACTTCAATGACAAAGCCGGGTTGTAATTCATAACTGCCTGCGTATTGCTGCAGGGTGGCTGCATCTACGGCAATGGAAGTTTTTTCAGGGGCAGGTTTTTTATCCGTTTCAATCCCCCTGGATACTTTAATGCGGTCTTTCCACAACGCAACCCTTTTCCCGTTCTCTTCCCTGAATTCATATTGCGTGGTGCTGCCTTCAAAGTTAAAGGCCGCTGCACCCGTTGGTACCAGTTTGATCTTGCTGCTTCCCTCCCGCTGGCTGTACAGGTTTCCATTTTCCAATGTGATCATCCGCAACACCGCCCCGTCAAATTCATAGGTGCCCACCCACTTTTGCAATTGTTCCGTCGTTACTGTAACGTAGGGTTTTGTAACATAAGGTCTTCCAATGGCAATGGCTGCCATTTTGATGGCCAGGTCGGTTGGTGATCTGCCATCGGTATTTGTCAATACAATAACATACACATTTTCCCCGGGGATATAAACACCCATGGTTGTATAGCCAAAGATCCCACCGCCGTGTTCGATGCTCGGGCTGCCATTGATCTCATCGGGCTGCCAGCCGTAGCCATAATAAACAGGCTCCCCGCTGTTGGTTGTATAATTCGTAAATGCTTTTTCCTTGCTTTCCTTTTTAATAAGTGTGTTGTTGTGAATGGCCTGGTTCCATAGCAGCATATCATCCACGTTCGACATCAACGATCCGGCCGCATACGGCAGTGTCATACTTAAGAAATCGGCATTGGCATACCCGGAATCCAGGGGCTGGTAACCACTGGCCCTGTTGGGGATGATGGTTTTGTGGTCGCCGTACCAGGAATGCGTCATGCCCAGTTTTTTGAAAATATTCTGATCGATGAATTCCGCATAGGCCTTGCCCGAAACCTTTTCAATGATATATCCCAGCAGGATGTAACCTGAATTGTTATAATGCCATTTCTCGCCGGGATCAAAATCCATCGGTTCGTTTTTGAACACATCGATCAGTTCCGCAGGGGTCATATCGGTACGGGCCAGTTTCATAAAGTTTGCCATATCGGTATAACTTTTTATCCCCGATGTATGGTTCAACAGCTGATGAATGCTGATCTTTTTTCCTTTGGTGGGGTAATCGGTCAGGTATTTGCTGATATCATCTTCCAGGTTCAGTTTGCCCTGTTCCATCAGCATCAGAATAGAAACGACCGTGAATTGTTTGGTAATGGAACCCAGCTCAAAGACATGCTCCGGCTTCATGGCAACATTCAATTCCAGGTTGGCATTCCCGAAAGCTTTCCGGTAGATCACTTTTCCGCCTTTGGCGATCAGCACGGCGGCCCCGGGCCCACCGGGTTTATATTCGGCGGCTATTAACGGGTCAATTTGTTTTTCCAGTGATTGGGCGCCTGCGGAAAATATGCAGGTGATCCCAATGATGATTATTCCAACGTGTTTTTTGATCGTATGCATGCTGTTTATTTTAAAGTTACCCATTCCTGAACCGGGTAAAAGAAAGTTAAGATAAATAAATTATAACAACTTTTAAACTAACGGATCTATTCATACGGACAGTTCAATACATACATCATGAGACGATCCGAGGGGACACGAACCGAACTGATCTTCTGTAAAATTATTCTTAACAACCTGCAGCCCTGAAGGGTTGAATGACCTGGATCACCCGGCAATGTAATGGCCATCATTCAAAATACCCTGTTCCGGAACGTATCTTGAAAAATCAATTGAAGCCAAAAACACAAATCATGAAAGCAAAATATACAGGGCAGCAGTTACTGTTGAGGTTGCAAAGCATCCTCCTGCTGCTGACAGCCTCCTTTTTTGCTGCAGGCCAGCAGATCGGAGTTTGGGAAAAATTTGAGGTAAAAGAAAGAATGACCAACCTGCAGGACCAAAAAGCCAGGTGCCTGCCGAAATGCAGTTTCAGCGGAAGATCAGATGACCGGGGAATGAATTTTGAATTTTCCTATTATTCAGATGTTGACCGTAAAAGCCATGTATACCGTGGACATGTGGCCTGGGAATGGAAAAATGCAAAAGGTCCCGGAATGCTCATTCCCGGGGAGAAAGTAACGATCAGGGGGATCATCAGTAACCTGTCATCTGAAACCGGTGGTGTGACCGGCTATGTTATGTTTGGCAACTGGAGGTTCATGAAACCGGAATCCGGAAAGAGCGGGGATGAGAACGCAGGGCCCAACGGTACTGCCATCATGGTTGGTTCCTTTGATGTTCCCAAAGAACCGGGCAGAAAACCGGATGGAACACTGATCCCATACCTGAACCTCCATTTTTCACTCAGTGGCGGAAACGAACAGCGTTTCATTGAACGCACCATTGTATATAAATGGAAGGCCACGCAGCAACAGGCAGTTATCCAGAAGCCGGCAACCACTCAACCTCCGGATGCTAATACAAATGGTCCGCAGGTCTTTACTGAAAAAGCCACGTACAAAGCAGGGGAACCCATCACGGTTAATTTCAAGAACCTGCCGGGCTTTAAAGCCGATTGGATCGGAATATACGGAGCCAAAGCATATCATGCCAATGAATATATCGAATGGAAATACACCAACGGCCTGAAGGAAGGTACCATGACCTTTGCAAGCCCTCGGTACGGTGCCGGTGATTACATCATCCGGGTGTATGAGAACAACGGGTATAAATTACTTGTACAAAGTATAGCATTCAAAGTGACCAACTGACCTGCACCAGATCCGGATAAATATGTTCAAAAAACCACTCCCCTGGTTTCAAGGTTTGAAACCGGGATGGGAGGTTATTAGGAATTACCCGACAATTCCCTGATCGCCTTTACCAATTGATCCAGTTCCCCTGGTGTAGTGTAAACATTTGGCGTGATGCGGCAGCCATGTACATTGGCATAATCAATGGCCACTGTATAAATCTTATACTTTTTCAGCAAGGTCTCTGCAAGGTCTGCCGGCTTCATTCCTTTAATGCCCACATTGGCAATGGCGCAACTCCTTTCTATTTCCGCAGGGGTGTTCAGCACCACACCCGGCAGGTTCCTTAGTTTATCCGACCAGTAATGCTGCAGGTAGCGGAGCCGTTCTTCTTTTCTTTCTGCCCCGATCTTAAAATAATAATCAATGGCATTGGTAATGGCCAGGTCGGTATGAACCGGGTGTGTACCCGTATGATTCAGCCGGTAGATATCGTCCTCCTTCTTATCTGCACCGGGGCCAAACAAAGGCCATATATCTTTTATGTTTTCCTTCTTCACATATAAAAATCCGGCGCCCAACGGCACGCTCAGCCATTTATGCAGGCTGGTGCCATAATAATCGCAACCCAGGTCGGGGATGGAATACCTGAAATGCGCAAAAGCATGCGCCCCGTCCACCAGCACTTTTACGCCTTTGCTGTGTGCCATATCACAGATCTTCTTTACAGGCAATATCTGCCCGGTTATATTGATGATGTGGCATACCATCAGCAGTTTTGTTTTACCGGTTATGGCAGCAGCATATAAATTCACGATCTCCTCATCGCCGGAAGGATGATTGGGTATTGATATGACCTTATTAATGATCCCATGCCGTTTGGCCGCCAGTTTGAACATATCCAGCATGGCTCCATAATCCTGTTCGGCCATCAGGGCTTCGTCGCCGGGTTCCCAATGGGTGCCGCCGATCACAATATCCAGGGCTTCGGTGGTATTCCGGGTTATTACCAGTTCTTTCTTTGTACAACCCGCCAGGGTAGCCAGTTTTTCAGCCATGGCCCGTTTATCATCAAAGCGTTTGGTACGCATGTAATAAGATCCCTGGTAATTCACTTCCCGTATGTGGCTGATGAAATGCTCCAGCGTTTCCTGCGGAAGAAAACAATAATACCCGTTCTCCAGGTTAATATAATCTGGCTTCAGGCGGAATCCCCTGCGGATCCCTTCCCAGAATGTTTCATCCGATGCCAGTTGCCCGGGAACCACGTGTTCATATTTCTTTACCCATTTGTCGATATTACTGAATGCCGGAACGGCCGCAAACAAAGACATGTTCTTAATAAAGCTTCGCTTATTCATATTTCAAATTTAAAAACGTATCTGGGTCTTGTTGCAACGCCGGCACCCGGTTTGAAGTACCTGGACCGGTGATCAAAGTTTCACTTCCATTACCTTCTTTTTCTTCCTGCTTTCCTCGGCCATAAAACCCATGATATGGCTTTCAATGGAAGCCTCAATGGTGGAAGTAAGCAAGGCCGGGTTGTGCTGCGATACCGCATTGATCCAGTCCGCCACCAGGCGCCAGTCGCCGCCGCCATGACCGTCGCTCTCCTGCTTCCATTCTGTTTTTTTACCGGTCAGGAAATCGGTCATGGTGAACGATGTCATATCCCCCACCACATCACCCAGGCTCCCCATCACCCGGGTCCTTCTACCGTCGTACGAGGTAAAAGCCTCCATGGAAAACGCTGCCGTAAGTCCTCCTTCAAATAAAATATTGCTGGTGTAGTGATCGGGCTGGTCGTTATCCATACGGTACACACAGCGTCCGTAGTTGGTGGTCTTTAATTGCTCCAGCACATGGTCCGCCTGCTTTTCTTTTTCTTCCGGCAGGTCAAACACATAATTCCAGCCTCTTTTGCGGTAATAAATATCCAGGGCCGAGTACGGACAGTTCTTTTCCACCGCACAGCCATCCGTGCAACGGGCCGTACTTCCCGCCGGTGCATTTTTTTGTGTGAACCATTGCAGGCTTCCGAATGCCTGTATATGGGTGCAGGGTTTTTCTACCATCCATCGTAAGATATCCAGGTCGTGGCATGATTTGGCCAATATGATCGGTGTGGTCTGCCTGCTGTTATGCCAGTTGCCACGAACATACGAATGGCTCATGTGGATATGTTCAATGGGTTCCAGGTGCTGTATGCTCACCACTTCACCCAGTACACCGCTCTGGATGATCTCTTTCAGTTTAATGAAATAAGGTGCATACCGCAGCACATGGCAAACCGCCACGATCCTGCCGGTCTTTTTTGAAAGCGCTAAAATATCCCGGCATTCCTTTTCACTGGGTGAGATGGGTTTTTCCAGCAACACGTCGTATCCCATTTCCAGCGCTTTCATGCAGGGACCGTAGTGAAGGTTATCGGGCGTGGTTATGATGATGGCATCCGCAAATTTTGGTCTTTTAAAAACATCTTCCCATGTATTAAAACGGTTCTCTTCTTTGATGTTGTGTTTCCGGGTATAGCGTTCATTACGCAGGGCAATGGGCTCAGCCACCCCCACGATGTCCAGCTGATCGGGATATTTTACGGCATAGTTACCATACACGTTGCCCCGGGCCCCGGCGCCGCAGGTGATAGCGGTGACCGGCTTATCCAGGTTCAGTTTTTTACCGGGTAATAAAATGGGATGCTTATTTTCATCGGTGGCAAAAGAAGAGAAAGGAATGGCCGTAGTTCCCAACGATAACCCCAATGCCCGGATGGCATCGCGGCGGCTCCAGCGTTTTGGCATATGCAACGTTTTAAAAAGTGAATGAGATATTTAAAGTTAAGATGTTTATGCTGGAATAATATACAGTTGCCTGGAACTTATTCAGCATGGTTCGGGCACTGGCCATTTTCCGGGGCCGGATCACTAAAGGTTACCGGTTACTGGTATTGAATATAGACCGGCCTGGGTTTCAATGCCAGTATCTCGGAGGGCTGCATGATCCTCCCTCCTTTATTCACATCGTTCTTATAAAATACCTTGAAACCCGTGAACTGCACCGGTTGCCGGTAAATGGAATAGCGGTAGGTATTCTTTTTAAGTGTGGGGGAACCGAATCCATCCATATTTATAACCACCTGCACTTCGCTCCGTGTGATGATATTCTTATAGTTGGTGAGCATGGGGTCGGTAAAACGGTGTACCACCAGTACCTTCGGCGGAAGCTGGTATTGCTTTACGATATTTGCCAGCCACGACATGGCATAATTGATATCGGCTGCATCAAATGTACCGATGGATGTACCGGGTTTGTTACCGCTCTTCATAGAAAATTCAGGATCGATACCCAGGTGAACAGTCGGCATTTTCAGGAATTTCTCCAGCCGGGGCAACTCCTTTTGCAGGCTGCTCAATCCTACCTGCAGATCCAGGAACACGATCCCTTTCACCGAATCGGCCAGTGCGATCGCTTTCCGGATCTCCGCATCCGGCATACGCAACCGGTAGGTTCCGTCGCCCGGGCTGCTTTGTGCAGTAACGGCAATATAATGCAGGGCCGGCATCACTGCTGTGCTACTGTCGGCAAGTTCCCACTCTTTTACCTGCTGCTTTAATTTCCGTATCATCACCGGTGCAGAATACTCGCCCAGTATACCCATCCCGGCAGAATAAAAATTCCCATAAAAAGCAACAATGCGCTGGTACGGCAGTATCGCTCCTTTACCGGGTAATGCGGTTACCGGTGGCCATTTACCGGACCTGTCGTGATTGGCCAGCTGCTTCATTTTTTCACTGTATGCTGCAGTATCTATATCCTGGTTCCGGGGAAGGGTATCCCGAAAGGCAATGGCAGCAAGCGATCCACCCGGTGCCGGTTGAAACAGGTCCCGCATGAAGAACGCTTTCACGTTGCTAACCGAAAATAATAAAGAGAAAAATGCCAGCAAAAAAAAGGGAAGCTGAATGACCGGTCTTTGCGGGTACGTGAATCGTTTCATGCATGTAAATTAATTCAACCTGCTGAAGTTATTGTTTTTTACATTCCGCAAAGATGTTGACAGGATCCGGTAGTGCATTAGTTTGAAAAAATAGTTGTCAGGCTGTCCCGATAGCTATCGGGACAGCCTGAAGGATTTATGGTTCAAAATTTTCAAACTGATGCACTACCAGGATCTTACTGGTACTGAATATAAACCGGCTTTGGTGTAAATTTCAATAACTCCCCGGGGGTATAAATGCCCGATGTATTTTTCGTATCGTTCTTATAAAACAGTTTAAACCCGGTGAACTGTACCGGCTCTTTATATATATACCGCAGGTAGGTAGACCTTTTCAGGATCTTATCGCCAAAGCCATCCATGTCGATCACCACCTGTACTTCGGGAACCTTTTTTATTTTATCGTACCCCGTTACCATGCCCTGGGTGAAACGGTGCACCACCAATACTTTGGGGCTGAGATCATTCTTGCGGACCACTTCAGCCAGGAAATCAATGGCATCATTGATATCGTCTGAAGTGAACGTACCTATTTTAGACCCGGGCCTTTCGCCGTTCTTCATCGAAAATTCGGGATCGATGCCCAGGTGAACATTGGGCTGCCGTAAATATTTCTCAAGCAAGGGCACTTCGTCCTTTACGGTGCTGTGCCCTACCTGGATATCCACAAACACCAGGGCATTGATCTGGCTGGCCCAATTCATAATGGTATCGATCTGGTGAAAAGGCATCCGCAGCCGGTATTTGCCATCCCTGCCAGCCGAGCCCTGGGCCGTGGTGGCTATATAATGCAGGGCGGGCAGTGTTTTTGTGGAAGGATCTGCTGCCTGCCATTCGGCCACTTCCTGCTGTAATTTTTTAAACATAGAATCCTTCGGTATCTCGCCTAATATTCCCATCCGCGTTGAATACAGGTTGCCGTAATAGGCAATGACCCGGTTATCCGGGAAAATGGCTCCGGGCAATGGATAGGCAGAACTCACCGGCCATTTACCGGTTGAATCATGATTGCTCAGCTCCAGCATTTTCTTATTGTATGCGGCCGTATCAAAGGATCTTGCCGGAAGTTTTGAGGAAGTTCCTCCTGCTCCTGCGGGAGTATTTATTGTATCGGCTGAATTGGCCGCCGCATCAACACTCATGATATTGGCTTTACTTATCCCGTTGCAGCCGGCCGTATTGATAACGATCAGCAGGAGGAATAAATATACCAGGGGGGTAAGGTTTGGTTTCTTCATAGGTTGCGGATTGGATACCGGTTCTTAAATGGGCAAATACTATGCCTCAAAACAGAAAACCAACCCTGTTTCGTATGCATACTGACCTGAATTTTAAAATAGTTTTCCACAACAGCATTTATCATTTATGATCATTCGTGGTAGTGCATCGGCATTTGTTCCCTTGCATGAAACAGCTCGTCCATCAACGCAGCTCCAATGCAGATAACCGGTTTTGTTATAGCCGCAAATGTAATGAAACTTATTATTGCGGTGCCAAACCTGCCGGGTCTTCAGTACAGTATGCAGGACTGCAAACCCCGGTGGTTACCCACCGCATGTGCGCATTTTTTTATATGGTTTACTCACTATATGTCATACAATGATGTAATTTTACCCGGAAACTAACCCATGATGCAATATGTCCAAACTATCTTATTACAAAACGATAGTAAAAAAGATCTTTTTACTATCCCTTATATTTTCCCAGACCGTTGATGGTAAAGCCCAGGGGCGGTTTGGCATAATAGCCGGAGGCGGCAGGTCATCGATCAGTAAGATCCCGGGTTCGATAGAAGATTCAAAACGGTATTCACCCCGGACCTTTTTTTCGGGTGGCTTTACCGCCGGCTTTCCGATCGGGGAAAATGGATTCAGCATTTCTGCAGAGGCCATCTACAATAAAAAGGGGTACGACTATGGTTTACAAAATTCGGTGGGCGCCAACAATACCCTTAAAGATTCAGGTTTTATTCAGGACCTGAATTACGTTGACGTTAACCTGCTCCTGCTCAAGAAATTTTCACTGGATGAGAATGCCGGTTTATTTATCGGCGCCGGGCCGGTGATGAGTGTTTTCATCTCCGGAAAAGAAGAGACCACGATGAGTTATTTTGGCAATAGTCTGCCTTCAACCAAAACAACAAAAACAAAATTGCAGACCGGCACTTCGGCCGGTGACTACAAAAGGATCTTTCCCGGCATCAGCCTGCTGGCGGGATTTGAGTACAAACGGATTTCCCTGCGGGTGAATTACAATATTCCCCTGGATTATTATTACCTGGATGCAAGGAAAAAATTACAGCACAGCATGAAGACATTTGGTGTGAGTGTGGGATATGCCCTGTTTACCGGTAAGCAGCCGGAAAGAGAGAAGAAAGAAAAGAAAGTGAAGGAAGTAAAAGAAAAGAAAGAAAGAACGGTAAAGCCCGAGCCGGTAAAAATAGATTCGTTGGCCGATACCGACGGCGACGGAATAACAGATGTGAACGATAAATGTCCCGGCCATAAAGGATCTGCCAAATACGGCGGCTGCCCGGTACCGGACAGCGACGGTGATGGCGTGAATGACGATGCAGATAAATGTCCGTTGGTGGAGGGCCCGGTTACCAATTACGGCTGTCCCGAATTCAAAGAACCCGAGGTTCCTGTTTCGAAAGACACCATGCGCTTTACCATTTATTTTGAGCAGGCGAAATCAGAGCTGAAAACGAATGGCTTTAATACGTTATCGGAGGTAGTAAAACTGATGAAAGCGAACCCCAGGTTAATGGCACAGTTCAACGGGCATACCGATACGCATGGCAGCGTGGAAGCCAACAGCATACGGGCATTCAGCCGGGCATCGGTATGTGCCGATTATGTGGCCAGTTTCTTTATCGAACGGACCCGGTTGATAGTAGCCGCCTATTCGAACAAGGCCCCGGCCGCCGACCTGAGAGATCCTTCGGTACAGTGGAAGAACAGGCGGGTGGAAGTTATATTGTATGAAAAGTGAGGGATGGCGGGAATTAAGAATTAAAAATTAAGAATTAAAAATGGCCCGTATCCGAACGGGCCATTTTTTATACAACGGGCCGTTTCACATATCTGCTGCAGGCAGATATTCTAAAGATCCGTTCCCGGAGATAATGCATTGCCAATTCAACTGCTGTTTATATTTTTATACCGGAAAAGCCAACTTAGCTCAGCTGGCAGAGCATTTCATTCGTAATGAAAGGGTCGTCGGTTCGAATCCGATAGTTGGCTCCCCATCCTCAGTGACCCAGGAACCCGTATCCAGGTTCTTGTCTTCACGGACCATTACCAACGCAGCCATGGTTCGTGTCCTCACGGAGCCATGGTTCGTGTCCTCACGGACAATTTTTTATGTTTATTCCGGTTCGGTGAGCCACGAACCGCGGCGTTGTGGAAACTCTTGTACCGGGTAAATCCCGCTGCCATAAAAAAATGCCGGTATTGACCGGCATCCTTTTTTGGCAAGCATATTTCTACTTAACCACTGTTGTATAGCGTAATTCAGCCGGCGCACCGTTTACTGAAATCAGTATCATTTCTGATCCCACTGAGTTGATCTGCCATTCCCTGTTCATAAAAGCCAGTTGGTTATGTACCTGTGTTGGTAAAATAAACAGTATATACTGTGTGTTTGCATTTTGGATCGGCCTGAATTCCCATTTACCACGAATGTTAAAGAGATCATTCCATACATTTGCTGTTCCGTCAACCGTATTTGTTCCTTCAAGAGAAAAAAAGAAAGTTAAGTCGTTAAAGGAAGCAGTTATATTAGTACCATCATCCATGGCATAAGAAACCTTCAGTTCGTGGTTAATGAGCGGCAGGGTGTTGGTGAATTTTGTCGGGACCACATTTCCTGTATTTGTTGCCGATGAAATTAACTTAATATCATCTTTTTTGCTGCAGCCGGATATAAGCAACCCGGTAAATAATAATAGATTAAAAAGTAAAATCCTCCCATATTTGATGTTATCGTTTTCATTTTATTTGGTTTTTAAGGTGATAAAATTTCCAACAACAGATGGCATTTAGTCACCTGTTCGTATTCATGTTTTTGCTTCCATAAGTCGCCTCCTTTTTATTGGTTTTCTTTAATTTTTGTCACGATGTAATTTAATACATTCCCCTGCCCGAAAAGAAGGATGACCGTCAATCAAAACATTGATTTTGATCATAAAAGCAGCGCATCCGTTAACGGCACAAGAGATGCTGTTTTATCACCGCAATGTTTTTGCCAACCACCATTATTGAACATTCTGACAGATGTCATGGTTTCCAGTTCCACCCTGCCTTAATTTTAATGTCCTATTAATAAGTTAGCAGTGAGAATGAACACATTAGTTTATCTATTATTGATGTTATTATTCTTCAGCAGTTGCAGGGTACTCCGGGAAGGAGATATTGCCAATTCCCGCAAAGAAGATTTTCGTTCGGAGAACGGGTTTGTTAATTACCCGGCAACCCTGATCCTGTTTCGTGGCGATACCATCCGGGGACGCTTCACATTGGTGTACAAGATGTTTTACCAGATCCATGAAAATAACGACAGTAATATAAACAGAACCGGGAAAGAGAATGGAAGGGAAGGCGATTATTACCCGGTTTCAACCTGGTATAAACGTTTTACTCCGGAAGAAATAAACACATACACAGTAAGAGGTAAAACGTATGAATCAGTTATACATGTGGCAGATATTAATGGTACTGACAGCCCATGGAAAAGTTCACTGGTATTTTACCTGCCCCGGGTTACTCCCGATAGTTCAGGCATACAGCTATACCTTGCTTTTTACCCACGTACCCATGGAGAAACACTGGATTTTGGTGATGTTTTAGCCGACATTGCCTGGGATATGATTAAACCCGGTGACTATACCTTTTACTTTCATTTCCCCGGTGAAACTCCCCGTAAAGTATGGGCTGCCGACCTAACACCCAGAGGCCTTGCAACAAAAACAAAAATGGCTGAGTTGTTCAGCACCTGCCCGGAGTTACGATCACTGGCTGAGCAAATAAAGCAATCACCGAACAGAAAAAATCTTATCCAGGCTATTATGAATAAAGAGGAACTTAATTATTCTAAAACATTACCCGCCATTCTTGCGATCTTAAAGAAATATGATGAATGCAGTTACCGCAGTAAAAACTAAGCTGGGTTTACTTTATTGCACTGAGCCGCCTTTGCTTGGCCTGTGACCAGCGACGATTTTAATTGAACTGTTTTATTGTTTGTGATGAAGGTAAGGCCCGGTGCCGTTGGTCGGATAACCAGGCGGCGGCAAGTAACATCAACATCGGCCGTAACGCCCACGGCGATGGAGACTATTTAATAAAGCCCTTTTGTAAAACAATTCCATCAATATGCACTACGAGGCTGTACATTCCAGCGGCTAAATTACCAATACTGATAACATTTATCATTAAGGTAGATGCCGTGGTTTTCATAACCACCTTACCACTGTAATCAATAATTGATACAATCGCTTTTTTATTCGTTGGTAATCCGGTTATTACAAATTGAAGCATATCATTGAATACCGGGTTGGTAGAAATTGCTAAGGCCGGGGAGGATTTTATAAAATTTAACCGGATTGTATTGGAGTAAGATTGCTGACCATCCATATCCACCATTTTGAGCCGGTAAAGAACAAAAGCAGTATTACTCACCAAGGGAATATCTGCAAAACTATATTTGGCAGTCGTATTTATCTTTTTGGCTGCAACGATTCCCTTACTGATCCACCCGCCGGTTTCAATACTTTGCTGTTCAATTTCATAATGCCGAAGGTTTAATTCCTGTTCACTTTCCCATATCAGGATCACCTCATTGTTCTGTTTGTAACCACTGAAGTATGCCAGTTTTACAGGCAATACCTGGTTGCCAAACTGTGCCCTTATTTCACCACTCGGGAAAGTTGTACTGTGGATATTTGTATAAGTAAATCCAAGTATCATTGAATCAGCAACAGAAGCCGACACCACCCCATTCCCTGAAATAACGCCGGCTGTGACCCCGGTCACCATCGACAGGCTAAGTACCACCGGTCCATTTTCTCCGGCTGAGCCTCGGTGAATATGTGATGCGGTGGGCGATGTTGCAAAGCCGCTAAAATTCCCTGTAAGGAATACCTCTCGCGAGGACCTGTCCAGCAGGGCGATTACACTACCCGCTGCTCTAGAAGAGTTTGGAGGACTCTCCTGTGAACCTGAAAACTTACCGGCTAAATAATAAGTCTGGTTCGCCGATGTACTGGTAAGCTGGCCCCTTATTTCACCAGCAGGAAATGTAGCGCTGTGTACATTTACATACATCAAGCCCGCTAAAAGATCTGCTTCCTGCCCGGTCGTTAAAGTTACATTGGTACTCAGAGTACCTAAAGTGCTGCCCGTATTGGACAAAGTAAATAACACGCCTGCATTTGTACCTGGAGGAGCAGGCGAATGAATATGGGAACCTGTAATAGGGCTTGATAAGTTTTGATAATCGCCTTTTAACTCCAGCGATTTTAAAGTTTTATTATACTTCACTATCACCGTGCCTTTTGCTAAAGAAGCATTGGGAGGTACCTCCTGACTACCCTGTAAAATAGCTTTCAGGTAAACCAGTTGTGATTCAGCAATCAATTGTCCCCTGATTTCACCACCCGGGTAGGCAGAACTGTGAATATTTACATATGTGTTACCAGCCAGCATCTGCGCTTGATTTCCGGGTGTTATCGCAGATGCAACATGAATCGTTCCACTTGTGCCGGATGTAAAAACTAACGGAATGATAACTGGGCCGGTTTCATTGGGAGCCGCTGCATAAATATGAGCAGAAGATATATTGGAAATTAGCCCGCTAAAACTACCGGTTAAATAAACCATGCCGGTTGTTTTGTCTATCAGCAGGGTTGCGTTTCCTATGGCCACGGATGCAGTCGGTGGCACTTCCTGGGCACCTTGTATCCTGGCTGTTAAATGATCTGTTTGGCCAGTGGTAGTAGTGGTAAGCTGCCCCCTTATTTCACCACCCGGGAAAATACTGCTTAGTACATTCACATACATATTACCACCCAACAGATCGGTTTCCTGTGCTACAGTCAAAGTTCCTGAACCGGATATCGTGCCGCTGATACCACCGGTGTTCGTCAGTGTAATGAGTACCGGGGCATTTGAACCCGGAGCTGCCGGAGAGTGAATGTGCGAAGCTGTTGCAATGGCCGAAAGGTTCTGGTAATCGCCAATTAATTTAAGCAAGCGGGTTGACGGGTCGTAAATGACAATGGCTATGCCGTTTGCGGTAGAAGCATTTGATGGCACTTCCTGGCTGCCATCCAGTTCAGCTTTTAAATAGATTACCTGTGAGTGTGCCGCTATTGAAAATAATAGGAAGAAGGAGAAGGCAGTAAATCGTTTCATCGTGCATTATTTTATGTGGTAACCAATAAAATAAGTAAAAGGAATTTCTTGAACTTCTTATCTGCATATTTATTTCGTAACTAATACAAGCCGGAATTAGTCTTTTTTTCCTTCCCCTTTTATAAAACAGACAATGCTGACCTTTTTTAGTTGATAGAACTGCGCCTTGCTGATCAGTTAATCAAAATGCAGCAATTAAAATCAGCAATACTAAGGATGCCTGTTTCATATAAGCAATTTTAATCCCGTCTTCCTCTATGCTGAGCTGATAATCAGGATGTGCATTACAGGAATATTACTTTTAAAAGAACGCTACCGAAATCTATTCACACACACTTTTTTTTAATACGCAGGATTCTTGCCTAAATATCAAGTTAAGGTTTTTAGCAGATTCAAACAAGGATATTCTTATTACCAATTTATGATTCTGATCATTAAAGGAGGAAGAAATAAATTGGGTTCATTATGGCATTCTCTGACGGCGCAACTACTAAAAACGGGACCTTAGTTCTACCTTAGCCTGGTTCTTTTACTCCGCGGGGTTTTCGCAAGCAAATTTTTATTTTCCAAAATACACTCTATCCGAAATCCCTATGCCCAGGAATTCCGTCTTTGACCAACGGCGTTTTGATGAAATGCCTTTAATTTTATATGCCGGGATCATGCTGCCCGTTGGTCGGAGACCAGACGGGGGCGCATGCTGAGTGGGAACACCCACAACAGTGAAGAGATGGAGCAACTTGTCAGTGCCGGCAATTTTTTTTACTTCACGAGTTTCACATTAATTGCATTGGATCCACGTGGCCCCATTTCAATTTCAAAAATCACTTTATTATTTTCTACGACCGATTCCGTTAACGCATTGATATGTACAAATACACTTTCCTGTGTTTGCTGGTCCTTTATAAAACCAAAACCTTTATCGTGATTGAAAAAACTAATGATACCGGTCCTGCTGGTTGCTGCGTCATTGGCCGGATCGTACCTGGGTACGCCGATCTCAATATCTTCTGCTTTGATGCTGATCCTTTTCCGGGGATCGGGAGGCGTATCCGACAGGTTGCCGTACTCATCCACGTAAGCGATCATGCTTGCCGGGTTATCCCCCTTGTTTGTATTTTCCCTTTGTTCCTGCTTTTTCTCTGCTTTCTCTTTCTTCTTTTGCTTTTTTTTCTTTTCCCTTTCCTTTTTATTCCATGTTTCTGCCATAGTACTACTGCCTGGTTATGTGATGATAAATGACGATGCTGTACCTGGAGAAAAAGCGCTGCTGTTTTCGGCAGATGGCTGTAAAGGTAAGCAAATGGCAGGTATTATATTGTACCCGTATTAGTGGGCTCAGCTACAGTACGTTGCCTTGCTAAGCCGCCTATCTGCGCCAGTTGGGGGCCGTCGTCCGGTGTTATCTCCCACGACTGAAGTTTGGGTTGCCTGAGTTTATCTTAAGCTCTTTTATGGCTCGCTGCCGCCGTCTGGTCTTTGACCAACGGCGTTTTTGATGAAGATGCCTTAAATTTTATATATTGGGATCATGCTGCCCGTTGGTCGGAGACCAGAGGGGGGCATGTGCGAATGGGGAACACCCACGGTGGCGAAGAAGTTTGGGTTGCTGTGAGTTTATCTTAAGCTCTTTTATGGCTCTACGCCGTTGGTCATAAGACCAAACGGCGGCGGAGACCAAAGCGAAACACCAACAGCGGCAAGAGTTGGCTTTTGGATGGTTTCTGTAACACCAACATCGGAGGAGAAATTAGTGAGAAACAAACCAAGGCATAATGATCACTTGATTGTGATTTTACATATCCTGTTGTTAAAATAGTCGGCAAAAAACAATACTCAATTGAACTGAATGTAATAGTTGGAATAATTGTACTTACCCTGCCTGAAGGGGATATCCAGCGAAGTTTACCATTCCCATCACTTAAGTATATATTGCCATTGTTATCAGATGTAATGGCAATTGGCTGATAAATATTGGCTGTTAACAAGGTTCCATCTGCACTGCCGTGTGAACCATTCCCCGCATAAGAAGTGACCACTCCTGCAGGTGTAACTTTTCTTATACGGTTATTATAATAATCGGTAACAAGGTAATTTCCTGCCTGGTCTACATTGATACCAGAAGGTGTATTGAAATAAGCGTTAGGCCCGGTACCATCAGCATAAGACTGAACACTGCCTGCAATGGTTGTAACAACTGCACCCGGGGTAATTTTTCTTATCCGGTGATTCTTGGTATCGGCAACAATCAGGTTTCCTGAAGCATCAATATCTATTCCTGCAGGTTGATAAAACCTGGCTCCTGTTCCTGTCCCATCCTGGTATCCATGCGTTGTTGGATCACCTGCAAAAACTGATACTACCCCTGCAGGAGTAATTTTGCTTATCACACTACTATTAAACTCCACTACATAAACGTTTCCTGAAGCATCAGCTACAACATCCTGCGGTAAACCAAAATCAGTATTGGGGCCCCCGGGCACTGCAGGAATTCTGCCAGGCAGTGTTGTTACCACCAGCGAAGCAGTCATCCTGCGTACTCTGTTATTGGCATAGTCTGCAATAAACAGATTGTCAGAAGCATCAAACTCAATTCCGGCCGGATGCCAGAATTGGGCTGAAGTGCCAACTCCATCCGCATTACCGGCTGTTCCCCCGGCCACAACTGTTACAACGCCTATCCAATCGTAGATAAACTCAATAGCAGACGTTGCAGACTTTGTATTCACTTTTACCTCAATAAAACCAGACCCTGCTTTAGCAGGAACTCTGACAGTAAGCATGGTAGTTGAAGCAGTAACTACCGTAGCCAGCGCACCATTGATCTTTACTATATTTTCGGAAATTAATCCGGAAAATCCTGAACCATTTATTGTTATCAGGGAATCACCCGGCGCATGCGATGTAAAAAAATTAATTACAACATTGGGTTGCTCCTGCAATACGGTTACCATAACAGGATTGGCACCTGCCGGTGAAGTATTCAGTACCAGGGATGAAGTACGTGAGTTAGTAGTTGTATTTGCAGTGGCAGAAAAATATACTTTTGTGTTGCCTGTGCCGGATGATGGTGTTACAGTTAACCATGAGGATGCACCACTCAATGTCCAGCTGGTACTAGAAGTAATATTCGCAGAATCAACCGAGGCTCCTGGGGGGAGGGGTATATTGGTTCGATCAATTCCGAGGGACTGAACAACAGTATTTTCTTGTGGATTTTTACTACAGCCCCAAAACAAGATAACACTGAAAAAGAAAGCGTTAGTTAGTATTTGTAATGCTTTCATAGATGATTTCCGGTATTCTTTAAATTACAGTTAAACTCTTTTAAAGGATAAAAGTTAGTATAAAAAGGCCGATCTCGAAAAGAGGATACCAAATCCATTTAACTGGAGAGGATTAACTATCACCGACGACTGAAGTTTAAACTTTTATAAATAATTTTCTCTTTTTATGGCTCATCGCCGGTGGTGATAATACCAGCCGGCGGCACGGAACAGACGGCCGCGTGTGCGGTTGCGCCAGTTGGCTTGCGGATGGTTTACGTAACACCAACAGCGGCGGAGATCAACTCAATTTAAACTAACCAATTCAATAAAATAACAGCAGCGGCACATATGATTATTAATACAAGAAAAATAATAACCATCGTAGGGGAAGGATTTGGATTGGGCATATTACTTTTTCTTTGCTGCTTTCTTCTTAGGCTTAGGATTCCCCGCAACAGAAGCCCCCATAATGTTGTGGAAGATACTGGAAGCGTCTTTGGCTGTCTTCTTTTTTACTGTTTTTGCCATAGTGCAAAATTACGCTAAAAGACTTTATTTAGCTGTTGCTTTTATTAAGTAAGGGTATTATTTTAGAAGGATGGATAAACTAATAATACCAACTCCCATAAAGAATATTGATAAAATTCTAACTGCTTTGTACCAAGCACAAGCCTTAATGTATGGCGACTTACAAAATAGGTCTGGGATGGTTGATGATGAAGAAACACAAAGGGCTTTAAGTAAATTACATGATGACAGATTTATAAGAAGGTTAGATCCTGGCAAGAATAACTTTGAGGAAAATATGAATCAGGGTAATTACCAAATACGATACGATGGCGTAATTCATCATTTAGAGGGTGGATATGAAGCCAAAATCAGAAAGGCTTACGCCGAAAATACGAGGTTGGAAAAGATAGAAAACGAGCAAAGGGTGAACCAAAAGTGGATGATTGTTTTAACTGTCGTTTTAACTCTGGGGACTGTTTTTCCAGCATTGTTAGCGGGAGCTGATTTATATTGGAATTATGAATGGTTTCAATCGGTTTGGTGGTGGAGGATAATTTTTCTTCAAATTCTTCTTTCTTTAGCCGTTGCCGGGGCAATAGCAATATTGTGGCGACGGATACGATGGAAGAAGTGACAATCGTAACTATTACTATCGTAGTAAAGTTATTCATGGTCTAACAGGTATATAGTTACCTGTCTCCACGAACCATTGTTTCACAATCTTGGCTTCAATAAAAGTTGCCCATAGGTATGCCGTATAAGTGAGTGACACAACGATGCCGCCATGTAAACCTACCGCTGGCACCCTACTCATCATTCTGCAGATCTTCAGCAGATCCCTCCTGTGTCGGGATGACAGCAATATTCAGCATTCTCCTGATCCGTGTTCATCTGTGCAGGAATCGGTGTTATCTGTGTTCTATCAATTCGCTTCGGGTTTTGCTCCGTTGTGTGGGATGCTTCGTACCTCAGCATGACAGAGCACTAGATCCCGATCTTCTCATTCACCAGTTTAATGATCTCCGCCTCCAGCGCAATCGCCCTGCTCTCAATCTCCTTTCCTTTGGCAATGATATCAGTTACAAAAGCCTTATCATCATACCCAGTAGCATTAATACGCACGTTCATATAAGCGCCTATTACAGCGCTTCGGGCACAAAGGGCGCCCACACCGGCATCTGTAACAGAATTGGGATTGCCCTCAATGACCATTGCCTTAATGACTTCCATGCTCTCGTAAGCTGTTTGCATCACTCTAAAAGGTATCTCAATGGCATACTTCGTGGCCTCCTGTATGGCCTGTTTGCGGGCGGCTTTTTCTTCGGGGGTTGCTTTTGGTAAAGCAAAGGCCTGCATGATCTTATTGAAGGCGGCGGTATCGGCATCCACCAGTTTCACCAGTTCATTCTTATAGTACTCCCCTTTTTCGGCCCAGTCACTGAATTCCTTCCAGCGATCATCCCATCCCTTCTTGTGGCTGCTTAAATTGGCTACCATGGTACCCAGGGAAATACCCAATGCACCCACGTAAGCAGAGATGGATCCACCACCCGGAGCCGGGCTTTCACTCGCTGTTTCGTTGGCAAAATCGGTAAGCGTCATGCTTACCAGGCGGTTACTTTTTTTATCGTTGAGCATATATTCAATGATTCTTTCTTCGGGCTTAAAAGGCCCCAGCTCATCCAGTCCCATACTTTTGATGGCGATCTTTATCAGTTCCTTTTCACTCACACCGGTGCTGCGTTTCTGTTTCTGCAAAAAATATTTACCGGCATCCAGCATGGCCTTTAAAGGGATGAGTCCCACCAGTTCGCTGCCCGTGACCCGGATGCCCCTGGTAGTTGCCTTGCTGCATACTTCATCAAACGCCAGATGCACGGGCGTGATGTTGATATTGGTGAGGTTCATGGAGATCTGCGCCACGCCATATTCTTCAATATACCAGCCGATCGCTTTTACTGATTTCAAGGTTCCTGGCTGGTTTATTTTCTTTCCATCCACTTCAATATTCCGTCCGGCTTCCCGTACGTCAAAGGCAATGGCATTTGCCCGGCGGGTGGAAGTTGTATTGAGGTTGATATTATACGCTACCAGAAAATCCCGGGCGCCGATGACCGTCCCGCCTCTGGCGGGATCAAACTCCGCTGGACCAAAATCGGGTTTCCACTCCGGCTGTTTTATTTTTTTGAAAAAGCCTTCGTATTCGCCGGCACGTATCACCGATAAGTTGTTGCGTTCCTTGTTGGGCTGTGCGGCTTCGTATAAATAAACAGGAATGTTCAGCTCTTCTCCCACCCTTTTGGCAAGCTGCTGTGCAAACTTCGCCGTTTCTTCCATGCTGATGTTGGCAATGGGTATCAGCGGACAAACATCCGTAGCCCCCATGCGGGGATGCTCGCCCTTGTGCTTGCTCATATCGATGAGCTCCCCTGCTTTTTTGATGGCACGGTAAGCGGCTTCAATAACAGCAGCGGGCTGGCCTACCATGGTAACAACGGTGCGGTTGGTGGCTTTACCGGGGTCAACATTCAGTAAGCGTACACCTTCAACCGATTCAATTTCGTTGGTTACCTGTTTGATGATGTTGAGGTCATTTCCTTCGGAGAAATTGGGGACACACTCTATTAGCTGCATTTTTTTATTTTAAAATTAAAGAAATTTATCCGCAAAGAACGCAAAGATAGGCGCAAAGGACACTAAGTTTTCTTTGCGGACCTTGCGTTCTTTCTCTGCGTTCTTTGCGGTTAAAAGCCACTGCCATCCAAATCATATCCCGGCATGATAAAAATCTGCTGCAAATATTTTAATAAACCGCATTTTTGCAGTACTAATATAACAACCAATGATTCATCCCTACAATTACGTTACCCCACAGGAAGCCCTGTCCATTATTGAAAGCAATAGCCGTGTGTTCATCCACGGCAGCGTTTGTACCCCCATCTACCTCCTGCAGGCACTGGCCAAAGAAAAAGACAGGCTGCGGAACGTGGAGCTGGTCTCCATTACCCTGAAAGGAGATATTGAGATCGACAAGCCGGAATACACGGATAGTTTTCACATAAATTCCCTTTTTGTGTCGGCCCCCATCCGCAATGCAGTTGCAGAAGGCCGGGCCGATTTTATTCCCGTTTTTTTAAGTGATATCCCCTACCTCTTCAAGAGCAAGACCCTGGAACTGGATACCGCCATCGTGCAGGTATCGCCGCCCGACAGGCATGGCTACTGCTCCCTGGGCGTTTCCGTGGATATTGCCCGTGCTGCGGTTGACAATGCCAAACAAACCATCGCCCTGGTAAATCCCTCCATGCCCCGTACGCATGGCGACGGCATGATCCATACCGACCGGTTCACCAAAATGGTATTTCACGATTCGCCCTTGCCCGAAGAGAATTACAGCAGCAAAGTGGGCAAGAACGAAATGCTGATCGGTAAACATATTGCCGATATGATCGACGACGGCAGTACCCTGCAGATGGGCATCGGCACCATACCCGATGCGGTGCTGAGTTTTTTAGACAACCACAAAAACCTGGGCGTGCATACCGAAATGCTCAGCGACGGAATCATCGACCTGGTGGAAAAAGACGTGATCAACAACAAGTGCAAATACAAACATCCCAATAAGACCATCACTTCCTTTGCCATCGGCAGCCGCAAACTGTATGACTATGTAAACGATAATTCCTCTTTCAACTTCCTGGATATTGAATACGTGAACAACCCGCATGTGATACGGCAGAACCAGAAAGTGATCGCCATCAACAGCGCCATTGAAGTGGACCTTACCGGCCAGGTATGTGCAGACAGCATCGGCGAGCTGCAGTACAGCGGCATCGGCGGGCAGCTTGATTTCATGCGGGGCGCTGCATTGAGCGTGGGTGGTAAACCCATCATTGCACTCAACAGCCGCACAAATAAAGGCGTGCCACGTATCGTTCCCTGTTTAAAGGAAGGCGCCGGCGTGGTTACTACCCGGGGCCATGTGCATTACGTGGTCACCGAATACGGCGTCGCGTTTTTGTTTGGAAAGAACCTCCGGCAGCGGGCAAAACTGCTTATCGATATTGCCCACCCCGATGACCGGGAGATGCTGATGAAGTATTGTTTTGAGCGGTTTAAGGTTTTTATTAAAGATTAAATAACCGCAAAGACGCGGAGGCGCAAAGAAAATTCAGCGCCTTGGCGTCTTCGCGGTAAAAATTACTCAAATACTTTCTTCATTAAACCGGTGGTCCTGGGCATACCTGGCTCCTTACAGGCACAGGTATATTCATACCCTATCTTATCATACGCTTTTGAGATGATGGTGCTGCTGACCGTATGATTGTATTTTCTCATGGCCTTGCTGTTGGTGCCTACCTGCTCCAATTGGTACTCGCAGTCGCTTTTCCAGGTGATGCGGAAGTTGACCCATACACCCGTGGCCTGGTTGGTCTCCACCTGGAAATTCTTTTTCCGTTTTACCATGATCACATTGTTGGCTGAATCGGTGTAGGTGAATTTACCCTTATGATACTGGGCGCAGTTGTTTTCCTGAGAATACAGGTTACCGGAAAGGATAATTAAGGAGAAAATGAAAATGGTCAATCTCATAACCAATATCTTAAGATTTTTGCCGGGAAGACGATAAGACGTAAATACCAAAAAAATCATACACGCCTTCCCGGCTTACCGGCTATATAAACTCCCCGTTGATCATCACTTTATCGATCAGATCCGTTCCGAATGAATAAGGCAGGTATGCCAGTGAAGGAATGGGTTTTGTAAAAATGAGGTTTGCTTTCTTGCCAACCGTTATGCTTCCCAGTTCTTTTTCCAGTTCCATAGCATAGGCCCCGTTGAGGGTAGCGGCGTTGATGGCTTCCTGCGGCAGCATTTTCATCTGGATGCAGCTTAAAGCGATCACAAAATTCATATTCCCGCTGGGCGATGAGCCGGGGTTGTAATCGGAGGCCAGGGCAATGGCCGTGCCGGCATCTATCAACTGCCGGGCAGGCTGGTACTGCATGTGCAGGAAGAACGCAGCAGTAGGCAATAAAGTGCCGATGGTACCGGAAGCGCTTAGTGATCTTACATCAGCATCTGTCATCGTTTCCAGGTGATCAACAGATAAGGCATTTAACTTAATGGCCGTTTCAACACCGCCGATGCTGGTCAACTGGTTGACGTGGAGTTTGGGCTTCAGGCCATAGTTCATTCCTGCCTTGCAGATGGTTTCCATTTCCTGCGGGGAAAAGAAACCGGTCTCACAGAACACGTCAATATAGTCTGCCAGTTTTTCCTGTGCTATTACCGGCAGCATTTCGTTGATGATGCTGTTGATATAACCGGCGTGGTCCTCTTTGTACGCAACCGGGTACGTATGTGCACCCAAAAATGTTGACCGGACAGAAAGCGATGACCGCTCTTTTAATTTTTTGATCACCCGCAGCATCTTCAGCTCCCCTTCTACTGTTAACCCATAGCCGCTTTTTATTTCCACGGCCCCGGTACCCAGTCTGCTTATCTCTTCCAGTCGTTGCCATGCGCTGTTGAAGAGTTCATCTTCGCTGGCTGCATTTAATTTGTTGGCTGAGTTTAAGATACCGCCGCCTTTGGCTGCTATTTCTGCATAACTCATTCCTTTTATCTTGTCGATGAACTCTTCTTCCCGTGTTCTTGCAAAAACGATGTGGGTATGGCTGTCGCACCAGGCGGGTAAAACAAACTGCCCGTCAGCATCAATGATCGCTTTAGGTAACTGCGGTACTTTCAATGCCAGTTCGTACATGGCGCCGTATTGGGCAATGATACCGTCTTCGATCAGTAAGAATGCATCTTCAATTACCGGCAGTTCAGCCAATGCCTTGCCGCGAAGCAATGGATCCTGCTCCCGGGTATTTACTAATTGCTTTATGTTGGTTACTAAGGTTGTCATTTTGTTCAATGGTCAGTCGGGGCGTCAGACCAAACCTTATTTAGTTTTTGTAAATGTTGCCCTGCGGCGGATAAAATAAAATTCATTCTCCATATACCTCGCTTCCTTTACGATACTCAGGTTTGCCGGGCCGAAGACGAGGGTTTGTTTCAGGTCGGCGACCAGCTTGTTATCGAATCCCTGTTTTTCAGCTATCACCGTCAACCGGGGACCCTTCCTGCCTGTAAATACGATATCATAGAGTTCGCCGTCGATGCTGAGCTTATCTTCCTTATCTAAGATACGCAGGTAGCTTTTTTCAATGATTTCTTTACCATCCGTATCTGTGTAACTGTACTTCAATGCCATTGAATCACCGAGGTCTGTGATCTCCAGTTTTGACTGCAGGGTGGCCTGCGCATTATTCTTAGCAGGGTCTGTATATACCATTGGCCCGGCCCAATTGCCCGCAAGCAGTTTCAGTTCTTTGTTAAATACCAGTGCCCGGTTGTCCTGTGCCTGAACAGCAGTGAAAAAAAAGAAAACCAATATGCTGAAAATACTTCTCATGACCGTTTAGTTACAATGACTCATATACTGACCTGCTGAATGCTTCCAGGCCGGGATCCCTTGCCCCCATTAAAAGTAAGACAGAATTGCCGGATAAATGAGGACGTACTTTTCCAACAAATTCGTTGCGGTCATCTACAAAAAAAGCATTTTTTCCCAACGCTTTGATATCCCGGATGAGATCACCGGCGCTGATATCCTTCACGGCCGTTCCGCCTGCATAGAATATCTCGCTCATCCATATCTCATCCTGCGGCCGGAGGGCTCCGGAAATTTCCTTTACAAAATCATCCCGTAAAAAACGGGTTGGCCCGTAACCATGCGGCTGGAACCAGGCCACCACTTTTTCTGCCACTGGCTGGCATGCCCGGATGGCGGCTGCACATTTCACCGGGTTGTGGGCATAATCATCGATCACCCAAACACCGTTCTTATTTCCCAGCACCTGGTTGCGGCGGTAAATGCCTTCGTAGTGCTGCAATGCAGCTGCACAGGTTTCCAGGTCAACACCAACCTGGTTGGCAACAGCAACGGCAGCAAGGGCATTTTCCATATTATGCCGGCCGAAACTGTTTATGTTGAATATGGTGGCTTTCATGCCGGCCGGCAGGTTTTGGATCCTGAATTCAATGTGGAAGCCATCCTGTTGATAATCCCGGGCGATATACCCGGCATCGTAATCTTCATCCGCCGAAAAATCCTGCTGTATATCCTGGGAAAGCTGTTGCGCCAGTGGGTTGGATTGGTTGACGATGAATTTATTACTGTTGTTCCTGAATGTGGTGAAGATATTCATCAGCTCATCCAGTTCCTGGTGGTCTTTATCTACATTCAGTAAGAGGCCGATCTCCGGGTGATAATGCACAATGCTTCCATCACTTTCATCTGCTTCAATTACCAGCCACGCTCCTGCCCCCACTTTTGCATTGCCGATCTTTCCTTCCCGGATGATGCTCACGAGCCCGGCGCCGCTGATGATGCTGGGTTTTAAACCGGCCTTTTCCAATATATCGAACAGCATGGCGCTGGTGGTGCTTTTACCGGATGTTCCGCCCACTGCAATGGTCCTCTTGCTCCGGGCGATCAGTGCCAGCAGTTCCGACCGTTTGATGATGGGGATGTTCAGTTGTTTTGCTTTCTGTACTTCAAACACAGTATCTTCTATGGCAGTGGAAACCACAACCAGGTCCGTTCCGGTGCTGATGCCATCGCCGTTCTGCAGGAAACATTTTATTCCTTCTGCCTCCAGTTTCTCTTTTGTTTCGTTGAATTCAGCTTCCTTGAAATAGCGGTCGCTGCCGCTTACGTTCTTACCAATGCCCTGGAGGTACTGGGCAATGGCGCTCATGCCCACACCGGCCACGCCTATGAAAAAGACATTCTTAAAATCATTTATTCCTTTGATCATATCAGGTGATCCTTTTATTCGGGTGTAAAGTTCTGAAAGCAATGACGGCACTGGCAGCCATTAAAACAGCAGCCAGTAAGAACGGCGCCCCCGGCAAATGCATGGGTGCTTCGCTGTGTGTAAAGTAATAGAATAAATTATTCATCACCAATGGCCCGATGATGGCAGCGAGGCTCATGAGGCTGGTAATGGCGCCCTGCAGTTCACCCTGTACGTTGGGCGGCACGTGTTCGCTCATTACTGCCTGTAATGCCGGCTGGGAAATTCCCCCGAAGCAATATGGGACCAGGAAAACGAACATCATCCAGCTTTGGGTTGCCAGTCCAAACAGCAACATGCCGATCGCATAAATTCCAAGCCCGGTATAAATGCTCTTTTCATTACCCAGCCAGGGATTGATCACCCGAATCAGTCCGCCCTGAACGGTAGCCACCATGATGCCAACCACCCCCAGGGATAGGCCCACCATCCGTTCGTTCCAGTTAAAGCGGTACATGGTAAAATAGTTCCAGTTGCTCTGGATGGCGTGCGCTGCGATATAAACGAATAAAATGGCCAATGCCAATCCGCTGATGGCCGGGTATTTTTTTAAATGCAGTAAGGAACCAACCGGGTTGGCACGCTTCCACTCAAAGGAGCGGCGGTGTTCTTTTTGCAACGATTCGGGTAATACAAAATAGCCGTAGGTCCAGTTCAATAAAGCCAGTACGGCCGCTGCATAGAACGGGACACGGGTACCGAAACCACCCAGCAACCCGCCGATCACCGGCCCGATGATAAAGCCCAGTCCGAAAGCAGCGCCGATCATACCAAAATTCTTTGCCCGGTTCTCCGCTGTGCTGATATCGGCAATATAGGCAGCTCCTGTTGTCATGCTTGCCCCGGTTATGCCTGCAATGATCCTTCCCAGGAATAACCAGCCATAGGTGGGCGCCAGTGCCATGAATAAATAATTGATGCCAAAACCAAATAAGGAGAATAATAATACCGGCCGCCGGCCGTATTTATCACTGAGGTTACCCAGTATGGGTGCACAAATGAATTGTACAACAGCATACGAAAACATCAGCAGGCTGCCGTATTTGGAGGCGGTACTGATGTCTACATTCTTTAAATGAGCGATCAGGGATGGTATTACCGGGATGATGATGCCAAACCCGATAATGTCGATCAGCAGCGTTATAAAAATGAACCCGACCGCTGCGTTACGTTTTGAAGCCATTGGTAAAATGCTTTCTTTAATTACTGATTCCTGTCTTCCTGTTCTCTGTTTTAAAAGGATGGGCCTCGGTGGTAAGTACCACTTTTTTCAGATCCAGTGCTGATACGGGTGCAAAGATGAGGTACGCATACTTCAGTGTTTCCCCAAAAAAGAAACTTTCCATCGAATTCGTCTTTTCAATGGTCTGTACATTTTTTAAGGAGGCGAATCCCACGTCGTTCCTGCAATGGGTAAGGATGCTTTCTACCATCACTTTGCCCTGCCAGAGGTATTTCAGCTCGCCCGTGAGCCGGTACATATAAAATGCGCTTTCCAGGTTTTCTGGCCGGAGGATATAATAGGCGCTGGTGATGGTATCGGCTATGAAGTTGAACTCTTCGGGTTCAAGGTTGAACCGGGTCCACATGTAGTAGTTGGCCTCCTGAATCTGCCTGCCCGTTTCCACATCGCCTGCAAAGGCGCAAAGCCCGGCATAAAAAGCTTCCAGTGCGCCATAGGTAGTGCCAATGACCTTCCCGCTGTTCATGTCCACCTGGTGCATGAACCAGCCCTTGCCTGTTTTGCTGATGAGGTGTTCCTTGATGGCTTTATTATGCGTATCAAAAGCGGTCTTAAAATCAAGGTCGCCAAACAACAGCCAGTTTTTGTATAAATATTCGTAGTACGAATCAATGTAAGCGCCGATATGGCTTTTGGTGGTCACCCATTTTCCTGTCTGCACATCGATCTGCTCTCCCACCAGGCCGAGCGGGCTCCTGTTCTTATAAACAGCCAGGATGGCTTTCTTGGCGGCATCGTAATATTTACTGTCGCCGGTGAGTTTCGACAATTTGCCAAATTCCATCATCAGCGTACCGATCTCCGCCGGGTTGTTGATGCCATCCCTTGTTTTGCCTGTTTGCAGATGCACATAGCGGTAAGGCATTCCCGTTGGCGTATGGAAGGCGGGCATCAGCCTGTTGCCCAGGTCGTGAGCAAGGGCCAGGAATTTTTTATTGCCATCCAGTTCATAAGCCGTTATCAATCCGCCCAGCAGGCGGATGGTTATTTCAAAGACCTGTACATCGTTGTCGATATTAAAATCAAGTTTGCCCAGGATAAGATCCTTTGCTTCTTTCGCTTCGGCAGTTAATCCCATCAAGGTAAAGGTATCAAATGCATCCACCGGGGTCATCAGCATGGATGTTTTATACCAGTTCTTCGGTTGCTTCGTCAGCGGTTTCAGGTCATCGGCCCCCCAGGCATGATCCTTATATCCTTTCCAGGCGTGCGATGCAGCCTCTTTTACCTTACTGCACATCTCCTGTTTCATGGAATCAGTAAATTTTGCATCCTTGCCCTGGGCAAAAACAGCCGCGGCGAGGAACAGGATGACGGTGGTGAGCATAATTTTCTTCATTCCCTGAACTTTTTTTTACGTTTGCAATGTAAAGGTAAATTTTATAAACCAGGTGCATAAAAAAAGGCTCATTGCTGAGCCTCTATCGAAAATGAGTTATTGAGTGATTACCATCTTCCACCACCGCTGCTGCGGTTGTTGGAATAGCCACCACGGCTTCCGCCGCCGTTGCTTCTTTCTGTTTTCTCTTTTGCAACAGAAACAGACATTGCCCTTCCTTCCACTTCTTTGTTGTTGAGTCCAAGCATGGCGTCTTTTCCTTCTTCATCCGAAGGCATTTCCACAAAACCAAAACCACGTGACCTTCCGGTTTCCCTGTCGGTGATTACTTTGGCAGAAGTTACCTGGCCAAAAGTTGAAAAAAGATCGTTCAATTCAGCATCGCTGGTATTGAAACTCAGATTTGAAACGTAAATGTTCATAAAATAAATTAATAATAAAATAAATAAAATACCTGTGCAGTAAATAAGAAAGCAGACTTTAAAGACGGAGAACTGTTACGCGGAGAAGGTTGTAAAAATTGAATCTATCTTGACTGTGTGCTCACAGCATTAATGTACGCGTCAAAGCTACGCTTTATTATTAAGAGTAACTAATAATACTTAAAAATGATCTTTTAGGGCTATAGCACAAGTAAATTGGATATAAAGCGGGAATACGTGCAAAGGCATGCCCTCATCACAAGTTATTCTGATGTCAGGTAAAAGGGTACTTGTGATGAAAGAAGAAATAAACTAGGCAGCTCTCTTGCCCATGCCCATCACCATGGCTATAACCGCACCTACTACGGCCGACATTACGGTGGAAGCGGCCACATCTGCAGCCATGGCTGTCTTGCTTATAACGGTTGTGGTTGCATAGATCATGCAATCATAGCCAACAGCGATCAGCAATCCAACGATACCCCCGGCAACGAATCCGGCAGCAAGCGAACTGATATTGCCTTTTACAAAAACATAGGCCAGCATGAATCCCATGGCCAGGTTACCAATGGCCAGGTAAAGCATATCGGGCTCCGTTCTGCTTACATTACCTGCCGTGCCGGAATGGTTGTTCATAAAATCCATCAACAGCATTCCATAAATCAACCAACCCAGCAGGAAGTAAAGGATACCCCCGGTGATCCCGCCGATGACCCATTTTTTAATGTCCATAAGTTTAGTTTTTGGTGAGCGTTTAAGGTTATGTCCACCAAAATACAGTTTAGTTCAGCAAAATGCAAGTATCACCGCAGCAATCCTTTCCACAAATGGGCAGGAAATTGTTAGTAACCCGGGGGCGGGTATATGTACCTGTGAGATGCCGTTAACCCTTTGAGAAGGTATTATCGAATTGTTTGCCGGCAAAATAACCGAGCCCGGCACCCAGTACTGCACCGGAGACCAGCCACAGCGGGTCTGAATCGGAAACAAAAAATGCGATGCCCAACCCGATGATACCGCATACAATTACGGCAAGCAAAACAGCGCTTTTGTTCTTCTTCGATTTCTCCACGCCGGCGTGCGGATGGAAATCATGATGGTGTTTTCTTTTCTTTGACCGTGGCATATTTTTTATTTTGAACGTAAATGAATCCTGCAAGCGGCATCAAAGTTACGCAAGAAGTTTTAACTCCTTCAGGTAATCGTACTGCAGGTCCTCGTGCATGGTTGCAATGCCCTTCGATATCTTTTTCAACTGGTTCTGGTACAGGTTCCTGATCACGGGGTTCGTCTCCGTGGATATGCCGGATGCTTTAAGCAGGGTGCAGAATGCCAGCAATAAACGCACTTCTGCCTCAGCCGAGCCGGTATAGCGGATATATTTACCGGTAACCCGGAGTATCTTCCGCAGCGTCTTTTTTACAAAATATACATTGGATGTATTCATTTCATCAAACTGTTCCTGCATCTCCTTTTTGATGTTTTCGATGTAGGCATTTTCATCCACCGATTCAAACAGCAGGTAGGTGACCAGTTCCTTGTTCTCTTTTTTGAACCGGGCCAGGCGCACACAGAGGTCCACCAGCTGGTCGTGCGGGGCATTGCTGAGCTCCGCTTTTAATTCATGAATGGAAGCCGCTTTCATTTTGCTAAAATAGGCAGATTTGAAACAGCAATCCTGCCGGGCCGGTGAAATATGAAAAAGGAAGTTATGCCGTAAATAAAAAAACCTTCAATAAGAAGGTCTTTCATAGTGATCCTCATGCTTGAACAGGATCTGTTTCATAGGTTCAGATGTTTAAACGGGGGGCTAAACGATCAGGATGTAAAATTGCTTAAAACAAAGGGAGCTGAATGTAGACCTGCTTTATTTTTTTATGTAGCACATATTCTACATGAAAAATGTTACGGGTGAACGGGCTACCGGGCTGTTCAGGAGAGTGTTTTAGAGACCCGGCCGATCATAATACCGTTGTAGTACACCTGCATGGTATAATTTCCTTTCTGGTATTTATCTGCCTTTAACGAAAAGAGCAGCTGCTTTTGTTCGCCCTTTGCATAATTGAAACTGAGCTTGTAGGAATAGATCTTCTTCCCGTCGGGAGTATTGAATGAACCGGAATCCCATTCCGAGTTCTTTAATACCCGGCCATCGGGTTGCAGCACCACCACCATCATTTCCACATTACTCAACTGGCTGATGTTATTGGTAACGGTAAACGTGCCCACCAGCTTGTTTGCCTGGTCGGCCAGTGATGTTTCCGCCTCATTATCATTATTCATGTTGATTGCGGCAAGTCTGAGGTCGGTGGCATTAAAAACCGCATACACGGGGTTCCCGTTCCCGGCAGCTATGTTGTTCCCGGGGCTTACCGGCTTTGGGTTCTTTTCGGCTGTTTTATCCGGTTTATTCAGTTGCTCCAGGATGTTCCCAAGTGTATTATTCTCGGTCTCCACCACCTTATTCTTATCTTCCAGGTCATCCACCTTGGTCTGTAATTCTCCCAGCTTTTGCTTAGCCACCGCAAAATTATTATTGGGGCTACGGTTACTCAGCAGCACCCTGATCTCATTACTCAACCTGAAAAATTCACTCAGTTTCATTTCCAGTTCTGCTTTAAGGGAGTCGGAATTCAGGAGTGAGGAGTCCAGCCGGGCATCCAGCTTATTGATGGTTTCGTCATATACTTTCTGGAGGGAGTCACGGATGCGGCTTGCCAGTGAACTGGAATCGGTCAGTACGATCTTGGCATTTACTTTATACTCATCCCTGCCCGTGTAATACCGGTATCCCCAGGTCCAGATCAGCACAAACGACACCAACACCAATAACAAGGATACCAACAGCAACAATAGTGATTTAGCATCTTTCATTGGTTCAAAATATAAATTTCATCTCTGGGTATGCGGGAATTTTTAAAGAGGTTTATTTGAGCGTATTTTGATTTACATAGGCCGATATCCAGCCAACAGAACCATTTTTGACCAGGTAAAAATTCTTTCGTTCATTGATGCTTTCAAACTGACGCATGATCTTGAGCAAAAGACCGGTGCCTGCCATCAGCGATCGTTGGTCGAACACCTGTTTCACCCTTTTTGTTTCCCGGTTAATAACGTTCATGTCGAGACTTTTATCCCCCATGGCCTTGATCAGGTAATAGTCTGACATTGTTGAATAATTATGTGCCAGCTTTTCGCTGAAGCCAAGGACCTCTTCATAGGTTACCGGCACAACCGAATTCTCGATCAGTTCGGGGAACATCAGCGTGGCCAGCGACCAGGCAATACCCCCGCTGAAAGCAACATTATCACTCATGGGAAATGAACCACTTTCATTCACGGCATAGATGATCTCCGTATTCTCTGCACCGGACAACACCCGCGCCAGTTGACGGTTGTAATTATCCATGCTGTTATCTGATTCCATTTTTTTCTCTGCGGTATTGGACACACTCTTGGTGCCCCAGCTCAGCTGGAAAAGCTTAAAATCCTTTGTATTGCCGTTCGGAAAATAACCGCCCTTGGTATTTCCGCTTCCGATATCGATCAGGAACGTGTTGTAACGCCTGGAATCGGGTACAATGCCCAGGTGCGATAACCGGGCTTCTTCTTTTACATCGATAACGGTGACCTTCCGTTCGGGCTCATTAAAATTAAACCGGAATGCATTGATCAACTGGTCGATCCAGTTCAGCTTATTCTCCTTTTCGGCCTGGATGTTCACCCCGCTGCTTATCGCAGTAAAAATATTACCGGTAGGGATCTTATAGTCCTTTACGGCCACATCATACAGGGTATTCAATGCTCCCACGGTAGACAGGTAGGTTGACTGGGTGAATGAAATGAAATCGGTATTGATCGTAGTGTCCTTGATGATGCTGAATGAACCGGTCTGCCTGGCATTCTTATCTATTTCAAGCAGGCTCATCTTAACGCCCTTAGACCCTACTTCGATGCCGGCAAAAACACCGGAATTTTCATATTTGGCAACATAGGTATTCTGGGCAGGGGCAATGAGGAAGTTAAACAGTATCAGTGATGCAGTTAGGGAAACGCACCTGAAGGTATTATTCATGACTGGTTAGTAAAATTTGTTTAAAATTACTAAAAAACATATCTGCTGATTATGTAATTGATTCATTGTGAAAAAAATGTGACAAACAATGCCACCCGGAGAATAATAAAATATATAGTAAAAATGAGCAAAATGATACCCCTTCAGGAGGGTTTTTGCCCCCGGATGCAGTTTCCCGGTAACCATACAGAAAGGCAGGAGATAATTTAAAAAACGCTTGCATGGAATTTTTTTTGGTATTATCTTGCACCCGATCCGACACCCTCTGACCAGCCGTTCCCCCAGGATTTAACTTTTTACTACGCAATCCTGTATTTTACGAAAACCTTCAATTAAATTTTTTAATTTTTAATCGTAGGTTATGAAAAAGTTCTATTCACCTGAGATCAGCGACGTATTTACTGCCATTGGAATTATTGCCGGCTATTATGCTATCATGGCACTGATCGCTTACCTCGCCTGGTAAAACAAACCATGTAGAAGGAAAAATTAATTCCTCATACAGGCAACATACCTGCATGGGGAATTTTGTTGCCCGGACCGGCCGGTATCATAACTGGTCAGGTAAGTATTATTTTTTCGATCACATCTCCTCCCCGGATATCATCCACCACATCCAGTCCCTCAGTCACTTTTCCAAAGCAGGTATGAACCCCGTCGAGGTGTTTTGTATTGCTGCGGTTATGGCATATAAAAAACTGTGACCCACCCGTGTTGCGGCCCCGGTGCGCCATCGACATCACTCCCCGGTCGTGGATCTGTTTTACACCGGTCAGTTCACAATTGATGCTGTAACCGGGACCACCGGTGCCGTTTCCGTTGGGGCAACCACCCTGGATCATAAAGTCCGGGATCACCCGGTGAAAAGCAAGTCCGTTGTAAAATCCCTGGCCAGCCAGTTTCTTGAAATTAGCCACTGCAATGGGGGCATCATCGTCGTACAATTCAAATTTCATTACCCCCTTGTTCGTATGTATCTCGCCGTGTGAAAGTGTTGGTTCGCTCATGTAAGTTTGTTTTACCGTTTATTTATTGCGAATGTAAGGGTTGGCTTTCAGAATTACCAAAAATAAAAAATGCTACATTGGCATAAAATTGAAGACCCGTATAAACATGAACAAGGCCCCTCAAAGCTTTTGGGATGATACCAATGCTTCCTTTGATTTTGAAAGACCATCTGCAAAAGATTATACAAGACTGCTCATCAATAAACATATTCCCGTTACAGCCGGCAACAGCGTAATAGAGATCGGCTGTTACCCGGGAAGGTACCTTTCCATTTTTGGCGACCTGGGGTATACCCTGCATGGCATCGACCTGACCACCCGCACCCCCGAAACAAAACATAACCTGGAAAAGTACGGGTACCGGGTTGGGGAGATACTCCTGGAGGATTTCCTGGCAATGCCCGAAGAAAAGAAATATGGGGTGGTTGCTTCCTTTGGTTTTATAGAGCATTTCGAAAACTATAAAGAGATCATAGATAAACATTGCCTGCACGTGAACACGGATGGTTTTATCGTTATTGGCGCTCCCAACCTGAAGAACGGCATTTCAAACCTGTTCTACCGGTTGTTCAACAGCCGGGGTTCGAAAAAGCATGTGCTGGCTGCCATGGACCTGCCTGCCTGGAAAGAGCAATTGGAAAAAAATGGTTTTGACATATTGTTTGCCGGCTATTGCGGTGGCCTGCATTTCTGGCTGGATGGCGACCAGGGCAAAATGCAGCATTTTTTCGGGCTACAGGTACTACGGCTGGTAAGGGTCATAAAAGCGGTCTTCTTCTGGATAAATTTTGAGAACCTGAACAGTAAATATGTTTCCTGTGATTTTCTGGTGATCGGGAAAAAACGAATCATGGATACCAGGTAATCATTTCCTCCACATCAGCTGCTGATCTCCTTATATAGTGAACGATATTGAGCTCCTACCGTATCATAGTTGAACCGGGCAATTGCATCCGATGATATGGTTTGTCCGTTATATAAAGAATGGTTGTCCACCAGTTGTTGCATAGCATCCGCCAACTGGTCAACATTTTCACTTTCCACCAGGATGCCGTTGCGTTCATCTATCACTTCCGCAATACCGCCTACCCGGCTGCTTATGACCGGCAGGCCGCAACACAAAGCTTCTAAAATGACACAGGGTAAATTCTCAAAACGGCTGAACATCAGTAAGGCAGAAGAATCCTGCATTTGCTTTGCCACTTCCGTATAAGGGAGCAGTGGTTTAAAGAAAACGGTCTCATCCAGCAATCCCATCAACCTGGCTTTTTCCGTCAACCGCTGATCGGTACTGCCTAAAAACAGCAGTTCAAAACTGTACCCCCGCTGCTTCAATATCTTACATGCCTCCAGCATTCCATCGGGATTCTTTTGGTAAGAAAGATAGGATGGATGTATGAACCGGAACCGGGGGACATCCTTTGGGTCATAAAAAAAAATATCTCTGTTCACCACGTTGGGTATTACCTGGTATTTTATTTCACCAAAGTTCTCTTTTATTCTTCCAGCAAGATCATTACTGACGGGCACGACCCGTTTTGCTTCTTTTATTACCGAGGCCAGTGCCCTTTTTAAAAAGATATTCTGGCCGTGAATATTGGGTACGCTTTGCCGGTAATAACCCGTCCAGTTTTCGGTAATGATATACGGGACCCCGTATTTGTGTTTTGCCCAAAGCGCCCCGATGCCGGCTTTCATGGCCACATGAACATGCACCAGGGTGGGTTTGCCCTGTTGAGACACGTATTGGGCTATGGATCTTTTCAGTATCCGTTTATACGTTTGATGAGATAAGAACCGGTCAATGAAACCTATTCCCGAGGCAGGGGAATGATAGTAAATGATCTTTTCCGTATAATTCTCTCTTTCATTTACCACCGTACTTATATCCTTTGTGACCGATCCCTTCTCATCCTTTACAACATAAATAACATACTGCCGGCAATGCAGGGCGATCGCCTGTATATGCCGTTGAATAAAGTCGCCGTTAAAAGCATCCAGTTCAGAGGGATACCAGGAAGGCAGTGCAAGTATGGTATGTTGGCTATTCGTCATCATGCATGATCGGCAATATCGCTCTTTGTAAAAATATTCAAAAGGCCCTTACGGATCTTTACCCAATCGCCGTACCGGAAAATATAAAAGTCGCTGAACGGGATCTTATGTTCCCTGCTGAATGACCCGAGTATATAAACGTGATAGACCATGTAACCCAGGCTGCTGATCAATGCTGCAGCGTTGATCCCGTACTTCGGGATGAAGAGCATATTCCCTGCTAAAACAAGGGCAAGCGCATAAAGGGCCCCAAGCATATTTTTTTTCACCTGGTTGTTCCCGGCAAAATAAGCGGTGAGGGTAAACAATCCCGACAGGGACAATATACCCGGTATAAGAAATAAGAACGGCATGTACATCCCGGAGAAGCTTTCACCGAATACAAAGGGAAAAAGCCATTGCCCGGTCAGGATCAATACAACACATACAAAAAGGTAAACAAAGAATATGCTTCTTGACAGCAGGGTCAGTAATTGCGCCAGGTTCTCTTTTTTACCTCCGGCCGTGATCGGGAAAACAGCACTGGCAAGGATCGTAGGTACTATTAAAAAAGATGCCCCAGTTTTGAAACCTGGATATAATTACCCAGTTGTTCGGGTGTGCAGTAGTTTTCAACAAACCAGTAATCCACCCGGTATAAAAGAAAATAAATAAGATTTCCTGCAAAGGCCATTGCACAATAGCGGAATAAAAGCCGGAATTCTGCAAGGGACAATAATTGCTGAAACCCGCTCTTTATGTATTTTATCTTCGTTGCTGCAGCCACCCAAATGCCCTGCACCAAAAATGAACCGAAGTAAACATAAAAATAATTTTCGTTGCTGATGCCGGGTATCACAGACCTGCCCCCATAAGGCAGCACGATTACCAGGATGATGGTGCAGGTTATATTGACCGCATTGGGAAGGATAAAATCATTGCGGGCATAATAAAAACCGGAACAATAGCTGGTAAGCAGGTTGCCTGAAATAAAGCACACCGAAGAAAAAAGTAACAAAGGTCCCGGGATCCGGACATGCTCACCGGGGAAGAAAAAATAAACAACAAAGAAAACTGATAACCCTGCCAGTAATGACCAGGCAATTGAAAAGCTGAAGAGCCTGGCCAGAGGTATCCCGTTCCTGGCAGCGAAATATATGATGCCTGATTCAAGACCCAGGCTTAAGAAAAGAAGGACCAGGGCATAAATACTGCTGATATAATAAACGACGCCGCTTACGGATGCCTGGAAATGACGGGCGATCAGGATATTTATTATGAATGCCGCCACATAGTACAGGCCCCTCCACACGATACTCTGAAATAAGGTTCTGCCTGCCTGCATAATTATTGAAGATGTAGTTGTTTATACAACTTACCTGGAAGGATATAGCGGTAAAAATTATACGCCCTTGTTTAACCTGGTCACTTAAGGCTGTTGATGATGGTTGCAAAGTCTGCAGCAACAAGGCTGGCCCCTCCCACCAATCCACCGTCCACATCCGGTTGACCAAATATCTCTTTTGCATTGTTCGCTTTCACGCTTCCGCCATAAAGAATGGAGATGCTGTCTGCAACCGCTTCACCATATTGTTTTGCCATTACACTGCGTATGTGTGCATGCATTTGCTGTGCCTGTTCATTGCTGGCTGTTTTGCCGGTACCAATGGCCCAGATGGGTTCATACGCTATCACAAAACCGGTCAGCTGCTCAGCAGTCAGGTGAAAAAGGCTTTCTTTCAATTGCGTTTCAACATATGAATTCTCATTACCGGCTTCCCGCACTGATAAAGGCTCTCCGCAACAAAAAATGGGTTTTAACCCGTTCTCCAGGCAGATATTCACTTTGGCAGCCAGCATGGCGTGGCTTTCATTGAAATATTCCCGGCGTTCGCTGTGGCCGAGTATCACGTAATCCACGTTGATGCTTTTAAGCATTTCGGCACTTACTTCGCCGGTATAGGCACCGCTTTTTTTATCGTAACAGTTCTGTGCAGCAACAAAGGCATTTTTTTTCCCTGCCAGTTTGTTTTTTATGCTGACCAGGTACGGGAACGGGACCCCAAAAACGGCCTCCTGGTTTTCGTTCAGGTTATGCGGGATCGAGGTCAGTTCATCCATTAATTTTTCTGCCTGTTGCAGGGTCAGGTTCATTTTCCAGTTTGCCGCAGCAATTTGTTTACGCATGGTCAGTTGAGTTTTAGTATAGTTTGTAAATATCTGTCAATACCTGCTTTTCCCGGCCGGTGATGCTGGTCCCTTTCATTTTTTTCCAGTTATCAATATCCACCAGTGCTTTGTTCAGTTTGTATTTTGTGATCCCATCCACTCCCCAGGAGAAGTTTGGGATCAGCTTGGGGGTAAGGCCGGGTGAGACCACATTGCAGCAAACACCCACCACGGTGCCGGTATTAAAAGAAGTATTGATCGCTGCTTTTGAATAATCCCCCATCAGCAAGCCTCCCTTATTACCTGCCGCCATTTCCTTTTTATCTGCATCAAGCCAGTATTTAACTTCCCCGGCATTATTTTTTACATTGCTGTTGGTTGTGCCGGCTCCCAGGTTACACCACTCTCCCAATACGCTGTCGCCCAGGTAGCCATCATGGGCCTTATTGCTGTAAGCAAATAAAACAGAGTTCTTTATTTCCCCGCCAACCGTACAAAACGGGCCGATGGTGGTTGCCCCGTATATTTTAGTTCCCATTTTAATCACGGCGCCTTCGCAAATGGCCACCGGCCCCCTGATGCTGGCACCTTCCATGATGGTGGCATTCTTGCCAATATAGATTGGCCCGTCTTCTGCGTTCAAAAAGCAATGCTCCATTTTCACACCTGGCTCCAGGAAGATCTGAGAAGGCTTAACGGTTTTGTTTGTTCCGGATATTGCTTTCGATCTTCTTTTACCGGTGATCAGGGAAAAATCTTCCCGGAGTGCCCAGTCGTTCAGTTGAAAGATCTGCCAGGGATAATGGATGGCTTTCAGGTCGCCCCGGTATTCTACAGAATAACTAACTTTTATTTTATGCAGTCCCAACACCTCTTTATTCGAGAATTTATACGCCACTCCTCCTTCTGTTCCGGAAAAAAGGAATTCGCCATTCTTTAATTTTTTTATTTTGCTGATCACCGCAGCCGTTGGCAGAACATTGGCATGTACCAGCAGGTAATCATCCCTGCCAATGCCCTTTTCTATCTTGATGGATTGTTCGTTGTCGAGGTAATGATCTTCCCATTTGTTTGCCGATAATATCTTCAGGTAACGCTCCCATTTTTCCCGTATGGTCAGGATACCAATACGGATATCCTGGATGTGGCGGGTATAGGTAAAGGGATGGAGGTTCTCCGGTTTACAGTATTCTTCTGTAAAAATGATCTTTTGCATGTGGTAAAACTACTAAAAATAAAAATCCCCCCGGAGAACCGAAGGGACTTAAAGTATAGCCATGAAAAACAAACTTTAAATAAAGATAGTGATCTGAATTAAATTATTTTGCTTTTTTTTCGTACCGCTTGTTGAATTTATCAATACGTCCTGCTGTATCCACCAGTACGTTCTTACCGGTATAGAAAGGATGAGAAGTATTTGAGATCTCCAGTTTGATCACCGGGTATTCTTTTCCGTCTTCATAAACAACCGTTTCTTTTGAAGGAGCTGTAGACCGGCTTAAAAACTGGGTCCCGTTGCTCATGTCCTTAAAAACGACCAGCCTGTAATTTCCGGGGTGAATGCCTTGTTTCATAATTTGTTATGGTTTATGTACGGATTTTGCCGTACTGATTATTAAAGCGGCAAAGATAGGGCAAAATATTGGATTTTTACCGTTGAAACATCAAAAAATTGCCTCTTTAGCTCTTCATATTAATATATTGTAATGGGATACCCAGCCCCCAGCCTTTGGAAGCCTGGATAACGTCCTGCAGGTCATCGATCTTTTTGCCGGTTACCCGTATGATATCGTCCATAATAGCAGCCTGTACCTTTAACCCGCTGTCTTTTATCAGTTTTACGATCTTCTTGGCATCTTCCTGTTTTATACCGTTTCTTACCGGGACCTCTTTTTTCACCACTTTTCCACTCTGGTGGGGTTCCTTGCTCAGGTCATAGATCTCTCCCGCCAGGCCCTGCTTCATACTCCGGCTGATCATCACATCGGTGATCTGGTTTATCTTCATTTCACTGTCGGCCTCCAGGTTTACTTTGAACGCCTTTTTATCAAGGTCGATCACTACATGCGAGCCTTTAAAATCAAAGCGGTTGGTTATTTCCTTGGTCGTAACATTTATAGCGTTGTCAAGCGTCTGCAGGTCAACTTTGCTTACAAGGTCAAATGATGGCATAGTGGTATTTTTTTTCAAAAGTAAAAAACCTGTCGCACAAAGACGACAGGTTTTTACAAAAAGGGCCAGTTCTTGAATATCTTCTTAGTTACCGCTTTTTACCCTGTTCTGCTCATCACTGGCGCCGCCATTTTTCTTACTGCTCCCTGCTTTCAGTTTACCCTTACTGAACCTGTACGTAAAGCTTACAGATACCGCACGGCTGTCGTTCACATTTCTGAACTGGGCATCCACGTTGCTGTATTTGCTGTAGCCTTTGAATACGCCCCCGGCAAAGATATCCCGTACATTCAGGCGGATGCTGCCCTTGTTCTTGAGCACCTGTTTGCTGAAGCCTGCATTCACCTGTGCGATCGGCTTGATGTAGATAACACCTTCCAGGCCTTTGGAACGGTAGAATCCGCTTAACTCAGCTGCCCATCCCTTTTTGAATTTGAACTGGTGCTGCATCTGGGCCAGGAATGTGGTAACGCCTATTGAAATGGGGTCGTTATTAACCACCCCTTTAAAATGGTTGTTGTAAACATTTGTATACACATTGGCGCTCCACCATTTGGTTATTGATTTATTGGCTGACACAGCCAGGCCCAGTTGCTTGCTGTTGGCAATGTTGGCCTTTTTAATAAAGGTCTCATTGCTCACCTCGTTCTGCTCCAGCACCTGCTGCATGATATTGGTGGTGTTGGTATAGTTAACCGTAGTGGTCAGAAACCCTTTGTAGGTATGGCTCAACTCAATGTTATGCGCAAACTGGGGGCTCAGGTTCGGGTTTCCCTGCTCAAAGGTATACCGGTCGATGAAGTGAACGAACGGGTTCATGTCCTCATAATCAGGTCGCTGGATCCTTCTTCCGTAGTTGATGACAAACTGGTTCTTTTCACTGGCAGTGTACTGCAGGTAAACCGTTGGGAAAAGCTGCGAGTACGACCTTTTGAATTTTGTTTCGGTATACACAAACCTGTTTTCCGGGGTATTGAAAGCATACCCTTTTGAAACACCGTTTGCATTGGTGTTCTCCAGGCGCAAACCAAGTTGTGCACTCCATTTTTTACCAAGGGGCCTGCTGTAGTTCACATAGGCAGCATTGATATTCTCATCATACACAAAATGATTGCTGCGGCCACTGTCCAGTACCATATAATTTGTTTTCACACTGTCGTAGCGGGCATCATTATCTGTCTTCACATAGCTTGATTTGATCCCGGCTTCAAACTTTGCTCCCTTCTTTAGGGGCAGGCTGTAATCGATCTTGCCGCTGTAGATCCTGATATCGGTTGGAAGGGTTCCCAGCAAAAGATCGGGTGCCTGGGTAAGGTTGCCCATCGCATCATAATAATAACTGGTAAGGGGCTGACTGCTTGTTGCACTGTATTGTACATAATCCACATCGGCGGTGATCTCCTGTCCGGCAGAATCCAGCACGGTGCGGAAGTTTACGTTGCCGCTGAAGTTCTTCCATTTCTCATCATTACGGGTAGTTGCACCGGTTTTACTGGTAAGCACATGATTCGGATCGAAGATATCCGTGCTGGATACACTTTCCCAGGTACTTGGATTGTAAAACCCGTTAACACCCACGCCCAGCGTTGTTTTTTTAGAAACAAAGAAATCCGCACCGATCTTGGCATTGTAATAATGCCGCTGGTTCTCCATGCTTGTTTTCTGGTCAAAGATGGATTTGATCTCCTTGGTAGCACTTTCACGGAAGTTCCTTGTTATGTAAAGTTCCTCTGACCTATGGTTACGGTTATAATTCAGGGTTGAATAGAAGTTCACCTTCTGGTTGCGGTAATTGAAACTTACCGACTCATTGAACCTGGCATACCTGCCCTGTGTGTAACCGCTGGTGATGCTGCCGTTATATCCAAACTGCTTATTCTTTTTTGTTTTGATATTGATGACACCTGCATTACCTGCTGCATCATATTTTGCAGGAGGATTGGTCATGATCTCGATCTGCTCCAGCTGGCTGGCAGTCATGTTACGCAGCATATTGGCCAGGTCGGGACCACTCAGGTAGCTCGGACGTCCGTCAAGATAAATTACCACGCCCGATTTACCTTTCAGGCTGATATTGCCATCTTTATCAACGGTAATGCCCGGAGATTTTTCCAGCACTTCAAGCGCCGTATTGCCCGCATTGGTAATGGATGCATCTACGTTAACAATGGTACGGTCAAGTTTTCTTTCGATCAGCGGCTTTTTAGAGCTTACTGAAACCTCCTGCAGGTTCTTACTTACCGGCAGCAATTGCAAAACTTCCAGGGCCACGGTTTCCTGGCCGGAAGAAATGCTGAAAGATCTGCTGTAACTCCTGGAATGACCCAGTGATGTGGCCATGACCAGGTAATTACCATCTTTTAAGTTTTCGAAAGTGAAATTCCCGTTCTTGTCGGCAACGGCAGTTTTTACCAAACTGGAATCTTTTGTATTTAAGAGAGATACAGAGGCGGCATCAATTATTTTCTGATTACCCCCGTCTTTGATACTTCCGGTTACTTTACCACCGGATTGTGCATAACTGCATACGGCGATGCTCATAGCAGCCAGCAGGCTGAAAAATTGTTTCATGGCTTTACTTTTTGTTTTTGGCTATTAATGAATGTAGTTATATACTTTGATAACTACTTCACAAAAGTAGGTACTTGGTTTAACATAGTACATTGTTTTGTATTGGGCGGTAATTTTCAGGGATAATTGGCAATATCCCTATATACGTAGAAATAAAAGAATGGTTACAAGGCCGGGGAAAGAAAATTTGAACTCAGGAAGCCTCTTTTGCTGCCCGCTGCCTGGCAAACAGGATCAAAACGATACCCGCCAATACGAGGCAAATGGATATGATCTCGGCCTGGGTAGGGTGAAAGCCAAATAAGCTGTATGTGTTATTAACACGTATCAATTCGATAGAGAATCTTTCTAATCCATTCAAAATGAGATATATACCAAACATTACACCAGGTACTTTTATCTTTTTCCGAATGCTCCATAAAATAATAAAGAGGAGTGTACATAGTATGGTCTCGTAAAACGGAGTTGGAAAAACAGGCATGGGCAAGGCCCGGCAATGTTCACCCTCACAACCGGCGATCTTTACCCCGTCCTTATTCACATTGTTGGGATAGGTATAAGCAACCATCCATACGGGTAAGAAGGAAGGAGCTTTAAAAGACCGGTGAGGAACATGGCTGATATCCCCGTATTTCCGGTCGGTCACAAACACCGAACTATCCTGTCCAAGGGAATTCTTCTCCACCGCCACTCCATTCAGAAAATAGGTCGAATGCTTCTGAAGTCCTTTTTCAAAATCACCTGGTCCTGCTTCCACCACAGTACCGGCTTCATTTGTAACATAAGCGCTGTTATAAACACCCCAATCACCATCACCTGCCACCTGGCAGCCAATACGGCCAACTGCGTAAGCAATCAACAGGGCCAATGCTGCCGAGTCTACAAGGTGTACAACCTTTATCCCCTTTTTAACCGCATACCAGCAAATGGCGATCGCTGCCAGGATCAGGCCACCATAAAAAGTAAGCCCGCTGGCTGAAAGCATGCGCCCAACAGGATCCTTGATAAAGTCATCCCAGTTCTCCAGGTTGTCAAAAAGCTTTGCACCGATTATGCCAAATACCAACCCGAGTATTATTATATCTCCCACCCTGTCGTGCGGCCAGATGCGTACATTGCGGTTCTCCGGTTCTTTCAGCCTTTGCTTGTTCTTGTCCCACCACTTCAGCCCGGTCAATATAATGGCAACCAGTAAGCCGCCGATAACACTTCCGTCGCCTGAAAAAATATAGTCCTGCGGATTTACATCATCGGGTTTGCTGAAGAACAGGCCGATCAGTTTGTAACCAAAAACAAATCCCACCAGCGCATTTATCAGCAGGTCGCTTACGGATGCCGGCTTACCCACCATGATCATCTCCTGCCGGGGATGCAACAGGCCCAGTTTTTCCCTTCGCTGTAATTCCTTGCTCAAAACGATCGCGGCAGCCACAAAGCCCATGGCAACCATCAGCCCGAATGTATTTAAAAAATACAGGGCTTTCCACTCCACTCCAAACCAGTCTTTAAATGCATAATATAAATTGGGATACATCGGCTTAGTTGATATGTTTTAAAAATAGGAATGCAATATATTCATTTATTTAACGCAGGGGAAAAACAAAACCTCCTGTTAAACAGGAGGCCGTGGTGAGATCTCTTAAAAGCTGCATAGAAATGAAAATTTCGTTTACCGGTTTGCGGTTGACCGCCGTGGCCGGTGTTCTCACCGGCCACTTTTACAATCATAAAAAAACCTCCCGGTCAACGGGAGGCCTGGTGGGATCTCTTATATGTACATACTTAATTGCAATATTGATCAAAAGCACCGATCAGGTTATCAGCGATCATCCGGGCACTGCGGCCTTCTATATTATGCCGCTCGATGAAATGTACCAGTTGCCCGTCTTTGAAAAGGGCAATAGCAGGTGATGACGGGGGATAAGGCAACAGGTGCTCTCTTAATTTTTTTACCGCCTCAATATCAAAGCCGGCAAAAGTGGTTGTGATCTGGTCTGGCTTTTTTGCGGTATTGCTTACAGCCATTAAAACCCCGGGCCTGGCCGTACCGGCACTGCAGCCGCATACAGAATTGATCATAACCAGGGTTGTTCCTTTTTCGGCAAGGGCCTTTTCTACCGCGTCGGCCGTCAATAATTCAGAAAAGCCATTCTCCGTCAGCTCTTCTTTCATCGGTATTACTATTTCTTCCGGGTACATATTTTTCCTTTTATTTTAATGATGATACAAAATTAGGCAGTTCTCCTCAATTACTCCTGATCCCGGGCACAGATTTCCCAATATCGAAATTGCCGGAACCGGAAATTATGACACCGGCAACCGGCTTCCGCAGCCATTATGACTTTTAAAAAATACGGAATTAGAAATTTTGTCTTGAAAAAACCCGTGGAACGGCATTTGAAGAATTACTCCCGAACAACAATTCAAAAACAAAAAAATAATAGCTATGACACTCGTAAAAGTTAACAACCCCATCAACAAATCCTTCGACGGATTAATGAACGAATTATTCAACGACCTGCCATTGACCTTTGGTAAGGCACTGAGGGAAGATGTGCTTCATTTTCCCCCGGCAAACATCGTTGAAAAAAAAGACCTCTACCAGGTTGAACTGGCCGTTCCGGGAATGGACAAAACAGATTTCAATGTAAAACTGGATGAGAGGATCCTGACCATCAGCGCGGAGAAGAAAACAGAGAACAGCACAGAAACGGATAAGATGATCCGCAGGGAATTCGGTCAGAAAGCTTTCAAACGCAGCTTTACCATTGACGAAAGAATTGATACCGCCAATATTTCGGCTAAGTACGAAAACGGTATTCTTACCCTGGAACTGCCCAAGAAAGAAGAAGTAAAGAATGGCAGCAAAGAAATAACGATCCAGTAAAAGCAGTAGTTTTCATAAATGAGCATACAGTTGGTTTGTTCCCGGTTATACCGGGAAAGCCTTCCCAGTCGTGGGAAGGCTTTTATTTTACTGCTCACAACCAGCCCTTCGCCTGGTATCGATCAGGTACTGGATCTTCCAGTTGCCATTGAACCGTACCAACTGGAAAGAATTCACCCCGCAATGGCTGAATTTCCCGTTGAAATAGAATTTATAGGGCGTCCATACAATGGCAAGCGGTCCATCTATCCGTATCACATCAAAACTGATGCGCTCATCTGCGGCATCTTTTGCCTGCTTACCGACAAAATCAATGAACCCGGAAACTTCATCGGTCTTCACCTCCGTTTTACCCTCTTTGTTTCGTGTAATGGTTTGAAGAATGGCGCTGTCGGCAAAGACAGACTTCAGCAAAACGGGATCTGCATTCTTCATGGCAGTAAAAAGATCGTTGACCACCGCCTTAACAGAATCTTCTGCCGTCTGGGCCGTTACAGTAAGAGATAAGAAAAAGGATAGAAAAAAAACAACATAATATTTCATGGCTTATAATTTACTTATTTATATCCCAGTATTTTCATCATACTCTGGGCAGTCTGTTCCTTTGCATAAACCCAATCCGTCAGTTTCCCGTTCTTATCATACCCCACAATGATATGCTTGGGTGAAGGGATCAGGCAATGCTTGATGCCGCCATACCCGCTTATCTGGTCCTGGTACGCGCCTGTATGGAAGAAGCCGACGTATAGCGGCTCCCCGTTACTGATCTTTGGCAGGAATACCTCATTGATGTGTTCTTCACTGTCGTAATAATCATGGCTGTCGCAGGTGATGCCCCCCAATACCACCCGGTGATATTCATTGTCCCATTTGTTTATCGGCAGCATCAGGAACTTCTCACCAATACCCCATGTATCGGGCAAGGTAGTAATGAAGGAAGAATCGATCATGTACCAGGTTTCCCGGTCGTTCTGCATTTTCTGGCCGATCACACTGTAGATATGTGCCATGCTCTCTCCCACAGTGTAACTTCCGAATTCCGTAAAAATATTCGGCATGGGCACTTTGCTTTTTTTGCAGGCCACTTTTATGTTCCGGACGATCTCATTGATCATGAACTGGTAGTTGTAGTCAAAACCCAATGAGTGCTTGATGGGGAAGCCGCCACCGATATTTATGGAGTCCAGTTCAGGGCAGATCTTCTTCAACTGGCAATAGAGGTTGATCACTTTATTGAGTTCACTCCAGTAATAGATATCATCCTTGATGCCTTTGTTCAAAAATATATGCAGCATCTTCAACTGGAAACGGTGTTCATTTCCTTCGATCTTATCAACATAAAACTCCAGGATGTCTTTGGCACGGATACCCAAACGGGACGTATAAAAAGGGAAACTCGGTTCTTCTTCCGCCGCCACCCGGATACCCAGGTTGAAGGGAACCTTCACGGATTTGATATAGGCCCTTAACTCATCCACGTTATCCAGTATGGGGATCACGTTTTTGAACCCGCTGTTCAGCAAACCGGCGATCCGGCTGGTGTATGACTTTTGCTTGTACCCGTTGCAGATGATATAGATATCCTTGTTGATCTTTCTTTTTGCATACAGCTTCTTGATGATCTCGATATCATAGGCAAAGGATGTTTCCAGGTGAATATCATTTTTCAGCGCCTCTTCCACAATGAAAGAGAAGTGCGAACTTTTGGTGCAGTAACAGTAATTGTATTCCCCTTCATATTTATACTTCTTGAATGCGGCCGCAAACATCCGCTTGGCCTTGTTTATCTGGTTACCTATTTTCGGCAGGTAGGTGAGTTTCAATGGAGTGCCATACTTGTCGATCAGGGCTTTTATGTCAAGGTCGTTATACTGCAGGTAATCGTTTTTTACTTTAAAGTCTTCCTGCGGAAAATTAAAGGTCTGGTGCACCAGGTCGGTATAGGTATTATCCATTTACTGTACTGCTTGATTAAGGTGACTAATATTTTTACAAATGTAACAGAATCACTTTTTTTCAGGGTAAATTTCTTTCTTTAAAATACTTTCAAAAACAGCAGGGCCTGTACTCCCCTCTCCCCGGGAGAGTCCCGATAGCTATCGGGAGGGGGTGAGGTTGGGCATAAAAAAACCGGGCATGAGATCATCACACCCGGCTGGTATAAATTTACGAGCTGTCTTACTTTACGGACTCTACCAGTTTTTTAAATGTTTCCGGCTCATTCATGGCCAGGTCTGCCAGTACCTTGCGGTTCAGATCGATCTTTTTAGTGTTCAATTTGTTGATGAATTCGCTGTACGTCATTCCCTGCTCCCTTACGGCTGCGTTGATACGTGCGATCCACAACGTACGGTATTCACGCTTTTTTAATTTACGGCCAACATAGCTGTATGTTAAGCCCTTTTCCATTACGTTTTTGGCAACGGTGTATACATTTTTACGCTTGCCATAGAATCCTTTGGCAGCTTTTAATATTCTTTTGCGGCGGGCCCTGCTGGCTACTGCATTTACTGAACGTGGCATATCTTAATTAGTTAAAAGTTGAAAGTTATAAGTTATAAGTCCGAAATCACGGTTTATTTAAGTCCGAGTAACCTTCTTACAAAATGCATGTTGGCGTCGCTGACCACACCGTCTTTACGCATAGCACGCTTGCGCTTGGTTGATTTTTTGGTGAGGATGTGACGTTTAAAAGCTTTCTGGAAAGTGATCTTACCGGTACCGGTAACTTTAAAGCGCTTCTTGGCGCTGCTGTTGGTTTTAACCTTTGGCATTACATAACTGTTTTTAGTTACTCCCTGCTGGCGCCCCAAACGGATGGGAACTTTTTGAGCCTTGTGGGAAATGTCTGGAAAAAGAGCTTTTCTTTTTCGGGCCGCAAAGATAAGGGGAAATATGGAGAATCCGGGCTATTGACGGAAGTTTTTTGTTACAGCCCTTTACTTTACAAACATAGGAGAAATGACGAATTGATGCCTGCAATCAACCTCTACCCCCCGGATACCGCCTACTTGTAAAAACGGTATCCGGAATTGGGTTTATCCTGGCCCTTTTCCCAAACCTCATTGATCCATTTGTAGATCAAATAGGGTTCATACAGGATCAATTTACGATGTGGCCGGCCATCCCGGGCCCACCTGAATGAAAATAATATACGCCAAAAGCTTACTTTTTTAGCAGATGCGCTGTCGCCTATGAGCCTCTCAGGAATATTTACGCTAACCGCCCAGTGATCCCGGAATTCCGGTAACAGGGCATTTATCAACTCCAGGAAACTGATACCAAACGCTGTACACCCGCTGCCCTTACCGGCCCTTGGCATATTTAACCCGTTATAGAGTCTGTCGTACCCCATTAATTTAAATGAATCGATATATGAAATGAGGTAGTTGTAGGCCGAATCAGTTAATTTAAAAGTAATGAAGGCTGCATCCGAAGATTCAATACGGGCGGTGAGTTCATTTTTTACCTGGTGCGTTTCTTCCAGGTGCCCGGGAGCCAGCTTAAACAACACCCCCAGTCCGATTTTGTCATTGAAGATCGATTTTCTAAAGCCCCCCATGTCATCCAATGCCATACCGGTCAAAAATACGGTACTGTCTTTTCTTAACTCAATAACCATATGACCCAATATTCTCCTTTGATGTAACCGGGTCTTTGAATAATAATTACGGACCGTACTTACGAGCAAACTGTGTGGGTTTTTCCATTTATACGGACGGGGCGGGGGAAACGTATACAGCGTGAGCGTTTGCCCGTTCAGGGATAAAAAGGATGCTGCCTGAAAAAAGAATAAAAAAAGTAAGTTCCTTAAATTGAAGAATCCATATTGCATTGCCATGTAATTAAAGCGATACAATTATAATTCCCTGCAGAAAAAACAATGCTGATATTACTTTTATTACCAGATGATAATCATCATCATTTTACTCATCCATCCCCTCACTCCCCTCTGCCGTTTTACTGGAGTTCTTAAGCATTTCATTGATGGTTCCGATCTCAGCCGCGGTAAAATAACGCCATTTACCGGGTGGTAATCCACCCAGGGTCATGCTCATGATACGGGTACGTTTGAGGGTTTCTACATTATAGCCCAGCACCTCACACATGCGGCGGATCTGCCGGTTCAGTCCCTGGGTGAGGATGATCCTGAACCGGTTGGACCCCTCCTGCTTAACAAAGCATTTTTGGGTCACTGTTCCAAGTATCCGGACCCCGCCCCGCATTTTCTGGATAAAATCCGGGCTGATGGGCCTATCCACAGTGACAATGTATTCCTTTTCATGCCGGTTGCCTGCACGGAGTATCTTATTGACAATATCCCCGTCATTGGTCAAAAATATCAATCCCTCACTACGCTTATCCAGCCGGCCAATGGGAAAAATCCGGGTCTTGAAATTTACATAGTCAATGATGTTGGTCTTATCCTTCAGGTCGGTGGTACAGGTAACGCCTTTGGGCTTATTAAGCGCCAGGTAAACGGTTTCCTTCTTTTTGCGGATGGGTTCGCCATCCACCAGCACAATATCGCCTTCCTTTACCCGGTTTCCTTTCAGCGCTTCCACGCCATTGATGGTTACCCGCAACTGTTCAATATACTTATCCGCTTCCCGGCGGGAGCAGAAACCTGATTCGCTGATATATTTATTGAGGCTGGTGTCCATTGCTGGTATCCGGTATTGTCAAAAATAAAAAAAGGCTTTTTAAAGCCTTTTATATGAAATGGTGATCTTTTATTATTTCGGTTCTTTTGGCTCAAGCTTTTCGGAGGAAACCAGTTTGCCGAGTTCTGAGGTCCTTCTCTTTTGCTGCGCCTTGGGTGCAAACATCACCAGCATTCTTTTTCCTTCCATTTTTGGCAACCCTTCCAGAGCACCAACATCTTTAAGACGGTCGGCAAATTTTAACAATAACAATTCCCCTCTTTCCTTGAACATGATGGCACGGCCCTTGAACTGCACATGTGCTTTTACTTTATCCCCATCCGTCAGGAATTTTTCGGCATGCTTTACCTTGAACTCAAAGTCATGGTCATCGGTATTGGGCGTGAACCGTATCTCTTTAACCTCACTGGTCTTTGATTTCGCCTTCATCTCCTTCTTCTTCTTCTTCTCCTCGTACAAAAACTTATTATAGTCAATGATCTTGCACACCGGCGGATTGGCGCCCGGGGAGATTTCCACCAGGTCCAGTTCCTGGGATTGTGCGATCTTTAATGCGTCCTGGGTGGAGTAGACACCTACTTCTACATTTTCCCCTACCAACCGTACCTCGGGGACTTTTATCATGTGGTTGGTACGGTGTTCCTGTTGTTGTTCTTTTCTAAAACGGGGATTGAATGCCCCCCTGGGTCTTGGTGGAAATGCCATTTAAAATTTTTAGTTTACAATTTTGTTTAGTGGCTAAGAGATAGAAAAAGGAAAGAAGCAAAAGAGAAATAATTCTATTTAACTCTTTTTCTCATTTATTCTCTTAGCAAAATTTTATTTATTCTTCTCTTCTTTCTTTTATTTCAGAAACGATCTCTCCCACAAATTCCTTCACATCTTTTGCCCCAAGATCGCCCTTACCCTGCCGGCGGATCGATGCTTTTCCTTCATTCATTTCCTTTTCGCCGATCACCAGCATATAAGGCACCCGGGCTATTTCTGTGTCCCGGATCTTCTTTCCGATCTTTTCATTCCGGTCATCAATCTCTGCACGAATATCTGCTTTTTTCAGCGTTTGCAAAATAGTATTTGCATAATCCATGAATTTGTCGCTGATGGGCAGGATCTTCACCTGCAGGGGGGCCAGCCAGGTAGGGAATTTGCCGGCATAATGCTCCAGCAAAAAGCCAATGAACCGTTCGTGGGTGCCCAATGGGGCCCGGTGAATGATCAGGGGAACTTCCGGCTGGTTATTCTGGTTGGTAAATGACAGTTTGAAACTGCGGGACTGTGCAAAATCAACCTGGTTGGTTGCCAGGGTAAATTCACGGCCGATCGCACTCCATATCTGCACGTCGATCTTTGGACCATAAAAAGCCCCCTCACCCTTTACTTCAACGAAGGGAACCCCGGTCTCGATCAATACTTTTCTTACCAGTTCTTCTGTCTCCAGCCAAAGTTCTGGTTCATTTACATATTTCTGCCCCAGCTTTTCAGGGTCATGTAAAGAAAGGCGCATCACATATTTATCAATACCGAATATTTTAAAGTACTTCAGGTACATGTCATTCACCGCCTTGAACTCCTGTGCAAACTGGTCTTTGCTGCAGTAGATATGGGCATCGTTCATGTGCAGGCAGCGCACCCGCATCAGGCCGAATAATTCACCACTTTGTTCATACCGGTAACAGGTTCCGTATTCCGCAATGCGGTAAGGAAGGTCCTTATAACTCTTCTGTTCGGCATCAAATATTTTGTGGTGGTGCGGGCAGTTCATCGCCTTCAGGTAATACCGTTCTCCATCCATTTCCATGGGCGGGAACATACTGTCTGCATAATAAGGCAAATGGCCGCTGGTGAGATACATGCTTTCTTTTGCAATATGCGGGGTTACCACTCTTTTATAACCGGCAGCATTCTCCGTTTCTTTTGCCAGTTTCTCCAGCTCTTCAATGATCAAGGTGCCATTTGGCATCCATAAAATCAGCCCGGGGCCAACCTGGTCATCCATGGTATAAATACCCAGTTCCTTCCCCAGCTTGCGATGATCCCTTTTTTTTGCTTCTTCCAGCATGGCAAGGTATTCATCCAGTTCTTTTTGATTGGGGAATGTAACACCATAAACCCGGGTGAGTTGTTTGTTCTTTTCATCTCCTTTCCAGTATGCACCGGCCACGCTTGTCAGCTTAATGGCCTTAATGGCACCCGTGGAAGGGATATGAGGGCCCCGGCAGAGATCGGTAAAATTACCCTGTGTATAAAAAGTGATGGATCCGTCTTCCAGGTTTTGCAAGAGGTCGAGTTTATATTCATCCCCTTTATCGGCAAAATATTTTATTGCTTCGGCCTTGGATCTTTCGCTCCGCTGGTAATTGTTATTCTGCCTGGCCAGTTCATTCATTTTTTTCTCCAGTACCGCCAGGTCTTCTTCTGTCATCTTGCGGTCGCCCAGGTCCATATCATAATAAAAACCTTTTTTCAATGGCAGGGCCTACCCAGAATTTCACGCCTGGAAAAAGGCTCTCCACTGCTTCTGCCATCAGGTGAGCAGACGAATGCCAGAAGGTTGATTTTCCATCGGCATCATCCCAGGTCAGTAATTTAAGTGAAGCATCTTCATTTATGGGTCTTGTGGCATCCCAAACCTGCCCGTTAATACTGGCAGCCAGTACTTTCTTTGCCAAGCCCTCGCTGATCGATCTGGCAATGCTATAAGCAGATGTACCTTTTTCGTATTCCCTTACTGCACCATCCGGTAGTGTTATCTTTATCATATCTTTATAAGCCAGTCTTTTACAGGCTTCCAGGCTGCAAATTTAACGAAGTATTAGCGACTTAAAAATTTATCTAAAATATCTTTGTGACCCGATGTAACGTATTGAAAACAAAAACAGTTAAGGAAAGGGACCAGGAACCATCCAGCAAGTGACCATGAAAATAATTATACCACTTTTCTTTATTTTTTTTCTCACAACAAATATTTCGGCCCAGGATTTTACCGGTCAGTGGAAAGGCCAGTTCGTTGATAAGAGCACCACTTTTTCGGGCTGGGGCGGCGACCGCTGCGACTATGTACTGGAAATAGAGTGCAAGGGTAAAAATGTGACGGGTTATTCCTACACCTATTTTTCTGATGGAGGCAAACGTTACTATACCATCTGCAAACTGAAAGGCACCCTGGATAAAGCCAGCAAGTACATCGAGGTAACGGAGTTTGAACGGACCAAGACAAACGTTCCTGTCAATATCCGCAACTGTTTCCAGATACACAAGCTTACTTTTTTTCAGCAGGGCGATGATCAGACCCTGGAAGGAACCTGGGTTCCGGCCCCCAACCAGGCCGGTGATTGCGGGTATGGCAGCACTGTTCTTACCCGGCGGATGCTGCAGAAAAATTCGGCCTTTTATAACAAGAAGAACAATAACACGACTGCCCGGACAGATAAACCTAAAACCAGCACGGCCCCGGCTGTAAAGCCCAAACCAAAGCCGGCAATAACCCCGCCGGTCGTTAAAAATAATCCCCCCGTCAAGAATCCCCCGGTTACAGAAAGTAAAGACATCAGCAAGAACGACAATGGCAAACCTGATACCGAGCGCCTGAAAAACAACCGCCCGGATACCGAAGATAAAAAACCGCTTGAGGGCAGGTTTGAAAAAAGGAACAGCGATGTATTAAAGACCATAGAGATTGACAATAAGACCTTTACCGTTAACCTCTACGACAATGGGGAAATAGACGGCGACAGTATCTCACTTTTCTTTAATGACAAACTGATAATATCCCACAAGCGGTTAAGCGACAAGGCCCTCAGCCTGAAGTTAAACGTGGATGAGAGCAGGGATCTGAATGAACTGGTGATGTATGCCGAGAACCTGGGAACCATTCCTCCAAATACCGCCCTGATGGTGGTAAATGACGGGGATAACCGGTATGAGGTACGCATATCTTCCGACCTGAAAAAAAGCGGTGTTATCCGGTTTATCCACAAGCCTAAAAAAGGGCAATAAAGGGGTAAATATTGCGTTATAAAGCATAACCAATATCTACCAGTGAGATGAAAACCTATTTCAGCGCCTTTTTTGCAATCGCAGGCCTAATTTCAATCATTTTATTTACAAATTCGTGTGCCAAGCCGGATCACAGCGCCGATCTTCCCAAAGAACAGCAGGTGGTAGGTTCGTGGTGGATAAACAGGATCCAGTTGAGAATTTACTCGGCAAGCGGTGTTTTCTTAAAAGATACCATTATCAAACAAACACCCAAGCCAAAAAATTATGTAGAATTTGAAGCGAATGGCGGTTTTAAATACCAGTTCAATACAACAAGCCCGGATCAGGGAACCTACCAGTTTGTTGGTTCAGATTCGGTTGTTTCAAACTCGATCCCTCAGAACTACCGCTGGAAAATGCTGACACTGACCAACGTATTATTCACCGTAGTGAGTACCGGAACCGACCCGGCCTATCCCGGTACAATAGTGGAGAGATACCAGACCTTTGTACGCTAACGATCTGTTTCAAAATATTAAAAATGCCCGCTATGCCGGGCATTTTTATTTTCAGAACCGCACATTCCAGGTAATGGAAGGAATGAGGGGGAACAGGGAGACCTGTTTGGCCTGTATGTCCAGGGTTCCGTTAAAGGGACTCCCCGTCTGGTCAAAATAGATGAAGTATGGGTTTTTGCGGCTGTATGCATTGTAAACACCAAACACCCATTCCGTTTTCCATTTGCGTCTTGCATTTTTCTTTGGTGTCATGATCGCGGCAATATCAAGACGGTGATAAGAAGGCAACCGGTATTCATTGATCTTGCTGTATTCCTGGGTAAGTATCCCGTCTACTATATAAAAGCGTTCGGGCAGGGTGGCCGCATTGCCGCTGCCAAAAACAAAGGAAGCCGACAGTCTCCACTTTTTACTGATCTCATAGATGGCTACAATGCTCATATCATTGCGCCGGTCGTACTTGGCGGGGTATTTATTGCCAAAGTTGAGGTTGGGAAATTTGCGCCATGTCCAGCTGAGTGTATAACCAACCCACCCCGTAAGGCGTCCTTTTGTTTTATTGACAAAAAACTCGGCCCCGTAACTCCAGCCCTTGCCGAATGTGAAAGAATTCTCTGTATCATCGATCGAATTGGGCGTATACCCTTCCTCGTACTCGATCTGGTTCTGCATTTGTTTGTAATACAGTTCAACCGATGTTTCATACATATTGTCCTTAAAGTTCTTAAACAGGCCGGCAGCATACAACCAGCTTATCTGTGGTTTTACTCTATAAGTACTGGGCACCCATATATCCGTTGGCAATGTAGTGCCTGCATTGCTTACCAGGTGAATGTACTGAAGATTCCGTGTTACAGAAGCCTTGACCGATGTCTCGTCATTCAGTGCATAACGAATGGTCAGCCTGGGCTCTAGTCCGCCATAGGTCTTCACTCCTTTTCCCCTTCCAAAAACGGTACTGTCGGTTCGGTTCCCGTTATCATCTGTTGTATAGATTTTATAAGGCCCTGTCTGCTGAAACCAGCTGTATCGTATCCCGGCATTCACTTTTATCCGCTCATTCACTTCCCAGTCATCCTGCAGGTAAACAGCCGCTTCGTGGCCATATTTTACCTGGGCATTATTCGGTTTGAAGACCGTTGAATCCTGTTTACCACTTACTACCGAAGGGGTGAATTTATGGTATGTGTAGATACCCCCGAATTTCAATTTATGTCCCGTATAGGTATAAAGATCAAAATCCTGTTTCAGGCTGATATCCCGGATACCCGATGCCAGCTTGAACTCAAAACTGTTCTGGGCAGCATTGAACGTGAAGTTATAGTCGTTATAGACCAGGGTCGCATTGCCAAAAAGCTTTTGGTTATAAACATGGTTCCAGCGCAGGGTGCCGGTGGCATTTCCCCAGGGTATATTTATCTTCAGGCTTTGTTTGCTGTTCTCGAAATCAAAAACATCGCGGCCAAAATAACCACTCAGGTACAGGCGGTCCTTTTCAGAAAAAATATAATTCACTTTGGCATTCAGGTCGTAGAAGTAATAGCCGGAACCATGAAACTGGCTTGTCTTTTTTACAAAGGGTTTTACCAACGCATCAATATATGTCCGCCTGCCAGACAGGATGAAAGATGACCTGTTCTTTTTGAGCGGGCCCTGTATAGACAACCGGGAAGCGATCACCCCCAGCCCGGCATCCACCTGTAGTTTCTGGTTATTGCCTTCTTTCATGGAAACATCCAGCACACTCGATAATCGGCCCCCGTATTGTGCAGGCATGCCACCTTTGATGAGGGAAACATTCTTTATGGCATCGGCATTAAAAATGGAGAAAAAACCAAACAGGTGGCCGGTATTGTAAACCGGGGCATCATCCAGTAAGATCAGGTTCTGGTCTGGCCCCCCACCCCTTACATAAATACCGGCACTGCCCTCGCCGGCATTTCGTACCCCGGGCAGGAACTGTACGGTCTTTAACAGGTCCACTTCTCCCAAAAATGCCGGGATGGATTTTATCTGTTCCATGGGAAGGGTGAACTTTCCCATCTGTGCATTCTTCACATTGGCATCCCTTTTTTTCGAACTCACAACCACTTCTTCAAACTGGTATGCCTTGGGTAATACCACGAAATTCAACCGCTGATCTTTATCCAGTGTAAGGTCTATCACTTTCTCCCGGTAACCGATGTAGCTGCAGACAAGTGTGTAATTGCCTTCATTCAATGTGATGGAATAAAAACCGTACTGGTTGCTGCTGATGCCCTTTGACTGTCCCTTTACGGTAATGGTGGCGCCAATGAGTGTTTCACCATTCAGCGAATCCTTTATGTAACCGCTGATGGTATATTTGGTTTGTGCGAACGAAGCAAAAGAACACAGTAGCAAAAGGAAGGTGAACGAAATAATTTTCATAGCTGTTTATTCTGAAATGCATTCTGCACCAGGGAAAGGGATAGTGCCTTACCGTGTTTTTATGGTATCCTTCACTTCACCGCAATGGAGCATGCTGCCTTTATATTCCGGGTGATTTTTTCCCAAATATGGATTCACTATGTCCTTCGTGCTGCTTATCCAGTTGGCCCCTTTGTCTTCGCCAAATGCCATCGGGCAGTTTTGCCAGTACATATTCTCTCCTTCATAATTGATGGTGCGGAAGAAAGGATACAGGTTCTCAGAGACCATGCTGAAATCTTTCCTCATTTCCGTGATATCGGACTGCTGTAAAAGCGACTGTGCATTGGCTTTGATATTCGAGTGGTCACTCACTGCTGCGTCATAGATAGTGAGGGTGTCTGTCTTTAATTCAGCCAGGGGGATGCTGTCAAGCATTTGAATGAATTTCCGGCATCCTTCTTTTGCCTTTGCCGTATCGGCATCCACAAAAGCATCTTTCATGCTGAAATATGCCTGCATGGCCGTGGCTACAGACCGGTTAAAGCCATCCGAATGCTTCTTTAATGCCAGTGGTTGCTGTTTCTGCCCACTGTCTCCTTTGCCTGAATTACTGAACTTATACCAGTAAAAACCTGCTACCGCAAGAATGATCACCAGCAACACCAAAAATATCTTTTTCATATCCGTTTATTTTTGTACAAATCTAACCCCTCCTAACATACGTTGATAGCGTTATGGAAAGATTTTTTGATATTATAACACGATTTACGGTTTAAGGTTCGATAATTGCTATTTTTGCGGCCTGTAAAACAGTTATAGCTTATTATGTTATTAGGACTACAAAATGTGACCTTTGAATTTGGGGCAAGAACCATTGTTGAAGATGCCACCTGGCATATCCAGCCCAATGAACGCATCGGGCTGATCGGCTATAACGGAACCGGTAAATCCACCCTCTTAAAAGTGCTGACCGGGCAATACAGCCCTTCCAAAGGAACCGTGGAGAAAGGCAGGGAAACAACCATTGGCTTTTTGCACCAGGACCTGCTGAGTTTTGATACCGAAGACTCCATCCTTGAAGTGGCGATGGGGGCCTTTGAGCGGGTGAAGGAACTGGAAAAAGAAATTGAAGGGATCGGGAAGAAACTGGAGCAAACGGGTGATGAAAGCCTGGCCCATGATTATGCCGACCGGCTTCATGAAATGGAAGTACTGGACGGATATAATATCCATCACAAAACCGAAGAGATCTTACAGGGATTGGGATTTGCCAATGCCGACCTGAAAAAACCGTACAAACAATTCAGCGGAGGCTGGCGCATGCGGGTACTGCTGGCGAAGATGATACTGATGCACCCGGATGTACTGCTGCTTGATGAACCTACCAACCACCTTGACCTGCCCAGTATTGAATGGCTTGAAAAATACCTGCAGCATTATCCCGGCGCCGTAGTGATCGTAAGTCACGACAGGTATTTTTTAGACCGCATGGTAACCAAGATCGTTGAGCTGTACCAGCAGCAATTACATTTCTATTCAGGCAATTATTCATTTTACGAATCGGAAAAAGCCCTGCGGGTAGACATCCAGAAAAAGGCATACGAAAACCAGCAGGATTATATCCGGCAGCAGGAACGTTTTGTGGAACGCTTTAAGGCAAAGGCAAGCAAGGCTGCCCAGGCCCAGAGCATTGTAAAGCGGTTGGATAAACTGGACCGGATCGAAGATGTGGAAATAGAAAGGCCAAACATCCGCATCAATTTTTCGGTTGATAAACAGCCGGGAAGAATATTGTGTACGCTGAAGCATGTATCAAAAAGTTTTGGTGATCTTAAGATCATTGAAGATACCGGTGCCGAGATCGACCGGGGAGATAAAGTGGCCCTGATCGGTGCCAACGGAAAAGGAAAATCAACCCTGCTCCGTATCATAGCAGGCACAGAACCATTCCAGGGCGAACGCATCTGGGGACATAATGTAGATGATTCTTTTTATGCACAGCACCAACTGGAAGCATTGAACATCAACAATACGGTACTGGAGGAAATGCAAAGCAGCCGCAGCGGAAAAACGGACCTGGAACTGCGGAGTTTACTGGGATGTTTTTTATTCAGCGGCGATGATGTTGAAAAGAAAGTAAAAGTGCTGAGTGGCGGCGAAAAAGCACGGGTGGCCCTGGCAAAAACAATGGTGAGCAAGGCAAACTTCCTGTTGCTGGATGAGCCTACCAATCACCTTGACCTGCATTCAGTAGAACTGCTGATAGAAGCCCTGAATAAATACGAAGGAAGCATTGTACTGGTAAGTCACGACCGGTATTTCATCAGCCGCATTGCCAATAAGATATGGGAAATTGAAGACCATAAGATCCGGGAGTTTAAAGGAACTTACCAGGAATGGGAAGACTGGAAAGCCCGCAGGGAAGCAGAGAAGAACAAAGAGGCCAAAACTGCAAAACAACCGGTGGCGGTAATGCAGCCTGAAAAAAAAATAAAGGAGCCTGAAAAAGCGGTGCAACGGAATCAGATCGACAAGGACCTGAAGAAAGAATTGCAAAAACAAAAGAACCTCTTCAACCAGCTGGAAGAAAAACTTGCCCGGCTGAACAGGCAGAAGACACAACTGGAAGCTGACCTGGCTTCCCCGGCAGTTTACAATGACAAGAACCGTTTCCAGGAAACAGAGTCCGCTTATAAAGCCAGTATCTCCGAATTGGCGAAAGTTACCACTGAATACGAATCCGCATTTGAAAAGCTGATGGAACTGGAAGAAAGAATGGCCTGACCGGTCACAAACTATTCCCCCTTACGATAAATCTTACTTCTTCATATAAACAAAGATCCCCGGCATAACCGGGGACCTTTTATCATTTGTAATCCGTTTTCAGATTAGTAATTACTTACTGTCATTTCCACTCTCCTGTTCTTAGCACGGCCGGCAGCAGTTTTGTTGTCAGCAACTGGTTTGGTTTCGCCATAACCGGTTGAAGTAAGACGGCTTTCTTCAATGCCTTTGCCAGCCAGGTAAGCTTTTACGGAAGCAGCCCTGTTCTCAGACAAGGTCTGGTTGTTCTCGTCTTTACCAACATCATCGGTGTGGCCATCGATGTTTACTTTGTAAGAAGGATTTTCTTTCAAAATGGTAACCACATCATTCAGTTTAGGGAAAGACTTAGCCAGTAATTTGGCGCTGCCTGTAGCGAAGAATACGTTTTGAGCGGCTTTGTTCACACGTTCAACTATTTTCTCGTCTATTACAGGGCAACCATAATTTGAAGCGGGTCCTTTTTCGTTGATACACTTATCTTCTTCGTCATTTACACCATCACCATCTGTATCCGGGATCGGGCAACCCTGGTAACGGGCAACACCTGGAACGGTAGGACATTTGTCCTGTTCGTCGTTGATACCATCTTTATCAGTATCAGGGATCGGGCAACCCTGGTAACGGGCTAAACCGGCAACATCAGGACATTTATCATCTCCGTCAGCAATACCGTCGCCATCCCTGTCTGGGCAACCCTGCAAAGAAGCAAGACCTTTAACATCAGGACATTTGTCATCCACATCCAGCACACCATCACCATCCCTGTCTTTAGGAGGCTCAACAACTGGTGGCGGAGGAGGAGGAACAACTTTTACTTTTTCTTTACCGATGTTCTGAGCTAAACCAACTGAGTAGAACAGGTGATCACCCAAAGTTTTTTTATCCAGTGTCCAGCGGTATTGACCGTGGAGCATAATATAAGTATTATTATTCAGTTTAACCTGGAGACCAAGACCTGCGGGAACATAACCGGCAAATTTATCAGTGTAATATCCACCGCCGATACCAACGGTAAGGAACGGGTTCATTAACGCGCCGTCATCAAATGGACGGAAATTCAGGCTTGGTTCCAGTTCGATACCAATTTCTGTCTTTTGGGTCTGGCCGGAATTCCTGGCAGCGTAATCACCAAACATTCCAGAAAGTTTCACAGAGAAATCGATCTTGGATTTAAGTCCTCTCCAGTAAGAAACTGAAAAGCCTTTGTCCATATCTCTCATCTTACTGTACGTCTTTCCGGTGCTCGGGTCTTTGATACCAATGGGAGCATTAAAATCAGCCATGTTGTAATGCAGACCGAGAAGGGTTCCTTTCTTGCTGCCATTACTCATTTTTTTCTGGGAAAAACCACTTGTGGCTAAAAGAGTTAATGCCAGAATTAGCGTTAGTTTTTGTTTCATAAACTTCAATTTTATTAAAATTTTTGTCTGAGTTATGTGCAAATATAATGTTAAATTAATGGAAAGGCAAAATTTGAATGCAAATTTATTATTTACCTAAAAATAGTCAAAATCAGACCTTTACCAACTTCCACTTCCCTTTTCGGAAGATGATAATGCTCACAATTGCCAGTGCGGTTTCTGCAATATTTATGGCCATGTAAACACCCATCGAACCCATATTAAGATATTTTGCAAGCAGGTAGGCCAGCGGTATCTGGAACAACCAGTAAATAAACAGGTTAATATAGGTCGGGGTCTTTGTATCTCCTGCCCCGTTGAATGCCTGGGTAAGCACCATGCCATAGGCAAAGAAGATGTAACCAATGGCCAGTACGTGCAGGCACCGGGTGCCTTCCTTTACCGCCAGTTCATTGCTGGTGAAAAACCGCATGAATGTTTCGCCGAAAAAGAAAAACAAAAGGCCTACCAGGGCAAAGAAACAAAGGGTAAGAAAAGCACTCCTCCAGACCGATCTTTCTGCTCTTTCCGGGTGACCTGCACCCAGGTTTTGTCCTGTAAGGGTAGCAGCCGCATTCGCAATACCCCAGGCTGGAAGAATGGTGAAAATACAGATCCGGATCGCCGTGAAATAGCCGGATGTGGCTTCCACACCCGATTCGGCAATAAGCTTTGCCAGGAATATCCAGCTGCAACTGCCGATCAGGAACTGGAACATGGCACCGGATGAAGTGCTGAGCAGGCTCCTGATCATCGCCATATCCGCTTTGAACTGCTTTATGGAAAGTTTTACCAGGTCATTCCCCCCGAACAGGTGATAAAACTGGTAGATCACCCCGCAACCCCTTCCGATCGTGGTGGCCACTGCCGCACCCATCAATCCCATTTTGGGGAAAGGCCCGTAACCCATTATCAGCAACGGATCAAGAATGATGTTAATGATATTGGAAAAGATCAGGGCCTTCATGGCTATAGAAGCATCGCCGGCTCCCCGGAATATCCCGTTATTTACAAACAGCAGCATGATCACGATATTGCTGCCCAGCATCAGTTGGGTAAACCCGTAATGTTCTTCCACCAGCGATGCATCTGCCCCCATGAAACGCAGTATCTCTTTTGGGAAAAGGATCCCGAAAATGCTTACCAGTACAGAAAAAGCTGTAGCGATCAGTATCACCTGTGCTGCAACTGATCCAGCCGTTTTAAAATCCTTTTCCCCGGCCCGGCGGGCTATTAACGCTGTTGCACCCATCGCCAATCCCCAGGCAAGGGAATACAGGATGGTAAGCGAGGACTCTGTAAGTCCTACCGTGGCAGCCGCAGCAGGGCTTACCATGTTCACAAAATAAATATCCACCAGTGCAAAAGATGATTCAAGCACCATCTCCATCACCATCGGTACGGCAAGTAAAAAAATGGCCCGGTCAATGCTGCCGGTGGTAAAATCCTTTACATCGCCCCGTAAAGCCTGTTTGAGCAATGTGAAAAAAGATGTTTTGGTATGCTGAGTTACTGATTCAGTCATTATTGATAAAAATTAAAAATAGGAAAAAATATCCCCGCAGGGAAGTTGCATATAGGAGAAAGACTTAAAGAAAGAACCATGTTCTTTTTCAATGCCCGGAGGCAGGGTCCTTTAAGTGAGATCAGGGCTTCATATTCGTAACGTTGTAAAATTAACTGTGATCCGGATTGGATTCGAACCAATGACCCTCAGCTTAGAAGGCTGATGCTCTATCCAACTGAGCTACCGGACCAATTTTTTGCAGCCGCAAAGCTAAGAAATTTTTACATTGCATCTAATCTCTGTTGCAATGGATGTAAAAATAGAACCATCGTGGAAGGAAGTCCTGAAAAATGAATTCACCAAACCCTATTTTCAGCAGATCGTCACTTTTTTAAAAACAGAGAAAGCAGCCGGAAAGATCATATACCCGCCGGGCGCCCTCATTTTTAATGCCTTCAATCAAACCCCTTTTTCAAAATTAAAAGTGGTGATCCTGGGCCAGGACCCCTACCACGGAGCCGGGCAGGCACATGGCCTGAGTTTTTCGGTCCCCAATGGCGTTAAGCCTCCCCCATCCCTGGTAAATATCTTTAAAGAAATTGAAAGTGATACCGGCACGGCCATGCCTTCGTCGTATGGCAACCTCACCCGCTGGGCAGAACAGGGTATCCTTTTACTGAATGCCGCACTTACGGTGAGGGCCAATGAACCCTTCAGCCATGCAAAATGCGGCTGGGCCGAATTTACCGATGCCGTCATTCAAAAGATATCCGATGAAAAAAAAGGGATCGTGTTCCTGCTCTGGGGAAGATTTGCACAGGATAAGCAACTGCTGATCGATGAGACCAGGCATTTTGTTTTAAAAGCAGCACACCCTTCCCCATTCTCGGCCGACAAAGGTTTTTTTGGCTGCAAACACTTTTCAAAAACAAATGAACTGCTGGTAAAACAGGGAGCCGCCCCTATCGACTGGAAATTATTAACCCCATAGCATATTGATGAACTTAAAAATGGAAGAAATATCAACTAACCAAAAAGCCAAAGCCCCTACGGGGACCGGGACAACTATTTTTGGCCATATCTGGGCACTTTGGGCACTGATCACGTTCCTGGTTACGTTTCTGATCATTTTCATTCCTTCCATGCTCACCCACCTTGTTAAAGAACCCAGGGGCCAGTATTATTTTATACGGATCGCAAGGGTTTGGATGAATGTGTGGCTTTTTTTGGTGGGATGCCCGGTAAAAGTAAGGGGAAAAGAAAATTTCAAAAAGGATACCACGTATGTGGTGGTATTTAATCACAATGCTTTTTTAGACGTACCCTTATCCGCCCCCTATGTACCCGGGCCGAATAAAACAATTGCAAAGACCTCTTTTGCAAAGATCCCCATCTTTGGTTTGTTTTACAGCAAAGGTTCCGTGCTGGTAGACCGCAAAGATGACAAAAGCAGGAGCAAAAGTTTTGACGCCATGAAAAAAGTGCTGGCGGCCGGCATGCACATGTGCATTTACCCCGAAGGTACCCGTAACCGCAGCAATGAACCCATCAAACCATTTTACGATGGCGCTTTCAGGCTGGCCGTTGCCGCCCGGAAAGACGTTATGCCCTGCGTAATAAAAGGAACAAAAAAGGCAATGCCCATCAACAAAAAATTCTTTATGCTGCCTACCCGGCTCAGTATGCAGTTCTTACCCCCGGTATCCTCTTCCAACACAACAGTGACCGAACTGAAAGAAAAAGTATTCAACAACATGCTGAAGGAATATACCCGCGAAGAAAAAAATGACCCGCAACCTACAGATCGTAGAAATACCTTGTACGGTTTATTTTCAGGTCCCTTAATAACCCGGATTTGGGACTGATGCTGATATTAAAGGAACGGTACTTGCCAACGGGTGAGACGTTGATCGCCATCTGCCAGCAGTGCATCTCCCTCGTAAGGTACATGCTTACATAACCCAGCTCTTTGGTAGTAATATTATACGACCCGTTTGCCCCGATCTGCCACCGGGAAGTCAGGTTAAGGGAACCTGACCCGCTTATATTCTGCGAAACAGAACCTTTATACCCGGTGCCAAAACCATTTGGGATGCGGCTGTAATTCAATGAATATTGAAAACTGATGCTCCACGGGATATTAAAATTGGCAAACTCTCCCGGGTTATTACTTATATAAGCGGCTTCCTGCTGGTATTCATCCAGCGGCATCCCGGTAATGGGGTTCACCTGGTTCAGCGCCGGGTTGGTATTGGGAAGTTGTTCTTTTTTATCTCCACCCCTGAACTGGCTTTGCACGGCAATATTTCCGCTCGTCATTTTACCCAATGCAAGGATCTTCTTATTCCATACCAGTTTATCGATGAACTCACCCCTGCTGTCGGTTAAATAAGGGACCACTATGGCGCTTGCGGAAATGCTTATCTTATCAAACAGGTTGGTCCGCATATTTATATTGAAGGGCTTCAGCTGGAATGAATCTTCCAGAAAGTTGTAACTGCTGGTGATGCTGAAACCGTCGAGGAGGGTGACCTTTTTAACGGCATCGGCGCTGCTGTCTTTCCGGTTACGCACTTTCATCTGCAGGTTGTTGTCAATACCAAAACTCAGTCCGCCGAATTTGCCTTCGCCAAATGCACCAAATACCCCGCGTTCATGCACGGAGAACCGCCTGAAATTCCCAAACGTATCCACCTGGGTGGTATACCAGAATTTCCGGTTCATGTCGGGTTTGTAACTGGCAGATAATACCGGGCGTATCTCATGCCGTATGGCCTGAACCGGGCTTTTTTTGCGGAAAGTAAACAATCCGAATATCCGGGTGGAAACGCCCATGCCAAAATTCATTTCCCTTGCTGTATAAAATCCTTTATTGATGGTTGTATCCAGCTTCCTGTTTGCAGCATCCCAGCTGCGTATGAATTTTTCCTGGTACCATCTTTCCACGTAGCTTATACTGGGTGAGAACTGGAAATTACCAACCTGTGGCAACGATAAAGTAAGCGGTACATTGTGGGTGGCGCCCCATTGGTATTTTTCGGTAAATTCTTTTAAGAAGCTGCCGGAAGTATCGTAAAAAGAAGAAAGACTGCGGATGTTGGTATTAAGCGCCAGGCCGATATTCTCATACCACCTGTACTGCCCGATCACTTCCTTGCGGCGGAAGGGATACAAGGTGTTTACATTGAACCCGATGTCGGGAAGGTTGATATTGAACTGCTTGCTGTTTGTATTCTGGTTGTGATTACCGCTTATGTTGAGGTTAAAGGGTTTGTCCTTCCATATTTTTGAATACGTAATGGACGAGTTGAGTATGTTCTGGAAATTACGCTGCGGACTGTTGGGCACCGATGAATTGAACCCGCTGCTGCCTGCATTCAGGCTTGCGTTGAAACTTACACCCGGCCTTGCCTTGCTGTCGGTACTGTGGCTCCAGCGAATGTTGAAATTCCTTGCCCCCGATTTATCAAGGTCCCGCAGGTGTTGTATGTCCAGCGACAGGTTTCCCTGGTACCGGTACCGTTTGTAATACCGGGGGCTCAGGTTGGCGGTCCACCCGCCATACGAATAAAGGGTACCCCGTATCACCACATCCCACTGGTCGCTGAGTACTTTGTAATATCCCAACCCTTCCAGCGCCAGGCCAAGTTGTTCGTTGGCATTAAAGGTAGGCGCCAGTATGCCCGAATGCCGTCCCTGTTTCAACGGATAGATCCCGAAGGGTAAGACGATCGGCACAGGCACGTCTTCAAACTCGGGATGCACGGGTCCGGTGATGGCCATTTTCTTATTGATGAATTTTACCTTTTTGCTCACAAAGGCAAAATGCGGTGTATCCAGGTTGCAGGTGGTGAACTTTCCCCGAAAAGCGTAAAAAACATCCGGGTCAACTTTTTTTATGATTTCTGCATGTCCGTAAATTTCTCCCTGCTGGGTATAAGTGCTTTTTGTAATGCCCTTGCCCGTTTTGGGATTGAATCCAAGTGTATCACTTACTGTTTTCAGATCGCCCTGTATGAATGTCGGAAATTTTATCACGTTGCCGTTGCTGTCCCTTACCAGGTATGCGGTGATCAGGTTTGCCCGCTGATCAAAACTTATATGCGGGGCAATGATCTCGTTATCCGTGTATTTGACCCTTGTCTCCTTACCGTACAGGATGATCTTTCGTGCAGGGATATCCATCACCATCGAATCATCAGCATGGTAGGTAACGGGCGCATCCAGTGAATCTTTGGAAGACTTAAAACCGATCGTGTCCTTTTTTATCACGATGCCGGTATCGGGGACCTTCTTTAGCGCCAGGGGTTCTTCCGAAATAGTTGGGTTTGTTGCCGCTTTGTTCTTTATGCTGTCAATTATCTTTCCCGCTCTTACCGGAACCGTATCCGCAGTTAAAAAACTGTGAAAGTGTTGTGCATTGTAACCAGCGGCACTAAAGTAAAGCGTTATCGTTAATAACAGCAGTGCAGATACCAATACCGATATGTATTTTGCCTTACCTTTGTTTAGTTGGTTCATAGTAAAGATGGACAAAAATAGCTATTAAGTCCCGATAGTGACCCGTTGAATTTGTGAATATTGTTTTATACTAACCCCGTTTAACAGCATGCGTATGCCAAGGAACAAAGTGCCTGTTTTATTTTTATTTGCTGCTTTGTATTTGTTAATATTACCCGATCTTGTTTCACAGGTTCCCAAAAAGATAAGGACCATTGTGGTGGATGCCGGTCATGGTGGCTCAAAGGATCCCGGTGCCACGGGCCAGTACGAAAATTCATTACGCTCCAGAGAAAAAGATATCACCCTTGCCATTGCATTGAAACTGGTGGATGAATTAAAAAGGCAATTGCCCGAAGTGAATGTTGTACCCACCCGTACCACCGATGTATACCAGGATCCCCGGGAGAAAGCCCGGATCGCCAATGAAGCAAAAGGGGATCTGTTCTTATGCATTCATGCCGACAGCGGCCCGTTAAAAACAGGCCGGAGGCAGATCGGCACCCGAACGGTAACCCGGTATAAAGTAAGCGGCAAAGGCCGGAAAAAGAAAAGAACACCGTACCAGGTTACCGAAGCGGTTTATGAATATTTTAAACTGCCGCTTACCCGCAGCGGTACCAGTGTATGGATATTTGCCGCTCACAAGACCAGTGACAAACTGAAAGCGATCATGGATGGAGATGAGACCTTTGAGATCGAGGCCAATGGGGTGGATTCAATGGAAAACAGTTTCGACTTCAGTACATCCGAAGGAAGGATCATTGCAGGTATCTATGCAAAACGCTACCAGGAAAGAAGTGACCGCCTGGCTACGCTGGTGAATGAAGAAGTAGAAGAAACAGGAAGGCTGGCACTGGGAGTGAACCAGCGGCAAAAAGGGATCTGGGTGCTGCAGGCCACTAACATGCCCGCCATCTTAATTGAAACAGGTTTCATCAATAACCCGGAAGACGAACGTTACCTGAACAGCGAAAAAGGACAGCAGGAACTTGCCGAATCCATCACCCGGGCGGTAAAGCGTTATAAAGAACAGGTGGAAAACCTGAACAACAGCGGCATACCGGTAAGCAACGAAAAGCAAAAGGCGGAGGCAGTAACGGACGCAATGGATAAAAGGCCGGTGAAGGATTCAAAGATCCTGGAAGTTAAAAGCAGCAAAGTAAAGATCGACCTGTTTGATGATGGTGAGATAGACAATGATATTGTGTCGGTATATTTCAACAATGCCCTGTTGGTGGATAAAAAATCACTGACCGCACAGGCGCACACCTTGAACCTTACCCTGGTGCCCGGAAAAACAAATGAACTTATTTTATTCGCCGAAAACCTGGGAACCATTCCACCCAACACCGCATTGATGGTAATAAACGACGGAACCAGCCGTTACGAAGTTCGTCTTTCTGCCGACATGAAAAATAATGCGTCGATACGGTTTGAATTGAAAAATAATAATTAAATTTCCATATGCTTTTACAGCAATTTTGCTTTTGAAAGCCACCCAACCAAAATGAAAATTTCTAACGAAACCAAAATAGGCGTCCTTGCTGCCGTTGCCATTACCCTGCTCATCCTCGGTTTTAGTTTCCTGAAAGGAAAAACATTTTTTGGAAAAAGCCATACCCTGTATGCCAAGTACGCCAATGTGCAGGGCCTGGCCAATTCAAACCCTGTTATGATCAACGGCCTGCAGGTGGGAACGGTATACAGCATCACTCCCGACAAGAGCATGAAACAGATACTGGTGAACATGACGCTGACCAAGGACGTGGATATTCCGGCCAATTCGATCGCCACCATCAATACGGACCTGCTGGGACAAAAAAGCATCGTGATCCACCTCGGCGATGCCACCCGTTTCATTCCGAAGAACGACACCATCGCCACCGAACCCACCACCGGGATATTTAACGAGATCCTGAGCAAGTTCGACCCGGTACTGGGCCAGTTAAAACATGCGGTCACTTCTGTAGATTCTGTTTTAGGGAACTTTAACAAGATACTTGATCCCTCCGCAAAAAATAATATCGGGGCCATGCTGGAAAACCTGAACAAGACAACGGCCAACCTCATCACGGCTTCTGCATCGCTGAATGTTTTACTCAATACACAAACCGGGGCGCTGGCCGGCACACTCAATAATCTCAACAGTTTTACCGGCAACCTGGAAAAAAACAATGATAAGATAACCAACCTGGTGAGCAACCTGGATAAAACAGCGGGTACCCTTTCCAGGTTAGAACTGGAAAAAACACTCAACACCCTGAACAGTACCATCGGCGACCTGAAAACCACCATTGGAAAACTGAACAGCAATACCGGGACCGCCGGTCTGCTATTGAACGATACCAAACTGTATAACAACCTTACTGCAACAGCCAATAAACTCAATTTGCTGATCGATGACCTGAAGACGAATCCAAAACGGTATGTGAACATATCCGTGTTTGGTAAAAAGACCAAAAGCGCCGGGTTAACAGTACCATTGCCCGATACGGTAAATGCCCCTTACCTGAAGCAAAAATAATTTTATCATTCTGTTATAAAATAAAACCTCAATTTACAGGCTGAAAAAACAGTTCCCTTGCGATTGAAATTCACCACCGGCATTATTTTATTTTTCATCCTGGTAAGCGGCAACCTCCCTGCACAGCAGATCATCAACGCATCTGCATCTTCCGACACCATACGCACCATCCGGATCGTACAGGGAAAGAACCTGCGGCAAAAAACAACGGATTCCACCGTACTGGAAACCATTGCCGGCAATGTGATCATCAAAGAAGGCCTCACCACTTTTTATTGCGACAGCGCCACGCTCGACCACAAAACAAATGTGCTGCAAGCTTTCGGCAATATCCACATCAACGATAACGACAGCATCCATACCTATGCACAAAGCCTGCGCTATGTTGGTACAGAACGGATCGCTTACCTGAAGAAGAACGTTAAACTCACTGATAAGAAAGGAACGCTGTATACCGATGACCTGGAATACAATTTACGGACGGGCATTGCTACGTATAAGAACGGCGGACGCATCACCAACGATAAAACAGTGCTCACCAGTGAAGAAGGTGTTTACTATGCCGATACCAAAGATGTGTATTTCAAAAAGAATGTGCACCTGAAAGACCCCGACCGGGATATCTGGACGGACAGCCTGCTTTATAACATCAAGACCAACATTGCCACCTTTATTGCCCAAACACATATCGTTGGAAAAGACGGCAGCGTGATCGATACAAAAAGCGGCACCTATAACCTGGAGACCGGGGAAGCCATTTTTTACGACCGCACTTCGTTCAGCGACAGTTCACGGAGCGGTGTGGCAGATAAGATCGCCTACGAAAAATCAAGCGGCATATTGCAGATGGAAGGAAATGCAAAACTGGTTGACAGCGTCAACAACTTAACGGTGATCGCCAACGAGATCTATGCAGATACAAAGATCGATGCATTCCTGGCCACCCGCAAACCGGTAATGATCTTTTACCGGGATGGCGACAGCACCTATGTTGCTGCAGACACCCTTTTCTCCGGCCTGCGCAGATACGACAGCCTGGAACGAAAGATCATAACCCAGGCTGATACACTGACAAAAACAATGGCAGTAAATACCAACAGGAATGATACGTCTATCAGGTATTTCCTGGGCTTTCATCATGTCCGGATATTCAACGACTCCTTACAGGCCGTGAGCGACAGCCTGCACTACTCTACTTCCGACTCCACCTTTAAATTATTCGGCGACCCGGTTGTATGGAACGACCAGTCGCAGGTGACCGGAGACACCATTTATATGTACACCCAGAACCAGAAGGCAAAACGGCTGTATGTTTTTAACAACGGCATGATCGTTAACAAGGCAAACGATGCCATGTACAACCAGATCGCCGGCCGTACACTGAACGGTTATTTTACCAACGGGGTGATCGACTATGTGCGTATCAAAGGCTCACCGGCAGAAAGTATTTATTACCCGCAGGACGATGACAGCGCCTATGTGGGCATGAACCGCAGCAGCGGCGATGTGATCGATATCTATTTTGTGAAGAAGGAACTGAACAAAGTAAAATTCATCAATAATGTGGACGGGGTATTATACCCGCTGAAACAGATACCTGCCGATAAAAAAGAACTGAAGGGTTTCAAATGGCTCGACAGCCGCAGGCCTAAAAATAAACTGGAGTTGTTTGAATGACCTGGTCTGACGACGTCCCGTCTGACCATGAATTTCTCAAAGGAATATAAGGACCTGAATGAAACTGGTCAGACGGAGACGTCAGACCAGCTTTGCCAATGCATCTTTGATCTTCGCAAAACCCTTTTCGATATTCTCCATACTGTTGGCAAAGGAAATGCGTATGCAATTGGGTTCACCGAATGCCTTCCCGGTTACGGTTGATACATGGGCTTTATTCAGTAAATACATACAAAGGTCATCGGCATTCTCAATGACTATATCGCCGTCTGATCTCCCAAAATAACTTTTCACCACCGGGAAAACATAAAAAGCGCCCTGTGGTTCACTGCATTCAATTCCGGGTATATCTTTTACCAACTCCATCACCCGTTTGCGGCGCTTTGTGAATTCAGCCACCATCATCTCCGTGGGTTGCATATCGCCGGTGAGTGCGGCAATGGCAGCCCGTTGGGTAACAGCATTGGCGCCGCTGGTGATCTGACCCTGTACTTTTTCACAGGCTTTTGCCACGGCTGGATGAGCCGCAATATAGCCAAGCCTCCAGCCCGTCATGGCATAGCCTTTACTGAGGCCATTGATCACGATGACCCTGTCTTTCAGAATATCAAAGCTTGCGATGCTTGCGTGTTTGCCTTCATAATTGATGAACTCGTATATCTCATCGCTCATGATAAAAATGCCGGGATGCTTTTTAAAAACTCCGGCAAGTGCATTCAATTCACCGGTTGAATAAACAGCTCCTGTCGGATTGCAGGGCGATGAGAACATGAAGAGTTTCGTTTTGGCCGTTATGGCGTTTTCCAGTTCAGCAGCCGTGATCTTATAGCCATTGGTCAAAGAAGTGTTCACAAACTTCACCACCCCGCCCGCCATTTTCACGATCTCGGAATAGGTTACCCAGTAAGGGGTGGGAATAATAACCTCATCCCCCGCATCAACAATGCTCATCACTACATTCGCAATACTTTGTTTGGCACCCGTGCTTACAATGATATTTTCGGGAGCATACTCCAGGTTATTATCCCTTTTCAATTTTGTACAGATGGCTTCCCTCAGGTCAAGATAACCGGCAACCGGGGTATAATGGCTGTAATTATCGTCGATGGCTTTTTTGGCAGCGGCCTTAATATGAGCGGGCGTATCAAAATCCGGTTCACCCAGGCTGAGGTCGGTGATGTCAAATCCCTTTGCCCTCAGTTCCCTGCCCAGTTTGGCCATTTTTAATGTTTCGGGCTCATTAAAGCGTTGCAGTAGTGAAGATAATTGCATGGGCAGTCGTTTGGTTACTGGCAAAAATAGCTATTTATCGTATGTGAATTTAAATGCCGAAAGATCGGGCCTGATCCTGTATTCCCTTTTTAATTCATGATCGTAAATGACCTGGCCGAGATTTTTCATGAAAGGAAGGCCCACGGTGGCGTAATCATACCGGTCGTCATTTAAAACGCCGTCTGAATTGCAATAGATCAATGCAGAAACAAAGAACTCGATATTATTCTTAAGATCGGCCACATAGGCCACATCGATCATGTGCCCATAGGCGTCGCCGGGTTTATTGAATATGCGTATGTTACCGGGAAGCTTATCTTTTGTTGCCCCGAACAATAAGAATTTACAGTATGCCGGCCAGTAGGTCGCCGTATCTGCCGAATAAGGCGGGTAAACACTTTCGGTCGGGTACTGGCTCATGTACTTTAAAACAAATTGCCTGTCTTCCTCCGTAATATTGAACCTGTTCTCCGACCTTATCTTATCCGGGAAAATAACGCCCAGCAGAATATTGTGCAGGTCTTCCAGGCTTAGCCGGTTCTTCTTTGAGAAATCCATTGGCCCGTTCACCAATGCCCCTCTCCTGTAATAAGCCTTGCCAAGGCTGTCGTTCCGCTGCAGGTAAGCTGCCGCATTCCTTTGCCCGGGAATTCTGTACAATACATTGTTATTGTTGTCTAAAAAAATAACGGGGTTGGTCTGCCTGTTCTCTTCTTCACTTAAATATATTTCCAGCCGGTGCAGGATCTGGGCATCTGCATATCCTTTCCTGTGCAATTCACTGTTTATGTATTCCTGCCCCAGGAATTCGTAAAGCCGGTTATACGCATCGTTGTCGCTCACCATCAGTATCTTCTTTATGTAATGTGCAATGCTGGGCCTTCCATCCGGGGCGGTGGGATCGTTATAAACGGAGGTTTGCCCGCTGTAAGAAGTTTCCGTTAACATGGTGGTGTTCCGGTCGATCCCCTTTTCTTTTAGTTCATTCAGCTTTTGCAGGGCAAGCAAAACAATGGGGAGTTTAACCGTGGATGCCGGGTAGAAATACCGGGACGGATTCACGTTAAAATAATAGTTCTTAAGGCCGGCAATGCCGTTTGCCCCCCGGTTTACCTGGGTGTAGATCACCTGTACATTCAGGTCCCTGCGGTTATTCAATATGCTGTCAAAATAAAGGGGGTATTGCCGCATGAGGGTTCCCAGGAATTCATCCGTTTTTACGGTATCCGCGGGAACGGCGGCTGTGATCGTAACCGCTTGTTTATTATCCATATTCCGGGCCTGTTTGGTAAGGGTGCAGGAGAGTAAAACAGCTGCTCCCGCTAATAACTGATGAAAAGTATTGTATTTACAAAACATATGACCTGTTTAGGCTGCAAAATGAGTAAAATTCTAAAATTAACCGCCAACTAAACTAAACGGGTTTTTCCCCTATCTTTGCACACTTCTAAAATTCAACAAACTAGCTACTAAAAGTTACTTATTATGAAATTAAAAGGTTTGGTTTGGTTCTTTACGATTGCGCTGATAATTATCTCTCTTTGGGAGTTATCCTATACCTGGGTTGTGCGTAACTACGAAAGCTCTGTTAAAGCAAAGGCTGAGAAAATTGTCCGCACCGCATTTCCCGATCTGAAAGGGGATGAAAGGACTGCTGCGGTAGAGTTTAGAAAAAAGAGGATCCTGGACAGCACAAGCGACAAAAGCATTTATCCCATTTTTGGAACAACGTACAGGCAGTGCAAGGCCAATGAACTGAACCTGGGTCTCGACCTGCAGGGCGGTATCAGCGTTACTATGGATGTTAACCTGAGCGACCTGGTGCGGTCATTGAGCAATAATGGAAAGGATCCGCAGCTTCTTAACGCGTTAAGAACAGCTACCGCCCAGAAAGGCACGTCAGACGCTGATTTCATCACCCTGTTCACCAAAGAATACATCCGTAATAACGGGGAGGGAAAACTGTCTGCCATGTTTGCCGGTCCGGGTAAAGAAATAAAGATCGGGGACAACGACGCTGCGGTCACCACTAAACTGAAGACCATTGCATCAGGTGCCATCAAAGAAACCTATAAAGTACTGGTAAGGCGTATTGATAAATTTGGCGTGGCCCAGCCCAATATAAATTTTGATGAGAACAAAGGTATCATCAATGTGGAACTGGCTGGTGTTACCGATGTTGAACGGGTACAGAAATTGTTACAGGCATCTGCCCATTTGCAATTCTGGGAGGTTTACCGTCCTGATGAGATCGGGAATTCCCTGAAAATTGCTGATGAGAACCTGCAGAATTACCTGAATGGTGTAACCGATAGCGTTAAAGCAGATTCCACTAAAATGCTTCAGAATGCCAACCCTTTATTCAACCTGATAAAAATACAGAATCCTATGCCCGACCGGATAGGATATATTGCGTTGCAGGATACCGGGATATTTTATGAATACATCAACAATGAGGTTGTAAAAAATGCCCTGCCGGCCGATTGCAAATTCCTGCTGGGCGTGGAAGAAAAAGGATTAAAAGATACAAAGAACGCACAGCGTCTTCTGCCTTTATACGCTATAAAAACCCAGACAGGTACTGAGAAAGCGCCGCTTGAAGGAGAAGGTGTTGCCGAAGCTTACCAGGGTTTTGACGACAAAGGACGCCCTTCCATTAAAATGGAAATGACCAGCACCGGTTCAAAGACCTGGGCAAGACTTACCACAAAAAATGTTGACCGTCCGATCGCCATCGCACTGGATGACATCGTTTATTCTGCTCCAAATGTAACCGGCCCTATTGAAGGCGGCAGTTCTGAAATATCCGGGAACTTTTCGGTACAGGAAGCACAGGATCTTTCTAATATCCTGAAATCGGGCAGGCTGGATGCCCCGGCAAAAATAGTGGCACAGCAGGTTGTAGGACCTACCCTGGGTAAAGAGGCCGTAAAAGGCGGGGCCATGTCATTTGGCATTGCGTTCCTGGTGATCTTCATCCTGATGCTGGTTTATTACAATACCGGCGGATGGGTTGCAAATATTGCCCTTATACTTAACCTGCTTTTCACCATTGGTGTACTAACCGCCATGGGCTTTACATTGACCGCTGCAGGTATTGCCGGCCTGGTACTTACCATTGGCCTGGCGGTGGATACCAACGTAATTATTTTTGAACGGATAAAAGAAGAAATTGAAAAAGGCAAATCATACCAGCTGGCTGTGAACGATGGTTACAGGCGTTCACTGGCCCCGGTAATTGATGCCCACGTTACTTCATTATTAACTGCTGTGATCCTGTTCTATTTCGGCCTTGGCCCCGTTTTGGGCTTCGCCACCACGCAGATCATCGGTATCCTGTTGTCTTTGTTCTGCGGTATCCTTGTGTCAAGGCTCATCACCGATTTCTGGACCAACAAGAACCGTCACTTCAATTATTTCACTGCCATATCCAGGAAGATATTCAAACATGCCAGCTACAAATTCATTGAGTTCAGGAAATATGCTTACATGATCTCGGTACTGGTATTGATAGCAGGTATTGCTTCTTACTTCAATGGCTTCCATTTGGGGGTTGAATTCAAAGGAGGCCGCAGTTATACCGTTCAGTTCGACCGGGCTGTGAGACCGGATGATGTGCGTGACGACCTGAAAGCAGCGCTTGAAGGAGATAACCCTACGATCAAGACCGTGAATGATTCCCGTCACCTGAACATCACCACGGCTTACCTGAAGGAAATGAACAATGCGGACAGCGCTGTGATCTCCAGGCTTTACCAGGGACTTAAAAAAGTGTTGCCTGCCAATATCACGAGCGGGCAGTTCGCTAAAAATAATATCCAGGGCTACTCTGCCGTGCAGCCGAGCATATCAGAAGACCTGAAACGTGGTGCTGTCAAGGCCACCATTTTTGCCATACTCATCATCTTCCTGTATATCTTCATCCGTTTCCGCGACTGGAGGTATTCTATGGGAACGATCTTTACGCTGCTGCACGACGTATTTATTACGCTGGCCGTATTCTCATTCTTCAAGAATATCGTACCGTTCCCGCTGGAGATCGACCAGCACTTTATTGCAGCCGTGTTAACGGTGATCGGTTTCTCCATGAACGATACGGTGATCGTGTTTGACCGTATCCGTGAATACAGCAGGGATATGAAGGGTGCCACCAAAACAACCATCATCAACCGGGCCATTAATGATACGCTGAGCCGTACCATCATGACGTCGCTGACGGTATTCCTTACCCTGCTGATCTTATTCATATTCGGTGGCGAGGTAACACGTGGTTTTGCCTTTGCGATGCTGATCGGTGTCATCACCGGTACCTACTCGTCTATTTTTGTGGGAGCCCCTGTACTGGTTGACTTTGCAAAGAACAAACCCCTGGGCGCTGCAGATGCGGTGGAAGAGAAAAAGAAATAAATTACGATCTTAGTCATACAATAAGGGCGCTGTTTAAAACAGCGCCCTCTTTATTCAGTAACGAATGCAGATCATACGGCAAAGCTTGTTCCGCATCCGCAGGTTTTACTTGCATTGGGGTTATTGAACGTGAATCCCCTTGAATTCAGTCCACCCTGCCAGTCCACTTCCATTCCCGCCAGGTAAATACCATGCGCCCTTTCCATGATAACGGGTATGCCGTCAATATCAAACCCATCGTCCTTTTCCGTTTTGGCATCAAAGCCCAGTACATAGGTCATGCCGCTGCAGCCACCCCCCTTCACTCCTATCCGCAGTGACTTGTTTACATCAAACCCCTCTTCGTTCATCAGCCTTTTTATTTCCGCCCTGGCGGATGCGGTTAACGTAACGGGTACTGTTGTTGTTTCCATGTTCTTATTTTTTACAAAATTAGAAATTTCACCCGGTTTGGCTTTACGAAATAAGAAGTTCTGCAGGGATCAGCAACCCTTTGTTAATCCCTTAAAAACACAGCAAAGGTTGGCAACCCTTTATTATTCCCTTAATTTTGTTTCAAATCATCAATTTATGAATTTGTCGGAAGCCACCGTTCAGAATATCATATTGGGTGCCCTCTTCATGTTTTTCATTGCCATTGCCTGGCTGCTGGCAGAATTCAAAGGAATGAAAGACGAGATGCGGGAACGCTTTGGGATAAATAATGAGACCCTGAAACTCCGGTTACAGGCCTATGAACGTTTCACCCTGTATGCAGAAAGGTCATCCCTGAAGAACCTGGTTTCCCGTACTTCATCCGCCGGTATGACGGTGGTTGACCTGCAGCTTGCTTTGCTTGAAACCCTGCGGACGGAATATGAATACAATGTAAGCCAGCAGATCTATATAAGCCCTGAAATGTGGAAGGCGATCGGGAATTTAAAAGACCAGAACATTTTTATCATCAATCAATTGGCTGCCACCCTTCCTTCGGAAGCCAATGCCATTGAATTAAGCAAACGGATACTGGAGTATGTTGCCAGCACCAATGCTGAATTAAGTACCGTGGTGCTGAGTGCTTTGCAATTTGAAGCAAAGAAACTGCTGTAATGATCTTCAAACCCACTACCATTTATGCCTGCAGATAAAAAAATATTCACCGACTCCGGGATTGAAATAAAACCACTGTATGAGCAGCCTGTTGACTGCAATGAAAAACCGGGTGAATATCCTTTTACCCGTGGTGTGCAGCCAGACATGTACCGTGGCAAGTTGTGGACCATGCGGCAGTATGCCGGTTTTTCAACTGCCGAAGAAAGCAATCAACGCTATCACTACCTGCTGGGCCAGGGTGTGAATGGTTTGAGTGTGGCTTTCGATCTTCCTACACAGATCGGGTACGACAGCGATCATCCTTTGGCAGATGGAGAAGTGGGCAAAGTGGGCGTTGCCATCGACAGCCTGGAGGATATGGAAACGCTCTTCAAAGGGATCAGGCTGGATGCGGTCTCCACTTCCATGACCATCAATGCATCGGGGTTTATCCTGCTTGCATTTTATATCGCACTGGCAAAAAAGCAGGGCGCCGACCTGAAAATGTTATCCGGTACCATCCAGAATGACATTTTAAAGGAATATGCTGCCCGGGGCACGTATATCTATCCGCCCAAGGCTTCCATGCGTATCATCACCGATATCTTTGAATGGTGCGCTGCCGAGGTCCCAAAGTGGAATACCATTTCCATTTCCGGTTATCATATCCGGGAGGCAGGAAGTACTGCGGTGCAGGAAATTGCTTTCACCCTCAGTAATGGGAAAGCCTATGTAAAAGCTGCATTGGAAAAGGGATTAGACATCAATGTTTTTGGCAAACGCCTCTCCTTTTTCTTTAATGCCCACAATAACCTGTTTGAAGAAGTGGCAAAGTTCCGGGCGGCAAGGCGCATGTGGGCCAGGATCATGAAAGACCTGGGTGCAACGGATCCCAAAGCCATGATGCTCCGGTTCCATACTCAAACGGGTGGCAGTACCCTGACGGCCCAGCAGCCTTACAATAATATAAGCCGTGTAACGGTGCAAACCCTTGCCGCGGTGTTAGGCGGTACCCAATCGCTGCATACCAATGGTTTTGATGAAGCATTAAGCCTGCCCACAGAATCAGCTGCAGCCATTGCCCTGCGAACCCAGCAGATCGTTGCTTATGAAAGCGGCGCCCCCGATACAGTGGATCCGCTGGCTGGCAGTTATTTTATTGAATCATTGACCGCTGACGTGGAAGCGGCTGCCTGGAAACTGATCGAAAAAATAGACATCATGGGTGGCAGCGTATCCGCCATTGAGCAGGGCTTCATACAGGATGAGATCGCAAGAAGCGCATACGAATATCAACGGCAGATCGAAAGCGGCGAAAAGATAATTGTTGGTGTGAATAAATTCCAGAATGAAGAGACCGGTTCGATCCCCGTTTTAAGAATTGATGAGAGCGTTCAGCAGGTTCAGACCGAAAAGTTAAGATCACTGAAACAGCGAAGGGATGCTCAACAGGTTTCTGCCGCTTTAAAAAAACTGAATGCGTATGCAGTTGATGGAAAAAACCTGATGCCTGCTGTTTTAGAAGCCGTAGAACAATACTGTACGCTGGGTGAGATAGCCGATGAGCTGAGAAAGATCTTCGGAGAGTATAAATGACCCCCGGAACCTATTGAATAAAAAAATCCCCCGGAATACCCCGGGGGATTTTTATGATTGTTAGTCTCCGGTTATTGAATCACAACACGGCACATGGTCAAACGGTTACCGTTCATGTCACCGATCTCAACCCAGTACATTCCTTTCCCGCTCTTCCGCAGGTCAACATCCATCCGGTCGTAAGGTCGGCCGATGGTATAGAACTGTGTCAGGATCCGGTTGCCTTGTGCGTCATATACGGTCAATGACCTAGGCAACACATTGTTCGCTACACTATGGTACCTCACCTGGAACTGACCACTGGTTGGGTTTGGATAGATGAAGCACTTTCCGCTGACTGAATCCAGGATGGAAATGGTGTTGGAATTATTCGTACAACCATTCACATCTGTAACAGTAAGCCTGTAATCACCCATACCATCCACATCCAGGTTGAGTGTGCCGCTGTTGGCACCTGCCACGGCAGCACCGTTGCGCAACCAGGTATAGGTCTGAGCCGGGCTCGGGGTTACCGTTGATGACAATGTTGTGCGCAATCCCGGCATCAGCCTGGTATAAGGACTAGCAGATATGACCACCGTTGGCAATGGATTAACCCTTAATTCCACTTTAAACGATGTAGCAGCTGTACATGGTGCAGCGCCGGTTATTACACAACGGTAGAAATAACCGTTCATGCTTACCGGGGGTGCCGTAACCGTTAAAGTAGTAGTTGTAGCGCCGGCATAAACACCGCCGTTTGATATATTGTTAAACACATTACCGCCATCGGTACTTACCTGCCACCTGTAGCTGAACGGACCAGTACCTCCTGCTGCAACGGTAAAGGTTGCTACCTTATCGGTACAGATGGTCTGGTTAACCGGCTGCGCTGTTACGCTTGTAGGTTCGTTAACAGTTACCACCACCGTTCTGGCCGGTGATGTACATTGTGGAACAGGAAGACCATAACTGAAAAACACCCTGGAAATGGCAAAGGCAGGTTCCTGCCAAATGGCCTGGGGCGCCGTGGTGGCTAATTGGAACTGCATGCCCATCCGGGTTAATGTTACCGGAATCCCGTTGATGTTGGTCGTGGAAGGACCAGTGGGTCCATAGGAATTAACATTACCGCGGTTGCCCAAAATACCGATCACATCTCCCGCATTTATCGGAATATTAACGGGTATGGGTGCACCGCTGCCATTATTCTGTGTTAAGAACAAAGTGGTAAAAGCATTGGTTGTACCCGGGAATGCAGGAGGTGGCGTAGCCGGGTTAAACCGGATAACAGCAATATTCTGGTTAGCGGAAGATGCATCGGTTGGAACATACAATGAAGTCATGGTAAATGAACTTGGTGCCGTAAACCAGTATCCCCTTACATTACCGGTAAAGGTTGCTGCCTGTGCCGGTAATGGGATCGTTCCGGACAAAGGCAGACTCTTAACCGTGGCCTGGTAATTATATACACCGGAAGGTGTGGGCCTTGTCCAAACAGAATCCACTTCCGTACCTGCCACATAGGGTATAAGGGCAGCTGCATCGGAGAATAATCCGGCAGCCGGTGTCCATACCGCCGGGGTTGCCGGTACACCAACTATATAATCTATTTCCAATGACCAATTGTTAAATACACCTCCATCGGGAGCGCCTGCATCATAGAGGCCTACCGACCAAACGCCATTCGGTGTGGAATACAGACTGCTCCACGCATTGGCTGTTGGAACATACCCAACGGGACCACCAGGGAATGTAAATCCAAATGCCGTAAAGGTGGCACCTGCCAGGTCTGCCTTGTAGGTTCCGGTATAAGGTGGTGCTATGGTTGTTGTACTCGCAGAGCTAAATGTTGTGTTGGTGAAATTAGCTCCTGCAGGATTTGCGAAGTTAGCCAGGGCACACAGGTTAATCACCTGGCCGTTTGGCGCTTTTAATGCAATCACAAGATCACTGACATAAGCATGGGTAATATTGAACCGGACCCTGACAGCAGCAATGATTGCCCCTGCAGGAATACCGGAAGCCGTTATATTGGAAACAACAGCAGGGTATGAAGTGGGGACCGGCGGGAGGGTCGGTCCGTCCGGAATGGTTACATTAACCGCACCCGAAGCAAATGAAGCGCTGAACTGTTGTGAGGAAGAACTCTTCAATTTTACAGCAGGGTCGCCCAAACACATCGTTACGGATACCGGGGTAACCGTTGGTGCAGGTGGTGTATAGTTTATCTGGGCTGAAGCGGTATTGCTGCACCCTGTTGTTGAATTAATGCCTGTAACCGTATACACGGTATAAGCCGTTGGTGCAGCATATACCGTTGCTGCATTACCGCCTGTATACGGTGTGGTAGCCGTTGCATTGGTATACAATCCGGTAAATGGTGCCCAGGTATACGTAGTAGCACCGCTGGCTGTAAGCAGCAGACCATTGATACCTGCCACGCCACCGCAACCACTTGCAGGTGTAACCGTTACGGTCGGCAGGGCATTCGCCGTGAGGATGGCCCCATTGGAAATGTTTGCTGTACCAATTGCAGCACAGGTACCGGTTAATACACAACGATACCGGTAATTATTCATTGCAGCACTTACCGGGTTGATGGTAAGGGTTGCCGTGGTAACGCCCGAATAGGGTGCCGCATTGGCTAAATTACTATAGGAAACACCGCCGTTGGTACTCTCCTGCCATTGATAAGTAAGGCCTGCACCAGTACCTGCAACGGTAAAGCTGACAGTACCGCCCGCACAGGCACTCGCATTGGCTGGCTGTGTGGTCACTTCCGGACGGTTATTGACCGTTATGGTTATATTGGCCTGGCGTACACAACCGGCCCCGTTATTATGATTAACGGTGTATGTTGTGGTAGCTGCAGGTGAAGCAGCTGTGGGGTTTGTTGTTGTTGAACTCAGGCCGGCTGCAGGACTCCATAAGTATGTTCCGGTTGTTATTGGTACAAGGGCACCTCCGGAAAGTACGGTTACTTTACCCAGGAATCCCCTGGGCGTAAAGGTAGGTGCACCTGGTATGGCAACACCACCGTATCCGATATTGGTACCCGTAACGATATCACAACCACCAGCAGAAAAAGTATAGGTTCCCGCAGCAATAGAACTGTATCGCTGGGCAGCGGTTGTTGTTCCCTGGTTCACCGCCTGTACACAAATACCATAGGTAGCTCCCGGTGGAACCACAAGGGTTAAACCGGTCATAAATGGCTGCGTAGTGGTGGTGGTGGTATTCCCAATGCCTGTGATAACAGCAGAACCGAACTGGTTCCAACCATTACCAGCATTGAGTGCACCGGGTGCACCATTGATCGGAGATGTCTTGTATAAAGCAGAGACACTCTTCAGTCCTGAAGTACTGCAAATACTCTCAATGCCTGTTATAGTTACTGCGGTGGCATTGTTATTCCGGAAGTTGAATAATATAGTGGCATTTGCATTATTGTTAAGGAATTCTGTTATGGCAATAGTAGATGGTACCGGTGGACCATTTGTTTCCATTATGGTTAGTAATGTAGGATCTCCGGCGCATAAGGTTGTTCTGGGAACGGCAACCACCGATATCGGTGCAGCAGCATTTACCGTGATGGTACCGGTGGCCGTAGTAGTTGGTGCCGGACAACCGACGAGGGTTACTGTATAGTTTAAAACACCGGTAGCAGTAGGTACGCCACTGATGGTTATTACACTGCCCGTCATATTGCCCGTTACACCGGGAGGCAGGCCGCTGAATGTGGCACCCGAAGCAATGGTGGTGTTATACGTAATATTAGTTATCGGGCCGCCCTGGCAAACCGTTTGGTTATCGGTTCCTGCAGCGGAAGTTCTGGTGATGGTACATGGTGTTGTTCCGCAATTGGTACATTGCACGGTGGTGGTACGGCAGGTGTTCTGGGTGCCGCATCCTGCTGTATTCCAATGCGCATAAATAGTACCGGTGAATGTGTTGGCAAAAACAAGCGGCGTGGTACCAGAAGCCAGCAAAGGACCATTGGGAGTGCCGGAACGCACCGTGATGAAATCGGTGGCAACACTGCTCGTAAACCGGAGTGTCTGCCCGTTCACAGCCCCGTTGATGGTGGAGTAATCACCCGCAAAATTACAGGCAGATATAGTCACTACATTCCCGGCTGTATTGATGGTGGCTGATCCGTTGGACGTTGTATTCGTACAGCCAGCCGGAGCAAGATCCAGGCCGATAGCCGGAACATTGAACTGTCCCCCGGTTGGCAAAACTGTTACGCCGCAAACCGACGAAGCATCACTGTATTGCCGCCGGTAGTTTGGTGCAACGTCAATAACGTCCTGGTTGATATTGAAACCCGTTCCTGTAAAACCACACTGAGACACTTCTATGATCAGGTTCATGGTCGGGTCATACGGAAACGGGGTTGTCAGCGGAATACTGGTCCAGGTGAGTGCGGCTGGTGAAGATCGTTGTGTTCTGTGACCGTACAGTTACCATCGGTCCGGTATACCATTGACCGATACCCGGAATAAATGTAGAAGTTGAAACCGTTGCTAAACGGATCGTAAGGTTTGTATAGGTTGCATTGCATGCAGCATTTGGCCGGAACCAGATAGCGGTTATATTATTCCCGGCAGGAGCTGGTCCTGGCTGGTTGAATTCCCCGGCAGCGATGGCCCACTGTACTTTTTTGCCGGTTCCAGGATTGGTGTTGAAGGGAAAAACATTCGCTCCCGCCGTGGGCAACCGGTTATAAAATTGCGGTGTCTGAGATTCTGCTGCTGATCCAATAACCAACATCAGAATAATGATGAAAAAATTTTTCATTTAAGCCAGTTTTAGTTATAATAATAAAATGATCATAATGAATATGACTGGTACATAGGATGGACACTATTCAATAGGGATGGGATAAGTGAAGATAACGGGGTCAGCTAAACTAAATGTACAAAAATTCTTTTTAAAACCCAAACCTGCTTTTTATTACCGGGTAAGACTTACTTAACCCCGGGTTCAAAACAGGCAACCGTTTACGCTGTTTATGGCTATAATTCCAGGCATCCGGGTAATTACTATAAAATTGACCCTTTTTAAAAAAAAAGTCCCCCGGTAAACCGGGGGACTTAAGATCTATATCAGGATTAACTGATTATTGAACTATAACACGGCACATGGTCAAACGGTTACCGTTCATGTCACCGATCTCAACCCAGTACAGGCCTTTTCCGCTCTTCCGCAGGTCAACATCCATCCGGTCGTAAGGACGGCCGATGGTGTAGAACTGTGTCAGGATACGGTCGCCTTTTGCGTCATATACGGTCAATGACCTTGGCAACACGTTGTTAGCTACACTGTAGTACCTAACCTGGAACTGACCACTGGTCGGGTTTGGATAGATGAAGCACCTTCCGCTTACTGAATCCCTGATGGAAATAGTGTTGGAAGTGCTGGTACATCCGTTAACGTCTATAACGTTTAACCGGTAATCTCCCAGTCCATCCACATCTACATTCAGTATTCCTGTATTGGCACCGGCCACTACAGCGCCATTGCGCAACCAGGTATAGGTCTGGGCTGCGTTCGGGCCTACTGTTGATGTGATGGTTGTTCTCAAACCCGGGAACAGGGCTGTGTATGGTGCAGCGCTGATCACCACAACCGGCAACGGATTAACCGTTAAGCGGGCCTGGAATGAATTTACGCTTGCACAAGGTGCAGCACCTGTTATTACACAACGGTAGAAGTACCCGCTCATGCTTACCGGTGGCGCTGTGATGGTAAGTGTAGCAGATGTTGCACCTGCATAAACACCACCATTGTTCACATTCGCCCATGTATTACCATTGTCGGAACTTACCTGCCACCTGTAGGTGAACGGACCAGTTCCGCCGGCTGCAACAGTAAAGGTTGCAACCTTATCGGTACAGATGGTCTGGCTAACCGGCTGCGTTGTTACGCTTGTTGGCTGGTTAACAGTTACCACCACCGTTCTGGCTGGTGAGGTACATGGAGGGAAACTGGCTGTGAAACTTACAGAACCATTGAAGTTCCTTGGGTTGTTCACCGGTTGTGCCGGAGCAGCAGGGCCACCCCATCCAACATTACCACCGGTGATGATATCACATCCGCCGGCACTGTAGGTTACCGTTGTAGCGGCACCATTGGTATAAGCAGGGAAGGTTGCTCCCGTGAAATCCAGGGCGATACCATAAGTGGCACCTGAAGGGATCGAAAGCGTTAAGCCTGTCATCAGCTGGTTCAATGTTCCGGCTGCAACGGTGAAGTTACCAGAGCCGAATTGTATCCAGCCATTGGCTGCACTGATCGGACCCGGGTTACCCGCAATCGGTAATGGCTTATAGAATACCCTTGCAGCAATTGCACCTGAACCAAAGCTATTGCTTGATATGCTGCTGAAGTTAACTGCGTATCCATTATTGTTCCGAACATTAAAGGCAACCAGGTTATTACCGTTACCGCCTGCCATTGGTGTTGTAACCACAGCCGGTGGAGGTGATAAGCTCTGTACAGTTACCTGGTAAGGATATACACCAGATGGTGTGGGCCTTGTCCATACCGTATCTGTTGGTGTACCAGTGTATGCAATAGTTGCAGCTGCATCAGTGAACAAGCCTGAACCAACACCATTCGGCGTCCATACTGCCCGTGTTGCAGGAACACCACAGGTATACGTGATGTTCAGACACCAGGAGGTCAAAGTACCCAGGTCGGCAGGACCACCATCATACATGGCCAGGGTATACGTTCCGTTGGGAACAGAATACAGCGATGACCAGTTGGCTGTTGTTGGCAGGAAAGCCGTTGGGCCCGGAGGTCCGAATGGCGCCTGCGCTGCTGTACGGGCATCGGCCCTGAATGTTCCGGTATAGGTTCCGCTGCCAGAGCTTAGCGCTGCTGTTCCTGCTGAACTTACTGTGGTATTCACAAAGCCTGTTGTTGCTCCGGCCCCGCCGGTAGCTGATAAATAATAATCAAGGTTCAGTACCTGCCCATTGGGCGCTTTCAGCACAACAACCATATCCCCATTCCAGGTATGCGGCATGTTCCAGGTAACAGACATTGCTGATATGTTACAGGATGCAGGAATACCAGAAACGGTTATGTTGCTGCTGGCTCCGGCCTGGCTGTTATCAGGGATCGGTATGTTAACCGTTCCGGAACAGAACTGAACAGATGTATTGCTGGATGTTGAACTGGTCAACCGTACGGCCGGATCTCCTAAGCACATCGTTACGGATGTTGGTGTAACATTCGGAGCTGGTGGCGTATAGTTGATCAACGCTACAGCTGTATTGATGCAACCTGTACCGGCTGCTGTACCCGTTACGGTATATGCAGTGTAAGCCGTTGGTGCAGCGTAAACAGTTGGGGTATTACCTCCTGTGTATGCTGTGGTAGCCGTTGCATTGGTATACAAACCAGTGAGTGGTGCCCAGGTATACGTAGATGCACCGCTGGCTGTCAGTAACAAGCCGTTGATGCCTGCCACGCCACCGCAACCCGTTGCCGGTGTTACAGTCACCACAGGTAATGCATTCACGTTAAGGATCGCCGGATTGGAAATGTTTGCAGTACCCGGAGGTGTCAACGGAGGACAAGTACCAGACAATACACAACGGTATTGGTAGTTGTTCATTGCCACTGTAGCCGGGTTAATGGTCAGTGTGGCTGTATTTACACCTGAGTAAGGCGCTGTATTGGCAAGGTTGTTCCAGGTGGTTCCACCATTGGTACTTTCCTGCCACTGGTATGTAAGGCCTGTACCTACACCAGCAACCGTGAAGGTTGCAACCGTGGTGGCACAAGCGGTAACATTGGTTGGATGGCTTGTAACAGCCGGGCGGACGTTCACATTGATCGTGATGTTAGCCTGCCTTACGCAACCGGCACCATTGTCGTGGTTAACGGTATACGTGGTTGTTGTAGCCGGAGATGCAGCAACCGGGTTTGTTGTAGTTGAACTTAAACCGGCAGCAGGGGTCCAAAGGAATGTACCTGTTGTGATCGGAGTAAGAGCTCCCAGTGTTGTGCCGGAAAGGTTCAGTATAATGTGCATATTGGGGAATCCAATTGCAGCAAGGTCTGTAGGAGCAGCAACTCCGCAAGCAGCAGCCGAGATATAGCTTGGGCCTGTTTGAGCTGCAGCATTACTACCAATAAAGAATGACCTGCCCGTAGCCTGTCCGCTTGGAGTGAACAATTCAACTACCAGGATGGCTGTATTTGGTACAGTTACCGGGGTAGCAAATGCACCCGTAAAGATGGACAAGTTCTGGTTAGGTATATTAAATGTCTGGCTTCCTACCAGGGTACGAACCCCACCGGGGAATGCACCGGCGCTTGTCCATAACCTTACGGTCACTGGTTGAACACCACCCGCTGCCCTTTCGATACCGAAAGTAACATTGTTGATGGTTACCGGACCGGGAAGACCCATGGTTGCCAGGTTGTAAGCCCTCCAGTAACTGTTATCCGTATGCAATCCACCAGCGTTACATGAAACTGAGTTCAGGGATGTAACGGCAAGTGAAGTGGACTGGGTGAGTGTTACGTTGGCAAAACCTGTACTTTCATAAACAGTCAACGCTGCAGGATCTCCCTGGCAAAGTGTGGTGCCTGGCACCGCTACGATCACCAAAGGCAATGAAGCATTGAATGTAACTGTTGAAATGGATGAGTTGGCCGAAGCGCAACCTGCAAACTGAACCACCGCACGGAAATAGGTTGTCTGGGTAAGGTTCGTGTACGTTAATGTTGTTGATGTATTAACTATGGCTGTCCACGGACCTGCAATGTTTGTTGCAGACTCCCAACGGATCACAGAACCAACATGACCGGTTAAGGTCAATGTTCCGCTATTGGTTACACCGCAAACAGATGTGTTTGCCGGGTTAACCGTTCCACCTACTGAAGCAGCAGCAACGGTTAATGTAGCCGGTGTACTGGTAGCATCCGGAGGACATGTACCGGTAACCACACAACGGTATTGGTAGTTATTCATACCAACTGCGGTTGGGTTGACGGTCAGGTGGAAGTTGTAACACCAGAATAAGGAGCAGCATTGGTAAGGTTATTCCACGGACCGCCAGCCCTGTTGGTGCTTTCCTGCCACTGGTAGGTTACCCCGCCTGTAGCTGTACCCACGCAGGTGAATGTAGCTGTAGAACCTGCACAAGAAGCAGCATTGATCGGGTGCTGATTGATCACAGCCTGACAAGCTACCAATTGAGTTATCTCAGTGACCATGTCTTTAAATGATACCCGTACGTTGGTAGCATTGAACAGGCTTGAGCGCATGTTCACAGCAGCCACTACGTTCAGCACTACGTCATCAACCCACCATCCGCCTGGTGAAGTTGGTGCACCTGTATTATTATCTGATCCAAAGCGGAAACGGATCTTAACAGATTGTCCTGCATACGGAGCCAGGCTGATAACGGTATTTATAAATGGCGTTTGAAGACCTGTGAAAGCAGCCCTGCCACCGATCGGGTTATTGGGAGAAACACCCAATGCGCCGTTGTATCCATTCTGAACGGCATTTGATCCAAGATCAGACCAAGTGGTACCGCCGTTGGTGCTTATTTCCACTACACCACCATCCCATCCGTCTTCGGTATTCCACCTGTGCCAGAAACTCAGTCTTGCATAAGAGTTAAGCGGTATGGCAATGGAAGAAGTTGTTTCCAGCCGCTGGTCGCCATCGGCAGCCAGGTTCTGAACATAGAAAGAGTTAGGAGCACTGTTGCTCTGTGTATTGGTAACGGTCCAAACTGTTCCGAGCGGAGCAGTTGTTGTCCAGGAAGCAGGAATACCTGCACCGGCAACGGGCTCATTAATTAATGTAGATGGCGGGAAGTAGCTACCTGCATTTACATTCACTGTAAACGGATAGTTGGTAGTACCTGCACCCTGGTTAACGGCAAAGCTGACCACCCTGTTCGGGGCATCATACGTACCACCACTCACATAAGTAACGTTGGTAGGTAAGGTATCGCGTAGTGTATAGTTACTTACAGTACCGCAGGCAGTCACCGCATTTGTATAAACGATGTTCTGTGTTTCCGGAATGGTGGCTGCACTGGCAGTGGCATTCAGGGTAGAAGGAGCAGTAAAGTCAGGTGTCTGGTCGGTTACACTGCTGGTTGAACCCTCTGATGCGAAGGCACCCATACCCCTTCTGCGGAATGCTTCCCAGATGGCGCAGCTGTAAGCACCGCCATATAATGTCTGGTCGGCCTGCAGGATCGCATTCCTTCCACTGATGAAACCGGGACTGCACTGCTGCAACCGCAAACCTTCTGTAACCAGTTTCAGGGCAATATTATTACCACCGCCACCGGCCAGGTCGTATAAGTTTGCATTAATGGTACCAACCTGGTTGATGATGTTCCAGGTCATATCCCATAAAGTGGCGCACCATATCTCACCCCTGTCATGCGGGGCAGCAGGTATGGAAGCTGCATATACTTTATTGTTAATGGTAAAGTCGGTGCAATAACGCTGAGAGCGGATACCCAAACCTGTTGGAGGCTGGTTCAGCGCATAGGTACCGATACCTCTTGGAGAAGTGAAACCGGTAGTCAGTACTGATGTTGCCCAGTTCTGGGTAAACATCAAACCATAATAATCACTCCATCCCTCACCCATTTGTTCGGCATTGCCCAAACAACCTGAGTTGGCGGGTCCACCGGTAAAACGGTTGCTGATACCATGTCCGAATTCATGCACAATGATCCCATTATCCACGTCACCATCCCTTTGAGGGGTAGACAGGGTCCATAGATACATCTGCATACGGCCACTTGTTCCGTCGGCAGGGGTAGCAAAGTTTGCGTTATTGGTACCACCGATGTCCTGGGCTTCTGCATTCACGTGGTCATTTCCTAAACCACCACGTCCCTGGTTATCGTCCTGGAAATTACCTGTCACCTCGTTGAAACCATATATATACATAACGTCGTGAATAACGTTATTCCAGTAAAACAGGTTGGTGATATTAAACTGCTGGTTTGGAACCGGGGCAGTTTGCGTAGGAGGCTGTGTATAATCGGGAGTAAAATCAAAGGTCAGGTTTGGAAGGGCTGTAGTTGAGTTAGCCGATTTAGCCTGTGAACCTGTATTGGTTGGTGCGGTACGGTCTTCATATGCCCAAACGTTGTTACCGCGGCTATATGAATAATCTGTACCAGCTGTGCCGGTATGCCATTTTAAAGAAGTGGCATTTCCCGGTGCTGCTAACCAGGGGTCGGTCCTTAAAGCATGAGCACCATTCGGGAAACTGGGCGCTTCTGCAGGGAAAGGAATTACCCGGTAAGTAGCAGTTGTAATAATATTGGGATCCTCAGAAACTTTCTTGAAATCAAATAAAGCATTTTCTGTTTTTGCTGAAACCAGGTTACCATATAAGAATTCAGGGTATTTAACACCTGCATTTGCAGTAAAAGGATTTCCCCAATCGCAGTAATCGGTATAGTTATCCATACCCAGTATGCGGTTGTCTGATGCATTCACATTAACCATCCAGTAATCGGAAGCTGTTTTTGGCACAAGCTTAACCTGCCATGCCAGTTCCATTTTGGTCAATGTAAGAGCATTATTTACCATTTCTTCTTTGGGAACCCACATGAGCTGGGCGGTGATATTCTCACGGGATACACCCATATCACTGAACTCAACGCTGCGTCCATTGTCTTTTGTGCGGAGGGCAACAGCCATCTGGCTTGGCCTCATTCCACGGTCAGACAGGGCCGACTGAACTGCAGATTGTGCAGATACGGAAGGCATCGCTGTTTTACCAATGGTAAACTTTTCCATGCTGTGGTTGAATTTACCGGCATTGGAAACAAGCTTACCGTTTTTGAATGCAAGAACAAGCATCTGGTTAAGAACAGGGATTCCTTTGTATGTCTGGTTCAGGTAAACCATTCTGATGCCCGTGGCATTATCCTGGTAGGTACTTGAGACCATAACATTACTCAGGTCATCGGCAGACAGGCGCAACGCGTCCTTGTGTGCTCCAACCAACTGCATGGCTGCATCATTTTCCGGATTGCTGAACTGTGCGTTTATCGTAAACACACTGAACAACAGCGGAATTAAGAAGAGCAGAAGTTTTTTCATAATCTGATAGTTTGCTTTAAAATAAATAAGAAGGTTTGCCCTGAAGAATCAATGGAGATCTTGTTTTACATCAGGGTTTGAACAATTAAATTGTTCCGGTTTTTTTTACAGAGTCATTATGAAATGTAGGGGAAGATGTAAAGCTACTTGCCATAAGCGATTAGTTTATTTGATGAAATTAAAAATAGGACTCACAATTATACTGATAATTGACAATATTATAACAAAACAGGGCAATTTTTTTTAAGAATTTTATTCACCGATATTTACTACTCAACAATTTAGACCCCTCATGAGCAAAATGTATAATTTAAAAATAACCCTGATGTTAAGCCTGGTATGCCCGTATGCAAACTCGCAGGACGTCTACCCCGCTGTGGCCAAAAAAGCCGAAGAGCTTCAACCCAGGCTGGCGGAATGGCGCAGGCATATTCATCAGAATCCCGAACTGGGCAACCGGGAATACAAAACGGCTGCCTACATTGTTGAGCAACTGAATGGCCTTGGCCTGGAAATAAAGACCGGGGTAGGTAAAACAGGAGTGGTAGCTATTTTAAAAGGGACTAAGCCAGGCCCATGTATTGCACTGCGGGCAGACATGGATGCGCTGCCCGTAAAAGAAAGGGTGAATATTCCCTATGCTTCAAAAGACAGTACGGATTACCTGGGTAAAAAAGTACCTGTCATGCACGCGTGCGGCCACGATGCACACGTGGCGATGCTGATCGGTGCTGCCAGGATCCTTTCGGGCATGAAGAATGACATCCGCGGTACTATAAAATTCATTTTTCAGCCTGCCGAAGAAGGGCCCCCGGAGGGAGAAGAAGGCGGTGCCGGGTTAATGGTCAAAGAAGGGGTGATGGATAACCCCAAAGTAGACGCCGTCTTTGGAATGCATATTGAATCATGGATACCTGCCGGGGATATCCAGTACAAGACCGGTGCATTCATGGCTTCTGCCCACCAGTTCACGGTGAATGTAAAAGGCAGATCCTCTCACGGCTCTCAACCCTGGCTGGGGATCGACCCGATCGCTATAGCTGCACAGATCATTGAAGGATTCCAGCATATTGTAAGCCGGCAGATGGACCTTACTAAAGCGCCTGTTGTGATCACTGTTGCCAAATTCAACAGCGGCGTACGCTTCAATATCATTCCCGAAGAAGCCATGCTGGAAGGGACACTGCGTACCCTTGACAGTAAAATGCTGCAGGAAGTGCAGGAAAGAATGAAACAGACGGCAGCAAAAATTGCCGAGGCATCCAATGCAACTGCTGAAGTGAATTTTATTGAAAAAACCCTGGTTACCTACAATGATCCTGCCCTTGCAGAAAAAATGATCCCTTCCCTGCAGGCTGCAGCAGGAAAAGATAATGTACGGCCGATGGGATGGGTGACCGGCGCCGAAGATTTCAGTTACTTCGGGACCAAAGCGCCTGCATTCTTTTTTTATTTTGGCGGAATGCCCGTTGGCAATGATCCAAAACTGGCGCCCCCGCATCATACCCCCGAATTCATGATCGACGACAGCCGCTTATTCATCGGTGTAAAAACTTTTTGCAGGCTGGCACTTGATTATCCGAAACTGGCCGGGTATTAAAAATATTTTTGAAATGCATTCTGATAACTGAAAAAAATAATACCACTCATCCTTTTTAAACAGTTATGGACGGAATATATTTTTTTTTAAGTTAGCATTGCACTCTCGTACAAAAGAAATTTAACCCGTTGTCCATCATGAAGTGTTGCCGGAAAAGCTTTCCTGTATTTTTTTTAATCCTCATCATTTGCCTTGCTTTCATCAGCTCCCCTGTTCAATCGCAACCGGGTGTTATTAAAGGCCGGGTTGTTTATGAGAAAGATAACAGGCCTGCTGCTTTTGCAACTATTGAACTGGCCAGGCAACAGCAAAGAAGTTCATCAGACCGTTCCGGGAATTTCACCCTGGCTGTACCCGCCCTCAGAAAAGACGATACCCTTTTGATCTCGATGGTGGGTTTTGAAACACTGAGACTGCCTTTACCGGCCGCCATGAACAGAACAGAATTTGTTTTAAAAGAAAAAACAAAGACCCTGCAGAACGTTACCGTAAAAGCATTCAGTACACAGGATGTGCAGGGTTCCAGGCTGGAATCGGTGGGTTATATCCGGAGCTGGAACAGCGGGAATCCCGGGGGTGAGATCGGGCGGATCTTTAACCTGCCCTATGAAGAATACAAGATCGATAAGATCCGTTTCAAAGTGAATAACCTGTGCGACACCTGCCTGATACGCCTTCATATACGAAGCGTAGAGAATGGGTTACCCGGTGAAGAGATCTTCGAAGATTCCATTGCCACCACCATCCATAAACTTACCCTCGATGATAAAGCCCCGGAGTTTGACCTCCGCAACAGGGATCTCACATTCACGAGAATGAGATCTTTGTAAGTTTTGAAGTACTTAACTGCCGCAGTAAAACAGGCAGCAGCTGTTATTTTTCATTTGCAGGAACGGAAAGAGGTGAATATATTTTTAAATCAAAGGCAAGTTCCGAATGGCAATCCATGAATGATTATACCATTTATATGAAATTGTTCCTGAGGTATTAGATCAATGTGCATAATCAACTTCAAAATTCCCTTTGATCCTTTCCATCGAAGGGTTGAAGTAACCGTATTTTAAACCGGGGAATTCTTCCCGGATCAGTTCCATCATCTGTTTAACTCCCATACACTCCCCTGTTTCGGTAACGCCGGTCTTCCCGAGATACCAGTCGGGGTCAATATTGAAATTGCGCCACTGTATCATGCAGAGATCCGTTTCTTTGATCAGTTTTCTTAACGCTTCGTATTCTTCGATGCTGTCCGTCATGCCGGGGAAGACAAAATAGTTGATGCTCGTCCACCCGCCATAACTGCGTACCACTTTCAGACTTTCAATAAGATCATTAAATGTATAGTTATTGGGGCGGTAATAAGGCGTATAGATTTTTTCCCTGGCCGAATTGGTGCTTACCCGTATGCTGTTCAATCCCGCTTCACATAATTCTTTTACTGCATCGGGCCTGCTGCCGTTCGTATTTATATTGATGCTTCCTTTCTTTGTATGCTTTCGTATTTCAATGATGGCATCCCGGATGGTCTCCCACATCAATATCGGTTCTCCTTCACAGCCCTGGCCAAAACTGATGATGGGAAAGGGCGCCGTCTCCAGGTGCGGCACGGTAAATTCAACGATCTCTTCGGCAGTGGGTTTGAACGTTAACCGGTCCTGTGTACTGAATATCGTTTCTTCTTCGGGCTGAAAGGAGATACAGCCGATGCAGTTTGCGTTGCATGCAGGAGAAACAGGTACCGGGCACTCCCACCTGCCGATGGCCAGGTTCCTTGCAGCAGGACAGGTATAGGTCATGCAGCAGTTCTCCATCAAATGTTTTACCAGCCGGTTGTGCGGGTATGCATTTAATAAATGCTGTGCGCCCGCTTCGATCAATGCATCGTCGTAGCCAGCGGCTTCCTGCCGTACGTCCTGTTCAATACGCACAGCCGGAACATATATCTTTTCATCCAGCCAGCCGGCAGCAGTATAACAGAACAACGGCAGCGTGGGTGCATCTTTTTCTGTTTCGTATGCCGACATGTACAAGCCTGTATGTGCCGGCGGAATAAAGGCTGCCACTGCCCAGCCCTTTTCACAAAGCCGCATCTCCCCTGTCCGCACATCGATCCCGATCCCTTTGCGGCCGGGCAATTCATATAAATTCCCGCCGCCCGGCAATTCGATCCATTCATCCGTTGGTACCGGCAAAGCATCCCAGCCGCTGCGGCCCGTAACGTACAGCGATCTGTCTTCAAAAATATTTCCGTTACCGTCGGAGTATAATATATAAGGGCTTTGTGTTAGCATGTTCTTAAGCTGTTGCAAGTTAGGTGTTGTTTTGCAGATGCTGTTTGCAAAACCTGTTGAACTCCGTTTCATCAACCGCTTTATTCTCTTCCGCCAGTTCAGCCTGTATCATCCTGTTTGAGGCAAGGTCAATGGTAAGCAGCCCGTCTTTTAAAATAACATGATCGAGTTTCTGCCAGGGATATTTTGTTTCCCGGAATACCCGTTTCAACATCACGCCTTCTGTGGATATGACCACCATGGTTTTTTTTTGCTGCACCAGCAGTACGAATAAAAAGACAGCAGCAAAAATAATGGCGGCAGCCACGCCTCCATACCGTAGCCAAAAAACAATACACAGCAATGCCATGATCACACTAAATACATCCAATGCATTTTTTTGTTTACGGAGAACAGAATAAATGATAGCAGCGGCGGTCAGTAACCCAAAAAAGATATATAATCCTGTTTTCGTTTGCTTGTCACCGGTACTCAACCCGATGACACCGGCAGCCACGATATGAAAAAAGAAAAGGAACCAGGCAAACAGGCGGTACGCCTTCTTCGTATTGTCTTGCAGGATAAAACTATACTGCATCAGGCAGGGTTTGAAGCGATCAGGAGGTTGCACAACCGGAACAAACACCTTGCCCCCACATTCTCATCCCACTCATCCTGGCTTACACCCACTTCATTCAGGTCGAAGCCGATGATCCTGCGCCCGCTTTGCATTAATTTTTTAAAGAGATAAAAAACCTGTTCGGCCTCAAAGCCTCCCTGCACGGGGGTTCCGGTATGCGGACAAAGTTTTGGATCCAGCCCGTCGATATCAAAACTGATGAACACTTTTTCGGGAAGCTGGTCAATTATTTCAGCAGCAACCTGCTTCCAGTACTGTCCCTCATACTGGCGTTCTTTTATGTCCTTGTCGAAATACGTAACCACCCGGCCGTTGCTTGCTGCAATATAATCCACTTCTTCGCCGCAATAATCCCGTATACCAACCTGCACCAGCTTTTTAAGCTGCGGGATCTCTTCCAGTGCATTGTACATGATGGACGCATGTGAATATTTGAACCCTTCATATCCTTTCCGCAGGTCGCAGTGCGCATCGATCTGCAATATGCCGAAATCGCCCTGCGTTTCCGCAATGGCTTTAAAAAAACCAAATGGGGTGCTGTGATCGCCTCCCAGCAGGCCAACCAGTTTTCCTTTGTCCAGCAATCCTTTCGTTTGCTCAAACACCCAGTTATTTAAGAACAGGCTTCCTTCATTTATTTCCTTCTGCGACTTGCACATGAATTTATTATCGGCCACGATCTCGCCCTGTGCTATATAATTGATGTACAGTTCCGCTTCCTTGCGCAGGTAATCACTTTTCATCAGCACTTTTTTATCGCAGGGCCGCATGTAAAAACCCTGCTTCCACCCGTCCTTTACTTCCGGATCGTACAGGTCAACCTGCAGGCTCGATTTAAAAATGTGCTCGGGGGCCCTTGCTGTACCGGCATTGTAGCTAACCGTTACCTCCCAGGGTACGGGAACGATCACCAGCCTTGCATCCTCTTCAGAAAAGGGTAAACCAAAAATGTTGTTGTTGGGATTGCCAACCGAGTTGGGATCAAAATTCGAAAGATCAGTCATCACTGTTATTTATTTGTAACCGCTCTGCCCATTGCTGCCAGGGCAAAAACGGTGCAAAGATAAGCGACTGCTCCACAAAGCTGATGTGCAGTAAAAATAAATTTCCCAGATGAAAGGCAAGCAGGCCTGCCAGCAGCCATTTGTCGAACCGCCTGGTAAAAAACCCGGTGATCAGCGCCAGGTCTGTAAGTACCGCTCCCCGGTATAACCACTGCGAAAAGCCGGGATGCTGTATCAACCAATCGATGACCGTATGCTGCAGGCCCATCTTGTTAAAAATAAACCATTCGGCATTTTCCTGCACCAGTATATGGCTCATATTCTGTTCATAGCCAAACCCGCCGTAATATAGCTTGTACAGACCGGCAGAAACGTATAAGAAACAAACCCAGTAACGGAACAGGTTCCAAAGCAGGTCAAATTTCTGTGCTCGCAGCGCCAGGAAAGGAATGGGCGCCAGCAGGTACCCGATCTGTGCATAATGTTTGCCGGCGGCAGAGCAGTAAGCAACATACAATATCCAGACACCAATAATGCTTATCCAGGTAAACAGGCGCTGCTGCGGAAGAACGACACAGATGATGCATGAGCATGTAAGTAAAATATCAAAAGCAAGCGCTGCGGTATAATGATACAGCAGGAATTGCGGCACATCAAGGATGTGCAGCAACCAGAACGTATTATCACTGCCGGGATATACCAACACGGGCTGCTGCAGCTGTGACAGCAGGCTGTTATTGAAAAAGAAATAGACCAGCACTGCGAACAGCCAGCCGAAAACAACCCGGGCCATCAATTCCCTTGGATAATATGTGGATGCGGGTTGCAGTTATCTCAGTTTTACGGTAAAGAAAAGGGAATCGGCTGCGGCTTTATGGTAAGGTGCTTTTGAATACACATAGGATCTCACAACAGATACGGAATCGAAGGCATCTTTCGAAACCAGCCTGAAATAGTTGCCCCACCATCCGGGAAACCGGGTAAGTGAAAGGCTGTCGTTACCCAATTGCTTTTGCAGGTAAGCCATGGTTTGTGCACCGGCAACGCTTCCAAACCTGTTTTCTGCAGTTTCAACGGTCCCATCGCCGTCTTTCTTTAAATTGGCATAATAAATGACCGGGTTCAGCAGCATTTCCTGTTCGCGGCTGCTGAGTTCTTTATGGTTGAAATAACCCTCCTTTGTTTTTACCAGGTACACGGCGGTTGAATCTTTCCGGGGGTGAACCTGTCCATACATATGGTACAGGAAGAAAGGTATATTTTCAATTCCTTTGGCCATGAAAAAGAGCTGGGCGGCCATGAAAAGCAACAGGGCCCAGAACAGGGAACGCCACTCGTTGTATAACCGTTTTAAGAACAAAAAATATGATTTAGGTGTAAAATACGCCCCATTTAAATAATAAAACAAATTGAAAAGAAAAATGCCCGATTGGTTTATCTTTGCGGGCAATAAATAGCTATGAAAAGAACACATATCATAATCCTGGTAGCCATTGCCGCCCTCATCGTTACCCTCATCATTTTTTCAGCAGGTGATTTCTCCACGTACGATACCATTAATTCTGCAAAAGAGAAGCAGGGCAAATACGTTCATCTCATTGCCAGGGTCGACAATACCCAACCCATTGAATACGACCCGCTGAACAACCCCAACTACCTTTCCTTTTATGCAGTGGATAGCCTGGGGGGAAAGACAAAAGTGATCTTCCGCAACAGCAAACCCACCGACCTGGAAAAGAGCGAACGCATCGTGATGAAAGGAAAAATGCAGGCCGATCATTTTGAATGCAATGATATTTTACTGAAATGCCCGAGCAAGTACAAGGATGATAAAAAGCAGCTGGAGAAGACGATCAATGCAGGGAGTAAGAATTAAGAATTAAAAATTATTAATTCCCCCGAACCAGGATCATGAACATACACTGCACCACAAGACACACATTTTTAATTCTTAATTTTTAATTATCCCCAATGGAGTTTGAAGGCGAACACCTGTTACCCGGCCGGATCGGACAATTTTTTGTGCTGCTTGCATTCGTTGCATCCATCATTTCCACCATTGCTTATTTCACCGCTTCCCGGAAGACCGACCTGGTTGAAAAAAGGTCCTGGACCCGTTTTGCCCGGCTGAGCTTTTTTACGCAACTGGTTTCCATACTGGTCATCTTCGGCATCATCTTCTATATCTGCTCCAACCATTTCTTCGAATACCTGTATGCATACAAGCACGCATCCACGGAACTGGAATCAAAATATTTGCTGGCCTGTATCTGGGAAGGACAGGAAGGAAGTTTTTTATTATGGGCCATCTGGCACGGCATACTGGGGCTCTTCATCATGTTCAGGATAAAGGAATGGGAAGCCCCGGTGATGACGGTGATCAGTTTAGCCCAGTTCTTTTTAATGATGATGCTGCTGGGTTTATATGTTGGCGATGTCCGTTTGGGAAGCAACCCGTTCATTTTAACAAGGAACGAGATCGCCGGGCCCATTTTCAGCCAGCCGGATTATTTAACCTACATCAAAGACGGTGTGGGCCTCAACGTGCTGCTCCGCAATTACTGGATGGTGATCCATCCACCGGTTCTGTTCCTTGGATTTGCCGCTACCATCATCCCGTTTGCATTTGCCTATGCAGGCATTCAGTCCAAGCGCTATGGCGACTGGGTAAAACCGGCCCTTCCCTGGGCATTGTTCGGCGCCTGTGTGCTGGGTGTGGGGATCATGATGGGAGGAAAATGGGCCTATGAATCCCTTTCTTTCGGAGGTTACTGGGCATGGGACCCGGTGGAGAATGCATCGCTGGTGCCCTGGATGATACTGGTTGCCGGGCTGCATACGATGGTCATATACAAAGCCACGGGCCATTCACTGAAAGCAAGCTATCTTTTTGCATTCCTCAGTTTTATTTTTGTACTGTATTCCACGTTCTTAACAAGAACCGGTATCCTGGGCGATACTTCGGTGCATGCATTTACTGATGCAGGACAGGCCATCAATGTGATGATACTGCTCTTTGTTGTTGCATTCACGGTGCCATCCCTGGTATTGTTTTTCATGAACCTGAAAAAAATACCCTCGGAAAAAAAGGAAGAGAACACCAACTCCAGGGAGTTCTGGATGTTCATCGGCGCCCTGGTCATCTTCCTGGCAGCCATCTTCATCATTGCCAAAACATCCATACCGGTTTACAATAAAATATTAGGCACCAGCATTGCCCAGCCGGAAGACGTGGAATTCTCCTACAACAAAGTGATCATCCTTGTTGCCATCATCATTGGTTTGCTGAGCGCCATCGGGCAATATTTCAAATACAGGAAAACAGAATCCGGGCAGGTACTTAAAAAGCTGGCCCTGCCTACTTTGCTGGCAGCGGTCATTACTGCATTATTCGCCGTATTTTATCCCATCGGATACTATAAAATGGGCGCCGGATTTTTAGGCGCTATCTACGTGGCGCTGTTTGCATCCGTTTATGCATTTGTTGCCAACGCCATGTATATCTGGAGCGGGCTGAACGGCAAACTGAAAGCGGCCGGCGGATCAGTGGCACATCTTGGTTTTGCCATGATGCTGGCAGGGATCCTCTTCTCATCAAGCAACAAGGAAGTGATCAGCAGCAGTGCAGCCAATGGCATCAACCTGCAGATCTCCGGCAAAGACCCGCTGACCAAACAAACGGATAACCCCACGGAAAACCTTACGCTCATCCGCCAGGTGCCTGCCGCCATGGGACCTTATGAAGTTACTTACCTGAAAGATTCTTTGGGAAATGAAAAGGGCCGCCGTTTTTATGAACTGCTCTTTCAACGCAAAGACAAGGCCACAAAAAAAGTGGTGGAAGAATTCAGGCTGAACCCGGACGTATACCTGATGAAGGGAAACAACATGAGCAGCAATCCTGATACCAAGAGCTACCTGGGTAAGGATGTATTCACCTTCATCTCGTATACCATCAATAAAGAAAACCTGCCGGAGGACACCGCACAGTTCAAAATAATTGAACTGGCCGAAGGCGATACCGGTTTTTACAGCAAGGGTATGTTCATATTGAACCGCGTGGTGAAAAACCCGGATAACGAAAAATATCATTTCAAACCCGATGACTTGGCCCTGATGGCCGACATTACCTTCATCAGTAAAGACAGCATGCATTACAAGGCCTCGCCGCTGGTGCACATAGACCAATACGGACTGAACCAGGTGGATGATACCGTGTATGCACAAAACCTGTACGTGAAATTTGCAGGGGTAACCGAGAATAAAGCCAGGATCGGTATCAAAGAATCGGATATGATCATTGAGTATGTAACCCTTAAGGCATATATATTCCCGCACATTAACCTGGTATGGCTGGGTCTCATCATCATGTCCATCGGCATTGTCATGAGCGCTGTTCAGCGGGCTAAGCTTTCGCCTTTTTATGGCGCACTGGCTTTGATAGCTTCCGCTGCCGGGCTATTCTATATGTTTCTTTTAGCAAATTAGAATCACAGTCGGCCTGCAACTGGCGGATGACCTTTTCCAGCTTTTTATCGGCATCGGTATAGGGTTCTGCTGTATCAAAGAACGATCGCAATAACGTACTGTCCTTCATCAAAGAATCAGCCATCACCGGGGCTTTGTATTTCACCAGGGTATCGCAACCGGCCCGGATGGCCGCATAAGCCGAATCGATCCTGGCCTCCGAAACAGAGTCGGCATAACGCAGGTTTACCAGGTCAGGCCCTTCCTTTTTTGGCCCTTCACAGCCCAAAAACAGGAAAATTGTACAATAAACGGTGAACTTTATGGTTACATTAAGCATCTAATGGTATAAAATAACGGTCTGATCTGTAAATTTACACTACCCGTGTTAAAGCATGTTTCACATATTAAGATTTGTACCCTTCTCCTGCTGCTGATGCTGGCTGCAAAGAGCAATTCCCTGCAGGCGCAGCAGCTTGGCATCAATGATACCATCACGGTGGAAGCCATTGTGTACAATGGGGATACCATCGAGTCAAAAACATTATCCAACCTCGACCTGTATGCAAAATACCCCCCGGGGAAAACTTCCTTGTATGCCCAATGGAACCGGTTGCGCAATGCCGTATTTGTCACCTACCCGTATGCGATCAAGGCAGGCGTGGTATTGAATGACATAAACCTGCACCTGGAAGGCGTTACCGATAAATCCAAAAGGAGGAAATACATCAAATCGAGGGAGAAGGAACTAAAAAAGGAGTTTTCCGACCCGCTCACCAACCTTTCCATTTACCAGGGCAAAGTGCTGATGAAACTGATCAACCGGGAGACCGGCAACAACTGCTACGAGATCATCAAGGAATACAAGGGGGGACTGACCGCCCGCTTTTACCAGACCGTTGCTTTCTTCTTCAGCAGCAACCTGAAACAACCCTATGATCCTGCCGGGACCGACCTGCAGATAGAACGTTTTGTGCAGGAGTGTTGCCGGATGTATGGTTACAATTACGTGCCCGGCAAGCCCTTAAAGCAGATGTAACCCCGAGTCGGAACGCTCTAGCGGCCTGAATCCGAGTCGGGACGCTCCAAGCGGCCTGAATCCTAGCCGGAACGCTCCCAGCGACCTGAATCCCAGAGTCGGGACGCTCCAAGCGGCCTGAATCCTAGCCGGAACGCTCCCAGCGGTCTGAATCCCAGAGTCGGGACGCTTTAAGCGGCCTGAATCATTTACCCTAGCCGGAACGCTCCCAGCGACCTGAATCCTACAGTAATTTCTAACGTATGGCCATTTACTGTTAATAACTGCACAAATGAAAGGATTATCAACTTAATACTACAAACCGAATGGCTTAAATGAGCTAAATTGCATGCAGAAATTTTTTCAGACACGAATGAAGTTAGACCTACTTGCCTTTGGCGTTCACCCCGATGATGTGGAACTGAGTTGTGCGGGTGTTTTGCTGCTGGAAAAGAAGAATGGCAAAAAGACCGGGGTCATTGACCTTACGGAAGGAGAACTGGGTACAAGGGGAACAGCCCAGACCCGGAAGCAGGAAGCTGCCGATGCGGCAAAGATCCTGGGTGTTGACATAAGAGAGAACCTGGGCATGGCTGATGGATTTTTTGAGAATAACGAAACGCACCAGCGAAAGATAATAACAGCGCTGAGAGCCTACCGGCCAGAAATCGTTCTTTGTAATGCCGTAGAAGACCGCCACCCCGATCATGGGCGTTCTTCAAAATTAGTGGCCGATGCAGCCTTTCTTTCCGGACTGATGAAGATCGGTACGGAACAGAACGGGAAACCGCAAACAGCCTGGCGGCCGAAATACGTTTTCAGTTATATCCAGGACCGGATGCTGCAGCCCGATTTCGTGATCGACATATCGGATGTATTTGACCGGAAGATTGAGGCAATAAAAGCATACCGGACGCAGTTTCATACAGGGGATGCGGAAGGCCCCAGCACCTATATTTCCACGCCGGATTTTTTAGACAGCGTGGTATACCGCCACAAGTGGTTCGGAAAAATGATCGGGGTGAGATATGCAGAAGGATTCCGGTCTGAAAAAATGATCGGCCTGAAGAATTTCGACGCCTTAATAAAAGAAAATACCTAACATTAAAAATTAAATAACCCAATGTCTGTTCCAAAATTCTCAAACGTAAACCGCTCCACCTTTCACCAGGAACTCAAAAGAAGGGTGAGCAATTATTTCAACGAAAGCAAAAAACCGGTCACCGGCAATTTCAGCCTGTTCTTTAAGGCGATCCTGTTCTGGTCGGTTTACATTGCCCTGTATGTACACGTGCTGTTCTTCACGCCGGATACCTGGCTGGCCATCACGGAATGTTTCATCATGGGCGGACTGACGGCAGGCATTGGCTTCAATGTGATGCACGACGGCGGTCAAGGCAGTTTCAGCAACAGCAAATTCTGGAATTATATTGCGGCATTTTCAGTAAATGCATTGGGCGCAAGCGCCATCATGTGGAACAACAAACACAACATCATTCATCATACCTATACCAATATCGACGGCGTGGATGATGATATTGAGATAAAGCCCATGCTGCGGATGTGCCCCACGCAGAAGAAATATTTCATTCACCGCTTCCAGCATATCTATGTCTGGTTCCTGTATACCCTGTTGTTGCTGGTTTGGGTATTTGAATCCGATTACCGAAAATACTTCAGCCGCAAAGTGGGTGTAGTGCCCATTAAAAAGATGAGCATCTTCGAACACTTCGCTTTCTGGATCGCCAAACTGGGTTACCTGTTCATGATGGTGATCCTTCCCATCATGCTGGTAGGGTTCGTACCCTGGCTGGTAGGCTTCCTCATCATTGCCATGTTTGCCGGTTTTGTTCTCAGCATTGTTTTCCAGCTGGCACATACCGTGGAGGAGACCGCATTCCCCGTTCCGAGCGAGGACATAAACAGGATCGAAAATGAGTGGGCCATACACCAGGTACAGACCACGGCCAATTTTGCCACAAAGAACAAACTCATTTCCTGGCTGGTAGGCGGACTGAACTTCCAGATCGAGCACCACCTCTTTCCAAAGATCTCACACATCCACTACCCTGCCATCAGCAAGATCATCAAACAGACCTGCCAGGAGTATGGTATAAAATACATTGAATACCGGAAGATGCGCCATGCCATCGTTTCGCATGCATCGCACCTGAAGCGTATGGGACGGGTCTGATGAATACTGAACAAGGAACAAGGAATGTTGAATGAAGAACGGAATCTAACTTCGGCATTCCTTGTTCCTTGTTCAGTATTCCCTGTTCTTATTTCCTTGTTCATTATTCATTCAGGTCTTCGTGGTTCCCAATCACACTTTTTAAGAAAAAAATGCTGAATGAAGAATGAAACACTTCGCCATTCCTTGTTCCTTGTTCCTTGTTCGATATTCATTAAATTTGCCCTCCAAATCAAACCATGATGAGCGAAGAAAAAAGCCTCAACTTCATTGAGGAGATCATTGAAGAAGACCTGGAGAGCGGAAAATACAAAAGCATACTCACCCGTTTTCCCCCGGAGCCGAATGGCTACCTGCATATCGGTCACGCCAAATCCATCTGCCTCAATTTTGGTTTAGGCCTTAAATACGGCGGCAGTACCAACCTGCGCTTCGACGATACCAACCCGGTGACCGAAGAGACCGAATACGTGGAAAGCATCAAAGACGATATACGCTGGCTGGGCTTTAACTGGGCCAATGAATTTTATGCATCCGATTATTTTGACACCCTGTATGAATATGCCGTAACGCTGATAAAAAAAGGGCTGGCCTATGTAGATGATTCCACCGCCGATGAGATCGCTGCCATGAAAGGCAGTCCCACCGAACCCGGGAAAGATAATCAATACCGGGGCAGGAGTGTTGAAGAGAACCTTAGCCTCTTCACCGGAATGAAAGAAGGAAAATACAGGGATGGTGAAAAGGTTTTACGGGCAAAGATCGACATGGCGCATACCAATATGCTGATGAGGGATCCCATCATTTACCGCATTAAACATGCCCATCACCACCGCACGGGCAACAAGTGGTGCATCTACCCCATGTATGATTTTGCGCACGGGCAAAGCGACAGCATCGAACACATCACCCACTCCATCTGCACACTCGAATTCATTCCCCACCGGGAACTGTACGACTGGCTGATCGAAAAGCTGGAGATATTCCCATCACATCAATATGAATTTGCCCGGCTCAACATGACCTATACCGTGATGAGCAAGCGGAAGTTGCTGCAACTGGTGAATGAAGGCCATGTGAACGGATGGGATGATCCCCGCATGCCAACGCTCAGTGGCCTGCGCAGGAAAGGATATACCGCTGAAAGCATCCGCACATTCTGCGACAAGATCGGCGTGGCCAGGCGGGAAAATTTCATCGACCTGGGTTTACTGGAATTCTGCCTGCGGGAAGACCTGAACAAAAAAGCCCTCCGGGTAATGGCCGTGCTTGACCCGGTGAAACTCATCATCGACAATTACGAAGATGGCAGTACCGAACAAATGACGAGTGAGAATGGTCCGGAGGAGAGCATGGGAACAAGATTAATTCCCTTCAGCAAAGAACTGTGGATAGAGCGGGAAGATTTTATGGAAGTGCCTGCAAAGAAATGGTTCCGCCTGGCCCCGGGTGCCATGGTGAGGTTAAAGAGCGCCTATATTGTAAAATGCGAAAGTTTTGTAAAGGATGGCGCCGGAAGGATCACGGAGATCCATTGCAGCTATTTACCTGAAACAAAAAGCGGACTAGATAGCGGCAGCATCACCGTGAAAGGCACCATTCACTGGGTAAGCGCAGCGCATGCATTGACCGCCGAAGTACGTTTATACGACCGCCTCTTCACGGCGGAGAACCCCATGGCAGAAGAAGGAGATCTTAAAGATACCATCAACCCCCGTTCACTGGAGCTGATCCATAATGCCGTGCTCGAGCCATCGCTTAAGGATGCGAAGTTGGGCACTGCTTACCAGTTCATACGCAAGGGATATTTCTGCCTCGACAAAGACTCCACGAAAGATAAAATGCTGTTTAACCGGACGGTTACGTGAAAGGATGCGTGGGCGAAGGAGGTGAAGAAAAATTAGAAAACTGTTTCGGGTTTGAGGTTTGATGTTTGATGTTTGATGTTGGGAGCCTCAACTATGAAATGTAACTGTTTCGGGTTTGAGGTTTGATGTTTGATGTTGGGAGCCTTAACTATAAAAGATCTCAACCTCAAACATCAAACTTCAAACATCAAACTTCAAACTTCAAACATCAAACCCCCACCCCTTCACTCCTTTTCCTCCCCCATTTTCATCTTCGGAAAAAAAGCCGCCAGCAGCATGATCACCGCAGCGGCCATGGCGATATATATACCGTACAATCTTTGCGGGCAATAATTGTTATAACATGACCCAAAGAGGATATAACTTTTACCACATAAGCCAGTGTAAGGGCTGCAATAAAAAGATTGCTTCGCTTGGCCCACACTTTGGGCAGCAGCATGAATAGCAGTGTCAATGATGCCAGCGGCAGCAGGAACCTTCCCGGTTTGCCGTATTGGTTCTGGTAGCTGTAAAAACCCGTGAAGGTCTGGTTGATGTCTGCATAGTAGCCCCAGGGCAGGAAGCAGGAAATGATGAGGGCGAAACAGGCAGTGATGCCAAGCCAATGGAGAAATTTCAAGAACATGGTTAATAGATCGGTTTTAAGTGGCCAAAGATATGAGATGCAACCCATTAATTTCCGCCCCGTTTCGTGGCTCACGAAACGGAATTTTGTCTCAGCGGGGTTTTCACTGCATACGCTTAAATAATAAGACTCTTGCGTGAAACCCCGATGTAGTGTACGCCCTACGCCCTGGCCGGGGCCTTCACCGACCGGAATGATCATGGTCCCATTCCCCTGGTTGCTGTCCTCACCGACCGGAACGATCATGCTCAGCGAGCATAACTAAGATGGGGATGGATGTTCTTCTCCGCCGCGGTTCATGACACAAGAACCGGTATGCGAATAAACTACCGGTAATGGACTGTTCTGCTGGTTTCTGTAACCCCTTTGCTCCTCTGCCATTTCCTGCGCCGTTGCATTTTTAAATGCCAGCCAGAGCAGCGTGTTCGTCATCATCAACGCACGCTCCTTTTCCCGCTTTTCTTTCAGCATATAGAACTTAACGGCAGCATTGAATACCCCGTTACCCTTACGGAGTCTTTTTTGCCAGGCCGCTTTTTCTTCGGGATCAGCGATCACCTGCTTTGCATATTCCACCGCTTCCTTAAAAAGGTTGCGGCATTTACGCTGTTTTGCCGAAGCAATGATCCGGGTCATATCCGGGTACCTGGTCCGGATAGCACCGTAGCTGTAATGCTTGATCACAAACTCCTTTCCTATTGCCCCGCGGACAAGGGTGAGTGAGAAAGGCAGGTATGGTATGCGACGGTATAGTTTTTTCTTCTTTGCCATGCATCAAACATACGATCCCCGAAAGGGGCTTTCCAAATTAGTTGCCGAAATCGACTGTTTTTGCCGATTTATACCGTTTTTGCCGGATGTCTCGTCCTGAAATAGGTTGACCGCTTTACAATTGAAAATTTACATAAATTGTCTTTTGCGTTTGCTAATTTACATCAGCACCGGGCGGGCTCAGCATGAATTCCCCCGCTGCGCAAATACTTCACGTTGTGCGTGATGCTATTGAAGACCCTGATAACTTAACCAACTAAAAAATAAATGGCAGACAATACAGACGAAGAACATATAGATATTCCTACAAATATCCAACCGGAAAATCCTTCAGAGGAAATTACGCCTGCTAAGGACACTGAGACTATTCCCCAAAATCAAGACACTGAAAATATGGAAGTACACCATCATGCTCATCACGAAGGAAAGAAAAACCGGAAATCCTATTTCTGGGAATTTCTAATGCTTTTTCTTGCAGTGTTTTGTGGATTTCTGGCAGAATATCAACTGGAGCATACCATTGAGCACCAGCGGGAGAAAAAATATATTCAATCCCTGCATAGCGACCTGGAGGCTGATATCAACAGGCTTACCGTGATTATTCAATTGCGAAATGAAAGGGCACAGATGCTTGATTCATTCAGTAACTTACTAAACAGTAAAGAAGCCCTTTCACACAGTAATGACCTTTATTATTACAATTCCTTCGCTACACGGGGTGTTGCCTTTCGTTTTACACCGGTTGACGGAACCATGCAGCAACTGAAAAATGCCGGTAATCTCAGGCTTGTCCGCAAAAGCACCGTTAGCGACAGTATCGTTTCCTATGATGTGTATGTCCGGGCACTTATGTGGGGCACTCAGGACGAAGAAGACATGATGGGTACTTACAGAAATATCGCCGAAGGCATTTTTGACGGTGTGCTGTTAAACAGCATGCGGGATGATGATAACAACGTAAACCGTCTTGATCATAATCCCCCGCTGCGCCTGACTGATGATTTAAAATTCAGGCTGAACTACCGGATACATATGCTGACGGTTTTTAACAAAACCATGCGGAAAGAAGCAAGAAAGCTGCTGGGCAAAGCGCAACGGCTCAGCGGATTGCTGAAAAAAGAATATCAGCTTGAATGAATAGTTAATAGCACGTACGCACAACATTGGGTGCAAGTGTGGCCTGGCAAACAAACTTCAGCCAAATTACAATCAACTTCAGCTATCGGCTGGACCGGGTTCTTAAGTTTTTACAATTAATTAAAAAAAACGTTTCTTTATGATCATTCCGGGCCGGGCAGTCGGAACAAATATCCCCCACTGCGCCAGGCCAGGAACATTAGCGGTAATTTTACAGACCATCAGCAAATAACCTGCAGAAACATTATGCGGACAATTATATTGACGATCGCATTTATTTTTTCTCTGACCAGAATTTTCGGACAGGCAGAAGAAGCGAAACTTAAAATCTCTCATTTAACAGGAGATTTTTACATTTATACAACTTACAATACATATGAAGAAAGTCAAGTGCCGGCAAACGGGATGTATCTTGTCACTAACAATGGCGTTGTTATGTTTGACACACCCTGGGACACAACGCAATTTCAACCATTGCTTGACAGCATAAAATTAAAGCATAACAAAAGTGTGGTAATGTGTTTTGCAACGCATTGGCATAGTGACAAAACCGCCGGACTTGAATATTACAGGCAACAGGGAGTTAAAACCTATACAACGGTTCTTACAGATGAATTAAGTAAAAGGAATAATAAGAAAAGGGCTGAATTTTTAATGGCAATGGATACTGTCTTTACCGTCGGACAATTTTCCTTTGAAACGTATTACCCCGGAGAAGGACATACTGCAGACAATATTATAATCTGGTTTAAAAAAGAAAAAATTCTCTACGGCGGATGCTTGGTAAAAGGTGTTGATGCTGAAAATCTGGGTTATTTAGGCGATGCTAATGTAACAGAGTATGCATCTACTCTAAAAAAAGTTCAGAAAAAATGCCGAAAACCAACGTTTATTATCATAGCACATAGCGATTGGAAAAATATAAATTCATTGAAGCATTCTTTGAGGATGGCAAAAGAACTTAAAAAGAAAAACTACCGCTGATCGACCAGGCGGCCTCACCGCTTCTTCCCGGCAAGGTCTCCTGCCTGAGGATGAGAATAAGAACCAAAAATCATACAGGATTTGAAACCATTAACATTGTGTGTATATTTACAGGACAGCAACAGTTCTTTCACAAACTGGCGTTAGGGCAATGCCGAGACCTTTACCATTCAAGCAAAAATGATACAGCGACATAGACAATATTCCATATGACCGTTAACTCTAATCGTGAAATTTTTAGTTCGAGAATACTAAATACTTCTTTGAATACTGCATACCAGGCTTTTGCAAATCCAGTGCATTTAATTAAATGGTGGGGGCCAGAAGGATTTACAAATACTTTTCATGAGTTCGATCTTCGACCGGAAGGAAAATGGACTCTAACAATGCATGGGCCAGGAAAGGGTAATTATGAAAATTCTTCCATATTTAAAATCGTTGAGCCATTGAAATTAATCAGCTGGACAAGGGTTTCTCAACCATTGTTTGAAATGGAAGTGCGATTTGAAGAAATCAGTATTTCGAAAACCAGGATATTGTTCAGAATGATATTTAATACAGTTGAAGAATGTGAAAAAATCAAGCGCTTTGCAGGGCCAAAAAATGAAGAAAATTTTGACAGGCTTGAAAGGGAACTTCCAAATGTAATTATATAAATTTTCAAAAAAACTTTTACAGCAATATCAGCACAGCAGAAAGTCCACGACGCCGGGCGCAACCAATTCTAAAAAAATCTTATCATATGGGTAAATTAGCAGAAATCAAGACCAGGCCTACTTCATTAAGTGTAACGGGTTTCATTGATAGTATCCCGGATGAGCAAAAACGTAAAGACTGTCACGTTATACTTAACCTGATGGAGAAAGCTACCAGGGAAAAGCCGAAAATGTGGGGCAGCTCAATGATCGGTTTCGGCGATGTACGATATAAGAGTCCCGCTACCGGCAGGGAAGTAGATTGGTTCAAAATTGGTTTTTCGCCGCGTAAAGCCAATTTGTCATTACACCTTATTGATCTGCAACGGCATGCGGATGCATTGAAAAAATTAGGTAAACACAAGACCGGCACCGGCTGCCTTTACATCAATAAACTGGAGGACATTGACATCAAGGTCCTGGAAAAAATGATCAATGCAGCAGGGAAATAAAATAATCATTATGCCAAAGGGAAATAAAAAGGAACTGTCAGCAAAACAACGTGAAGAACTGCTCCGGGTATTGAAAGCCCGTTTTGAGAAGAACATGAACCGCCATAAAGGTCTTGACTGGGCCAACGTGCAGGCAAAGCTTGCTACGCCGGCTGGCGGAGAAAAACTGTGGTCGCTCCATGAAATGGAAAGGACCGGCGGTGAGCCCGATGTTGCTGGCCATGATAAAAAGACGGGTGAATACATTTTTTATGATTGTGCAGCGGAAAGTCCCACAGGCCGCAGGAGTATTTGTTACGACCGGGAAGGGCTGGAATCAAGGAAAGAATTTAAACCGGAAAACAACGCGGTTGATATGGCTGCTGCCATGGGCATTGAACTGTTGACGGAAGAACAATACCGGGCGCTGCAGTCCCGCCAGATGGCTGGAGAAAATTTTGATACCAAAACATCCAGCTGGCTGAAAACACCTTCGGCGATCCGGAAAGCGGGTGGCGCCCTCTTTGCTGATTTCCGCTACGGCAGTGTCTTCGTGTATCACAACAGCGCCCCTTCCTATTATGCTGCCAGGGGATTCCGTGGCTCGCTAAGGGTATGAATATAGCAAGACAACTCGGTCCCGTTTCGTGGACCAGGAACCAAGGCTCCATTTGCGTACTTTGCGAAAAACTTTGCGCCCTTTGCGGTTAGTTTTCTTTAATTACGTTATAGATCGAACCGCAAAGAACACAAAGGAAATGCACGCAAAGGACGCAAAGGAGATTCCCGCCCCGGGTTCATGTCCAATGGTTCGTGCGCCACAAACCATGGCGTGGGGTCCTTCATCATTGGTTCCGGTCGGTGATGTCAGCAACCAGGGGTGAAATTTTCAAATACCAGGTCCTTACCTTACATTTACTATCCACTTATTTAAACGCTAAACAAAACAGCATGCGTACTCACTTTCCTTTTTTTATTACAGCGGTCACCTGCATTGCCCTCTTATCCTGCAATTCCAATGAACCCGCAGAAGTAAATACGGTCAAGGCCGCCGAACCGGCCCTCGATAAACAATGGGCAGGCTCTTTCCTCGACAGCATGAATTCAAAATTTTCAAAGCAGGTAAGCGCCGGCGATTCGGTGGCACTGGCATCCCTCTACTGGCCCGACGCAGAATTATTGCTGGACAACAGCGACGTTGTTAAAGGCAAAGACATTGTACATGCCTGGGGCGCTGCCATACGCATGGGACTTAAAGAAATGACCTTTTCAACAACCGATATCACGGGCAGCCCCGCATTCATCATTGAAACAGGGAAATACGAAATGAAAGATGGCAAACGATCCATCCTGGACCAGGGTAAATATGTGGTGGTATGGGAAAAACGAAACGGCGAATGGAAACTGTATCGCGACATCGGGTGCACCAGCCTGCCCCCGGCAAAATAAACCCATGCAGCAACTCTTTCAATTCTTTGCCGGGTTCAGCCCCCTCTCTGCACAAGCCAAAGCGGCTATTGAAGCGATCTGCAGCATGGTGCATATTCAAAAGAACAAAGACCTGCAACCCATCGGTCATACCTGCAGGACCATTTACTTCATTAATAAAGGCATTGCCCGTATCTATTACTACAAAGACGGCATTGATATCACCGACAGTTTTGCTTTTGAGAACAACATCATTGTTCGGGTGGAAAGCCTGTTCACCGGCAAGCCAAGCCGCAAAGCGATCCAGGCCCTGGAAGACGCTGAAATAGTAGCCATTGACGCAAATAAATTATTCAAACTATACGATACCTATCCCGAGATAGAACGGCTGTTCCGGAAGATATTTGAAGCCAGTCATGTTGACACCGTTAACCGCATTGAGGGCATCCAGTTCCATACCGCGGAAGAACGTTATAAAGCGCTGCTCTCTGAAGCCCCGGATGTAATTAAACGGGTACCGCTTAAATACATCGCATCCTATCTTGGCATTACACAGGTCAGCCTCAGCCGTATCCGTTCGCACCGCTGATTATTTATCATATGTAAAGTACTTGTTCTGCTTCTCGGAACTTTCGTTTCAACGTACGAACCCCCCCCCGCTTTTTCAAGGGGGCCCCCCCCCCCCCGGCGCCCCCCGCGGGGGGGGGCGGGGGGCGCCCCGCGCGCGGCGCCCGCGCCCCCCCCCCGCGGCGCAAGGGCGGGGCGGCGGGCCGGGCGGGGGGCGCCCCCCTTCCCCTCCCTCGGGGGGGGGGGCCCGCGCCCCGGCGCCCGGGGGGGGAGCCGGCTGGGGGGGGGAGGGGGCCGTGCCGGGCCCCCACCCGGGCCCGGGGCCGCGCGGGGGCGGCCGCGGGGGTTTGCACTTTTTTCTCCAACAAAGGACAACCCCCCCCGGGGCTGTCCAAAAATATAACATGGCAAACATCAGGTTAGGCTTAAAGGAAAACTGGAAGCAGTTCAGTCTGCTGGTCATCATCAACGGCTTTGTGGGTGGCATGGTCGGGCTGGAACGTTCCATATTGCCGCAGATAGCCGAACAGGAATTTGCCATCGCAGCCAAAACAGCCATCCTTTCCTTCATCGTGGTATTCGGCATTGTAAAGGCGGTCACCAACTACTACACAGGGGCCCTGGCAAATAAATTCGGAAGAAAAAAACTCCTGGTCGCAGGATGGGTCATTGCCATCCCGATCCCGTTCATGCTCATGTTTGCACCCTCCTGGGGCTGGATCATTGCAGCAAATGTTTTGCTAGGTATCAACCAGGGGCTCACATGGAGCAGTACGGTGGTAATGAAGATAGACCTGGTGGGTGAAAAGCAGCGGGGACTGGCCATGGGGCTGAATGAATTTGCCGGATACATCGCCGTTGCGCTGGTTGCATTTCTTACCGGGTGGATCGCCGGTGAGTACGGCATCAGGCCCTACCCTTTTTACACAGGCATTGTTTTAACCGTTCTTGGATTGGCAGGCAGTATCTTCTTAATAAAAGATACCAGGCATCACGTAGCACAGGAGACCGTTTCCAATACCGTTCCAAGGCTGAAAAATATATTCCGGGATACCACCTGGAAGAATAAGAACCTGGGCTCTGTAACACAGGCCGGCCTGGTCAACAACCTCAACGACGGCATGGTATGGGGCATATTCCCCATACTGCTTGCTTCCAAAGGTTTCAGCATCGGGGAGATCGGCCTTATTACAGCCGTGTACCCCGCTGTATGGGGCCTGGGCCAGTTAATTACAGGAGCAATGGCCGACAGGCTTTGTAAAAAAGATATGCTTTATACAGGCATGTTGTTGCAGGCCATTGCACTGGTAGCATTGATCTGGGCAAATACCCTGTTCCATTTCATCCTGCTTTCCTCCATCCTGGGCTGGGGCACGGCAATGGTGTACCCTACATTCCTGGCAACCGTGGCAGAAAACACCCACCCGGAGGACCGGGCAAAAAGCATTGGCATCTTCCGCCTGTGGAGAGACCTCGGCTATGCGATCGGCGCCATACTTACCGGCATCATTGCCGACCTTGTAAATATCCAGGCAGCCATCCTCTTTATCGGCTTACTCACTTTAGCTTCTGCCATCATCATCAAATACAGGATGAGATGTAAAACAGTAGGTTCGCTCAGGATCCGGAACTGGATCACCGGTAAGAAGAACAAACAAACAGGAACCACACAACCATGCTTTGCAATAGCCAGGCTCAGGCAACTGATCCGGCGATCACCGGGAGATGTAATGCTGATCGACGTAAGAAGCCCGGAAGAATTTGCACAGCAGCACATCCCTTTTGCCGTTAACATACCATTGGATGCGTTGCAGAACCATGCTGCAGCATTGCAGAAATGGAAGTACCCCATCACCGTTTGTGGTAAGGGTGGCGGCAGGTCAGAAAAAGGTTCAGCGCTACTGAATGAGTTGGGAGTTGCAAAAGCATCCTTTCTTTGCGGAGGTACATCGGGCTGGTTTGAGGACACGAAAAATAGTTAAGCCCATTGCCCGCAACCCGGATGAATATCTATTGCTCCAGTATCTTAACCGCTTCTTCGATCCAGTCTGTTTCCGGCTTCAGGAATTTATCGGGTTTTATGCCGGCATCATCGATCCCCTGGCCAATATCGAGCCGGCGGCTGCGGGTGGTGGCATAGTGAAGGGTATAAGGCATGCAGGAAAAAGAGGAGTCACGCATGTTGGAATAATCCAGTGTCCCATCCGTATTCTCCCCCATCAATATCACTTTGCTGCTCTGCATGGCATACAGGAGGAACTGTTCGGTGGTGCTGGCACAACCACGGTTGACGAGCACAGCTACTTTTTGAGGATAAGGCAGCGGCTTGTATGTTGAATCTGTTTCATCATCTGCAATATTCACCAGTTTCCCTTTATTGGCTTCCATTTTGCCGATCATGGCTTCAATGGATCTTTTACTTTTTTCCGGTATATCATTATCCGAAAGCAGTTTTTTCCAGCCCGTTATGTTTGCTTCGGTTGCCAGTACATCCACGCCGATGTTTTTTACTGGCCCGGTGGAAATATAAGGCAGGATGGGCGTATAGGAAAAATCGGAGCCACCCCCATTGTTCCTCAGGTCGAGCACCAGGTAGGGCATGCTCTTCAGCGCTTCCTCATTTGCCTTGAACACCGAGTCGATCCTTTTATAGTTGGAAGGGTCAAAATTGGATATTTTGATGTAGAGTGTTTTGCCGGATAGTTTTTTGGAAGCCACCGGCTGGTATGCTCCCTGGATGTTTTCCCTTTTTGTTCCCTCCCGCTGCCAGTCGCCGCCAATGCTGTTCTTACCTAGAAAGAACCATTCCACCCTGGGCATGTGGTTACGTATATACAAAGTTCCTTTCAGCAGGTTGTCGCTGACCTGTTTTGCTTCAAACTTTATCAGGCCCCTTTTCCAGGAAGGCAGTTTAGAATCAATGATCACGCCTACATAATCATGCAAAGGCGTTTTGTCTTCATATACCGCAATGGTATATGCCGAATCAAAATTGAAATTGTAGATACCTTCTGTTGTTGTTGAGCGGCGTAACGCTTCGATCTTCTCTTCTGAGATACCGACCGGCTGCCGGCTGCTGATGTATGCAGAATCGGATCTTGTGAAATCGAAAGCGGCACTCACCTGTATGTGATTGTCTTTAAAGATGCCGAGATACTGTGAAATGATGAGCAGGCAGTTCTCTTTGGCCGTTTTACTCAGTTGCTGCAATTCGCCGGATTTTTGCTCATAGTCTTTTTTGCCGATCCGTTTTAATTTATCACGGAACCCGGCATAGTTATGCTCCATGAATTGTTTTACATGCAGGAATTCCTTTTCACAGCTGCAGGTTTGGGCACTGGCATTACCGAAGAGAAACAACAGAAGAATTAATGTAACAGAACGCATGGATTATGATTGTGGTTTGATAAATGGCTGTAAAGATAATTATCCTTTATTTCCCGGTATTTCTCCAACCGGATCAACGAATGTGCCTTCCTGCCTGTACGGTTCCGGTCTTGCCATAGAAATAAATGAATATTGACAACGGAATAAGCCCGGCCAGCTGCCGCACAAGATCCCACCTGGCCCAACCATTGAGCTTTGCAATAAGTTCCTGGTCTGTTATATTGTTTTGGGTGTTTCCCATATAGGTCAGCAGGAAGGGAGCAAAGTAGGCGAATGTACTTACCAGCACCAACAGGAAAAAGAAATGGCCCACGTACAGGATCGGTTTGTTTGGCAATTTAACCTTAAACCCGGTGACGAGCACAATTAACCACAAAACGGTCATAAGCGGACTGAGTACCGGGAAGTAGTTGATGCCCCAGTGCCCGTAGTTCTTAAACATAGAAATATCCTGTTGCCAGAAAGGAACGATCGAGATCGCCTGGTAACAGGCACCCCCTACCACCAACGCCATCACGATCAGCAATGCCAGGTATGCCCAGCGGAATATTTTTGTTGTCATGGTCAATTTTTTAGATCCGGTGAATATCATTTTATCTCACTCATCCACTGGCTGGCAAATGCCCGGGCTGTTTCCACCGCATACCTGCCTGCCCTGAACACCATCTTCCAGCGGCTTCCCTTTCTTTCATACTCGGGGTTCACAAAATATTTTTTACCGTTCTTTTCAACCAGCTGCGCATTGAAGTCGACCCCCTCTGTGGCATCTAAAAAATCCTTCAGCTTTACTTTTATGTACATCAGGTGATTGGCCGGGTATTTTGCTTCCCAGTCCTTTATGCTGTTGTCGTAAGACTGCTGCATCATTTTCTTCATCTCCTCATAGTTCTGCGTATAGTAGCGGATGGTCTTGTTATTGGGATCTTCTGCATCTTTCAGGTTCTTTTTTGCGGCTTCCAGCATCTGCTTCAGTATCTCCTGCATCTGGGGAGTGGCTTTTTTCAACGCCTCTTCCGAGTTTGCCACATATTCCTTTGCTGCCTTTATCATGCTGGCCCGCATCTCCTCCGGTGTTTCCACTTTTTGTGCCGGGGCCGGTTTATTACGCTCTTTTAAAACCGCATATTCTTTTTTGAATGCCTCCGAGCCGGCATATTGCTTTGCATACCCTGCCAGGTCCTTCACAATGGCAGCCCGGTCATTTGCCAGTATCTTTTTCAGGTTGCGGATACCGTAGTGGTCCAGTGAACCGCCCAGAAGGCTGCTGGCTATCTTACTGTCGGCCTCTGCCTGGCTGATGCCCAGTTGTTTCAGGAAATCCCCCATCCGTTTTTCAACGCTAAAGGAGAACAGGAACAAACTGAGTATGACAAGGATCAATGCAGCGATGCAGATCCGGAGCCGGTCGATCATCCGGTTTAAAACTTGCTTTCTCATTTTCCGGGTTTTATCAGTTTACCACGATGTGTTTTGAAAAAGGGACTGTACCCATTTCAACCTGGCAGTACGCACATTTGTCTGCATTGGGATCGTTTTGTTTTGCCTGGCTGTTCTCAACCGTTTTTTCCTGGTCGGGTTTTGCAACCTTGTTCGGGTATTTTACTTCAGCAAAAAACAAAACCGGGAATGCCAGCATGAGCACCAGCAATTGTATCCCGAATTTCAGCTTTTCCATTTTTTTAGTTTTTATTGTTTTTAATTTTTTTGTTTTGACGGTACAAAATTGCTTCAGAATTCTTCCGCTAAGAAGTACAGCGTGCATGAATTGAGGAGAACGTATCATGAATTGAACATATGATCCTTTCGCCCCGGCGTGGTCTTTGACCAGCCGGAAATAATGATGTTTTACACAGAAAAAAGGCGAAAGTAACAGCAATTACTCTTCGCCCCGGCGTGGTCTTTGACCAGCCGGAAATAATGATGTTTTACACAGAAAAAGGCGAAAGCAACAGCAATTACTCTTCGCCCCGGCGTGGTCTTTGACCAGCCGGAAATAATGATGTTTTACACAGAAAAAAGGCGAAAGTAACAGCAATTGCTCTTTTGCCCCGGCGTGGTCTTTGACCAGCCGGAAATAATGATGTTTTACACAGAAAAAAGGCGAAAGTAACAGCAATTGCTCTTTCGCCCCGGCGTGGTCTTTGACCAGCCGGGAATAATGATGTTTTACACAGAAAAAAGGCGAAAGTAACAGCAATTGCCCTGGTGGCTGGTCAAAGACCACGCCACGGCTTACAAGAAGTGCACGTGCATGAGTTGAGAGGAACGTAGCATGAATTGGGTATATGATCCTTTTTCAAAAAACAGTTCATCCCGGAAATGCTACAGTTGAAACAGGATAAACACAGTTGACCCATCAATTTTTACAATTAATATGATCGTTGGGTATATTTGGTAAAGAAATCAATGATCCGCTTTTGAGAAGACTTTTATTATTGCTGGTTACACTCCTTTCGGCGCTTTCCCTTTTTTCGCAGGAAGCCCGGCAATATTCTTTTACCCATTACACCGTAAGCAACGGTCTGGCTGCTTACAACACAAGCAATTCGGTCCAGGATGACCAGGGCTATATATGGATCGGCACGGTGAACGGGCTGCAGCGCTTCGACGGGAGCCGTTTCCTCACCTTCCGTCATAACCCGGCTGATAAGAATTCGTTGCCCGACAACAGCGTCTGGCAAATGCTGTACGACAAGGAAAAAAATCTTTGGGTACTGCTTTCCGACGGAAGCATCGGCATTTTTGATACCCGGCGCTTTAGTTTTAAAAAGGCAACGGTTGTTACCCTCTACGAAAAGAACCTGGCCGCTGCCAGAAGATTACTGGAAGACGGGAACGGTAAGTTGATCCTCACGTTTACATTCCGGGAATTCGTCACCTACAATAAAGTACGTAATGAGTTCTCTTCCGCTTACAACAGCTTCAGTATGCCGCCGGGCTGGAGGCCCATCGACCTGGCCGATGACCCGATTGGCAAACGCTATATCATTTCCTCCGATTCGGGCTTTGCCGTTTATAACCGGGTAACCAAACAGCTTAGTTACCCCGGTCATAATATTGGCAGGGAAGCCCTGGTAGAGAAATATGGAAAATTATCCCATACAGCGCCTTACCGGGTTGACAGTAAGGGCAGGTTATGGTTCAAGCGCTGGCCACCCGATGGGGGCTGCAGTATCTACTGTTTCGACCTGGTAAAGGGTGTTTCTATACTTGAAGATGCCTCGATCAATGAAACAATCGGCAGGTACAATGAACCTGCTTCTATTTTTGAACAAAAAGATGGAACTATATGGATATCAGGTCTTTTGGTATTTGGAAAATATGACCTAAAGGAGAAAAAATTCGTTCCCGTTTATAATGGTTACCTCAACGACAGGAGTATTTCCTATGATGCCGTAAATCTGTTTGAAGACCGGGATCAAAACCTTTGGGTTACCACTTCAAACAATGGCCTGTATGTTTTTAATCCTTCCAAAGAATTATTTACCAGCATTGGGCACTTGAATAAATTAAATAACCAAAAAGGCAGCGGGGGCCCGGCCTCTTTTGTTCACCTGAAGAACGGGGACCTGCTGGTGGGTTACTGGGGCGATGGGATATACCGCTACGATAAAGATCTCCGGAACATCAACCTTAATATAAGTGGTATCAAAGAAACCAATGGCTGGTCCGCCTGGTCCATGTGCCGTTTAAAAGACAGCAATACCATCTGCCTGGTAGGTCAGCCTGCATTCATTGCCTTTTACGACCAGGCAAAAAACACGATGAAAAGATATGAACCGGCCATTTTTGAACAACGGACCATAAGGCAGGTGGTGGAAGATGACCTGGGCAACCTCTGGCTTGGCTCCCAGTCGAGGGGTGTATATAAATGGTCGGCTGCAAAGGGGGCAAAAAAGTTTGAAGACGGGCTTTATAAGATCAGCAATATCCCCGGCACCAAAGTTTTAAAGATCATTAAAGACAGTAAAGGATTCATCTGGATAGGGACCGAGAATGCCGGGCTATATAAAATAGATCCGGCAACCGATAACATCATTGAACACATTACCAACAGCGGTCCTGCAACAAAAAGGCTTATTGTGAACGCCGCCGATATCCTGGAATACAACGACAGCCTCCTGATCTTTGCCGGGGCGGGGTTGAATTTTTACAATACCCGCACAAATACCATCCGCCACATCACCAATGCCGATGGCCTGCCCTCCAATGTGGTGGTAAGCCTGCAGAAAGACAAGGCGGGCTATGTCTGGATCGGCATGGCAAGCGGGTTGTGCAGGATGAACATCCACAAGGGTACTTTTATTTTTTATAACCGGAACGACGGCATGGCCAATGATAATTTTGATGTGAGCACCGATTACCAGTTACCCGACGGACGGATGCTGTTTGGAAGCTCCAACGACTTTGTGGTATTCAACCCAATGGATGTAAGGACCTCGGCAGCTCCGCCCGGAGTGAACATCACCGAATTCAGGATACTGAATAATCTCCTTTCGGTAGATTCCCTGATGAGCCTGGACAAGATCGTACTGCAGGCCAACCAGAATTCCATCAGCATCTCCTACTCCATCCTCAGCTATTTCAATGAGAATAAACCGGCTTATTATTACATGCTGGAAGGGATAGACAAAGACTGGAAAAAGGGCAATGAACTGAACCGGGCGATCTACAATTACCTTCCCGCCGGGACCTATCTCTTTAAAATAAGGGCAGAGAATGCTGATGGCGTTTCCAGCAGGAACATCACCACCATGAAAATAAAGATATCGCCGCCGTTCTGGAAAAGCTGGTGGTTCTATGGCCTGCTCACCTTAACCTGCATTGTTGTCTTTTACTTGGCGGACCGGGAAAGGCTGCTGCGGCTGAAAGCAACCCAAAAACTAAGAACAGACATAGCCCTCAACCTGCACCACGATGTGAATACGGCGCTGGGCAATATTAACCTGCTGAGCGAGATGGCCCGGATGAAAGCGGACAAGGACATCGCCAGGGCGAAGGAACTGATCGAGCAGATCAGCAACAAGAGCAACGACATGATGATCGCCATGGACGATATGCTGTGGGTGATCGACCCGGCCAACGACAGCATGGAAAAGACCATTTTGCGGATGAGTGAATTCATTGATGCCCTGCGCAACCGCCACGAAGCAGAGATCGAGATGCACGTGGATGAAAAAGTGAAGGACCTTAAGCTGGAAATGAAACTGCGGCATGGGTTCTTCTTCATTTTTAAAACAGCGCTGCGCTGCATGGTGCAGTATTCAGGTGCCAAACAGACATTGATCAATATCGACCTTCAGAAGAACGGGCTTTGCCTCAAAATGCACGGTACGGCCATGATCAAGGATACCGACAGCAAAACCTTTTCCTGCATGGTGGAAATGAGGAATCATGCCACGGCCATCCATGCCGAACTGGATATGCAGAATGAAAAGGACGGGGGAAACCTGGTGCTGATCATGCCGGTTAGATAGTTTCGGGTTTGAGGTTTGAGGTTTGAGGTTTGAGGTTTGAGGTTTGAGGTTTGAGGTTTGAAGTTTGAGGTTGGGAGCCTTAAATATAAAAGAGCCCAACATCAAACTTCAAACCTCAAACAAGAAACAAGAAACCAGAAACCAGAAACAAGAAACAAGAAACAAGAAACCTGAAATTACTTTCCCAACCATTTCTTAAACTCCGTCACTTTCTCCCGGCTTACCAGCGCTTCTTTATCCACGGCGGGTTTTAATGTAAGGATGAGGCGGTTGCCGAAATAATCATTTATCTGGTCAACGCTGTTGATGGAAACATAAAAAGAACGGCTGATGCGGAAATACCTTTCGGGGTCCAGCATCTCGTCCAGTTCGTCCATGGTATAATCCACCACGTACTTTTTATTATCGTAGGTCTTGAAGAAATTAAGCCGGCCATCGCTGTAGAAATAAGCGATCTCGTCTGTCTCCACCGATACCAGTTTCTGCACATTCTTTACCAGGAAACGTTTGCGGAACTCCTTCGGCTGCAGTTTCTGCTGCAGTTCCTTCACCAGCAGGTCCATATTGATGGGCGCCGGTGCAGCCGCCACAAACATCTTTTTATATTTATCCAGGGCGGCCGCCAGGTCCTCTTTCTGGATCGGCTTCAGCAGGTAATCCACGCTGTTCACCTTGAATGCCTTCAGGGCATACTCATCGTACGACGTAGTGAAGATGACCGGGCTTTTGACCTTTACCCGGTTGAATATCTCAAAACTCTGGCCATCCAGCAGTTCAATATCCATCATGATCAGGTCGGGGGCTTCGTTGTTCTGCAGCCATTCCACGGAAGACTCAATGCAGTCAAGATTGGCGATCACTTCAATGTCCTTATCCAGGCTCACGAGCATCTTGTGCAGTTTTTTTACAGCCAGTTCTTCGTCTTCGATGATTAAGATTTTCATATCGCTTAATTTTTATTTTCTGAATAATGCAGCGGGCGGTTCCGCATCGTTCTTTCCCAGATCAGCGGCAGTACCGCTGTAAAATTCTTCCCGTCGTTCATCACCTGGAAACCCGGCTGGTTGAGTAATTCATATTTCATCCTGATATTCTTCAGGCCTACTTCACCCGACGGCGCTTTTTGCGCCCGCTTCTGGATATTATTGTTCACCACCAGTTTATTGCCCACCGTGGTGAATACTTCAATATGCAGCGGGTAGTTCCTGGAAAGTGCATTGTGCTTTACGGCATTCTCCACCAGCATCTGCAGGCTGAGCGTGGGCAGTAAATAATCATCGTACCGTTTGTCGATGTCCATCTGCAGGAACAGCGCATCGCCGTGCCGGGTCTTCAGCAGGTCAAAATAGCTTTGAATGAACTGCACCTCGGTCCGCACGGTACTCATCCCGTCCTCGTTGTTCCGCAGCAGGTACCGGTACACTTTACTCAGGTCATTCAGGAATACTTCTGCCTTTTGCCTGTCTTCTGTTATCAGGGCCGATAACGTATTGAAGCAATTGAAAAGAAAATGCGGGTTCACCTGGCTCTTCAGTACATCAAATTCGCCCTGCAGGCTCAGGTGGGTATATTTCTCATTCTCCATCAGGCTTTCCTTCCACTGCTGAAAGACATAATCGCCTTCCCAGATGACCATGGCAATAATCGTAATGCCAAGGGCGATGAGGACACTCAGCCAGAACTGGCTGCTGCTGGGATAGAAATCCTCCACGGGCAACTGCATGATGCCTACAATGGACAAGGTAGTGGAAATGGTAACCACAACGAGTTGCTTAACCACCAGTGCACTTATCCGCCGGAGCGTATCCCGGTATGCCGCAAAACTGTTGTGGATATACCTGGTAATTGCTACGTCCATGTACCAGAATACCAGTCCCACCAGCATGATATACCCGAAACCATAAAACCAGAGGCCAGGATCCCGGTACCAATCAATGCCAAACAAAACAAAACAGGTACCCAGGGCGATGACAGGCATCAGCACAAAAAAACTAACCCACTCCACCCTGTTTGGTATTACCGGTTTCATCAGCGGTTGTTTACAATTTCATTTAATAAAGGTACCTGCACATAAAAAAAGGAATCAGACGTTTCCATGATCAGTTGTTCATCGCAACAAAGCAGCTTGTATTTATCCAGCAGGTTCCGCATGCCCTCCACATTTACCGGAACGGCATTTTGCTTTTGCCGGGTATTGTTCTTAACTACCAGGTGGCCGTTCCCGTCCTGCGTTATCTGGAAATTCAACGGGCTTCCCTTCAGCAGGGTATTGTTGTTAAAGCTGTATTCAAAGATCGTTTGAAGCAAAAAAGGAGAGACATATTTATTGCGGCTGGCCTCATCCACATCCACCTGCAGGTTCACTTTGTCGCCATACCTTGCTTTCAGCAGGTAATAATAGGAATCAATGAACCGGAGTTCGGTCTCCAGCGTTACCATCTTGTCATCGGGGCTGCGCAACAGGTATCGGTATACTTTTGTAAGCTCGTTCAGGAATTCTTCTGCCTTATCGGCATCTTCATTGATGAGACTGGATAAGGAGTTCAGGCTGTTGAATAAAAAATGAGGGTTTACCTGGCTTTTCAACCCAAGCAACTGGCTTTGGGTGTAGGCTGTTTTTAATTTTTCGGTCTCGGTAAGCGTGGCCTTCCATTTTTCAAAACTGTCGAAC